>JBCDHD010000035.1:0-1569 GCA_038750505.1 Bacteroidota bacterium | reverse complement strand
TTAGTCCACGCGTGTTTGGTGCAGGTACTTAGTGGAAACACGGTCATTGCTAAAACACCTTCCGACGGAGGGTTATGGTCGCTTACGGTTTGCTTTGCTATCGCCAAAAGAATAGGCTTGCCGGTATCTCTGATCAGCGGGTCAGGCGGTGTCTTAAGCGAAGCATTGGTAACCCATGATGCCGTGGACTGCCTGTCTTACGTGGGTGGCAAGAGTAACGGTAGAATGATCGCCAACTCCTTATACAATAAAAATAAGCGGTATATGCTGGAGATGGAGGGCATCAACACTTATGGGGTGTGGGATTTTTCCGACTGGGAGGGTCTGGCCAAGCAAATCAAATCGGGCTTTAAATATGGGAAACAGCGTTGTACCGCCTACGTCCGGTTCGTAGTGCAAAGAACCTTATTCCCTAAATTTCTGGATATGTATCTTCCGGTTTTGAAATCATTAAGCTTCGGCAATCCCCTTTTGGTCGATAATGGAGTCAAAGAGCCACCCAACTATGATTTTGGCCCTTTGATCAACTCAAGAAAGGTCAGTGACATTAACGTAATGTTCAACGATGCTTTAGGCAAGGGTGCAGTTTCTATCTACCAGGGAGAGCTAAAAGATGAAAACTTTCTCCCTCATCAGGATACCTCCGCGTATTTAGCTCCCGCTTCTTTACTCAATCTACCCAAGAACGCCACGCTGTATCACAATGAACCTTTCGGTCCGCTGGATAGTATCATTTTGGTGGACAGCAAAGATGAACTCATTACGGAAATGAATGTATCCAACGGGGCTTTAGTTTCTTCCATAGCGTGTGATAATCCCGTAGAAGCGGATGAGATCTCCATGCAATTAAGAGGATATAAAGTGGGTATTAATGCGGTCAAGTCCAGAGGTGATAGAGAGGCCACATTTGGAGGGTTGGGAGAATCCTGGAAAGGTTGTTTTGTAGGTGGGAAATATCTGGTTGAAGCGGTTACCAACTCGAGGAACGGAGACCGATTGTATGGCAATTTCCCTGAATACACGCTATTGCCAGAAAGTCGGTAGCTACTGCTCGATAGACAGGGCATTGAATTCCATTACCGTACCTTCCTCTACCGAGTAATGGATATCTATGGGGTTGCAGCATACCTCACAGTCTTCAATGTACCGTTGCGAATACACAGAAGGGTCGAGTAGCATCGAAATTTCTGCTGCGCAATACGGACAGGAAAAAAATTGTTCTAACATGATCTAATTGAAATGCTTGTTTTTCATTTCAATCCAAAAACACGTTACCCCAATGAATGTTCTAAAGGTGTGAAACGCATAAAAGTCAGTGAAATAAAGGAAGAAGTAATTATCACTACGGCCCGCAGTGGCGGCCCCGGAGGACAGCACGTGAACAAAGTAGAAACCAAGGTACAGCTACGCTGGAACGTGCAAGCTTCGGAAAAGCTCACTCCAATTCAAAAAGAGTTGGTTATCGCCACCAACGCATCCAAACTCACCAAAAATGGTGATCTTCTCATTGCGGCAGACGGCAAGCGTTCACAATTAAAAAATAAAGAAATTGCCTTCAAAAAACTGGAT
>JBCDHD010000034.1:0-2303 GCA_038750505.1 Bacteroidota bacterium | reverse complement strand
CTCCGTCCTGTTGGAAAAATACGACATTATCACGCTCATAGCCCAGATGCTTGTTATTGAGGTATTGTGTTTGGCGATGAATGACTACTACTCCCACTATAAGCACAACTGTGAGTGCAAATTGGAAAATTACCAATCCCTTTCTTGCCCAAATTTCACCTACTGAGCTGCTAATTCTATTTTTTAATACCTGTATAGGTAAAAAATGAGAAAGGTAAAATGCCGGATAACTTCCTGCCAAAATACCTGTGATCATTACGGTAAGAATTGATACAGTAATTAGCTCAGGGGTAAATGATAGTATAATGCTTTTACCAGTGATTTCATTGAATGGAACAAGAAGTACGAAGACAAATACAAAGCATAAGAGCATGGATATAAACGCGGTGAGTACGGCCTCTCCAATATATTGGCTGATCAAACCTCCACGTCCGGCCCCAATCGCTTTGCGGATGCCTACCTCTAGTGCTCTTCGGGAGGCTTGCGCTGTGGAAAGATTCATAAAATTGATACAGGCTATAACAATGATAAATATTCCAATCACTGAAAATAACCTCACATAGTCGATACGTCCACCGTCCGGTACTCCGTTAGTATACCGTCCATAGAGATATTGATCGGAGTATTTTTTAAGGAACAGATTTGTTTTGCTTTCTGCAACTTTAGTTTTGAGATAATCGGTAATTTTATTTGAAGTTGCTTGTGGGTCCGTACCTTCCTGAAGGACTACGTAAGTAGGAGGTCCGGTATTTGCCCAATCATTTGCCCAGCTCGCCTGATCGAGGAAGTCTTGAAGAGGTAACACATAATCAAAAACATAAGTTGAGTTCTTACTGATGTTTTCGAAAACGCCTCTGACAGTAAACTGCTGTTCTTCTCCGTATTGCAGTGTCTGCCCGATGGCGTTCTCCACACTCCCGTAGAAGATAGTAGCTAGTTTTCTGGAAATACATATTGATGTCCTATCCTTAAGCACGGTATTGCGGTCTCCAATCAGCAGGGGATAGGAGAAAATATTAAAGAAGTCTTTTCCGGCGTGGTAGCCTTTCTCACGTACAAAAGTGTTTTCGTACGAAAGTAATGCTGGACGGATCCAAGTGGTAGTTGCAGAATATTTCACTTCGGGAAAGTCAGCTTGTAGCGACTCTCCCAGTAATCCGGGAGTAGCCGGAGATATGGTCTTCTCATTATTGTACACTTCCATCTTCATGACCTGATACAGCTGATCGTCATTCTCATGAAACTTATCTATGGAATACTCATCTTGCACCCACAGATAGATGAGGAATGCGCAGGTAAGTCCTGTAGTAAGACCTATAAGATTTATGAAGAACTGTGTGCGATGTCTCTGAAAATTTCGGATAGCCAATTTGAAATTATAACTGAACATGGTTATTGCGTTTTGACGTGTGTGTAAAGTTTTGAAATAGTCGCGCCTCAGGTGCTTTAAAATATTCCACCAAAGCATTCGCTTGGCTTTCTTCCTGTTTTCGGATGCCTGCCTTTCGTAGATTTCCAGCAGATCCCCTTCTACTTCATCGAGGTAATCCTCTCGGCAGAACCAGCGCAGGAATTTTAGGGCAATATGCGGAGGGATGGGTTTACTCATCTTTAATACATTCAACCGGGTTGATATTGGCGGCTTTTAGCGTTTGAACCCCAACGGTCAACCAGGCAATTAGCAAGGCTAACAGGCCGGAAAGCACAAACCACCACCAGGTAAGGTCGATCCTGTAGGCAAACGAGGATAACCATTCATTAGCTACAAAATAGCTAATAGGTAGGGCCAGAAAGATAGCGGTAAGTACCATCTTGGTAAAGTCGACTGACAGTAGCGTTACTATTCGTAGCACTGAGGAACCCAATATTTTACGGATACCTATTTCTTTCCGTCTTTGTTCACTGCTGAACGAGACCAGGGCCAGCAGCCCAAGACACGAAATGGTTATGGTCAATACCGTGAATATTTTGCTAAGACTTGCCACTCGTTGTTCGGCTTCATAAAGACTATTGTATTTATTGTCCCAGAAGTCAAATTCAAAGGGGGCATCAGGGTTGAACTTTTTGTAAACTTTTTCAACTTCCGAAATGGTCATTCGAATATTTTCCGATTTGAGCTTAACCAGGGTATTATCGTAAAACGGGTTCGGCAGAAAAAACAAGGGGCGTACATCTTTATACAGGGATTCATAGTGGAAGTCCTTAACCACGCCAACGATAATTTTAGGTTTTCCCCAAACCTCGATAATCTCGCCAATAGGGTTTGATAAACCCATAGCAAGAATGGCCTTTTCGTTTAAAAT
>JBCDHD010000033.1:0-2526 GCA_038750505.1 Bacteroidota bacterium | reverse complement strand
TATATCCACTGACCAGGTGGTTTTGGTTCGGTCATCCCTCATGTCGACCGATCCTTTTGGAATGGTCACGAATAGGTCATTTACGATGGCTATATCCAATTTTGATGTGATAATTTTAGGGGTGCGATGATGGATAAAAATGAGTGTAAATTGTATTCAAGTATAACCTGTACCAAAGGTAGAGTGTCGACAACAGTCTTTCTACAAATCAATACTATATGTTCCATCTGCACAATTTACCGATACTTTACCATTCTCAAATTGCCTTGTAAATATCATTCCATCATTACCTACCTGAACGTCACCAATAGGTTGTCCTGTGACAATATCATCATATTGCGCAAAATAATCCCAACTTATATCACCCCAGCCGCCTAATTCCGGATCATTTTGCATATCAGAAAAACCGAAGTAGCTTCCTGGTCCCATTGCTACCAAGAATGCCGCCATACCAAATTCTAAAAACTCATCACGGGTAAACGACTTGTTAACTCCATCTAAGGTGATGCAGCCCTCTAAACATCCTCCGTCATTTGGGAAATAGGGCATATGAACTATTAACGGAATCCCATATTCTGTTTCTCGGAGTGAGTTTCTAATTTGTTTTGAAGCAGTTTTTCCTAAATTCCACATCCAGAACTCATTATTCCTGGCAAATGGTATCCCGTCCAATGCTTCTAGTATAGCTTCTTCGGCCAGAGGGCAATCATTTTCCCAAGGTACCTGAGCTCCAATATCAGAAAATCCATTAGTGGTTGATAAAATTGGATATTTTCCGTTGTTTACCAATTCTGAAAAAACTCTTTTATAAAGATCAAGTTGCGATTCCATAAACGAGCGTCGTGCAGTTTGTGTCATATAACTCAGATGATTGGTTTCATCGCAAGAGACGCTTTGTGCATTATCGAAGAATACCCCATCCGTGTTTTCGGTTGCGGCGAGTTCAATTAGGTGGGCGTACGCTTCTTGAGTAACACATTTCCTAAAATCCCATCGGCAGTATGTCAAATCTGTTTCAAATCCTGACTCGTCTACATCTCTAGGGTAGTTTATGAATCCTTCGCACAATCTTTCATCTTCAATAAAAAGGTCTTGGTTTTGTAAAGCAATCCATTGCTGTTCATACATAGAACCCGCCCACATTCCACTTCGATAAACAAGCATAGGTGGTCCGTTGGGATGAGCTGTTTTAAAATTTTCAACCTGGGTTTCCATAAAACCGGCTAAATCTCCGCCTGCCCATAATCCGGTGGTAAATTCTTCGGCAAACTGACCCATTCTAAACTCTAAAATGGCCAGGCTAAACTGGCTTATCTTCTGCATTTGAGAAGCATTTAGATAACCTTCCGGTTCTGCCGCAAAATAGAGTGAAGGAAATTTTTCGTATCCACTCCATTGCCAAGGCTGCCACGTTGATGGCAAATTGGGACTGCTAAAGTTGTTCACACAATTTTCGGAAAGTGCGTTATCAGAAGTAGAATTATCCAAATTTATATCATCTTCTTGGTCACAGGATAATAGTGTCACCAGCAGTGCTGAGAGGGCCAAATAAAAAATTACTTTTTTCATAAGGTATATCATTTGTCCGTATAACCTCATTAAAGACATTTACCCTACCCCTAGGTCTGATAAGATGAATTGTTGCCCACGGCCCTGTTACGATGGATGATCACTTGTGGCGAGTTTGTTGAAAATGCACGGTAACGGGAAGTCTTTAACTCTTTAATTTGAACTGGGGTGAAAGCGGCTTTTTATATCTATCGCTTTTTCATTTCCTGTCGTCATTCGTTCTAAAATAGAATAGTTCGGGGTCCCCTTCATCTAACCCGTTTATTTTTCCCGCATAAGAAAAACCGGCTTTAGTTACTGCTTTTTGCATCTGAGTATTCGAACGATTAGTCGAAGTAAACACCTTGTTCGTCTTACTTAGTCTGCAGACAAGTTCAAGGGCTTGTCTGCCTATTCCTTTTCCTCGGTATTTTTCCTCCACAATAATGAGTTCTATCCAACCTTGGTCAAAAAAGCGATAATCAAATAGGATAAAACCTACGGCCTTACCATGGGCCACGATGATAAAGCATTGCTCGTCCGCTATGGCTTTGGTGATCTTTTCCTCCCGCTTTAGTTCGATATGCTCTACTTTATTAAGGTTGTAATCAAAGGCCACCACTAATGTTTTGTCTTTTACGGTTGCCTTTCTTAAGCTAATCGTTTCAGGATCAATATGTCCAGTTGGAAAAGTCATCTGTTTCTTTAAATGTCATTTTAATGCCGTTAGTACATGTCAAAATTAAGACATGCAACCTCAATCTGTTTTGTAGGTCTCTAGATAGCAATTCAATCAAAACTCAACAACTGTGTATCAAAAACTCACTCCATTCATTGTAGCCTTTCTTCTTTCTGGAATGTCCCTATCTCAAGGAAACGATCCAGGTGTCAAGAAGGTAGATAAATTATTTGAAAAATATATTTCGCCTGATAAGCCGGGTGCCGCGGTCGTGGTGATAAAAGACGGTCAAGTCGTTC
>JBCDHD010000032.1:0-3352 GCA_038750505.1 Bacteroidota bacterium | reverse complement strand
TGGCTGCACCGGTATTGAGACAACCTGCTATCGTATACATGCGAGGAGGCAACCATGAAGGATCTCACTGGGGTTTTGGTATTGAGAATCCTGCGTTTGAATACAGCGGTTCCGATGAGCAATACCGCTCTGAGGCCATGCCTAATTTCATTGGTTTCGGAAGGTTAGAACGACCCTGGGGGTATGTACGTCTTGCCGGACTTTTCATGCAATTGCGTTCGGCAGCAGAAGAGGTATATACCGGTGGTTTCAACTTTTCCGGTCGCATTAATCTTCCGCTTTGGCATGATAAGGACAACTTTAGCTTTGCCACACAATTTGGCGAAGGGTTCGTTCACTACTATTCATCCTTTGTTGATGTAGGAGGTCTTGACGGACACATTGCTGATAATGGTGATATCGAAGCCACGGGGATTTTTGGAGCATTTGTCACCTATCAACATTGGTGGTCAGATCGTGTGCGCTCCACATTTATGGCCAGCGTTTTCGAGTTGGATTCCCCTGAATTGGTTAACGGACTGTTGTATTCCGGGGGCGAAAGATACACAGTGAATCTGTTTTGGAGCCCAGTTGATGTGGCCGCATTCGGCCTTGAATATAATTATCAAACCCTAGAGACCGCGGATGGTACGGAAGGTAAAGGGACAAGGCTTGATTTTGTCGGCCGATTCTTCTTCTGATCGGAAGAAAGAATCTTTCTTTAATAAAGACCGACAGGTAGATTGGATCTTTTTAGTTAAAGGTCCAATCTTTCCTTTTCTGATGATTTCTCCCGTCTGCACTTATAACTAATGTAAATAAATACTTCTGATGGAAAATAAGAGTATGTCGAGAATTGAGAAAGAAAGGAAGTTTTTATTCGAACTCAATTCAGCAGTCCATTATGTCAACGACAGCGATGCATTTTTCAGCGCTGTGATCAAATCATTACGATCACTGGTTGAAATAAAAGTACCTCCGCATTTTGCCATATTGGATAAAGCTAAAACGAATTTGACAATCACATTAGATACGTCTTTTCCTGATGTGGATCAAAGTTTCATTGAGCATATAGATCGGGAGATGAGAAAATTCAACCCAATGCCACTTACCGATGGCTTTAAAAAAGTGATGGAGAGAGACGAGCCAACCATGTACAGCATAGAGGAACTAAAAACGATGTTTGTAAATGAAGATGCTCATAACTTATTGGAAAGCACAGGTGTCCAAAGCTCCATGTTCTTACCACTTAAATTGAATAGCACTTACCTGGGTTTTTTCGGTATATTTTCTCCGGAAAAAGACCCTTTTGGCCCGGCTTATTTTGACGTGTTTAGGGCCGTGGGCAACCATATATCAGTAGCAGTACAAAATAACTTATACCTCAAAGAATTAATTATGCTACGGGATAATGCAGTACAGGAAAAGAATTATTTGGAAGACGAAATTAAAACGGATCGTTATCCTACAGGCTTTGTTGGAAAAAGTAAGAAACTCATCGAGCTCAAGGAAAAAATAGAGCAGGTCGCTCGTCTTGATACAACGGTTTTAATTGTTGGGGAAACCGGCACAGGAAAAGAATTAGTGGCAAGGTCACTCCATAATCACTCAGGGATTTCCAAGCCCATGGTTAAGATCAATTGTGCCTCGCTTCCGGCTCAGTTAATAGAATCTGAATTATTTGGGCACGAAAAAGGAAGCTTTACCGGTGCTTTTAAAAGGTCCATTGGTAAGTTTGAAATGGCCAATAATGGGATTATATTCCTGGATGAAATTGGCGAGATGCCCCTCGAACTTCAGCCTAAACTTTTACGTGTCCTTCAGGAGAAGGAGGTCGTCAGGATTGGCGGTACTGAGCCGATAAAATTAAATGTAAAAATCATTGCAGCAACGAATAGAGACCTGCTTCAGCTTGTAAAAGAGGGAAAATATCGCTCTGACCTATACTACCGGCTAAGTGTTTTTCCTATTACCCTGGATCCATTAAAAGAAAGAAAAGAAGAAATTCCGGATTTAGCTGATCATTTCTTAAATCAATATTCCAAAAAATTAGGCAAAGCCAATCTGAAATTTTCAAGGCATACCATGCCCAGACTTTTGGATTACAGTTGGCCTGGTAATGTCCGGGAATTACAACACGTTATTGAAAAAGAAGTTATTCTCGCCAAAGGAACTACGATTGACATCACTCTGAATGAAAATAGAAATATTATCCACCATTTAAGTAATACGTCTGCATATAACACTCAACCCATGAAGACGCTAGTGGAGTTCGAAAAGGAGATAATATTAAGGGCGTTAGACTGCGCAAAAGGAAAAATTAGGGGAATCAATGGAGCCGCTCAACTTCTTGACGTACATCCAAATACCTTAGATTCAAAAATTAAGAAGTTAGGAATCGAAAAACGATATTGTTGATTCAGTCCCACGTCCTACGACATTTCGTATTTGACTAGGTGAATAACTACGAAATATTGTGTTTTTCAATGACTTCCAACCATCTCATAAAAACATAAAATACTGTAAGTCAAAGCATTAACTTATTCCAGTTAGAATGGCTCCCTAATTGAAATAGTTAGACCGGTAATTTTTTATAACGATCTAACTATTTTAACAATGTACCAAACTAAGCTCAAATTAATTGTGATGTATTTCCTTGGAGCGTTTATTCTCTCTATAGGCACCTACGCACAAGATGGACGACCAATAAAATCTCAAGATCAAGAGATGGATAAGGTTAATGTGGTTCCGAAAAATTTCACCACAGAAATCATTGTTGTTGATGATGAAGGACGCAAGCGCGCACAAGATATTATTGAGATCTACAAGATTCTGTCTACGGAGCCCACACCCGTTAACCTGAAGAAGTATTTATCCGACAATTACGTTCAGCACAGCACGATGGTTCCGGACGGTTACAATGGTCTTGCCATGGTGTTCTCTTCTTCAGTTAAGCAATATCCCGTAGAAATTGATGTTCACCGCATCATGGTCATCGGAGACTGGGCCATGGCCCATGTCAATTTTCGCAACCTTGATACGACGGATCCCGATGACCTCGGCACAGCTGCTGTTGATCTCTACTACTACGCGCCGGATGGCAAGGTGTTGGAGCATTGGGATGTACTTCAAGCGGTCCCCACGTATTCGGTCAACCCGAACGGTATGTTCTTAAAGATCACCAAGGACTAAAACAAGTAAAATCATCAGCAAAAAAATTAAAAATATGAGAACATTATTATTAATATTATTAAGTACATTTTGTTTTATGAGCCAGCCGTTGATGGCTCAACGTACTTTACCCACGGATCCCCCTCTGCCACCGGCGGCTGACAGGGAGATGCCTTACTATGATCGACACAAAATCGATGTA
>JBCDHD010000031.1:0-6226 GCA_038750505.1 Bacteroidota bacterium | reverse complement strand
GAATTAACACCGGTTACTTTAGCCGAGTTAAACACAGTTTATGCCGGGAATAGCAGCGTAACAGATCTAAATTATTCAGAAAACGGTGAGTGGCTTGGCAGAACTGCCGCATGGGTAAGTATAATGATATTGGTTTATGCTGTAATAAAAGGTAAAATCAAATGATAGATTTAAAAACCATCAATAACCAGGTACGAGCCACGTGCATGGAAGTAGGAGTATTTATACAGGATGAGGCCGCTCGCTTCAGTAAAGATAGCATAGAGCTGAAAGGGGTAAACGATCTTGTTTCTTATGTAGACAAGCAGGCAGAACAGAAGCTGGTACATGCGTGTAAAGCAATTTTACCGGAGGCAGGCTTCATTGCCGAGGAAGGTACGGAAACATTAAGAGGCGAAGAATATAATTGGGTGATAGACCCACTTGACGGTACGACTAACTTCACTCATGGCCTTCCAATTTATGCCATAAGTATAGCCTTAATGCATAGAAATGAAGTCATTCTTGGCGTTGTATATGAAATAAACAGAAACGAATGCTTTCATGCCATAAAACATGGTCCGGCTTATTGTAATGATAAGCGTATTACCGTAGGGGATACCAAAGAACTGAAAGACAGCTTACTGGCCACGGGCTTCCCCTACTACAACTTTGAGCAAATGAAACAATACCTGAGTATACTGGATACGTTCATGCAGAGAACCCACGGCCTGCGAAGGTTAGGGAGCGCTGCTGTAGATCTCGCCTATGTTGCCTGTGGCAGATTTGAAGGTTTTTTTGAATATAATCTCAACGCCTGGGACGTGGCTGCGGGAGCCTTTATTGTACAACGAGCCGGAGGCCGGGTAACGGATTTTAAAGGTGACAATGACTACATTTTCGGTAGGGAAATTATTGCGGCCGGACCAGTGCACCAAGAGATGCTCTCAACCATAAAAGAAATTTGGCATACCCAGAACTAATACACTATTTTCAAAGTTCTTAGACTACATGCAGGAAATTTTAGTTATACTACTTTTCATCATTGCACTAGGCTATTTAGCCAGGCTGGCTTTTAATACTATGAAAGGGAAACCAGGCTGTGCCTCAAACTGCAATTGCGATCCCAAGCTAAAAAAGAATGTAAGTCCCGACCCCAGATAGAAAATAGACGATCATTATTCCTTCTGAGCGAAAACAGAGTTTTTACCAAGCCCCAAATTTCAAGCAGATCCCTGCTCTTTAATCTCCATTATATCGGGGGCTTAGTCCTGATAAACCAAAGTAATAAAACGTAATTCAGTTCATGTCAGCGATCCACTCTTTGATTAACCTGACTCCTTCTTCATGGATTAACTTTCTTCCTAATTCAGGCATCATCACGGAGGCTTCCGTTGAATTCATACGATGATAGAGGATGGATTTCTCAGGCCTGCCCGGAACAATGTCATACTGTAGTCCACCTGAGCCTTGTCCTGCTGCTACCGGCGCTTTCATTATCCCGATTTCATTTTCATTGGAAGCCAGTAAATAAAGCCCCGAATTTTTGGCCGGGCCTTCCTTTCTATGACAATGTGCGCAGTTTATCTCCAGGTAGGCCCTTGCTCTCTTATCCAGCGATCCGGTTTTAGGATTGTCCCATACCGGAAGCTCAGGGATACTATCAAATGCCGGGAGATCGAGCAGTTGATCTTCGTAGAGTTTTACCAATTGATTTATTTTCTCTCCATCGAAAAGGTTAGTTCTATTTAGTTGGCGGGCAGTTGGCCCAATAGGTTCTATTTTTCCATTTAGCTCGTGGCACCCTTTACACTGACCCATGTTCGGAACCTGGTAGTCGATTGGATTTTTGCCCAGAAGTGAAACTTTTTGTGTCCCCCCGGTTATTTCTAATGATGCATCCGTCTGCTCTTTGTTCCAGATATATGGCAATGCTGTCCACCCTCCCTCCTTGCGGATAAGTAAACGTGTTTCCATGATCCTACCCGATTTATTTTCCAGTTGCGCATCTTCATAATAAAAATTCTTGATAAGTACCGTGCCTACGGGAAACTTCAAGACATCCGTTTCATGGTAGCCTGCCTTACTACCCTCGGGCAAGTAAACAAATCGCTTTTTTAATGCATAGTCTGAAAAGAGCGGTGTATTGAGGTCATAAGGATACACATTGGAGGCAGGAATCAAATCCGCAATATCACCTTGGAAAAAATTATATTCGGACAGCTTTGCAAATCCCAGGTGCGCATAGGAATCAGCCGCATCAAAGACCTCCTCCTCAAATACAATGTTCTGCTTTGGCTTTTCTTTGTTACAGCCGGCAACCACCACACCCAAGAAAAGAATCCATGCAAACTTTTTCATCTATAAAGTGCAATTTAATGACTCAGGGTTAGACGCCAGATTTTCAAAATCATTGGCGGCATCCAGTGTGGCGGATTTGATGCTAGCTTCCTGAACGCAAATTTTATACTCGGGATTTACCCCACCGGTAGGCAAAAAATAATCCTCTGAAAGAATTCCGTCCCAAATAACCTCTGGCCTGCTAAACCCAAACTTTAACAAGAATAATTTACCAAAATCATTCCCCAGGTTGGGAAGTAAGCTCGACGAATACGTATTGTCATGTACGTAGACTGATCGAGGATAAGGGTTATAACTTTTATCTTTCTTCCACTTTCTGTCAAACCGTTGTGCACTTGTTAATGCTTCTTCTTTTTTCTCTTTTTCCTCCTTTTTGTCCTTTCCCTTCATGGCATCAATAAGCTCATAGCTTACTATGGCCACGTTCGCTGTATTATTATCGTCAATTTTATTCTTAAATATCTCTACGTCTTTCGTAGCAAGTACCATGATACCCGTTCCCGGGGGCACCGTTCCCACAATATTGCCCGGAGGGGCAAAGTTTTCAAGGTTGTTATCATAAACCTCGTTTTCAAAAACCTTGATGTTCTTACCATACCGGGTAAGTCCCGGTAAGTCAAATACCAATATTCCACCGGTATTATTGTAGGCCTTGTTATTATAGATCTCTACGTTCTCCGAGTTTTCGCTTTCAATACCCGCTACATTCCAATAAACGATATTATTACGAATAATCACATTCTCTGATTGACCTACATAAATCCCCGCATCACTGGCGCCCAGCACTTCACATTCTTCAATCAGCACATCCGTACAAATGACCGGGTATAGCGCATACGCCCCGTTTTCTTCGCTAATCTCTCCAGTCCATGCAGATTTAATTCTTCTAAAAGTTATCCCCTTTGTATCAGTGACCTTGATGTTATCCCCTGCGGCATCCTCAATGGTAAAATCTTCTAACACAATATTTTCACAATTGGCAATCTTCAGGCCCTCCGCTCCGTCCTCTTGCAGTTTAAATGAAAGAATGGTTTTGTCTATCCCTTTTCCCCGAATGGTTACGTGCTTTTTACCGTTTAGTATCAGACTATTCTTAAAAATAAAATGCCCCTCCTCCAAGGTTATGACCGTGCTGTCTTCCGCTAACAATATTTTAGACATCAATGCCTTTTCTATACTTTTATATTCCCTTGCAGGGTTGTATTCAAGCGTAGCGTCACAACCACCAAGTATTATTGCTACTAAAAGAAATACACCATTAACTATTTTCATCGGATCGGAACTCTTATATAAAAACCCTTAAATGAACTGTAACATGCAATTTAAAAAATACATACGAAATCGTTGGAGCGCTCCCTTATGAGATTTTTATGTTTTATCGTAAACACAATCAGGGTTTTAGTTAATATTTCGTATTAGGAAATAGAGTTGATCATGTAACATGGTAATTCAAAAACGTCGTCTTTAATTATCTTGTCCTGATGGATCACTTTATCGGTTTACACCATTTATTCAATTAAAAAGTTACTGGTGTCCGACTAAATTTTTTGAACAGGAAAAAAGTGTCTTTAAAGCGTCCGGGAAAAGATTTTTCTTCAAAGCTGAAAACTACCCTCACCTGCCAAATGGCGGGAGTACCTAAGAACTGCTCTTTAGGGAGTTCAAAGGGTATTTTAGCAAATGATTCTAAATCAAAAAATCTTTTCTCAGACGCCAGTATAAATAGTATTAATTAATTCCAAATTGAATTCTTTTAAAATAATCATGAAACATTCAGGCTTACCTTTTCAGGTGTTCATTGTTCTAATGCTCAGCGCCCAACTGCTCCGGGCTCAGCAAAACGGAGTTTATAGCATTCAAAGCTACGGCGCCATTGGAGATGCAAAGACTCTTACCACCAAATCCATTCAAAAAGCCATTGATGAATGCGCCAAGAATGGCGGAGGAAAGGTAATTGTACCTCCGGGAAAATACTTAACCGGGCCACTGTTTCTGAAAAGCGATATCATCTTTGAAGTGTTTCCGGGAGCAACTTTGATTTTTGACGATAACATTGAAACCAACCCAATCATTGATGGCAGATGGGAAGGAATAGAGCGGAAAGTATATGCCTCGTTATTTACCGGACATGATTTGCACAATATCACTATCACCGGAAGAGGTACTATTGAAGGTCAGGGTAAAAAATGGTGGCAAGCCAGTGAGGAAACAAAAAAGCTCCGTAAAGAGAATGGAATCCGAGAGCGAGAGCCCGATAACCCTCCCGGAAGTCCGCTAAAAGTACCTCGCCCCAGGTTAATTAATTTGTACAACTGTACCAACGTCTTGATCAGTGAGTTGACCTTTCTCAACTCCCCGGCATGGACGATCCATCCTGTTTATTGTCAAAATGTGAATGTAGATAAAATCACCATCATTCAACCTTACGAGTCGCCCAACACAGACGGCATCAACCCCGAATCGTGCAAAAATGTACGTATCACCAACTGTTTTGTAGATGTAGGCGACGACTGCATTACCTTAAAATCAGGATATAACGAAGACGGAAGGCGCGTGGGTAAAGCATGCGAAGATGTTGTTATAAGCAATTGCACCTTTGCACATGGACGGAGCGCCATTGGAATAGGTAGCGAAATGTCCGGAGATGTTCGAAATGTGACCGTTTCCAATTGCGTATTTAACGGTACGCTCAGAGGAATTAGAATTAAATCCGGAAGGGGCCGCGGAGGAGTGGTTGAAAATATTCGGGTAAACAACATTATTATGTCAAACATCCGAGATGCCATCTCTATTGACATGTACTATGGTAAAAAAGATACCGGCAGGTACGAAGTAACGGTAAAAACACCTTTCTTCAGGAACATTCACCTAGATAACATCACTGCGATCAATGTGACGAATGCCGGAAATATTTTTGGATTACCGGAAGCTCCGGTTGAAGATTTTAGTATCACCAATTCCAATTTTGAAGCTGTCAACGGATTCGACATTCAATATGTTAATGAATTGGATGTGAGAGACGTAAAGATCAAAAATCAAAAAAATGAGCCGCTGAAGCTGCTATTTTCTACTGACGTAGGTATTGATAACTTTAGCGCTACTCCACCTACTATTGAAACACCCGCAATGGCATTAAAAAATTGTAATGATGTATTGGTACACAGTTGCAAAGTTTCAGGTGATTTAAAAACCTTTCTTTCAGCAAAGGATTCGAAAGAAATCATTGTCGAGCATAATTGGTTAAAAAAAGATCAGGTCTCAATTGAATAGTCCTTCGCCTTTAACAGGGTTTTTATTCAGAATCCTTTATCCTATTACAGGACTAACCTTTTTAATGGGGTGTAGCCTTAAAACCTATTCTCCTGAAGCGGCCGTTCCGTATGTAGCTCCTGCCAAATATAGTTTACTTGATGAAGCAACTTTTAATGCGCTTTACGGAGGGAGCCAACGATCAGATTATCTTCAAATCACCATCGACTATGCCAATTTCATGATCCGGAACGGGCGTGATCGATATGGGGAAGTCAGCTCACCTCTTTTCGCCACAACCGTGAATCGCAATACGGGTGACGTTTATAAGAATAACCCTCCGCAACCTCCAAAAGGAATACGGAAGCGGGACCGTACCCACCGCGGAGCCAACCCTTCTTTATCCAGAGGTTTGGTTGGGCTTTTACACCGATTGACCGCATTAACCAAGATTGAAACGTACCGACAAGAAGCCGACACCTCTATCTTATGGTTCTTCAAAAACTGTCAGCTCAAGAAAACAGGCCTCTTGCCATGGGGTGAACACATGGGGTGGGACTTTTACAAGGAAGGAATCATTAACACCAAATTTCAATTTTGGGTACACGAAATGAAGGGTTTTTCTCAATGGGACCTT
>JBCDHD010000030.1:0-7397 GCA_038750505.1 Bacteroidota bacterium | reverse complement strand
CACCGCCGCGCTGTACACTGACCCCTTCGGTCTTTGCCATGATCTCGCCAAGGTCGGCGGTCTGCAGTTTTAGCGTCTCGGTAGTGACCACTGTCACCGCCTGGGCCGATTCCTGCAGCTTACTGGCATCGCTCTTGCCTTCTACAACTACTTCTTCAAGGTCTTTAGTTTCCTCCTCCAAGCGGAAGTTCAACCCTTTGATGGCATCCTTTCCTACCTTTATTGTTCGGCTCGCCGTTTTAAAGCCAAGACTGGTCACAGTAACGATATGTGTTCCCATGGGCACTTTTTCCAACCTAAAATAGCCGTTGGCATCGCCCACGGAACCAATGCCCAAGTCCGAAATAAATACGTTCGTGTAGGGCAAGGCTTGGCCCAGAGCATTTGAAACCATACCTTCTATTCTGGTCGTCTGTTGCAATTGGGCAGTATGGGTGATGAATGGTAACATGATGAAAAAAGAAGTAATCCTCATGTATTATCGATTCAACCTCAAAATGGAAAAACCAAGTGCGGTTTCGCTTTGGTCGAATTTTCCAACATCTCCAGGTCCAGGAGTCAACGTATAATTGAGTTCAGCCCTTTTTGTGTTACCACTTAGATAGTACGCTCGATTGGGCTCTAAAGTAAAGAGACTGTCTCCAGACTGCACCACCTGAACTTTTTTGGAGGCATTGTAAAGCCGAAGGGTTCCATCAAACCTTACCCTGAAATAATCTCCAGGAAGGTTCAAATCTCCTTGGACATCCTTTACCCCTTTTATATAAAGGTGCTCCTCAAATCTTGGGGATTCCAAGGCCACGGGAGCCTTGCTGTTGGCTGAGACACGCCCGCCCAAGAATGCGCCAAAGAGCATACATGCAGCTGCTGACAATCTGATGACCCTTTTTGTATTTCTTCCCATAGTATTGTAATTGTGCCATAAACGTCGATGCAGCTGTTGGCGTACAATCTCCTTTCGCGGTTCAAAAAGCCTTTCATAACCTGTTTCTGAAAACGAACCACCCGAATTCAGCCACTTCTCTATAAATTCGTGTTCCTCTTCGGTACAGGTACCGGATGCATATTTTTGAAGCAATTCCTTTGAAATTTTCATACCAGATATTTTTAGTTAGACTGTAATCGTATCCAGTAGTCGTAAAAATCGAAGTTTACCCTAAACGGGTTTCAGTTTTTTTTTCAAATATTTTAAAACTATGATGTTATTTGCGGCCTAGAAATATGCCAACAACAATGTGTGAAGGGGGACTAGTAACAGACGGTACCCATTGCCAAACAAAAAATAGATATGATTTACTCTAAAAAAAGGAGGACAAGTAGGTCTTTAGATGTTTTAAAGTCTTTCCAATATGGTATTCCACGGTTTTTTCGCTTAGGTTCATATTCTCAGCTATCTGGCGGTTGGTAAGTCCTTGCTTCCTACTTAAAAGGAATATTTCCTTTGTTCGGGTGGGCATTTGTTTGAAGGATTTCAACATCCGCGATTTGAATTCGGAAAAAATCAGAGATTCTTCGGGAGTCTCTTCCGAGGATTTTTCTGGTCTTAGCTCTAAATCCACTAGCAACTCTTTCTTTTGGCTTCTTATATAATCCACCAGTTTGTACCTGCATACCGTTATCAGGTAGTTTTCCATGGGCCCCAAAATCTTGGTTTGATGCCTTTTGCTCCATAGGTCGGCAAAAACGTCTTGTAATAGGTCTTCAGCAAGTATCCTGTCTTGAAGATGTAACATGAAAAACCCAAAAATCTTGGTTGAATATCTGCTATACACTAAATCAAAACCTTCTTTGGTAGCGACATCAAGTTTTTCCGTATCCAGTTTCCTTACCCTCATGACCGGCGATGAGATGACGTTTGAAATAATTTGAGATGAAGCTAGGTTGCCAAAACTGGAAATCCAAATTTTATTTAGATTTATTCCAAATAATAATTTAATTTAACAATTATTTAAGAAAATTGTTAATCTTGGATTCTTTGATGATGACAGAAAAAATGAGGAGAGGTAACTTTCTATCATTTGTTAATTCTAGCCATATACGATGCGAACTAGTTCTCTAAATTATGTTTCTTGGGGTCTCTTTAATTGGTGAGTTTATAAGACAGATTGACTTGGAGAGTCATATTCGCCTAAATGGTTCCATTTATGACACTAGTAATATCCCAAACACCTAGCTTTGCGGACACAATAGACATAGTGGTTTACTGCAACATGTCTATTCGCAGTTTATTACTTTTAACGTTGAAATTGGACACTAAGCATTCTTCTAGGGTGAAAAGAGAAACTAAAAAACAACTTAAACACGATGCGATTCTAAAGGTCTCAGAGGATCTTATGCTCAAAAATGGTCTCCATTCCCTGAATATGAATGACGTAGCACGAGAGGCAAACCTGGCAAAGGGTACGCTGTATCTGTATTTTGGAAGTAGAGAAGAAATCATTGGGGCACTTGCCCTGAAGGCGCGAATAATGCTTTTGAATATTTTCAAACAGAACATTTTCGGAAACAAGAGCTCAATTGAGAAACTTAAAGGAATAGTATTGGCAAATTACACTTTTCTGAAACAGAATAAGCTGTATTATGAACTTGTTTCCTTTTACGAGATTATTGAGCGCGAAACCGAAACCCCTGAGATGCAATCGGTAATAAAAGAAATAACCGAACTTATTGTGTCCATCATTGAGCAAGGAAAATCCAAAAACGAGATAAAAAAATCAATTGACCCAGCAATCCTATCTTTCAGCATGTGGGGAATGACAGTGGGCATCATGCAGCTAATCAAGTCGAAGTCTGAGGCCATAAGAGCCCATCCTGGGCTTACCGAGGATAAAATCATAGAAGAATATATCTCTGTTTTCATATCAGGAATAAAAAAATGACCTTGGGTCATTTTTTACAAACATTTAGTTATCTTCGCTCGAAAACTAAACATTTATTTTATGGTAGATTTCAGAGCGGACGTGCTTATCGTCGGTGCAGGACCCACTGGTCTTGCCCTATCAAACGCCCTTTCAAGACTTGGAAACTCTTTGATGCTAATAGAATCAAGAGAAACCACTTCCATTTACACGAAGGCCACCAATCTCATGCAGGGAACCTTGGAACAATTGTCCGTCTACGGGCTTACCGATATCATGTACGAGACAGGCGGAAGAATGACTCGTTATATGATGGGAATGTACGGGACCAACGTAAGTCCAAGGGACATGCACCTTACCGAGAGCCCCCATAGCGACGTTCTATTTCTCGGGCAGGACCTGATTGATGGAAATCTGGACAAGAAATTTGAGGAAACTGGAAATAAAGTATTTTTCAATCACCGTCTTACCCATCTGGAGCAAAATGATGAAGGGGTAATGGTAACCATCGAACATGACGGCAAAGAATATGTCCACCAGTTCAAATATGTAGTAGGTTGCGACGGGCCCAAAAGTATTACGCGGACTTTTACCGACTGTGATTTTGAACCGGTCAAGACCGGAAAGTACGTCTGGCAGGCCGATGCGACCCTGAAATGGAAGCGTTTGAAGACGATGAAGCAGATGTGGTTATATTATTACGATGAAGGCTTCGGGGCGATTATTCATTTGCCCGGGGACAATACCAAGGTTATGGCTTTTGAACCCAAGGAAAACTTGGCAAACCGTAAGCCCACTATAGAGGAAATGCAGGAGAAGCTCCGAATGATGTCCGGGGACGAAAGTGCAACCCTCACCAATCCCATATGGTTGAGCCACGGGGAACTGTTGACCGGAGTCGCGCCCGCGCTTATCGACAACCGCGTAATTCTTGCAGGCGATGCCTGTAACCCTATATTACCCAATGGGGGCCAGGGTCTCAACATAGGAATTCAGGACGGTCTCAACCTTGCATGGAAACTCAGCGATGTCCTTAAGGGATACGCATCGACGAAGCTACTCCAAACTTATAATGAAGAAAGACTCGCGGTAAGGATTGCTCTGGAAAAAGTACAGATAAGTACTCTGAAGTATACCTTGCCTGCCCCGAAGTTTAATAGGTGGTTTTTAAGAAAATATGGAAACGGGCTGCTCAACAAATTCTGGTACAAGCTCGCATGGGCCTTCAGTCAATTAACATTAAACTATAAAGAAAGTAGTCTCTCGAAGGATTACTTGGGCAAGAAAGGGGTGCCGGCCGGGTACAGAATATTGGATGCCGATATTGTAAAAGCGTCGACCGACGAAGAAGTATCGCTGTTCAATGAATTGGCGAGGCCCAAATGGAAACTTCTTTTGTTCGACAATGGACAACAAGTTACACTTGACTTCAGTTCATTGGATTCTCGTTACGCATTTATTGATAAGCTTTGGATTACTTCTTCAATGCATACGACCTATCCAATCGATAATCTATATTACGACATTGATGAAGTAGCACATAAACGTTATGAGGTTAAAAAGCCACAATTTATCTTGGTAAGGCCCGACAACTACGCTGCATTGAGGTGCGGAATCGGACAGTTATCTGTTCTAAATAACTACTTGAAAAAATGGTTCAACATCTAAGAGAAATGTCGTTGTTTTTTTGCTGACTTACATAAATAGTTAGGGTTCCTAAATAGGGCGAGTAAAGGCGAATTCCCGAAAATGGTTGATTTAAGAGGACTCATGTAGGACAACCGGTCCCTTTAGCTGATTAGTTCTTTGCGTTACTTTTTTAAAAGTACGGCCATACCAAATCAAAAATCCTGTAACAGGAAGACTAGCAGCAAAAAGGCTTAGAAAAAAAGCTATGGTCTTACCCACCATGCCACCGATAGCGCCCACGTGAATATCGTAATTAAGAGCCGATATTTTTTCACCATTGGTTTTGTATTCCCATTGTCCACCTGTATGAAGCAATTGACCACTATATTGGTCAAATTGGAGATAAACATCCCGTGTATTATTTGTATAATCAACGTATATACCGATGGTACTAAAGGTATCCTCAGGTAGCCTGACATGATATGTATTGGCCTTTGGATAATTGGTTTTAAGGTACTGGTGTGCGACGTCCAATGGACGTATTGTACCTGGGAAGGAATAGGTTGACTCCACTTTTACGGTTTCTTTTTCCATTGTATAACCACCATTTGCCAACCAGACAACTCCATCATTAAACCAAGTAAAGGCCCACATCAAACCGGTGAGGGCAATAAAAATGACCAAAAACATCGCATAAAATCCTACAATATTATGAAGATCATAATTCTTCCGCTTCCATTTGGTTGTGGACTTCCATTGGAACCAAGAGCGTGCCTTAAAAGCCTTCTTGTTGTTTGGCCACCATAGTATGAGACCAGAAAACAACAGGAAAACAAAAATCAAGGTGGCATAGCCAATTATGGGCTGACCAATTTCCGTTTTTAAAAGAAGACTATAATGAAGCCATTCCACGAAATAAAAAAACTCAAAGGTCTCATCTTCCTTATCGAGCACTTTGGCCTTGTAAGGATTAACATAGACATGTAAGTAATGTTCCATTGAATCCCAGTACCAAATTCCCGTTGGATTGGAATCGGGCGTATAATTCACCGCGATAATCGACCGTTGGGGGTCACTCGGCACATATAGTCGTTGTACTTTTATATCTTCTCCAAGGGATTGATTAGCTAGTTCTAGTGAACGACTCAATAGTAAAGGTTGGGAGTCCGATTCAGGTTCAACAAAAAGCTTGTCTTGATGTAGCAGCTCTTTTAGTTCTACCTCGAACGCCAGAATACACCCCGTAATACCGAGAAGGAATATGATTGTTCCACAAGCCAAACCTAACCAAAGGTGAAGCTGTCCAATATATTTTTTGAACTTCTTCTTCATGGTAATGAGCAATTCTCTTATTTAAAATTAAGGAAGGGGAGGGACCCACGTTTAGGTAATACCTCCCCATCTATAGCTTATCAGCTACGAACAATTGTATGCATTGTTTACTCGCCCCATAAACTGCCTACCCAACGGAAACGACCATTTTCCATAGTGGTAACCGTTGTAAAAGAGTCAAACCCATCCTGTCGGAGGAGTCCGCCTTCACCACTTCCGTTAAACGCTTCAAAAAAGTTGGTTCCATCGGCGTTGTTTATATAAGTGGCAAAAGAATATTGACCAAACCCTGCGAAGGGTGTTACCTCTCCGGTGTTGATATCTAGTACTGAAGTAGTAGTGGGAACACTTCCAAACCAACTCCACCGCTCATTATAAGCCAATGGGAAGTCCAAGTTTTCAATATAGGTAAATACAAGTTTGTTATCGAAAATAAAGTCTGCGTCGATAAAAAAGTTAAAATCAATATTATCGGGTAAATTCAAGGCGAAATCGGAATCGAACGAGCCATCGTTATTAAGCCTCAACAATGCAAATGGATTGTTGACCAAATCCTCCCCGAAATATTGAAATGTGTGTGAATTGCCATCCGCAGGCGGGGCGTAGTAATTGTCGGTAACAGGATCATAGAGCAGGTCATCATGCGTACTGTAAAGCCTATCGTCCTGATTGTATTGAATGGTACCGCTGGCCGGATCAAATACTGCCACAATCGCACCAGCAGGCTGAGCTAGGAAGCCCTCATCGCAGCAAGTTTCTGGTCCGTAGTGTTCAACGGCCATAATCACTTTGCCGCTGCTGGTTATGTACTTATTCCACTCTCCATAAAAGCCGGTGACGGATTGGTACTGTTCGCCAAGATTCGGGAGGGGGTCTACGTTCAGTACTTCCGTAATTTCCATCGTGCTTGGATTCCATTCCAACACCACTCCTTCCCGAAGATTGGAAACAAAGGCTTGGGTCTCCGATACGAATATCGGTGGGCCACCCGCGAATCCTGAAAAACCTGAAGAAGCAAAACTGACAATGCCACCTACGGAGATTTCGAGTGTCGATCTGTCTACGTTCCATTTGGTCATGGTGCCCGCATTCTCGTTATACGTATATGGATGCTCCCCAAAAGAATAAACACGTGCGCTGAGACCTACTTCAATGGCTTCTGAAGGATTTATCGTTGAGGGAAATTCTTCGTGTACTTCGAAATAACGCACGGCTCCCTGCGGTGTGTTCACCCGGTAGCCAATCATAATGGCCGATTCCACTTCCGAAATTGGGTCAGGATTAGGGTCGGGATCGGCCTGTGTATCAGGGTCGGTTGTCGGTGCCGGGTCGTCGTCGCTGCATGCGGCAAGGAACAGGCCCATGAACAGTAAAAGACTGAATAATTTTATCGTTCTCATCATTTTAAAATTTAATTTGTTTTGATAAATAGTCATTTATGTTAAAATTGTGTGGTCAGTTTGACAAAAACGGCACGACCGGGCCGTTGTACCCCGAAGAAGTCGAACACCTTGGCATCGGCCAGGTTCTGCCCTTCGAGGGTAATCGAATTCTGTACGTTTCCCAGTTCCATACGAT
>JBCDHD010000029.1:0-10475 GCA_038750505.1 Bacteroidota bacterium | reverse complement strand
TTGCTCAATTTCTTTTTTTAAAGAACTGGACAGTTTTGCGTACCATTTCAGATACAGCTCCATTGGGACCAGTGTTGCCTGTCCTTTTTGTACCAGTTTGTCTATTTCCCTGGGCGCCCATTGCCCGATATTAAGCCCATAAGTGGAAACCCTTTCAAAAACACTATCTTCAGAAAGTTGCTCGTTGCCTAAAGAATATCCTTCTTTTTTTAATCGTGAGAGTATGGAATAAAGGCTGTTGGGGACTACATTGAGGTAGCTGGCTCCTAAGAGTTCCTTGCCCGGAGGGTGGCTGTAATAAATCAGCGCTATTTGTTTCTCAGCATTCGGTTTATTTTGTAAAACGTGTATTTTCTGTACCCGCTTTAACAACCGCTTTACTTGGAATAAGATGGAACGCTTTTCCGTCCATTTTATAGTGGGATCAACATTTTCTTTGCTGCTTACCACAATGGGCTGTACCATTCCCATCTGTTCAGGAATATTCAAAGAGCTGGTGCGCTTGTAAATAGCTATCCCCTTAGCATTCGCCATCCATTCATCAGCGGTCTGATTTACCTGAACCATATTGATTACGGGAATACCAAGCTTTTCAAATAGCTCCCTATTGGCGTGTGGATTGGCTCCAAGCCATGCGGCCTGTGCCAAGATTACTTCTGGAACAAGCTGTTTATTGGTATCGTAAAACAGCTTTTCAACATCTTTTTTCCCCGGATAACCATAATAGAAAAGTACATTGAAACCATTCTCTTCAAATTGTGAGGCATACTCCTTGAAATGTGTCAATTGCTCAGATAAAAAGTCGCTTCGCCACAAATTAATGGCTATCCAAGGGTTACCCTTCATATGAGCAGCATAGTCCTTTTGATACGATTCAAAATCTTCATAGACTTTTTTATTTTGAATGTTGCACAAGGCAAATTCAGGCATAGGAATCAGATTTTGTTCGGGAACCTTGAAACCGAATGCCCGTTGGCATTGGTCCAATATCATGGCCACTAGGTTTTCACGCCCGGACTGCTCATAAAATTCAATGGTCTTTGCATCCATTTGGATAGAAGCATATTCTCCAAGACCCGAAGTTTCGTTTGAACCTACAGCAAAAACCTTCCTTCCACTTTTCGCCATCTTATTTAAGAGAGGTAATACGTTCCCAACCTTCGCGGTATTGATAATATCGATGAATATCAACTGATGGCCGCTTAGTTCTTTGTAGGTGAGTGTATCTAAGTCTGAATGATAGAAACTCTTCACCTCGGCTTCAACGCCATAAGCGGCTAAAGCGGTTTGTGCATCCTTGGAGGTGCCCTCACCCAAAAAACGGTAGGAGTCGGTGAGAATAAGGGCGATATCTATTTTTCTTTGGTCTGTGCTTTGACCATTTACATTGCCGACTAGCAAAAGAAAGCCAAGACCTATGAATTGAAGTATAGGTTTCCTCATGAATTTATTCTTCTGGTATGTAAATAACCCGGCCGTCTTCGAGCTTGTATGCAGTTCCAAGTTTTACACCTCTCCCTGACTCAGTGGTTTCTGTTACTTTCTCAATTTTGATATCTTTCCCTTTCTTCGTAATAATCTGAATTTCACCATTGGGACTGGTCTTGGTAATGATCAATTCCGAATCGGGGTTAAACAAGTCGAGTGTACTGTAGGCCATAAAAAGGGCAAAAAACAACGCTACGATAAACACTATACTCACATCAAACAAGTTGGCCATACTGCTAATAGGGTCTGATTCCGAGGTAAATTCCTCATCGAATATCGAATGCTTTCTGAGTATACCCATTGTTACAATTGCTTAACTGTTGATTAATTTTGCCGTATTTGCCTCTGCATTCTCCCATTCCACCAAACTTTTTTCACATAAGGACTCGCACTCGAGTAGGTCTTTTTTCATCCATTCCGTTTGCTTGTAATGCAATAAGAACGCCGTTAACCCAGAAGCCATACCGACCACAGTAGTAGTGAAAGCGGTCACCATATTGGCAGACATCACCAAAAGATCTCCTTGGGACAGGGATGCGAGTGCGGTACCCATAGGAATAAGTGTGCCTAGAAGACCTAGCGAAGGTCCTGCTTTGATTACCAGCCGATTTGCACTGAGAGATTTGTTATAGCTTTGGCGCCATTTGCGAAGCTTCGAGACAAGATCATATTCTATCGCTCTATAGGTAGCCGCAGGCGCCTTAAAATAATCGGCATGTTCCGTTTCAAACGCTTTGATTCTTTTAAAGTTCTTGTTGCGTCGCTGTTTCAATTCGCTCATAAACTTACCCACTGCCACAGCTTGATGTATCAATACAAATAGCACGCCCAATAGCACCGGATAGTACAACAAGTTTGCAATGGCCAATAAAATAGATTCCAGAATATTCATAGGTTTAAAATCTAGATTTCTCTTTCCAAAAAAAGCCTGCAAGCATCAGTGCAATCAGTGCACCAAGCAGCAAGAAGTTTTGTTGATTAATAATTTCAGTTAAAGGAATGGTAGCAACGGGTTTCAGGTTTTGTTGCACACTGCCTAAGACAATGGGTTCCACCATAAAGAGTAACGTAAGTAGCGTTCCTGCTTTTAGAAAATACTCCTGCAATTTCACGAGAAAACCAAGCCATTTATTAGTCATTCCAATGAGGGCCACAAAAACGAACGGAATTATCAACCATCCTTCCGGCAACTCCAATCGAAGGTATAAGGAAGCATATGCCATAAACGTTATCCCGGCAAGGATTACTGTTTTTAGTAGTTTTCCAAAATCAGCGCCACCTAAGTGGAGTAGGTAATTCGGCAGTAGTAGTAAAAAAATGATCAGTTGGGCATTATTTTTTATAAAGCTTCCAAAATAAATGCATGCGAGTGTACTGCAAAAAAAAACGGTAGCGACTACCAACCAATACACTTTTCTATCGCTTACCAGTGAAGTAATGTCCTGTGCCCCATAAAGACAAAGAAAAAGCGTTTGCAGACTTACAAGAACAAAATCGATAGTCATTCCTTATGCCATTTTTCTAAACACCCAATGGATTTAAAGGGTTTAGGCTTATGGCACTAGTTCATACAAACCACTATCATTAAGTTATGATTCTATTGGTTAGTAAAGAATGTATCATTGAGCCTTTACTCCCGAAAGCTTTGATATTGGTATTTTTTGGCAGGTCTCCTGGCTCGCTCAACTTGGCCTCCCTTCCCATCCCGATGTACATTAGGATAGTGGAAAATATTTGACCATAGTTTATTGAACTTACAGTTGCGGGTACAGCTCCGGAATTTCTGAGTTACGAGTCACGATTATAGAATTACGATTTTTCAAGGATAAGACGTCGTACTTCTAAATTCTAAAATCGTATTTCAAATCACCGGATTCCCATATTAAGGCTTTCTCCATAATTAGAAGAAAATCCACCAAAACACCGAAATGCAAATTAGTATTTATTCATGACTTTGAATAGTTTTGATAACATCTTTTTATATCGATTTGCACGATGCATAAAGGAAATAAAAACAATACCACATGGAGAAATTAAGGCCCATTATGATTGTGGGAACTGGATCTGATGTTGGCAAGAGTTGGGTAACTACAGGCATTTGTCGATGGTTGAAAAACAATGGCTTCGACCCTGCACCATTTAAGGCGCAGAACATGTCACTAAACAGTTTTTCAACTCCCGATGGACTTGAAATTGGACGAGCACAAGCTGTCCAGGCTGAGGCCTGTAAATTGGCGGCAAGGGTCGAGATGAATCCTATTTTGTTGAAGCCGTCGGCAGAGAACAAATCTCAAGTGGTGTTATACGGTAAACCACTGGGTGTACAGACAGCAAGGCAATATTTTGCAAATGATAAAAACCATTTATTTCAGGAAGCACAAAAGGCTTTCCATACGCTGAACAGTACATTCAACCCTGTTGTAATGGAAGGTGCCGGTAGTATCAGCGAGCTCAATTTGAAGCATCGGGATATTGTGAACATGCGAATGGCGCAGGCCGCAAATGCATGTGTCTATCTTGTCGCGGATATCGATAAAGGTGGAGTTTTTGCAAGTGTGTATGGTACTATTGCCCTGCTGGAAGAATGGGAACGCAAGTTGGTAAAGGGGATTGTTATCAACAAGTTCAGAGGGGATTATACCCTTTTTGAAGAAGGAAAAAAAATGCTGGAGGAGTTGACCAAAATGCCTGTTCTTGGAGTGCTTTCCTATTCCTCTGACATTGTACTTGAGGAGGAAGACTCGGTAGCCCTTACGCAACGGAACACAACTGCTCACAATGAGAAGCTGAACGTAGCCGTTGTACGCCTTCATTACATGTCAAATTATACAGATTTCCAGGCTCTGGAACAAGAACCACCCGTTAATGTGTACTACACCAGAGACAAGAGAGAGCTAAAACAAGCAGATGTGATCGTCATTCCCGGAAGTAAAAACACCATCGAAGATTTGGTGATGTTGAAAAAGGATGGAATTAGCAAAACCATTCAAGAATTATACCGTAAAATACCCATTATCGGAATCTGTGGCGGCTATCAAATGATGGGAAAATGGATTGAAGATCCCTTTAATGTAGAAAGTGATCGCGGCAAAGAGATGGGTATAGGCTTGTTTGATACTACTACAACATTAACGAAAGAAAAAACGATTACGCAGCAGCGCTTTACCTTTAAGAATTACGATAGGGTGTGTATGGGATATGAAATCCATATGGGAGAAACGAAAGTCCCAAATGGCAAACACCTAAATGTGATTGACGGATCACCGGAAGGCTACTTTGATGGGGACAAAAGCTGGGGAACGTATCTTCATGGCATTTTGGACAATCAGATAGTGGTGAATGAGCTACTTCATTTAAAAAATAAGAAGGCAAAAGCGCAGGATTATCTACAATTTAAGGAAGCACAATACGATAAGCTTGCCGAATGGATTGATCAGCATTTGGATATGGATGCCATAATCAAAAACAGTGAAGAGGCATGATCAATGGACATGGGGATGATATTCATCGATATAACAATAAAATAAAGCACAACTTTAGTTCCAATGTGTATTATAAAGGATGTCCTCCTGAGCTTTTAGCTGAGATTTCATCGACAGTTCGTACAATTGAGAACTATCCTTCTCCGAAGGCAGAGGAGCTCGATGAAGCTGTATCAAGTAGATTTCATTTAAACAAAAACCAATTTTTGTTTACAAATGGAGCTACAGAAGCGTTTTACTTAATTGCACATATTTTTTCTGGGAGGTCCGCCGGAATCGTTGCACCGACCTTTGCGGAATACGAAGATGCCTGCAAAATCCATGAGCTGGATTACCATTTAGTTGAAATGTCAACACTCCAACCTAAGCATTACCAGGTTGTTTTTATTTGTAATCCCAATAATCCTGATGGAAGCATTATTCCTGCCGAAACTTTAATGCCATTTATAGAAAAAGCACCTTCTACCACCTTTGTCGTCGATGAAGCCTATATTGAATTCACGAATCAAATTGAATCGCTTGCTCCTATGGTCAAGCGCTTCAACAATCTTATCGTTGTACGATCGTTGACCAAGACTTTCGCCATTCCTGGGATACGGTTGGGTTATGTCATCGCCTCCCCAAGTATTATCGAACAACTCCTCAACAAAAAAATGCCATGGAGCGTAAATGCACTTGCCATTAAGGCAGGATTACTATTGTTTGAACAGTATGACCGATGGCTCTTTAATGTCGAAGAACTGCTTGAAGAAACCCGAGAATTTATCAGAGAACTTTCAGAGATCAGTTGGTTGAAAGTAAAATCCAGCCACACGAGCTATTTTCTGGTTGAATTAAATAAAGGTACGGCCGCTACACTTAAAGAGTACCTAGCAAACCAACATGGTATCCTGATTCGTGATGCGACCAATTTCAGCCGACTTCATGGGGAATACATTCGTCTTTCCACACAAAGCCAGGATGCTAATGCTTCCCTAATAAAAGCCCTCAAACTTTGGAAGTAGCCCCAATTTATATCGTATTGCTAGCCTTTGCACTGGACTCCTTGTTGGGGGACCCCCGTTGGTTGCCCCACTTGATTGTACTTTTTGGGAAGGTTATTTCCATAGGAGAAAGGCTTTTGAACAATGACCCGCATCGATTCTTCAAAGGTTCCCTACTTACAATCGTACTCGTTTCCGCTACCTATGCATCATCCTATCTTTTGCTCGATGGGTTGAGCAAAGTAAATCCTGTAGTGGAAACTACGCTTGCCGTTGTGCTATTGTTTTATTGTCTAGCTAACCGAACACTCATAAAGGAGGGGCAGGCGGTATTTGGCGTATTAAAAAATCAAGGGTTGGAGGCTGGAAGAAAACGGCTCTCTTGGATTGTAGGGCGGGATACCTCAAAGCTTAACGAACAACAGATACGTACCGCAACCCTAGAGACGCTTTCAGAAAATTTGAGTGACGGAGTGATCGCCCCGCTATTGTATTATTTCATTTTAGGTGTTCCCGGTGCGGTAGCCTACAAGATGATAAACACTCTGGACTCCATGATAGGTTACAAATCTGATCGATACATGGCCTTTGGAAGGTTTGCTGCGAAGCTTGATGATGTTGCCAATTTTATCCCTGCGCGAATCACAGCCTTCCTAATGTTGGTGGTTACGGGAAAGCTGCAAGGGTTGCGCTTCATTTTTCAAGAAGGCAAGAAGCACTCGAGTCCCAATGCAGGATATCCGGAAGCAGCATTGGTCTATATCCTTAATTGTCAATTTGGGGGACCAAATTACTACCAGGGAAAACTTGTGGAAAAACCGCACATCGGGGATACTCCTCGTATCCTTACCGATAACCACTTGAAAACAGCATCTTATGTAAATTGGGCCAGTAGCATCCTCATCATTATTTTGTATTGTGCAACTGTTTACCTTGTAAATGAAACCATACACTAAGAAATATATCATTACAGGGGCTCCTGGCACAGGAAAAACCAGTTTAATCAATGCCTTAGAGAAGAAATATCCGTGCATACATGAAGTTTCCAGAAAAGTCATTATCAGTGAACAAGAAAAGAGGGGAAGAGGGATGCCTTGGCAGGATGTGAACAGATTTACTGAATTGGTCTACGAAGCATCAATTGCTGAGCTTAATGCAAATCCTCAAGCTGTGTTTACAGATCGCTCCATCCTCGACTTAATCGCCTATCTTCGGCTAGAGGGTAAAACTATTCCTCAACAATTGGGCACTTTTCCCTATCTTACCAAGTTTAATCAAAAAGTTTTTTTCACTCCTACATGGGAATCCATTTACCGCAAGGACGCACAGCGATTACAAGATTTTGAGTATTGTATTGCACTGGAAAAGGCTCTTTATTCCCTTTATAGGGAAAGAGGGTTCAAGCTTGTAAAGCTTCCAAAAGACACGGTAGGAAAAAGGATATGCTTAATCTATGAAAAGATGAACCAAACATGATCGAGAAAACTGCTCACACAAGCCGATTTATTATTGCAGCACCTAAAAGTAATTCTGGAAAGACCACTATTACACTTGGTTTACTTCGATTATTTCAAAAAAAAGATATTTCAGTTCAGCCTTTCAAAGTAGGACCTGATTACCTTGACCCAAAATTTCATTACCAAGCCTGTGGAAAAACAGGTATCAACCTTGACCTGTTCATGATGAGCGAACAATTTATCAACGAGCAGCTTATTAGTTTTGGAAAAAACCAACAAGTCAGTTGCATAGAAGGGGTAATGGGTTTGTTCGATGGAGCCAATAGAGCTGAACGCAGCACTGCGGAATTGGCTATTAAAATGGATATTCCAGTAATTCTGGTAATAGATGCAAAAGCCATGGCCTATTCTGTGGCTCCACTGATTCAAGGATTCAGAGACTTTGACCAAAAATTGAACTTAAAAGGAGTGATATTCAATCGAGTAGGTTCCGAAAGGCATTATTCTTTTTTAAAGGACGCTAGCGAGGATATCGGGGTAAAGTCATTTGGTTATGTACGGAGTTTGGATAATGTTCAAATTCCTTCACGACACCTAGGTTTGGACATCACTGATATAAAACAATACGAGCATGCTATCAATACCGTTTCGTCAGAGATGGAAATAACGCTGGATTGGCAGTCATTGCTTAATGAGACATTCTATCACCCATCGTTAGTTAACCCTTCATCCAATTTAGGGACTAGCAAAGACCTCCGGTTTGCGGTTGCAAAAGATGAAGCCTTTAATTTTATCTACCCACATCATATCAAGGGTTTGGAATCCTTAGGGAGTGTTGTTTTTTTTAGCCCAATTCGAGATCAAAAATTACCAAAATCCGATTTTGTATATTTTCCAGGGGGATATCCGGAGTGTTATCTTGAAGCACTATCAATCAATACCTCCATGCTTCAAAGTGTACAATCGTTTGCAGAAAAAGGCGGGAAAATATTTGCAGAGTGTGGAGGCATGATGTATTTGGGAAAAACTATAACAGATCATAAAGGCAAAACATTTAAGATGGCCAATGTCTTCTGTTTTGCAACCAGTATGGAAGGAGCGAAGATGAGTTTGGGTTATCGAGAGGTCGTATTGGATCGCTTACGATTAAAAGGGCATGAATTTCATTATGCCAAGTTCATCGAACAAGAAGAAACCCCTTATAGAGCGACTGTATTAAATGCTAAGGGAATGGAAGTTAAAACGAAAATCTTTGTGAAGAAGAAAACAATGGCCTCTTATATCCATTATCATCTTGGTGAAGAAAACACGATAATGGACTTGATTGGCTTTTTAGAAAAGGATGAAAATGATCAAATGAATTAATATTTAAATTCTATACCATCCTGATTTTATTTTTTAACGGGATTTTCCCACTACATTTAAATAAAAAGATATAAATGAAGATATATACACGTAAGGGAGACAAAGGAACTACAGGGGTGTTTGGTGGAAAGCGAACTGCCAAAAATGGAGCACGAATGGAATGCCTTGGCACCCTGGATGAAGCAAACAGCACTATCGGATTACTTCGTGCCAAGCTGGGATCAGCGCATAGTTGGCAAGGCAACCTACACCGGATCCAAAAAGACCTGATGGACATGATGTCGCACTTGGCTCGTCCTTCTGATTCCAAGAAAGAAAACCCGAATCCAAGGCCTGTAGATGGAGCAGATTTCTGCGAACAATGGATTGATGCGTTGGAGGGGGAAATGAGTAGCCCTTCGGATTATTTCCTGCTTCCGGGAGGAAACGAAATCTCCGCGCTATGCCATGTTTGCCGAACTCAAATGCGGCGTGGGGAACGAACCTTGTTTAGCCTTGCAGATGAAGACCCGGATTGTGTAGAACCCTATGTCACCGCCTATATTAATCGATTGTCAGACCTCTTTTTTATACTGGCGCGTGCCGAGATGGATAAACATGGCGTGGCAGAGGAAAAATGGAACCTTTTCCTTTACAAGCGTAAAAAGAAAGCCAAGGAGTAAATCAACCAAGGAACGTTTATTAACCCATTATTTCATGGGCAGCGGTGAGAATCCTTAACTCTTCACCCGTGGTCGGAATCGCCTTGCTGCCCTGCAGGGTTAGGGGAAAACAAGGGGATTTCGGACTTCGGCCAAGCAGTTGAATCCTTATTTGCTTTGGCCTACTAAGGACGTTTCTTTACGCAATACATGTAAGAGCTGGGCAATGTTTTGACAACGAAAGGTACGTTTATGAATGCTTAGCTGCCACAGATCATGGGTATATTCCACTTTAAGCAATAAATTTGGATCCTCTACCACTTGGTAGCCCTCCCTTTCCAATGCGCGCCGGGCCCAAACACTATGAACGTCATTTCCCGATAATGACACCCTTCCTTTGATGGGATGTACTACCTTGAAGGCCCCCGAATGCTTATTAAATGTAAAGGCGTTGCTTTTGAACACGCGCTCGAACATGCCTGATAAGACCAGGTCTTCGGGTGTGCCAATTTCCATCTTCGCATCTCTGTTCATTAACCAGATGGTATCCGCTGTCTGAAGAGCAAGGTCCAACTCATGGGTAGACAGAAATATAGCCTTATTGGTTTCTTTGGCCAAACGTTTAAGAATGTTCATGATTTCCACACGGTTGGGCAAATCGAGATGAGCGGTCGGTTCATCTAATAGGATTAGAGGTGTGTCTTGCGCTAGCGCCTTGGCGATAAGCACCCGCTGTTTCTCCCCATCGCTTAATTCATGGAAGTAGCGATCTGTATAATCATTTAAATGAACACTATCCAACGCATGTTCAATGATTTCGTGATCTTTTGGTTGCAGCTTTGCAAAATAGTTGGTATAAGGGTAACGTCCTATGGAAACGATATCCATTACGGTCATACCTCCCACATTTATCTTATCCGTCAAAACCAGACTCAATAGTCGCGCATATTGATGGGGCTTCATCTTTTTTACGTCAACGCCAGCAATGATGGTGTCTCCATTCAGTGGTTTTTGAAGCCCTGCAATGGTACGCATTAATGTAGACTTACCACAACCATT
>JBCDHD010000028.1:0-11980 GCA_038750505.1 Bacteroidota bacterium | reverse complement strand
TATAACGATATAACAAACGAATAAAATGATATTAGCTACCTCAACAGTCGGTACTATAGTAATTACCGTTGTCGCATTTTTGGTGTTGATTCTTCTTTTGGTGGCCTTACTTTTATTTACCAAAGAAAAATTATCACCTTCTGGTCCGGTAACCATTACCATTAATGGTGAAAAAGAGATCGAAGTGGCTTCCGGGAGCTCCTTGTTGGCTACACTGGGGAACCAAAAAGTATTCTTGCCTTCAGCTTGTGGGGGAGGGGGTACCTGTATCCAATGTGAGTGCCATGTATTGTCAGGTGGGGGGGAAGCGCTTCCAACGGAAACTCCCCATTTTTCCAGGAGAGAACTTGGTGAGGGTGCCCGATTGGCTTGCCAGGTGAAAGTGAAGCAAGACATGGAGATCACCATACCGGAGGAAGTGTTTGGGATCAAAAAATGGGAGGGTAAAGTTGTACGAAACTTCAATGTGGCTTCCTTTATCAAGGAATTTGTAGTAGAAATCCCTGAGATGATGAATTACAAGGCCGGGGGATATATTCAAATTGAAATTCCGCCTTGCGAAGTAAAATATCAGGACATAGATATTACGGCGCATCCCGAGGAACATGAAACTCCAGATAAATTTAAGAACGAATGGGATAAGTTCAATCTGTGGCCGCTGGTGATGAAGAATACAGAAACCGTAGAGCGCGCCTATTCTATGGCCTCTTATCCGGCAGAAGGAAGGGAGATCATGTTAAATGTACGTATTGCTACCCCACCCTGGGATCGCTCCAAAAATGGATGGATGGATGTAAATCCCGGTGTTGCTTCTTCCTATATTTTTGGACTAAAACCGGGAGATGAGGTAACCATATCCGGTCCTTTTGGAGAATTCTTTATCAATGAGTCTGAAGCAGAGATGCTTTATGTTGGGGGCGGGGCAGGTATGGCACCCATGCGTTCTCATCTCTACCATCTATTCAAAACGCTAAAAACAAATAGAAAAGTGACCTATTGGTATGGCGGTCGCTCAAAACGCGAATTGTTCTACCTGGATCATTTTCAGCAATTGGAAAAAGACTTTCCGAATTTTAAATTCTATATGGCACTTTCTGAACCCTTGGAAGAAGATAACTGGAAGGTCAAAAAAGATATTAATGATGAAGATGGGGATGGTTTTATTGGCTTTATTCACAATTGCGTGATCGATAATTATTTAAATGACCATGAGGCCCCGGAGGATATTGAACTGTACTTCTGTGGTCCACCCTTAATGAATAAAGCAGTACAAAAGATGGGAGAAGACTTTGGGATACCGGATGAAAACATTCGTTTTGACGATTTTGGCGGATAATCCCGTTGTCCATCCAATTGCCCTTTACATTTGGTAGGGAAAAAAAATTCAAACCGATGCCCAGCATCGGTTTTTTTGTAATATGTCTAGAGAACTAACATCACAGGAGATCCATAACTTAGCGATGAATCTTGTTGGAAAACAGTTGGAAGCTGACGGATTTGAATTTATGGCGGTAAATAGCAAACCCAAGAAAGACCCTCAGTTTGTTTGCTTAAAGGATAAAACCCTCCACTTTATTGTGGTGCGCTATGTGTTGTATCCCGAAGATCCAAAGGAATTTGACACAGCACTCTTGAAAAAGGTGAAAGATCACGCAGAGAAATTTGAAGCTTTAACCTATTATGCCGGGGTGGGATTGTCAAACGCAGAAAACAGGAAGTCTCCCCTACTTTTGAATGCCCCTTATATTGTGGAATACGATGGGTTGATAGCGTATGAATAATAAAAGCAGATGTGACATGAATAAATGGGTATTACTTCTGGTAATTTTGGTAGCAGGATGCACAGAGACACCTGACTGGGTTCGGAACCAAAATTTAGGAGATGCCCTGGGAACTACCTATTCCATAATCTACTTGGAAGATGAAGAACTGGATTTGCAAAAGGAAATTGATTCGGTATTCCAGGTGGTAAACCAATCGATGTCCACCTATCTCCCAAATTCCGATATTTCTAAAATCAATGAAGGGGATAGCACCATTATAGTGGATAAAATGTTTAGGGAGGTCTTTTTGTTGTCTAAAGAAATCTATGAAGCATCAGAGGGTTACTTCGATCCCACCGTTGGTGTTTTGGTCAACGCATGGGGATTTGGGCCAGGAGAGCAAATTGTACTGGATAGTCTAAAAGTAGATAGTCTATTGCAATATGTGGGTTTCAACAAAGTAAAGCTAACCCCTAAGGGCACCATAGTAAAAGATCTAAAGGAGTTATCTTTTGATTTTAATGCAATAGCTAAGGGCTACGCTATAGATCGTTTGGGGGCGCTTCTGGAGGAGAAAAACATCAAGAATTTTCTGGTAGAAGTTGGAGGTGAAGTGTTGACCAAAGGAGAAAATAAAATTACAAACAAACAGTGGACTGTTGGGATTGATGATCCTCAGGTAGAAAATGGACGACAACTCAAAAGGATCATTTCACTTAAGGATAGGGCTTTAGCCTCTTCAGGGAATTACAGAAAATTCAGAGTAGATCCCGATACCGGTGAGAAGTATGTACACACTATAAACCCGAAAACAGGATATACCAAGAATTCAAAAGTACTGGGAACCAGTGTGATCGCCAATGATTGTGCCACAGCAGATGCATATGCCACTGCTTTTATGGCCATGGACCTGAAAGATTCCAAACAGTTGCTTACTCAAAATACTGCACTGGAGGCCTACATAATTTATCTGGATGACGCAGGTAGTGCACAGGAGTTCATGACACCAGGATTTAAGGCTGTAATTACGCCTTAGGTTTGGAAACAAAGGGAAGGCGTTCTCCTTTTGCCAGACGGTACATTTCAATTTCCGTTGCTGAAAATTGGGAGGTATAATCTACAGCTTCAACCGTGAATCCTATATTTTTTAGACGTTCAAAGTAGTCCCGACCATAAATACGAACATGATCGTATTGCCCAAAGATCCTAGCACGTTCTTTTTTGTCGGTAATCGTATTATCTTCAAAAGTTACTTCCCGGTTAAGGTCCTGCGGTACCTGGAAGATACCCCATCCACCAGGTTTCATTACCCGCAACAATTCTTCCATCGCCTTTTTATCGTCAGGGATATGTTCCAATACGTGGTTGCAAAGGATAACATCAAATTCGTCCTCTTTGAAGGGAAGATCACAAATATCTGCTTTCACCTGGGCCAAAGGTGAGTTCAGATCCGTAGTGATGTATTCGAGATGGGGTAGGTTTTTAAAACGTTGGTAGAAGGCCTGTTCCGGAGCAAAATGCAAGACCTTAAGTGGATGAGAAAAAAAGTTGGTTTCACCCTGTAGAAATAACCAGAGTAGCCGATGACGTTCCAGCGATAGGGTAGAGGGAGAAAGGACATTTTCTCTGGGATGCTCATAGCCGTAGGGAAGGAATTTTCGAAAACTTTTACCATCTATAGGATCAGTATAGGTATGGCCCTTAAGAAAAAATGCTATTACAGGTCGTATCCCATAACTTAGGGTTATCAGCCAGGGCCTGGGCATTAGATTCAGGAGATATTTAAACAGTTTTGACACGAATGGCACGAATTTGTAATGGCTAAAGCATTATCCCTTTATAAGCTATACTATCTTCTCCAAAATTTACCAATAGCCCAAGTTTTATTTTGGATGCTGCAAGATAATTAAGGGCCTGTATAGTGTAATTCTTGGTAAGGGATTCTATGGCTTTCAATTCCGGAATAAATGTATCATCCAGAACAAAGTCAGCAAAGTTATAGCGGGGAAGTTTCTTTCCTTTGTACTGAAATTCATACCGAGCTTCCCTTTTGTTGGGGATGCCATTTTCCTTTATTTCTATTTCAAGTACATCGCTGTAAACGGCCGCATTAAAGCTCTTTCCTAGTTCATTATGGACATTCAGGCCTGGTCCGATTACGAAATAGGCATCTGTTTTATAGATAAGGTTTTTGGGCAAAAGTTAGAATTATGAATTAGTGAAATTCGTGTCGCTTAAATTCGGCTTCCTCATCGGATGTTATTGTAAGGGCGTCGTAGATATACTGAAAGGTGGAAAGCAATTCCGGTTTGCCATTGACCAACGCAACATCGTGCTCAAAATGTGCGCTAGGCTGGCCATCTGCCGTGAGAATGGTCCATCCGTCTTTGAGTTGTTTTATTCTTCGTGTACCTCTGTTGATCATGGGTTCAATGGCAACCACCATACCATTCACAAATTTTTTTCCACGCCCGCGTTTTCCGTAGTTTGGCATTTGCGGATCCTCGTGTAGATCTTTTCCCAGGCCGTGACCAACCAATTCTCTAACCACCCCATACCCATGACTTTCACAATAGGATTGGATAGCGTAGGCCACATCTCCAACGCGATTACCAAGTTTGAATTCCCGGATACCTCGGTATAAAGATTCCTTGGTAACCTGTAATAATTTTTTGGTTTCCGGGGCAACTTCACCTACCTCAAAAGTGTAAGCATGATCCCCGTAGAAACCATTTTTAAGCGCACCGCAATCCACAGATATGATATCCCCATCTTGGAGTACCTCATTATTAGGAATACCATGAACTACCTGTGCATTAGGACTCCAGTTAAGGGTATTGGGAAAATCATACATTCCAAGAAATCCAGGGATAGCTCCTTGTTCCCGAATGAATTCCTCTGCCATTTTATCCAGTTTCAAGGGATTAGCACCAGGTTTTATCTCCGACGCCAACATGCCTAGTGTGCGAGACACTACCTGGGCACTTTCGCGCATTAATTCTATTTCTTCTGCCGTTTTTATGAGAATCATGGCTGCAAAGATAATCTTAAATGATAAAACCTTTCAATTGCTATACCAGCCCATAGCCTTTATCTTTTCAGTACCTCTTGCGCTTATTTTTTACAGAAGCGGGTGTTGTGTCATGGCTTCGGGTTGAACGATACCCATCAACTTCAGGATAGTCGGGGCGATATCGCCCAGAACCCCATCCTTGATGGTCTTGATATCCTTATCTACCAGGATAATGGGAACCGGGTTGGTCGTATGTGCTGTGTTGGGGCTACCATCAGGGTTCACCATGGTATCACAGTTGCCATGATCAGCTATGATCAAGGTGCTATATCCATTTTCCAATCCCGCGGTAACCACCTCCCGGGCACATTCGTCTACTGTTTCGCAGGCTTTTATTGCGGCTTCCATTACACCCGTATGTCCTACCATATCGGGGTTGGCGAAATTAAGACAAACAAAATCCACTTCTCCCTTTTGAAGCTCAGGGACAATAGCATCCCTAATTTCGTAGGCACTCATTTCCGGCTTCAAATCATAGGTGGCCACTTTGGGCGAAGGGCATAGGATACGTTTTTCCCCTTCAAAGGGCGCTTCACGGCCCCCATTAAAAAAGAAGGTGACATGAGGATATTTTTCTGTCTCTGCTATACGGATCTGTTTTTTACCGGAATTGGACAATACTTCCCCAATAGTATTTTGTATTTTTTCTTTGCCGTATACTACCTTAACATTAGAAAACGTATCGTCGTAATTCGTCATGGTTACATAATACAGCGGCATTTTTTTCATGTCGTGCTCCGGAAAATCCTGCTGGCTTAAAGCCATGGTAAGTTCTCTTCCCCGGTCTGTTCTGAAATTGAAAAAGATAATGACATCTTCTGCTTCAATCTTGGCATTTTCATCCAAAACTATTGGTGCTACAAATTCATCTGTAATCATAGCGTCATAGCTGGCCTGCATTGCAGTTGCTACATCGCCGTAAACTGTTCCTTTGGCATGGACAACCAGATCGTAGGCCTGTTTTACACGCTCCCAGCGTTTATCCCGATCCATGGCGTAATATCTCCCAACTACCGTGGCCAGGGTTGTCTTTTTGTCCGTACAGAATTTTTCAAGATCTGTTAAAAATCCTTTACCACTTTTGGGATCTACGTCCCTACCATCCGTAAACGCGTGGATGTATGCTATATTCGCTTCGGACTGCTCAACCGCTTCAACCAGGGCTTTTAGGTGGTCTATATGGCTGTGCACGCCCCCATCGCTCACCAAACCCAACAAGTGGATCTTTTTGTCCTTTGCTTTTGCATAGGCAAAGGCTTCTTTTAGGACATTTTCTTCTTTTAAAGTGTTTTCTTGTACCGCTTTGTTGATTTTCGCCAGATCTTGATATACAATTCTTCCTGCGCCCAGATTCATATGCCCTACTTCACTGTTACCCATCTGGCCTTCCGGTAGGCCTACATTCATGCCATCTGTCAACAAAACTCCATGAGGGTAAATGTTGTAGAGCGAATCGATAAACGGTGTATTTGCATGTGCTATGGCGGAAATTTCTGGGTTCGGAGATATCCCCCAGCCATCCAGGATCATTAGGAGTACTTTTTTATTCATTGCAATGGAGTTAGGCTTCAAAAATATGAGGAAATCCTATGAAGTACCAACGTTTTCCACCTTTTTTGAGATTGCGAAATCGTTACTTGTGTGATACAAAAACAGCAGATTTGTTAAAGTTTAGTTATATAACTGTTAATCCCGTAACAAATGCCCTGTTTACCAAGTCTATTCATATATCAATTAAATCTATAATCAAAAATTTATTCATCATGAAAAAAACGATCCTAACCGTAGGTATGGTCTGCGGAATGCTTTTGACAGGTGCGCTGGTCAGCGCTAGCGTGACCCAACCCGAAGTACATCGGGAATCCAGTGTTGTTGTAGCTTTTGAAATCAATGCTTTCTGTAAAGCTATTATTCAAGGGGATATAGATACGGTTAAAAAAATGATTGCAGATGGTCAGGATGTCAATAAGAGGTCCCTTGGCAAAACCCCGGCACATTACGCCGCGAGATACAATAAGCCGGAAATTCTACAAGTACTTATTGACAATGGTGCGAATCTTAGGAAACGATGTGCCCAGGGATACACTGTTAAGAAGTACGCCGAACTAGCCGATGCGCAAGAAGTCATTAACGTGATTAATGCCGCTATGAAAAAGTAACAACGGGAGTTTATTTGTTTATCAAAAAACCCTGACCAATGGTCAGGGTTTTTGATTTCCCTATAGTGTTCACGAAAAAAGGGAAGATATACGTATTAAAATTCAAATCCAGTAAATGCTCTGTACATAAATGCATACAGTGCCATAAAGATCATCGCTGCGCAAAAGACCGAATACAATTTCAACAGCACTACTACGTAGGCCGGCTTGCAATCGTCAAACGCCTCCAAATAAACGTTCTTAAAATTTAAAAGTGTTCCCATTGTATTAAGCGTTATTATAGCTACAATGGGTCAAGTTCTCGTAAGCTTTGGTTTAGTAAAGATAGGCATATTCCATTGATTCTAGCAATCTGTCGATAAACACCCTGATTTATCGACCTTGATACTTTCTGATCGCTTTCTGGATCTTTTCAACTCTATTTTCAGGGTCGGGATGTGTACTTTGAAATTCGGGCACCCGGTTAGGGCCTGCGGCTGCTTTCAGGATTTGCATCACCTCAATCAACTCATAAGGATCATAGCCCGATTGGATCATTAGCAACACGCCAAGATCATCACTTTCTAATTCGTCGCCCCTGCCGTTCTTTAAAAGTGTATTTTGCCCTAAACCTTGTACCAGTTCTCCCATGTCACCACCAACCGACGCACCCATAGTAAGTGTTTGCCAAAAATTACTTTCGGCAATGCGTTCTGCGGAATGCCTACCGATTACATGGCCGATCTCATGCCCTAACACTCCTGCCAATTGTGCCTCATTTAATTGCCGGAAAAGCGCATAGGTGATAAAACATTGACCCCCAGGTAAGGCAAAGGCATTAATAGTGCGATCGTCTGCCAGCAAATGGAAATCAAATTGATAAGGGGTTTCCCTAGCAATACTATTTTGTACCAGTTTTTGGCCAATAGCATCTACAAAGGCCTGCATCCGCTGATCCGGATATAGCCCACCGTGCTGTTGTGCCATTTCGGGAGCGCTTTGAAGTCCAATGGCGATCTCCTGCTCGGCAGACATATTAATGTTCTGTACCCTTCCGGTGTAGGGGTTTTCCTGTTTGTTGTTGCAGCGTTGTATAAAAGCAAAAGCAACAATGGCCAATCCGATAAATACGCGAATTTTCCAACTTCCTCTACTGCGCATAATAGGTAGTGTTGTAGCAAGGAAGGTACAAAAAAGCGCTACAACAGATAGGGATTGATATCCAAAATATTATTGTGAATATAGTCCTTTAGAAAACCAGCGGTAAAGTGTTCTGCACCTTCAAAATCCTCGTTTCGGATGAGCTTTGCAAGGTTGTTCTTCCGAAACTGGGTAAGCATAGGGATAGACAAGGGGGCATAGCTGTAATGCCAGGGTTCATATTTAAACCCTTTTCTGAAATAACTATCGGTGTAGACCAGATGATAGTCAAATTTGGCGGCATTTTCGTCTAACCACGTTTTGAGCCCTTCAAAAGGCCCCCCTTTCTCAAATTTGTCTGCCAGTAAAACATCGCCTGAAACCGTGGGATTGCCATCAATGATATCAACTTCGGTGGCCCAATGGTGCCTGCTTGTTCCCGGGATAGTCGAGTATTCTATTATTTTTTCAATAGCTGCTGTTGGTGCCAGACCTTGCTCTTCCGTATATCTTCTGTATTTCCGTTCCCAAATGACTTTTTGGCGATCGAAACTTCGATAGCTTGAGACAATTTTAATGGTAAAGCCCGCCTGAAATGCTGCCTTTTTCATCGCTACAAAAGCATCATGTGCATCCTTTCTGAGATTAATGCCCGCTCCTACAAGCGGTATATCTCCTTTTCCCATTAATTCTTCGATGGAATACTCCGGATTTGGATCTCCGGGTATAACTATAGTCGGTACCGTTGTCAGGGCAAAGACACCCGTTGATGATTTCTGAATAAAGCTTCTACGCTGCATTGCATTTTTTTTGCGAGTACTACTGAGGACCAACAATTTGATACTCAAAAGTAAAAAGAAATTTAAGGGTTTTGAAGGATTTCCCTTGAAACAAATTTGAGTGGTGTACTTTAACTTACCGATTCAGGAAAAGAAAACCCTGGTACTCCAGTTCAAGGTCTTTGAGTATTGCGATGTAGAAATATACCCCTTCCGGAAGGCCGGCCTCCTTATTCACCACCAGATTGTTTACATTGGCAAAACCATTAAATTCGTTTACATAGTTTTCGCGTTCGAAGACTTTTTGGCCTAGTCGGTTAAAGATGATCACAGTATTATTTGGGGATTCTTCCAGTCCTTCTATTACCAGGAAATCATTGGTGCCATCCCCATCCGGGGATAAGAAGTAATTCCCAAGGGTGGGATTGTTCACTATAAAACTATCCTGAGGGAGCGGATTTGCTGCAAACGTTATGGCTGCGTAGTTATCCGGTATAAACGCTTCGGAGGTAATAAACCCTTCGGTTAAGTCGCCTACTACCGATTGTGTGCCCAGGCTTATCCATTGTTGTAATAGGATATTCCAACCTGCCAGGGTAACATCTTCCAATTCCAATGCGAAATCTACCAAAGCACTTTGGGCATTCCAAGTAGCGGTTACTGTAGTGGCAGTACTACCGGTGAGTACCCAAAATTCCCGTTCGGAGACCTCGCCTAAATCCCTTTCCCGCCTATCCGTATTCAATTGCTCGGGGAAGGAGGTTGGCGCATTCGGATTTTCAGGGAAATACGCACATTGCGACTGTGTTACTACTCCTGATGCATTGATGCCTAAGGAGCGGAGGTTGTTACTATCCCCAACGGGAAAGATAAAATTCTGTTTATTCGACAGGCCTGCATATCCCACTACTTTAGCAATGTCCGAGTGTCCAATGTAGAAGGCATTCTGCAGAAAATCGAGCCGGGTAGCGGGATTGGCCAAATCATTGAACACATTACCGACAATAAAGTTCATATTGTTGAGAACCGCCACGCTGGTTTCCAGAAAAATACCGTTATCCTGCAAGAGCTCCATATCAAAAAAACGAGGAGAAAAAGCCCCGGAGATGCTATTTTGATTTTCGCCATAAAAACCGGCCAAGCCTAAATTTTGGTCAAATACCCCATCGTTGATCAGATTTGTATGAAACCCAAGTTGCCCTCCTTCATGGATACGCAGGTTGCCGCTGTTGTACACTCCGGTTTGAGCCCTAGAGCCCCAAGCCATAATAAAAATCCCTATGAACCAAAGTTTTTTCATCAGTTGATCTGCTGCCAGTTTGCACCATCACTTTGTACCTTCAATATACCGGTTGGCAACGTGGTTTCACTAACATTGCTAGCATCGGAATTAACATAGGAGGTTATGGTTTGGGTAGTGCCTGTAGTATTTTTAATTATGTACATTCTTCCCGTACAGGTACTGGCTGTTGGCAAATCTACTTGGGTTACTCCGCCACTTATGATCACTGTATGATCATTATCGCCTACTGTAACAGGGCCAATACTTTCAGATCGGATACTTGCTGCCACGGAACCATTAATTTCCAGGGTAGAAGTGGGTGTCCTGGTGTCAATCCCAACATTACCATCATTCTTTATGGTCATTACCGCATCCTGGTTAATCTTTGGATTTTCGGTGTCAAATCCCGTAGCATCGCGTTGTAAAAAATGAAAATCGCCCCGGGCTCCATTATTCGATCTTTCATAGACCAAAGCGCCTTTACCAAAATTACCTTCCCGCTCAACCGAAAACAAAATCCCGGTTGCCGAGCCATTGGCCATGGATCCTGTGGCCAGGTTCTGGATCATTAGGGGATAGACCAACCCTCCTTGTAAACTATCTATCAATTGTAGTCGCACCGCATCACTTTGTGTAATCGGGCGTCTTGCTCCAATATATAAGGCTCCTAAACCACCCCGGGCATTGGTATCCCAGAAAAAGCTTCGGTCTGTCTCCGTGATCCCTGATCCGTCTGTATCTGCAAAAAAGACATGCTTTTCAGTACCGTTTACCGTATTACTCGGTTCCCAAAGCGAAGCTGTGGCATTCCATCGTAGGACCTGCCCATTTGTGGCCCCCATATCCCCAAGGTCAATATTGTCTATAGTCGCATCATTTATTTTGGCCGAGGTAACGGCCCCATCTAAGATTTTAGGCGTGGTCACCGCATTATCTTGAATTTTAAGTGTGGTCACCGCATCATTGGCCAAATCAAGGGGTGTCCCGGACTGTCCGTTACCGGTAAAAGCACTTGATGTAATTACAGGTCCTGAGTCTGGCTCTGCCCAGATTACTTGGCCACCGCTATTTTTGGTAAGTACCTCACCAGTAGCTCCAGTAGCCCCCGTATTATCAATAACATCTCCTTCTAATTCCAAGTCTTCGTTGATGATTACATTTTGGTTGGCATCGATTTCCATAGCCTCTGAACCCCCCGTAGAAAATCCAAGTCGGTCTTCTGCTATTCTAAACATACCGGTATTGGTATCACCTGAGAAGCGGTAGGATGGCTCTCCGTCATTACCATCCGAATTCAAAATTCCTTCAAACCTACCGGCACCTGCTACATGTAATTTGTTTTGTGGTGGATTAGCACCATTGCCAATTCCCACATTTCCCAAGGTGGCTAGGCCAGAGTTATCAACGAAAACCAGATCGCTACCATTCATGTCGTACGTTCTATCCTCCCCAGCGTCTTGGGTGAGATTATCGTTTGCTAGATTTTCTGCACCGGAGGGTGTCGCCCATTGAACATTACCTCCCACGGTGGTCAGTACCTGCCCATCGGTAGCTGAAGGATTAATCTTTTGTTCTGTGACATTGGCATCCGCGATATCATCGGTTTGTACCTCTCCATCAAGGATTTTAGCGGTGGTAACGGCATCATCAGCCAGATCGAGTTCATTACCGACGGTTCCGTCTCCATCAATAGTGGCAAGGGTTTGTACCGCTCCTGCGGTAGGGGCTGCCCATTGGACATTACCTCCAACGGTGGTCAGTACCTGCCCATCGGTAGCTGAAGGATTAATCTTTTGTTCTGTGAC
>JBCDHD010000027.1:0-13245 GCA_038750505.1 Bacteroidota bacterium | reverse complement strand
TATAATCGTCCATATAATTTAGACGTTCATCATTGATGAAATCTTTGTCCGTTTTAAAAGCAGCTCCTCTATTTGTGACCAGGGTAGGAGACAACCAAAGTTCTTCTTCAACCAATATTTGGCATAAGGAATCAAATTGGGTCTGACCAAAGGTGCTAATCATTAAATCAATGTTTCGGAATTCGGAAACACCTGCTTTCAATAAACTATCCCTTTTAGTAGAGGCCCCATAAAGCAACCCATAAAGGTGTTCTGCAGATGACATACCTATTTTAGCTGCGTGCTGAATGGTTACCATATCAGGAACATGACCTGCAAAAGGAATTCCTTTTTCGTTCGCCACTTCGGCAATAGCGTCAAATGATTCTTGATTTAGTAAACTATATACCTTTAGGAAATCTACCCCACTTTCTATTTGTTCCAAAGCCACTTTTCTTGCCTCTTCGGCATTTCCTACCCCAATTGAACCTGGCCAATACGGCCGTTTCCCATCAATTATGATACTACCGGAGTAGACTTCAGGTACGTCCATGGTCCCATCTTTAATTCCTTCTTTTATTTTGTTTTGAACGTACATATCCCCCCACATTTCTCGGACCCCTACGATACCATTGGCTATTAGGAGTGGATTGGTGTCTTTGTAATTCCAGTTGTGGTGCACGTGCATATCCCAAAGCCCCGGGATAACGTATTTTCCTGTACCGTCTATAACTTCTGTGGAATCCGAAAATGCCGTTTCTTCTTGATAAATGATTGCTATAGAGTCTCCATCAATAGCAATAGTTTGGTTGGTAAGAATTTCACCTGTCTTAACATCGATGATATTTGTATTGGAGATGACTAATTGGTGATTAATTGGGGCACTGCAAGAAATAATAGAGAGTACGAGAAAAGTTAATATATACCTCATCATGGGTTGGTTTAGATAATACAATCAATCAATTTTTGGTTGTGTTTGGTAGCGGCAATGCATCCCACCGCCTTGTTGGTTTAAGGATATGGGGTTAATCCCGATGATTCTTTTGTCCGGATACAACTCCTCAAAAATAGCCCTGACCTTGTTGTCTTTAGCACTTACTGCCCCGTTTTCATCCCCATATTGGGGTAGCATAATCACCTTGTTGGTCAATAGAAAATTCAAGTAACTGCTGGCATGCACCATATTCACGGTGTCCCCATTCGTGAGATTTAAATGGTCTTTAGCGCTTTGAGACCATTGGCCGGTTACGGTATCCCTTTCTATTTGAGCATTGCTATGCGGTACCTTGATGACCGTATACGGTTCTCCTTTTGTATTAGTGGCTTCGGTCAATAGTTGGTAGTTCTTTGACAGAATCTCATAATTCATCTGTGTAATAGGATTCAAATCTTTTTCAGCCTCATCGACCCAAGCCAAAAGAATGGTTGATGCATTGGCAAAGCGCACGAATTCATCTGTGTGCCCTCCTGTCCCGTATCCCAAGTAATTGCCAGCGATTCGTTCAAAATTCAAGGGATCTTCCGCTATTCCTGAGGGTAACCAAATGACATTTTCAATACCACAACATCGCTTATAATCGGCTTCTATTGCTCCTTTGCTCAGATGAGGATTCCTTTTAAGCGTAACGTCTTCCACTTGTATCACTGTACCTTGCCCATCCGTTTCAAAACCACCACCTTCAATGGCTACTATTGAAGTGATGGTGTCTATTTTAAGCTGCTGCGCGATTTCGCGATCAATTTTTTCGTGGGCTCTAGCCCAATCATCAATGGAATCCGGAGGTACATTGGCATAGCCCGTATATTTAAAGTCCACCACCTTTAACTTTCCTTGTTCAAGCGCAAAAATTGGTCCCGGGTCCCTGTACCAAACATCCGTAGGGGATTGATAAATAATGGAAATGTTTGTAGTATCGATATCAAGAGCTAAAAGTGAATCCTTAGCATTGGGAGCCAATGAATCATGTTCAACAATCAAATTCAGCTTCACATGGGGGTGCATTGCACGGATCATGGCCAGGGTAATACTATCTTTATCATAATGGCCATAACCCTCTAATGTTCGGTACCCTAACCAGATGGCTTCGTGCGGTTCAAATTCTCCTGGGATTCTTACGGTAGTTTTGTTCAAGATATCCTGTCTCTGACAAGAGAGTAAGAGCAAAAAGACGAATGGAATAATTAAAAGAGATTTCATTTAAAGTGGTTTTGGATGAGCTGATGTTCAATGCTATGGTTTAATATCTATTCCTTGGGATGTTCTTTACTGGTCAGATGATTGATTATTTTCCAATTATCCCCTTGTTTTTGAAAAACTCTTAAATGAAAATTTTTTGCTCCCGACTCAAGATGCACAGATTGCACAATACCGATGTCATCATCGAGATATGTTATCTCATCCAGTTGAGGTAATCGTTTTGCCTCCATAACGAAGTCGAGTTTAAAAATGAAACTCAAATAGTCCTGTAGTTTTGTGCGGTTTCTTATGACATCCCCTACAGAATTTACCCAATAGATGTTGGTTGAATAATTCGCTATGGCCAAATCAACATCAGCAGTATCCCAGGCTTTATTATAATCTTCAATTGCCTTTATTAAGACTTTCCGATCTTTATCAAGATCGGTGTTCGTTGCTTGTCCAAAAATTGATAGTGTTACAAGAAAAGTGCAGGCTAGTAAAGCTTTTTTAATCTTCATAAGAGTCTTCATTTTTTACAATGTAATTAAGCGTTTAACCAATAGGCATATCCCACGAACAAGGGCACGAAAAAAATGACAGCACCAATGGTTTTTCCAGGTAAACCGGGAACAAAGCTTAGCACAATGCCCAGTAGAACGAGGGCGAATCCTACGAGTCCCCATTTTCGATTGATTACGCCGTTGGCACTAAAGGTATCGATGAGATAAATAATGGTAAGGAATACCAACCCCAATAAACCAGGGCTGTACAATGACCGGACAGCGCCTCTAAACGAATGAAACAATTCGGGTTGTGTTTCATAAACGTCCAGTGCGGGGCCATAGCTGCCCAAGGTTATGCCAAAAGCAATGACGATCAACAATCCCAGTAAGGCCAAAAGGGACCAAAGCAGACTTTTAAAGCTATTGCTGGAATTTTTCAAAAGCAATACATAAGCTATGGTCTGGAGAAAAAAACCAATGCATTGCCAACCCCAAATGACTTGTAAGCGATCCCACTTTTGAAATATGAATAAGGGAACTTCGCTAGCCGGTCGTTTCACTCCTATCCAGCCGATTCGATATTCAAAACCGATGGTAATCAAAATGATTAATGCACCGAGCATAAGCAACAAGCCCCCGAGGTTGGATTCACGTTTTATACGAAGAATTGATTGCATCATAACTTTTAAGAATGAATTCTACGGGCATTCAAGTTTTTAAGTTTTCGTCTTAAGCGAAATGCAATGATAGTAGGGATCAATCCGATTACAAGGCCGATCAATACGCCTTTGATGACGAAAGTGTTGGTGCGATTGGTGCTGATATCGTGCCGGTGATTGTCAGTTCTGACAATCTTCCCGTTTTCAAAGTGAAAGACATTCACGATTGGGATGGTAACATCACCAACCAGAAAGTGTCCAAGCAGTGAGCTTGGTTTGTAGGTCCAAAACCATCGCGTGGCCACTCTATTCCCATCGGCGACTTGATAGTCGATTTTACCAGACATTTCCCCATTTGACCAAAAGAAATCGGCTATCTTCTTTTGCTCAATGGCAGACTCTTTTAGGCCTTCTTTTGCTCCGACATCGTAAACCACATATTCGTTGGCGAAATAGTCTGCATACTTATGTGTATTGTCGGTGAACCACAGGTCCTGGTAAAAATTGCGGGCGATTTCCTTATTAAGCTCTTGTTGTGAAGGTTCAGTTGCGGCTACGTAGAGACTGTCTGATTGTGCTATAAGCCATTGTGAGAGTAGGCTTATCCCTATAAATAGAAGGTCTTTTCTCATGTTTTATGGGTTATGACCTTAAATTCTGGATGCACATCAATTTTAAAACCGTAGTAGGCATTGATAAGGTACATTACATTGACTAACGGCGCCGCCATTAATACATCTTTCCATTCCAGAACATCAATGCAAACAATAAAGAAGAGCAGCGTAATGATTCCCGAGCATGTCAAGGCTAGGTAGCGCAGCCATGACTGTAACAGTTCACTTTTGAGGTACATTAAAAAGAGGCCAGAAAAGAACACAAGGTTGCCAAAATTAAAGGTGATGATAGCCATTTGGTTAGCCATATTAGCCAGTTCAAAAGGGGTATTTCTGTATCCGCCTAACATCAGGGGATAGGTCCATAGGATAATGAACTGCCCTATAGCAATGATAGTCCAACCGATGCTTTTGAACTGCTGCGCAAAGTACACTGCACCTATGGCAACCAGAATCATAATAAGAAACTCCGCTCGCCAATGTCCGCTGTAAAGGGTCCAGTTGTCATTAACAAATTGAAAGCGTTCCGCCAGTCCTTTGGGACCTGTTACCATTAAATAGATGAACAGTCCTATGACCACGTTGATCAAGAGTGATCCTAAGGACCAACAGATTTTTGCTGTTTTCATGATGGTATTTTTTATGGTTGTTATTCAATTTTATTTGAATTAAAAAGAGTGTTGTAGAGGCAATTAATTTTTAAGGAGTAAGGTCAAGCCTTCCTTTAAATGGTCTAAGGTTTGATTATGTCCCCCGTCAAATCCAATAACTTTTGCTCCTTTGGATTCTAGGAATTGCACTTCAGCATCGGTTAATTTTCCTACACTTTGGTCTTTTTTTCCGTAGTAGTAGATCAGGTTGGAAAGATCCTCCTCCTTTACTAATTCTGTGTAGCGGTTATGTCCAAAGCCTGCAGCTATCTTGTTAATGTTTATCGACTTGAAGTCTTCAGCTTTCGATTTTACGATGACGGTTGTGGCGTCTTCTTCAAAAGTAGCTTCCACTCCTTGTGAAAAGGATTGCCACACCTCCGGGGTCATATCCAATCGGCCCACCATAAAGAGATAGCCGTCGGCAGTATTTCCATATTCGGCAATAAAATCGATACCTGCAAAGGCCCCAAAGGATAGCCCTGCCAAGTACACTGTTTTGTTTTGTGCTTTAAAGTAGGTGACCAATTCATGTAAGATTTGTGACGTCCGTTTGTCCAAGGCTTTGGCTTCCTCGAATGTAATTTCCTTTTCAGCATACTTTTCAGGGTGTAAGGTCTGTTCTTGGTGCGCATTAATAACATAATACTTCTCCACATCAATGCCTCCAATGTTTGTGAAAATGCCCTTGAAATCTTCAGTCAATAAAGTCATCATAGGCCCTATTTGTGTGTGGATGATAACGGTATCACTTTCTGGGTTACCAAAGGAGTACCCTAATCTTTTTAAAGGATCAGGAATATTTTTATAGTTGATACCTATAGGGTCTGACGCCTCTTCTAAACGCTCAACTACAAGTACTTTATAATTCCCCTCGGAATCTACATACATGTAAGGCATTAGCTTTTGCTGCATGATCAAAGGCATCACCTCGTTGAGGGTAGTTTTGGTGCCATCATCATAATAGACGTGTTCCATGGAAGCGGGCGGGGGATTTTGAAATAACTGTTCGGTGGGAAGAAGAACTAAGTCATTTGGCACAAAGTCAAACGCCGGGCCAACATCAAACTCTTGCGCTTTAATAGCCGTACCAATAAAGACCAAGACGGGAAGCAAGACAACTATTTTTTTCATTTCTATAGGATATTTTTGGTGGATATCATGGGGAAGCTATATAGAAGTAGAAACGGTGTATATCACCCATCTCCCAAAAACTATCAGATATGTAACATGCTCTTAAAAAGCCAAGAAAATCAGCTTTTTTAGTGCTTTATTGGGGATAAAACGAAATTTTGGTGGGATCTAAGAAGAATGTTTTGAGGGATTTACGCCAAATTTTTGGGTAAAGCACTGGGTAAAATACGAAACACTATTAAAGCCACAACTATAGGCAACTTCTGATACCGTCAAGCTTTTGTCTGTGAGTAAGTTGGCCGCACGTTGTAAACGAATGTCCCGTATAAATTCACTGGCAGAAAAATGGGTCAAGGCCTTGAGCTTACGATGCAGTTGCATTCGGCTCATGCCCATTTCCTTTTGAAAGGTTTCCACAGTAAATGCAGAATTGGAGAGGTTGCCATCAATGATTTCCAATGCCTTTTTTATAAACGCTTCTTCAGGGGATTTCACCTCTATTTTGGAAGGGGCCAATCGGAGGGTTTGCTCGAACTTCTCCCGAAGTTTATCACGCTGGCCGATTAGGTTTTGCACGCGTACTTTTAGCTCTTCATTATCAAAGGGCTTGGTCAAAAAGTCATCTGCCCCTGTTTTCAATCCATCCAATTTGGTGTCTCGATCCGCTTTTGCGGTGAGCATAATAATCGGAATGTGACTTGTCTTTTCATCGGCTTTGAGGGTTTGGCACAGTTCCACCCCATCTACCTCGGGCATCATCAGATCCGTGATGATAATATCGGGAATGATCGTTAATGCATCTTGAATGCCAACCTTTCCGTTGATTGACTGTTGTACCTGAAAGGCGCTATCCAATAAGGAGCGCATGTGGTTGCTGAGGTCGGGATTGTCCTCCACAAGTAAGACTACTTTTTCGGAAGTGTTAATTTCATTATCGACCTTGGTTAAGGCACCCCCCGGTTTTGTTATCTGGGATGGTTGAACATTTTTATCCGTTTCGTTTCCAATTTGATTGGGTCGATAAGCTGATTTGTGAAAGGGGAATTTCAAGGTAAAGGTGGTTCCTTCATCCAACGAGCTTTCGACGGAAATATCTCCATGGTGAAGAAGGGCCAATTCCTTGGATAAGGTAAGACCCACGCCGGTGCCTGCAGTATTGGGAGCATTCTTTGAACTTTGGTGGAAACGATTGAAAATAAGATTGATATCTTCATCTGGAATACCTGGGCCGGTGTCTTTAACTGTAATTACAGCAAGGCCATTTTCGTTAAATGCCGTAAAATGAACCTCACCTTCTTCAGAAGTGAACTTAAAGGCATTGGAAAGCAAATTGTTCAAGATTTTCTGCACCTTATCTCCATCAAAAAAAGCAGCTTCGGGAGCTTTTTCAAATTGGGTAACAAAATGGACGCTTTGGGCGACGGCAAGGGATTCAAAAGAAGCACTTACTACCTTAAGGAATTGCTTTAAATCCTCCTCTTTTACCTGTAATGCTAATTCACCAGCTTCCAATTTGGAGAGATCCAACAGCTGATTGGTCAAATTGGTCAGTACTTTGGCATTTCGGTGAATAACGGATAGGGCATTAGCCGTTTTTGTATTGTTTTTCTGCCCCATAAGTTCTTGTAAAGGACTTAAGATCAGAGTAAGCGGTGTTCTAAATTCATGGGAAATGTTGGTGAAAAAATTGGTCTTTAAAGTATCGAGTTCTTTAAGTTTCAAATTGGCCCGATTTTTTAGCTGGTATCGATTATACACCACCCCGATTATCACCAATAAGAGAAAGGCAGCGAGGATAAGATAATTCCTAAGATTTGTTTGTTTTTGGATTTTAAGGGAGGCGATCTCATTTTCGGCACTTAACAACTCAATCTCCTGTTGTTTTTGCTCATTTTGATACTTCTCCTCCATTTCTGCAATGTTTTTGGCCGAAGTTGCAGTCAGAAGGCTATCGTCCCTGGTTTTTACTAGCTGTAGGTATTCAAATGCTTTTTTGTAATCGTTGGTCGCTGCATACAGATCACTTAATCTTGATAGGACCAACGTTTGCATGTTGCTTTCTTCCAAGGCGTCAAATTTGGATTTCGCTTCTAAAAAGTATTTTTCCGCGTTGGGATACTCCTTCTTTTTATAATAGGCCAGCGCCAACTGATAGGTAAAATGCGCTTCACTTGAAACCGAGTTGATCTCACTTGCCAAGGATAGGGCTTTGTTCAATTTCGCTATGGCTTGATCGAACTCGCCCAGTTCTACATGCATTCTTGCCAGGTTGTCCTGCACATGTGCCATCATGACCTTATCATTGACCGCTTCAAAATGAATTAGTGACAGCTCCAATAATTTTCTGGCTTCGGCAAATTCTTTCACGTTTACTTTTAACAAGCCCATTTCAGACTGAACCAAAGCGATCATACGTTTTTCCTTTCCAGCTTTCGCCGCCTCTAGGGCTTTTTGGTAATATTTCCCACTCTTTTCGTAATCCCCTAACAGGTCGTAGGTAGTTCCAATGTTAAGGAAAGATTTTGCCCTTTTTCTGAGGTCAGAAGCGTTGTATTCCAGCGCTTTTCGATCGAATCCAATGGATTTTTCATAGTTATTCCGGAAATAGGCGGTATTTGAAAGAATCGTATAGAATTGGGTCAAGCTCAAAGAATCTTTAGGTACGCTTTCAGCGAGTTCTATCCCTAAAAAAGCGATGGAGTCTGCTTCATTTAATCGTTGGAGTGCAGAAAAGGCACTTCCCATGCCAATAAACGACTCGATAATTCCTCGTCGTTGGTCCAATTTTTCACCAACTTTTTGGGCTTTTTGGTAAGTTACCAGGGCGCTGTCCTGGTAGCCAGTGGTTTCGAAGTATTCCCCTTTTGCTAATAGCCCATTCAACTGTCCTGGTTGAAAATCCAGGTTGAACGATAGTTCCAATGACTTGCGCAAATACTCGAGCGCTCTATCCTGCTGTTCAAACTTTAAGGATTCATAGAGTTGTAAATAGGTGGCTACTTTATTCGTATCAGGTTTTTGAGTGTTCAGCAATTGTGTTAAGGAGTCGACTTTGGTCTGTCCTGAAAGGGGGAATGCCCATCCGGTAAGTAAACATATGAATAACGCTATAGTTTTCCGAAGCATCAACTGTTGTTCTGGTCGTTAAATTAATAAATGATGCATTACCACCGTAAGAGGTTGGCCATTTGAATTGGGGAAAACTAAAAAATTAGAAGTTAAGATAATTATTCCTTTAAACGAATACGTTTGATATTATCCTTATATACCCTATCTATTAAAAGATATCTGGGGTCTATTGCTGCTTTTACCGGAAGTGAATCCAATTGCAGGGTAACAACAGATTTTTGAGCATTAAATTTTAATCGCTTTTGCTGGTATAATTGCGCTTCATCTTCATCCATAAAAAACCCCACATCGATCCAATCATCAAGAGACACTTTCGTTTCATTGCCCATCCCATCCGATTTTATCTTAGTGCTCTCAATTTCTAAGGTCACTTCGTATTTACCTGTATCCAACTCCTTATAATTGGCCTCCTTTAAACGGTTATCGTATAATGTAATCTCTCTGAACCCATCCGTAATCAGGTATTTTAAGGAATCGGGAACCTGAGGTTCCAAATGGCGTAAAAAATCATGAGAGCTTGGGTATGGGGGGCGTATAGGTTTGTGCGCTTCTAAAAAGCGCTTCAAAGCAGCATTGACCTTATCTTCACCGATATAATCCTGAAGGGCATATAATACGATGCTGCCTTTTCCGTAATGAACATAGCCCTGTTTTTCGGTTTTATAAAGGGGTAGTTCCTTTTCATGCTCATTACTTCTGCCCCGTAAATACCTATCGTGATCGTATTTTAAAAATTGACGCATTTTCATGGGAGTATTGGCAATACTTTTTAAGGTCATCAATGAAGAATATTCAGCAAGGCTCTCGCTTAGCATTTCAGAACCTTGCATATACGCCCCCACTACTTGGTGCCCCCACCATTGGTGTGCCATCTCATGGGCAATTACCGCATCGATAATATTATTGTCAGATTCATCTTCAAGATTGGTAACAAATCCAAATCCTTCGTAACAGGGCATCGTGCCTGCAAAAGCTTGGGCAAAGGTTCTGTAACGTGGAAATTCGATAATACGCGCTTGCTTATGATGGTAGGGTCCAAAGTGTTTGGTATAATATTCCAGGGAACGTTGCACAGCATCCAGCATCATTTCAATATTTACACTGTGTTTTTCGTCATAGTAAATTTCTAGGTCAATACCCTTCCATTTCCGTTTTGCAATTTCATAATCGGCGGACATAAACGAGACCCCTGCAAGGGATGGCGTGTCGGTTTTGTAATGAAAATACTTCCTGTTTTTTTCTTCCCATTGTTTTTTTAGTGAACCCGGGGCAATGGCTGTTTGATCTAAGGAAGTGGAAATAACCGTTTCCATAGGTATAAAATCAGAGGGTCGCCCTTCACTATAAAAATGGCACATATGGATGGGTCCCATGGCTTTGGTCAATTTGGGCAATCCATTTTTAGGGGGTAGTTTGTATTTTCTACGTAGGTTTTTATCATCCAACTCCAAATCCCTGTGATACCCCATAACAGGCAAAACATCTGTGTTGTCAAAGAAGGTACCGTTATGCACAATCTTAATATTCCCCCTATCGTTACCAAAACCTTGGGTAAGGTACTTGGCAGCTATCTTCATTGTTGTTTTTTCTTCCGGCTGCAAGGGAGGATCCAAGCTATATATGGTGTACTTATAGGTCTTATCCGTATAGGCAACTGTAGCATTGGGAATTTCAATACTGGCATCCCAACCTTCTTGGGTATAAATATGTAGCGAATCAATAGGTTTTGATGTAGTATTGGACAATTCTATGACGGCTTTGGCATGGACATTTCTTTTTGAAGGAAAAATATCAATGGCATATTTGGCATCGGTAATTTTAGGGGAAACCACATTCCTGTATTTCCCATACTTTTTTTCATAAGCTGCCGCAAGCTGTTCCTTGGTATCTTTGGATTGGTACGGGTTTACTACCTGGGTATTGTAATACACAAAACCGGCAACACCCATCCATACCAAGGTAGTCAAGATGATGATGTTTCCATAACTTTTTGGCAGTTCGCTTTTGGCCTTTTTAAGTCGCTTTACTAAGGGGCTTTTAGCACCTCGATTCCAAAGGGCACCTGCGATAAGCAAACCCAAAATGGCCAATACTACCCAGTACCCATTAAACCACAATGCCGCCTTTAGCCCTGGACCAAAACCGTCCATATCGGAATATTGTAAACGGGGAGCATTCATTATGTTCAACATATTGGAACTGATATCCAATAGGAGCCAAAAAAGGTCAGAAACAAACAGGATGAGAATGGCAATGAAATAACCAACATATTTATTGCTGGTCAATACCTGTATTACTATGGTCATCCCAGAAATAATCGTAAACAAAGGAAGGTTCCGATAGAGAAAATCCAGCAGATAAACATCCAGTTCAATACGGGTATACCCATTGAGCAATTGATAAACGATGCCTACCCCAATAAAAAATAAATTGAAAATGCTTACCGTACACAATAAGGATAGCGTTTTGGCGACCATGGAGATACATGAGGTAAATGGAGTGGCATCAATGACCTCATTGATTTTAACATCACGATCCCTCCATACAAGTTCCCCACTAAAGAACACTGTAATGATCATGGGGAATAATTGTGGTCGACCTTTCATGGAATCTATAATTCTATAGGTCAATGGATACGATTGTGATCCCAAATAACCATGTCCCCCAATTAGGTCAACGACCAAAATAATAAGGCAAAACAGAAATAGGATCTTAAAGGTTACACTTTTTACAATGCTCAAAAAATTGGTGTAAAAGAAGCTTTTAAACTGCATCCAAGAACTGTTTGCGGTAAACGAAGGGTTGGGTCTTGGGTTATTAAAAATGGATACTTCTGCTTTTTGGGTTTGTTTTGGTTTTCTGACTTTTTGGTTTTTTTCTTTGAAAGAGAAATTGAAATAAGACAGTAACAATATCAGTAGTCCCAACATAGACCATACCAAACGGTTTTTTAATAATACCCCTGAAAAACTGGGACTGATAGTATTTTTTTCTACGGTGGTAAAGTATTTGGTTTCGATATCGTAGGTGTTAATTCCAAAAATATCGGAAAGACCGGCAAGCGTTTCATTGGTAATGTCCGAGGTTAGCGTGGTTGCTACAATATAGGCGACGACAATGACCATACTACCTACAAAAGAGATAACTGTACGCTTCCAAGTATGGGCCAAGGCATATATAAAGACACCTGCCAAAAACATATTCGGTAAAATAAAAAGCAGGTAGTTATTCAAATACATTTCTAAGTTAAAAGGACCAAAACGATTCGTTTCCAGCCAACCAAAAATGGTATTCATGTAGGTCCCTAGAAGCATCCCAACAAATACTCCTAGTAAGGGTAATGTTGCAATAACCAGGGCCCCAAAAAAACGTCCAAAAAAGTAACCGGGTTTGCTTAAGGGGGTCGTAAACAAAATTTCGTGAAATTGATTGTCATAATCCCGTAAAGCAGCATTGTTAAAAAAAGTAGCAGCCATGATAACCGAAAAGAGACAGAGTATTGTAATATGCTGGGTAAGCGTAAAAGGGGAATTACGGTACACACCTCCAATTGCCCCCCCTATTTGCACATTGTCACTGACCGTAGCAAAGAATTCCATGGTTGCGAAAATGGCCATGAAAATATAAACTAGGGGCTGTCTCAAGCTGTATTTTAGTTCTGAGAAAAAGAAGGTTCTGAACATGATTAACTGGGATTGGTGAAGATTAAATAAATACACTGGACGTATGGATTCTGGAAAAGAAGACATCCTCCAAGTTGGGGGCCACCGGTTTAAAACCATTGCTAGGATGTGCTGCGCTAAAGACATGGATCAAAGGCCGGCCACCAAACATTTTATTGGAAATGATAGTATAATCCTTGGCATAATCATCAAGTTGATTAGGCTCAACTATTTTTTGATATACCTTACCTCTTAGTTCGTCAATTGCATTTTGTGGCGCACCATGATAAACAATTTTGCCAGCATTCATAATGGCCATTTTGGTACACAGTTCACGGACATCATCAACAATATGTGTAGATAGAATAACAATTACTTCACGGCCCAAATCTGCCAATAAATTATAGAAACGATTGCGCTCGGTGGGGTCCAGACCTGCTGTAGGTTCATCGACAATGATAAGTTTTGGGTTGCCAATAAGGGCCTGCGCAATACCCACGCGCTGTTTCATGCCGCCCGAAAATCCTTTGACGGATTTGTTGCGTTCATGGTACAGATTTACTTTGGCTAAAAGGTAGTTTACCAGGTTTTTACGTTCAGTCCGCTTTGTAATTCCTTTTAAAATGGCCAAATGCGATAACAGCTGTTCCGCAGTTATATTGGGATATACACCAAATTCCTGCGGTAGATACCCCAGTACTTTGCGTACCTCTCCAGGTTGGTTTAGGATATCGAT
>JBCDHD010000026.1:0-21871 GCA_038750505.1 Bacteroidota bacterium | reverse complement strand
GGCAAGGGTTTGTACCGCTCCTGTAGTAGGCGCCGCCCATTGAACATTACCTCCCACGGTGGTCAGTACCTGCCCATCGGTTGCTGAAGGATTAATCTTTTGTTCTGTGACATTGGCATCCGCGATATCATCGGTTTGTACCTCTCCATCAAGGATTTTAGCGGTGGTAACGGAGTTGTCAGCTAGTTGAATATTGTCAATACCTCCATCAACAACTTGTAAATTTGTTGCCACACCATCGCCTTGGATCGTAACTCCATCGGAATTCACTGCTCCACCAGTACCTGTAGGTAAATCATCCCAAACCACATTTCCGCTAACCGGATCGGTTCGTAAAAACTGTCCATTTACAGTTGATGGTTCAATAGTGAAGGGATCACCTCCGGTCCCCAATCCAGTAATAGTGATTTGGTCAGCTATTTCGGTAGTTCCTGAACCTCCTGCAAGCGTACTTAGATTCACACTAGCTCCTCCCGCAGTAGCTGGATTGGTTAGACTTAAAATATTGGTAGCTGGATCAAAGTCTAAATCGGTTAATTCGTTAATTAGACTACCATCCACTTCCGCTATTAGAAACCCATTGTTGGAAACAGCATTATCCACTAAAGGTTCAAGATTTACGTTTCCGTTAAACCCGCCATTTGCTCCGGTAACCACTAAGTTATTGCCAGAAGCAATGATATCAGAAACCACTCCATCAGCACCGCCTCCTGAAGTTAAGGCATCCACATCGGTTTGTAGTTCTTCCAAAGCCAGTTGTACGTTGTCGCTATTGAGATTTCCAGTAGGATTAACTTCCACTTCTGAGGCATCCTGAATTTCATTTTGGTCGTTGAAGTCGCCATCATTTACATTAAGCGTAAGGGTACTTCCGTTGTCGATTGTGATATTTCCTGGAGAGCTATCTGTGGAGATATCCTGTATATCACTACCAGCATTATCTAAGCTAGAAAGATCAGCAGCAAACGACACTGTCCCTCCTTCGGAAATAACCAGATTAGTGCCTTGCAGTTCTGCATTTGTAATACGTTCATTATTGGCATCTATATCCTGGTCATCTGTAATGTGCTGATTGATAAGGTCCGAATTGGTCTGAATTTCATTTTGTACGGCAGAATCGTCATAAAAAGCACCCCCATTGTCAGTAAGTACGTTGTTAGGATCGGGACTTACAATCTCAGCACTGGTAATAAACATGGCGTCGTTGTCAAAATCGGTGAGGGTCACCTGAGCGTAATCGATGGCAGCATCAGTTACCGAGTTATCCTGCAACTCCGATTCCCCAACGGAGTCCGGTGCCAGCTGATTTTCAGTAATAGTTGAGGGCTGAATGTCGTTAAAGCCGTTAATGGAAGAATCCACAATATTTTCTCCCGTAATCTGGGTAACCTCAAAATTTAGGTTGTTCCCTGTTCTTGTGATCGTAATGGTCTCAATTGGATTGACCACTGCGTCATGAGTAAAGCTCTGGGTAACCGCACCTTCCAAAGGGACGCTTACGGTATTTCCATCACTATCGGTCAAGATGAGTTCCGAATCTACCACCTCCAGGCTAACATTGGTCGTATTGGTGCTGGAACACAGATCTACCCAAGCCAGACCACTATAATAAAAAACGCAGTCAGCATCAGTATTGTAAACAATTGCACCATTTAAGGGTAGGATCCCTAGCATTTCTTCATTGGTAACCCGTGTTATTACCAACGCCCTGCTGTTCCCTTCAAGTTCCAATAAAGAAGCGGGGTGTAGTGTTTGTGGGTTATCTCCAATTTTAACCTGGGAAAAGGTAACGTAACAACTACCTAAGGTAAGCAGTAGGAAAGCACTGATTGTTTTCATGGCTAACGCATTAAACGGGATTAAGGGAGTAGCAAAAGTAACTTTCTACTTACTTTGCACTAATTTTAACCGTCAAACAGTGTAAGAATAGGGTTAAATTGCAGCAAGGATTTGCTTTGTAAGCGGCCTGCAATAGAAACAATTAACAAAAGTTTACGATACCCCTATTTTTATTTATGGCTGACAAGGACGTTCTTTAATGAACACAAGTCATTATTTATGCACAAATACATCGTTTCTCTTCTGTTATTATGGATCACCTTCCCATTGGTTTCGCAAGATACCGACAGGCAATGGCTGAGGGGTCAAGTGCTCTACAGGGGAAACAATGTGATCAATGAAAATGTGATCAATACCAATACGCAAATTGCCACTATCACAGATGAAGCCGGGCGTTTTATGATCCAGGTAAAGGAAGGGGACCAATTGGTCTTTACTGCGGTAAATTATCAATTAATGGTGGTAAAAATTACTGACGATATCTTAGCCAAAAAGCGCTTAGTAGTAGAAGTTACCGAAAAAGTGACAGAGTTAGATGAAGTAGTGGTTAGCCCGGAGAACCAGGAAAAATTCCTCGAGGTCAAAAATGAGAAGTTCAAGGGGTTTGAGTACGAAATTGACCGAAGTACAGAAGTACAAAACGTTGCCTTGCTATCCCAGAATGAACGGAGAGAGGGGGACCTCAATTTTGTAAATATTTTTAAGGCCATTTTTTCGTCCAGAAACCAGGACACTGGAGAAGCAGTTCCTTTAAAGGTCAGCGAAGTGTTACGACAGGTGTATGACGATGAATTTTTTGTCGTGGATCTGAGTTTGCCACAGGACAAAATAGATGCTTTCTTGTTGTTTTGTGATAGCAAGATACCTTCCCAATCGCTATTGAAAAAAGAGAATGAATTCCAACTCATTGACTTCTTGGTTACCCAGAGCGGAGAGTTCCGGGCTTCGCTTAAAGAAGAGTAGTATTCTTTTAGTAGTGCTGTCGTTCACTGTTACTTTAATAACGGCACAAACGAAGCTCTTACAAGGTAGGGTGACAGCTGATTCGGGGGATATTACCGGCGTTACCATACAAAATATGACAAGCAAAAGGGCTACTATTACGGATTTTAACGGTAATTTTTCGATACGCGCCAGCACAGGAGATACACTGGTATTTTCGGCGGTTCAATTTAAGCGTAAAATTGTTCCTGTAACGGAAGCTCTGTTTGCTACGGCTTTTGTGGTTGTTCCCCTGGAAGCATTTGTTAATGAGTTGAAAGAGGTTGTAGTGCAACCTTTCGGACTCTCGGGAGACCTTGATCAGGATTTGAATGGGTTACAAATGCCAAAAGATGTTAGTGCCGTAGCTCTGGGCTTACCCAATGCCGGGAAAGCGCATCCCACGCAAAGTGAACGTTTGTTGGCAGAAGCTAATGGCGGTACTTGGTCCCTAGGAGCTGGGGCTGTAGGCGCAGGCACCGGAATACCCATTAATCCCTTGATTAATGCGATTACCGGCCGGACGAAAAGACTTAAAAACAGGGTAAAGGTAGACAGGACTTATGCCCGTACCCAGGGTATGCGGAAGGAAGTAACCGATTCTATTTTTGAAATAGAATTTCAGATCCCCAAAACGAAGATTGCTGATTTTATGTACTTCTGCGAGGTAGATCAAGAATTTCAACGCCTTTTGGATCAAGGAGATGGATTGAAATTATGGAGCTATCTTTTGGATAAAAGCAAAGTGTACCGAGAGAACAATGGTTTGGAATAGAAGATGTGGCATATCCTTTGCTTATTTTTGACAGCTGTACGTTAGAAAAATGAAGAAATTACTTTTTTTGATCGCGCTCCCATTGCTGGCATTTACTACTGCCCACAAGTTTTATGTTAGCGTTACCAACATCAATTATTCTGAAAAAAACAAAGCCTTTCAAATCACCTCGCGGATATTTATTGATGACCTGGAAGCGGTGCTAAAGGAACGTTACGATGTGGAAGCACGGTTGGCTACCGCTAATGAATCCCCGATTGCCGATGAATACATTGAAAAATATTTTAGAACCAAATTCCTTATAAAACTGGATGACACAGCGATGCCCTATGCCTTCTTGGGCAAGAAGTATGAGCAAGATGTGATTATCTGTTATTTGGAGATTCCCGAAATTCAATTAGAAGCACTGAATTTACTGGAAATTCAAAATGAAATTTTAACCGACCTGTACGATGAACAAAAGAATCTTGTACATGTTAAATGGCAGGGTAAAAAGCGGAGTTTTATATTGATCAAAGAGAATAATAAAGGAATGTTAAACTTATAGGGTAAGGTCTTAACAACTCCTTAAAATAAAGTATTTTTCACCCTTAAAAATCATGAGAAAATGAATAGAATTAAACATTGTCTTACTTCAATTCTTTTCCTGGTAGCAGCGATTGGTTTTGCGCAGGAGGCAGAAGAAGAAAACGAAGAGGCAAGAGAACCTGGTCATTACAATGAAAGCAAGTTCAAGCAATTGTATGAAGAGTTTTCCACGCCTAATACCTATCGTTCCGCATCGGGTGCGCCTGGACCGGATTATTATCAACAGCAGGCGGATTATAAAATGGACATTACGCTGGATGACAAGAATGCCAAGATCTATGGAGAAGAAACCATTACCTATTACAATAACGCTCCGGATGATTTGGAGTTTCTATGGGTACAACTTGATCAAAACGTAAGAGCTAAGGATTCTAAATCGCCCTTACGTAATGGGAGTCAAGTTCCGTTAGCCTATGCCACCAGTGGTTTCTCCCGTACTTTCTTGGAAGAATCGTTTGATGGAGGATTTAAAATTGAATGGGTAAAAGATGCTTCCGGAAAGGCGCTATCCCATACCATCAATCAAACTATGATGCGGATTAACATTCCCAAACCTTTGAAAAGTGGAGAGAACCTATCGTTTTCCATAAAGTGGTGGTATAATATTCCCAATCATACCATTAATCGTGCGCGCTCCGGTTTTGAGTACTTCGAAAAAGATGGGAATAGGGCATATGTGATTGCGCAATTCTTTCCAAGAATGGCAGTGTATTCGGATGTAGAGGGATGGCAAAACCATCAGTTCTGGGGCAGTGGAGAGTTTGCTCTTCCCTTTGGGAATTACGAGGTAAATATTACGGTGCCGGAAGATCATGTGCTCGACGCCACAGGGGTACTTCAAAACAGAAAAGAGGTGTTTACCAAAGACATGATGAAGCGTTACGAGCAAGCTAAAAAATCATATGACACGCCTGTCATTATAGTTACTCAGGAGGAAGCGGAAGCCAGAGAAAAAGGTTTTGCAGAGAAAACGCAAACCTGGAAATTTAAGACGGAACCTGGCAGAATGGTACGTGATTTTGGTTTCGCCACCTCGCGTAAATTTATCTGGGATATGCAAGCAGTAAAAATTGGGGGTCGGGATGTTATGGCGGTTTCTCTGTATCCCAAGGAGGGAAATCCGCTATGGGAAGAGTATTCTACCAAAGCCGTTGTACAAACGCTTCATACCTACAGCAAGCATACCTTTGATTATCCATATCACAAAGCGATTTCAGTGCATGCTAAAAATCAGGGGATGGAATATCCCATGATCTGTTGGAATTACGGACGTCCTAATGAGGATGGTACCTACTCAGACAGAACTAAGTATGGTATGATCAGTGTAATTATCCATGAGGTGGGGCACAACTTTTTTCCTATGATCGTGAATTCTGATGAGCGGCAGTGGGGTTGGATGGATGAAGGTTTAGATACGTTTATGCAGTATCTAACCGAACAAGAATTCGGTAAAATGTATCCTGATGCGATAACGCCCAACGAGAAATATCCTTCGCGAAGAGGAGATCCTGCTAAAATTGTACCCTATATGGGGGGAGATCAAAACTACCTTTCCCCAATTATGTCTAACCCGGAAAACGTGTATCAGTTAGGTCCTAATGCTTATGGCAAGCCAGCAACAGCCCTTAACATCCTTCGGGAAACGGTTATGGGACCGGAATTATTCGATCATGCTTTTAAGACATATGCACAGCGCTGGAAATTTAAGCACCCTACCCCAGAAGACTTTTTCCGTACCATGGAAGATGCTTCCGCTGTAGATTTGGATTGGTATTGGAGAGGTTGGTTCTATACTACAGACTATGTAGATATTGGCATTAAAGGCGTAAGGAAATTCTATGTATCAAGTAAAGTTACCAAGCAGATGCAGGAGTATATGGATTCACGTGGTATAACGGAAGCAGATCTACGTCCTCTCGTATATTTAGCTGAAGAAGGGAGCGAGGATTTTTCAGAGGATCTAAAGGGGAAATCCCCCTCGGAAGTCTCGCAAAACCTAAAGGAATTTATGATGGATAACATGACGGAAGAAGAGCGTGCTCAAGTGAAGGAACCCAAGTATTTTTATGAGGTAACTTTTGACAAGCCCGGGGGTATTCCAATGCCGTTGATCGTAGAGTACACCTATGCAGACGGCACTAAAGAAAATGTGACCTATCCACCAGAAATTTGGAGAAAAAATGATACGGAGGTGAAGCGGGTGATCTCTTCTGAAAAAGAGTTGGTAGGTATTGTAGTAGATCCCAAACTGGAAACTGCGGATATTGATGCCACCAATAACTCATGGCCCAAAAAAGATGAGAAATCAGATTTCGATCAATTCAAAGAAAAGGTGAAAGGAAAATAGTGCTTTCAAAATTGCTTTGGAAAGCCCGGTTATACTGCCGGGCTTTTTTTATTAGCTCCTAAAAACTTCTCATTATCTTTGTGTCATGCATTTCCTATTCATTAGCGGGGCTGAAATCGTTTTTATCCTATTCATTGCTGTGATGGTATTTGGAGCAGATAAACTTCCCGGTATTGCAAAAGGACTGGGAAAAGGGATGCGACAATTACGGGATGCCACGGACGATATTAAACGGGAGATACAAAAAAGTGCGGAAAAACAGGGTATAGATACCGACTTCACACAGGATATCAAGAAGGAATTGGACGATGTTAAAAAAAACGTTGACGACGTTACGGGAACCGTTCGCCGAAGTACCAAATAATCATGTTGGAACAATTACTGGAGTGGGATAGTACGCTATTTATCTATCTCAATGGGCTTGGGGTGGAAAAATTTGATATCTTCTGGACCACGGTTACCGAAATCACCAGCTGGATACCCCTGTTTCTGTTTTTCGGCTATTTGCTTTACGCTACTTTTTCTACAAGGGAAGCTACGTACCGATTACTAACCTTATTGCTTTTAGTGGTATTTATCACCACATTAACGCATTGGGTAAAACTAGGTATAGCCAGACCCCGGCCAAACAATGAATTGGCCCTTAACACAGTAATTCGAGTACTTAAATCCCCTACGGATTTTAGCTTTTTCTCCGGTCATGCCTCAAGCTCGTTTGCCATTACCACCTTGATCTATTTATTTCTCAGGCACCATAGGAAATGGGTTGTCATCTTTTTCATTTGGCCTGTCCTTTTTTCCCTAAGTCGAATTTTTGTTGGAGTACATTATCCTATTGATATCATTAGTGGAGCTGTGGTGGGTCTCCTGAGTGGTGCTCTTTTCTTTACGCTGTATCGCCGTTTTAAACAACCCGACTCAACGTTAGGCCATCCCTGATAGGAAGTATTACGGTTTCCACTCTTGGATCTTTATTGATCTTTTTGTTGTAGTGTAATAGTGCTTTTGTTGCCTTATCGCCCTTTTTCAGGGGTTCCACTACCTTGCCGGACCACAGTACATTATCTGATAAAATAATGCTGCCTGAGGTGCATTTTGGTAGTACTGCTTCAAAGTACTCTTCGTACTGTGTTTTTTCAGCATCAATAAAAACCAGGTCAAAAACATCATCAAGGTCGGGAATGATCTCAATCGCATTTCCAGTATACTGAATAATTTGTTGTCCAAAAGCACTTTTGTCAAAATAACGACGTTGCATATCATGCAATTCCTCATTAACGTCTATGGTGTGCAATTGCCCCTGTTTTTGAAGTCCTTCGGCCAGGCACATAGCGGAATACCCCGTATACGTCCCTATTTCCAAAATCCGTTTAGGAGCTATGAGCTTTGAGAGTAGGCTTAGCACCCTTCCCTGATGGTGTCCTGTTATCATTCTTGGTCGAACCACTTTGAGATGGGTTTCCCGGGTTAATTCTGCTAGTAAGGGAGGCTCTTCCTGGGAGTGTTCGGCAATATATGCCTCCAAATTCGCGGATAAAAAATGCATGGGTTAGTTTTGGCAAAATTAGCCAAATAAGGGTATTTTCGGAATATGGAAAGTATAGTCGTACGTGATGCTGTTTTGGACGATTTGCCGGTGTTGTTGGATTTTGAACAGGAAATAATAAAGGCCGAACGCCCCCTCGATCCAACTATTGCATCAGGATCGGTAAATTATTACAATCTATCCGATTATATTGCTGATGCCACGGTGAAGGTTGTTGTTGCACAATATGGCAATGAAATTGTGGGTTCGGGCTACGCTTTGCGAAAAAGCGCCAGACATTACCTCGATCATAAAGAATATGCCTATTTAGGCTTTATGTATGTATTACCTGGATTTCGTGGAAAGGGAATTAATCAGAGTATTACCCAAAAACTTATGGAATGGGCACGAGAACAAGGACTTTTTGAGGTTCGACTAACAGTTTACGAAAACAATACCCCGGCGATAAAGGCCTACGAGAAATCCGGCTTTGAGAAACATCTTAATGAAATGCGTATTAGATTAGAACAGGAATGACGAAACCATTTAAAAATACCAGGGAATTTGCTTTAGAAATGGATACTAATGATCCATTACGCACCTACAGAAACCAGTTTAATTATCCTAAAGTAAACGATAAAGAAGTGATCTACTTTACCGGGAATTCCCTGGGCCTTCAGCCGAAATGCGCTGAGAACTATGTGACGGAGATTATGGTGGATTGGGCCAAGCTTGCGGTAGAGGGACATTTCTATGCGGAAAAGCCCTGGTGGGACTATCACGAGCGTTTGGCCAAACCCTTGGCTAAGGTGGTAGGTGCCGCCCCGGAAGAAGTTACCGTAATGAATACGCTTACCGTAAACCTTCATTTGTTGATGGTCTCTTTTTATCGGCCTACAAAGCAACGGTTTAAAATACTCTGCGAAGAGAAGGCATTCCCCTCTGACCAATATATGTTAAATAGCCAGGTAAAGTTCCACGGATTGGAACCGGAAACTACCATCGTTGAAGTACAGAAACGGAAAGGGGAACATTTTTGGAGAACGGAAGATATTATCGCAAAGATCAACGAATTAGGAGAGGAGCTGGCATTGGTTATGATGGGTGGGGTAAATTACTATAACGGTCAGGTCCTTGATATGCAAGCCATCACTGCGGCCGCTAAAGCTCAGGGTGCTTATGTGGGATGGGATTTGGCGCACGCAGCGGGTAATGTTGCTTTACGCCTTAGCGACTGGGAGGTAGATTTTGCAGCTTGGTGCAGTTATAAATACATGAATAGTGGCCCGGGAAGCGCCTCAGGGGTTTTTATCAATAAAAAGTACCATGGACTAAACGATATCCCGCGTTTTGAAGGTTGGTGGGGCACTAAAAAAGAAACGCGTTTTTTAATGGAACCCGATTTTGACCCGATTCCTACCGCAGATGCCTGGCAATTGAGCAATCCTCCGGTATTGGCAGTTGCCCCCTACCTCGCAGCTTTGGGGTTGTTTGAGGAAGTGGGTATGTCGGCTCTTTTAGAAAAACAAAAATTACTTACTAGCTATTTGGAATTTGTTTTAAAGGAAATTGATAAGCAGGTAGAAAGTACTTTTGAGATCATAACTCCGGAAGATAGGGGCTGCCAGCTATCTGTTTTTATACATGGTAAGGGGAGAGAATTGTTTGAATACTTAATGAAAGAAGGGGTTGTTGTAGACTGGAGAGAGCCCAATGTAATACGTCTTGCCCCGGCGCCTTTCTATTGTTCTTTCCAGGACATGTTTCGTTTTGGTCAAATTTTAAAGGCGGGAATACGTTCAAAATGATCTGATCTTTTTTAGATAATCAGAAGGGGTAGTTTGCTGGTATTTCATGAATTGTTTGGCGAAATACGAGGGGCTGTTGAACCCGGAAATATGCATAATCTCCTTAATCGTTACACTACCTTGATTCATAGCTTCTACAGCTTTTATGATCTTGAATTCGTTTACAAAATCGATAAAACGCCTATTGGTCATTTTTTTGAAGAACCTGGAGAACGAATTTGGGGTTAATCCCACCTTGGCCGCGATATCATTGAGAACAATGGGTTCCTGATAGTTCTTATTAATATGTTCGAATATTTTTTTAAGCCGATAGGTTTCCTTCTCCCTGAATTCGTTGGATACGCCGGAACTTAATCGCGTACAACGGTTTTTATTTACGGATAAGTAATTTAAGATGTCAAGTAGGTTGATCAGCTTTCCTTGATTATCCAGGAGGCTAAAACGTTCAAAACGCTCGCTCAAATTGGATTTTATGCTGTTGTCAAAGACTAAAACCTGCTTGGATTGTTCAATTAGGTGGATTATTCCAACGAGTTCCGGAAAATTGCTTAGTTTTTCGGTTACAAATTCTTTTGAAAACTGGACAACCACTTCCAAACTGTTGCTTTTTTCGTAATTCCCTAAATCCGAATGGGGGATGTTACCCCCTAGAAAGACCAATACCCCATTTTGATAAGCATGCGTTTTGTTCCCGATTTTAAGCACCCCAGCACCATTTTTAACATAAACGATCTCATATTCCGGGTGAATATGCCAACCCGCCGCCTCACAACTGTCTTCCGCGGCATAGCTCTGAACCTTAAATGAAGCGTTTGCACCGGGTAGTATGGATTCGTAAATGGGTTTCATTCGATATGCGATAGATCTTCTCCAAGCCTTCTATCCTGATTCAAGCTTGCTATACGTAGCATTTCCTGATCGGATAACTCAAAGTCAAAGATTTTAAAATTCTCTTGTATTCGTAATGGATTTACTGATTTTGGTATTACCGAGACGCCTCTTTGGATCAACCAGCGCAAGGTTACCTGCACTGCTGACTTACCGTACGCCATTCCAATTTTTTTCAGCTCAGGAATAGCCAGAACCTCTCCCATCATGATGGGGCGCCATGCTTCCAGTTGGATGGTATGCCTATTTGCAAACTGCAATAGCTGGTTTTGACTGAGATGCGGATGCATTTCAATTTGATTAAGCGCAGGAACAATACTGGTATGTGCCATCAAATCTTCTAACTGGGCGGAACTGAAATTGCATACGCCTATGGCTTTGGCCCTACCACTTGCATAGATATGTTCCATAGCCTTGTACGTTTCCTTGTATTTAGACCTTACCGGCCAATGGATCAAATACATATCCACATAATCCATTTGCAGTCGTGCTAAGCTTTGGTCAAAGGCAGATAAGGTTTGGTCGTACCCTTGCTGTGTATTCCATACTTTCGTGGTAACAAATATGGAAGCCCTTGGTATTTCACTCCGTTGTATTGCACTTCCAACGCCTTTCTCGTTTTCATAGGCAGAAGCGGTATCAATTTTCCGATACCCTGTTTGTAATGCAGCGGTGACCGCATTTTCGACTTCTCCGTTATCCTTGGCAAAAAGGACACCCAGCCCTATTTGCGGCATTTTTACGTCATTGTTCAGTACAAAACTTTCCTTGATCATCATTGTTACAAACTATCAATAAGAACATAAAACTATCTAAAAATAAAATTTATAATAGCATAATTGAATAAAATGTTTTGTAGTTGGAATGTTTTGATATATCTGATATGGATCAAGCGTGCTTTCTTTGTGGAAAATTGAGCAATTATGAAGTCATTGCGACTCATCTTATCTAATCCTCGATATTTTGCACCCGCGTTTGTATTTGCCAGTCTTAATATTTGGTTTGGTACCTGGGCCATTTATATTCCTTCCGTAAAGGAGAAGTTAGGGATCGACAAATCGGAACTGGGCTTCGCGCTTTTCTTTTTGTCTTTTGGTGTATTTACCATGTTTCCCCTGGCTTCCAAGATCATCAATCGTTTTGGAGTAGGTAAGGTCACTTGGTGGGGTGTTGTGTTGTGTAGTGTTTCGGCCCTACTCCCTCTAATAGCTTCCGACTATTATTTGCTTTGTGGGAGTTTGTTCTTTTTTGGAGCTTCCAACGGATTAACCGACATTGCTATGAATACCTTGGTTACGGAACTGGAAAAGGAAGATAAGGTACAATTTATGTCTGCAGCACATGGCTTTTTTAGCCTGGGTGGAGTGGTAGCGGGACTAAGCAGTTTTTTGATACCTGCATTTGATAATCCGGTTTTGCATATGGCAATGATCGTAGTTTTGGTGCTGTTGATAAGTCTTTTTTGTAAACAGCAATATGTACATCTAAAAGCAGCGCCCGTTGAAAAAGAGCCCTTTAGCCTAAAGTTGTTCAAGCCTTTGTTTTTTCTGGGGATAATCAGCTTTTTGAGCATGGGTAGTGAAGGAGCAATTGTAGACTGGAGTGCCTTGTTTCTCAAAGAGATCACCCTAGCGCCTGAAGCGCTGATTGGCTCCGGCTTTTTAGCATTTTCAGTAACCATGACCTTGGGTAGGTTTTTGGGGGATGGCATTAGCGAGCGAATAGGATCGATACAAATAGTTGCTTTGGGTGGAATAGTGGCTATTTTAGGATTTTGTGCCGTGCTCAGCGGCTACACGGCTTTGGCCATTCTGGGTTTTGCACTTAATGGATTGGGCTTCTCCGTTATGGTCCCGGAATTGTTTCGTATCGGGGGTAAGATCAAGGGAGTGGAATCTTCTCAAGGGGTGGCCTTTATCGCAGGATCAGGCTATTCCGGTTTTTTAATAGGCCCTGTTATCCTCGGTTTTTTAGCGGAGACCTATTCGCTTAGGACCAGCTTTTTCGTGCTTTTAGGATGCGCTAGTATCGTTGTGTTGACCACACAGTATCTTAAACGCGGAAGTAACTAGCGGATAAGGTTACTCCTGACTTTAAATTTGGTATTCCCCTTTGCCATTTTTTCGATAAATGCTTCCATTTCCGACGTCAACAGTAAATCGTTTTGGTTGTTCCAAAAGTGTTCGTCATAAGGATGTTTTAATTTAAAAACATCTTTTTTGGAGTTGACATTTTTAGAAAATTTGAATTTGCCATTATGGTCATAGGTTTTTAAGATGTATTCGGAAGTATAGCGGTAGCGAAAATCCTTTTTGGTATGTGTTATTTCTATGGTAAACAGCATAGTAGAAATGCTTTGAAAATAACGACCTTCCTTTTCGGATTTTGAGAAAAATGCTTTTTGATCCCGTGCAATCGTACGAGAACGGATCGGGCCATTTTTAAAATAATTGTCTCGATCTATAGTAGTTTTTACCTCAAAGGACTCAATGGCGTTATTATCCGTATTGATGATGTAATGTCCTCTTGTATTTAGGCCTGCGAAGGTAGTGTCCGATTGAAAAACTATTCTGGCCCGACGCTCGTTTTCAAACAGTTGTTCCGTAAGCTCAAATCCGGGGCCTGTGGCATTCATACGAATGGTCTCAAAAAGTATGTCAGCTAAGGAGAAAGACGTGAAATAGACATCCTTTTCATCTTTTTCAATTCCTACCTTTCGCATATGTGAAATCTCGAACTCAAAATCACTCTGGTTGGCCTCCATATCTTGATTGTAGAACATGGTTTTCCGTTTGAGTTTTCCTGAGATATCCTGTATCCTTACGATTTCGCCGTTTTTCCGCAGGACACATCTCAAAAAGAAGCGCTCTTTAAAAGGTGTTAGCTGGTAATTGGATCTCAAGGAATCCCTAACCCTGTTCCAAAGACTTTTTGGTTGGATCAAAACTACTTCATCCAATTCCATGGGGCTAGGGGGTAGGAGTAAGGTATCCTCTAGTTTGGAAAAGGGAACCACGGTCTTCGCGTAGCCGATCTTTTGAAAGCTAAGGGAGTCGCCATCGGTTAGTATGAAGTACGCACCTTCGGCATTTGTGATCGTATTATCAATACGATTGAAAACATCAACTAGGGCAACTGGCTTTCTGGTAGCGCTATCCAGGACTACCCCAAGTTTTTGATTTTGTGCCAGGCCAATGTTCCCCAACACTAAAGAAATGATAAATGGCTTTACTGCCAGCACCCGATTATTTCTTAATAATGATCCCATCAAGATAGAGGTTGAATACCTCGTCCCCTTTTTTATGGTCTCTCCCGAGTTTTATCCCAAGGGTGTCCAAATAGTTTTCCCAGGTGGTAGCCGTTGAGGGTTCCGGCTGGTTGCCCTTTCGAAATACCCACTCCCGGAGCAAATAGTCGTCTCCAAAATAAAAGTCGTAGGCATCTCCGGGAGTGTACCCTCCTTCACTGTTGTAAACAATAGTGAGTTTTTGCAGATTGCTTTTACTGATTGGAGCTTCTGTGTCTGCTGCGTAATCCGCTTTATAATTGTCTTTATCCCACATTAAATTAAACGGTGCCAGCAACCAATAGCGGTCATTGATAAAACCTGCATTGGTTTTGTAGGCAATACTGTCCATATTTTTTCGGTCATAGCTCAGCGTGTCGGTTCCGGAAATGTAGGTGACTCTATTGCTTTTAGTTTGCCAAACCCAGCTGCGTTCAAAATGTGTAGAATCCCGATCTACATTGAACGTAAACCCAATCTCTTTTACATCCTTCCAATTGGAATAGCCATGGGCTGCTGCAATTTTTTCCGCGATATCCTGCGAAGTAGGAGGTATAACGTTTTCCTCTTTTTTATCCGTTTTACAGGCCGTTACTATCAGGACCAGCAAAAAAAGGATTTGATTTGTTTTCATGTGATAAAGATACCTTGTTTTGTTCTATCTTTCCGTATGCTTCAAATCCCGAACAGTGACTTTCCTTAAACGACTGTTTCTAATCTTAATAAACCAAGCAGGAACGCCATTGGGGGGAAAAGGAAGTCGTTATGACAATTGGACCGATGAGGAATTGGTGGAAAAGATTGTTGCCAAAAACGATACCCTCCTATTTGGGAAGCTCTACGATCGTTATGCGAAGCGGGTGTACAACAAATGCTACGGATTTGCCAAATCTCAGGATGAGGCGGAAGATCTAACGCAGGATGTTTTTTTACAATTGTTCTTAAAACTGGCAAGTTTTAAAGGCAAGTCCAAATTTTCTACCTGGCTCTATTCTTTTACGTATAATTTCTGCGTGAACTATGTGAACCGGAATAAACAACGAAAATTGAGTGATAAATCCGTGCCTTTGGAACAAAAGGAATACAAATTAACCGACGAGGTCCCGGATGAAAGCATTTATGAGATGAAAGCACAAACCTTGGCTATAGCGTTAAATGAAATTAGTGCGGAAGATAAGTCCATTCTATTGCTCAAGTATCAGGATGGCGCTTCTATTAAAGAGTTGACAGAAGTTTTGGAAATAGGGGAGAGTGCGGTAAAGATGCGGATAAAGCGCGCCAAGGCAAAACTATTGGAGATCTATAACACTGTACAATAGATGGCAAACGAGTTTGATAATCCTTTTAGACAACTAAATACGGACCTTAGGGAAGTACCGCCTGAGCTCCGTCAGCGCGTAATGAACGATGTAGCCATTGCTAAATTGATCCTGGATATGGCCGTTTTGGTCACTTCCAACTATTCCTCAATTCTAAAAGGACTATTTAGAACCAACCAAAGAAAATAATACGGTAAAAGAAAGTAAAGCGATCATGGAAAAGTATAGAAAAGTATTGGAAGAAAGTTTGGGGGAAATTCTCACAAGCACAGTACAGTTGTTACCTAAGATAGTGCTTGGCCTTTTGGGGCTTATAGTAGCTTGGGTAGTTATAAAGATCATTTTGTTTGTGCTTAAACGCCTCCTCAGAGCCGCTAAGGTAGATACCTTATCTGAACGCATACGAGAAGCACGACTTTTTGGAGATAATGCGCTAAAGTTAGATATAGCCAAACTAATACTGGGGGCAACAAAACTATTGTTGATACTGCTTTTTGCCGTTGTTATCTCTGAAGTTTTGGGGCTTCAGGCAATTTCTGATGGTATTGTTTCCATTTTTGCTTATCTCCCCACATTGCTGAGTGCCTTGTTTATTTTGGCTGGTGGATTCTATTTGGCGGCATTGGTAAAAAAAGCGGTACTATCGCTGTTGGAATCTATGGGAATTGGAGGCTCAAAATTTATCAGTAGTACCATTTTCTACCTGATCGCTTTCTTTGTTTCGATCACTGCACTCAATCAAGCGGGAATTGACACTCAAATAATTACCAGTAATTTTACTCTTATCCTTGGGGCTTTTTTATTTGCCATAGCATTGGGTTTCGGTTTGGGTTCACGGGAAGTTTTTTCAGACGTATTAAAAATGTTCTATGCCAGAAAGACGTATATGGTAGGTGACAAAATTGCTATCGGAGACCTAGAAGGTACAATTGAAGTTATAGATAATATCAGTATTACCTTGACAACGAAGGATGGCAAAGTAGTAGTACCCATAAAAGATGTGGTCTCACAGCGCGTTGTTTTAAAATCGTAAAGGGGGCCTCTCCGATTAGAAGCCCTCTTTTTACTTTGATTTTGAGACAATGGCTTCCGTTTTGCCTTTTGGTTCCAATATATTTTCAATAGGGAATTCCGTTCTTCGGTTGAGTTCTAAAACTTCTGGTGGACAATCCCACTTTGTTTTGCAATCGTTCACCGGCTTCCTTTTTCCAAAACCTTTGTAGGAGAGTATCCTTTCTTTGGAAACTCCTCGGGAAACCAGGTATTCATATGTAGATTTTGCGCGTCTTTCGGATAAAAGATCATTGTATTGATGACTCCCGACCGGGTCAGTATGGGATTCCAGACGTATCGTCATATACGGATAGGTCTCCAGCATAAGTTGTACCACTTTATCCAGTTCGCGTGCTGCATCCGGACGGATGTCGCTCTTATTAAAGTCAAAATAGATCTTGTTGAGATCCGCCAATACTTTCACATCCAAGAGGGGATTCATATACACGTTGTGGACGATCTTCTTTTGTGTCTGTGGAAGGGCATTGGTGCTTAAACTCACCTTTTTCTCAGGATGTGTCCTTCTGTTCAGAACTAAGGTATACTCCATACCCCGATTAATAAACATACGGTAATACCCTTTATTATCTGTTGTTACTTCTTTTATAAAATTTCCGGTGTTTTTATCGTTTAATGCAACAGTAACCGAATCCAGGGTTTTTCCGTTTACAGCATCGTAAACAATACCTTCTACATACAAGGAGGGGGTAAAATCGAAGCGATAAATGTCATCTCCTCCTTTTCCTCCTTTTCTATTGGAGCTTATAAAACCTTTTGTACCATCTTCATTGGAATAGAAAGCAAAATCGTCTTTCTCACTATTTATGGGCTGTCCTAAATTGATAACATCGGACACATTTCCCTCAGAATCCGAAATAGTGGCGAAGATATCCAGTTGACCAAATCCCATGTGCCCGTCTGAGGCAAAGAATAGTTTACCCTCGTTGTTAACGAAGGGAAACATTTCATTACCAGCCGTATTTACCACGGGTCCTGCGTTTATGGGTTCTCCTATACCACCACGCGGATGGATATCGCAATAATAAATATCGGTGCCACCATAGCCTCCGGGACGGTCTGAGGCAAAGTATAGTTTAGTTCTATTTGGATTTACCGAAGGGTGCCCACTCGAATAGTGATCAGCATTCATCTTCATATTTCGGACTACCCTCCAACTGCCGTCTTTCCGTTCTGCCTTGTAAATTTTCAGATTGTTTCTTTTTTCGACTAAACGCTCCTCTTTATGCTTGATCTCGTGGAACCCCACCTTATTTTCAAAAAAGTTGTTCCTGGTGAAATAGATCACTGTATCGTTCTTGTAATCTGTTGAAAATATAAGAGAGCTTTCGTGATACTTAGAATTAATATCTCCTGCTATCTTTTGGGGTTGAATCACTCGAAGCCGATCAAAGTAGTGTTCTTCTTCTAAATAGTAGATGTCCAACCAGGGCTGGTTATCCCATTCATACCGATCTTCCTTTCCATCTGAAAAGCGGCTGGAACTAAAATAGATACGACCGTTGTGAATAATCGCTCCAAAGTCGTTGTATTGAGAATTAAAGGATACCGGGGCTATTTCATAACTTTCCCGGCTGTTGAATACTACAGAAGCGAGATTACCATCCTTAAGGAACTGCTTAAGTTTTTTGTCATTTTTATTCAGGCGTTTATACCGTTTTAGCCACCGCAGAGCCTCTTTATGTCGGTTAACGCTTTGTAAAGCCATTCCGTACTTAAAGTAGTAGTGCGATGGTGTTTGAGCTTCATTTATGAATCGTTCGAAATACGGAAGGGATTTCTCAAAGTCCCTAAGTAGTAAATAGCATTCGGCAAGACGACGGTAGGCGTGTTCTACATCTCGACCTTTTACTACTAATAGTTCGTATTCAGGAATAGCCTTGGCGTAGGCAAACTTGTTAAAAAGCGCATCGGCTTTTTTTAGTTGGGCAGGTTGTGCCACCACAGCTACTGTAGCGAACACTACGGCGATCCCCAGGAGAAGAATTCGTTTTGATTTCATGTTGGTTCGTTTAGAAGTATCTAGGTGATTTATAGAGATTATTCTTTCGGATCAGTTTTGGTTCAAAAATCAAAATGACTTCATGTGTTCCTCCGGAATAAGGTCGTATTGTGGCAGTAGGCAGGTCGTAGGCATACCCAATGCGAATATCCCTTGAAATTTGGTAATCCATAAAAGCTCCGAAGTTGGAGGCATCGTTGAATCTGTAGGATGCCCCTGCCCAGAATTTTTCATAGAATAAAAAGCTGGAGGTGATATCATAGGTAGCTGGAGCGCCATTGGTGAATTTTGTGATTACTGAAGGTCGGAATTTTATGTCCAGGGAAAGATCTAGTACCAATCCCCCAATAGCATAGTAACTGTTCCTTTCCAAAGCCTGGAATTCCCCCTCATTCAAATCAGTATTTAGAATTCGAGGAGAGGAAACGCCGGCATACCAGCGGTCTGTACTCAAGTATAGTCCGGCACCAAAATTTGGTTTCCAACTGTTAAAGTTGGCGTTGAAAAAAGGATCATTCAGATCCGGATTTTCCAATCTATAGTTGGTAAATCCTGCCTTAAGACCAAAGGAAAGTCTGGCATTAAAAGAAACGGGGATAGAATAGGAAAAATCGCCATAGACGTAATTCGTGCTTTCAAATCCCAACTTATCCGTGATATAAGACAATCCCAAACCTACGCGTTCATTGTTCATTGGGGTGTGAAATGAAAAGGTACTGGTAGTGGGATTTCCTTCCAGTCCGGCCCATTGATTCCGGTGTAACGCTGTTAAGCTCAAACCTTCCCTACTACCGGCATAGGCTGGATTTACGGAAATAGTATTGAACATGTATTGAGTAAATTGTGGTAATTGCTGAGCGCTGGAGTTTGCCGTAAAAAGGACAAGTACGCCTAGGATAAGACAACGCAAAGTTTTCATGGTCTGTTAGGTTAAGCGCAACGCAATGAATACGTTACAGATTTGGGTTATAATTCTAATACAAAGCAATAAAAACTTATTGAAAGCCAGTAATTTAGCCGTTTAAACCGCAGTATTATTCGATGTGGGGAAAAAGCCTCGTTTAACGGTTTTATTCTTGCGATCACCGTAATTTGGTACAAAACAAGACCACGAAAAGAAAAGGGCTGATTTGCAATAATCAGCCCTTTTAAGACATTCAAAAGTAGCGCTTAGTTGGTGCCCAAATAAATGTATCCGTTGAAGGGTTCAAATTCAGGCCGTTCATTCACTTTGATGATGTAGTAATAGGTACCTGCAGGTAACATACCCGAAGTTCCGAAGGCATTATTCGGAGCAAAACCGCCCCAATCATTTTCATAATTTGCTGACTCAAAAACCTTATCACCCCATCTATTGAATAGCATTACTTCATAGGTATAATTACAGTATTCAGCGCCGGATATTTCAAACATATCATTTATCCCGTCTCCATTAGCGGTTACGGCACTTGAAACTTCAATTTCGTCACGGCCGCAGGGTACACAATCACTGTTTACATTGATGTAGAACTCAGCGAAATAGGAACAGGTGTCATTTTGAGCACTGTAGGAGATCAAATACTCACCCACTTCCAGATCGGCTGGATCGAAGATCGTTGCTTCTAGTACGGCATTGCCCTGTTGAATTTCGAAGGTGCCTTCCGTATCAAAGGGTTCCGGTAGGTAATTTCGCAGATCAATTGCTGCATCTTCAACACAAATAGTAATGGTGATTTCCTCCGGTTGATATTGCATCACAAAAATTAGTTGTTCGAACGTAGCCGTATTGCCACAAGAATCCGTTACTTCCCAGGTGCGTACGATCATGTAGTCACTGGTAGTTTCCAGGAAGGTGGTATCTTCTGTAAATGCTACATCGTAATTACCACAGCCGCCCATAAAAGTTAGTTCCGGAACTTCCGGTAGTTCTTCTCCACACATTATGGTCACTTCCTCATCAAAAGGACTGGCTACAATAGGCCCGGTGGGTTGCACTGTAATTTGTTGGGTGTGTGTATTTGTATTTCCAGCACAGTCCGAAGTGGTCCATGTTCTCACGACGGTATACCCATTGCTACAGTTAGCATTATTACTTACGATTTCCTCAAAAGTGACCGCAACATCAGTATCGCAATTGTCCATAGCCGTTAATATACTGGCTTCCGGAACCTCATTGCACATGACAACCGTATCTTGTGGAAGTGCTTCCACAAATACAGGAGCCATGGTATCTTGAACGGTAATAACCTGAATATGCGCAATACCGTTTCCTGCACAGTCCGAAGCGGTCCAGGTACGTGTAAGGGTATACGCTGTACCGCAGCCGTTTCCGTTCGTTATTTGCTCATCCAGTATGACGGTGATATTGGGGTCACAACTGTCAACTGCAGTAATAAGGTCAGCATTAGGAATAGCATCACAAGATACAGTGATATCTTGGGGTAAAGACGCAACAAATGTCGGAGCAGTCGTATCTAGAATGGTTATTACCTGGGTATGTACCCGAACATTCCCAACACAATCTGTTATCGTCCATGTTCTTGTAATCGTGTAATCTAATTCACAACCATCATCTTGTCCGTCGATATCCTCCTTATAATCAACAGTAATTGCACATGCACTGTCTGTGGTGATATCAAATGCTATTGGTAAGGTATCACAGGCTTCCAAGGTGATGTCTTCCGGCCATCCTTCATTACCATCATTGTCGATAATGTTAACCGTTGCCGTATCATTAGCCAGAATAGTGACCAGGGTAGTGGAGATGTCAGTCAAAATAACTTGGAAATCCTCTGTGCTTTCGATCACCACATCATCGATGATTGGGATAGTAATGGTTTGTGTAGTAAGGTTGGTTCCTCCAAATGTTACTACTTGGGTGTTAACAGGTATACCGGTGTAGTCATGGGGACTAACAGCGGTACCTTCAACGGTATGGTATTCTACGGTGAATTCATCCTGAACCACTGCATTTAGCGAAACATCCAATGACACCGTCCCGGCATCCTCGTCAACAACCAAACTGGTCAAATCGAATTGTACGCCTAAAGAGGGATCATAATCATCATCATTAATGGTCCCGGTAGCATTCCCGTCCAGAATAGTGATCAGGGTAGTGGTAAGCCCGGAAAGGGCGATAGAAAGGTCTTCAACACCTTCGATAACGGTATCATCAAGGATGGTCACGGTTACAGACTGTACTTCGGTATTGTTCCCGACAAAGTTCAGGGTACCATTGGCCGTAGCGGTATAGTCACTACCAGCCAAGGCAGACCCATCGGCAATAGCAAAGTCCACGGCAAAGCCGCCTTGTATATCCGCATTCAGGCTAACATCAAAAGTAGCAGTTCCCGCATCTTCATCTACGGTAAAGTCGCTTACTGTAATTCCGTTACCCGAACCACCATCGTTGTCATTGATTGTCCCGGTAGCATTCCCGTCCAGAATAGTGATCAGGGTGGTG
>JBCDHD010000025.1:0-43234 GCA_038750505.1 Bacteroidota bacterium | reverse complement strand
TCAGACGGAAATCCGTGAACAACTTTTCCTGATATTTCTTTTTCCCTTGCATACCTTTCAAGTTCTCAAGAATATGCTTAAGATTTCCATCTGAACCCTATCTTTATCAACAAAGTTGTGCAACAGGCACAAAAGCTATAATTCATTGTTCCTTTCTCCCACTAATTAAAAAGGCTAACTTTAAGCTGGCTCGATTTCGTAATCGGAAAAACTAACGTTATTTCCGGCAGAACGAAATCATAGCCAAGACCGTTAGGCACAACTTAAATACGGAGGTAACAATTTAAAAAAAGTCCATTCTTTTGCGGATAATCGAAAAAAGGTGATAATGACCAATACATGTAAAATACTGCTACTTTTAGCAATTGCACTTCATCTGTCTTGTATTGACAGTACAACGCATTCGAGTAATACTGGTGGAGCGATTGTTCCATTGATCTCTGACGCTTATGACGCCCCCGTTTTTCTCAACGATAGTAGAATTGAAAAAATAAAAGGAATCGCAGATACGTTACAGAAAGTATTTGACAACCATTCCATTGAAAAGAAAATTCCGGGAATAGCCTATGGCATTGTTGTGGATGACACTTTACTTATTGCGTCCACAACTGGAATATTGAATATTGAGAATACGGCCCCGGTTCAATTGAACTCCTGTTTTCGTATAGCCTCTATGACCAAAAGCTTTACGGCAATGGCGGTATTGAAACTTAGAGATGAAGGCTTGCTGTCCCTCAATGACCCGGTCTTGGAATATATTCCTGAGTTATAAAAGTTACGCTATTTAACAAGCGACTCCCCTGTAATAACTATTGAAAACCTTTTAACAATGACGGCAGGATTTCCGGAGGACAATCCCTGGGGTGACCGTCAACTCGCTTTACCCGATGAAGCATTTACCGCTATTTTGGCTGATGGGTTGTCAATGTCTAAGATACCGGCCTATCAATATGAGTACAGTAATACCGGTTATGCCTTGCTTGGACGTATTATCACAATAGTTTCGGGAATATCGTATCAAGAATATATTAAAAAGCATCTATTGCTTCCTTTAGGAATGAGGGATACCTATTGGGAATATTCTAATGTGCCTGAGGAACAATTGGCCAATGGTTATAGGTGGGAAGATGAAAAGTGGAAAGCAGAACCTATCTTACATGATGGCTCATATGGGGCAATGGGCGGGTTGATAACATCGATTGAGGACTTTAGCAAATATGTGAGTTTCCACCTATCTGCATGGCCGGCGAGAAGTGATCCGGAAAAAGGGCCAGTAAAACGCAGCACGCTAAGAGCAATGCATACGCCGCAATTCAGCTTTTTAAATTCATGGAATAAAGACTGGAATGGTGATGCATGCGCTAGTATGATAGGATATGGGTATGGGCTGGGGATTTCCATGGACTGTAAACGAATAATACGCGTTTCCCATGGAGGGGCTTTACCTGGCTTTGGGAGTAACTATGCATTTTTTCCTGAGTATGGCATTGGTCTTATGGCATTTGGCAATCTAACGTATACCCGGCCAATTCCCTATGATAAGATTGAGAAGTTACTTTTTGAAACGTTAAATTTAGAAGCACGCAGTCTTCCAACATCCGATATTTTGAGACAGCGGAAAGATGAGATCACAGCCCTCTTCTACAAGGATGCGTTTGGTTTTGAAAAGAACATTTTCGCGGAAAACTTCTTTTTGGATACCTCCGAGAAAAAACGTCGTAGCCAAATCCAGGAAATTTTGGATATGGCTGGACCCATTATACGTGTTCAGGAACTCCGTCCCAGAAATCAATTACGGGGAAATTTTAAAATACAATGTCAACATGGGGAAATCGATGTTTTTTTCACACTTACTCCGGAAAAAACGCCCAGGGTACAGCGGCTAGATGTGTCATTTGAACCAAATACCCCCTAAAACATATCAAACAAACGCGCTCGTATAATCAAAACATTTGCCTAACATTGTATAACCGCAACCCGTAAGAACGACGCGTTACGCTGGTTAGGACACCTGCCTGCCCCGGGCAGGGATGCAATCATATTAAATAGATGGCATTTCGATCATCAGGTGCTTAACCAAAAACGATAGCTTAAAAACACATACCTGACCATTGTAGGCGACCATTACATATTATCTAAAACCCACCTAATGAAAAATCTTTATACCCTTTTAGTAACCCTATGCTGTTTATTTTCTTGCAATCAAAACGATACTGCTATTACCACCAACGAGATCCTTTGGGACAGCTATGGGGTACCTCATATTTATGCCACCTCAGATAATGATCTCTATTATATGTCTGCCTGGGGACAGATGAAGAATCATGCTGATCTTATCTTAAAGCTTTACGGCGAAGCAAGGGGTACCAGCGCAGCACTTTGGGGTGAGGGACTAGAAATTAATATGGCCCTGCATCACTTAGGCGTTTATGAGCAACTGCAACCCGCTTATGATAGTTTAGCCCCTAAATATCAGGACATGTTGAAATCGTTTGTGGCAGGCATTAATGCCTATGCTGAGCAGCACGCTTCTGAATTGGATGATAACTACAAAAAAGTGTTACCCGTAACCGTGAATGATATTATCGCCCATAATTTCCGGGTGGTCAACTATGAATTTCTAATTCGGGGTCAATTTTTATCCAATCAAAAAGTACTGGGAGGATCCAATTCCTGGGCACTTGCCGGTAGTAAAACGGCTACTGGAAATACCATGTTGGTCGCAAATCCACACTTGCCTTGGGCCGATCTCTTTCTTTGGCATGAACAGCAGTTCATTACAGATGAGTACAATATGTATGGGGCTAGTTTAGTGGGTTCCCCGGCCATCGTCCTGGGCTTCAATACACATGTTTCATGGACACATACGGTCAATACCATTGATAATACAGACCTATTTGAAGTACAAAAACAAGGCAATTCCTACTTCCTGGATGGCGAATATCTACCTTTTGAAGAAAGCAGCTATACCGTTAAAGCCCTAAATGAAGATGGTAGCACTATAGTACATGATATGACCGTAAAACGCACGAAACATGGTATCGTTATTAACGAATCTGAGGAAACCGCGCTGGCCATTCGATTTGCACAGATGGATGACCTTTCGCTATTGCTTGAACAATATGATTTAATGGCGAAAGCAAAAAATTTGACAGATATGCAAAACGCCCTGGCCTTGCGACAAATGCCTTTCCTAAATACCGTCTATGCCGACAGCGATGGTAATATTATGCATCATTTTGGAGGTCTGGTCCCCAAAAAGAATGGCGATTGGGACAAGTGGCAGGGAATTGTTTCGGGCGATTCCAGTGCTGATATCTGGACGGAATATTATGAGAGCAATGAATTGCCTATGGTAGTGAACCCTCCCTCGGGTTGGCTGCAGAATGCTAATGACCCACCCTTTGTCAACACCCTGCCCACGGTCCTGGATCCGGATGATTTTGAATCCCATATTGCACCTGTGTACATGTGGTTGCGTCCACAAAGAGCCGCGAGACTTATGTATGAGGAGGATAGTATTTCATTCGATCGCCTGGTAGAATTAAAACACGACAACAAAGCAGAGCTGGCTCTGAGGTTACAGGATGACCTATTAGCACTTAAAGCAACCACTTCTGATTCTCTGGTGCTTGCTGCCATAGCGGTTATGACGGAGTGGGATGGGGCTTATGATGCCAATAGTTTGGGGGCCATGTTCTTTATGGAGTTTACAAATACGCTGTATGGCGCTAAAAGAATTGGGCCTTCTCAAATTGATCAGGTTTTGAAAAAACCATGGCGTTTTGATGATCCTATTAACACACCAGATGGATTTGTCAGCGATGATGAAATGATAGCTATCATCCGGAAGGCTGCCGAAAGTCATTTGGCTAAATATCCTGCACTAGAAATCCCCTACGGAGAGTACTATAAGTTGAAGGTAGGAGACCTGGAGTATCCAGGTACAGGAGGCCCTCAGCATTTGGGAGTGTTTCGAATTATGTATGCCCGTCCAAACGAGAGCGGAAAGTTCATTGGTTATTTTGGGGACACCTTTGTACTAGTCGTGGAAATGGGAGAGGAGATCAAAGCCAAAGGATTATTGACCTATGGTAATTCATCTAACCCAAACAACAAGCACCATGGCGATCAATTGGAGCTGTTTAGCAAGAATGAACTCCGAAATATTTGGTTTAAGCGAACGGACCAGGAAGCGAATTTGGAGTTGACCGAAAATAAAAAGGAGATGTAGCCACACCTTAGCCATAATTAACTGCTCAATCGTGAAAGTATGCCTACAAGAGCAACATTGAAAACTTTATTAAAGCTGTTGAAACGCATCCTCATGACCAGGTAATAGAAAATTTCTAAACGGAAGATGCTGTTATTCAGGAAAATCAAAATGCACCAAGAATTGGAATTCAAAATTTAGGTAACAACGAAAGAAAAATGCTCCGGAAAGCGAGGAAGGTCCATTCGGAATGCATACGGCCGTTCTTTCATATTGAGGACAAGGTGGTTATACGATGGAATTTTCGATTTGAATGGTGGGATGGTTCCGTAACCGAAATTGAGGAAGTAGCCTATCAAAAATGGAGGGAAGAAAAGATCCATGAAGAACAGTTCTTCTCTGATCCCCAACAATTTGTACCGAAAAAAAAGGAATAATTAAAATTTGAGGGCATATAAATAAGGCACAAGAAAGGGACTAACCCGCTTCACCACATTGTTCAGGCAGGTCCATCCCAATCCCCAGTACTTCAGCAAAACCAAGCCATACGCGATGGTTGTAGCCAAGTGTAAACAATTATCCACCAAATAATGGCTAACGGATCTGGCGGTATACAATATCATCTTTTCAAAAGGAATGGGTACCCACTTTTTCATACCCTTTGGATTTCAATAGTTTGGATATTTCTGGGTAGGCATATGCTGTTTCTGTAGCCACGATAAAACACTGAAAACCTTGTACATCATTGAAAAGAATGCCCGCGCTTCTTTCTAAATAGGTATCGCTCTTCAATTCTTCAATTCTAAATGCAACTTAGTTGCATTTAGAAGTATTAAAGGCTAGTTTTGCAATTATTTTATCTCGTTGCAAAATGGAACACACATGACAGTAAGCAGTGTAATAATAGTCGGCTCAGGCCCAGCAGGAATAGGTGTTGCTTCACTGCTAAATCAAACGGATATTGACTACTTAATTCTGGAAAAAAAAGTAATAGGGGCGTCCTTTTTAGCATGGCCAAAAAGAATGGAAATGATAACGCCATCGTTTCCAAGTAATGCCTTTGGGCAAATAGACTTAAATTCGGTTTGCGAATCCACTTCACCGGCATTCTCCTTTAACAAAGAGCATCTGACCGGTTTGGAATATGCTAAATATTTGGCCTCGGTGGTCGACTATTTTAATATTAGGGGACAAACCAATACCGAAGTAAAAAAAGTTTTTCGCCAAAAAGAGGGTTGGTTATTGGAAACCAATCAAGGCACTTTTTTTTGTACGTATTTGGTTTGGGCCGCAGGTGAATTTCAGAATCCTGAAATAAGGAATATTGTCGGGGCCGAACATTGTATTCACAGTGCTTTGATCAAAGATCCGCATAGCCTGGAGGGTGATAATTTTGTTGTTATTGGGGGGTATGAGAGCGGGGTTCAAATCGCCTTTGATCTAATTCAAAACCACAAAAAGGTGACGCTGATACATCCTTACAAAATTGATGATGCGTACACAAGTGACCCCTCTAGGGTATTGTCGCCCTACACCTACAATAAGTACCAAAAACTAAAAAGTTCTGCACATTACACTGAAATTTTGGGAGAGGTAACAGCGGTCACCAAAAACGAGGAGTTATATCAGATTCGATTGAGCGACAAAACAACACTAGCCACTAAAAACACGCCAATTTGTGCAACAGGTTTTTCATTGGTCAGCAAACCTGTAGAGGAGTTTATAATCAACAGGCCGGATGGAAGTCCAAAGTTAGATGAAAAAACGGATGAATTTTTTGGTCATAAGAATATATATCTTTCCGGACCGTCGGTAAGACATGACAATCATATCTTTTGTTTCATTTATAAATTTAGGCAACGCTTTGGGGTAATTGCCGAGGATATTTTAAAGAAAGAAAAATATCGAAAGAAAGATATTGCTGCGTTGGTTGAAAAATGGAAGGCGAATGGAATGTACCTATCCGACTTAAGTTGTTGTGATGTTGAGTGTGTTTGCTAATTACAGTGAATTAATAATGAAAAATAATCCTATCGTTCCCATTGAGCTACTACATCTTATTTCAGGATTTTCTTTAGTAATTTCAGGTATCTTAGTCTATTTTACAGAAGGTTTTGAAATGGCAATGTCCTGGATAATATTTGGTGCAATGTACATCTCCATGTCCGATGTAGGGGAAGGAGGAATGAGCACCCAAGAACGCACGCATCCACGCCATACTATACGTCGTTTGTTCGGTTATGTTGGTGCTGCTTTTAGCGTAGTTTTGGTACTATTCTATCTCAAACAACTACTTGCATAATGGGCATATTAGAGAAAGTTCCGGTTGTTGTACTTAACGGGTTTCTTGGATCGGGAAAAACAACGCTGTTTAGAAATCTGCTATCACAGTCAAAAAAGAAGAAGGTAACCGTGCGAGCCATTGTCAATGACATGAGTGAATTAGATGTTGACGGAGCGTTACTGGGAACGATGGAAATCATCGAAGAAGATAACCGTATTTTAGAATCCATTCACGATTGTGTACTTAGTAGCAAAAAGGGAATACAAGAACTTGATACGTCACTCAAAAAACTACTATCGGATCAAAATCCGGAATTGATCATCATTGAAACTTCCGGAAGTTGTCACCCTATGCCACTTATAGCCTATTTTAAGGACCATCTTCGGGTAAAACTAACGGGAGTTTTTGCGCTTGTAGATAGCTTAATGCTAGCCCATGATTATAATTACGGGGAACATCTCCTACCGAAAATGCAAAACAACCTGGTGCATAACAAACGCGATACGGTTAACCTATTGGTAGAACAGATCCTATTTTGCAGTCATCTTCTCCTCACTAAAGCAGATCGTATCAACAAAGACAAACTCCCCCATATAGCGACCTATATTCAACAAATAAACCCCTTTATATCAACACATTCCGTGCACTTCGGGAAACTTGAGATCGAATCTTTATTAGAACTCCAGGAATACGATTATTTTCGGGTTACCCAATTAACTGAGGAGTTGCAACCTGTATTAGCAGCTGAAGAGGAGAACGATAGACCTTATGATCTTGCGACCAGAGTTATTAAAGATGACCGACCCTTTCATCCGCAGCGGCTATGGGAAATCTGCCATCAATACCTCGATAAGCGTATTTATCGCAGCAAGGGTTTTTTTTGGCTGGCTAGCCGCGATAAGTATTCCTTATTGTGGAATCAAGCAGCAGGAAGCATTAGTCTGGAAATCATTGGATCCTGGCGATCGGGAATCGTTGAAGATTCAGATCACGGCCTTTCAGAAATGGAGATACGACTTTTAAAAGAAAGACTTGCACAGGAATCAGGCCGTTTTGGAGATCGGCATTGCGACCTTACGGTAATCGGCGATAAAACACAGGTAGATCCTTTTACAAATGCTTTAAGATCCTGCTTTCTAACAGATGAAGAAATAGAACTTTGGAAAAATGGGTATGCCTTTGATGACCCTTGGCCAAAGAATTTAGTTAAAATGGTGAACTGATCTATTACAAGATGAAACCTTACCCGCAGTTTGGCTTCCTTCATTAGGGCAAATAATACAATACCTGTTCAGTTTAAATTGTACACGGAAGAACAAAAACGAAAGACTTTTACTGGACGGTTATGGATAACCCTTGTAAAACTAAATAATGAACGAAGAAATACGCCACCGAAAAGGTGCGAGGAAAGCGCAGGATATTCCTGTGGAAGTAGTAGAATTATTGAACCAGGGTAGAATTGAAACCGTTAATTTAACGGAGTGGTTAGCGGTGGATCATCTAAAACTTATAACAACGGTATTCCCGGAGCTGGGAATTGATGAGAGCAAAATAAAGAGGGTTGTGAACGCTGTAGAAGCCCAAAAGAAACCTTCCGCAATGCAAACCACCAAATTGGTAGGGACTACATTGTACCAATTGTATGCTTCAACCGAAGATCTTGATGAGTTATTGGATAACCTTAGTTCCCATTTGTCTGATGCTGTTCGCTGTTACGCGCCGTATTTGATAGCATTGGATAAAAACTTGACGCTTGAGGAAAAATTGACAAATTCACTAGTACTAATTGCAGACAAGCATTTTGGCGTACGAGAAGTAGTTTGGATGGCGTTACGACCTGAAATTGACCACAATTTGGAAGAAGCCATTGCGATATTGAGTGCGTGGACAACTAGCGAAGATCAAAATATAAGAAGATTTACTACGGAATCGACAAGACCAAGAGGAGTTTGGTGCAAACCTATTGAACGCCTTAAGGAACATCCGGAAATAGCTTTGCCCATTTTGGAGAATTTAAAAGCGGACCACTCAAAATATGTTCAGGACAGCATCGGAAATTGGTTGAATGATGCCAGTAAATCAAGACCTGAGTTTGTAATCAAACTTTGTGAAAAATGGCAAAAGGAAGCATCAACGGATGCGACCAAAAAGATCATTAAACGGGCAAGAAGAACCATTGATAAAAAATAAACAACAAAAAGTGGTACTAACCCTTAGATCCGTAAAACTTTTATGAAAATGCAGCACTCCTTGGGGACATGCATAAACGCGACTTGCGTTTTATGGATTTAAAGAAGACATTTCAAAGCTGAAAATGGATCTTTTTGAAAACAGCTCCGCAGCATTTTGAAATGAAATAAAAGAAAAATAGGATAGCTGATAGAGCCACAATGTAAAACCTGGAAACGTTTACCGAAAACAACATTCTAGTTATGAACAAAAGCACAGTTGCATTAGCACGTCGCCTTAGGGAAGTAATCCTCAACGGAACCTGGATAGCCAATACCAACTATAAAGACCAACTGGAAAATTTAGATTGGCGCAATGCAATTACCAAGATAGATTCGCTAAATACGATTGCCCTATTAGCCCAGCACGTCCATTACTACCTTAATGGCGTTAAAAATGTTGTTGATGGTGGACCTCTGGAAATACGAGACAAATATAGCTTTGACTTTCCCGAGCTACGATCCCAAAAGGAATGGCAGCAATTCTTGACTAAATTTTGGAACGATACAGAGCATTTGGTAAAAGGAATTGAGGCCTTTCCTGAGGAAAAGCTAGTGGAACCTTTTGTGGACGAAAGATATGGAACCTATCAAAGAAATTTAGATGGCCTAATAGAACACTGTTATTACCATCTCGGACAAATTGTATTGATCAGGAAAATCATCGGAATAAAAAGATAATTTTACTGCTAATAATAGTCAAAACCCTTAGTTCATACATCCATGAAAAAGATTTTTATCATAGTATGTATTTCATTGCTAAACATCTCCTGCCGGCAATCCAATCCTAATATGAACAAGACCAAGGTGGCTGAAAACTATATTAATGCGCTCAATACATCAGACTATGATGCCATTATTGAATTGTTTAAAGACAGTATTCGCATGAAGGAGCTTGTGTATTCATCCGTTTTTTCAAAAGACGACTACTATCAACTATTCCAATGGGATTCTACATTTTCTCCTGCATATAAAATAATAGAAATAAAGGAGGAGGATGATGCCGTTCGGATGACTGTATCTAAGGAATGCCCCAGAATCCTATTTCTAAATCAGGAGCCTATCGTAACAAATGAAATTGTCGAATTTGAAGATGGAAAGATCCATAGTATTGAGATTACAAAATACGTTGTGTTCAATGAAAAAGAGTGGGAATTCCAAAGGACGAAGCTCGTTGAATGGACGGAGCAGCATTCCCCTGAACGCAATGATTTTTTATACGATCAAACAAAGGAAGGGGCAATAAAATACCTGGAGGTGATCAAACGCTATACGTCCGGGCAATAATACAATAAGGGCCCAATCGTTTCTACAGTGCTCTAAGCTTCATATTCCGGAAGCCAACTTCAAAATACCAGTTTTGTAAGGCGATCTTACCACTTGTGGCTTTGCCAAATTGGGGATAGTTGGCAAAATGGGTTTTCGTTATTTGCTGTTCCCATTCCGGGGTGTTAAAATTGTTTTCCGCGGTTAATTTACCATTCAGGTAGAACTGTATAACCCCATCCTTTTGAAGAATGCGTGAGGTGTTCCATTGCCCGGAAGGTTGGGCGTCCACTTCGCTGGTCTGTGCGGAAAATCCATAAAGGCAACCCGGACGCTTTAGGGGAGTGCTATTATCCATATGCGACGGTTCCAGCAGTTGGTACTCCGGGCCACTTTGGTACGCAGTAGGAATGTTTTCAGACTCTTGAACATTGATGAAAACTCCGCTATTCCCCCGCACTGCGATCTGCCATTCAAAGACCAATTCGTAATTCTTGTACTCGGTATCGGTCACTAAATCGCCATGCACTTTACTTTCGTCGGTGGCATTACAGAAGAGCACACCATCTTTCACCTCCCAGGCCGAAAACCTGGTAGAATCGGGAGCGTTGTAGAGGTGCCAGCCTTCCAGTGTCTTGCCGTCAAAAAGCAATTCCCAGCCTTGTGCTTTTTCCACCTCTAGCAGTTGATTGTGGACCTGGTTTTCTACGGCAATCTTTTTGGTGCGCCAAGGTTCGTTTTCCTTGGCCTGTTTTTCCTTGCATCCCAGGCACAGCATCATTGTGATAGTTAAAAGAAGGAGTCGGTAGTCCATTACAACGTTTTTGATACGTTCAAAATAAGAAATTTCATTTAGTATTTCGGTTTGTCCTCCAAATACCGCTATTACACCTAAACTATTTTGCGCATACCAGAGGCCATCAGTTTTTCCATTGTAAATACGCTGGTACAGTATCGCAATTCCTTTCGTCTGAGTTAGCTAACGGGAGCTGTATTAAAATGATAAGCTTTACCTTAGCTCAAAAACTAGCAGCCAAAGAACTAATTTTTGGTTCACATGGAGTAGTTTATGCTTCACCGTGCTAGTACTTAACTATTAAATTGCTAATGCTGTGAAAAAAAAGAGAATTGTATTTCCGTTGTTTTGCCTTTTGGTTACCCTATTGCTACTTTCCTGTAGCGATGATGGAGAGGAAGGGAGTGAAAACGATACTACTGCCTTACCGCCTCCGGATATGTCTATGCTATCTGAAACTACCATTTGGGATGGTCCTTCACTCACCTTTCAAAAAGCGGCAGGAACTGACCCCAACCTGCCGGAAAATCAGGATAGAATAACGAATGCGGTTTGGATTACCAGAGGAAATGATGGCGGTCAGATCTATAATGCGGTAACTGAAAATGAGGCTGAATCCGAAACTAGTCCTGCAGGTACGATGTGGGCGGTTGGGACCACCGCAGATTTAGAAGATTTGTCCTTCGACCGGTTCAGAAGTGCCTTGGGAAAACCCAAGGACAGGGTTGGAGAAGATCTGGTACTCTTATTGGTAGATGAAAATATTGCCATAGATGTTAGGATCACTGCCTGGGCGCAAGGCCAGGTAGGCGGATTTACCTATGTGCGTTCTACGGCTCCCGAGTAGAATGTATGGTTTTGGGTAAAATGGCAGGATAGCAAACTCCTATTGCTTATTTTTGCGCAAAGTATATCAATGGCTTCTAAAACAAGCAAGCGCTATGCTCAACGTGGGGTTTCTGCCGAAAAAGAAGATGTCCATAATGCTATTAAAAGCATAGATAAAGGACTGTTTCCCAGGGCTTTTTGTAAGATCGTTCCGGATTATCTTACCGGAAGCGAAGCACATTGCCTGGTCATGCATGCAGATGGAGCCGGGACCAAGTCCTCTTTGGCCTATATGTACTGGAAAGAAACCGGGGACCTCAGTGTCTGGAAGGGTATTGCCCAGGATGCTTTGGTCATGAACCTGGATGATTTGATATGCGTGGGAGCTACCGACAATATTCTGGTATCCTCAACTATTGGACGGAATAAACATCTGATACCCGGAGAGGTCATTGCAGCGATCATTAATGGGACAGAAGCACTTATTGCAGACTTGCAAAAACATGGGATCACTATTCACTCCACTGGAGGGGAGACCGCAGACGTAGGCGATCTGGTACGTACGATCATTGTGGATTCTACAGTAACCGCACGGATGGAACGGAATAAGGTGATTGACAATGCGAATATTCAAGCTGGAGATGTGATTGTAGGTTTCGCTTCCTCCGGGCAGGCTACCTATGAGCAGGAATATAATGGCGGTATGGGGAGCAACGGCTTAACCTCCGCCCGTCACGATGTTTTTGCGAAATATCTCGCGCAAAGCTATCCGGAAAGTTTTGATCCTTCCGTACCATCCGAACTAGTGTATTCCGGTTCCAAAAAATTAACCGAAGCTGTAGCCAACGTCAAGATAGATGTAGGGAAACTTGTTTTGTCGCCTACCCGAACGTATGCACCAATTATAAAGCAGATCCTTTCGAAATATACCGCAAATGATATCCATGGTATGGTACATTGCAGCGGAGGTGCGCAAACCAAAATTCTACATTTTGTAGAAGACGTACATGTAATTAAGGATAACTTGTTCCCCGTTCCACCGCTGTTTCGCCTAATACAGGGAGAATCCGGTACCGATTGGAAAGAAATGTATCAGGTGTTTAATTGTGGACATCGATTGGAACTGTACGTAAATCCTCAAGTTGCTGAGGAACTCATCGCCATTTCCGAAACCTTTGATGTGGCCGCGCGGATTGTGGGTAGGGTGGAAGCCTCTCCCAGCAAAAAGTTGACGATTTCCAGTGAATTCGGGGAGTTTATTTATTTGTGAATACGATTCCATTTGAATTTCCGTTGCTAATACAAACACCTGTTATGAAAAAAGAGAAGCTATCTCTACTTATCCTCTTTTGTAGTATTGTTATTTGTACGACCTCTTGTAGCGATGACGCCGATGATAATGAAGTGGAATTACCGCCAATAGACACACCCAACTTAACGGCAACAACAATTTGGTCTGGCCCTACGATTACTTTTCAGAAACCAGGGGGCGCTGACCCCGCTTTGGCAGAGAATCAGGACAGGATCACTTCCAACGTTTGGATAACCCGAGGGAATGGAGGGGGTCAGATCTACAATGCGGTGAGTGAGACGGAAGCAGATAAGGATTTAAGCCCGGAAGGTACACTTTGGGCGCGTGGAACAACTGCAAATCTTCAGAATTTGACTTTTGATAGGTTTCGGGGTACCTTAGAAAAGCCAAAAGATAATGTGGGGGTTGATCTGGTGCTGCTTTTGGTTGACGAAAACATTGCAATTGACGTTAGATTTACGAGTTGGTCGCAACAAGAAGTGGGAGGTTTTGCTTATGAACGCTCTTCAAATTAGGAACTGCTTATTATGATTAGCAAATGGTGCATTGTTTTGCTTTTTGGCTGCTCCACACTTGTCTTCGGGCAACAATGGGAGTCCAATTTTGATTCGGCCCTTGATAGAGCTGCTAAAGAAGCTAAACCCATATTACTGGTTTTCTCGGGATCCGATTGGTGCGCTCCCTGTAGGAAATTAGACAGGGACATTTGGCAATCGGAAACCTTTATTGCCTACGCTTCTGAACATTACATATTGTATAAAGCGGATTTCCCAAGAAAGCAAAAAAACAAACTGTTGCCGGATATAGCGGCTACAAATGCGAAGCTTGCCGAACGTTTCAATCCAAAAGGCTACTTCCCCCTAATTGTGCTAATGGATGAAAAAGGCAAGGTATATGCCGAAATGGGCTATCAAAGAGGGTCGCCCCAAGCGTATCTGGATCGCCTGAATTCCTATCTCCAATGAAATACAGCCTGGTCTACTTTTTTTCTCTACTGGTTTTCCTTTTGCAAGGGCAGGAGCGGAAGGAGATCAGCGTACAGAAGGTATTGAAATTGATGGGGACCCGTTTTGAGATCACAGTGGTAGCACCCAATGAAGAAATCGGATATATTAATATTGATGAGGCGGTTTCTGAGATTAGGCGAATAGAACGGATGATTTCTTCATGGGATGAGGATTCTGAAACCTCAGCAATTAACAAAAATGCAGGGATACGTCCGGTTAAAGTAAGTCCGGAGCTTTTTCAATTGATTACCCGGGCCAATAAAATCGCTGAAATTACAGATGGTGCTTTTGATATTTCGTATGCTGCCCTTGATGGATTATGGCGATTTGACGGTAGTATGGAAGGCTTTCCATCAGATGAGACAATAAATAAGGCGGCGGGCAAAGTAGATTATCGGAAGATCGTATTGGATGAAGAGGAACAGAGCGTTTTTCTGAAGGAAAAAGGAATGCGGATTGGCTTTGGGGCTATTGGAAAGGGCTATGCCGCAGACAAAGCCAAAGCCTTATTAATAGCAAAGGGGGTACGCGGGGGTATTGTAAACGCTTCTGGCGATCTGACTACCTGGGGGACCAAAGTAACCGGTGAAAAGTGGATGGTTGGGATTACCGATCCGTTAAATAAGAAAAGGGTGTTCTCTTGGCTACCGGTAGTAGAATCTTCTGTAGCTACTTCCGGGAACTATGAAAAATATATTGTGTATCAGGGCGATCGGTATTCCCATATTATTGATCCCAGAACCGGATATCCGGCTAAAGGGGTAAACAGTGTATCTATTTTTGCAAAACAAGCGGAACTGTGTGATGCTTTGGCCACCGCAGTTTTTATTATGGGAAGGGATAGTGGTATCCACATGATCAATCAGTTAGATGGTGTAGAAATTGTACTGGTAGACAGTGCTAATAAAATTCATAAAAGTTCAGGCATCATTCTGGACGTAAACTAAATGCAGATCACATGAAACGACTCTTTTTTTTAATGGTAGTTATGGTAAGCATGTCTTCCTGTGTAGCAGTCAGGGAATATGAAAAGGTGTACCTCAATGATATCGAAATGCAGCTGGGGTTTAAAAGTGCTGAACGGTTTGAAACAATATTTCAATTTTATCGGGAAGGGGCCTCAGGAGCCAATGGAGGAAAAACCGGGGGCGGCTGTGGTTGTAATTAAGTGAAGTTAATTTTGTGTAAGTAAAACGTAACTCTGGGAAGAGGGTAATGATTCAAAATAACAATATCGTAGTGTTTCTAACACGAGATGCTATAGTTAAGATTCGGAGGCGCACTAAAAGCGCAGTGTTCGTTCATCTCATGGTTACAACCTTTGTTTTTTCCCAACAAGATAATACTACCTACACGAAAAGGGTATTGGAGGCTACAGAACTGGAAACCCTTTTTAGTCTGTATAGCCAGGACGGCCCAAATGCTGCTGTTACGGGAGGTGTTGGAACGGAAGAGTTAACCGACGCCACTTCCACATTGGTCTTGCGCATGCCGCTAAATGCAGATGATGTGCTCACAGTAGATGCAGGGATATCTGCCTACTCTTCTGCTTCATCTAGTAATGTGAATCCCTTTGACGGTAATGACGTGGCCAATCCTTTCGATGCTTCTTCAGGCGCTTCGCGTAACGATCTGCTTGCCTATTTCAATCCTTCATATGCCCATAGTTCGGAAGATCGTAACAGGATATGGAGTGTAAATGCCTATGTCTCCAATGAATACGACTATTTCTCCCTTGGTTTTGGGGGGTCCTACACGTATTTGTTCAATGAAAAGAACACCGAAGTATCGTTGGGAGCTCAGGCCTACTTCGATTCCTGGAATCCCCAATACCCTATAGAACTTAGGGATGGGTTTACCGGAGTGGTTCCCGGCTATGCTCCTGATTTTATCCCCTTCGAAAATGAGAACAGGAATTCATACTCCCTTTCTCTTGGGTTTTCACAGATCCTAAGTAGACGATTACAGCTTTCTTTCGTGGTAGATCTGGTGCTTCAGGATGGCTTGCTGAGTACGCCCTTTCAACGGGTATATTTTGCGGATACTCCCGACTTCTTTTTGGAAGAATTTCAACTTGCAGATGATGTGGAACGTTTACCGGATACCCGATTTAAATTGCCTGTTGGGGCTCGCCTGAATTATTATCTCAACGATTGGGCCATAGTACGCACCTATTATCGCTTTTATTACGATGATTGGGGGATCCGTTCGCATACCGCTAATCTTGAGGTTCCTTTAAAAGTAAGTGATCAATTCACCATTTATCCAAACTACAGGTTCTATTCACAAACAGCAGCCGACTATTTCTTTGCCCAGGAGGAGGCGCTGTCCACTACTGCTTTTTACACCTCAGACTTTGATCTTTCCGAATATACCGCTAATCAATACGGTATTGGGCTGCGATACACCGATATCTTTACAAAGGCCAAGCTATTAATTTTTGGATTAAAAACAGTGGATCTTCGATTTGCATACTACGATCGAAGTACTGATCTAGATGCTACTATTCTTTCGCTGGCAACAACTTTTATCATCGATTAACCCGAAGGTCAGCGTCGAGAGACATCCATTCAAAAATTGTAAATTCGCACTCTTAGGAGGAATGGAATATGCTTGAAAAATTAAACATTGTAAAGCAACGATTTGATGAGGTTGCCGATCTGATCATCCAGCCAGATGTTATTGCCGATCAAAAGCGCTATGTTAAACTGAACAAGGAGTATAAGGAGCTTAAGGTTCTGGTAGATAAACGAGAAACCTACATAGCGTTGACCGAGAACATCAGGGAAGCAGAGGAAATTATTGGGGATGGTGATGATCCTGAAATGGTTGAAATGGCGAAGCTCCAATTGGATGAGGCAAAAGAAGCCCTTCCTAAATTGGAGGAAGAAATTAAATTCTTGTTGATACCCAAAGATCCGGAAGACGAAAAAGACGTAGTAATGGAAATACGTGCCGGGACAGGTGGGGATGAGGCCAGTATTTTTGCCGGAGATCTCTATCGTATGTACGCCAAATATTGCGAGGGGAAAGGCTGGAAAACCAATATCATAGACCTTAATGAAGGAACTGCAGGCGGATTCAAAGAGATCCACTTTGAGGTAACCGGGGAAGATGTGTATGGAACACTTAAGCATGAGGCTGGAGTACACCGTGTGCAGCGAGTACCCCAAACGGAAACCCAGGGCAGGGTACATACTAGTGCAGCTACTGTACATGTTATTCCCGAAGCCGAAGATTTTGATGTCCAGATCGATCCCAAAGAAGTGCGTATTGATTATTTCTGTTCTTCAGGTCCAGGCGGGCAGTCCGTAAATACTACCTATTCAGCAGTACGATTGACGCATCTACCCACTGGCCTGGTGGCACAATGTCAAGATGAAAAATCGCAGCACAAAAACAAGGACAAGGCCTTTAAGGTATTGCGTTCCCGTTTGTACGATCTGGAATTGGCCAAAAAACAAGCTGAGGACGCTGCCAAACGAAATTCGCAGGTTACCAGCGGGGATCGCTCGGCTAAGATCCGTACCTATAATTATCCTCAGGGTAGGGTGACGGATCATCGGATAGGATTGACCTTATACGATCTGCAAAACATTATAAATGGGGATATCCAAAAGATCATTGACGAATTAATGTTGGTGGAGAATACTGAGAAACTAAAAGAAGCATCAGAGATTTTCTGATGGTTACTGTGGGATGTTAGCGGTTTGGTATTTAAGAGCTGTAAATAAAAGAATTGGATATCTTACCGCTACGGCTTTACCAATTCAAAAAAATAGTTACACAGTAAAGAAGTATACCCATTCCAAAACCTAGAACCGTTTACCCAAATACGCTGTGAAAAGAACCGAACTTATAGCTCAAATCCGTAAAAAAAAATCGTTTCTCTGTGTCGGACTAGATACAGATTTGGAAAAAATACCCCCGCATTTGCTCCGGGAGAAAGACCCCCTATTCGCCTTCAACAAAGCAATTATAGATGCCACACAAAGCCTTTGTGTAGCCTATAAACCCAATATAGCCTTTTATGAGGCTTACGGCTTAAAAGGATGGGAAGCCCTGGAAAAGACCATGGCCTACCTAAATGAAAGGTATCCGGAACAATTTACCATCGCAGATGCCAAAAGGGGCGATATTGGCAACACCGCTACCCGCTACGCTCGTGCTTTTTTTCAACAACTAAATTTTGATGCTATTACAGTGGCTCCCTATATGGGGAGGGATTCCGTAGAACCCTTCTTGGAGTTTGAAGACAAGCACACCATTCTCCTGGCGTTAACCTCTAATCCCGGGGCGTTTGATTTTCAAACGAAAACCTTTGATGGATCTTCACTCTACGAACAGGTTATTACCATTTCGCAGTCCTACAAAAAATCTGAAAACCTAATGTATGTAGTAGGAGCTACCAAGGCAATATTTTTAAAAGAAATACGAAAACGCATTCCGGATAGTTTTCTACTGGTACCTGGAATAGGGGCGCAAGGTGGGAGCTTACAGGAAGTATGTGATTACGGGATGACCGAAAATGTCGGATTACTAATAAACGCTTCCAGAGGAATCATTTATGCTGCTAAAGGTGAAGACTTTGCGCAGCGAGCAAAAGAAAAAGCACAAGCACTTCAACAGCAGATGGCTATTGAGATGGAAAAGGGAATCCTTTAAACTATGTCTTCCAGCGTTTTTTTTAAGTTCTTGATCTTAGCATCAAAAAAATCCCGCATGCGGGTATCCATACCAGAAAAGTTAGCGGCTCTTTCCAAAAAATTTTGATAACGATGTTGTAAAACAGCGGCGGCATGTGTTCCGCTTGTTATTGGAGTGGTAGTGCCCACTTTGCAATACTGATTTCCCATGATAAAAGATTTGTTATACCAAAGATACGTAGGAATATGCCATTTGGATGTCGCGTTACTGGAGTATTCAACTAATAATCAGGTAGTTTGTCTAATTTTAACGAAGAATTAATAGGGTAGGAGGGACAGGGCAGGCGCCACCCTGAAAATTTAACGTACTTTTATAAAAAACGGAATTGCTACATTACATCACATATCCCCATAAAAATTCCGAGGAATGGGTGACTTTTGTTCATGGGGCTGGTGGGAGTTCTACTATCTGGTATAAACAGCTTCGCGATTTCAAAAAACACTTTAATATATTGTTATTGGATTTACGGGGGCATGGGAATTCGAAACCCAATTTAAAAGATGCCTTTAGTGATAAGTATACCTTTGATGCTATTACCCAAGATATTATGGAAGTGATCGATTACGAAGGGATAAAAAAGTCACATTTTATTGGCATCTCTTTGGGGACTATTTTGATTCGAAATCTAGCCGAAAAATACCCGGAACGAGTGGCTAGCTTGGTTATGGGTGGCGCCATTATGAAATTGAATTTTAGGTCACAAGTATTGATGCGTCTTGGAATACTATTTAAATCCGTAGTGCCATACTTATGGCTATATCAATTTTTTGCATTTATCATAATGCCAAAAAAGAACCATCGGGAATCGCGACTGTTATTCGTTAGGGAAGCCAAAAAGTTATATCAAAAAGAATTTGTGCGATGGTTTCGCCTTACCTCAGAAATCAATCCGTTGCTTCGGTTTTTTAGAATGGTAGATATTAAGATACCTACATTTTATGTAATGGGAGAAGAGGACTACTTGTTTTTACCCTCAATTAAAAAAATAGTAAACACCCATGAAAGTGCGGAACTTTTTGTTGTTGCCAATTGTGGTCATGTGGTTAATGTAGAACAGCCAAAGGTGTTTAATAAAGAAGTGATTCACTACCTAACTACACTACGATAAGAAACGGTTCTGTTTATTGAGTGACTAATTCAAATAACCTACCAAATGAAAACAATGTTTTGGAAACTAACAGAACCGTTTAGTGCTAAAAATAGCGGCTATAAAAACGTTATTTGGAAATTCCCATCAAAAATGACCAATTCCCGATAGGCTAGGACTCTTTTTTTTTTCAATCTGACGAAGATAAGCTGTGGGCGTAAGTTGGGTAGCTTTTTTGAAGGCTTTGTTAAACGTAACCTTATTGTTATAGCCAACCTCGTAGGCGATATCTATAATATTTAAGTCCTTGTTATTTTCCAGAAGCGCCTTGGCTTCTGCAATTCGGAATTGGTTTACAAATTCATGGAAACTCACCTCAAAATGTTCGTTTATGATCTGAGAGGCGTTATGCCGGGTGGTATTTAGTTTTTTGGCGACCAGATCCAGATTAATATCGTTTCGCCTATACAATTTTTCTTCTTGAAAAAGAAAAGAGAGCTGTTCGCGAAGTTCCATAGAAAGACTAGCGGTAAGCCCGGATTTAACGTACTTTGGGAAGAGTTTATTGGTATACCGGTATAAGCCACTGAAAACATCGGGTTGCAGGTTTGCTGCGTACCCTACATATAGCACCATAGCAGCCATTACAACGATGGGGACATGGTAAAAAATAGGGTAGGGATTTCCAAAAGATATGGATATCCCGTAGCTGATATAAGTTACTACATAGGCGATATGAATACAATAAATATTCTTTTGCCATTGCCGGGTTTTAAACTGTAGTTGATTGCTCTTCTTACTCTTTTGAAGTACATGATGAATAAAAAGCGCATAAATAGCTAATGAAAGTGCTTTTAACGTTACGATAAGGACCAATTTGCTTGCATCGCCAGGACTAACCCCGTTTTGAATTCTGGAAAGCATTACATTGATTTTATCTGAACCTGGAAACCAATAAATAGCAGGAATCAAATAGGCCAATAAAAGCAGCGTAGGTATAAAATGCAAGAGATCCATTTTGTTGAATTCACGTCGAAGTGACACCCGTCGGAAATAAAGAAAAAGCAAAGGGCCGTACAAAAATGAGGACCAGGTTGACATGAGGTAAGAGTGTGGGAATTCAAACAAATAATTAGAGCGATTAATACATATATTAAGAATGAACAAGGAATGGATAAAAACAAAAGAACCGATTAACATTCGGGAGCCCAAATCGATCTTTTTGTTAAGAACAAGTAACGTGACCACATAAAAGCCTATTAGCGCAGCAAAAAAATAAAAAAGCGATCCCAGGGTAATTTTTGGCAAAACACTACCTGATACTTTATCAAACTCAGGGGATTCCCGTATGGTGTCAAAACCCTCATGCAAAAGAAATGAAGGCTGAAAATCTAGTTGTAAGTATTCATGTAAATAGGAAACTGAGGCTTCAGAATGCTCAATAGCCGCTTCGCATAAAGCCAGTTTTTTAAGGATATGCACCTTTTCTTCCTTGGGTACGGCTAAATTCTTTTTATAAAGGGGTATTGCTTTTTTAAATCGATGGATATTGTAATAATACTCAGCCCATTCCAAAGAATCTTTCAAAACCACAGCCAAAGGTTCAGACGCAGCGATTTCATAGGTCGCCTTGCCCCAGGAAAAAGATCCCTGGACGAGCAAAAAAGACACGAGAATGCACCTTAATGTCTGTCGCATTGGTTGATTGATGAATTAGCACTGTTAACAAGGTATAAAATTGCATCGCCTCAGATGTTAACAAAATACTAAAATAAGTAAGCCCCGATAATAATTTACCCCTGTTCTATTTGATTAAAAATCAATAATCTAAAGGATATACAACAAAAAATGCCGGTGGGATCACCGGCATTTAAACTAACTAACTCAAAAAAATGCTAACTCAAATAACTTGGAACAAAATTCAATTATATGCCCCGGGTCAAGGTTAATTAAACTTTAGCAATTTGTTATAATTGCCTTGTTTACTTTGGTTTAGAACGGAAGGTAGGTAGGTATTATTGTAAAACCTCACATTAAATTATTGTTAATCCTGCAATGCGAATACTTGCTTAAGCAAAGTGCTTGTTCTGGAAGAGACCTTATTACGGATATTTTTTTCCTCAATTTGTATCATGGTAAAGACACCATTCAATGCTTCCTGAGTAACATAATCGGTCAAATTCGGGTTCACTTTTTTAGTGAACGGCAGTTTGTTGTATTCAGTGATCAGGGTGTTCCAAATTCGGTCTGCACCTACCTTGGTAAACGATTCTTCAATCACAGGATTAAAGGCATTGTAAAGGGACTGTTCAGTACTTCCCTGTAAATATGCAGTGGCTGCATTGTCTGCGCCCAGAAGAATAGTTCTGGCATCATCAAACGTAATGTTCTTTACCGCATTTACAAAAATCGGAGTTGCCGTGCCAACAGCATCTTCAGCAGCCCGGTTTAAGATTTGCAGCCCCTCATCCGCTAAATTGGATAAGCCAATATCTCTAAGGGTCTTATCTACTTTTTGTAGCTCTTCCGGGAGCAGAATTCGTACAAGTTCATTGTTAAAAAAACCATTTTCGCTGGCCAGCTTACTTACTTGTTGGTCAATACCTTTATTAAGTGCCTCACGCAGTCCTTGTGCTATTTCAGCGTTTCCAAGGGTTCCCCCCTGCGGTAGTTGATTGACAACTTGCTGTAATTCCGCACAACTTCCTGTCCCAAAAAGGATTAGGACTATTAAACACAATTGAATACGGTTGGAAATCGATCTCATTAGGTAAAGATAACCGTCTTGTTATTATATACCATGGTTTTTCTGGCCACATGAAGTTTTACCGCTCTGGAAAGCACTATTTTTTCCAGATCCCTGCCTTTTGCAATAAAGTCTTTAACACTGTGGGTATGCGAGACCGGAGCAACGTCCTGTTCAATGATAGGGCCCGCATCTAACTCCTCAGTTACATAATGACTGGTTGCTCCTATAATTTTTACTCCTCTCTGGAATGCAGCATGATAGGGTTTAGCCCCTGCAAAGGCAGGAAGAAATGAGTGATGTATGTTTATAATTCTATTGGGATAATGATCAATTAATTTTTGAGAGACAATTTGCATATAACGTGCTAAAACAATAAAATCTACCGCTTCCTTCTTTAGGAGTTGCAGTTGTTTTGCTTCGGCAATATTCCGGGTATCCTTGGAGATAGGAATATGATGAAAGGGGATCTCAAATTTTTGGGCTACATGTTCCAGGTCGCGATGATTACTTAGAATAAAAGGGATTTCCACCTCCAATTCCTGTGATCGGTATCTGCTTAACAAATCATAGAGGCAATGGTGGTATTTCGAAACAAATACGGCCATTTTCGGGCGTACCTCTTCGTTATGGCAACTCCATTGCATACGGTAGGATGCTGCCAACTTCATATCAAACGTTAACTCAAAATCCGTTTTTGAAAAGTCTACAGGAAATTCCACTTCGAGGCGCATAAAAAAGACCTCAGCTTCTTTATCGACATGTTGATCTAAATAGATTACATTACCGCCTTTTTCGAGCAAAAAATGAGTGACCGCGTTAATAATGCCAGTTTGGTCGGGGCAGTGGATGAGAATGGTAAGTTTCATGATAATAAGAAATGACGATAAAATTAGTTGATTCGAAAAAACAGGCCATTATTGGCTTTTCTTTTTGTAAAATTCTAATCAGAATACATTTTTTGTTGCGTTTATCGTAACTTGCAAGGGTTAAAACCGGTGTTTCATAATGCAGCAGATCCTTCCCTATCAACCCAAACACAAAATACGAATAGTAACGGCGGCGTCGCTTTTTGACGGTCATGACGCTGCTATCAATATCATGAGGCGGATCATTCAAGCTACTGGGGTAGAGGTCATTCACCTGGGACACGACCGAAGTGTTGCCGAAGTAGTGAATTGCGCCATACAGGAAGATGCCAATGCTATTGCTATCACCTCATATCAGGGAGGTCACAATGAGTACTTCAAATATATGTATGACCTTCTGGAGCAAAAAGGGGCAGGACATATCAAAATTTTTGGTGGAGGTGGAGGTGTCATTCTTCCACAGGAGATCAAAGCGTTAATGGAATACGGAATTACCCGTATTTATTCTCCGGATGATGGTAGGGAAATGGGCCTTCAGGGAATGATAAATGATCTTGTGGAAAAATGTGATACCCCTGTACCGAAATTGTGCAAGGCCGCAACATCCGGGATAGCGGACTACTTGAAAAAAAAGCATACAAATACAATTGCACGTTTGATTTCTTTGGCAGAGAATCGTTCAGACGAATTTCATACCCATTTTAAAAGAGTCGTAGTCGATGAAGATATACCTGTATTAGGGATAACGGGCACAGGTGGCTCCGGGAAATCCAGTCTCGTAGACGAACTGATACGTAGATTTCTGTTAGATTTTCCCGAAAAACATATTGGGGTAGTTTCGGTGGATCCTTCCAAAAGGAAAACCGGAGGAGCGCTTTTAGGAGATCGTATTCGAATGAATGCAATCAACAACAAGCGTATTTATATGCGGTCTTTGGCCACCCGGCAATCTAATTTGGCCCTTTCAAAATATGTAGGCGAAGCTATTAGGGTATTAAAAGCAGCAGCATTCGATCTTATTCTATTGGAAACTTCGGGGATTGGTCAATCTGATACTGAGATCCTGGATTTTAGCAATGTCTCGCTGTATGTGATGACCCCGGAATTTGGGGCGGCTACCCAATTAGAGAAGATAGACATGTTGGATTTTGCGGATGTGGTGGCCATCAATAAGTTTGATAAAAGAGGAGCTCAGGATGCATTGCGCGATGTTAAAAAGCAATATGTGCGCAATCATAATCTTTGGGATTCCAAAGAGGAGGAATTACCCATTTTTGGTACAATTGCCTCCCAGTTTAATGATCCGGGTATGAATCAGTTGTATCGCCATACTATGGAAACCCTGGTGAATAAAACAAACCTTACTCTCAACTCGGATGTTAAACGGTTGGAAGCGGCTTCAGAAAAACGATTCATTATTCCGCCTTCCCGGACACGATATCTTTCCGAAATTTCAGAAAACAATCGGGCCTACGACCAATGGGCAGATATCCAGTCCGGCGTTGCACAAAAGTTGTATGCGGTGTTTACTACCTTACTTTCCCTTTTGGACATTGAAGAAAGGGCGATGGATTTCCCTGTTTTAAATAGCCATGGTTTAAGTGGAGATCTCATCTCCCAAGCCTCAAAGCATGAAAACATTGATCTTTGTAAAGCGCTGATCGCGGAGTTCGACCGGATCAAATTAGATCTTTCCCCAAAAAACTGGGAACTCCTAAGAAATTGGGAACAGCTAAGTGCCAAGTACCGCAATCCGGTCTTTTCTTTTAAAGTTCGCGATACTGAAATTAATATTGATACGCATTCACTTTCCCTTTCAAAAAATCAAATCCCTAAGGTAGCACTTCCAAAATTTAAAGCATGGGGAGACCTACTCAAATGGATACTTCAGGAAAATGTTCCAGGAGGTTTTCCGTATACCTCAGGAATTTATCCTTTTAAGCGAAAAGGGGAGGACCCTACCAGAATGTTTGCCGGGGAAGGTGGTCCGGAACGTACCAACAGAAGATTTCATTATGTAAGTCTGGATATGCCGGCAAAACGATTGTCTACCGCTTTTGATTCTGTGACCTTATATGGCCAGGATCCTGATGAACGACCCGATATTTATGGTAAGATTGGGAATGCAGGGGTCTCCATCTGCTGCTTGGATGATGCGAAGAAGTTGTACTCAGGATTTGATCTTGCCGACCCGATGACCTCTGTAAGTATGACCATCAATGGACCGGCTCCTATGTTGTTGGGGTTCTTCCTGAACGCAGCAATTGACCAAAATTGCGAGAAGTATATCCGGGAGCAAGGTTTGGAAGAAGATGTACATCGTAAAATTGAGGAAATCTACGCCAAAAAGAAAGTAAAACGCCCATCGTACCAAGGAGCGCTTCCTGAAGGCAATAACGGCCTGGGATTGTTGCTATTGGGCGTAACTGGTGACCAAGTGCTTTCTACTAAGGTGTACAATACGATAAAAGCAGATACCCTACGCAGTGTACGGGGAACGGTACAAGCAGATATCTTGAAAGAAGACCAGGCCCAAAATACCTGTATTTTTTCAACGGAGTTTGCATTGCGACTGATGGGAGACGTACAGGCGTATTTCATAGAGCATAGCGTGCGCAACTTTTATTCGGTTTCCATATCCGGATACCATATTGCTGAGGCTGGAGCGAACCCCATATCCCAATTGGCATTTACCCTTTCCAATGGGTTCACCTATGTAGAGTACTACCTAAGCAGGGGCATGGATATTGATGCATTTGGTCCTAACTTGTCTTTCTTTTTTTCAAACGGAATTGATCCTGAGTATGCTGTAATTGGACGAGTTGCCCGAAGGATATGGGCAAAGGCCATGCGGGAAAAGTACAAGGCCGGACCACGGGCGCAACTGCTAAAATATCACATTCAAACATCCGGACGGAGTTTACATGCACAAGAAATAGATTTCAATGATATCCGTACTACTTTGCAGGCACTCTATGCGATTTACGACAACTGTAACTCCTTACATACTAATGCCTATGATGAGGCAATAACTACTCCAACCGAAGAATCTGTGCGACGGGCAATGGCCATTCAACTGATCATTAACAGGGAGCTGGGGCTGGCTAAAAATGAGAACCCTTTACAAGGGGCTTTTATTATTGAAGAGTTAACTGATCTTGTTGAAGAGGCTGTATTGCTCGAGTTTGATAGAATTACAGAGCGAGGTGGCGTATTGGGCGCTATGGAAACCATGTACCAACGATCTAAAATTCAAGAAGAAAGCCTACATTATGAAACCCTAAAGCATTCTGGCGAGTATCCCATTATTGGTGTCAATACCTTTTTGAGTTCTAAGGGATCCCCAACCATTCTTCCTGATGAAGTGATTCGTGCTACGGAACAGGAGAAACAAGACCAAATAAAAACCCTTGAAGCCTTGCATTCCCGAAATAATAAAGTAGCTAATACGATGTTGTTGGAGTTACAAGAAGTAGCAGTGGCCAATGGCAATACGTTCACAAAGCTTATGGAAGTAACGAAATATTGTTCATTAGGACAAATTACCCAGGCGCTATTCGAAGTAGGCGGAAAATATAGAAGGAATATGTAAATTGGGATTTATCTATTATCGGTATCGGCAATCAAAGCTTTGCGCCATTGCTTAAAGGATTTGCGAAATGCCCGAATTTCCCGTCGTAATAGATTGATATACTCTTTTTCTTTCACACCATCTTTTTCAAGTCCGTTACAATACGAAAGAATATTTCTGGTAATAATGTGTATGAAAGTTGCGTTTTTTAGTTTTCTGTTGCTGGAACTTGTTAAGTATACGTTTTCAATTGTTGAAGGAATCAGCGAAGCATCCGTTATTAAAGCATCTGCAATGATGCTCCGCAGACCGGCACTCTTTTCTTTAGGGAAAGCTTCTAAATCATTTGAAAAATAACGGGCTACAGCCTGGCTTAAATCTCGCAAAGCCAGCGATCTTTGATAAACTGGAAGGGTGTTGAAATTTGTATTCCCCATCGTATTCCTAGCAATTTAATAGAGTAAAATTAATAAAGCAATTAAAATCATTACCTTTAGAAAGCAAAACAAAATTTGATATTTGCTTTGAAAAGTAAATTTTTTTAATCAAGGAGTTTGAATTTTAAAATTGATCATTTAAGTACTGAGATTCTTCTCTGTCTTCAGAAAAATGCACGTGCCAGCTTTGCGGAAATTGGGCGGAAAGTGGGGTTGACTTCGCCTGCCGTGGCAGAGCGAATAAAAAAGATGGAGGATCTGGGAATTATTGAAAACTATCGTACAAAAATATCCTACTCAAAATTGGGCCATCAATTGCGGGCGATCATAACATTAAGGGCATTTGTTGGGAAGTTGCGTCCCTTTTTAAAAAAAGTAGCTTCTTTCGAAGAGGTTATTAATTGTTACAGGATCACCGGTAATGAGAACATCATAATGGAGGTGGTCCTCAAAGATCAGCGGCATTTAGAGCAGTTTATCGATACCCTAATAACCTATGGAGAAACGCGGACCCATATCATTTTGTCAGATGTTATTTCCGACGCACCACTACTCAAATGGAAGGAAAAGGCGGTTTGAAAAATAAATTTTGGCGAGATATTTGCTGTACTAAACCTATGGTACAGAAATACGCGCTACTGGTCTTTTTTAGCTTTTCCTTTCTAACGTTTTCATGCTATGGTCAAGAATTAAGAATAAAAAAAGGGGTTGTGATAGATTCGTTGGAAGTGAACGATAGTATCAATCAGACTATTTCGTTGTATCTGCCCAGAAAATTTGAATTATCCGGCAAATGGCCCTTGCTTATGGTTTTTAATATGCAGGGTCAGGCGAAGCAGGAGGTCTCAAAATATGTAACCGTGGCAGATTCTTTGGGCTATGTAGTAGCAGCCTCCAATGCCATTCACGATTCTGTAACCTTGACCAAAAATGTTCTTAGGACGAAAAGGATGTTGGACCGGATTTCGTCGTTACTACCTATCCATAGGAGTAGGGTATACACTGCGGGAATAGAAGCAGGAGGCCGATTTGCTAATCTTGTTCCTATTTTTATTAAAGATATCGAGGGAACAATTTCTTTTAATGCAGCCTTAACCAATGCAGAACTGCTAACGGCTAAAAATCCTTTTCATTTTATTGGAGTAATACAACGGAATAATCATAGCTATCTACCGCTGTTGCAAAGTGAAAAGGTGTTAAATAGTTTGCGTTTCCAGAACAATCTGTTGGTTTACGATGGAGACACCCCAGTTGGGCAGAAGGAGTTGTACAAGGCGTTATCCTATTTCGACCTCCTGGCAATGGCTCGGGAAAATATACCTAAAGATACGGTCCGCATAGAAACATTATATCGAAGGGATCTCCGCGAAATACAGGAATTGCAGGAGCAGAAAAAGTTTGTGCTGGCCAATAGAGCAATGGCAGAAACCCTGTTTACCTTTAGAACCTTGAAAGACACCGATTCATTGCGTAGCGCAAAAAGGGAATTGAAACGTAGTAAAGCATTTCGGGATATCAATCGGGCGCAAGGAACGGCTTTTTTTAACGAGGGATTGCTTCGGGAAGACTTTGCGTATTTTTTGGAAGAAGACGTACTCACCTATAATTTTAATAACCTTGGATGGTGGAATTATCAAATGGGGCGGATAAACAAATACATTAATGATTCCAGTGCGGTTCAACAACAGCTGGGACACCGACTAAAGGGATATATAAATGCACTTATAGCGGACAATATTCAAGTTGTTGTGAGTCAAAAGGTGGTTGATGAAGAGGCCCTTGTCCTTTTATATATGTTGAAAACACTGACAGCTTCAGAGGATTTTGAAAACTATTTACAGGTGGTTTCCCTGGCGGCTAAAAATGAAGATTTTGGTACCGCGCTTTTTTATCTGGAAGAAGCGCTGAAAAAGGGTTTTAAAGATAAAGACCGTTTATATGCCATAAAGCATACCGCGCTATTGCGAATTACGCCCGAGTTCAATACCCTTATAGCGCAGTACCTTGATGAGTCGCGCTACAAGATCAAGGACGAATAAATTTCGGCAAGGGCTCTACATCCCAATCGATAACAAGTCCTTTGGCCAAAGATCTGGCAATTTCTTTGCCGTAGAGCAGTTCAGCTAGGTATAATGCCGCTTCAAAACTCTTAGCGCCACCGGCAGAGGTAATGTACTTACCATCATGCACAAAAAGTACACTGTCTTCCACCTTTAGCTGTGGGAACATGGCTTTGTAGGTAGCAATATCGCTCGGAAATGTGGTAGAGGTGACAGAGTTTAAAAGCCCTGCTTCTGCCAATACAAAAGCTCCGTCGCAATGCGAGGTCATAAAAAGCGCTTCCTGATCTACCATTTTTACAAAATTCAACATTGTAGTATCCTTAAGGTCAGTATCCAGATGATGTTCTGCGCTAGGGATCACCAGAATATCAATTTTGGGAAGTGTATCCCGGGTGTAGTCAAAATCCGGTAGGATACGAACCCCTTCAAATGAGGTAATAGGCGACAAAGTGTTCGCCACTGTAAAAGTATTCATGGCCTTTATGTTCTCCCTGTATTGCGTATGCTGAAAAATATCAAAGGGAGCGGTGAACTCTGTATTATATACCCCATCCATGATCAAAAAGGCAACGTTGTATCGATCCGCCTTCAGAACCGGAAAGCTTCTTTCTGGGGCAGAAACCCTGTTGTTAGGATCAGGATCACATCCCAGAAGGGTAACAGCTAGCAATCCAATAGCTATAAAATACTTCATATGTATTGTAAATTTGATGACAAAAGGTACGATTCCGAATTGAAATGAATCCTGGACTGCTGTATTTTTGAAGTATGAGATGTTTTTTAGTAGTAGTTACACTTTGTCTTTTGGGATGGAGTTGTAAGCAGAAAAAGAGGTATCACGATCAAAAGCAAGGGACCGTTCTCAATACTTCGGTGCAGATAGAGGCGATATTGCAATTTCAAAAGGAAAAAGTGGCAGAATTTAAAAATCCGGAAACTTCGCCGCTGCCAGACAGGTATCGTAAAAACTTTCAGGGACTGGATTTTTTCCCGCCCGAAGAGGAATATATTATTAATGCGTATCTCAAACGTACTCCGGAGGCTAAGCCATTTAAAATGGCAACTTCAACGGATAGGGAAAGCTATGAGGTGGTATATGGTATTGCTACATTTCAACTAAACGGTGTGGATCATGAACTGGAGGTCTACAGAGGCCTGGATATGATAACTACTCCGGGATTTGAAAACCGTTTGTTCTTACCATTCTTGGATCTGACTAACGGAGAAGAAACGTATGGAGGCGGGCGTTATCTGGATTTGCGTATACCGGATGGAGATACCTTGGTTATTGACTTTAACCGGGCCTATAACCCCTACTGCGTGTACAATAAAAAATACTCCTGCCCCCTGGTGCCAAGGCAAAATTTTATGAATACCAGGGTATTGGCAGGAGAAAAGCAGTTCTCAGTAAAATAAGTCTCCTGGTAGCCTTACTGACCATCTAGGAGATGTATTCAAATTGCGGTTTTGCTAGAGGGATACGAAGAACGCCAGTTTATAAAAATCGTTAGGGGCGAAACGTTCATCCTCATCCGCAAGGTTGCCACCAAAAGAAAACCTCAGGCCGGCATTACCTTTTTGAAACTGTACATAGGGGCCGAGCCAAACATAACCATCTGTTCGATCTAAATCACCCCCACCATTTACTTCACCACCAGATAAGAAAAGTTCTTCAAAATGACCTCCCACTGAGAAAAATGGGGAGACCTTTACTCCCAGATTTGCCCAATAGTGTACGTAGTTGTTGGTGGCATCACCAGCTTCGGTCTCATCCCTAAGCGCAGCATAGTAGCCAAAATAGAACTGACCTTCCAGTAATTCAGTGCCTAGGTTAACAGTAAGGTTGGGAACAATACCATCACCAATGATACCAGGCTGCGCAGCTCCGCTGGACAGTAAGCTACCCATGGTAAAACCCAACTGGGGATTGATATCAAAACTACCTACAGTTTTATTGTAGCCTATACCAAATTCCGTCCATTGGCCCCAGTCAGACCCGGTTCCTGCTCCCCACTGGATACCATAGAAGGTAAGCGCATCCGTATCACTTAGGGAGTAAGAGATAGTCATCATAGGATTGAAGCCAAAAAATGCGTCAAGATTCAGGCTTAATCCAACATCCACTTTATCATCTACAGTGGGAGTATCCTGTGCCCAGCTTTTTCCGGCGAAAAGAAGAAAGGCACCTAATGCAGTTAAAGTTGTTCGTTTTTTCATCATAATTTCTCGATTTAATAGGATTAATAATTGATTCTGCTTTTCTGAATGAAAATCCTTGAAACGAGCTACCTTTCCAATTCCCACTTTTAATACGCCTAGGATGCATGTGGGAGTAGTACTAAGCTTCTTTAACACTTGCTTTTGATAGTACCAGGGAACATCAAAAGGTTTTGTTGCAAAGCTTTTTTTAGTATTTTGTGGAATACGTAACCGTTTTCATAATACCATGATTATTAGCCCATACAAAAGGGCTACTTATACATTATATCTGGTTGATATTAAAAAGGTTGCCAACGGAGCGTTCCGCCAAACGCTCCGTTACCTTTAGTATTAATGTTGGTTCATCCTGAAGTCTGCATAGGCATCCATTCCGTGTTCATGAATGTCTAGTCCTTCAAGTTCTTCCTGTTCTGAAACCCGAATTCCTGCTAATTTCTTAATGGTGAAAAGGATAAAGAATGCTGTTACTGAACAAAAAGTTGCTACGGCGCCTACACCAGCCAACTGAACAAGAAACTGATCAAAGCTGGCCATGCTACCAAAAATACCGACAGCCAAGGTGCCCCAAATTCCACAGATCAAGTGAACGGCGATTGCCCCCACAGGATCATCCAGTTGTAACCGATCAATAAGTGCCACTCCAAATACAATAATTACACCCGCAATAAGTCCAATGATCACCGCTTCATTGGGCGACATCTGATCGGCTCCAGCTGTAATTCCAACTAAACCTCCCAGAATACCGTTCAAAAACATGGTCAGATCATATTGTTTGTAACGCAAGGAAGAGGTAATGAAGGCAGACACCCCGCCCGCTGCTGCCGCCAGACAGGTAGTAACCAACACCAATGAGGTCGATTTTGGATCAGCGGAGAGTACGGATCCGCCATTAAATCCAAACCATCCGAGCCATAAGATCAGTACCCCAGCCGCTGCCAGGGGAAGGTTATGACCAGGAATAGCGCGCGGTTTCCCATCTTCTCCAAATTTTCCCACACGTGCTCCTAACAAATAAACCGCGATCAAAGCACCCCATCCGCCTACGGAATGTACAAGGGTGGATCCTGCAAAATCATAGAAGCCTTCTGCACTGCCATAGGAGAGGGAGGAGAGGAAACCCCCGCCCCATTGCCAGGAACCGACAATTGGATAAATAAAACCTACATAAAGAATGGTAAAGATCATAAAACCACCAAGTTTAATTCGCTCAGCTACGGCTCCGGATACTATGGTTGCTGCGGTGGCTGCAAACATGCCCTGAAATAGGAAATCTGTCCACCATGTGTATCCCCCATCAGCATATTCCGGTGTCATTCCATTTTCCGGGGGACCAATTCCTGGAGTGATCCCTGCCACATAACCGTTAAAGTCTCCGGGGTACATCAAATTAAACCCAAAGGCGTAATAAAGGAGGAGACCAGCAGTTATGATAAAAACATTCTTGAAAAGGATGTTTACCGTATTTTTTTGCCGGGTTAGTCCTATTTCCAAAAACGAAAACCCGAGGTGCATAAAGAATACCAATCCCGTGCACACCATCATCCAAACGTTATTTGCTGTAAATAATCCTGTATCCATAATTTTAGTTGATCGTTGGTTTGTTAATTGATCCCGGCATAGCCGCTTTCTCCAGTCCGTATTCTGTAGCCTTCCAAAACTTCGGTTACAAATACCTTTCCGTCACCAACGTTCCCTGTGGCCGCGGTTTTGATTAAAGTCTGTACCGTTTTGTCCAAAAACTCATCAGTGACAACAATCACTAGATATCGTCTTTGGATATCTGTGGTGCTATAGGTAATACCCCTATATACATGTCCTTGCTTTTCGTTGCCAACCCCAGTTACATCCCAATAGCTGAAAAAGTTGACCTCAATTTCATGAAGTGCTTTTTTCACCTCATCAAATTTTGATTTCCGAATAATTGCCTCGACTTTTTTCATTCTAGATTTCTTAGTTAACCTACCAAATATAGAGTAAGCGAAAACGTACCCTAAAATCTTTCGTGGATTTTAGGGTGATTTTTATCACAAACAAATGAATTCCCCCATTCCAATTAGGAGTATGTTAATTTTAGGTTATATATATTGCGATATTGATTGTTGTTAATGTGATTTATTTGAGCATTTTATGGAAATAATTCAAACATTAAAGGATTAACGCTGTAAATAGTGCAACAAATAGGCTAAAACGTTGATAAAAATCTAGAAAGCCCGGGAAAGATATATTCCTGCGCTTACCGCGAAAATGCCTACAAGAATACTGGAAAAGAGGTAGAGCGAAAGAGGTAGAAAAGCTCCGGATTTTAACAAGGAGTGATTTTCAAAAGCAAATGCAGAGAAGGTAGTGAAGCCTCCGCAAAACCCTGCTGAAAGTAATAATACCTGGTTTTCGGATAAGAACTTGCCTTCACCAAAACTACCTAGAATAAAGCCAATTATCAAACAACCGAGAATATTGGAAAGAAAAGTACCTAAAAAGAAATGGGGAAAAATAGAGTTTAGGTTTTTCGAAATTATATATCGTAAGGTGCTACCAATGCCACCTCCCAAGAAAACGAGTAACGCTTGCTTCATGTCCTAAAGGTAAGGACTAAACTGCTTTTTTGTATTTGGTTTCAGAATACTCGGTGGAAGGGGGAAGTTCAATAACCGTATTTTCTGAAATCTTCCGAAACGTCTTCTTAAAACTACGCATAGCTCCGTTTACACTAAAGACCAGTAATAGAACATTAATCACCAATAAAGCAGAAAGAATACTAAGGAACGTAAGCATCATTGATAAAGGTTAACAAAACAAAAGTACACCTTTTCTTATTTTCTGAGAGGGAAAAACAAATAATGTTGTCAATATCTTAATTTTTGTGGTCTACACAATCGAGTTGTTAATTTTTGAGAAAATGCTTAACCAGGAATAGAAAAATTACGAAACCGATAAAGGAGATCAACACCCATTTAACCCCTTTGTAATTTTTAGTGTGAAGCGCCTTGTCCTTTTTGTAAACGAATACCATAACGATGATAAAAACAATTACAAATAAAAAGGCAAAAATGGCTTGGCCCGTTGAAAACATGATTTATTAGTATTTTTCCCAAAATTAATGCAAACTGATAATTTGATGAAAAGTCAACTTAACAACGTTCAATTATTTCATGAAGCTTTTGGTCTCGGAGTATCCGAGCAACCTAAAGCCAATTTGGGTCAAGATAAAAACCTGCTTCGCTATAAATTGATGAGAGAAGAAAACGAGGAATATCTGGACGCTGCCCAGGAGGGAGATTTGGTGGAAGTTGCTGACGCTTTGGGGGATATGCTGTATATCCTATGCGGAACAATTTTAGAACATGGTTTACAGTATAAAATAGAAGAGGTATTTACAGCAATTCAGCGAAGTAATATGAGTAAACTAGGGGAAAATGGTAAACCCATTTATAGAGAGGACGGAAAGGTACTGAAAGGCCCTAACTATTTTAAACCCGACTTAAAATCGGTATTGGGGTAATAGGCTATCGGAAATGCGCCTAGCGTAGGTCTTGAACGTTCAAAATACGTACAACGCATTTTTTCACTTATAACATGCATCTGTCTAGCGACGGGGGTTGATCCTAAAGCACCTTATACCGCCAACCAAACGTATCTTTAGCTCGGTTGTATTGAATATTTGTAATAGAGGTTTTCAGTAAGTTCGCATAGCCGTTTGCTATTTCGGGCAGATCATAATCCTTGCCTTGGAAGCCAAAACGTGCAATAGGGGAGACAACAGCGGCCGTTCCGGCCCCAAACATTTCTTGTAAGGTTCCATTTTCTGCGGCCTCAACCACTTCAGATACCTTTATTTTTCTTACTTCTGTAGGTATTCCAAGATCTTCGGAAAGTTCCAGAATACTTTTTCGGGTTATTCCATCCAAGATGCGATCACTTACAGGGGCTGTGATCAGGGTGTCCTTTATACGAACAAAGATGTTCATGGCACCTGCCTCTTCTATATATTCATGCGTATTGTCATCTGTCCAAATTACCTGTTGGTATCCCTTATCCACGGCCAACTGAGTGGGGTAGAACTGCGCTGCATAATTTCCCCCGGCTTTGGCATAGCCAACACCGCCATTGGCAGCCCGGGCATAATGTTCTTCAATACGTACTTTAACCTTCCCTGAAAAATAAGCTCCGGAGGGCGCCAACGCTATAATAAAAGTATAGCCGTCAGCAGGAGAAGCATGGAATCCTGTGCCAGAGGCAAACATAAAAGGACGAACATAAAGAGAGCTCCCCGGGTTCTGAGGAACCCAGTCTTTTTCCAACTGTAAAAGAGTTCTCAGACCGTCAATAAAATATTCTTGTGGTAGTTCCGGCATCGCCATTCGTTGGGCAGATTTGTTTAAGCGGGCATGATTGTCGAGTGGTCGAAACAACCAGACCTGACCATCCTGGTCCTTATACGCTTTCATGCCCTCAAAAATAGACTGCCCGTAATGAAAAATCTTAGCTGCTGGATCTAATGCAATTGGACCATAAGGAACCACTTTAGGAATACTCCAAGCGCCGTTTTTAAAATGGGTTACCAACATATGGTCGGTGTATACACTTCCAAAAGACAAGTTGTCAAAATCAACCTCATTTATTTTGGTTGTTTCTGATTTTTCTACTGCGATGTGATTCACTTGTACGGACATACTGCGTATTTTTGCAATGTTAAAATTAGCGAATTCCATGTCATTAAAACATAGAATAGCGTTTAAATACGTTCAAATGTTAAACAGTATTCAATTTTTAGTCAAAACTATTTTTTTTAACACTTTTCTTGTCATTTTTCTCACATCTGGAAATCACGCTTTGGTCGCTCAACAGAACAACTCCCAAAGGTTTGGCGAAGCATTTGAAATGCAGGAAAAACCAAATCAGGATTCTGCGATTTTCCAAACATTAGAGGTTTCAGAGTCGACCCAAACCTTGATCTCTGGAGAGATCACTGATGTTTGTCAGGTCAAGGGTTGTTGGATGAAGGTAGACCTCGCGGATGGAGAAGAAGTCTTTGTACGATTTAAGGACTACGGTTTTTTTGTTCCCACGCATTCTGCAGGTAATAAGGTAACTATGAAGGGAAAGGCGTTTGTGGAGGAAATGAGCGTTGAAGAACAACAGCACTATGCCCTTGATAAAGGCGTTAGCCAGGAAGAAGTAAGCAAAATTACAACGCCCAAGCGGACGTACAGGTTTGAAGCGGAGGGGGTAGTGATCCAGCCCAAGTTGTGAAACGAAAAGTCGTTACTACTGCAGACGGTTCTACAACGATTCATCTTGAAGCGTGGAATGAACAGTACCATTCTAAACACGGTGCTATTCAGGAGGCGTATCATGTATTCATTAAGAATGGTTTACATAAAGTTGATGCGACCGATATTGCCATTTTGGAAATGGGTTTTGGTACAGGGCTAAACGCCTTAATTACCTATCTGGAAGTGGAAAAAAGTAATTGTAGGGTGTCGTATCATGGTATTGAAGCTTTTCCAGTGCGTAAAGCAGAGCTGGAACAACTTAATTTTATTTCCGAATTAGGAATCCAGCATCTCAATCCTGTTTTTCAAAACCTGCATTCTAGTCCCTGGGAAGAGACAGTAAAAATTGCTGATTTTTTTTCTTTGTACAAGCAGCAGTCCGATTTTTTGAGGTGGTCAGGGGAGCAACTGTTCAATCTTATCTATTTTGATGCCTTTGGCCCAAGGGTGCAACCGGAACTTTGGACCAAAACGATCTTTGAAAAGACCTTTAAAGCCCTACAACGTGATGGGATCCTGGTAACCTATTCTGCAAAAGGTAGTGTGCGCAGAGCGATGCAGGAAATAGGTTTTGTTGTAGAGCGTTTGCCCGGCCCCCCCGGGAAAAGAGAAATGCTCCGTGCTGTAAAACCGTAGAAGGGGAGAATTTCCCCTAAAAAAAAGAGCCCATACCGTTGTTTTAAAAGTTAAACAAGAGTGTTAAATCGTTCGTAATGCTTGAAAATCAGCGGTGGTAAAACCCTATTTTTGCCAAAACAGCAGCAATGAAGGTTTTGATCACAGGCGCCACCGGTCTTGTAGGCCGGGCCTTAGTAGAAGAGCTAAAAGATAAAAATATCCCTGTTCATTACTTGACAACGAGCAGGGCTAAAATCGTTTCGAAGACAGGATATCAAGGATATTATTGGGATCCTTCATCGGGAGAGATTGATCCCGCTGCTTTTGAAGGGGTAACTGCGATTATTAATTTGGCTGGCGCTACCATATCAAAACGTTGGACCTCTTCATACAAGAAAATTGTTTTGGACAGCCGTCTGGATAGCCTAAAGACCTTATATAGGGGATTGGTAGCCTTCGGTCCTGAGAGAATCTCTTCTTTTGTATCCGCCTCTGCCATTGGAATATATCCCCATTCGTATACCACTTTTTATGCGGAAGGGGAAACCGCCGTAGATGATAGTTTTCTCGGGGAAGTGGTAAAAGCCTGGGAAGATCATATAAATCGGTTTAAAGATCTGAATTGTAGCGTTGCGAAGATCAGGATTGGTTTGGTGCTTTCAGATCAAGGAGGCGCACTGCCTAAAATAGCAGGGCCGATCAACAATTACGCTGGAGCTGCTTTTGGTTCCGGACAACAGTGGCAATCCTGGATCCATATTAAAGACCTGGCAAGGCTATTTGTTTACACTGTAGAAAAACAACTAAAGGGCACGTTTAACGGTGTAGCTCCCAACCCGGTTACCAATAGTAAACTAACCAAGGAAGTGGCTAAAGCGTTGAAAAAACCACTTTTTCTCCCAAATATTCCAAAAGTATTCATGAATACGATCTTGGGAGAAATGGCGTATCTGTTATTCGCCAGCCAGCGCGTAAGTAGCAAACGTATCGAGAAAAAAGGCTTTCACTTCGAATACAAGAATATATGCAGTGCACTGGAGAGCTTTTATGGAGAAGCAGATTGCAGTAAAGAATCTGACCTTACTACTTACGAAAAGAATTTCAGTTAGTCCTTCACTACCACAGCATTGTAGAAATCCGCAATAGCGGATTTTTTTGTGCAAACCAAATGACATTTTGACATTAATTAAAGTATTGGCAGTACTTTTGCCTCCTTAAAATGATTTAAAGTTTTTTTAGATGAGTAAAAAGAGTAAAGTGGAAGATATGGATGAAGTAATGGCTGAACAAACATCCATGGAAGAAACGGAACTTCAAGACGATAAGATCCAAGATGAAGTAGAAGGAGGGGATACAGTTTCCGAAACGCCGGTAGAAGATGTTTTACGGGAGGAATTAGCCGCAGAAAAAGATAAGTTTTTAAGATTGTTTGCTGAGTTTGAAAATTTTAAAAAGCGAACTGGGAGAGAACGAATAGAACTCTTTAAGACGGCGGGACAGGAAGTGATGGTTTCTTTGCTTCCCATTTTGGATGATTTTGAACGTGCTTTAAAGGAAATAGCCAAAACGGAGGAAAAGGAGTTACTAAAGGGGGTAGAGTTGATCAATACCAAATTTAGGGAAACACTTAAGGTAAAAGGATTAGAGGAGATTTCCGTAAAAGAAGGCGATGTTTTTGATGCTGAGATCCATGAGGCGGTCACTCAGATTCCAGCACCCAACAAAAAATTGAAAGGTAAAATTATTGATGTCATTGAAAAGGGCTTTACCCTTGGAGATAAGATTATCAGACATCCCAAAGTGGTGGTAGGGAAGTAACATAGTAGTATGAAGCAGGATTATTACGAAATACTTGGTGTATCTAAAGGTGCCTCACAAGCTGAGATAAAAAAGGCATATCGCAAAAAAGCGTTGGAATACCATCCCGATAAAAATCCGGGCGATGCCAAGGCGGAAGAAATGTTTAAGTCCGCGGCGGAAGCCTATGAAGTGTTGAGTGATCCGGATAAACGTGCCAAATACGATCAGTTTGGACATGCCGCCTTTGAAGGTGGTGGTTTTGGTGGAGGTGGTATGAATATGGAGGATATCTTTAGTCAGTTTGGGGATATCTTTGGTAGTGCTTTTGGCGGTGGCTTTGGTGGTTTCGGAGGATTTGGAGGCGGGCAACGCCGTGTAAAGGGAAGTAATCTTAGAATCCGTGTTAGACTTTCTTTGGATGAAGTGGCTAATGGCGTTGAAAAAAAGGTGAAAGTAAAGCGGAAACTGCAGGCAGATGGGGTTACGTACAAAACTTGCTCCACTTGTAATGGTACAGGACAAATGACGAAGATTACCAATACCATTTTGGGAAGAATGCAGACGGCTACTACCTGTACTACCTGCGGAGGCCTGGGACAAACAATTGATAAACAACCTGCTGGCACCGATGCACAGGGACTCAAAGTGGTAGAAGAAACGGTATCGATAAAGATTCCTCCGGGTGTAGAAGAAGGAATGCAGCTTAAAGTATCCGGAAAAGGAAACGGTGCTCCGGGTAATGGCATTCCTGGCGACTTATTGGTAGCGATAGAAACTGAAGAACATCCCACTTTGAAACGTGAAGGCGATAATCTGCATTACGATCTTTACATTAGTATTTCGGAGGCGGTTTTGGGAAGTTCACGAGAGATTGATACTGTAGGCGGCAAAGTGCGCATTAAATTAGAATCCGGCATCCAATCCGGAAAAATTTTGCGCTTACGCGGTAAAGGTATACAAAGCTTGAATGGGTATGGAAGCGGGGATTTATTGGTTCATGTTAATGTATGGACACCTAAAGAATTGACCCGGGAGCAACGTGAGTTTTTTGAGCGTATGCGTAGTGATGAGAACTTTGAACCTAAGCCAGAAAAATCGGACAAGTCTTTTTTCGAAAAAGTGAAAGATATGTTCTCTTAAACAAAACTTCTTTTTGTTTAAGGAAAAAACGTATATTTGACTTTGATACTGTGGACCAGTATCTAATTTTCTTTTTCATAGCAATTTTTTTCCCATCCTTAAACCTCTTTTAAGGGTGGGTTTTTGTTTTTATATCGCCTGGCTATCCTGTTGTTTATAAGGTTATCATTGGATGAAGTATAAAAGTAATCCCAGGCAATGGCCTATCATCTCAACACTGGGTAGTACAGGCCTGAGAAGTATGCTTTTGCAAAGAACTCGCAGAAATACGGGTATTCAAATTGTTCATAATTGTATATTTGATAAAATTGATTGCATGACCCCAATTTTGGTTGCGGAAAAGGTTTCCAAATCGTTTGGTGATCATACTGCCCTTAGTGACATCTCGCTAGAGATACCCAACAACTGTATTTACGGATTACTAGGGCCAAATGGAGCTGGAAAAACTACCTTAATACGTATCATTAATCAAATTACCTATCCAGATTCCGGCCAGATCTTTTTTAATGGGGAAGCGCTGGAACCACACCATATCGCAAAGATTGGCTACCTCCCGGAAGAACGGGGCCTATATAAAAGTATGAAAGTAGGAGAACAGGTGCTGTATCTGGCACAGCTAAAAGGCCTTTCCAAAACGGAAGCTCGAAAGCGACTTAAGTACTGGTTTGAACGCTTGGAGATAGGAGATTGGTGGAACAAAAAGATCCAGGAACTCTCTAAAGGGATGGCGCAGAAAATTCAGTTTATTGTCACCGTTCTGCATCAGCCCCGACTCCTTATTTTTGATGAGCCTTTTAGTGGGTTCGATCCCATTAACGCCAATAAAATAAAGGAAGAAATACTGGAATTAAAGAAGAATGGAACCTCCATTATTTTTTCAACACATCGCATGGAATCCGTAGAAGAGCTCTGTGAATACATAGCTCTTATTCATAAATCCCAAAAAGTACTGGATGGTAAACTTTGGGACATTAAAAAAGCACATAAAAATAACATCTTCAAAGTAGGTTTGCAGCTAAATGGACAGGGACCTGGATTGCTGACGGAATTGGAAGAACGTTTTCAAATTTCTGAAAGTGTTTTTGATCCTATAGAAAAACAGTTGGACTTTACCCTTAAATTGCCCTCCGGAGATACTTCCCAAGTGCTTTCCCACCTTGCTGAAAGAGCTAATTTAGTCCGGTTTGAGGAAACCATACCCTCTGCCAACGATATTTTTATCCAAACGATAAAGGCAAAAGGAGAATGAAAAAATTAGGATTAATCATACAACGGGAATATTTGGCAAAAGTACGGAACAAGTCCTTCGTTGTTATGACCTTTTTAAGCCCTATTCTTATGGTCGGTATGGTAGTGCTTATTGCATACCTTACTAAGATAAATGACAGCGATAAACGGATTATTGCAGTGGTCAACGAAAGTGTTTTCCTTCAGGATCAATTGCTTCCCACCGCGGACATTTCTTTTGTGATATTAGAGGATATTGCTTTGGAAAGCGCAAAAGATTCTGTGTTGGCTATGGGATATTACGGGCTATTACACCTTCCGGCAGGTCCCAATCTGGAAACCATAGCGCAACAGGCATATCTGTACACCAAGGATAATCCGGTAAGCTATGTGTTGGACGATTTGGAAGGGATCTTTGAGAACAGACTACGTCAGGAACGATTGCAAAATCTGGGCGTATCTGCTCAGGATTATGCTACTGTTGCACAGAATTTTGAGATCAAAACGTCTACGTTTGACGGGCAAAAAAACCTTAAAGGCGTTAATGAAATGAAGGCATTTATTGGTGGCGGTTTTGGCTATTTAATTATGATGTTCATCATCATTTATGGCGGTTTCGTAATGCGAAGTGTTATTGAAGAGAAGACCAGCCGTATTATTGAAGTAATCATATCTTCGGTAAAACCCTTTCAACTAATGTTAGGAAAGATTATTGGGACTTCCTTAGCAGGCGTTACCCAGTTTGCCATCTGGATTTTTTCTGCCTCGCTCTTACTTTTTTTAGCCCTACTCTTGTTGGATGTGGATATGACCGCCTTAGGGGGAACCACCGAATTCCCTGCAAATTCGATGACGCAAATGGCCAGCCTACCAGAGCCCTCGGGTGGGGATATCCAAAAATATGCTGACGAATTGTTCAAAATCCCATGGATACTCCTTCTGTTCTCCTTTGTTATCTATTTTGTTCTGGGGTATTTGATCTACAGTTCTATCTATGCTGCTATTGGGGCGGCAGTAGATAACGAAACGGATACGCAGCAGTTTATATTCCCAATTATTCTACCTTTAATGTTGGCTATTTACGTAGGATTCTTTTCTGTTTTTAGCAATCCCCATGGCCCTATTGCAGTGGCCTTTTCTTTGTTTCCCTTAACCTCACCTATCGTTATGCTAATGCGACTCCCGGGAGGAATTGGTGAGGGAGGTGTACCTTTATGGCAGTTTATCTCGAGTATTCTATTGTTGTTATTCACGTTTTTTGCCATAGTTTGGTTTGCAGCAAAAATCTACAGGGTAGGTATTTTGATGTACGGCAAAAAACCTACATATAAAGAATTGTACAAATGGCTTAAGTATTCATAAATGGTAGTGCAGGAACAGAATACAGATATTAAGGAAATTATAGAGGAAGACATCTGGGGCTCCGTAATGGATTTTCTAAACTATGGTTTTCATATTCCCGCAGGTGAGAATACCATTCATTTGACCATTGGTCTCCTATTATTGCTTATAGTTACTTTCCTGGTTACCAGCTTTGTATTA
>JBCDHD010000024.1:0-44878 GCA_038750505.1 Bacteroidota bacterium | reverse complement strand
TGGGTTTAATTCATAAACATACAGATCTTCACCATCGGTCAGGAAAACAGTAAGTCCCCAGGCGCCGTATTCATTGTGGCCTATGGAAATACCCGGTATTTCCGGTTCTCCACCACCAATAACATTCCATCCGGGTGCTACTAAGTGGTTCATGTACCGCAATGAGGGTACAGCAATGGTCCTATGGGGGTCATTGGCCATATAACTGTTACCATCAGCCATGCGGTTACCACTGATCACCCAATTGTTGCTGCCAATACCATAGCGGTCATTTTTATCCTCGTAAGCTGATAGCAGCGTTTCCTCTGTTTTGGTATTTCTGTAGGCAGGAACAATATGTTTTGTAGTAAATGTCACAGGTTTGCGATACGCATTGTACAAGGCTAAAATATCATCGGATAGTAATTCCGGATGTATACTTGGATCGAGGCTTACATCAGGTTCTTTCGGATGAAACCAATACAGCGCTTTGACCGCCTCAGGACCTAGTTTTGCCACGGCACGCCCTATTTGTAATTCTTGACCGATATTTCCCAATAATCCCTGGTGTCTTGAAATTACCACCTCTGGCGTCCATTTTTGCGGTTGAATATCCAGAAGTCGAAACTCGAGGGGTAAATTTTCAGGGGTCTGAAGTATGGTCTCTATATACGCGTTTACCCCATTAGTGTAAGCAGTAATTATCGCTACACCATCATCGTGATAGTGCTTCATTTCAGTGGTCATATCGCCTCTGTATTTAAACAGGCGTGTCCCGATATCCCGCTTTAATTCGTGTTCACCCAGAATTTCAGCTACGGTACCTGTGGCCTGTCTTCGCCAAATTTCAAATTGGAAAAGTCGATCTGCTGCCGCCATATACCCTTGTGCAAAGAAAAGATCATGTTGGTTGTTGGCGTAGATGTGGTTTATACCCCAATCGTCCCGTATTACCTCAACAGGCGCCTGAAGTCCTTCCACGAAGAATTCTGTTTCAGGAACGGTTGTTGAATTAGTACAGGCCATGAGTAGGGATACTACCAATAACGTAGAAGCGTGTTTCATCATTTGAGGTTTGCTAGATTCAGTTGTTTTTAAATTCAATACGAGAGATAAATGCAGTGCTTGATAACAAGCCTGCAATAGGGCACAATTATTCTGCAATAAAAGTGTCGTAGCTTTTGTTCGCAATCCAATTATACTCAATATCCTTAGCTACTTTTCGCGCAAAATCAATTCCATGTCTGTCTGCCAGAAAGCCCAGGGCCATATCCATACCAGCACTTACCCCTGAGGAAGTGTAATACTTTCCATCAACTACCCATCGTGCTCTTTTGTCCCAATTCACATTGGTGTTTTGAGCAGCCACCCAAGAAAATGCCCTTTTATTGGAGGTAGCCTTTTTACCATCTAATAATCCCGATTTTGCAAGAAGCGCACTCCCAGTACAAACGGTTAATACATAAGTGCTTTCCTGCGAAAGGGCCTTTATTGTATCAATAAGGGCTGAATTATCAACTTCCTTTCTTGTTCCCATTCCGCCGGGTACTAAAACGATATCAGGTGCAGTGCTGATAGTATCCAATTTTTCAGTCACAATCGGAACATTGTGTTTGTTGGATACAACACCTCCTGCCAAGGAGTAAAATTTAAGTGTGTACTTGTCTGTCAATCGACCAAAAATTTCCGCGGGACCAAAAACATCCAGCGTTTCATAGTCTTCGAATAGGACGAATGCAATTTCCATGGGGGTATCTTTTTTTCCACCCACTTGCTGCGCATTTACCGGGTTTGTCTTTTCGTTGGTCAATAGTACAACCAGCAAAAGCGGTAATGCAAGGTTTGATTTGAATAAATGGGTCATATACTTGATTTCATTTTAACAGATGTTAACAGCTTTTTCTAGGCCTAATGCGCGTATTGGTTGCTATACGGTGAAATTTCATGAGCTTTTTACAGGCTTACAAATCAGGTTGATATTTTTATGGGATCGTCCCCTGAAAAATACTAAATATCAATGGGACTTTCCTTAATTACCTGAAACCATTTACGATGGCTGGTTTTACTTACTCAACCAAAGCGCAAATGAGAAACTTGCGCTGTTACATCTACATTTCGTATGGCTAATACGAAATATTTAATGAACTTTATGATGAGTAGTATAGCAACGCGTTTAAATCAAAATATACCATCATGAAAATACTTACGTATGCTAATAATGATCAAATGCCGGCTTTAGGCCTGGGGACCTGGAAATCTGATCCGGGAGTAGTAAAAAAAGCCATTATTAAGGCCATAGAAATTGGATATCGACACATAGACTGTGCCGCCATTTATGGTAATGAAACTGAAATTGGGGAAGCCCTGGAAGAATGCTTGAAAAAAGGAATGGTAAAAAGAGCGGACCTATGGATAACCTCTAAACTTTGGAATGATGCTCACAAGCGAGAGGATGTGCAGCCGGCTTTGGAAAAAACCTTAGCTGACCTAAAGCTAGATTATCTGGATTTGTATTTGATGCACTGGCCGGTTGCTTTTAAAAATGGCGTTAGTTTTCCGGAAAATAGTGAAGGGTACCTATCGTTGGATGAAGCACCTTTAGCCGAAACATGGCTAGCGATGCAGGAGCTACAGAAAGTGGGGCTGGTTAAGCATATAGGCACTTCCAACTTCAGTATACACAAGCTACAACAGCTCATAGCACTGGGAGGGCAAAAGCCTGAAATGAATCAGGTGGAATTACATCCTTATTTGCAGCAACAAGGGCTAATAGATTTCTGTCATCAAAACAACATCCATATTACGGCCTATTCGCCACTGGGTTCTATGGATCGTCCGGAAGTCTTTAAGAAAGAAGGAGAACCGATTCCCCTGCAAAATGCTACCATTGCCACAATAGCAACAGATAGAGGGATTTCACCTGCACAAGTGTTGCTTGCGTGGCCGTTGCATCGTAAGATTTCCGTAATACCAAAGTCAACCAATCCAAAGCGATTAAAGGAGAACTTTGAGGCGAACACGATAGCGTTAAATGATGAAGAAATGGATACTATAGCGAAGCTAGACCAACATGAGCGCATTATTGATGGAAGTTTCTTTGTTGCTGAGGAAAAGGGCTACACGGTCAAAAATCTTTGGGATGAGTAAAACAGAGACAGCGCGCGCTGCGAAAGCCCTGCTTTTTAGTTATGATCGTTTATTTTGACTTAGGTAACTCAAGTACTACGGTATACGCGTTTTAGATTTGATACACTTCTGCCTTTAGTTGAGCCGGGTCCAATAGCAACCAGGTTGCGGGGATCTCTTTTAGATCCCCGCCATGATACCCCATGATGGCTCCCGGATTGACTAGCAGGGTGTTACCTACCATTTCATCGTTTACCACGGTATGATCATGTCCATAGCACACAATGTCGAACCCACCGTTCTGCGCGATTATCCTGGCCTTATCGGGATAGTGGTTCATGGCTATAGTGCGTTCTCCCAGGGTGCCTTTAAAATATTCTCCGTGAACGTGTATATTGGAATATTTCCTTGAATTTCTGATGATTGCCGCAACATCCCCATCGTTGTTGCCTAAAACAATATGGATGGGTTTGGAATACGCCTTACCTAATAGGTGTACAATGAAAGGGGAACAAAGATCGCCACAACAGAGCAGGACTTCAGTAGCTTGTAAAGCAGGTGTAGCCAGCACTTTTTGCAGGTTCCGGATGTTGTCGTGTATATCGGAAATTAAAGCCACCTTCATAGCGGGTAGTGTTTGTTTGAATTTCTTCAAGTTGGACTATTCAAGATCGATTTGCTTAATACTTTTACTAATTGAACCAAACCGCATATCGCTGTCTTCTTAAGGATAGGGCCAGCTTTTTTTCCATTTCAAGCGCTTCTAACCTTGTTGGCATAGGGTCTATATGATTGTAAAGGCTGGGTCGTAAATACATACCGTACTTTTGAACAATTTTTGACGAAAGTTGGTGTCCTTTTTTAGTTCTATATCCCGACTTATGCTCTTCGAAGCGTTCTTTGGGTGTCTTACTTGTCATACCTACATAAAGGCATTGCAGCACTCCATTAAACTGAGGATTTGCCTCCCGGAACTTAGCACTTTCGGTAAATACTCTTTTTGATAGTTCTACTACGTAAACTTGGTATGCTCTTTTAGCCATGGCTTTTCTGGAACCTAATAGCAAAGATAGGTCATATCAATTGGTATCCTCCCGCTGTTCAATCTTATCCTGGTTGCCGTGAATTGTTTTGTCTTCCTCAAAAATGGCGTTAGACATTCCGATCATAAATGCTGCTATTACCAGGGCAATTTTTCGTTTTATCCATTGAAAAGGGTGTTGTTGTACACCGGACCGTAGTCGATTCTTGTTTTTCGGTTTATACATTGTGTTACTACCAAATGGTTAGACATCTGATCAATAATCTCTTGCGATAGAGATCCCATAAAGACGCCTGGCGCCTTTATGTTATGTATAAAACTGGGTAAGGATTTTTGGAGGTATTTGAATGTCTTGTTCTGAGATATCGGGTGGCAAACGAATCAATTTGGTCGCAAATAGACTTTTGCATTTTGAAAGCAACTTTTATGGCAATAGCATAACTATACTTCGATTTTTGACAAGCAAAAATAGTTAGTGCTACTGCTCTAGTGTAAGTTAATCTGAGCCCATATCGGTAGTTACAAGTGCGCTGTATTCTTGATTTGTTCCTTCGCGGGCTTGTTGAGATTTCACAATAGGCAGGACTATAGGATTGCGCTCCTCTCTTGTATTCCGTGGTCCCCGAACCAAAGATTAGAAAAAGGGAAAACAGATATTTGGTAAAATTTTTCAATACAATTATTTCAAATCACACCTATTACAAATATACGTTGTTAAATTCGGTAGTAGGTGTTGCACTTTTTGATGCAATACACGTATAACTTTACCTGAGGTGTCTTTTAGCTAACGAAAACTCTTTTCGCTATTGGTATAAAGGGCTTGGTGAACTTTAGTATAATTATCCGTTGCAAATCGATCAATTCCAAGTTTGGACCAATCACTATATAGTTGAAAACCCCTGACCTTTGCCCTATTATCTAGATTTCCTATGGTGCCCAGTGTAACGACAATACCGTTTTTCCGTAATTTTTGATAGAACAGCCTATCCTTAATGCTTAAGCCGGTGAAAGCAGCTACCCTGGAGATGTTTACCTTGGAAGCTAATAGTTTCTCCAAAACCTTTAAACTACCAACGGAAACAGATAGATTAATTTCTGAATCATAATCGTGCACCTGTTCTGCATCTTGTAGGGAGTAGGTAATGATTTCTACTTTGTTCAGAATTTTGTATTCCCTGATAAGGTCTACAACCTGGCAAAAGGTTGTTTTGTCCTTTACGTCTAGACTGAGGAAAGCATTTTCAGTCTTAACCCAGTCGAAGACTTCCTGTAGTGTTGGCACTTTAAAATTTGTCAGTGTACTGTGCTTGTCAATCAAAACGCCCTTTTTTACATCTGCCAGCGTATGGTCCTTAAGATACCCCGTTAAGTTTGTGGTCCTGTCCAATCGCTTATCGTGCATTAATACCAAAACGCTATCAAGGGTGGGTAATACATCGATCTCCATCATAATGCCATCAACGGTTTTGGAAGTATTTTTAAGGGTTTCAAGGGCATTTTCAGGAAAACCCTCTAGTGGACCTCCCCGATGCGCACTTATGGTAACAAATTTTATATTTGAATGGGTCTCGATTTCTTTCCCTGACCTACATCCCAATACAAAAAGGGTAGTTGCAGCGAAAAGTAGTACGATGCTATTTATTTTCCATTTCATTTTATTTCCGGATTAGTCGGTTCCTGATATTCCTTTTTTGAACTTTTTACCTTATCAGAATATGGGGATCATTCTATTTTCTTTCCAGCGATTTCTTGCCCACCTTGAAACAGCGTTAAGCGCTCCACATTTCCATCCTTCAGTTGAAAGGAAATTTTTGCCTCAACAACCGTAAGAAAAAAAACGGTATCGCTCTCCGGATATATCTCGATTTTACCTTGACCCGTGGCCCGTGTAAACAATTGGGTTCCTTCTTTGGTAATGGTTATTTTAAACTCAGGGAGCAATTCGTACACTCCTACGTATCTCTCAAGAATTGATTCGGGTAATTCAATTGCATCACTTTTGAATTTCCGTTCCGTTAGTTGTGACCCGGAATCAAGTAAATAAAAACCAATATCATCCACACTTACTGTAGAATTTGTAAGCAGTACAACCCCCCTTCCGGTTTCTTTAACAAATCCGGTAAAAGCCCTATATCCGCCGGTACCACCATTGTGCCAGATTACATCGCCATTCTCCCCTTTCTTGATATGCCATCCCATGGCTACAGACATAGGACCTGCTTTTTCGTGTCTAACCTCATGAGATAACCTTATAGCCGCCGCTAACGGCAAATCAATATAGCCTAGATTACAAGAAATGAACTCAGCCATATCTTTGGTTGAACTTCTAATGGCGCCCGCTCCGGCCAAGGTGGGGATATCCCAGTTTTCAACAACTTTACCACTATTATGGCCAAAGGCCAAATGGTCTTTCATGCGCTTGGTAAATGTTATTCGGGTATCATTCATTTTAAGTGGATCTGCAATGGTCTGCACCATTAGATCGTCATAAGTGGTATTCTGGTTCAAAGCTAAGAGGTGACCTAAAAGTCCTTGTGCCAGATTTGAATATTCGTATTCGGAACCAACCGAACGAACAGGTTGATAATTCGCAATAAATTCATACATCCTTTTTACGGTATAATCGGCATACGGATTATTGGGATTAGCGGGCGCAAAGTTTTTTGGCATTCTGGGAAGACCGGAAGTATGATCTGTTAGGTTCCCTATTGTGATTTCAACATCTCCCACTACAGGTACCGCAATGCTATCTGGGAGAAGGTCATTGATCCTATCCTCAAGCTCAATATCCCCATCCAAAACTTGCTGTGCCAGGATTATCCCGGTAAATACTTTTGAAATTGAACCAATTTCATAAATGGTATTTTCATCCACCCGGCTACCATCAAAAGAGGTTTTGCCGAAATTAAAGAAACGAGTACCCGAAGAATCAATCAAGGCCATTGCAATACTCGGTGTTGCACCTTGCGAAATGAGCCTTTCAACCTTTTGCAGAACTTCAATAGGCAGATCTCCTTTATGCTGTAATTCCTGCGTATTCTGACAACGACAGCTTATAAGAGCCGTTAGCAAAACCAATAGGGACACTGTATATTTCTTCATGTCTTTCGGGTTTTAAGATCCATGGATTGTATTCTATTTGGTATCAATTTACATTAAATAGGTATCGATGAGCAAGATTACTAACAGTAAAATCATAAAGTAAAAATCCGTACGAAGATTCGTGCTTGTTCTTGTTTTTTATCAAATCCAAATTTCCGAGATCTTTGGACCTCCTGGTCCTGAATAGCATCCGCATGAAAATATTTGCTTCCGAAAATTTACAAAAAAGGAAAAAAGAAAAAATCCAACCATTCCCTGGTGATTCGTTCAGCTTTCTTTCTCTTTTTTCTATTTTCTTCTTCTAAATTCAAAACGGATGATCGTTTTTTTAACTATTTCCGGCCTGAACTCATAAAAGGAACGTAGTGGTATACCCGACTAAAACCTGTCATAACTACTCCTTTAAAGCAATGCTGTAGACAATTCTCAAGTTTGCTATACATCCACTTTCAATCGATGCTGTTTTGGCTTCACGCTTGTCGCCAATACTGATAAGAGGTAAGGTAAAATCAACTTTTTCATCCGTATCGTATTGCTGATACCTCCTTCCAAAAGAATATCCCAATCGGCCTTCTAGGAAAACATCTCCGAACAGTTGATAACGCGCATATAAGGTCTCATCAATACTTCTTCTATCGATATAGTCTCCCTGATACGCGGGGTCCCCCAATCGATATGTTGTAACCAGGCCAAAATGACTCCAACCTATCTCCAATCGCGTATTGCGCCGATAGGAGAGTTTACCCGCTATTGGAAACAACCCATTCAGGCGCCAGGTATCATTTAATTTCCAATCCAAATTCACCAAGGGTACCAAATTAGGCCCAAAGAATTCCTGGTTAAAAAGCGCACCGAACCCAAGCGTAAACGCTTCATTATATTCTTTATCATATATAACTAAGCCACCCCATTGAAGGTGCGTTGAATTGACGTTAGTAAAATCTGTCATAAAGCGCGGAGCGATGAGTACCTGTAGCGCGCTACCGTTGTTAAATTGCTGAATAAGACCGGTTCGTAAGATGAAACCGTGAACACGAATGGGATTCATAATAGTATCGGGTTGAACTTCATCGTTATCCACCCCCCAAAAAAAGTAGTTAATACCAGAATACCAAATACTTCTTTTGGATAGTCTTACCGGTGCTACAAGGGCAGCTGATATACCACTTTCCGTTCCTTTACCCGAATAAATAGAATCATAGGGAGCGGGAAATCCATAGGATCCGGAAAGTGTAAAGAGATCTATCCGGTCCTGCCCAAGCATTATGAAGGATAGCTGGATGGCTACAAGTAAACTGAGTAGTTGTTTCATGTTTCATTTAAAGATAAGACGTAAGGACTTCAGTAGTTCGAAACCGCTTAAAATTTGGGTTTAGGGATCCATTTTTTTTCTAAAAGGTTGAAAGTACAGTTGAACATGGGGTACTAGTACTTAAATCAGACGAGTAAATCTTTGTATTCCGTTAGTATTTCTCTTTTTTAGATATTCCTAATTAAAAAGAGAAAACCTATGCGATCCCTCTCTATCTTCCTATTTTTTTTGATCTGTTATTCAATGCAATCACCGCTGCTAGCGCAAGAAGAGGTTTTTATAAAGGACTACTTGGAACGATTAGAAAACTCCCAAAAGTATCTTCTAGCAGTTGCAGAACTGATGCCAGAAACACAATATAGTTTTAAAGCCTCAACAACATCACTGAGTTTTGCAGAGCATTTAATGCATATTGGCTATGCCATGGACTGGCACAGTCAGTCCTTATTAGGCGGAAGGTCCCCCCGGAATTGGGATACCGATACGAGGTTTAAGGTTGCGAATAGATCTAAAAAAGAATTGATCCGGATAATCGATGAAACTTTTGAAGCAGCAATAGGCCTTATCAAACAGTTTGATACCAGCCAACTACAGGACCAACTGGACTATTTTGGGTTGCAAAGAACAAAACGTCAGATCTTTATGCTGCTCGCTGATCACATTACCCATCACAGAGGGCAAATGGTGGTGTATTTACGCCTAAAAGAGCAAGTTCCGCCGCGATATGTCCTTTTTCAATAGTACGTTTTCACGCTTATTTTTGCAATTCAACAACACTATTCCCTTTTCCCATGATCAAAAGGTCGGTTGTTTCTAAGAAGAGACCGGTCTCCACTATACCGGGAATTGCAATGAGTTGACGATTTAATTCGTTAAGGTTGTCCCATTCATAAACCGAAATATCTAGAATGTAGTTGTTTTCATCGGTAGTGAATATCCCCTTCGAGGATCGACGTAAAACGGGGCGTAGTTCCATTTCTTGTAGCTCCACAAGTATGGATTGCAAAGCAAAAGGAATGATCTCCAAGGGTAATTTAAACTTCCCAAGTTGCCGTACCGCCTTGCTGGAATCCGTAATGATAATGTTCATTTTAGAATTATGCGCAAGTATCTTCTCCCGTAATAAGGCTCCACCACCACCTTTTATTAAGCGGAGTTTCGGATCAAATTCATCAGCGCCGTCAATGGTTAAATCCAGTTGCGGAGCAAGCTCCAATGTAGTTAAGGGAATACCCAATTCTTTGGCTAGATTTGCTGTTCGTTCTGATGAGGGCACGCCTTTTACCTGAAGCCCTTGGGATACCATTGCGCCCAATCCTCGAATCATATGTTTAGCAGTAGAACCGGTACCTAACCCAAGCACCATTCCAGTGTTGACATACTTCAGGGCTTCCTGGGCTGCCCGTTTTTTTTCGTTATCCGGATTTGTTATAGCCATCTTGCTGCGGTTTCGCCATAAAGATATCCAATTCCCAAAGTCCGGAGTCTTTTTTTTAACCCCCCTTGAAAGTTTAAACAATGGTTTAACTGGCTGAATTCATTTACCTTTATCCCTAAGCGGGGAAATTCAATGATTAAAGCGGTAATTTTTGATCTCGATGGCACCTTGATCCAAACAGAGGTATTAAAAGCCACTTCCTATGCCAGGGCTATACGTGATCTTACCAAAAATGAAATCCTTGAAGAATCGGTATTAACGGTTTTCGAAGATTTTGTGGGACTTTCCAGAGCCGATGTGGTAAAAGGTCTTTCTAGTCATTTTGAAATGGTTCTGAAAAAACATCTTAAGGTTTCGGATGCCTTTTCCCTTCAGAAAGTGCTTATTGAAAAAAGATTAGAGATCTATCGGGAAATACTGAACGACACTGATCTTTTATCACAACATTTTTGTTTGTATACACTAGGATTGCTCCGTAAGTTACAAGAGGATAACTTTAAGTTAGTGCTCGCTACCATGTCTCACTTACCGGAGGCCAAAAAGATTACCACCATGATGGGGATATTTAACAATTTTGATCTGATGCTAACACGGGAAGACGTATCAGAAGGAAAACCCCATCCTGAGATCTATGTGAAGGCAAGAAATATACTCGGTGTTAAATCCGAGGAATGCCTTGTTCTGGAAGATTCGGTGAACGGAATTAAAGCGGGACAGCATGCGGGAATGGCCGTTTTTGCCGTAACAAATAAAGTCACACGCGCGTCGGTCCACCATTGTAATCTGTTGGAAGACAGGTTTATAGTAGATGATCTTCCTAATTTAGTCGCAACCGTCTATGATTTTATAAACCAACAAAAAGTAATGATCTGATCGCACCTGCCAATGGGATATGCTATTATGTTGCTAATTGTGCGTACTATTTGACCATAACGTATAAATTAAAAAAAACCGCATCCCTAGGGCTTTTTATTCGATTCAAATGAAAAGATTATTGCTGAATAATACGAGTATCTTCACTTACCGGGGTTTCCGCTTCACTATATGGATGGCTTGATGGGTGCATCACAAGTAAGAATTCTGCTAACGCGTCCTGTTCCCCTCCTGTATAACTAAAGGTGGTGTTACCCCCTGGATCATTAGCCAAATCCCCATCTGGAAAATCGATTTCCTCACCCGAACCTAATCCTTTATAAAAGTTTATTCTATTTGGGTTACTCAAATCGGGAAAAGGATAGGCGTCTCCTCCATTGGCCAGAAAATTTAAAGTTACCAAATTAAAGGTCCGCTTGGGATTACCTTGGATAGCACCGCCCGAGACTACAACGTCATTGCCCACAATTAATTCTGTAACCCGAGTTCCATTACCGGGGGCTGTCCTTGGGCTTCGGGAATTGGAGAAGGTAAAGCGCATTCCTCCAACCTGTGGAAATTGTCCAGGGGTAGCACCGGCCTCAGAGGCAGATACCGCATGTTCCAGAATGTCTTTGAGTTCTGTTGCAGTTACCGTTAATCGCACCAAGCCATTATCAAATCGTAATGCAGCCCGTAAATTCCCTTCAGAGATGTTTTCTGGTGCGGTAAATACGATGTGATCGGGATTTGTGGATCCGGCTGGTACTACCGCAGAACCAATCTCGGTTCGGGTACCTCCACCTGTTTTTATAGACAGCTGCACCGGTTCATCGGATAATAAATTGGCATACCATAAATTAGCATCTGCCGTTAGGTTCCCTAAATTCGTTTCCTGAGTACGTACCTGACTTCTTCTTCCATCCAAATACACATTTGAGAATCCGACAATATTATTGAATTGTTGTTCAATAACGGTGTTCAAAGCATCTTGTATGATAGTAACCCCTGCTATGGCCTTACCTCCAACAGCTGAAACTATATCACTATTGGTAGCATAGGAACCGTTTAAATACTCATCCAAGGTATCCAGGTTGATAACTCCATAAGCATCGAATCCAACTACCAGTCTACCCAAATACTTATAATCTCCATCTATATTAACCACAAGTACGGGCTTGTCCGAAGCGTCTGACGTTAAAAAGGGGTAGTTTTCATCAAAAGCCGTATCACCTTTAAATAAGATGTCGGTGCGATCTCCCATTCTCGTATTGGACCCACCCGCTACAATAATATCAATGCCATCTAGCAGGGTGGCAAGCTCTTTTTCAACGGCAATTTGCTGCATGTGGGCAAGGAGTACGATCTTATTGATCCCGGTCGCTTGCAGGGCATCAATAGCCGGTTGGATTGTGGCTGCCAAAGCGGCATTACCTCCTTCACCATGTACAACCAGATTGCCAGTGCTGCTAATACCCGGCAAGGTAGGTGTGGAAGCCCCAATCAGGCCAATGCGTTCTCCGTTCACAAGAGTTGTAGCATAACCCGCCACTTCGGTACCCATAGTGTTGGCCGCATTTCCATCTTTCCCGATAGTAAAGTTTTGGTCTCCCGAAAAATCTATGTTTATCGATAAAAACGGAAATTTAGAACCGGAAAATTTAGTGCCACTAGTGGTGTCTATTCGAATTGCTTCTGAAAACGCAGTTGGACCGGCATCCAACTCATGGTTTCCAACGGCAATAGCAGCCACTCCCAAGGCGTTGGCGATTGCAATATCCGCATGGCCCGGTTCGTTACTTCCTGTCACGGAAGATACGGCCTTTTGTTCTGCAGCAAAAAAGCGAGGTCCTGGAATAATGATATCACCGGAGGATACTAACAACGATTGACTTCCCCAATCCGGATCATTCGTAAAACCGTTAACCAACGCAGAGAACTCATCAACGGTAGCTAGAGCAATCGATTCATTCCCATCCACATCTGCATAATGCAGGAGTTGTAAAACAAAATCGGCATTGGCTAAAGCCGCTTGGGTTGAAGGATCCATACCTCCGTTGCCCTTATCCTCGTTTTTCAGGAAACCGGCTGTTTTACAGCTTAAAACAAAAAGTAGTACCAAAAAGGCCAGTATACGAGCGATTTTTTTCATTTTCTTCTTTAGCTAGAATCGGTTTGAATGGTCTAAAACTACAGACAATTATGCTTGGTAGTATTCCCGAATAGTTAAGTAGCGGTTGTTTTTAGGTTTTGTGACTTTAGGATTTACTTTTTTAAAATAGCTTTGTGCCTTGTAGTAAAAACAAAGCTAATGCGGATTTTTGTAGATATGGATGAGGTAATAGCTGATGCGTACCAGGCCCATATTGATATTTACGAAAAAGAATACGGAACTAGGTTTACCAAAGCAGAATGTGAAGGAAGAGAATTCTGGCAATGTGTGCCAAAAGCCCACCAGAAGAAGGTTAGAGACCATGCTGACAGTATAGGGTTCTTTCGGGATCTAAAGGTAATTGCCAACAGTCAGGAAGTACTTCGGGAACTATCAGAAAAGCACGAGGTTTATATTGCCAGTGCCGCTATGCAATTTCCGTATTCCTTAAAAGAGAAGTCCGATTGGTTAGATATCTTTTTTCCATTTATACCCTGGCAGTATCGTATCCTTTGCGGACATAAACACATTTTAAAAGGGGATCTGCTGATAGACGATCGTAGTTATAATCTGGAAGGTTTCGATGGAAGACGGCTTCTTTTCACTTCCCCGCATAACACGCAAACCGATAAATTTGAACGGGTATCCTCATGGAACGAGATAGCTTCGTTACTTTTATAATATGCGATTGCAAATATTTCTTTTGTTTTTGGGCGTAATCTTATATGGCTGTCAGGCCCAAGGGGATTTAATTGCCGGCATGCAGGCGGTGACCCTAACAGAAACGCTGGGATACTACCTGTACTATCCGGCAGAGTATGAAGAAGATCCTGAAAAAGAATTTGGCTTGTTACTTTTTCTTCATGGGGGAGGCGAGGCAGGAGGACAACTTGGGGAACTAAAGGAAAATGGCCCTCCCAAACTACTGGCAGAAGGGAAACAGTTTCCTTTTTTGGTACTAGCCCCTCAGAATCCCTACCGTAAAAAATGGTGGAATATCCATGCTGTAAACCAATTGTTAGATACTATCGTTACCAATAATCGGGTAGATAAGGACCGAATCTATCTTACAGGATTAAGCAGAGGGGGCAGTGCAGCTTGGGATATGGCGGTGCAATTCCCGGATAAATTCGCAGCGCTTGCTGTGGTCTGTGGTATGGCTCCCGTACCGTATTCCCATTGGTTGGATAAAGCCATGCCCATATGGGTATTCCACGGGGATCAGGATGAGGTAATTCCGATCACTGAATCGGATACTATGGTCCAAAAACTTAAAGCAAGCGGATACGATGTAAAATACAGCCGGTACGAAGGGGTTGGGCACAATTCCTGGACGAAGGCCTATACCACGGAAGAACTCTACAGATGGATGGCCAACCAAAAAAAGAACTAATGCGTAATGTAATTGTAGTTACTGTATTGCTGGCAATTTCTTGTAACCCAAGGGTGAATAAGGAAAAAGAACCCTCAGCTATCGTTGCACCCGTAGTAAAAGAGGAAATAATCCTGCCAAAAAAAGATAGTATAGTAGTAAAATCTTTCAAAGGAATAGCGGATTCCACCTTCGTTCGTTTAGCAGATTTTAGTTCCGATTTTGTTTACGACATGCGCTATGCCACGGAAAACAATTTTCTTAAGGCCAAAGTATATGATTGCGCAGAATGCTATACCCGGGCTAGGACGGCAAAAGCATTGATAGCTGCAAATAAGGCCTTTATGACCCTAGGATATAAGATAAAATTCTTTGATTGTTACCGACCCAATTCGGTGCAGTACAAGATGTGGAAATTGGTTCCGAACGCCCAATATGTAGCCAGTCCGGTTAAGGGGTCGATCCATAATAAAGGGGGGGCTGTAGACATTACATTGGAGGATTTTCAGGGGAATGAACTGGATATGGGGACAGATTTTGATTTCTTTGGTAAGAGAGCCCACCACGATTACACGGCACTACCGGAGCAGGTCTTGGCCAATCGCAAACTACTTAAAGAAACCATGGAGCAACACGGGTTTTGGTCCATAAGAACGGAATGGTGGCACTATAATTTAACAGCAGGTTCTAGAGCGCCAATAGCTAATTTTAAATGGCCCTGTCCTCAATGACCCTGGTGCAAAACACTACAATCAAATTGGTATTTGTATCTGTTGTAAAGAACAAGTAGTCCTCTCCTCCCGGTTTAACTTTGGTTTCCTGTCGCAGTGTTGCTACGCTTTTCGGAAAGTTTCTAACCGCAATGTTGGCCTTCACAATCCCTTCTTTTTGTATTGTTTTTTTGTGATAGGGGAGAACCTTATCTATTTTGAACCGCTTGCCTGGAAAACCGATCAAAGTAGAAGAAGTGTAAAGATGCGAATGCTTGTGAAGCTTGTACAGGTTATAATCCTCACCGATCTTCTTAAATGCTCCACTTTTTAGAATAGCTGTATTTGGAAGATAGAGATAGTTGAGTGGTGCTGAATACCGACTGCTAGCGGCTTGCTCTTCCGACAAAAGAAATTGAAAGCGTTGGATAACATCGCCTGAGATATTAACTGTTTTCACTATTGGCTCATCAAGAACTCCTTTTTGTAATATCCAAAGCAATTCTTTAACCTCGTCTTTTACACTTATAACGTGTATTTCTTTAACATAGGGCAATTGTTGTATTCCCTCGGAAATGTCTAGTAGTGGTGCTGTTTTAAGCATAACATTGCTACTTTTTTTGAAAAATAGCTCCAAATGCAGTAAAACATTAGGTAAGCCGTCTTTTAGCTTAAAGATTCTTTTTTTTGAAGCGTCTCTTCTGGAGGGATCTACAAAAATCCAATCCAAGGGATGCTCTTGCCTTTGTAAAAACGCAATGCCATCCTGGGGAAAACAATTGATGTTTTCTTTTTGAAACAGTTTAAAATTATAAGCAGTTATCCGGGAAAGAGACGCATCCTTTTCGCAGTGGATTACTTTTGTAAATCGGTTAGCAAAGTAATAACTGTCTACACCAAAACCTCCGGAAAGATCAAGTAATAGGGCTCCTTTGACCAAATCTGCTTTGTAGCTGGCCGTAATTTCCGAGCTGCTTTGTTCGATATTCATTTTGTTGGGATAGTACACCTTTGGGGTTCTAAACCAGGTAGGCAGTTTTTGGACGCACTTTTTTTTAGCTTCTAATTGTTCCACCAACACTTTCTGAGGTATCTCATCGAAAATCTGTTTTTTAAGTAAAATTCTGGTGAGATCCGCGTTCCAGTTACAATTGATAAATTCTTGTACTTCTGGCTCCAGGATGGTTCGATTCAGTTTCAAAACGAAAACTAGACGTTCTTTGTGAATTTTTCCACGAAGGTATTGCCTCGTAAAAATTCCTTTAATATCACTTTAATAGCTGTATAACCAGGGACGGCCACTACCATACCCACCACTCCAAAAAGTAACCCGGCAATAATGATTACCAAAAAGATTTCCAGGGGATGGGAACGAACGCTTGTTGAGAAAATAAAGGGCTGCGAAAAAAAATTATCCACCAATTGCCCAATAACAATACCAACAAAAACGTAGGCTGCCTTTGGTAAAATTACGGAGCTAAAATCCATACCGAGGTGACTCGTCATGGTAAGGGTTATCATGATCACACCTCCAATAATAGGGCCTACATAAGGTATGATATTGAACAGTGCACAGAGGAAGGCAATTACAATGGCATTGTCTACCCCAACAATAAGCAGGGTGGCGGTGTAGATCACAAATAGAATAGTAAGTTGGACTAAAATCCCGATAAAATAACGGGAGAGCAACCCATTGATCTTATCTATAGAGGTAACCAGATTTTGCTCTTTTTTTTGTGGGATAAAGGTGAGCAATCCCTTTTGCATTAGTTTGCTATCCTTTAGAAAGAAGAAGGAAATAAACAGCACGGAGAACAATCCAATGCTAAAACTACTTAATACGCCAAGGAAGGAATTTAAAATATTAGGAATAAAATTAAGGTTCAATCCCTGGAACAGGTTTTTTTCCAGATCAGAATTTTTAAGGAGCTGATTTACATCGCTGGTAGTAGCACCAAAATACTCCATAATTTGTAGATAAAGGGTATTGACATCGGCCTTGAGAGCCTCGATATCTAGGAGGGAAAGACTTTTTCCCTGTTCATTGATCAAGGGTACAAAAAGGGCAATGATACCAAGGAGGACAACCACGAATAGCAACATGGTAACCATAACGGCAAGGGTATTCGGAAATTTTAGTTTGCGTCTGAGGAAAAGTACGATAGGCCGACCTAAGAGTGCTATGACCGCGGCTATGGCCAGATAGGCAATAACCGATTGTATTTTATATAAAAAGTAGAGGATTACGACAATCCCTACGATTATGCCCACTGCGCGGAGAATACCAGTAGCTATAGTGTTGGCGTTAGTCCTCATGAAGAAAATGCATATTGAATAATATTAGCTCCCATTTGTAAGGCTTTCAGCCGTACCTCCTCCGGATCGTTATGTACTGAGGGGTCTTCCCAGCCATCGCCAAGATCACTTTCGTACGTGAATAACAGCAATAACCTACCTTGATCAAAAATACCTAGGGCCTGTGGACGTTTCCCGTCATGTTCATGAATTTTAGGGAGTCCGTTGGGGAATTTGAATTTTTGCCCAAAGATCGGATGATCCTTTCCCAATTCTTCCAGTTCCTTATTGGGGAATACCTTTTTTAGCTCACGCCTTAAATAGGGTTCCATACCATAGTTGTCATCTACATGCAGAAAACCTCCGGCGAGCAAATAGGTCCTTAGGTTTTGGGCCTCTTGTTCCGAGAAGAAGACATTTCCATGTCCGGTCATGTGCAGCAAAGGATATTGATAGATAGCTTCGCTTCCGGTTTCTACAGTAACCGGTTTTGGGGCAATTCTGGTGTTAATATTTTCATTGCAGAAAGCGATGAGGTTAGGTATTGCAGTGGGGTTAGCGTACCAATCGCCCCCTCCTCCATATTTAAGAATGGCAATTTCCTGTGAATGAAGGGCCCAATTCACAAAAAAAGTTAAAATAAAAAGCCCTGCGGTAAGTTGCCTAAAGGTTTTTCGAATAATCATAAGTATCAAAAGTAAAGTATTCATGTTAAAGAAGATCCTAATTCCGGTTGTAGTATTTGTTGGTTTTATCACAATGGCCTTTTATAAAGTGAAACACTTAGAAGAGAAAACCGTGATTTCGAATGCTGCTATATATCCCCCGATTGTAGTCTTGGAATTGTTTACCTCACAGGGATGTTCTAGTTGTCCGCCGGCCGATGTGTTATTGGAAAAAGCCAAAAATCAATATCCGGATCAGCTTTTTGCATTGTCGTATCACGTAGATTATTGGAACTACATAGGTTGGGAAGATCCTTTTAGTAATCCTAATTTTTCAAAAAAACAACGCGAGTACAACCGAAAGTTTCGTTATCCAAGCAACTACACTCCTGAAATGGTAATCAATGGAAAAGAGCACTTTGTAGGATCCAATAGTGGAAAATTACGTTCCAAAATTGATGCATATCTCGACCTTAAAATTGAAAACCACTTGGTGTTGGAAAATGTTGCCAAGAACGGGAATACCATAGCTTTTAATTATGCTTTAGCAGGCCCACTCCAAGGCAAACAGTTGCGGGCTATTTTGGTATTGGATGAACGCACTACTGTGGTTAAGCGTGGTGAAAACAGGAACAGGGCACTTAAAAACTCAAATATTGTTATTGCAGAGCAGTACTTAACCGATACCTCGGCTTCCGGAAACAGTGTGGTTCAATTACCCAGTGGGATCGGTAAAAACGAAAAACTCCATTTAATCGTACTTGCAGAAAATGAAAATTTGGAGATCACGGGAGCAGCAAAGTATAGCTTGTAAACGCTAACTGTTAACAATAGCCACAGCAGTACAGGCCACAATAGCAGCTGTTTCCGTGCGCAAACGATTTTGACCCAAAGAAACCGCGCTATAGCCCTCTTGTAACGCAGCATCGATCTCTTTTTCGGAAAAATCACCTTCGGGCCCTATCAAGATCAAGACCTCCTTATCCGGTTGAAGTTTGCGCTTTAGTTCAGCTTTTTCCCCTTTACTACAATGGGCTATAAATTTTATATCAGCAGGGGTGGTAGTAAGAAACTCCTTTAAGGGGGTTAAAGGAAGTAATTGTGGTAAATAGGCTTGTAACGATTGTTTCATAGCTGCCTGGAGGACCTTTTCCAAACGTTCGGGTTTAATGCTCTTTCGTTCAGAATGGTCGCACAGCAAGGGAGTAATTTTAGCAATCCCAATTTCGGTGGCTTTTTCCAGGAACCACTCAAAACGATCATTCTGCTTTGTGGGGGCAATTCCAATATGAAGAACATAGTTTGACGGGGTACAGTGCTGCGTTTCAACAATTTGTGCCTTACACTTTTTGGCATGGGCTTCCAGAATTTTTGCAGAAAACATCTGGCCTTTGCCATTGGTGATTTCAAGGATATCTCCTTCTTTTTTTCGCAGCACTCTGGAGATGTGTTTGCTTTCTTCAGGTGAAAAGAAAAACTCGGTTACGGTATTATCTAATTTTGAGTTGTAAAAAAGCTGCAAGTACAATTAATTTGATGAATTCCAAAATTCTATTATTTCCTGAACAGATTCATTCGTATTTGCCACAAAGATATTCTCCCAGTAGAATGCACCGTCTATTTCAACAAAAACGCGGTAATAGCCGGAATCCAAATCGCTTACATCCACCGAAAGATTCGAGGTGTTTGTATTGGGGAATGAAAGTACTGAATTTGCTTCAATCTCACTTTTTTGATAAAGGGTTGGGCCTAAGACTTCAGTGAAATCGATATTGTCAAAAGATTTCGTGGCTGTACCCGGCCGGACCCAAACACCGGAAATGGTCTCGGATAACGATGTGTCAACGAAAAAGGTACCAATTGCAGGGTTAGGAAAGATCAAAATTTTTTGGCCTAGAACATTCGGGTTTCCTACAATAATAGGCGGAGAACCACCACTCTGAACCAATCGAACTCCTGTAACCCATCGAATATCTGAGGGATCGTCATTTGCAGAGTCGTCGTCGTTGCTACAGGCTACAACTAAAAGTAAAAAAACAGTTGAAAAAAGGCGTCTCATTTTTTTGGTGGTTATAGTACATATCTTGCTTTCGCGCTTACGCTTTGATCTGCAAAATCTGCATTTAAAAGTTTAAAGTAACCTACTATACCGATCATCGCTGCATTGTCTGTACAGAATTCAAACTTTGGAATATAGCTTTGCCATCCTTTGCGTTTTTCTTCCTCCTCCAGGCGCTTTCGAATCGCAGAATTTGCCGCAACGCCTCCTCCAATAGCAATCTCGGTAATTCCGGTTCGGGTGACAGCCAATTGCAATTTATCCATTAGGATCTCAACAATGGTATACTGAATAGAAGCGCAAATATCATTCAGGTTTTTTTGAACAAAGTCAGCTTCTGCTTTGGTTTTGCGCTGTAAGAAATACAATATGCTAGTTTTTAGCCCGCTAAAGCTGAAATTTAGGTCGGGAACCTTGGGCTTTGGAAATTCAAAGGCATGGGGGTTCCCTGCTCTGGCATGAAAATCGATTAGCGGCCCACCCGGATAGGGTAACCCAAGGAGTTTAGCGCTCTTGTCAAAAGCTTCTCCAACCGCATCGTCCAGTGTCTCACCCAATATGTCCATGGTAAAGTGATCCCGGACCAACACAATTTGAGTATGCCCTCCACTTAGGGTCATAGCTAGAAAAGGAAAAGCGGGAATGGATTGTTCTGTATCCCTGATAAAATGTGAAAGTATATGTGCGTGCATGTGATTTACAGCTATGAGGGGGATGTTCAATCCCAGAGCCATAGATTTTGCGAATGAAGTTCCTACTAAAAGGGATCCCATTAGTCCAGGGCCTTGGGTAAATGCAATAGCTGAAAGCCGTTTTTTGTCGATATTTGCCTTAGCTAAAGCCTGATGCACCACCGGAACAATGTTTTGTTGATGTGCCCGGGACGCTAGTTCTGGAACCACTCCGCCATAAGCGCTATGTACTTCTTGAGCGGCGATTACATTACTCAGGACAACGTCGTTGCATAGGACTGCGGCTGAAGTATCATCACAGGAAGACTCAATAGCGAGGATATATTTTTTTTGTGATTTCAATGGTTTTGGAACAAAAATTGAACTGCAAAGATAAAAGGTAACGCCCTATCAAAAAATTACGAAAAATAGTAGTGCGGTTTGTGTTGGTGGTTATTTTGATAGGCGTCCTAACCACCTTGATCTTTTCACTGCCTGTAGTTCAGACAAAATTGGCCAAATATGCCACAGAACAGCTGAATGCAGAATTTGGAACAAATATTACGATTGAGCGCCTGCGGTTTTCCCCCTTCTCATTGGGCACCTCCATGAAGAATATTTATGTAGAGGATTACCAACAAGATACCTTAATCCATATAGAAAAACTTTCTACCTCCATACTTAACCTAAGAAAAATAGCCCAGGGGGAAATGGAGCTTGGCGAAATGGATTTGGATGGGGTTTATCTGAATATGAAAACCTATGAAGGGGCAACGATTACCAATTTGGATGTTTTTGTGGAGAAATTAGATGATGGGCAACCAAGGGAACCGGGAACCCCACCTTTCTATATGGCATCCTCAGAGATCAATTTGACCAATAGCAGATTCAGATTGGTTGATGAGAATTTGGAACGCGCTGAAGTGCTGAATTTTATGAATATCCAGCTTGCATCAAAAGATTTTGAAATAGTAGGCCCCAACGTGTCTCTGGATATCGGGGAACTTGCGTTACGCACCAAAAAGGGAATAACGCTGGAAAACCTGAGAACACAATTTCAATACTCCAAAAAACAAATGCGATTTGACTCCTTACTGATCAAAACACCGCAATCTCACTTACAAGGTAACCTGGTGTTTGACTATAACAGGGAGGACTTTTCGGAGTTCCTGGATAAGGTGCAGTTGTCTGCTACGTTTAAAGAGTCTTCCGTTGCCTTTGATGAGCTCAATGCCTATTTTGATGAATTCGGAGAAGGAAAGCGGGCCGACTTCTCCACTACTGTATCGGGGGTTTTTAATGATTTTACGTTAAAAGATCTTTTTTTGGTTACGGACAATACCGGTATTCGGGGAGACTTTAACTTCAGGAATATCTTTAATGAGCAGGAGCCTTTTAAAATGGATGCCGAAATGGAAGATGTAACCTCCAGCTACTATCAATTACGAGGGCTGCTACCCAACCTTTTGGGAAATAACATCCCTTCTTCCTTTCAGAAATTTGGACAGTTCACCATACGGGGTTCAGCGCAAATAACGGAGACCTCTGTTGCAGCAAAGGTGAATTTGAATACGGCAATCGGAAGTAGTTATACAGATCTTCAACTTACAAATATTGATGAGATCGATGACGCTTCTTATCTAGGGTTCATTTCACTAATTGATTTTGATCTTGGCAAGTTCCTTGATGACCCTCAATTGGGTAAGACCTCCTTAGATGTTAACGTAGAGGGAAAAGGTTTTGTAGCGGAGTACCTCAATACAGAAGCGATAGGAGATATCTATAAGATCCAATTTAACGATTATGAATATACCGATCTAAAAGTATCTGGAATATTTAAAGAAGAGTTGTTTGATGGTTCTTTGTTGAGTAATGATGAAAATTTAAAATTGAATTTCATCGGACTTGCCGATTTTAGTCAGGAAGAGAATGATTTCAACTTTGTAGCCGAAGTAGATTATGCAAATTTGAAAGCATTAAACTTTTTGAAGGATAGCGTCTCCGTGTTCCGGGGTAATGTGCAAATGGATATTTCGGGCAACGATCTGGATAATATGGCCGGAGAACTCAAGTTTTCGGATACGCGATACCAGAATAAAAACGACACCTATTTTTTTGACGATTTTGCCATTTCCTCCACTTTTGAAACCGATAGTATTCGGAATGTGCAGATCATATCACCAGATATTATAACCGGTTACATGAAGGGAAATTTTAAAGTGAGAGAACTAGGACGTTTAATTCAAAATTCTGTAGGAAGCATTTATACAAATTACAGGCCGTACGAGATTTCCAAAGGACAAAATCTAGACTTTAATTTCCGCATATATAACAAAATTGTTGAGGTTTTTTATCCTGAGGTGAGATTGGGTCCTGATACCTTTATTCGAGGTAATATCAGATCCGACGAAGGGGATTTTAAGCTTACTTTCAAATCGCCTGATATTGCAGTGTTCGACAATAGTTTTAACGAGGTAGAACTTAAAATTGACAATAAAAATCCCCTTTTTAACACTTTTCTCACGGTAGCGGACATGTCTACTGTTTATTATGATGTTAAGGACTTTAGCCTGATCAATACTACTTTGAAGGATACGCTTTTTTTCCGAACCGAATTCACCGGAGGAAGCCAATTCAATGATAGTTACAATCTCAACTTCTATCATACCTTCAATGAGGAGAATAAGTCGGTAATAGGACTAAAAAAATCAGATATCAACTTTAAAGGGAATACGTGGGTTTTAAACAAAACCGGGAATAAACAAAATAAGGTCATCATCAATAGAACCTTGGACAGTATTCAGATCAAAGAAATTGTAATGGACAATGAAAATAGGGAACAAATTCGCTTAAAAGGAGAATTAGCGGATTCTACCTACAAAGACCTGGAATTACAGTTTAAGATTGTTTCGTTGGATAAAATAACCCCAAGTATTGACAGTCTAAAATTAGACGGTGAGGTAAATGGCTTTTTAAATATTCTTCAAAAAGATAACAAGTATTTACCCTCTTCAAGCATGCTGATCAATGACCTTTCGGTGAATGAAATGGTCCTAGGCGATATGGAGCTGGTTATTTTTGGGAATAACGACTTAACACAGTTTGGTGTTAATAGCTGGATTAGTAAAGGTGGAGCGGAAAGTTTCAATCTCAATGGAACCATTAACTACCGCAATAAAGAGACGACATTAGATTTGCTGGCTGCGTTTACCGATTTTAATATGGAACCGTTTGCCCCGTTGGGGGAGGATGTCATTTCTAATATTCGTGGCTACGTTAACGGGAATGCTCGCATTACCGGGGAAGCAGCTAACCCCAATATTAATGGATCACTTACGCTTAATGATGCCGGGCTGGGCATACCTTATTTGAATGTAGATTACGACTTTGGTTCATTATCCACGGTACGTTTGTTTGATCAGACTTTTTATTTTGAAGCGATTCAACTAACGGATAGTAAATGGAATACGGACGCGGCTTTAGAAGGTACAATATCGCATACGGCATTCTCAGATTGGAATATGGACTTGACTGTGGCAACCAATGGTAATCGATTCCTTATTCTGGATACGGAGTTTGACGAAGAAGCACTTTATTACGGTTCTGGTTTTGTTACAGGTACCGGAAGGGTATTTGGTTCTACAAATGCACTAAACATAGAATTTGAAGGGGCAACCGCGAGTGGGACATCGCTTAAAATACCCTTAAGCGATATTACTAGTGTGGGCGATTATTCCTTTATTAACTTCATTGAGAAGAGCGATGCTAAAACGGTCACAGGAGAGCGGATTTTGGAAGATTATGAAGGACTGGAAATGACCTTCGATCTTGCTGTGACTCCCGATGCTGAAGTAGAAATTGTGGTAGATCAGGAAAATGGCAGTTCCTTGAAGGGAACAGGGGAGGGGTTGCTACTTATGGAAATTAATACTAACGGAAAATTCAATATGTATGGGGAGTTTGTTGTTGTGACCGGAGAATTCAATTTTAAACGCGCTGGTTTAATCGATAAAACCTTTAGCGTAGAACCTGGAGGTACAATTTTATGGGAACGCGACCCGCTAGAGGCCCAGTTGAATATGGAAGCAGTATACGCGCTTAACGCTAATCCAGCTCCCCTTCTGGATAATCCTGCAGGAAATTACAGGCCCATTCCCACCGAAGTGGTGGTGAGATTGGAAGGAGAGTTAGAGAGCCCCACGATCGATTTTGATATTCAGTTCCCCGGAACCAGTTCCGTAGTGAAATCAGAGTTGGAATACCGCTTACAGGACCCTACTATTGAAAGCAATAATGCTTTTTTTCTCTTAGCACAAGGTACTTTTGTTAACGAGCAGGCGGGCTTAAGTCAACAAGCAGTTACGGGGAATTTGCTTCAAACAGCCTCGGGATTATTGAATCAGGTGTTATCAGGAGATAACGATAAATTCAATTTTGGTGTTTCCTACGAACAAGGCTATCTGGACGCTAACTCAGGAATTGATGCCGAAGATCGAATCGGAGTAACGGTTTCCACCCAAATCTCCGACCGTGTTTTGGTGAATGGCCGGGTAGGAGTTCCCATAGGCGGGGGAGGAGTTTCGGAAACCGTAGTAGCCGGAGATGTTGAGGTACAAGTGCTATTAAATGAGGAGGGGACCCTCAGTGCTAAGATCTTTAACCGCGAAAATGAAATTCAACAGTTTCTTGCAGAAAGGCAAGGATACACCCAAGGAGTAGGACTTTCGTATCAAGTGGACTTTAATAACTTTAAGGAATTAATGAAACAGATCTTTAAAAAGAAGACGGCTAAGGTCCCGGAACAAAACGGACAAGAGGAAACTACCATAATGGGTAAAGACAGTCTCATCCAATTTCGTTCTAAAACCACGGTCCTGAAGCAAAAAAAATAGTCTTTCCCAACACCTTTTATAAAAAAACTACGAAAACGTTTGAAAAAACAATCATTTCTCAAACCATGACAACCCGCATTTTTTTATTGATGGAAGTTTGCTAGTTTTGACGTTCAATTTTTACAATGGGTTCCACTATTCATAAAATTGCTGTGCTTACCTCCGGGGGAGATTCACCCGGAATGAATGCTGCTATTCGTTCTGTAGTACGATCTTGCGCTTACATGAAACTGCAATGCTTGGCTATTTACAGGGGGTATCAGGGAATGATTGATGGCGATTTCAAGGAAATGAACGCAAGAAGCGTTAATAACATTATTAACAAAGGAGGTACAATATTGAAATCCGCACGATGCAAGGAGTTCCGAACACCGGAAGGAAGAACAAAGGGTATGGAGCAGCTAAGAAAACACAATGTAGATGCCTTGGTTGTTATTGGGGGTAATGGAAGTTTTGCTGGCGCGCTGAAGCTTAACGAGGAATTCAACTTTCCTGTAATGGGGATACCGGGAACTATAGACAATGATATCTTGGGAACATCCTACACCATTGGTTTTGACACAGCAATTAACACAGTGGTCGAAGTTATCGATAAGATTCGTGATACGGCCAGTTCTCATAATCGCTTGTTTTTTATCGAGGTTATGGGTAGGGATGTAGGACATATAGCGCTAAATGCAGGTGTTGGAGCCGGAGCAGAAGAGATTTTGATTCCCGAACAGAATTTAGGCCTGGAACGACTTCTTGACTCCTTGAAACGAAGTAAACAATCGGGGAAGTCATCAAGTATTGTTATTGTTGCCGAAGGCGATAAAACAGGTAAAAACGTTTTTGAACTCAAAGAATATGTAGAGGAGCACCTCCCGATCTATGATGTTCGTGTTTCCGTGCTGGGACATATGCAGCGGGGCGGGAATCCAACCTGTTTTGATCGGGTGCTGGCCAGCAGAATGGGAGTTAAGGCAGTTGAGGCATTGTTGGAAGGAAAAACAAATTATATGGTGGGTATACGGGATAACAAATTAATACTCACCCCAATTAGTGAGGCTATTAAGGCACACACAGCGATTGATGAGGAACTCATCAGAGTTTCGGATATCATGACTACGTAAAAGCAACTAAAAATTAGAACACATGGCAAAAGTTAAAATCGGTATTAATGGATTCGGTAGAATCGGAAGATTAGTCTTCAGGGCGACAGTGCTTCGCGATAATGTAGAAGTTGTTGCTATAAATGACTTGTTAGATGTAGAACACCTTAAGTATTTATTGGAATACGATTCTGTACATGGTAGGTTTGATGGTACTGTAGCGGTTAAAGATGGTAATTTGGTGGTAAATGGGAAAACCGTTCGAATCACTGCGGAGCGAGATCCTAAAAATCTGGCATGGGATGCAGTAGGTGCCGATATTGTAGCAGAGTGTACCGGTATTTTCACCACCTTAGAAACGGCACAATTACATATTGACGGGGGTGCAAAAAAAGTGGTTATCTCCGCACCTTCTAAAGATGCCCCTATGTTTGTAATGGGTGTAAATCACAACGAACTTACAGCTGATCAGACAATTGTTTCCAATGCCTCCTGTACCACAAACTGCCTTGCTCCTTTGGCAAAAGTGTTGAACGATAATTTTGGTATTGTTGAAGGACTTATGACCACTGTGCATGCTACTACTGCTACGCAGATGACCGTAGATGGGCCTTCTAAAAAAGATTATAGAGGTGGGAGAAGTGCAATGCTTAACATCATTCCCGCTTCCACCGGTGCAGCAAAAGCGGTTACCAAAGTTATTCCGGAACTGCAGGGAAAACTAACCGGAATGGCCTTTAGGGTACCTACCGCAGATGTTTCTGTAGTAGATTTAACCGTTCGTCTAGAGAAAGATACTTCTTATGACGAGATAAAGAAGGTATTCAAAGCTGCCTCCGAAGGTGCCTTAAAAGGCATCTTGGGGTATACTGAAGAGGCGGTAGTTTCACAGGATTTCGTTTCCGATGCAAGGACCAGCATTTTTGATGCAGGAGCAGGGATTGAGTTAAATTCCAACTTCTTTAAAGTGATTTCCTGGTACGATAACGAAGCAGGATATTCGCATAAGCTTGTTGATCTTGCCGAGCACGTAGCAGCACTTTAAGCGCAATTTTAGGTTATTCCTGAAAGTAAGGGTTAAAATCCTTATTTTCAGGAATATTTTTTAACTAACCAATGATACTAATAGTAGATAGCGGTGCGACCAAATCGGACTGGATTGCGCTTGTGGACTCCGGGGAACAATTATTTGTGACCCAAACCCTGGGATTAAGTCCTGAGGTACTTACCCGGGAAGTAATTGAAGATCGCCTTGCCAATAATTTTGAGCTTTCAAAGAATAGGGAGAACGTAAGTCAGCTTTATTTTTATGGAGCGGGTTGTGGAACAGATAGGATGAAATTATTCCTAAAGGAGATTTTTGCGGAATTCTTCCCGAAAGCAAAAGCAGAAGTGCGGGAGGATACCTACGCGGCGATATATTCTACTACTAAAATAGGCCACCAGGGAATTGTTTGTATTCTGGGGACGGGATCTAATTGTAGCTATTATGATGGGCACCAGCTCTTTCAAAAAGTCACTTCTCTAGGATATATTTTAATGGATGATGGTAGCGGAAATTTTTTCGGGCGAAAATTGCTGCGCGACTACTACTTTCACAAAATGCCTCAGGATATTGGAATTCGCTTTGCCAAGGAATATGAACTGGATGCGGATGTTATAAAGGACAATCTTTACAAACAACCTAACCCCAATACCTATCTTGCTACCTTTGCCCGATTTATTATTGAAAACAAGGATCATCCTTACTGTAGGGGTGTAATAGATAAAGCCTTTCAGCAATTTGTAAATAATTATATCATGCAGTTCGAACTGGCGACTAAAGTACCGATACACTTTGTGGGAAGCATTGCCCACTTCCTTAGGGAAGAACTAGCAACCGTAGTTGAGCGAAATGACCTTATTCTGGGGGTAATCCGGCGTAGACCAATTGATGGACTAGTAGAATTTCACAGAAACACTATTTAACCGCAATCATCGAGATTTCTACATTAACAAACATCGGTAAATTAGCAACTTCAACGGTCTCCCTGGCGGGAGCAGTATCTGCATTAAAATAGCTACCATACACCTCGTTTACGGCAGTGAACTGGTGCATATCTTTCAAGAAGATGGAGGTCTTTACAACATTTTCAAATGTTAATCCTGCTGCTTCAAGAATTGCTCCTAAATTCTTCATACACTGTTTTGCCTCCATTTTAACATCGCCTTCTACTAATTTTCCGGTACTAGGGTCAATAGGTGTCTGTCCGGAAATGTAAAGGGTATCGTTCACATAAACAGCCTGGTTATAGGGTCCTATGGGTGCAGGGGCATTAGGGGTGGTAATAAATCTTTTCATAAGTGATTCTTGTTCGTTGTACGGAGGGTTAAATTAAGTACTTTATCGGAATTGGTTTTGAAATCTTCTTTTGGGGACTACATTAAATTACCTTCGGATGTTTCGCTGACTATTTTGCTCCCATTTCAGGTCACTTAGGATAGAACTGCTTATACCAATAAAGAAATCCCATCGTTCATTTCGTCCAAAAGGAACCCAGTTAAAGCGAAGGTCAAAACTTTTTAGATTTCTCCGAAATCGCAATTGGGTTTGCGCAAATCCCTGGTTTACAAAATCATATCCTGAAGATACACCAACATCCCAGCGTGGCGCCAGTTGTACGTCCCCACCAAACATCAAAGAAGCGTTGCTAATCTCGTTCTGCCGGTTGGAGTTGGAATAGCCAAGAGCGAATTGAATATTGAGATTCCAAGGGACTTTGGTGCCGTAGACGGGGTTTTCAATATCATCGTCCCTTTCCTCGTATTGTACCCGATTATCAAATCCTGCACCAAAGAGATCATCTGTTCGTCCCCCACTGGCTGCCCTGTATTCATCGCTGGCTGCTTCGGCCTCATCGACCTCTCTATCTCCAGACAATGTTTTACTATCCAGGGAATACCTAAGGTTAAAAGAAGCCCGGGTAAGCCTGAGAAGACTTCCCCCATTGTCGATATTAAATGTATTTATGCGCCTTCCGTTGTTATCGATCGTATAGGGGTCAAGGCTTCCGCTAAAGTTTATGGACATCTTGTTGTCCAAGAGCTGTGTTCCTCCATTAAAACCTATGGGCGCCAATTTCAAGGAATCCGCTTCAAAATTGTAGGCGGTAGAAAAGTTTAAATTACTAAGCAAAGGAATTTTTTTGGGCTCAGTAACCGTGGAGTCCTTATCCCTAACCTTGGCTTCAAAGGTATTCTGTAAGGAGAAACTAATGGAATTAGCACGATTTAAACCGGGAGCACCATTTAAAGTACCTTCAAATCTGCTGAATTGGACTTCTTCCCCGTCATTATTGATATAGGTTTCGTAAAACTGCTCAAAAGAGGGGGTAAACGACCATCCGATCTGAGGACGCATAACATGCCGGATAGCCTGAATCTTTTTATCCTCTCCAAAATTGAAGGTACCGTAAAGTGTTGTTCCAATACTTGCGCTGAATCCGTACGTATTATAGCGATCAAACCCGCTAATGGTGTCCAGTACCACTTCCCTATTACTTTCGGGATCATCCGGATCTAACCCCCTTTGAAAGGTTTCAAAAGTCCAGACGTCCTCATAGTTACCTCCTACCGAAACACTAAAGTATTTAGCAATTTTAAAGTTGGTATTAAAAGGTAAGGTGTGCCGGGCACCGATTCTGGCGTCATCAAACATTCTCGCGGTCAGGAACAGGGAATCTGTGGTTCGAATCCTGTTTTCTGCTCTAAAATTATATTGGAAATTGAAGTTTTTGACCAACCCTTTTTTAATGCCATCCCTTTCTGCAAATGGAAATATCCGCTCCATGCTCCCTTGGAGGGTAGGTAGGGTAAGGTTAACCTCCTGTGATTGTGTATTTTGATTGTGCGAAGCCGTAAGATTAAGGTTTACGGAAGGATATTCCGGAAACGTCTTGGAATACGTTATAGAGGAGGAGAGGTTGTTATTTTGGGTATTCTGAACATTTACCTGGTTAAAGGAGTTGGTAAAGAACTGACTGCTCCCCAAGTTAACACTAGCTGAGAACCTGGAATTCGGATTGGCTTTGGCGTCCTGAGAATGTGATATCTGTAAATTATACAAGGTTGTCCTGCTAAAATCGTCAAAACCTTTTTGACTAAAAATCTGGTTTTCAAACCGAAAATTAATGTTCCCCCGAAATTTATAGCGTTTAGCATAAATAGATTGTACCCGGACGCCGTAACTGCCATTGGTGAAAAAATCCCCCATCATACTTAAATCCACATAATCGCTTATGGGAAGATAATACCCTCCGTTTTGAATGGCAAAACCCCTTCTCGGGTCTTGTGTAAAGGTAGGGAAAATAAGACCGGCTGCCCTCCCTGTGGTAAGTGGGAAGTAGGCAAACGGAAGCGCTATTGGGGTGGGTACGTCCACCAAATAAAAGTTACTGAACCCGGCGATTATCTTTTTACCCGGCACAAATTTTGCTTTACGTACACGAATGTAATAGTCGGGATCTATAGTGTCTTTTGAGGTAGTTAATTTTCCGTCTTTTAGGAAGTACACAGAATCATTTTCCTTCTTGGTCACTTCAGCCAGTACTTTCATAGCGTCACTGCCAAGGGAACCCAAACCAGCCTGTTGTTCGGTCCTGGAATTCCAAATTAGCGCCTTTTGGGTATCAAAATTAAAACGAATAGAATCAGGGATTACCACCTGATCTCCCTGCTTAAAGTACGGTAATTGCGAGTAGGTACCGGTTGAATCTTTGATACGACCTGCATAAACTTCATTTTTTATGTAATCCATGACTATTATCCCCGCTTTAAGCTCCGTATCCTGGTAATAAATCTCGGCTTCGTTGTACAAGTATATTTTTTGATCCTTTTGGCTGAGTTTAACGTAGTCTTTTGCCTTATACTTGATCTTATCCAATATAACGGACGTTTTTGCCGGAGCTGAATCTCTGGCTACCGAATCAATTGCTGTGGAATCGTTTGCAAAGGAGGGTGGAAGTAATGGAGCGGTAATCGTGTCCTTTACGGCCTTGATGGGTAAAGGGATTATTGGGTCTTCTTGGGCGGTAACAATCAAGGATCCCAATACCAAAAACAATAGGATAAGGTAACGAAGTTTGTTTGTTTGCAAAGCGATAAATCCTATTTTTGTAATAGTTTGGCGTAGTTTTTGGTGGTCAAACTTACATATATTTTTTGGTCTGTTTGCGCGGTGTTACCATAATTTTAACCCCGGGAGAACGATAGAAATAAGTAGTTCTTATGATTGGAAATCGGTTTGTTTTTGCCATTTGTTTTGGGATTTTTTTCCTTCTCTCCTCATTCCACAAAAATAATACCGAACCGCAGCTTAACGATAAATTTGTAGTTGTTTTAGATGCTGGCCACGGAGGACATGATCCCGGTAACTTGGGTAATGGGTATTTGGAAAAGAACATAGCCCTTTCAATTGTGCTCAAAACCGGGGAGATTTTAGAAACGCATCCCGACATCAAGGTAATCTACACCCGAAAGGATGATACCTTTGTGGATTTATTCAAACGAGGAGAGATAGCCAACCAGGCCAATGCGGATTTATTTGTATCGGTGCATTGCGATTCCCATACTTCCAATGCCTACGGTGCAGGCACCTTTGTACTCGGACTTCATAAGAATAAACAAAACTTTGATGTTGCGAAAAAAGAGAACTCAGTGATCTATTTGGAGGATAATTACGAAGAGCGCTACGCCGAGTATGATATTAACTCCCCGGAATCAATTATAGGCCTTACTATCATGCAAGAGGAGTTTTTGGATCAAAGCATTCAGGTGGCCAAATTGCTGCAGGATAACTTTACTATAACGTTAAAGCGCAAAGATAGAAAGGTAAAACAGGCTGGTTTTATCGTTTTACATCAAACGTTTATGCCTAGTATTTTGGTGGAAACTGGTTTTTTAACCAATAAGGATGAGGGCGCCTACCTCAACTCTCAAAAAGGACAACAGGAGATGGGAACTGCTATTGCCAATGCGATTTTGAGGTATAAGGAGGGCGTGGCTACTGATTTAGAAGCGGTACAACCTATTCAGGACGATCCTTTGGAAAAGACAACAGAGGAAGTCGTAAAAGCTTCTGAGCAGGCGTCCGCGGATACCAGTACCGAAAAAACAGTGGGCGATACCCCCACAACACAGCAAGAGAAGCCTCCGGTTAATAGTCAACCCGTTTTGTCCGAAGATGTAACTCTAAAAAAAGCCCCTTCGGTAAATACTGCAGATGAGATCGTATTCAAAGTTCAATTGATGGCATCGTCTAAAGTAATTCCACTGGAGGAAAATCGGTTTAACGGACTTAAGAACCTTTCCAAGGAACCGTATAAAAATATGTATCGCTACATGTTTGGAAATGCTACCACCTATGCCCAGGCGAAACAGTTGAAATCGGAAGCGGATACCAAAGGGTATACCACTTCCTACATTGTAGCATATAAAAACGGACAACGTATTCCGCTAAAAGAAGGCCTAAAATACAGTACGGAGCAGTAAATCCTCCAAAAAAATATTCCTAATTTTGTTGTAACCAGAAAACAGCGCCTTTTGAAATTATCCAGGGAAGTCAAGACAGGAATTTTAGTATTACTTGGAATTCTTGCAGTAATAATGGGGTTCAGCTATCTAAAATCCTCTTCAATTTTCGATAATACCCGAACATTTTATGCCGTTTATGACCATGTGGGGGGCCTGCAAAGCGGAACGCAAGTTTCATTGAATGGTCTGGTTGTTGGGAATGTAACGGGTATCCGTTTTAAGGATTCCTCAGGAAAACTCTTGGTTACTTTTTCCATCAATAATGATTTCCAGTTCTCCAAAAATAGTAGGGTGGAGCTTTATGATACTGGGATAATTGGAGGAAAAGGTCTTCAAATAATGCCCGCTTTTGATGGTGCACCAAATGCACAGTCCGGAGATACTCTTACCTCGGGGACAAGACCCGGACTTACCGAACTGGTTCAGGAAAAACTAACACCACTACAGATGAAAGTAGAAGGAGCGTTTACCGATGCCGACTCTTTGCTTACCAATATCAATTCTTTGTTAGACGACAGGACCAAATTGGAGCTAAAACAGAGTATTGCAGGCCTTAACGCCCTAATACGTTCTTTTCAAGGAAGTGCCAGTAAGTTAAATCAATTATTGGAAAATAATGGGGAGGAACTGGATAGCTCCATCAAAAATATAAATACCATTACTGCAAACTTTTCTAAGATTTCTGATTCTCTGGCAAAAGTAGGATTAGCGAGGACCATTGGAGAACTCCAAACTACAGTAAGGAATTTAAATGGAGTATTGCAAAAAGTAGAAAGAGGAGAAGGTTCTCTTGGGAAACTAGCTACCAATGATGAACTGTACGACAATCTTTCAGAAGCTTCGCGACAGCTAGATCTGTTACTTCAGGATTTTAGACTTAATCCAAAACGGTATGTAAATGTTTCTGTGTTTGGAAAGAAACAAAAGGAGTACGAGCTTCCTGAAAATGACCCAGCCAGTAAACAATAGCAAATGTAATAGTGAATAAATTTATTATGCATGCATAATAAATTTCGTAATTTTGAATTTTACTATTCCTATGACCGCGTATATACCTAATATAATATTTGCACTAACCCTTGTTGCGGGTATCGGTTACTTCACCAGAAATGTAAAAAGACTTATCCGGAATATAAAACTGGGGAAGTCGGTTACTGTAAATGACAATAAACCAAAGCGTTGGAAAAACATGGCTCGGATTGCCTTAGGGCAAACTAAAATGGTTGTGCGCCCTGTTGCAGGAGTATTACACGTCATCGTTTACCTTGGATTTATTATTATCAATATTGAAGTACTGGAAATAATTATCGACGGGATTTTTGGAACACACCGGGTTTTTGCTTTTCTGGGGACTTTTTACAACATTTTGATTGGTTCATTTGAGGTATTGGCTTTTTTGGTAATACTGGCTGTTGTCGTTTTTTGGTTAAGAAGGAATATCATAAAACTGAAGCGTTTCCTAAAACCGGAAATGGAAGGCTGGCCCAAAAAAGATGGGAATTGGATTCTTTACATAGAGGTAATCCTTATGTTCCTTTTCTTGACCATGAATGCGGCGGACTATGCGTTACAACAGCAAGGAGTTGAGTATTACGTAAAAGCCGGTGCTTTTCCTGTAAGCCAATGGATCGCGATCTTTTTTGAAGATTTCTCTGAAGGGGCTTTGATCGGTATCGAGCGGGTGGCTTGGTGGCTACACATTGTTGGAATACTATTCTTCTTGAACTATCTCTATTATTCTAAGCACTTACATATTCTATTAGCCTTTCCAAACACCTATTACGGAAAAGTATCTCCGCAAGGGCAAATGACTAATCTTGAAGCTGTTACAAATGAGGTTAAGTTAATGCTAGATCCTGCTGCAGATCCTTTTGCGGCTCAGGACAGCGATAGCCAGGATCCTGAAAAATTTGGTGCTTCGGATGTTATGGATTTGAATTGGGTGCAACTCCTAAACGCTTATACCTGCACCGAGTGTGGAAGGTGTACCTCCGAATGTCCGGCCAATCAGACCGGAAAAAAGCTTTCCCCAAGAAAAATAATGATGGATACCCGTGATAGGCTGGAAGAAGTAGGCAAAAATATGGATGGGAATAAAGGAGCGTTCGTTCCTGATGGGAAACAATTACTGGACAATTACATATCGCGAGAGGAACTATGGGCCTGTACGACATGCAATGCCTGTGTGCAAGCTTGTCCGGTAAGTATTGATCCTTTGTCTATCATCCTCGATATGCGCAGGTTTCTTGTTATGGAACAATCTGCGGCACCAACAGAACTTAATAATATGATGACCAATATTGAGAACAATGGGGCGCCATGGCCTTACAATCAAATGGATCGATTAAATTGGGTAAATGAATAACGTTGGAACTATGAGTGAAAAACTTACGGTAAAAACTATGGAAGAATTTATGGCTGAGGGGAAACAACCTGAAATACTTTTCTGGGTAGGTTCGGCTGGCAGCTATGACGATAGAGCTAAAAAAATCTCCAGGGCTTTTGTACGAATACTGAATAAGGCAAATGTTGAATTTGCTGTTTTAGGACCCGAAGAAAGTTGTACAGGTGATGTCGCTAAGCGTGCAGGCAATGAATTCCTGTTTCAGATGCAAGCAATGATGAATATTGAGGTTTTAAATGGATATGAAATAAAGCGCATTGTAACCTGCGATCCGCATTCCTTCAACACACTAAAGAACGAATACCCTAGTTTAGGCGGAAATTATGATGTTGTGCATCACACACAATATATTAAGGAGTTGTTAGATGGCGGACGTTTAAGCTTGGAAGGTCAGTTTTACAAAGAAAAGCGTGTTACGTTTCACGATCCCTGTTATTTGGGAAGAGCCAACGCAGTGTATGACGCCCCAAGGGAAATCCTAAAGCATACTAATGCTCAAATTATTGAGATGAAACGTCATAAAAAAACATCCTTATGCTGTGGCGCCGGGGGTGCACAAATGTTCAAGGAACCGGAAAAGGGCGATATGGATATCAATGTGTTGCGTACAAAAGAAGCTTTGGAAACCAACCCAAATATTATTGCTACCGGCTGTCCCTATTGTAATACGATGATGACCGATGGTATTAAAGCCCACGAAAGGGAAGATAGTGTTGTTGTTTTGGACGTAGCTGAACTTATTGCTAATTCTATTTGAGATGTTAACTAATTTTGAAACCCTGCCGGACACGGCCAGAATATGGATTTATCAATGTAATCGTTCGTTCTCTAAAGATGAATTGGAAGCCCTACAACCTTTGCTAGCTGAGTTTTTGACCCAATGGACTGCGCATGGAGCAGATTTAAGAGCGAGCTATGAAATTCCCTATAATCGTTTCATTGTTATTGGTTTGGATCAATCGGTAAATAGTGCTTCGGGTTGCTCTATTGATGCCTCGGTACGATTTATACAGCAGATTGAACAAAGATTCAAAGTAGATTTGCTGGATAAAATGAATGTATCCTACAAGCAAGGTGAATTTGTTGCGTATAAGCCCTTAACGGATTTCAAAAAAATGGCAAAAGCAAGATCCGTATCAAAGAATACCATCGTTTTTAACAATCTGGTTGCCACAAAACGCGAGTATTTGGAAAGCTGGGAAGTACCTGCTGAAGAAAGCTGGCATGCAAGGTTTATGTGATTTTATCCCCGAAAATCGTTGCTACACCACATTTTTAGTGCGTTTTTCGATGAAATGCATATTTTTGGTCTATAAATTGAGGTACTACAATTTATGACGCAGAAATTACTTTGCACCCTTTTCTTGCTGGCAACCGTTTTCTCCTATGCACAACGAGATCCGTTGGTTGCAACAGATAGCCTGGCCCAAATACAATGGGTAGCGCAGCAATATACCTCCATGTCACTTGAAGAAAAGATCGGTCAGTTGTTTATGATCAGTGTAGCCTCATCTCAGAATGAAAAAGCCATAGCGAAAGCAAAAGAACTTATTACTGCACATCATATTGGAGGGGTAATTTTCTCAAAAGGAGGCCCCGTCCGGCAGGCGAGAATAACCAATGCCTTTCAGGAAGCTGCCAAAATTCCATTAATGATAGGAATGGATGCCGAATGGGGTCTGGCTATGCGCCTGGATTCCACCTATGCCTTTCCATGGAATATGACCCTGGGGGCAATTCAAGATAATTCGGTTGTTGAGAAGGTGGGCTTTCGTATTGGGACACATGCCAAACGACTTGGGGTGCATATCAATTTTGCACCGGATATAGATATCAACATCAATCCTAAAAACCCGATCATCGGAAATCGTTCTTTTGGAGAAGAACCCGAAAATGTTGTTCAAAAAGGAATTGCTTTTATGACCGGAATGGAACGTGCCGGGATATTATCTTCCGGGAAGCATTTTCCAGGTCATGGCGATACCGCTACGGACTCGCATAAGGCCTTACCACTACTGGATTTTACCAGACAACGCTTGGATAGCGTGGAGTTGTATCCGTTTAAAAGCTTAATAAATGCCGGGGTATCCAGCATTATGGTAGCCCATTTGAATGTTCCTGCACTGGAAGGTGGCACAGTTCGCCCTTCCTCATTATCGCAAAACAGTATCACCAACATATTACAAAAACAATTACAGTTTAAAGGCCTGGTTTTTACCGATGCACTTAATATGAAAGCGGTCACTGAATTTGCCCCGGAAGGAGAAGTTGAACTTTCTGCTTTTTTGGCAGGGAACGATATGTTACTGATGCCAAAAGACGTGGTACGTGCAAAGGAAAGCTTACTTCAGGCGTACAATGAAGGAAGAGTTTCCGAGAGTAGATTAGAATATTCGGTAAAAAAAGTACTAAAGGCCAAATACAAAGTTGGGCTGCATAAGTATAAACCGATCCCAATGAACAACTTGGTAGCGGATCTTTCTACCAAAGAAGATCATCTGGTACATGAAAGCGCCATGGAAAATGCGATTACCGTGGTTAAGAACAAGTTTTCCCTGATTCCCGTTAAGAAACTGGAGAATAAAAAAATTGCATATGTAAAATTTGGAGATGCTCCTGGGGATGATTTTCTGACGGCTTTGCAGCAGTATGGAGCTGTTACGCAAGTAGCTGCTAAAGACATGGCCGGATACCGCAACGAATTGAAAAATTTTAATTTGGTGATCATTGGCCTTCACAGGAGCAACGCAAGTCCATGGAAAGCCCATAATTTCAGTGAGAATGAGCTGTTTTGGCTGCAAGAGATCTCAAGAATGCGTACACACAATACACTATTGACGATCTTTACTAAACCGTACGCCTTAACCGACGTAATTAATTTTGATGCAATTGATGGTATTGTGGTTTCCTATCAAAACAGCAAACTGGCACAGCAGAAAACCGCGGAGATCCTATTTGGGGCAATTGGTGCCAGTGGCAAGCTTCCTGTTACAGCGCACGACGCATTTCCTGTTTGTACCGGCTTAGATACCAAATCCATAGCACGTCTCGGCTATAGCATTCCGGAAAGAGTAGGAATAGATTCCCAACGTTTAGCAAGAGTAGATAGCCTGGTGAACGATGGAATAGACTCCTTAATGTTTCCCGGGGCCCAGGTTTTAGTTGCTAAGCAAGGAAAGGTGATCTATAACAAGACCTTTGGTAAACCCACTTATACTGCCAAGGATAGTATTTCTGAAGATCATATTTATGATCTGGCTTCTCTCACCAAGATTTTGGGCACCCTTCCTTTGATCATGAAAATGGAAGAAGCAGGGACGCTTCAGCTAAATGATACCTTTAAAGATCTTATTCCCGAATACGAAGAATCCGAATTAAAGGATGTTACGGTTTTAAAAGCCTTATCACACTATGGTCGCCTGCCGGCCTGGATCGCTTTCTACTTGAGTACCCTAGATGAAAATAGAAAACCTTCCCGACTATTTTATAAAAGCTACCCCACGGAAGACTACTCCTACAAAGTAGTAGACGGGATGTATTTGGCTAATTTTTATCAGGATTCCATCTATAACAGAATTGGAAGGCAAGAACTAAAATCCAACCGATACCGGTATAGTGATATCGCTTACTATGTGCTGAAAAAGTATATTGAAGATAGCCATCAGAAGAATCTGGACACCTTATTACAAGAGTTTTTACTAAAACCAATGGGCATTACGCGGACGTTGTATAATCCTCTAAAAGTTTTTAACATGGAAGAAATTGTACCCACCGAAGAAGATGATTATTTCCGACATCAAACGGTTCGTGGTTATGTACACGATATGGGCGCAGCCATGCAAGGTGGCATTGGTGGCCATGCAGGACTTTTTAGCAATGCCCTTGGCGTTGCCAAGATCATGCAGATGTATTTGCAAGGCGGCTACTATGGGGGACAGCGCTATCTGCAATCGAGAACTATAAAAAAGTTCAATACTTGTTATTTCTGCGATAAAAATGTGCGTAGGGGAGTAGGGTTCGATAAACCTCAACTTGAAGAAAAAGGGCCAACATGCGGTTGCGTTTCCAGAAATAGCTTTGGACACAGCGGATTTACAGGAACCTACACCTGGGCAGATCCTGATGAGGAATTGGTTTACGTTTTTCTTTCCAACCGCACTTATCCTACAATGAGAAATAATCTTTTGGTCAAATCCGGTTTGCGTACAAGGATACAACATGCCATTTATGATTCCATTATCAACTAGCTAGAAAATATTACCCTACTTTTAGAGCATGAAAATTGCAATAGTTTGTTATCCCACTTTTGGGGGAAGCGGTGTGGTAGCCACCGAATTAGGCATTGCCCTGGCAGAACGAGGCCACGAAGTACATTTTGTAACGTACCAGCAACCGGTGCGCCTGGGACTTTTGTACAATAATGTTCACTTTCATGAGGTCCATGTTCCGGAATACCCGCTTTTTAGATACCAACCCTATGAGCTTGCACTTTCCAGTAAACTGGTAGATACTATAAAACAATATGGGATAGAATTACTTCATGTACATTATGCCATTCCCCACGCCTATGCAGGCTATATGGCAAAGAAAATGTTGAAAGAGGAAGATATCTACATACCCATGATTACCACATTGCACGGTACAGATATTACCCTGGTAGGCAATCATCCTTTTTACAAACCGGCAGTCACTTTTAGCATCAATAAATCGGATGTGGTAACTTCGGTATCTGAGGCGTTAAAACAAAAGACCCTTGAAATTTTTGATGTAGATAAAGAGATTGAAGTAATCCCTAATTTTATTGATCCTTCCAAATACAGCAATAGCTTTACCGATTGTCAACGGTCTCTTATGGCTACGGATGATGAGAAGATCGTTACTCATATTAGCAATTTTAGAAAGGTAAAGCGCATTCCGGATGTGATTACCATTTTCTATGAGATCCAAAAACAGATGCCTTCAAAGCTGATAATGGTGGGAGAAGGTCCTGAAAAGGAGAAAGCGGAATTGCAATGTGAAAGATTGGGAATTGCAAATCAGGTGTTGTTTTTAGGAAATAGCAATGAAATAGATCGAATACTTTGTTTTTCCGATCTGTTCTTATTACCCTCGGAAACCGAAAGTTTTGGGTTGGCTGCGCTGGAAGCTATGGCGAACAAAGTAGCGGTTATCTCCAGCAATTCAGGAGGGATACCGGAGGTAAATAAACACGGGGTAAGCGGCTTTCTCAGTGAAGTAGGCGATGTATCGGAAATGGCTAAAAATGCTATTTACCTATTGGGCAATGACACTATTCTCGAGCAGTTCAAGGAAAATGCGAAGAAAGTGTCGCAGGAATTTGGTATACAAAACATTCTGCCCCTCTACGAAGAAATGTATGAAAAAGCGTATCGTTCGCGCTATAAAAATTCATATTAAATGCGAGGATTAGGCGTTGTATTGATCGTTTTTTTAACCTGTAATGGCCAAAAAAAGGGGGTTGAGAACGCTCATGTATCAGGTAATGGGCAATTGGTCCTCCTTGTGCAAGATGCATTTTTTCCTACCGATAGTCTTCAAACACAGGTTATAAGAGATACTAAAACCCTAACTACTTTTTTTAGAACAGTAAATAAAACAAGAAAACCAGGCCTTCCGGTCCCATTGGTAGATTTTGATAATGAAATGGTTCTGGTAGCCTGTTTAGGTAAGATGAAGGGAAATATTGTTCCGGAATTAAAAATTAAAGAAGAAAATCAAGATCAATTAGTAGTTAGTATTGCGATCAATAAAACATCTTCCACTACTTCCATGGTTACGTACCCGTTTTATGTGTATAAAATGCCTAAAACCGATGTCCCCGTTTCGTTCAGAATTGAAAAGTCTGCACAGGAATGATTGTAGTTAATCGTAAATAAAGGTACTTAGAACTTTATTTTAGGCACCATTTTTCTATTAGTGCTAAATTTGCACGCGAACCCCCAAACTCGTGACAGATGAAAACTACAAAGTACAATGTGCTATTTATGTTATCATTTCTGAGCATGTTTCTGTTAAGTGCTCAGATTGAACCGCTTACAAAAAGAGATTCAATCGTAAAAAGTTCATGGATCTTTGGTGTCGGTTTAAACGCCGTAGATGATGCTGGTTCCGAGTTTAGCAATTTTTTCGACATCGAAAACAACTGGAATATTGTTCCTTTCCCATCTAGAATAAGTATTGGTCGTTATTTCGAAAATGGTTTAGGTCTAGAAGCTATAGGAACCTATAATCAATATCAGGAAGGGAAGACTATTGATGGAGATGAACTTCAAGAAGATATTACGTATTACGGAATTGATTTAAGGGTGAGTTATGATCTAAATCAAATTTTAGGAGAAACGGGTTGGTTCGATCCCTATGTTGGAGTTGGTGCAGGCTATACGGATGCCAATAACCAGGGTAGGGGTACCTATAATGCTTCGGTAGGATTTAGAACTTGGTTTTCTGATCGTTGGGGATTGGATTTTAACTCCACAGGCAAATGGACCATGAATTCTGATAATTCTACCAATCATATCCAACATGCGGCTGGGGTAGTATACCGCTTTGCTATGGAAAAAGGGTTGTCTAAAAAGGGTGAAGAAAAGTTGGCAATGCTTCAAGAATTTGACAAGGAACAGCAGCGACAGCAAGATTCTATAGCAGCTGCTAAAAAAGCAGAAGAAGATGCCAGATTACTTGCAGAAGAATTACAAAAACAAAAAGAAGCAGAACGATTGGCGGCGGCGGAAAAAGCGAAACAAGAGGCTGAACTTTTGCGACGTCAAAAATTAGAAGATACTATTAACGCATTAGGTTACGTTTATTTTGATTTAAACTCGTCGTATTTGAGCAGCAAGGATAAACAACTTTTGGACAAGTTGATCGCAATTCTGAAGGAGGATTCTTCGTTTGTAATTAAGATTAGTTCCCATACAGATGCTAGAGGTACGGATAATTATAATTTATGGCTTTCCGAAAGGCGTGTGAACCGTACTGCGGACTATGTGCTTTCAAAAGGAATTGGCGAAAATAGAATACTTACGGAAGCTAGTGGAGAAGAAAAATTGACAAACGAATGTGATGATGGAATCCCATGTTCGGAGGAAAAGCACAGAAAGAACCGAAGATCGGAGTTTGAGGTAATATGGAACTAGATAACGATCAAACAATTAAAACGAAAGTATTTAACAACTTATACGGATATGAACAGAACTGAGCTGATGCATCTTGCGGTAGAAGCTGCAATTGCTGCAGGAGTAGAGATTTTAAAGGTATATGAGGAAGGAAGCTTCGAAGTAGAACAAAAAGGAGATAATTCTCCTTTGACAAGGGCGGATATCGCTTCCAATACCATTATTAATGCCCATTTGAAGAACACGGATATCCCTATTATTAGCGAGGAGAACAAAGAAATTGAATATCAGGATCGGGAAACGTGGTCCACTTGTTGGATTGTTGATCCGCTGGATGGCACGAAAGAATTTATTAAGCGTAACGGAGAGTTTACGGTTAACATTGCCTTGGTTTCAAATGGGTTACCGGAAATGGGAGTTATTTATGTACCGGTAACACGGGAACTCTATTTTGCGGATACCACCACTGCCGAGGCCCGGAAAATTGTCTTAGATGCTGATCATAATTTTGATGGAAATCTACTAAGACCTGAAAACAAAATTGCTCCTTCACTTGCAACGAATGGGAGTGTTCGTGTTGTGGGTAGTCGGTCGCATATGAATGATGATACAAAAGCGTTTATTGATAGTTTAAAGGCAGCGGACAAAGCGGTTGAAATCGTTTCTAAGGGCAGTTCGTTAAAATTTTGTTTGGTTGCCGAGGGAAGGGCAGATATTTATCCTCGTTTTGCTCCAACAATGGAGTGGGATACAGCTGCGGGACATGCTATTTGTAAGGCTGTAGGTCTTCAGGTGATTTCCAGGGAAACTAACCAAGAGTTGAGTTATAATAAATCAAATCTGTTAAATAGTCACTTTGTAGTAAAAAGGAAATGAGAAGAGTTTCTTACAAGCGGCACTTAGCTAAAACGATTACCTGGCGTTTTGTAGGTACTGTTGATACGGTACTACTATCTTGGGTCATTACCGGTGATCCATTAATGGGCCTTCAAATAGGCGCATCTGAATTATTAACCAAGATGGTATTGTATTATTTGCACGAACGCTTGTGGCTAAATGTAGATGTAGTTAACAGTCAGCGGCGTCACTTGTTGAAGACAATAACTTGGCGTGGAGTTGGCACCTTAGATACTATTTTATTGTCATGGATAATATCTGGAAATCCCTTTACGGGTCTTAAAATAGGTGTTGTTGAGATAGTGACCAAGATGGTGTTGTACTATCTACACGAGCGGGCTTGGTATAAGATTAATTTTGGTTTAGATAAAAGGGCAAGGGCAAGGAAATGGAAAAGAACATTGTAAAACATCAATATAAAATTGGTGTATCAGAACGTCGAAAAGCTTACGGGCATGATTCTTTTTTAGTGTTTTTTACAGGTTTGTCGGGCTCGGGGAAATCTACTATTGCCAATGCTTTGGAGGAGAAGCTATTTTCCGAAGGGATAGCAACCTATGTTTTAGACGGGGATAATGTGCGTAGCGGTATTAATAAGGATTTGAGCTTTAGTGCGGAAGACCGTTCGGAGAACAATAGGCGTATTGGGGAAGTGGCCAAGTTGTTTGTAGATGCCGGCCTTGTAGTGTTGGCGGCTTTTGTGGCGCCTTTTCAACGAGATAGAGCATTTATACGAGACACTGTTGGGGTGAATAATTATGTCGAAGTATTTGTTAATGTGCCTCTTGAGGAGTGTGAACGACGGGATGTGAAAGGTTTGTATAAGAAAGCAAGGGCTGGAGAAATAAAAGATATGACTGGAATTTCATCTCCTTATGAAGCCCCAACCCAAGCTGATGTTGAGGTTACACATTTGAATTCCATAGAAGAATCAGTAACAAAAATTTATACTACAATCAAAGAAAAACTATCGAGGGAGTCATGAGTAAGTATTTTTTAAACTATTTGGATGAGTTAGAATCTGAGGCGATATATGTACTTCGTGAGGTATGGTCTCAGTTTGAGAACCCGGTAATATTGTTTTCAGGTGGCAAGGATTCGATAGTGGTGACG
>JBCDHD010000023.1:0-46624 GCA_038750505.1 Bacteroidota bacterium | reverse complement strand
GACGTTCGGACTGACCACACTATTGTATCCTTTATGCAATAATCCGCCAGGGTAATAGTTGTTCTCCGAAATTATCTCATTTGAAGAATCTATACTCCCGTCATTGTTGCTGTCAGCGTATGATAGCCGCACGTTCCCTAAGTGGTCCTTGTACTGGTAGATATAGTCATACCCACCGGAACCGTCCGGGGTGGTATACCCTTCCGGATGGGAAAAGAACTGTAAGTTCCCGTTTTGGTAGATATAATTGCCTGCATATTGGGTGGTAGTACTTCCCACAGTCTTTTGTAGTTTAATGCCAGTAGCATCATAAATATAGGAAATTGTCCCATTATGTTGTGGGGAATTAATCACAATAGTGGTAGGTAGGTTAAGGTGATTATACGTTATAGGGTCTATCCCCTTGTTATCATCCCGGATTAAATTGCCATTAGGATCATAAAAGAAGTCAATGCTAACAGTATTCCCATCATAAAACCCTTCTGTAGACTGTACGTCGCTATAACCACCATCCGAAGCAGCGTCCGTAACATATGATAATTGGTTCCCCGAATAGGAATAGGTTAACACATCAATATAGCGGTAATAGTTATCCTTTGTCCTGTTCAGAGTGATAATGTTTCCATTTTTATCGTAGGAATAGCTTGCACTATAGCCCCGGCCCAAGTAGAGCGCATCATCGAAATTTCGACCGGCAGCCCCCTTAATGCGGTTCAGGGCGTCATAATTGTAGCGGTAATATTTTGGGGAGGAAGTACTCTCATCATTGGCTGTTTTCCAATGCGTTTCTGCAATATTGCCATTATATAGCGCCGTTGTAATGCCGTCCTCCGGGCGGGCGTAGGCAATCTTAAAGGCAAAAAGGTCATTGTTTAAGGTGGAGACATCGTTTATACCGGTTAACCACCCCCTGATATTATAGTCATAGTCCACCGTCTGTAAGGGACTGGCAAAACTATTCCCTACCTTTTTTTGTTCTAATAGGCCTATGGCATCATAGCTATTTTGGGTAATCAACTCGGTTTGCCCGCCGAGCTCCTGTTCGTGTTGTAGGAGTCGGCCCTGATGGTCATAGGTGTAGGTGTCCCGGGTAATAATATCACTATCCCCTGCGCGTTTTTGGGTGGTTTCGGATTGCACCACTCGCCCTACAAAGTCCAGCTCCTGCTTTAGCAGTTGTTCTGTATTGAGGTAGGGGTTTTTGGTATGGCTAAAGATGCCCCTGCCTTTTTCGTCGTACTGCATTACCGTGGTAATCCAATCAGCCTGGCCTGAGCCTGCCGAAGGGTCCAACACCCGTACCTTGTTTCCTGTGGGCAAGCCCTGTACATCATTAGCAATGGGTTGGGTAAACAGCGTTCCGGATTGTAAGACAATCCCATCCAGGTCAAAGGTATAATTGTCATAGTAATTTATGGTAAACACCTTGTCAAAGCTAGTAGGGTAGGCGTTGCTCGTATAGTATATTGCGGTATTGTCCGGGGTGTAATTGGTGGGGGCACCGGTCTTTGCCTCGTAGTGGACCGTAGTAGCGTCCACTACAGCTTGAATTGTTATTCTATCGTCACTAGTATCATACCTGCCGGTATAAGCCACTCTGCCAAAAGCATCGTATTTTGTGAATAGCCATTGGTTATTCCCTTTTAAATTGCCATCGCGAGTCATAATGGGCCGGTCTAGTTTATCATAGACGATCTCTTCCCAATCTTTGCCGGGTAGTTTTTTCTCCACCAGGCGGTTCCTGTGGTCATAGATATATTGGTAGGAAAGTCCGTTAAGTTCCTGTGTTGAGACCTCGTTAGACAGGTCTACTTTTGGAGACAACACATAGGTGAGATTGTCAAATTCATCATACACATAATAGGTATCGTGGGCCACACCAGCGTTATAGGTTCTTTTGAGAATCGTTCTTCCGCGCTTATCTACAAATTCTTCCATAGTATGGTCCGTACTATAGATTTGACCTGTCTGCCAGTTCTCATCTTTAGTAACCGTTTTATACAATTCGTTGGGATTGTAGTACACTGTATTGTCTACGAGGTTGGGCAGGTAAGTGTTGTTTGAAAAGGTAGTGTTTACTTCAAAAAGGCGTACTTCATCTGAGGTATTTGTGGAATACTCATATTTTATTTCATGTGTATTCCCCAATTTCCAATCTTCCCCGGGAGCGGCTTGTTTTAACACCCGGTTGCGAGGGTAGGCTTCCAGTTCTTTTAGCGAGAAGGGATTAGCTTCCGTAGCCGAAAGGTCACTGCTATAGGCGTTTACGTAATAGGTTTTCGTTGCATCTATCGCATTGGTATGAAAATCCCCCGGAGTCCCCTGGTCCTCATAGGGCAGGTATTCCTTAGCCATCCTTCCAAAAGGATCGTACACCATGGGGGTAACCAGGTCCTTGAGATTCGGAGAGGCTTTGATCAAGGTTTGTTGTAAGGGCCGTCCCAGACCGTCTAAATAATTGATGCTTTCCTGCACATCGCCTTCCAGCGCCATATTGGGGTCGAAGCTGGTCTTAGGCGTTTGATGTACCCGGGTAAACACGTAGTTATACGCTCCAAAAGCTGGAGTAGCATAGGGGTCATCCGCTGTGTTTGGGGCTTCGATCATTGCCGTAAAAGTAGCCCCACTTTGAATCCACACCGTAGGCGTAAGGATAATGCTTTGAGGAGCACTTACAGTTTCGCTTTGCCCACTGCTTAAAATAAATGAAGACTGTCCGGCAGGAGGGTAGATGGTTTGTGCTAATGCCATAGGGACCATCCCCAGACAAAGCAGGATAAAGCTATAGGTTTTCATGGCTTATTGGTTTTTGTAGTTGTATTCGTATTCTTCTAATAGATGTTCATCCTGATCTTTTACAGTTTTTAATCGCCGTAATTCATCGTACTCGTAATAGTGGGTATAGCCCTTGGGATCTGTTGTGCTCGTAACGCCCACCAGGGGGTCATAGGTATACGAAGTAACCATAGTGTCTTGTAGCTCCGAAGCATTTCGCAGGTTGGATAGCGCAACACGTAAGGTAGCCTCATCCTGAAGGGAATCGTCATTATTGGAGGCATTTACCGCGGCTTGGATCAAACTCTGCACGGTCCCGGTAATCCGGGTACTTTGGAAGTTGTCCAATTTGGCAATGGGATATGAATCGTTATACCCCCAGATATAGTAGTTAGAGGGACCGTCCTGTTTGGCTACTTCTTCCGGTAAACCGTAGGACGTATACGAAATAAAACGAAGGCGTTCTTCCAGGGTTGCCTCCGTACTTTTTTGGGTCTGGATCCCTTCAGGCAGTACAGGGTCGGACCCTGAAATCGAAAGGGGATACTTCGTTATTTCTGCAGACAGCAGCGCTCCATTCTGGTCTTCCTTCCGTCTTTTGACGAGCTCTTTTCTGTTTCGGGATTCCAGCGCATTTATTAAAGTACCGGTAAGTTCAGGAATATTCACTCCGGAAGAAGTGTAGGTTAAGAATTCGGTATGGATCGTTCCGTTGCCATAATCCGTAGTGATCTTTGTGGGTTGTTCAATGTCTGCATTGTACTCATAACTGCGTTGGATGATGATATCGCCATTGGATTCCTTCCGGGTTTCCGTTGTGTTTGTGAGGTGCGAATAGCCTCCGTGCTGTATAAATTTATAGGCTGGCCCTTGAACATTTCTATATATATTTACAGTCCCACCGGAACATGCGATGGTTTGTAGGGGAAGATACCGGCCTTCATAGCCCTCGACATAATTATTGTTTAAGAACTCCGTGACATTCGTGGAGTTGGTATGAATAGTATTCCGCGTCTGTTGTCCATTTAGGTTACTATCTTCCAAATAGCCTCGCTTCCAGGGGTAGTCTACCGGACTTCCCCTGTAGCTTTCCCTGGCGTTTGCTGCAAAGGTGTAGGTGTTTTGTACTACAGGTAAGGTCTCAAAGGACTGATTAACGGGATCATAGCCTTGAATTCGTTCCGTTACTTCCTGGTAACCTACAAATCCTCCCTGGTTGGTAATCAGCGGGAAAACCGGGGAAGAATTAAAACGTGTTACGTCTGCGGTATAGCTATTTGCACAATAATCGATAACCACGCTTAAGGGTTCTGCAAAGACGGGAACGCTGATATCGGTATTTAATATACTATTGTAGTTGTATGTAATTTTGGAGATAGGCGTATTGTCATCATCATGTGTGGTCTTTTCTTTGATCCTTAGCCCCCCAATGTAAAACAGATCCTCTTCTCCTTCTGTATCAAAATTTAAATCGTTGGGACACCGCCATTCCACCTTAAGGTCAAGTTCTCCTCCATTGATGGGAAAATCTGTGGCAATGATGTTAGCATAGATCTCATAGGTACCTGGTGTTACATTTGTGGTATCCTGGAGGTAGGGGTTGCTGGTCATATCCATAATAAAGGATATCGGACCAAGAACATCTCCAATAGCTCTAAAACCTCCCGTAACAAGGCATTCATTTCCCGGAATAATATTCCCGCCTGATCCGAAGCAAGCGGTAGAGTACACGGAGAATTCAACCAATCCATTATTGAGGATATCATCCCCTATTTCAACCGTTTTCTTGTAGCGGTAGATCGTTAATCCGGTAGCGGGGTCTGTCTCGTGACCAGCGTAAAACGAATCGGTAGTGGTATTAAGGGTTATGCGTTTTTGAAGATCGGGAGGGGAAACAAAGTCCAGTTCACCGGGTCTAAAATTTGAAGTGGCCGATTTATTATTTTCAAATTGGAATTCTTCGTACCCTCCTTCGGGATAGGTAATTTTGGTTAGTATGCCAGCCTGGGTGTAGTTAGGGTTGACATAGCGATTGGCTTGAATTTCCAGATCAATATTTTCAAACGGATAGTTATTGTGGGGGATCTGAGGGATCAAATTTAAATTGCTAGTTTCCCCGTTATAGTATCCCCAAAAATCCTGGGCATACGATTTTTTGTGGGGTAGGGGAATAGTAGAATACTCAAAACCATAGCGGTAGCCGGTGGTGCTATTGCTGTTGTTATAAAGTCCTGTTATTTGAATCCCATCCAGTCTAAGTCGTTTGGTATCTGCCTGTTCATCGAAACCGCCAATACCACAACTGATCAATTGTGCAGCGGTGAGCTCATTCCCTTGAGGGATTGTGCTTTGAAAGTAGGACTGTTCCAAGCGTATCCGTTCCAGCTCCTTTCCATCAGCACCGGAAACCAAAATCTCCTCAAGTCGCTTGGCGTCTGCGTCGACAATGTCTTCCCTTAAACCGTAGAAAAATTCTACCTCCCCTTTGGAGGAGGTGATGCGTGTAATTCTGGAGGATTCTACTGTTACATAGCTGGTTGCAATAATGTGCGATTCATAGTCGTCATCCACATTAGTAAGCTGACTATCCAGTCCGTTATAGGTTTCGGAACCAAAAGTACACTGGGACACCTGGTAGCTTTCGTATTCAAAATTTATGACATCACCGGTGTGGGTCTCAATAGAAGAAAGCCTCCAGGCCGTATAGTAATTGCTCATGGGCTGGGTGGTAGGCGCAAACAAGATACCTAAGGTCCTATCAATGATATTGTCGCTGGCCGTCACCAAACGCTCTTTTCCGCTATTAAAGATATATTTGGTACCGTCTGGCGTAATTACTTCCCAAAACTCTATTTGATTATTGAGAATAATTGGAGTGATCCTGAGGTCGCTTTCAGGCATGTGAATTATTTGGCCATAAGGATTTTCCAAGGTGCGGTTTTGATTAAACATAAACTTGCCGGAATACCCCAAGAAAGAATAGTTAAATTGGTCTGGTTCCAGGTCATTAATGCCCAGTCGAACTGCATTCTCAACGTCCATTCTTTCTAAGAACGGAAGGTTTTCATAATCGGAAACCTTTACATCTGTGGTGGTCAGATAGAATCGCTCGTCGGGCATTCCCTTTACCGCTCTGGTAATCTGCCCTCCGGCAAATAAGCTCCAACCCAATCCCACATTGGAAGCATCTTCAAACACGCGTACCCCTCCGGCATGATACCCAATACTGATGGGAAGGTTCAGACTTCTTCCTTCAAGCGTAAGCAGAGGGATCGTTATGCTGGGTATTCCGGTATAATAGGAAACCGGTGTTGCCTGAAATTTTGATAGGGTGGCTACTTCGGGAGAATGTGGAAGTACGTTCGGTAGTTCTTGTGTCCTAACCAAAGTAACCGAGCAAAGCATTATAAAAATTAGTATCGTTTTCATGGTATTGTGTTTTAGCAGATTAGTTCAAGGTCTTTTCTAGGGTTCGGATCCGTTGTTCCTGTTGTAGGATATAGAGCATTAGCTCTTCTATTTTTCGCAATAACAAGGTGTTCATTTCACCAAGGTGTAGTCCTTCCGCTTCTACCTCTGCTGCAGCGGGAATATTGATCAAATGCCCTTTTTCCTGTATATGCTTTGCTACTTCTTCCAGAGATGGTAGTGGGTATCCAGCCGTGAACACGTAGTCTGGCCAGGCATCTGATAGCTCTACACGAACTTCTTCTGTAATAAGTTTCCCATCTATGGCCATGTTGTAACCGGAAGGGACGGTAGCGGTGCCTACCGCTACATTTCCGGAATAACTAGCAACTGCACCATTTTCGGACCAAACAGAACCGCCACCACCTGAGTCGGCCGCTGTAGTTACTGCCAGGGCGTTGCTGTCGGCACTTTCGTTAGCTGCTGCATCCAGCGCCCGCACCGTAAAGAGATAACTGGTATTCGCTGTAAGCCCACTTACTGTATGGTTTGTAACATTGCCCAGGGTAACCTCCAAACTACCATCTCTAAACACTCGGTATCCCGTTACGCCAACATTGTCCGTAGCGCCGGACCAGGATAAGTTCACAGATGTTGTGGTTTTTGATGGGCTGGATACGGTAGGAGGAGAAGGGGCCTGGGTATCCGCGGCACTAGCGGTAGTCACGTTAATGGCGTTGCTGTTGGTGCTTTCATTCCCAGCAGCATCCAGGGCCCGAAGGGTAAATTGATAGCTCGTATTCGCGCTAAGCCCGCTAACGGTATGGTTGGTAACGTTGCCCAGGGTAGCTACCGCACCTCCGTCTTGAAATACGCGGTATCCGGTAACCGCTACATTATCTGTTGCCGCAGTCCAGGAAAGTGACACGGTAGCGGTGGTGGTACCTTTACTGCTGAGGCTGGTAGGAGCCGTAGGGGGTGAGGTGTCCGGCGCAGGTTTGGTAAAGGTGACCGTAAAGACATCATCGCCGAGCAATGTTCCTCCGGCCCCATTCGCACTCCAATATTGAATGGTAAAGGTTATGGGAGTATCCAAATGATTGGGTAGGGTTAGCCAGCTATTGAAATCGCCGCTATTATCTTTTTTAAAAGCATAAGGACCTGCGTTTTCCAGATTGTTTTCGCCGATGGTGGTTAGAAAGTTTACGCTCTCCACGCTGGCACCACCAGGAGGAACGGCTATAATATTTAGGCTATCGCCTACAACATTCAAATCATAAGTTGTTCCATCCGAAATATTCAGAATAGCTTGGTCCGTTAATGAATTTATCAATTGCGGCGTACCATAATCTATTTGTGCGCTAGTCATGTTATACGCTAACAGGCTCACTAGTACGCCTATTAGTTGATACATCTTAATTAGTGATACAATTGGTTTCATGGATGTAGATATTGAGGTTTATTAGGTTTTAGTTTTTTGCAGTCAGGGTGTTGATCTCTTGTTTTAGTTGGAGGATGTAAAGTGTTAGCTCTTCTATTTTCTCCAGTAACAAACGGTTCATTTCGCCCAGTGCTATGCCATTGGCTTCTACTTCCTTTGCAGTAGGAATGTTTGGGAGATGGCCTTTTTCTTTTATGTGCTTTTCAAGGGCTTCCAGGGAGCGTAAGGGGTAGGTATCGACAAATACGTAATCCGGCCAATTCCAGTTATCACTAAGCTCTACCCGTACTTCTTCTGTAACCAGTTTTCCATCTATGGCCATATGGTAACCGGTAGGCACTGTGGTAGTACCTACAGCTACGTTTCCGGAATAAGCGGCTACACCGCCATTTTCAGACCAGACGGAAGTGCCTCCTCCACCTCCGGAGGCGGTATCAGTTGTTACTGTGATACCAGTACTGTTACTACTCTCATTGCCAGCGGCATCCAAAGCAGTCACCGTTACACTGTATGCTGTATCCGGGGTCAAATTGGTCAACGTATAGGAAGTGGAGTTTCCTATGGTAATAGGGTTCCCATTGGCGAAAACGCGATATCCCGTTACACCTACATCATCTGTGGCGGCATTCCAGGAAAGCGAAATAGTTGTATCCGTATGTACAGTGCTGGTAAGTCCGGTAGGGGCGGAAGGTGGTGTGGTATCAGGTGAAGGATTTGTACCATTTAAAAGATCTTGAATAGTGGGTTCACTACCGTTAACTTCATACACCCGGGGATCATAGGTATGCATAACATTACCAATAGTAGTAGAACTCCATAAATACGCTCTAAATTCTACGAAAGCACTTTCCGCCGTAAACTTATAGTCGGTAGGTTGTAAAGAGGAACTGGTAAGTTTATTCCCGGTTACACCATCATAAAGCCCTCCTATATCCGTAGTTCCCGTATAATCGCTTGCATGAATATATCCGATGTAAAGTGTCCATTCCCCTAGGGGGGGAGTAGTAGATTCAAAAATCGCATTGCCCTCGAGCGTTCCGTTTAATTCTGCAATGCTGATATCATTACCGCTGGTGTTTTGAACCTTGATCGCAAAGGTCTCACTCCCATTACCGGTTCCGGTCTTTTTGATCCAGAGACTGAAGCGATACGTTTTTAGAGGGTCAATGGACAAAGGGCTGGTCTCCCATCCCCCGTTAAAACCGGTACCTCCATCCGTAATGCATTGCCAGATGATGGATTGATTGTTGAAAGGGTCAGTATCCAAAGCCCTAACATTTTCTGCGGTATCTCCCAGGGCAGTAAACCCGGTAACGGATCCTTGACCGGCGGTCCATCCGGCGGTGCTAATCAAATTTTGAGTGCTTCCAATAGCTACACTCAACAATAAACAAAGAGTGGTGATAATTCTGAGAATAGTATTCATTGCTTCGATTTTTTGTTTTGTAACGTGCTTAGTTTGCGAGAATCTGGATCCAGTTTTGGGAGCGAATGCAGAACCAAACTTTGATAGATGAGCGCTATGAGAACCTAACCATAGATAGGAGCAATGGCGGTTACGGTATACGAACAGCTGTTGATCCGTTTTTAGTGAAATCTTTTGCTGTTCGGAAAGATCATGTTGTATAAAGTCCAGGATCAATAGTAAGATCCGGTGGCAGTAGGTTGTAGGCATTTGGATAAAGATTTGGAATAGGGATTAGCATGGGTAAAAGCCCGTGAAAGGGCGGGATTTTGTAGGTTACGATTTGTTTAGAGTAATTGCTTCCGCAGACTTAACTGATATTTGAAAGTAATTACTGACATAAAAATACTACAGAATAAAGAGAAAAGACTAAGGGTTTGCCTTAGAAGTACTAAGGGATACGCCTTAGTTTCGATGAAATGACCGAAATTTCGGATGAACTACCGGTTTTTTTAGCGATTTGGGTAGATGTACCCGGGGACGCGATCAAAAAAAGGAGAAAAGCGATTGGTTAGGTAGGGTAAGCGATCGTTTTATGCGATCCTCTGCTACTGCGAGAGACCCTGCTTGCAGCAGGCAAGCTTTCGCATGGGGTAGGGTTCAAAAATACAAAAGCGCCATTTTGCAATGGTACCGTACTGTACTAGTGGAATAGCACGTTTTGTTCAACGGCTCACAAAATACCTCCGGCTGGTTGTGCTACACAGTTAGACGGATTTAAGGCGTTTTAAATAAGTTTCAGTCGCTGCTTAGCCGTCTTTAACACATCCTGGATACTGGCAGAATTAGCCCCAATGGAGGTTGCAATTTTTCGTTTGCGATATTCGATGCCTGAAAGCGACAAGCCAATCTTATGGCCTATTTCCGGTAGCGTAAATCCTTTGTCCATTAAATGGAGTAATTCCAGGTCCCTACCATCCAAGGGAATCCTTAGGGATCCTGACCGCTTGATAAATGTGGATACTTGTTTGCTATAGACCGTCTCACCCTCCCAAACCGCTGAAAAGTCGCGTTTTAAACTTGCCAGATGGGTATCATTCTTAATAAGAAAACCAGCAGGTTTAAGGTGTTCCAAAACGGAATGAAAAACGTAGTGTCCCACTATTCCGGTAATGACCAGGATCTTACAATGGGGAAACAATTGGTTGACTAACAGCCCTATCTCCAAACCATTTTTGGTCTCATCACTTTTGGTTGTTCCTAGACGGTAATCCAGAATACAGAGATCCAGCATGTGGTTATTCCGGCTCATCCTGTCAATGGCGGTGAGGGCGGTCTTAAAATCTTTGCAGATAGTGGTAAATAAAGGAGGTACTTTTTCCTCGATTTGTAAGGTTTCCAGTATACGCTGGTACACTTCGCATAACAGGGTTTCGTCTTCGACGATCAGTGCTCGTTGCATGCTTTTAGTACGATTTGGTACTTGCAACAACGTAGAAAGCATTCTACGTATTGTATAACGTATATGTTAAAACTGTTATTTTCTATTGGTTAATACTACAGAAAACAACGAAAAAATAAAATAATTTAGTTTTTAATTCGTATTTAGAATTAAAGAGTAAACTTACGTATTGTGTACTACTATATTTTATAGTTAGGTTTTATTCCTATACATTACGAAATCTTTATTTCACAACAATAATTATTTTTTTGCGTTAAACAGAACGTAATTAGCAGCTAAAGTATACTTTAGAAATCATGCAATTTGATCCAAAATCTTACCTACTACCCAGGAAAATCCCTGCACTTAACTTACAAGAGACACTTATTGTCCTGGCGATAATCGGCATTCTTTTGTTGTTAGCGCTTCCCAATCTCATGCCGCTGATCTCAAAGGCAAAAAGCATTGAAGCCCAGACCCAGTTAAAGGCCCTGTACAATGCCCAAACTACGCATCGCTATATGTATAGTAAATTTACATCAGACCTGAATGCGTTAGACTTTGTCGCCCCCAAAACGGTGAAGGACAACGGCACGGCAAATTACCGTTATGAGATTGTATCTGCAACTGATGTTTCATTTAAAGCCCGGGCAGAAGCCGTCACCGATTTTGATGGGGACGGGGTATTCAATGTCTGGGAAATAGACGAAGCCGGTAACCCAAAGCAAATTGTTAAAGACTAGCTATGGGCATATTTCAAATAGCGGCCTGCTTGAGTTTTGTGGTCATTGCCGTTCAGGATATGCGGGAACGCATGGTACAGTGGGTGCTTTTTCCCCTGGCCGGGTTGTTTTTGGCCCTGGCACATTACTACAATACCACAGGCTGGGTCTTCCTCCTTTCCTGTGCTGTTAATGGGCTATTGGTAACACTGGTCGTATTGCTGCTATGGGGCTATACCCGTTATATCCGTAAACAAGAGTTTCTGAACACGAGTTTTGGCCTGGGCGATATCTTGTTTTTATATGCTTTTGCCCTGGGGTTCCCTACGGTAACCTTTACGGTATTGCTTAGCGCAGCTATTGGTTTCGCCTTATTGGTATGGTATCTGTTGCCTTCGCTCCGACAAAGTGGAACGGTACCCTTAGCTGGACTTATAGGTATTTTTTTAGCTGCCACCTTGCTGCTACAGTATATACCTCCGGGTATTTCATTATATCGTTTTTAGATGAGTAAAGATCCCTTTCATATTCCCCCGCACCTTCAGCAAAAGATAACCGCTGAGCAGGCATTTCATTATCGTATCGTTCCCGTGCGGGAAATGGAAGATGGTATTCTCTTAAAAACCGATACGGTTGCCTTAGATCATTTATTAGCAGAGTTGCATATTGTTTTAGATACCACCGTGCAACTGGAACAATGCCAGGCCGGGGAACTGGAACGTTATCTGGCTACAAATTACAGGATAAGTACCCAAAAAGCAGCACAAGCTTTGGAGTACTCCGTAGACTTTTTAGAAAAGATACTACTGCGCGCCAAAGACATGGGCAGTAGTGATATTCATTTTGAGCCATATGAAGAACGTTGCAGGATCCGCTTTCGTTTGGATGGCAAATTAGTGGAACAGTACAGCATTCCGATCCGCGATTATCCCACTATGGTAAACAAGGTAAAAATTAGGGCCAATCTGGACATTGCGGAGAAGCGGCTGCCCCAGGATGGTCGTATTACGGTAAAGTCGGCCACAACAGAATTTGATATTCGGGTCTCTTCCCTGCCTACACTCCACGGCGAAAAACTGGTATTGCGAATTTTAAGTCGGGATACCGGTGCCATTGCACTAGAGGCCTTAGGGTTTAGCAGAACGGAACTAGAGGTATTTAAGGAAGGTATTGTACAACCCAATGGTATTGTACTGATCTCAGGACCTACGGGATCGGGAAAAACCACCACGCTATATGCCACGCTAAAACTATTGAATAACGACGCCACTAATGTGTTGACCATAGAAGATCCTATTGAATACACCCTGGAAGGTATTAACCAGGTACAACTCCGGGAAAATATTGGGATGGATTTTGCCAGCGCTTTACGCACCTTTTTACGGCAGGATCCGGATATTATTATGGTGGGTGAGATCCGGGATGTGAAAACCGCCAATATGGCCATTCGAGCTGCATTAACCGGGCATCTTGTCCTCTCCACCATCCATACCAACTCCGCCTGGGCTACCATTTCGCGATTGATAGACATGGGTATTCCACCTTTTCTAATTGCCAGTACCCTCAATATGAGTGTAGCGCAACGCCTGGTACGCAAACTATGTACATCCTGCAGAAAAGAAGTGCCTTTGCAAAAGGAACAGTTACCAAAGGGCTTTAAACGGCCTAAAGGGCTAGAAACGCATTGGGTTCCTGTGGGTTGTAACCACTGCCACCATACCGGATATAAAGGCAGAAAGGGTATTTATGAAATTCTACCCATTACGCGCACTCTCTATACCCCTATTAAGGAAAATGTGCTGGAAATTGATGATTATCTGAAAGAAAACGGCATACAGACCTTAAAAGGGAATGCCATTGCCTTGGTGAAACAAGGGATTACTTCCATTACCGAAGTATACCCGCTTTTGACGCATTGAACTATGAAAAAAGGAATAGGTCTTTTACTGCTATTGCTTTCTTTTGGTCTCGCAAAGGGGCAGGAAGAACGCATACAGTCTATCAAGAACAATCTGGAGGTGCTGGCTGTAGATAATCCCGCTTTTAATGAAACGCTGAAAATGGAAGTAAACGTGAGCAACGTTACCTTACCTAATTTTCTAATGGCCGTCTCCAAAGTGCATCAGTTGAATTTGAGTGTTGCTAATGATATTGCCAATATTACTATCGTCAATACGTTTTCCAATGTTACCGTAGCGGATTTGCTGGTCTTTCTTTGTAAGGAATATGAACTTACCATTGACTTTACCGGGAGTATCTTAGCCGTAAAACGCTATGCTCCTCCCCCGAAACAACCTGAGGAAAAGGTAATTAAAGTGGAGTATCAACCGGGAAACGAATTTCTTGCCATGGACCTTGCCAACGATCCCCTGGAAAAAGTATTCCGAACGATCATGGAAGTTTCCGGGAAAAATCTGCTGTATTCCAACGCCTTGGGAAGCCAACCGCTTACCCTTTTGCTCAATCCGGTTCCCTTTGACGCCGCCATGGAAAAATTGGCACAAACCAATGGTTTGTCCTATTCGAAATCCCGAGATGGTTTTCATTTGTTTAGCGTCCTTGAGCCAGACTCGAATAGTCGTCGAAAAGGAGGAAGATTCCAACAGGGCATGCGCTATGAGGTTTTGGATACGGTGAACAAGCTGCTAAATGTGGACTTCAACAACGTACCGGTAGCAGACATTATTGAACAACTCAGTACAGATCTGCGACTGGATGTGTATACGGCCACCCCCCTGGAGGCCGCCGGGTCGGTAACTTTTTTTACCAAAAGCATCCACTTTGACGATCTGTTGGCTCATATTTTTGAAAGTCGGGAAGCCGGGGCAGTACCATCCGATCCGGTAGCGCAACAGCCCACAATTAACAGTAGAAACCGGACAACGCCAACCACCGCGGAAACTCCGATAACGGCTAAAAATTTCACCTTTAAGAAAGAAAATTCTATTTATTTCTTTGGTACTGCGGACCAGCTTAGTTTGCGGAAAGTAGAGATCGTTCAAATGATGCATCGTTCGGTGGAACTACTGAGCGATCCCTCTTACTATTCCGGAGGGCAGCGAACTGCGGGACGCACCACTACCGGAAGTGTCAATTTTTTTGCTAATGGGCCAAACGCAGGCCTTGCAGGGGGACAAAACCTAAACAACCGACGGAATATCCCAACTCAGGGCAATGACTTTGGCGCCTATCAAAACGGTGCAGAGGCTCTGGTAAATATCTTACCGGAGGAGATCAAAAAAGATCTGGATATTAAGGTGGATTTTGAATTGAATAGCTTTTTTGTGAGTGGTCCGGCTGCCAAGATCGAACGTTTTAAGCGCTTTATTGATGAAATTGACCAACCTGTTCCGGTGGTGTTGATCGAAGTAATGATCATTGAGGTACGCAGGTCTTCCATTGTGGAGACCGGTATTAGTTGGGGCATTGGGGCCGAGCCTGTTCCAACACAAGGCAATCTGTTCCCGGATGCAGATATTACCCTGGGTGCCAATACGGTAAATCGGGTCATTGGTGGGTTCGATGGCTTTGGTTCATTTAATATTGGGAAGGTGGTACCGGAATTCTTTGCTACGATCAAAGCGCTTGAAGAAGATGGTAATATTAAAATACGATCAACGCCAAAGCTTTCCACGCTCAATGGTCATCGCGCAAATCTGTCCATTGGAGAAACGACCTACTACGTGGTTACCAATCAAAACTTTTTTGGATCGCAGATACCTACCACATCAGAAGTGCGGAATTTTGCCCCTATTGATGCTGAATTGGCCATTAGTATTAAACCCCTGGTCTCGGGGGATGGCCAGGTTACTTTGGATATCAATGTGATCCAGTCTGATTTTAGCGGTGAACGGATAGAAGAAGATGCACCCCCCGGATTGACCTCCCGCGAATTCAGCTCGATTATTCGAATGCAAAACCAGGATTTAGCCATTCTGGGCGGCTTGGAAGAGAAAATAAAGAACGATACCGGCACTGGTGTACCGCTTCTTGCACGTATTCCGGTGATTAAGTGGTTGTTTAGCAAACGCCGAAGGGAAGACACAAAACAGAAACTTACGTTATTGATAAAACCTACAGTAATCTATTGATGCTAAAAAGGCTGCTACACTATATCACAGAAGGGAATACCTTTTTTGTTCTGGAGATCTATGAACGCCAGGCCAAGCAATTGTTTTCCTTTCAGAAGGTGGTATTGGCTAAAGGGGAACTGGAGGTTATTGTTACCAGAACCAGTGCAAACCTGGAAGCTCTCCTTCCCCTGGTGGAGAAGAAAAAGCCCTTGCTGCTTACACTAAACACGGCTAATGTCCTATCCAAGGTGATACCTGCTACCGCCGGAAGCCAGCCGGAACTTTGGGTCACCACAGCTTTTCCGAATCTTCCGCTGGACCATTTTTATTACCAACTCTTTCAACACCATGCTACTACTGTGATCAGTATTGCAAAAAAGGAGTATGTTGCCCAGTACCTGGAGCAATTCAAGAAATTGGGCATTCCTGTGTACACGGTCTCTCTGGGTCTGGCCGCCTTGCGCGCTATAGTTAACTATGCTGACGAAGGCATAACAGGATCCAATTTTGAACTGCAATGGAAAAACGGCCAACCGATGCGTTACACCCCGCTTATTGCCCAGCGATCCGACAAAATGGATATTGGCGGATTCCTATTGGAATCTGAACAGCTGCTGGGTTTCGCTCAAGTTTTGGATCTTTTTGATCAGGAAAAAAAGGTATCCAATAGTGCCGAATGTAACCACAAACTTCAAAACGAGATCAAAAACCTGAGGCTATTCGATTTTGGGATCAAGACGGCTTTGGCCTTCTTTATTGCGCTGCTGTTGTCCAATTTTTTGCTATTCAATTACTATCATTCCAAAAACCAAGCCCTTGAAGCCAGCCTTGCCAGTAACCAGCTTCAGGAACAGTCGTTTACAGCACTTAAGGAAAGGGTGAGCGCAAAAGAGGAACGGCTGGAAGTTTTGCAACATTCCAAAGACTCCAGGGCCTCCTGGTACTTGGACGAATTGGGAAAAAGTATCCCGGGTTCCATTCGCTTAACCACCGTCCATTTTCAACCGTTATCGCTGCCCGTCCGCAGCAATGCGGTTATTGTACTGCAAGAACGCCATTTACAGGTATCCGGAATTACCTACGACAGGATTGCATTTGGCAATTGGTCCGAAAGCCTGGAGAATCGGTCCTGGATCAATACGATAGAAGTTGTGGACTACAATTATGTTTCCAATAGTGCTGCCAATTTTACATTAAACCTGGTTCTAGATGCTACTGAATTCGAAAAATAAGGGCTTACTATTGGGGGTAATTGCACTTTTGATCGTAAGTTATCAATTGGCCATCACAAAAACTATTGCGGCCCGTAAAGCGCATCGTGCCAATTACAAAAGGGATATTAGCGCTGCCAACCTACCCGAACAGCATTCTTTATTAAGCAAAAAAGAACAGCAGTTGGATGCGCAACTTCTAAAATTCAATCTTGAAGATACTTCCCTGCAAAACAATCTCCTAAAATTCCTTACTGCTCAAACGGAAAAGCAGCACGTAAAAATTATTGATTTCAACGCACCACACAGTATCCAAAATAAAGGGCAGACTGTTGAAACCTACATTTTTGATCTGGAAGGCGGATATACTGCCATTTTGAAGGTTTTGAATGCCCTGGAGAACAATGCCGGATTTGGTGGCATTGTTCATGTAGCCTATGAAAAGAAGAAAGCGCTGCGTTCCAAAAGGACAGCTTTACAAGCCCGTGTTTTTTTAGAGCAGATGAGGTAATACCGGGGCTATCGCCCACAGCTACCCCTCGTTTTTAACGAGTGGTGCGCATGAATACGGAATACATACAGCCACAGCAGCAATGTTGTGGCTTTTGCAGTATAGATTTTCCATTCCGATAACGATCGGGATGTTCGAAATGAAATGTTGGATTTTGTAGAATTCTAGTAGCGATGGAGTATTGAAGATTTCGCAGAAATGGCTGCTCATCAACCGAAGATGCGTTTTGCTGGGCAAAACAGCACTAAAAAACACCAGTACAAGCCCCCCAGCGCTCGCCGGAAGCCCGCTACTCCTACTTTTACCAGGTACAATAGTATAGCAAAGGCAATACGATTCCCTGCAGCAGAAGAACTTTTAGCGTTCCGGCGGGTTACGGGTTGCAGATAATCCCCTTCAGCCCTATCTTTGCAGGCCAATAGGGAGAAAGATGAAATCCGCTACGGCAACACATACCGAATCATGGTCTTTGGTGCTTTCAGACTTGAAAGAACTCACCAAAGTACGTTTGGCCGCCAGTGTGGTGTTTTCCTCTCTTGCCGGATATGTGCTTGGCGCTTACACTATAGATTTGCTTTCAATTGTATTACTGGCTTTCGGGGGGTATTGTATGGTGGGCGCTTCCAATGCGTACAACCAGGTGATTGAGCGCGATCTGGACAGTCTTATGAAGCGTACCCGAAACCGTCCAATTCCGGCAGGGCGTATGTCCATATCCCTGGCAATGACGGTAGCGATAGCGATGACCCTAATGGGGGTAATTACGCTCTATATGTTAAATCCCAAGACCGCAATTTTTGGTGCTATCTCCATTTTTCTCTACACCAGTGTATATACCCCGCTAAAAACGATTACGCCTTTATCTGTATTTGTAGGCGCTATCCCTGGTGCCATCCCCTTTATGTTGGGTTGGGTAGCGGCCACTAACGATTTTGGCATTGAACCCGGCACCTTGTTTATGATCCAGTTTTTCTGGCAGTTTCCGCATTTTTGGGCCCTGGGGTGGCTCTTGAACGACGATTACAAACGCGGTGGATTTAAGATGTTACCCACAGGTAAGAAAGATACCGGTACCGCTTTGCAGATCATCCTTTACACCATTTGGATGATCGTTATCTCTATTATGCCGGTCTTTGGGTTTACGGGACGTCTCATTTTATCCGTACCGGCCGCAGTGCTCATCTTTTTGATGGGGGTGGGGATGCTACTCTTTGCCTTCCGGCTGTTTGAAAAACGAAGCAATGCCTCTGCCAGAAAACTTATGCTTGCCAGTGTTTTCTATATCACCTTGATGCAGATCGTTTATGTAATTGATAAGTTCGTATACCTATGAGTTTGGATTTAACCGGGGGGACCACCAAAGAAAAGAATATCCGGGCCAAAAAGATGATGCTTTGGTTTGGTATTGTGAGCCTCATCATGGGCTTTGCCGGATGGACCAGTGCTTATATTGTAAGTAGTAAGCGCAAGGACTGGCTGGATGATATTGATTTACCCCAGGCCTTTTTTGTAAGTACGGGCCTAATTATCCTAAGTAGCTTTACCTATATCCTGGCCAAGCGGGCCATAAAAAAGGATGGCCAAAAGCAAGCTACGCAGTGGCTGGTGATCACGCTACTTTTAGGGATAACCTTTATCGTAATACAGTTTTTTGGGTTTTCCCAAATGATCCGTACAGGCTATTATTTTACCGGCCCGACCAGTAACATTAAAATGTCGTATATTTTTTTGATCGCAGCGGTACATATTCTCCATGTAGTAGCCGGATTGATTTCTTTGGGCGTTGTACTGGTACAACAACTGCGGGGAAAATATACCTCGGATGAGCTATTGGGTCTGGAATTAGGGGCTACCTTTTGGCATTTTTTGGACGTGCTATGGGTATATCTTATCCTCTTTATGCTTTTTGTATGATACCGGCGTTTTTTTAGCCGCCAACCGTTTTGGCATGCTTCACCAACTATGCGTACCACTTTTTGTACTACTCACTTCCTTTACTTTTGGGCAGATCACATTCGAACCGGGTTATTATTTGGATAATAGCGGAAACCGGGTGGAAGGGCTCATCCGAAATGTGGATTGGAAAGACAACCCGGATGCCTTTAGTTTCAAAACCAATGCCAATAGCGAAGCTGTTGAGATTGGAGTAGCGCAAGCCCGGGAATTCGGGGTTTTTGATGTGTTTCATCTAAGGTATGTGCGTTTTACCGTTCCCCTGGATCGTTCTTCCGATTGGGTTGGGGACTTAAGTACAAAACGGGCACCGGAGTTTACCGACGAACAACTTTTTTTAAAGGTACTGGTAACAGGAGCGGCTTCGCTATATTATTATGAAGCGGGCAATTTGCGCCGCTTTTTCTATAGCAAGGGTCCTACCGAAGCACAACCTTTGGTGTACAAGCGCTATCTAAACCAGGAAAACCGTGCGGCGAAGAACAATGCTTACCAACAGGAACTTCTGAATGCCCTTCCGCTTGCTTCTTACGGAGCGGATCGCATAGCTCGTATAGGGTATACACCAAAGGATTTGGTAAGCTATTTTGTGGCCTATAATGAAGATAGGCAGCAACCCTATGAAAACTATTTTGAACGAAACACAACGAAAAAGGTAAAATTGCATTTGTCTTTGCGCCTGGGTGCCACCGGCCAGTCGTTTGTGGTAGACCGTCCTAACCGCTTTACCCAGGATACGGATTTCGGAAGTACCATAGGCTTTCGAGGCGGTATTGAATTAGAATCCATACTACCTTTCAATAAAGACAAGTGGGCCTTCTTTATTGGGGCCAATTACAAAAACTTTGATGCCGAAACCTCCTTTGATCAGGAAGGCGTGGAACGAAATGGGGCTACAAACTTTGAGGTCTTCGATATTCCGGTCGGTGTTCGGCACTATTTCTTTTTAAATTCCACCTCCAAAATATTCCTTAACGGATCCTTTAATACGGTCTTTATTCCCGCTTCAACGGTAGAACTACAGACCCGTAGTGATCTGATGGTAGGAAAGACGACTGGTTTTGCCTTTGGTCTTGGATATAATTTTGACAATACCTTAGGTGTAGAATTTCGATATAATAGCTATCAGGATATTCTGGAGTTCACAGAACGCACCAGTACCTTTCAAGGAATATCTGTAGTAGCCTTTTATCAAATTTTTTAATATCGGCTTCGTTTTGTTATTACGAATACATCAAATGCGTTAAATTTGCTAAAGTTTTATTAAAAGGAGTTTTATGGATACAACGGTTACGACCGGCGAAGAGGAAAATGTTTGGGGAGGCGGCAACCAACCTCTGGGTGCCAGCTATGGCAAATTGATGATGTGGTTTTTTATTGTTTCGGATGCGCTGACCTTTTCCGGGTTCTTGGCCGCCTATGGATTTTCGCGATTCAAGTTTATCGAAACCTGGCCTATTGCCGATGAGGTATTTACCCACGTACCGTTTTTCCACGGGAATTACCCGATGATCTATGTGGCCTTTATGACCTTTATCTTGATCATGTCTTCCGTAACGATGGTGCTTGCCGTAGATGCCGGACATAATATGAAACAGAATAAGGTGATCCTTTATATGTTCCTTACCATTATTGGTGGTGCCATCTTTGTAGGTTCCCAGGCCTGGGAATGGGCTACCTTCATCAAAGGAGATTTTGGAGCATTGGAAACCAAAGGAGGACGTATCCTTCAATTTGTACAGGCAGATACGGGAGATCGTGCCGCCCTGGCCGATTTCTCCACAACCCTTCCCGAAGATCGTGTAAAGCATATCAAAAGCGAAGGGGTATGGTACCTGGAGGAAGGGTATCAAACCTCCTATTCCCTCAATGAAGTGATCGCGGGTTTTCAGGCCAATCCCAATATTTTGATCCGCACGGAAAAGCTCAATGAGGCCGGCGAAAAAACAGTGCTGGACCGGAAGCAATCCCTGAGCCGCTTAAAAGATGCTGTTCGAGTAGTGGAAGGTGCTAATCTTGTCCGGAATGAATACGGAAGCCGACTTTTTGCCGACTTTTTCTTCTTTATTACCGGCTTTCACGGCTTTCACGTGTTCTCCGGGGTAGTGATCAATGTTATTATTTTCTTTAATATTATAATCGGTACCTACGAACGTCGCGGGCATTATGAGATGGTAGAAAAAGTGGGATTGTATTGGCACTTTGTAGATTTAGTTTGGGTATTCGTATTTACCTTTTTCTATCTTGTTTAATAGCTAAGTCAAATAACTAAAAAATGGCACACGAACATAAACTTGAAATATTTCGCGGACTATTAAAATTCAAATCGAACACTGCTAAGATTTGGGGTGTACTTATCTTTTTATCTATAGTTACCGCTATTGAAGTAGTGCTTGGGATCTTTAAGCCAGAATTTTTAGTAAAAACTTATTTTCTGGATATGAAGTTGCTGAACTGGATCTTCATCATCCTTACCCTTGTGAAGGCCTACTACATCACCTGGGATTTTATGCACATGCGGGATGAAAAAAGCTCCTTGCGCCGGTCGGTAGTATGGACGCCTATATTCCTGGTGGCTTACCTCATTTTCATATTGTTGTTTGAAGCTACCTATGTCTTTGGTGTATTTAAAGAAGGCTTCCTGGCCTGGGATTTTTGATCCTAGGGTTTTAAGAGTTTATTAAGGCGGTGGTACGACCGCCTTTTTTTATTTTTGCATACGGAAATCGCAGCTGTGAAAAAGACCTTTGTTTTACTAGTACTTTTCATTTTTCCACTGGTCGCCTATTTGTTTTTTGCCTCGGGGGTAAATAATTTTGGACGGTTGCCGGTACTTCAGGAAAATGTAAAAGATGTATCTTTTATCGATCCCGGACAGACTTTTGTCGGCAAGATCACTGTCCTTGGCTTTTTAGGGAATGATATTGATACCAAGAAAGGAGTAGCCTTTAACCTCAATCAAAAGATTTACAAACGATTTTACGAATTCAAAGATTTCCAGTTCGTAATGTTAGTCCCTCATGGAAAAGAGGCCGCTGCACAGGCGATCAAAGAAGAATTGGGGCAATTGGCAGACAACCGAAATTGGCATTTTGTTTTTGCCGAGGATACTGCAATTCGATCCGTATTTACCAGTCTCGGTTCGGATAAGAAGTTAGACAAGACGCTGGGAACTCCCTATGTATTTATTATTGATAAAGCGGGGAATCTTCGCGGAAGAGAGGACGATGAAGATGAAGGGATAAAATACGGTTACAATGCGATATCGGTAGCGGAGCTGAATAACAAAATGGAAGACGACGTCAAAATAATTCTTGCTGAATATCGGCTGGCCTTAAAGAAGAACAATGCCCAAAGGAGGAAGTAGTAAAAAGAAATATACCTATATCTGGGTGTCTGCCGTTGTACTGCTTTTTGGCATATTCACGGTGGTGGAGATTACAAAACGGCTGGAGAAAGGGACACTGGTAGACAATAACCGACTGGCCGGAGCCAGGATGACCGAGGAACTGTCCTTTATCGTAAACAATGGACAAAAGCGAAAGGTACCCGGATTTTCTTTTATGAACCAGGACAGTGTACGGGTAACGGAGAAGGACTATTTGGGAAAAGTATATGTGGTGGATTTCTTCTTTACCACCTGCCCGACCATTTGTCCTACCATGACCCGTAACCTCGTTGAACTCCAGGATACCTTTAAAGATAACCCGGACTTTGGTGCAGCCTCCTTTACCATTAACCCCAGGTACGACCGCCCGAATGTCCTGAAAAAATACGCGGCCAAATACGGCATCGTAAATCCCAACTGGCATTTGTTAACGGGGGCTCAGGATAGCATTTACACCCTGGCCCAGGAAGGATTTTACATTGTTGCCAATGAGGATCCGGACGCCCCGGGTGGATTTGAACATTCCGGAATGTTTGCCTTGGTAGATAAAAAGGGCTATTTACGTTCCCGTACTGATGCCTACGGGAATCCAATGATCTACTATCGCGGCACGATCACAGAAGAACAGGGGGTGAACAATGCGGGAGAATCCCAGCAGATCACTATGCTAAAAGAAGATATTCAAAAATTACTTTCGGAGTAAATGGAAACCACCTTAAAACAGGAAAAAAAGGTAAAACTTTGGATTACGATCTTGTCGATCGCTGTTCCCGTAGTTGTTGCCATCTTGTTTGGGTATAAGATCCCTAATGCAAAACCGCTAACTTTTTTACCACCGATCTATGCGACCATCAATGGGTTAACGGCTATACTGTTGATTGTAGCAGTGGTCGCCATAAAAAATGGAAAGCAACGCCTGCATCAAAAGCTGATGACTAGCTGTATCTTGTGTTCTGTTCTTTTTTTGGTAATGTATGTGGCCTATCATATGACTTCGGATTCCACACCCTATGGGGGCGAAGGACTCCTTCGTGGCCTGTACTTTTTTATTCTCATTTCCCATATCCTTTTGTCCATAGCTGTTATCCCCCTGGTTTTGATTACCTATAGTAAAACCTATTTAAAAGATTTTGTAGCCCATCGCAAATGGGCCAGGTATACGTTTCCCATCTGGCTTTATGTAGCGGTTACTGGTGTTGTAGTGTATTTGATGATCTCGCCTTATTATGTCTCGTAAACAACTCTTACTTTTTGTGCTGATCCTTGGCACATTGCTTAGTCCTTCACTGTTGGAAGCCCAATGCGCCATGTGCAGGGCAGCATTAGAGAGTGAAGCAGATAATAGCCAGGCCGAAGGGATCAACAATGGCATTGTCTACTTAATGGCACTTCCTTACATTTTGGTAGGGGGGGTGTTTTATCTGGTGTATCGAAAAATTAAGGGCTGATCGTGGGGGTGTAAAAAAATCAAGAAAAACTGTAACATTTTAGACCGTCAATAGTCTTATTGAGGTACGTTACGTATTTCATCAATCATTAAAACCAACCCAAATGTTTGACATCGAAAGATGGCAAGAGATCTTCGATACTATTCGCAAAAATAAATTGCGCACCTTTCTTACAGGTATCTCCGTAGCTTCGGGGATTTTTATTCTTGTCGTATTATTGGGATTTGGAAATGGCATGCAAAATGGCATTGAACGAGAATTCCAGGAAGATGCTGCTACCAAAGTGTCAGCGTGGCCGGGCTTTACCTCAGTAGAATTCAATGGGCTTAACCCGGGAAGGCGAATACAATTCATCAATGATGATTTTGAAACCATTGCGGATAATAACTCCGAGTTTATAGAACATGGCACTGCCCGCATTTATTTACGGAATCTTACCGTTAACTATGGTTCGGAATCCCTGGCCTACGATCTTTTCGGGGCCAATCAGGATTTTCAGGTTGTAGAGAATATTAAGATGGTTGAAGGCAGATATATTAATTATTCTGACGAAAGATCCTTCAACAAAGTAGTGGTGATCGGGAACAAAATAAAGAAGGATGTATTTAAGGAATTGGAAACACCGATTGGAGAATTTATAGAGATTTCCGGAATTCGTTTTAAGATCGTCGGCGTTTTTAGTGAAATGAACATTCAGGAAGAGGAACGCATTATTATGCCCAATACTACGGCTCAACTTGTACTCAATGGGGGAAATCGAATAAATAGCCTGGAATATACCATTCCAAGAATGGAAAATTTTGACAAGGCGGTTGCCATGGCCATGACTTTTGAAAATAATTTGAGATCCTACTTATTTAAGGAGCACCAGGTATCACCGGAGGATACCTCAGCCATTGAATTTGGAAACGCACTGGAACAAGCAAAACGATTCTATGGTCTAACAAGAAACATAAAACTGTTTTTCTGGATCGTTGGGGTTTGTACCATTATTGCCGGTGTGGTGGGGGTAAGTAATATTATGTTGATTGTGGTAAAGGAGCGTACCCGCGAAATTGGGATTCGAAAAGCGTTGGGAGCCAAGCCTTGGAGTATTGTAGGCATGATTTTACATGAATCGATATTTGTTACCGCCATCTCAGGTTTTGGAGGATTAATTTTTAGCATGCTACTGCTTGAATTTGTAGGTCCCCACATAGAAATAGAGTATATTTTGAATCCATCGGTAGATCTAAAAGTAGCCGTGGCTACCGTGTTGTTGTTGGTTTTTTCGGGAACAATAGCTGGATTTTTTCCAGCGTGGAGGGCAGCAAGAATTAAAGTAATAGCAGCACTAAGGGAAGAATAATATGTTTAATAGAGATCGCTGGAAAGAAATTTTAGAGGTACTCTCCTCGAACTGGTTCAGGACCGTGCTTACCGCCTTTGGGGTATTTTGGGGCATCTTTATTTTACTCCTGTTACTAGCGGCCGGAAAGGGGCTTGAAAATGGAATACGACAAGATTTTGGGGATATCGCCACCAATACCATGTTCATGTGGACCCGTCGCACCACAAAGGCTTACGAGGGACTCCCCAAAAACAGGCGATTTGAATTTAAACGAGAAGACGTACAATTGATCCGGGATAATGTGCCTAACCTTCGGTTTATTTCTCCCAGGAATCAATTGGGCGGATTTAGTGCAGGAGGGAACAATGTAGTTAGAGGTTTAAAAACAGGAGCATTCGATGTGTATGGCGATTATCCTGAGATTATCCGGCAAGAGCCCATGAAAATAACTTCCGGGCGGTTTGTCAACTATAATGATATCACGGAGAAACGTAAAGTTGCCATAATCGGGCAGGGGGTAAAAAATGAGTTGTATGAAAAGGGCGAGGAAGTTATCGGCAGCTATATCGAAATACAGGAGGTAAATTTCCAGGTCATCGGGACCTACAAAAAGACAGATAACGACAATGATATTAGTGATCAAAAGGAAATTTATGTCCCGTTCACTTCCTTTTCTCAGGCGTTTAACCGAGGAGAGGAAGTCGGATGGATGGCAATAACGGCGCAGGATGGTAGCTCCATTTCTATGCTTAAGGAAAAGATCATCAATGTGATGAAACAAAAGCATAAAGTACATCCTGAGGATACCAGAGCCATAGGGTACTTTGATTTGTATGAACAATTCAATCGCGTACAAAGTCTCTTTGCCGGAATGCGATGGATTGCTATAGTGGTGGGTACTTTTGTGCTGATCTCCGGAATTATCGGGGTAAGTAACATCATGTTAATTGTAGTGAAAGAACGCACCAAAGAAATTGGTATCCGAAGGGCACTGGGGGAATCGCCTTGGTCCATACGAAAACAGGTGTTGATGGAATCTATTTTTCTGACCTCAATTTCCGGAATGGCGGGAATTACTTTTGGAGCACTGCTGATCTATGGGATCAATGCAATTCTGGACAGCACGGGACCTGTGGATATGTTTATTAATCCAAGTGTTGGCGTTGGCGTAGTAACTACGGCACTTTTGCTGCTGGTGATTTCGGGATTATTGGCAGGGTTTATCCCCGCTCAGAGTGCTATTAAAGTACGCCCTATAGAAGCACTGCGAAACGAATAAATCAATCAAAAATCACAATAATGAAAAAATCGGTAACAATTGCAATCTTGGCTATTATTTTCCTCGCTTTTAGCGGTGCCATGTACTATCTCTACAAAAAGGATACGGAAAATCCAATTGTGTACGAAACCGAAAAGCCAGCAAAGCAAACGATTGTAAAAAAAGCGATAGCTACAGGTAGTATTCTGCCTTTAGAGGAAGTATTGATCAAACCTAATATTTCCGGGGTTATCGAAGAAGTATATGTGGAGGGAGGCGACTATGTTACCACGGGAGATCTGTTGGTGAAGATAAAAGTGGTTCCTAACTTAACCGCCTTAAACGATGCACAGAATGCTATTAATGACGCCAGGATTACGTTGAACGACCAGAAACGAAATTACGATAGGCAGCTCGAACTATTTAACAAAGGGGTGATCTCCAAGGCCGATCTGGAGCAAGCTGAGGTTACCTTTGACCAGGCAAAACAAACCTACCAGGCTTCCCGACAACGGTATGATATTGTAAAAACAGGTACTACAACCGGCTACAATAATGCCGCAAACACCTTGATACGTTCTACGGTAAGCGGGATGGTGTTGGATGTGCCCGTTGAGAAAGGCAATCAGGTCATCGAGAGCAATAACTTTAATGAGGGGACTACTATTGCAGCGGTTGCCGATGTAGAAAAGATGATCTTTGAAGGTAAAGTAGATGAATCCGAAGTGGGAAAAATCAAAGAAAATCTTCCACTGGAGATTACCGTGGGTGCCATAGAAAATAGAGTTTTTGATGCGGTACTGGACTATATCGCGCCCAAAGGGGTAGAAGAGAATGGTGCAATACAATTTGAAATTAAAGGGACCCTTACGAAGCAGGATACCACCTTTATCCGCGCAGGCTTAAGTGCAAATGCATCGATCATTTTGGCAAGGGTAGATAGTGTTCTCGCGATAAAAGAGGCTTTGCTTCAATTTGATAAAGATACTAAGGTACCCTATGTTGAAATCGCCACTGCCGAGCAACAATTTGAGCGTAAAGATGTAGAATTGGGCATTAGTGATGGCATTTTTGTAGAGGTAAAATCCGGTATTTCACCATCTGATGAGATCAAGGTTTGGAATATTCTTGAAGAAGACAATGCTACCAATTAAGGTTTTAACAAAATATTTAAACATTTCTTGTAACATTTTAACAACTTATCAGTCCTATAGCGGGAAGTCCGATAGCTAAGAAATCAATCATGATAGAAATTAAAGATCTTCACAAATCCTACCAAATGGGAAGTAACTCCCTTCACGTTCTCAAAGGCATCAATTTATCTGTAGGAGATGGAGAATTGGTGGCCATAATGGGATCGTCCGGTTCCGGGAAATCTACTTTGCTGAACATACTAGGCATGTTAGACGGTGCGGATAGTGGAGAATATGTTTTGGATGGCGTACCCATTAAGAATTTGAGCGAGACCAAAGCTGCGCAATACCGCAATAAGTTTTTAGGATTTATTTTTCAATCGTTCAATCTTATCAACTATAAGAATGCAATAGAGAATGTAGCACTGCCCCTATACTACCAGCGGATGCCCAGAAAACAACGACAGGAAAAAGCGTTGCAATATCTGGAGCGGGTAGGATTAAAGGAATGGGCCCACCATTTGCCGAGCGAACTTTCAGGAGGTCAAAAACAACGGGTTGCCATAGCAAGGGCTATGGCCGCAGAACCTAAAGTACTACTGGCGGATGAGCTTACCGGAGCCCTGGACAGTGTTACCTCTTATGAGATCATGGATCTTATTCAAAAGATCAACGATCAGGGAAATACCATTTTGGTGGTAACACACGAAGATGATATTGCGCATATGTGCAAACGTATCGTGTATTTGAAGGACGGTGTAATAGAGCGAGACGAAAAAATTGAACAAGTAAGAGCCGAATCCTATGTTCAGTAGGGATACCTGGAAAGAAATATTCGAAGCCATTGGCAAGAACAAACTACGGACCTTTTTAACCGGTTTTACTGTGGCCCTGGGTATCCTAATTTTTGTAACCCTTTTTGGAATGGGAAACGGCCTGAACAATACCTTTGAAAAATTCTTCGGGGATGATGCTACCAATATCATTCGACTTTTTCCTACCCAAACCAGTATACCGTATGGAGGATATAAGGCAAAACGGCAAATAGAATTCGATAATGGGGATATGGAAGATATTGAAAATAATTTTTCAGCCCTGATCGATTATATTACTCCTCGAATTTCCAGAACGGCCCTGGTAACGTATAAAGAAGAATCGGATAACTACAACACCCGTGCCGTAGCACCCGGGCATCAATATGCTGAAAAGACCATCATGATGAAAGGGCGGTTCATTAATGAGACCGACCTGGCGGAGAAAACAAAATATGCGGTTATTGGTCGTCTCATAGAACGTGATTTGTTTAAAGATGACGAAGAAGCCCTTGGAAAATATATCGATGTTGGCGGAAGCGCTTTTAAGGTAATTGGGGTCTTTCAAGATGACGGAGGGGATAACGAAGAACGGTATATGTATATTCCTTATACAACACGACAGTTGTTGGAGGGAAATAACGATAAGGTAGCGCAAATAATCGTGGCATTCAACGAATCTATTGGATATGCCGGAGCACTGCAGTTTCAAACAAAATTAGACGAATTCCTGAGAAAAAAGAAAGTGATCAGTCCTGAGGATCCCAGAGGAATTTATATCGAAAATGTCGCGGATAACCTAAAAAAGAACCAACAGTTTGCCGGGGCCTTGCAATTAATTATCTCAGGAATCGCTTTTGCAGTGATCATTTCCGGTGTCATAGGCATAAGTAACATAATGTTATTTGTGGTAAAGGAGCGTACCAAAGAGATTGGCATTCGAAAGGCCATGGGTGCAACTCCGAGAAAAATAACAGGCACCATAATGTTTGAGTCCATTTTTATTACTGCCATTTTTGGGTTTTTTGGAATGATCATAGGCATTGTTATCCTAAATCTTATTCAGGGCGAAACCCTGGAAGAGAACTATTTCATTACCAAACCAGCTATCAATACCGGAACTGCTGTTTTTGTTACCATACTGCTTATTGTTTGTGGGGCAATTGCAGCCTATGTACCTGCGCGCCGGGCAGCACGAATTAAACCTATTGTAGCACTACGAGACGAATGATATGAGACAGTTATTAGACAGAGATACCTGGATAGAGATCTTCCAGTCCATTCGAAAAAACCGCCTGCGCACCTTTTTGACCATGATTGGGGTATTTATTGGTATCTATATCTATATCGGACTATCGGGAGCATCTAAGGGCCTGGACAATGGTTTTGAAAAAGAGTTTGAAAGTGTGGCCCGGAACAGCATGTTTGTTTGGGCACAAAGTACAAGTATGCCCTACAGTGGATTTAAAACGGGGCGGCAAATTCAATTAAAATTACCGGATGCTGAAGTGCTGCGGAAGCAAATTCCGGAAATAATGGCTATTGCCCCAAGAAACGTTCGAGGTGTTTTTGGTTCTAGCCCCGGAGTAATAACCCGAGGCTTGCGATCTGGAAACTACTCTGTGTTTGGAGACTTTCCGGACTTTACAAAAATCGCTACAAAACGAATTTATGATGGCGGCCGATTTATTAATGACGATGATATTGAACAGGACCGTAAAGTTTGTGTTATTGGGGAACGTACACAAAAAGAACTCTTTGATGAAGACGAAGATCCTCTGGGCGGGTATGTCGAAATAGATGGGATCAATTTCCAGGTGGTTGGGGTGCACAAATTTGCAGGTGGAGGCCCCTTTGATAACGACAGTGATATTTTTATTCCGTTTACTACGTACCGGAAACTTTACAATACCGGAGAGAATGTATCCTGGTTTACCATAGCAGCGTATGACGATGCCGACGTTGTTGAGGTAGAAGAGGATATCAAAGCCACCCTTCGCAGAATCCATAGGATAGATCCCCGGGATGAACGTGCTATAGGTTCGTTTAATTTGGGAGAGGCTTTCAACCAGATCTTTGGATTTTCGGCAGGATTAACCTTTTTGTCCCTGATTGTAGGTATAGCAACCATTTTGGCAGGGGTAATCGGGATCGGGAATATTCTCTTGATCTCAGTAAAAGAACGCACCAAGGAACTAGGCGTACGACGCGCTATGGGTGCTACTCCAGGTGAGGTCCGCAATCAGATCATTATAGAATCCTTAGTGCTTACAATGCTGGCTGGAATTATTGGGATCATTGCTGGGGCAGCTACGCTTAAATTGATCGATTCCGTAACGCAAGGGGGCGACTTTCCTTATACCAATCCAACAGTACCTATTCCTTATGTGGTGGGATCCCTGCTTTTAATGGTGGTTTTGGGAATATTAATTGGACTGATCCCAGCACAGCGTGCAGTGAGTATACGCCCCATTGATGCACTACGAGAAGAATAGAAAGCGAACCAAAATTTGAACTAAATAATCAAAAAATGAAAAAAACTTTAAAATGGGTAGGTATTGGAGTCCTGGTTTTAGGCGCCCTTTGGGCGGCTACCTTTTTTATCAAATCGAACAGTAAAGGTACTATCGAATTTGAGACCCACAACCCTTTTGTTTCCAGTATTGAGAAGAAAACCGTGGCAACGGGGAAAGTGATTCCAGAAGATGAAGTGGAGGTGAAGCCGCAGATCACTGGAATTATCGATAAGATCTATGTGGAAGAAGGAACATTGGTAAAAGCGGGAGAGTTGATCGCTGTGATCAAAGTAGTGCCTAACGAGCAAGCCCTTTTTCAGGCGAGAGGCAGGGTAAATAATGCCAAAGTGGCCCTACGCAATGCACAGTTGTTATTCAATAGGAATAAGGACCTTTTTGCAAAAGGTGTAGTTTCAGAACAGGATTTTCAGGATATCGAGCTTTCTTTTGAGCAGGCCAAGTTAGAGCTTGAAAATGCCCAAAACGATTATCAAATTATACTTAAGGGTTCCGCCGGGGGCTCTACCAGTGCCAATACGGACATTCGCGCCACCGTTAACGGTACCGTTCTGGAAATTCCCGTTGAGGAAGGAGATCAAGTCATCCAGAGTAACGATTTTAACGATGGAACCACCATAGCCACCGTTGCGGATCTTGGCAAAATGATCTTTGAAGGGAAAGTGGATGAAGGCGAGGTAGGGAAACTGGAGATCGGAATGCCTTTAACCATTACTTTAGGAGCAGTAGAGGATAAGGAACTGGAAGCCCAATTGAAGTTTATTGCCCCAAAAGGTGTGGAAGAAGCAGGGGCCGTTCAATTTAAAATTGAAGGGGATGTTGCCGTGTCAGATGATCTGCTGATCCGGGCAGGCTACAGTGCTAATGCTTCACTGGTCCTTGAAAAAAAGGATAGTGTTTTAGTAATTCCGGAAGCGCTGCTTCAATTTGATAAAGACACTAACAAACCCTATGTGGAAGTATCTACAGGAGAACAAAAATTTGAACGTAGGGATATTGAGATCGGAATTTCAGATGGCATCAATGTAGAGATCGTTTCTGGTTTGACCAAGGAAGACAATGTAAAGCAGTGGAATAAAACCGAACCCATTAAAAAAGGTACTGAAGAAGAGGGAGAGGGAGAAGAAGAGAGTGCGGAATAACCAATCAAAAATCGAAAATCAAAAAACGAAATGAAGTATACTATTTGCATACTATTGACGTGTTGTGCCGTATTTTTTGGCAATGCGCAAATGAAAAAATGGACGCTGGAAGAATGCGTGCTCTTTGCTGTAGACAATAACCTGGATATTGAGCAGTTCGAATTGGATTTAGAAACTGCCAAAATAGATAAGATAGATGCCCTAGGGGCTTTATTACCTGATTTAAATGCCAACTCAAGTGCCTCTAATGCCGTAGGTTTCTCCATTGTACCGGGTAGTAACGCGCCAACCACAGAAACCACCTTTCGGGTAAACGGGGGATTTAATTCCAACCTTACCCTTTTTGATGGGTTGCGAAATTTTAAACGGCTGAACAGGGCCAGGATGAATGCGATTTCTAACCAATATCGTGTGGACGATTTGAAAGATGATATTCGACTAAATGTGGCGAATGCCTATTTGCAGGTATTGTCCAATAAGGAGCAATTAAAAGTATCTCAAGCCCAGTATGCCGTCACAGAACAAGATGTGAAACGGACCAAAGAGTTGGTGGAATCGGGGGTGGTACCAAGAGGCGATCTATTAGATATTCAGGCTACCGCTGCCACACAGGAGCAACAGATCGTGCAAAATGAAGCCCTGGTTACCATTTCCAGGATCAATCTGGCGCAGTTGTTGCAAATCACAGACTACGACAACTTTGATGTAGCAGATGAAACCTTTGAAGTTCCCCCTTCGGAGATCATGAACAATTCAGCTAAGGTAATCTTTGATAAAGCCTTGAGTTTCCGGAATGATATCCAGTTAGCAGAAACCAATATTGATATTGCCGAGAAGGATGTGGAAATTGCAAGAGGGGCCTATTATCCTACTATTACTGGTTTCTTCGGTTATAGTTATAGCTATTCGAACCGGAACCAGATCCCGGGTGAAAACGGCGATTTGTTTGTACCCACTTTTGTGGATCAACTTTGGATCTTTGATGGTGTAAACTATGGCGCACGGATAGATGTACCTATTTTTAACGGGTGGACCGCAAGGAACAGTGTAAAACGCGCCAAAATTGATCTGAAACGATCTGAACTGCAGCTAGAACAAACAAAACTCACCTTAGAAACCGACATTAATCAGGCCTATGTAGATGTGAAGACGTTTTCCAAGGCCTATGATGCTGCTGAAAAGACCTTGGAAGCCCGCGAATTGGCCTATCAATATGCCAAAGACCGTTTTGATGTTGGCTTGCTGAATGCATTTGATTTTGGGCAGTCCCAGTCGCGGTTGGATGACGCTCGCGCCAATGTTATTCGGACCAAATACGACTACATTTTCCGCCTAAAAATCCTGGAATTTTATTTTGGAATTCCTATTCGATTAGAGTAAAACCATCGGTTCGCTCCTTTTGTTTTCAAGTAGGGCAGTATCTTTGCGCAATGGCAAGCATCCTTTCTTTGGAAACGGCTACGACCAATTGCTCGGTAGCTATTGGTATTGATGGTGATGTGGTTGCTTTGGTAGAAGCGAACACGCCCAACTATTCCCATGGGGAACAACTGCACGTTTTTATAAGCGAAGCCGTAAAAAAGGCAGGGCTGTCTCTCGCGGCATTAGATGCTATTGCGGTAAGTAAGGGCCCGGGTTCGTATACCGGATTGCGTATTGGGGTGGCAGCGGCTAAAGGCTTATGTTTTACGCTGGAGGCCCCGCTGATCGCAGTACCCACCCTGGAAAGTATGGCCCACCAGTTGTCCCTTTCCTCCGGTGAGTTGGCACTTCCGCTTTTGGATGCCCGGCGTATGGAGGTGTACTCGGCTGTATACAACCATCGCTTTGAAGCAATACGGGAAACCCGTGCTGAGATCATTGATGAAAATGCGTTCTATGCGTTCCGGAAGGCAAAACAAATACATCTTATTGGAAGTGGAGCAGCCAAATGCCAGGAGGTGTTACCGGAGGGTAATTTTTCCTTTTATACCGCGGCCGTTCCTTCCGCAAAGGAAATGGTATTACTTGCCCAGGCACGTTATGATCAGGGCACCTTTGAAGATGTCGCCTATTTTGAACCCTACTATCTAAAAGACTTTATTCTACAGGGAAAAAAGACCTAATCGTCTGAGGTATGTACTACCCGTTGCGGGAACGGAATTTCGATATCCGCAGCATCAAAACGTATTTTGGATTGTTCGATCAGGTTGAAACGTGCCGGCCAGAATTCTTCATTTCTGGCCCAGAATCGGAGGGTAAGGTCTACCGAACTATCTCCTAAACTATTGACATAAACCTCTGGGGCAGGATCCGTAAGAATACGGGCGTCGTCGTCGCAAATTTCTAATAAGATATCCTTTGCTTTTTTGATATCGGAACCGTAACCGATCCCGACGATATAGTTTTCGCGACGTATGGGTTCGGCATTGAAGTTCACGATATTGCCATTCGCTAATTGCCCGTTGGGAATGATGGCAATTTGATTACCAAAGGTGGTGAGTTTCGTATTAAAAATGGTGATCTCCTTGACGGCGCCATCCACCCCTTGGGCAGAGATCCAATCCCCCACGCGAAAGGGTTTAAAGAGGAGGATGAGCACTCCCCCTGCAAAATTGGCCAAAGAGCCTTGTAGAGCCAAACCTATAGCCAGCCCCGCGGCACCCACCATAGCGATAAGCGAAGAGGTTTTTACACCCAGTTGCGTCACCACCAGTACGGCCAACAGGACTTTAAGCGCGATTTTTATAAAGCTTTGAAGAAACGATTCCAAGGCAGGATCGTAGTCTTTTCGATCAAAAAATCGGCTTACCAATTTGTTGATCATTTTTATGACCCATAAGCCTACCAGGAGTATAATGGCTGCGGTGATCAAATTGGGAATCATATTCGAGAGCCAATCCAGAGCCCTTTCAACATAGGTGCCATAGTTGTTAATCTCTTCTATCATGTTTTAGTGTTTTGAGCAATGTAGGGATCACCAGAAGTAATACCTACTATTAGGTTAATGCTTGTAGGCTATAATTGTTGTAATACACTTTCCGTATCGGTTACCGGCAACTTACAGGCGCCCTCTATGCAAACATAGATCAACGTACGGCCGGGATCGTAGCGATTTTTTAGCAAGTCCAGGGTACTTTCTTCCGGTGTTCCCACCAATACACTATTGGGGATATAGTTGGCAGCCAGTTCCGCTCCAATGGTTTTGAAATCTTTGCCAACAACAGCAATCTCATAGAAATTTTTATTTTCAAAAAGTACAAGGTGCAGCCAATTGGCAAAACTCTGACCATTTTCCAGGAAATTTTCCTGAACATTTCCCAGCATCCCAGTAACACGTTTGCCGTAGCCTGCGTCTGGAAAGATCTTATGCAGTCTGAGAAGATTTTTCGCCATAATGGAATTTGAAGCGGAAATAACATTGTCGTTAACCTCCACAGACCGCCGTATTAAAGCCTCGTCCAGATCCGAAGTGAAATAGAACATCCCGGTAGCGGGATCTGTAAAATGTGCGATGGCGTAATCTATTAGCGCTTTCGCGCTTAACAACCATTTTTCATCAAAAGTAACTTCATACAGCGAGATAAGCCCCTCTGAAACCGAAGCGTAGTCCTCCAAAAACGCATTAATGGTACTTTGTCCGTTTTTATGATTACGGTATAGAGAACCATCGGATTTGATCATATTCTCTTCTAGAAACCCAGCGTTCTTTAGTGCTAACTCGAGATAATAGGTGTTTTGCAGATAACGATACCCATCTACAAGTCCCTGGAGCATTAGTCCGTTCCAGGCGCTTAAGATCTTATCATCCAGGCGTGGTTTTTTTCGGGTATCCCTTACCTTTTTAAGCACTTGCAAGGATTGGTTAATTTTTTCCTTCACTTGTGTAACGGTAATGCCGTGTTTTTTTGCAATGGTAGCATCGGTTTTGTCCCGGATCAATACGTATTTTCCTTCCTCCCAAAGCCCGTAGGTATTGATGTTGTAATAGTCTTTAAAAAGAGGAAAATCTTCTCCTAAAAAGGCATCTAATTCCGGTTCCCGCCAAACGTAAAAGGCGCCTTCTTCCAGCGTACCTGTTTCATTCAGACTGTCCGCATCCAGAGAGGAATAGAATCCACCGCTTTCGTCCAAAAACTCTGCTACTACAAAGTTGATCGTCTGTTCAACCACCGCTTTGTACAGAGGATTTTTCGTAGTGGCATAAGCTTTGGCGTAAAGACTTGCCAATTGTCCATTATCGTATAGCATTTTCTCAAAATGCGGTACGTGCCATTTAGCGTCTACGGAATATCGCGAAAATCCACCATCAACCTGATCAAAAACACCTCCGTACGCCATTCGGGTCAAGGTGGTATCCACGTACGCCATGATCGTTTCCTCTTTTTCTGACACCGCATAATGAAGCAGGAAATCCAGGTTGTTGGGCATCATGAATTTTGGCGCCCGCTTATAGCCTCCTAAATACGTATCGAAGTAAGTAGCCCACTTGGTAGTAGTACTTTTTAAGTTTTTCAGGGAGAAATGATCGGTAGCAGTTTTTGCTTCTACCAGATTGATAGCTTGAATGCCTTTTTCAAGATTGGAAGCGTATTCTTCTACTTTTGTACGATCCGTGGTATACAGGTTGACCAATTGCTCGAGGGATTTCATCCAATTCTCTTTGGGGAGATAGGTAGCTCCCCAAAAGGGGCGTCCATCCGGTAAAGCCACAATATTTAAGGGCCAACCGCCACTGCCCGTCATCATTTGTATCGCGTCCATATAGATCTGATCTACATCCGGGCGTTCTTCGCGATCAATCTTAATAGTTATGAAATTGGCGTTCATCATCTTGGCCACCTCCTCATCTTCAAAGCATTCTTTCTCCATCACATGGCACCAGTGGCAAGAAGCATATCCAATACTGATCAAAAGGGGTTTGTTTTCCTTTTTTGCCCGTTCCAGAACATCCGGGTTCCACGCTTCCCAGTTCACAGGATTATGGGCATGCTGCAGCAAATAGGGGCTGGTTTCATGAACCAGGGCATTGGTAAATTTATGTTTCATTGCTGGGTTCTTTTGGGAGCATCCCAAGAGGAGTAAAGCCAGGGAGATAAGGTAAAGCCTCATGTAAAAAGCATCAAATAAAAAGGCGCCGAAAGGCGCCAAATTCAAAAGGGGGCACCCCTTAATTTACTTCAAAAGTGATCTTAACGTTCACACGATATTCCGCTACTTTGCCATCGGAAACTGTGGCGCTTTGCTCGTTAATGTATACGGAACGAATATTTTTTACGGACTTCGCAGCTTGTGCTACCGCTTTTGCCGTTGCGTCTTCCCAACTCGTATCTGAGTTGGCGAGTACTTCAATTACTTTTAAAACAGCCATAGTTCGTATTTTTAAATTTCCTCAAGATAACAAATAATGCCCAGCCTAGCCATTTAAAGCAACCACTTCCCTAACCTTATCCCCCAACATGTTTTTAAGCATGGTTTCAATACCATTTTTGAGGGTGAAGGTGGATGAAGGACAGCCGCTACAGGCCCCTTGAAGAATTACATTAACTGTTTTACTATCCTCTTCATAGGACTGAAAGAGGATGTTTCCACCATCGCTGGCCACTGCGGGTTTTACGTACTCTTCTAAAATATTGATGATCTGCAGTGAGGTTTTATCTTGAGGTACGGGTTCTGCCTGGGCCGTTGGGGTAGTGTTTCCCGCACTTAATTTTTCTGTAACTACCACTTGGTTCCCATCGGCCAAAAAATCAAGGATCAATTCCCGAAGTTCCATGGTAATGGTGTCCCATTCTGCCATGTCGTACTTCATTATGGAAACATAGTTCTGATCGAAAAAAACGGCTTTTACAAAAGGAAAATGGAAAAGTTGCTGTGCCAGCGGGGAATCTTTGGCCTCATCAATATTTTTAAATTCGAAAGTTGCCGGTACAATCGCCTTATTGGCCACAAACTTCATTACGGATGGATTAGGAGTCACCTCGGCATATACCGTAACAGGCACTTTTTTAGAAGTATCGGTTTCCAATACTACCGGCTGTCCTGCGTTCAAATACTCCACCAGGGTTTGGGCTACCTCGTCCTTTACATCACTCCATTGCACAATATCAAAGCGTTCCAGAGCAATGAAATTTCCGGAAATATATACGGTTTTTATAAAAGGAAGGTGAAACAGTTGTTGGGCCAGAGGCGAACTTTTTGCTTCATCTATATTGCCGAACTCATAGTTTTCCTTAACCAGGAAGTGGTTCGCCTCAAACTTCAGGATAGCAGCATTATTGGTTTCAACTACGGTTATATTGAATTCTTTCATAGCGTCGAGTTTTAGCAAAATTACGAAGGAATTGTGGGTATAAAAATTTATAATAATGTTAGCTTTAAACCGTTATGTAGTTGTTTATGCAGCACGGAACTAATACATAGCCCCTATATCTTAATGAAAAAATTGCTCCTTTTACCGCTGTTAACTTTCTTGTTATGCTACAGCCTACGTGCGCAAGAGGGTATCCCTGTTTATTTTGATTATTTAGCCGATAATTACTATTTGGTTTATCCGTCTATGGCGGGCATTGGCCAAGGTGGAAAACTTAGACTCACTGCGAGACAGCAGTGGTTTGATGTGGATGAAGCACCTAATTTACAGACCTTTAACGCTAATTTTAGAGTAGGGGAACGCAGCGGGATAGGTTTTATCCTTTTTAATGATTCCAATGGATTTCACTCCCAAACCGGATTTAAAGGGACCTATGCCCATCATTTGCAGCTTGCTGGGGATTTCAGGACCTTAAATCAGCTGTCTTTTGGGTTGAGTGCCGGGGTTATTTTAAGCAGTCTGGATGAGACAGAATTTCGATCAGTAATTCCAGATCCCATTATTAGCGGAGTGAAAAACACGACAAGCTACTTTAATGTAGATTTGGGAGCGTCCTACAATTACCTGGAGTTTTATGCCCATGCGGCTATTCTTAATCTTTTGGGAAGTGGCAGGGATCTGTATACTGTAGCAGAGTTTGATAATTTACGGCGCTATCTCCTCTCTGCCGGTTATGTTTTTGGCAGAGGTGATTTTCGTGTAGAACCCTCCGTTTTATTTCAAATGACGGATTTTACCAGGGAACGCACGATCGATATCAATGCAAAAGCGTACAAGGATGTTGGATTTGGGACCATTTGGGGCGGTTTATCCTACAGAAGAAGTTTTGACGGTGCCCAATTTCAACAAAATGGTTCTTTTGGAGAGCAACGACTACAACTTTTTACCCCTATTGTGGGTGTAAATGTAAATCGGTTCCTCTTCTCCTACAATTATTCGTATCAAAGTGGAGATATCCGCTTTGCTGATGGAGGCTTTCATCAAATTACTCTGGGCTATGACATCGGAGAGCAACCGGAGAATCGCTACGATTGCTACTGCCCGGCTGCGAATTGACGGGAAAAACATTTCGGCGCATACAAACCATACACGCCGAAATAGCAATGCCTCTGCCTATTTTATTGCCAGTTGTAGTTCTTTTTTGCCGCCTGTTTTTTAATCGCTAATAGCATGGCGTTTTCCAATTCTCCTTTCTGGTCCTTCTGCTGCCTGGCAATATACGCTTCCCGTTTAGTATTCAATTCCTGGATCTCTTTCTGGATCTTGATCCTTTCTGTTTTTTTCCGGGCTACATAAGCTTTGATCTCCTCTTGTGATTTCCCTTGGAGTGCTTTTGGAAGTTGTTCTTCTTCCAGTTCGTCCAAAACGGATTCGGAATCTTCTACAGCATCCACCAAATCCCATTCAGCATTTTTATAAAGCCGGGAACTCTTGCTCACTGCCCGATTGACTGCTACGGATTCTGCTAATTCGTAGGCATTGTGATCCTGAGATGCCTGTTGTTTTGCGCGTTTTGCTCCGGCATACCCATAGCTTATATAGGTTTTGTTGAGTTTGTTGTTTAGCTGGATGATGATGTCATCATACGGTGTAGCAATATGAACTACTTGTTGATTATGATCGATTGCCATATAATCGCCTCCCGTTTTGATCGCACCATCTTTCCACTGTGTCGCTATACCTTGTTCGTAGCCACCACAGAATATGGTGTTTACTACCACATCTTTTTCCTTAGCTTGCGCCGTAGCGTCTCGGTAATCCAATTTTCCCTGGGTAAACGGTTCGTTGCCTGCAATAAAGATCAACTTAAGGTCATCCGGGTTTTTACCCCACTCCAATTGCTTTAGGGAGGTATGGATGACTTGCCCGCAATATTCTTCCCCGCCGTTTGTGGTAAGTGAGAAAAGCTTTTCGGAAATTTCATCCAGGTCACTGCTAAAATTCAATACTTGCTTAATATACCCTTCCCGGGAAGAAAGATTGTCATTTCCATATTCGTAGAGCGCGATTTGCAACTTGGGTCGACTGTGATTGCCGCAGCGGGCATGGGTAAACTCGTTCACAATATCCCAAAGCTGGGCTTTAGCCTGATTTATTAAGCCATCCATACTATTACTGGTGTCTAACAGTAATGCAATTTTAACGTACTGCTGTAGGGCAGGTTGTGTTTTTGCCACTGTAGACGGACGGTATGCTTCCTTCTCCGTCATCTGTTTTTTGGAATAGCCATACATCGCACTTATTCCTAAACTGGCCAAAACAAGTAAAATGATCCTTCGTTTCATAGTTTTTCGTTTTTTAATCCGGGATAAAGCTAGGTGCAGAATACCATGGAAAAAATCCAAATTGAGCGATTGGAAGCCGACGATGAGTAAGAAGGCCTTTTCATTGAGTATATAGGTGAAAACTCCCTTTTTTCAAGGGGTTTTGGCGGAAACCTCATTTTTTATTGCGCGGCAAATGCCCTAAGTTTATGCTACGTAAAGGAATTCATGATCAAACCATCTTCTATACTAGTTTTTGTTTGTTTTGCCTTGTTTTCCTGGAGCGCTATCAATGCGCAGCAGGGGGATATCTTTGTTTTGAAAGGGCAGGTAAGGGCAAAAGAAAATGGGACTCCGATTTCCGGCGCGGAAGTTAGTACGGACCAGGGGGAATACGCGATTACCAATGGTTTGGGCGAGTTTCGGATAAATGTGCGAATAGGGGACGTGCTGCTGTTTCAAAGCCCGGATTTTGAGCCTGTAAGGTATAGGATACGTTCTAAGGAGGATGTGATTGTTGAGGTTCAGGATTACGCTCCTTCCCGACAACAGAAAAGAGTATCCGCTTTAACTGCGGAACATCAGGTATATCTGGATTCTGCGGAATATTATAAAAGTCGGGATATTGCTAAAAGTATTGAATTTGTTTCGCAGTCTATTTCTATTTTGGGGGCGAACGGGGCGAAAACCCAATTGGCTCGATCACTTACATTACTTGGCGAGGTGTACCTGTATCATCGGCAATATGATTTGGCCATCACCAATCTCCAGGATGCTCAAAAAGCGAAGAAAACGATCAAAGCTGGTCTGCTATTGGCAAAGGCCTATCTTGCCAATGCCAATTACACCGAAGCCGAAAAAGAACTAACCGAATTACTAAATTTAAAACGACTTGAGCCCTTACAGCGAATTGCGTTGCAAGAAGGACTGGGAGATGCTTACAGGGGACTAGGTACTACGGAATTGGCACTGGACTATTACAAAGAGGGCCTGAAAGTTGCTCAAAAGAATCAGGTTTCGGAAAAAGTGATCGATATCAATTCGAAAATTGCGGAGACCTATGCGAGCTTGGACAGGCGGATCGAAGCACAGGGGTATTACGACAATGCCTTGCAGTTATCACAAAGACAAGCACCCCAACGGGCTATACAAGAGAATGAAAAAGTAGCTGATTTTTACAATCGGTCCAATAGGTTTCAAGATGAAATAACATTGCGAAAGAAAAGCCTGGACCAGATTCAGCAACTTCCTGAGAAAACCGTAGCAAAAGAAAAAGGCATCATTGGTACGGATTCGATCACTTCCCAACGGATCAATTACAAGATTGCCCAGGCCTATATCGCTCAGTCGCGTTTTGATGAGGCGATACCCTATCTGCAAAGAAGTATTGTAGAAGCCGATGATGAGGATGATTTGGTGGTCCAAAAGGATGCTACCCGTGAGCTTTCTGAGGTATATGAGACCAAAGGCGATTTTACAAGAGCCTTCGAAAATTATCAGGCCTACGTAACCTTGGTGGACAGCCTGTATGTACGTAAAGAACAGGAGATCTCCAGATTGGCGCGTTTAAACCTGGATATTGCTAAAAAACAGAACCGAATCTCCACCTTGGAGCAGGAGCGCGAATTGAGTCAAAGCAAGTATAGCCTTGCGTTAACAGAACAGGAACTCATAGGGGAACGGAGCAAACGTCAGGAATGGCTGATCTATTCGCTGGTGTTTGGAATGGGCTTGTTGGGCCTAACGGCCTTCTTGTTTTATCGTAGTAACCAAAAACAAAAGTTAGCCAATAATTTATTGGCCTTGAAATCGCTGCGATCTCAGATGAATCCGCATTTTATATTTAACGCCTTGAACTCTGTGAACAGTTACATCGCTAAAAACGATGAGCGTAGCGCGAACCGTTTTTTGAGTGATTTTTCCGTTTTAATGCGCAATGTTTTGGAAAACTCCGAGGAAGATTATATTCCTTTTACAAAGGAATTGGAATTATTGCGGCTTTACGTAAAGTTGGAACACTCTCGTTTCCCTGATAAATTTGACTATCACATTGCGGTGGCTAAGGATGTTACCGTGGACGCTTTTGAAATTCCGCCCATGCTCTTGCAACCGTATGTAGAGAATGCTATCTGGCACGGTTTACGGTATAAGCAGGAAAAGGGGATGTTACAAATTACAGTTGAACAAATCGGTAAGGATATCTTACAGATAACAGTGGCGGACGATGGTATTGGGAGGAAAAGGTCGGCAGAGCTGAAAACGCAGCATCAGAAAAAACAAAAATCCAAAGGCATGGGAAATATTAAAAAGCGAATCGCTATTTTAAATACCATGCATAGGAACAAAGTAGAAGTTACCATTTCTGACCTGGAAGAAAGTGGTACGGGCACCAAGGTGGTGCTGAAATTAAAAAGGGATTAATGAAGCTCAATGCAATACTAATAGAAGACGAAGCGCATAGCAGAGAAATTCTTAGGGAATATCTTGCCAAATATTGTGAAGAAGTAGTACTATGTGGCGAGGCTTCCAGTATCCAGGAAGGACTGGAGCTAATAAATAAAGAAACCTTGGATCTTGTTTTTTTAGATGTAGAAATGCCTTTTGGAAATGCTTTTGATCTATTAGAAAAAGTACCTGATAGGACCTTTGAGACCATCTTTGTAACAGCGTACAATCATTATGCCTTGGATGCGCTCAACAGTCACGCCGCATATTATTTGATGAAACCCATTAATATTGATGAGTTGATCAAAGGCGTGCAGTATGTTGCCAACATCAAAGAACGCGAAAACGCGCTGGAAGGAAAACTATTGCAGTCCAATTTTGCCAAAGCGGAGGGGAAGATCACGCTACCCCAGCAGGATGGTTTTAAGGTTTTAGAAGTGGCGGATATCCATTATTGCAAAGCCGATGATAACTACACGGAAATTCATTTGAAAGAACGAAAGATCTTGGTGAGCAAAACCTTAAAACACTTTGAAGAATTGCTTCAGGATTTTCCTTTTGTTCGCATCCACAAATCCTATCTGGTCAATCTTAATGAAATTGCACAATACAAAAAGGGAAAGGGGGGAAGTGTACTGCTGAACAGCGGTAAGGAACTTTCGGTATCTGCTACGCGAAAGGCGGATCTACTCTCTCATTTTCAATGATAAAACCAAATACACTTTTTTAAATGATACTACAAGCCGTAAATGGAAAATCCCCGGAAATTGGAGCGGACTGCTTTATTGCTCAAAATGCAACCATTGTTGGAGAAGTGCTCATGGGAACACAGTGTAGTGTATGGTTCAATGCGGTTATACGAGGAGATGTTCATTTTATTAAAATGGGTAACAAAGTGAATGTTCAGGATGGCGCAGTGATCCATTGCACGTATCAAAAATCGCCAACTACAATTGGCAACAACGTATCTATTGGGCATAATGCAATAGTCCATGGTTGCACTATTCACGATAACGTCCTCATAGGTATGGGGGCAATCGTTATGGATGACTGTGTGGTGGAATCCAATTCGATCATAGCTGCCGGGGCGGTGGTAACCCAAGGCACGCATGTGCCTTCGGGTACGATTTTCGCTGGAATGCCGGCTAGAAAGCTCAAGGCGGTTAGCCCGGCGTTGAGCTCAGGAGAAATTGATCGTATTGCCAATAATTACGTGAAATATAGCAGTTGGTTCAAATAAACTAGTAATTGAGAACCACAGTTCTGCCCTTTTTCTATTTTTGCCAAACCGAATTTGTTTAGTTATGAAGGCATATATTTTTCCTGGACAAGGCGCGCAATTTGTTGGAATGGGATTGGACTTATACGAAAAGTACCCCCAGGCACAAGAGCTTTTTGAGGATGCCAATGAAATTCTTGGTTTTTCCATTACGGATATCATGTTTGAAGGGGCCGCCGAAGATTTAAAGCAGACCAAAGTTACCCAACCTGCTATTTTCCTGCATGCTGTAATTATGGGAAAAGTGATGGGAGACAGCATACAGCCCGATATGGTAGCAGGGCACTCCCTTGGAGAATTTTCCGCATTGGTGGCTAATGATACTTTAGAGTTTGCCGATGGGCTGAAATTGGTCTCAAAACGGGCGATGGCGATGCAAAAGGCCTGTGAACTACAACCCAGTACAATGGCGGCTGTTTTGGGCTTGGAAGATGCCCTTGTAGAAAAAATATGCGCAGAAGTAGACGGCATTGTTGTCCCGGCCAATTATAACTGCCCTGGCCAATTGGTCATTTCTGGTGAAGTAGCGGCCGTCCATCTTGCGTGCGAGAAACTAAAAGAAGCTGGTGCCAGGCGCGCCTTGGTATTACCTGTGGGAGGAGCGTTCCATTCCCCCTTAATGGAACCCGCTCGCGAAGAACTGGCCGCTGCCATAGAACAGACCGCGTTTAAACGTCCGAACTGTCCTGTGTATCAAAATGTCCCTACTACTGCAGTTACAGATCCGGAGCAAATAAAGGTCAACTTGATCGCGCAGCTTACGGCTCCTGTAAAATGGACCCAAAGTGTACAAAATATGATTGCGGACGGTGCTGCGGACTTTGTAGAAGTAGGTCCGGGAAAAGTACTTCAGGGACTGGTCAAAAAGATTGATTCCCAGGTGGTAACATCTTCTGCGCAACTCGCCTAAAGCAATACGGCCGTTTCAAAAGGTAGTTTGTCCAAAGAAACTTAGATTTAATCCTTTATGTTGGTGCAATCACCTGAATTTTAGTAATATTGCCGTCCCCCAAGTAGTAATAGTAAGAAGGTGTTTTTGGTACGAGATTGGCAACAACGGATAATACCCTACTTAATAGATTTTGATCTTCTTAAACGAAGGATTAAATCCTTTTGTACTTTTCTTTTTTTTATTTCTTGTTTATGGGGATACGGGCAATTTCCCACAGGCTATTCAGTAAGTATCGACCAGGATCCGATCACGGCGGGCAATGAAGGCGCGATCAGCTTCACCTTTGCTGCTGCCGAAATAGGGGCATCCTACCTTTATAGTTTCAACAGTAGCGGAGGCGGCACTTCGGTAACGGGAGGCGGTACGATTGTCAGTGCAACCGACCAGATAACCGGCATTGACCTCAGTGGCCTTGTGGATGGAACAGTTACTTTAATTGTTACTTTAACGAATGGGTTCGGTACAGGAGCTGCTGCCATAGATACGGCGACTAAGGCAACCGCAGTACCCACGGGCTATTCGATAAGTATTGACCAGGACCCGATCACGGCGGCCAATGAAGGTGCGATCAGTTTCACCTTTGCTGGTGCTGAGGTAGGCGCCACTTATAGTTATGGTTTTAACAGTAGCGGAGGCGGTACCACTATAACGGGAGGCGGCACGATAGTTAGTGCAACAGATCAGATAACGGGCATTGACCTAAGCGGTCTTGTGGATGGCACGGTTACATTGAGCGTTACCCTTACCAATGGCAATGGTACAGGGTCGGTTGCTACAGATACGGCAACCAAGGCGAGTGCAGTACCCACAGGCTATTCGGTAAGTATTGACCAGGACCCTATCATAGCAGCAAATGAAGGCGCAATTAGTTTCACCTTTGCCGCTGCCGAAGTAGGAGCAACCTACAATTATAGTTTCAGCAGTAGCGGAGGCGGCACCCCGGTAACAGGAAGCGGGACGATCGTCAGTGCAACGGATCAGATAACGGACATTGATCTAAGCGGTCTTGTGGATGGCACTGTTACCTTGAGTGTTACCCTGACCAATGGTAATGGTACAGGAACCGCCGCAACGGATACAGCGACCAAGGCAAGTGCAGTGCCCACAGGCTATTCGGTAAGTATTGACCAAGACCCTATCATAGCAGCAAATGAAGGCGCAATTAGTTTCACTTTTGCCGCTGCCGAAGTAGGAGCAACCTACAATTATAGTTTCAGCAGTAGTGGAGGCGGCACCCCGGTGACAGGAAGCGGAACGATAGTCAGTGCAACGGATCAGATAACGGACATTGAACTAAGCGGTCTTGTGGATGGCACAGATACCTAGAGCATATCGCAAGACAGTCGT
>JBCDHD010000022.1:0-48160 GCA_038750505.1 Bacteroidota bacterium | reverse complement strand
GGAGCTCAGGATCGGTTCGAAATGACTTTTGAAGGGAAAAGCTAATTACGGAAACTTTTAGTCATTTCGAAGAAGCAAAGCGACTGAGAAATCTATTTCTCGAATGATTATGGTATTGGAAAGATGAGATTTCTCACACTCCCCTCACAGAGCTCAGGATCGGTTCGAAATGACTTGATACTATAAAAAGGGGCGCTATTAGTTATTTCTGATATCTGAATTAAACAAGCAAAGTTCGGTCTCAGAGATACCGTGAACATCATAGAATCTACTACTTGCTCCTTTTCGAACAAATCATACTCCTTTTCAAACAAATGTTTGGATAGTGGCTGCCTTAGTTTTGACCTGTAATTCAAAAACAAGCAGTCATGAAAACGTTTAGAGCAATTGGAATTGGAGTTGCCATCTGGGTCCTAGGGGTAAGCGCCTACACGCTCTCCTTCTTTGTCCCAGTGCTAACTGATCCGGAACAGCAAGCCAATATGGTATTGTTTACTGTAGTACTTCCCCTGGTTTGGTTTGGAGCGAAAAGGTATTATAAGAAAGAGCAGTATACCCATGGGTACTGGGTAGGACAGACCTTCTTTTTAACGGCGACAGCATTAGATGCTTTTATCACCGTACCTGTGTTTGTACTCCCTAAGGGAGGGAGCTACTACGCCTTTTTTACCGATTTAGGTTTCTGGATCATTGGATTGGAATTTATCACTATAGCCGTATTGTATTGGTATGCAAAGGTTTACACTCAAAAACTAAAGCGTATTAACTAAAAAACTATGAAACATGGAAATCACACTGAGCAATCTATCACTTTTCGCGACTGTCCTACTGGTTGGGCTGGTCGCCGGACTATGCTTCACCTGGGGCAACGCCGTTACCCCTGGTATTGGACAATTGGACGATCAGAGTTACCTGAGCGCCTTCCAACAAATGAATCGTAGCATCTTGAATCCTATTTTTTATGGGGTTTTTATGGGCTCGCTCATGCTAGGTATTGTTGCCGTTTTTACTAGCAAAGGAATCTCCCCTACCCACTTTTGGATGGTGTTTACTGCCGTGCTCATCTACTTCTTTGGGGTGATCCTGGTAACGGTCTTTGGAAATGTGCCCCTAAATGAACTCTTGGATACAACCGATCTGGCCCAGAGCAGTGCTGAGGAATTGAGTGCTTTACGGCAACAATTTGAGGAACCCTGGAATCGCTTTCATACCATTCGGGTAGTTACAGGAACGATAGCTTTTGCACTTCTCATCATAACATGCATAAACAAATAAGTACAAATCATATACAACAGAAATCAACATGAAAAACAACATTTTAGTATTAGGAGGAAAAGGAAAAACCGGGCGACGCATCGCCGAACGCTTGCACAACCAAGGGTACAACGTTCGTATCGGTTCAAGAAGTGAAACCCCGGCTTTTGACTGGCATCAACCCGCGGGATGGCCAGCTGCCCTGGAAGGTATTGAAAAAATGTATATTACGTATCAACCGGACCTTGCGGTTCCTGGTGCCAAGGAGGCCATTGAAGCTTTAACCAAAGTGGCAAAACAGCAAGGAGTACAGCAGCTAGTCATTTTGTCCGGGAAGGGGGAGGTAGAAGCCCAACGTTGTGAGCAGATCGTACTGAACTGTGGCATTGAAGCTACGGTGGTTCGCGCGAGCTGGTTCAGCCAAAATTTTAGTGAAAGCTTTTTCCTGGAACCTATCCAACAAGGAGTAGTAGCCCTACCCAATGCGCAAAGTCCGGCACCTTATGTGGATGCCAATGATATTGCCGATGTGGTAGTGGAGATCTTACTGAACAAGGGTCATGCTGGAAAGATATATGAGCTCACCGGGCCACGTTTGCTAACGTTTGCCGAGGTTACTGCTGAAATTGCGAAGGCTTCCGGAAGGGACCTGCAATTCATTCCGATAACGCTCCGGGAATATGTAGGGGCTATGCAGGAAATGCAACTCCCGGAGGATATGATCTGGCTTATTGAATACTTGTTTACGCACGTTTTGGATAATCCCGAAAACCAGGTCATAACCAAGGACGTGGAGAAAGTGCTGGGACGACCTCCCATAGACTTTTCGGACTATGTATCGAAAACAGTAAAAACGGGGATTTGGAATCCGGCGGTAAAAGCATAAAATCAACCAATCAGAGAAAAGACAGGTCAAAAGACCTGTCTTTTGTTTTTGTAATCGGGATCCCATCTTTCCCTGTCTAGGGACAAGGAACTTTAGACTTTTTTGCGAGTTTGAAAGTGGTGAAAAAGCACAATACCTCTGAAATGCGGGAATACAGAATGGCGTTATGATTAAACTTGACCTCAGCGGAAGCCTATCTTTGGAAACATCTTCAGAATAAACAACTGGCCTGTAGAAAGTTCAGAAGACAACACAGTATCAACTACTATATCGTTGATTTTCATTGTCCCACCGAAAACTGATCATAGAATTGGATGGCGAAGTGCATAATAACGCTTCAGCTCAAGAGAAAGACCATATACGTGATACGCGTTTAGAAGACCTGGGATTTACAGTGTTACGGTTTGAAAATAACAGGGTGTTTAATAATCCGGAGGCCTTACTGAGTGAGATAAAAGTATAGTTTAAAACACTTTGACTACGTACAAATAAGAGCAATAAAAGGGCATCTTTGAAATGCCCTTTGGTCCTTTGCTTGTTGTTAATCGTCTAATTAGGAGCTGAAAAAATTGTTCGAGTTGTCCTTTCGATCCTTCTTTTTTTACTGGTTGAAGGGATGCTATACCATCCAAAGAATAATGGTCTCCTGTATTCTAATCTTGTTTTCATGGTTAAATTGTTTATTCGATTTTTGATGATGATGTGTGTTCGTATTAAATTTTCTCCTTTGCAATAAGGTTGGAATGGCTGCTTTTTTGCCATTTGGTAAATGGAATAAGCATTGGTTTTTTAGCCTGGTACGCCTTATACGTTTCTCCAAACTCGTTCATGAGATCCTTTTCTTCAAATAGAGTTCCAATAACCACATAGATAGAAATGGCAATAGCAAATAACAAATGCGTTACGGTCATAGTAGGAGTGGCCCACATACCTAATAGCATCCCAAAGTAGAGTGGGTGGCGCACATACTTGTAGAAAAGTGTTATCCGAAACTGTAATTGAGTGTAGGGGGTATTCATAAGCTCCAAAAAGGTCTGGCGTAGTCCAAACAGATCGAAATGATTGATCAAAAACGAACTGATAAATAAAATAGCCCAACCAGCAAAGAACAATCCGTACAGCAGATAATATAAAATACTATCAGGAGTTACTTCCCATAACAAGCCGCCAACAGGCTGCCAGTTATACACGAGGTTAAAGAGCAATACCCCGGATATTAGGACAAAAGTACTTCGTTCAACAGGCTTTGGGAAATACCGGGCAAAGAGCGTTTTAAACCATTTTCTTGCCATTACGCTATGCTGCACCCCAAACAATGAGATCAGCAAAAGATTGTTTGCTACAGCCCAAACCACGGGGAGTTGAGGAGTTCGGTCAATTCCGATACCCGGAATTAAGTTGCCGACTGATGCGATCCAAAAAAGGATGGATGCAAATGCGATCAGATACGCAACAATGGAATACATAAACATTACAATTTTCTTCATGACGTTTCGATTTTTAATTCGATGGCAAACCTAGTCACGAGGAAAACCTTCCTAAGAATATTGGTGGATTACAAATGGGTTACATCACTGTCATGGGAGGGTTACAAATGGGTTACAAAGTGCGATTTTTTGTTTGTAACTACTTGTTAATGAATAAATTGATATTTCGATCAAAATGTGTGTAAAAATGCAGATAAATCTTCCTCTGGATTAAGATTCAGCTTTTTTCGCAGCCGGTTTCGACTCATTTTTACCGAAGCGGGATTGATATTTTGCAGGGTGGCAATTTGTTTGGTGTTTAGATCCAGCTTGATAAAAGAACAAAGTCGAACGTCGGTTTTAGTAAGCCCATCGAACTGTTCGTTCAGGCGGGTATAAAAGGAACTGCTAAGCTCATCTACCTTTTGGTAAAAGTCGTCACTGTCTTTATTCACCCATATCTTATTCTTAATTTCAGCCTCCAACTGCTCCAGTTCTTTTTGACGTTTCCGTCCGGTTGCTGCTTTTAGTAGTTCCAGGCGTTCTGCTAAGGATTCTGCCCATTCCTGATTGTTGGAAATATTTACAGCCAGGGTAGTTAGGTCTTTGGTTTTGTATTCAATCTCAGTATTTAGTAATTGGTTCTCAACTTTTTTCAGCTTCAGGTTTTGTCGGTATTTGTAATACAAAAAAGTCAAAAATCCGATGACCATCAAACTCACGATCAATAGAACGTAGAACCGGGTGTTTTGTTGGTTTAGTCTGCGCTCATATGCTACCTGTTGCGCCGTTTGTAGTTTGTGAAAGTTGATACTGTCTGCCAGTTGTTTTTTTTCGAAGGCATAGTTCATTTCGGCCCGGGTTATCTCCCGGGTACGTTCTTTGTTGAAGAGGGAATCTTTTAGGACGGTATACCGTTGCTGAAAATTGAGTGAAGTTTTATAGTCTCCCAGAGCAGCATATGCTCTGCTCAAACAGTCACAGGTCTCTTTTTGGAGATTGATCGCTCCGGTGGCCAAGGTAATATCGAGTACCTTCCGGCAATCCTCCAGTGCCTTGCGAGGGCGATTCATAGAAAGATAGTTTCTCCCGCGATACAACAGGGTGTTCGCCAGGCCGTCGTCGTCATTGAGGTCCTTCATGATTTGTAATCCCCGATTTAGATAGTCCAGGGCTTCGTTATAATTCCCCATTTTGGAGTACTCCATCCCTAAATTACCGTAGGCCCTGGATACCGATTTCAAATCATTTAAGGCTTCGGATTGTTTCAAACTTTTACTGTAGCTGGCAATAGCCGCCTTGTGATCTCCCATTTCAGAATGTACGAGGCCGATATTATTATGCGCATAGGACAGGGTATTCACGAGACCCATTTGTTCTTTTATCGCAAGACTTCGCTGGTAATAGTCCAGTGCGTTAACCCCATTCCCCATGTCGTAGTTCACATTGCCAAGATTATTCAAAGCCCTCGAAATTGTTGCACTATCCCCAAGCACTTCAGCATCTTGGAGAGACTGCAAAATATATTCCTGGGCCTGGGGGTAGTTACCCATTTCGTAAAAGACCGTACCGATATTACCCAGGATAATGGCTATTGCTTTTTTGTCCCCCAGTTCCTGCACCAGGGTGTAGTTTTTGCGAAAGTGGTTCTGGGCTTCGGTAAACTGCCCCTGCTGGGCATAGGTGATGCCTATCCATTTGTAGGACTGCGCTTGCCAGGTGGTATTCTTTACCTTTTTTGCAAAGTCTAATAACTGTTCCCCGGTAGCGCGGGAGCTATCCATATTCGTGCGTATTTGCAATTGGGCCAGCGCTAAACCGGACCCATAACGTACCGAATCCGGTAGTTGTGTATCGTTAAAGTGTTGCAGCAGACTGTCCTGCGTTTTCGTCTGTGCTTGTAAGGAATACCAGGTACAGAGTAGCAGTAAAATAATGTGCAGATACCCCTTCAATTTTGGTTGATTTCTATCTAAAAGTAAGGAATCTCACAAAATTGGATCGTTACACCTGTTTAGTCTGCCCCGGCCTGTAGCAGAAATATTGGTAAGGACCGCAACGCAAAAAAAACCGGGGCAGCGCCCCGGTTCGTGACAAACTAACTCAAATAAGAACTATAACTAAAGCGGTCGAATCCAAAGTAAAGGTTTCCATTTCTTTCGTTCTTTGCGTACCAGGGCTATGTTGATCAGGAAAAGCGCTCCGGTTGGCAAAAGACCCGGTACGCCATCGGTTTCAAGAAAGGCATGGAACAAAAAAATAGGTAAAGTGATCGGAAGCAAAAAGAGGGCACCCACAAAGCTGGTATACTGAAGGATCAGTAACCAACCAAAAAGGATCTCACAGATCCCCAGCAATTGCCAAAAATAACCGGTTTGCTTACTCCCGCTGATGGAAAGGATCTTTTGTAAGTTATCTTCTTTACCGGGTTCTGCAAATTTTTCTTCGCTTTCAAACACTTCGATTGGGGTGGGGCTAGGTTGGAATTTGTCTAATCCGCCATAGATCATCATCCCGCCCAAAAAGGCTCAGGATGATGAATAAAATGTTAATGGCGTTTCATGGTTTAGTTGGCCAAAAGGGTATTCCCTTCATTTGGGTTATATATATAGTTGAAGGTGTAGAATCTTGGTGTATCGGCAAAACCATCAGGGCTGGCCGGAGCACCTTCGTAATAACTCAAAAACTCTACTTTGGCGTAGTTACCGTCATGCGTTCGGAATACGAAGACTTTACCTGGCAAAGGGCTTACTACATTGGTCATAAAATTATAGTTATACCAGCCGTTATTACTTCCGGTTGGGATAGCAAAAGCACCACTGGCATCCTGAGCAAACGTAAGACCGTCCGCATTGGTTACTTCAGAAAACAGTTGCCCGTCCACAATAGCGGCACCACCATTTCCATTTCGGTCCGGCTCGTCGTTAGTACCTGTCAATACCCCTCCGTTCACCGCAATGGTAGTTGCTCTAATGGCAATATCCCATTCCGTATCGCTATCCGTTACCGCCCCGGTGGCAAAACTAAACTTGGTAAAAGGGCCTTCATCCGGCGCACCAAAACCACCTCCTGTAGTGGGAGCAGGGATGTCGCTTGCTGTAGCCTCTACTAACTCAGACAATACGGTAAAAGTAGACGGAGTAGTTTTGGTAAATCCGTTGGCCACAATACTCACGTCACCTGAAGTTGCTCCCATTGGAACAGTAGTAACGATCTGGGTGTTGGTGATAGTGGTAATTGTGGCGTTAACGCCACCAAATGTGAGGGCAACTGCACTGGGATCTGTTGGAAAATCCGTGCCCGTAATGGTAACTTCCGTCCCTATAAAACCCGCTTCAGGAACAATTGCGCTTACTGTGAATTCTACTAAAACCGTAAAAGAAGATGGTGCTGCTCGGGTAAAACCATTAGCAGCAATGCTTACTTCCCCAGAGGAAGCTCCCGCCGGAACAGTAGTTACAATCTGCGTGCTGGAAATGGAATTGATGGTTGCGTTAACGCCCCCAAAGGTCAGGCTTACTTCGGAAGCATCGGTAGGAAAATCTGTCCCCGTAATTGTCACTTCTGTGCCTTCGGTTCCGGACTCTGGCGATATCGATGTTATTGTAAACTCGATCAGTTCATTCCCGTCATCATCATCACTACATGCTACAAAAGCACACAGTGTAAATAGGAGTGCAAATAATTTGAACGTTGTCTTCATAGGAATCTTTGTTTATGGTTTAAAATTTAAAATTTAATCGTCCGAACAGTTGTATGCCCGGGTTCACTGCAATTTCATTGTTAGCTGTGGAGAAAGGGTTGGTACCCTGGAAGTCAAATAAATTGTTAGCGCCCAGTTGTACTTGATAATACTTAAAAAACGTTTTGCCAAAAGACAGGTTCACCAGCGCATAACCATCAACAAAGGAGTTGTCGAAAGTATCGAGGAAACCGTTACCATTGGTATCCGTAAGCCCAAACCGGCTACGGTAAATGACCCTGAGGTTGGCATTGGCCTCCCACGCTGGTATTTCGTAAAACAGCTTGGCATTAACAATGTGGCGGGAGCGGTTTTCCAAACCAAAATAATCGTCCTCACTTATCCGTATGGTTTCTAAAGTTTCCGGATCACGAGCGAAGGCTCCGTTCTCGGCTATTTCGTCCTCTACTTCCTTATCATAGGCAAATAACAATTGATAGCCGGCCGAAAGTGTTAGTCGTTCCAAAATGTGATAACGCAGGTCTACTTCCATTCCCTGGGTATAGACGCTTTCCCGGTTTATATAGCCAAATACATTAGCACCGATCCTTTTGGTAGCCAAGATTCGGGTATCGATCAGATCGGTGAAGTCATTTCTAAAAAAGTTAATATCCCCCCGGAATCGTCCCTTGTTATACCCCAGCCCTAGATTGTATCCCACCGAACTTTCGGCATTCAAGGGCTCTCCTAGCTCCTCCAGGGAAACAGGCAAAATCAAATTCCCTTCATTATCGGTAATGATCTCATCATTATCTATTAATCGTTGGATGCCCTCAACTTCCACTTCTTTACCAAAAACCGAATAATTCCCACCTGCTGCGTTGGTGAAGTCCAGGTAGAGCTGCCGGAAATCAGGAGCTTTAAAGCCGCTGCCCACTGAACCCTTTACCGCAAAATGATCGGTAATGTTATAACGGGCGGAGATTTTTGGGCTGAATTGCGAATTGTATTCGCTGTGATTATCAAAACGTGCGCCAACTATTACATTTACCTTCTTAATAGGCATGAAATCATACTGGGCAAAAACATATTGGGAGTCAAAAGTGACCTGTTCTGCAAATAGCGAACGGTCCAGGCTTTCAAAATTGTACCCACCACCAAGGGTCATGGTATTGTTTGGGCGAAAGGTATGGTTGAAACGAATTTCAGGGCGAAAGAGGCGTTGATCAAAATCATTATCCAATAGTACTTCATTATCTATCGGATCTACTGTTTGTTCGTCCGTTACGTAGTTGGTGTAATAGAACTCGTATTCGAATCGGGATTTTTTGGAAAGGGAATGATCCAAACGCAATTGCGCATTACCATCCCGTTCTTCACTGGTACCCGAAGGAATATCAAAATCCTGAGTGAAATATCGCCCCGAAGCAAACAGCTGTAGCTTATCCGAGAAATCGTAGTACAGTCTTCCGTTAAAGGTATAATTGAAGAAGGGATTAATGGTTTGTCCCTCATCACCGTCAGCAAGGTCAAAACCGTCTGTACTTAGTCGATCTACAAATAAAGAATATCCTAGTTTTCCTTTACGTTGATCAATACTTACCGTAGTATTCTGATTATTGAAAGTGCCAGCACGATGGGTGATCTGGCCACTGATCTTTTCCGTATCGGGACGCTCCGTAATGATATTGATAACCCCACCCAAAGCTTCTGATCCAAACAGTGCTGAAGAAGGCCCCTTCACCACTTCTATTTGTTGAATATTGCCTATGGCGAATCGGCTGAGGTCTAAATTCCCGGAGCTTCGGCCTACAACGGGCACACCGTCAATAAGCACCAGAATATAATCTGATGCGATACCCTGGATCTGTACCCCTTCTCCACCACCGATAGTGATATCAGGAGTGACTACAATTCCGGTTTGTTCACTTAAAATTTCATTTAAACGGGTAACCCCGGAACGGGTTATTTGTTTTTGGGGAATAAGGGTCACAGGGAGAGGAAGTGAAGAGAGTTGACGCACCGTTCGGGTTGCAGTTACCACAACTTCATCCAGATCTTGGGTAAGCACAGTATCCTGAGATTGCTCTTCTTGACCAATTAAGTGATAACTTTGTAGTACTGTGGCACAGATTGCTATTATGTACCGGGCTGATCTCATGGCAAAAAATGTGCACAAATATAACCTCTTATTTTTATTGATTCTAAATTAAATTGATATTTTTGTATCCGCTCTAGAAAAAATAAACCCTGCAGAAAATGAAAAATATATTGCTATTCCTCTCATTATCACTATTCGTGACGATGGGCTTTGGTCAAAAGAAAAAAGATATGGATAGAACAGCCATTAAAAACATGTGTGGCTGTTATGAAATTACCTTTAAATACACGGAAACTTTCGCTCCGGAAATCGATTATGAAAAAAAGCTGGATTATACGGCTGCAGCTCTTGAGCTAGCACTTCCTATTGTTGATGAAAAAGATAAAATTTCCATACAACATTTGTTGGTGATTAACGATACTATGATAATCAAGCACTGGCGGCAGGATTGGGAGTTTGAAAATCAAAATGTTTTTTATTACGACAAAGACAATAACTGGGTGTTTAAAACACTGCCGAAAGAAGCTGTTAAGGGGCAATGGACGCAAAAAGTTTTCCAGGTAGATGACAGCCCTCGTTATTCCGGTTCGGCTACCTGGGTGCATTTTGATGGGAAACACTATTGGGAAAACAAAACAGATTCTCCACTTCCAAGACGGGAGTATTCCAAAAGAAAGGATTACAATGTAATGTTACGGGGTAATCGTCATGAAATTATGGATTTCGGTTGGGTACATGAACAGGATAACGATAAGATCATACGGGAAGACGGACAGGAAGATGTTTTGTTGGCCCAGGAAAAGGGATGGAATACCTATACCAGGGTTTCAGATGAAAAATGCAAAGCAGCTGTGGATTGGTGGAAAGAACACAGTGACTTTTGGGCTACCGTTCGAGGTGCATGGGATGAAGTGTACGATAGGGAGGGTGATTTAACCTTAAAGAAGCGACTTGAAGAAATGCCAATGTTTATGCATTTCTATCCGTTAGAGAAAGCAAATGCTGACCTTTCGCAAATTAAAGAACTCATCACTAAGTTCGTAGTTACTTCAGATGCAAAAATGGAAGGCGGTGCTGAAGGGAAATAATAAACGATTAGGTGTTTGGGCCTTGTGTTTTGTGGCCTTTCTTTTTTTTAGTTTTACCAGTACAGATAAGATAACACCACGCTTGCAGCAAAAGTTGAATGCAGCTGTCCAAAGTACTTTTGAACTGGAAACATTTGCACTGGAATTGATTGAAGTTTCAGCGGATGTAGATGCCCGAACCAAAGTTGTCCTGAATGGGGAGCACCTATTTCGCGTCACAGAGGGCGATGTACTTTCTGGTTATGCTTATTTGGGTCAGGCACCCAGTATGAAGGATGTTTTTGATTATGTGGTACTGTTCAACCCGGACCTGAGTATCAAAAAATCCAAAGTGTTGATCTATCGGGAAAACTATGGGAGGCAGATCGGTAGCCAGCGGTGGTTGAAACAGTTTATCGGGAAGAGATCAGGAGATCCCCTGACCTATGGCGAAACTATTGATGCCATATCCGGCGCAACCATTTCAGCCAAATCAATGACCAAGGCGGTTGCCGAAGTTTTGGAAAGTATCACAGTTTTGCAAAGAGAAGGAGTAGTGCAATGAATGATATGAGTAATATAAATCCGTTGTACCACAATGCCTTTGGCGTAGCCTTTCAGTGGAAACGTTGCCCGGAAAAGAAAATGTACAAGGTACAACTCGTCTTCCGGGATACCGGACTACAGCTATCGTACGAAGAGTTACAGTGGTTTGAAAAAACGATTAGTGCTACTATAGCACATGCACCTTCGTGCGAGCATTGTGATCAGGAAGAGGGTTGTAGGGGATTATTGCTTGAAACGCCCTTGCATCAGGTAAGTTTTGCCATGAGCTTAAAAGAATTGAAGGCGATCAAAGAATTGGTAGAGGGAACATTGTTCCAACTAAGGCTCAACAATTTGTTGAAGAATATCTGAGGGTTTTCGAATTTCTTACCTACTTTCCCCAAAAGAATTCGCCATGCAGCTTAAGGGGAAGCTACTTGAAACCTCTCGGGAAACAAGATCTTTGATCGTACTGTATCTGGTAATTACCAGCATTGGTTTTCTGTCTGCATTACAATTTGTAGATCGTACCACATCCGGAACGCCCAAAGGGATACAGGAGAATTATTTAGGGAATGAAGAGGATCTTCAAGCTACCGAGTTGAAGTTTGCTATGAGCGAACGACAGATCCTGAATATCATTCACGCCCACATGCTTTCCATAGGGATGTTGTTTTTTATCCTGGCCCTATTAGTGGCAACTACGCCCTTAGGTGGGATACTCAGAAAACTTTTGCTATTTGAACCTCTGGTTTCGGTATTCCTCACCTTTGGCGGTATTTATTGGTTGTGGAAAGGGATATTGTGGATGCGCTATGTGGTGATGCTCTCAGGGATACTGATGACTCTTTCCTATATCCTATCCATTGTTGTGTTGGGGTATTGGTTGTTTAAAAGAAACTAAAGGCCACCGTTAACGATGGCCCGCTTTAAAGTTTATAATCGCTGTTTTGCGGTATTATCGGGAAATAAACTTCCATTGGCCCATGTGAGTTCCCGGGTTTCTTTGGTTATTCTCGTCCAATTACTTTCCTTATCCATGTATTCTCCCTTCTCTTTTTTGAATAAAATCTTGCCCGCTGCACCATGATCATCATCAGGAAAGACAAATTCTTCCCAGAAGTAATAGGCCCCTGCATCTGATACCTGAGATAATCGCGCTACCTGATGCAACTGCTCATCTTGCTGAAAGAGGTATATACCGCCACCTTCACTACCACAGCCTTCGGATACATAATCTACTAACAAAATACCTTGTAGATCTGGAACACCCATGGTACCTAAGTACAACAAATAAAATTGTGTTGCCTCTAATCGCGTGGCCTTCTCAGTAAAGGAACCATCCTCTTTAAGGCTTCGGATCAATAAATAGTCTTCATTCCCCGTTTTTGCGTGTCCAAATAGATGGGTAACCTCATTAATTATCTTTCGCTCTATGGCCATCAGACCGCCCAGCACATAGCCCTCTATACCTTTGTATCCTACTTTGTAAAAGTTAGAGTCGACACCTTTATATCGCCAGGAGTTTTCGTGTTTCTCTAAGATCACCAATTGTGTCCCGATGGCTAAGGTCTTCAATACCTTCGAAGTTGTTGTAGGTCCCTCACGCAGTTGGACCTGATTGCCGAACAGGTAGGTTACTTCTCCAGACTCAAATTCACAGTTTTCCCGACTGCAATGCAGTTTTTGCTGTGCATTTGTAAACAAACAGATGGTTAGTAAGGTAAGGATGGATAACATCTGTTTTGCTTTCATTGAATAACGATTTAAAGTTTATAATGAACGTTATAGTAGATACGCCGGTGGTAGCATTTTAGGCGATACACACAGATAAGAAGGAGGATTTTATCGTTGAACTACAGTATTTATAAAAGATTTAACAATGGGTTGTCGCCCATTCCGGTTCAAACTGCTACGGGGCATCTCCTTGTTAACATACTACAATGTAGCGTGAAAAGAACACTATCCCCTTTTATCTTATCTCTGCTAATCCGAAAAGCGGTTGATGCGTAGTTTTTGTCCCATAGCCAATGGATTGATTATTTGGACCCATCCTATTCCTATAACAGGTTCATCAAGGTATTTCAAATAGATCAACAGCTGGTAACCTTTGTCGAATAGTATAATACACTATCCCAATAAAAGAAGCCCCTTGGTATCCCAATACGGGGCAAGGGGCTTTCCAATCAACAAAAAAACACTACCCTCTTCTACTTTGTTTTCTCACTTTCCGATGTTGATGAACTTGTGCCTGCTTGTATAGTTGTACTTTTTTCCACTGTTCGTACTGTTCCGTATTCAGGATTTTCTTAAGAGTTTCCTGTTGTGCGATCATACGATCCAATCGGGCATTTTCCATAGCATAGCGCTCTTCTGCAGTGGGCTTTTTTAGTGCTCCAGCGGCTCTTTTTTGCTGTAGTTCTTCCATCTTATTTTTGCGGAAAGCAATATGCTCCAAATGGAAATCCATAATTTGTTCTTGCTGTTTTTCGTTGAGATCGAGAGCTAAAGTCATTTTTTTGGTCTTCAACGTTGCCAATTGTTCTACAGAGAGTTCTTTTAAGTCATTTAAACGTGAGACCTGCTGTTTTTCCTGTCGTTGTCCAAAGGCGATGGCCCCGGTCAAGAGTGCCATTACCAATAAATGTTTTACTAGTTTCATGATATTTATTTTTTTGATTTCTCCTTTTTGACCCGGGTCAGGGGTAAAGGTTTAATACCATGAACGTTTTTGTGACGCTTTTAACAGCTGGATAGTGCCCTTATTTCTTCGCTTCTTCCTGTGCTTCCAGTTCTACAGCAGGTTCAACCTCCAGTTCCGTAACAGAAGAAATAAATAAGGTATCCTGAAGTATTTCGTTTTGCTCAATATGGTAGTAGACCGCAGCTGCAGCGATAAAAATACTCAGATAGATAAAACTTCGGATTTTATAGGCTTTCATAGGTAAGATTTTTGGGATTTCTAATTTACGAAAACGTTACACACGCTTTGAGAATATGTTGTGAACGTACATAAAGTGGTGGTGAACATAAAAAATACCACACCAAAAAAAGGCAAACCATTGGTTTGCCCCTATTTTGTGAAGGAGTACTTGAATTTTCTTACAAGAATTATCCGGTGGGATTTAGGATAGTTTCAATACGCTCAAGAGCATCTTGTAAATGGTAACGGCTCATCGTATCCGAAACCCGCGAGAGTCCGCTATTGATATCGCTTTTAAGATTTTTCAACTCGGCACGTGCAACACTTCGAATATCGGACTGGCTGGTATTCACCACAGTCGATTTACGGTACCCACCAAAGTCCGGTAACTTTTTCTGGTTGTCCGCAGTCATCAGGTATCCTAAACGGTCAATATGTGCCTTTTGCAGATTTCTTCTATAGGTATCTATGATTTTTCCACTTCGTGTCTCAGACCATAAGCCACGACGCAGGTCGCGCATCATTTCCAACAATCCGTACGCTTCTTTACCGTTGATAGTTTCATTTTCGATAAGCCGGGCCATTTTACCCAAATGTAGTATGGTGTTAAGCGTACGTTCTTGCATTGATCGAATTCGCTCCAGGGAACCCGAATATTCCACCTTGTTAAAGATCTCCGGTACAATTAACCATTCCGGGGTTTCAAAAAGCTGGCGTTGCACAAATTCCATGCAGTTTTTCTGGTGCTGTTTGTCTACATGCGTGTATACCGCTCCCTCCTGATCCGCAGTTTTATAATCTTCATATACTCCTCCAATATTATTGGAAACGTGACCCATATACCGCCTGAATTGGGCTATCACTTGACCGTACATGGTTTCCAGGTCTTCATAATTCTTACCTTCTTCAGTGGTCCATTCCATCAAATTTGGAACAATACGCTTTAAATTGGCAATCCCATACGTACTTGCCTTTATAGCATCATCGCCTACATCTTCCGTCTGAGAACTGGGATCATGGACATCTCCAATCTGCTGGTGCCCAAAACGGTACATAGGATCGTCATCATGTTCGGTTATCCATTGATTTAATACGGGCTTTTCGTCTTTAGCTGAAGTGTTCAAAATTGGACGATAGCCCCAACGAATGGAGTGTTTATCATATACCCCGATGTCTGGCATTAAGGCCACGCCCTCATCTCCTGGTTGTGCTACGTAATTGAACCGGGCATAATCCATTATTGACGGTGCTGTACCATATTTTTGAGTAAAGGTAGCTGAACGCAAGGAATCGACAGGGTAAGCTGCACTGCTGCCCATGTTATGCGGAAGTCCCAAGGTATGCCCAACTTCGTGCGCAGATACAAATCGGATCAGTCTTCCCATGACCTCATTTTTAAATTCTGTTGTACGCGCCTCCGGATTAATAGCGGCAGTTTGCACAAAGAACCAGTTGCGTAACAGGCTCATAACATTGTGGTACCAATTAATATCGGCTTCAAGGATTTCACCACTTCTAGGATCACTAACATGCGGGCCGTTGGCATTGGGAATAGGCGAAGCCAAATACCGAACCACAGAATAGCGTACGTCTTCCGGAGACCATTCGGGATCTTCTTCAGGTGAAGGAGGATCTTTTGCTACGATTGCATTCTTAAAACCAGCTGCCTCAAAGGCAAGCTGCCAATCTTCAATACCTTGTTTAATATAAGGACGCCATTTTTCGGGGGTAGCACGGTCGATATAATACACAATTTGCTTTTTTGGTTCTACCAGTTCTCCTGCTTTAAACTTTTCGATATCCGCTTCTTTTACTTCAAGTCTCCAACGGTCCAGATAGCGTACTGTTTTACTTTTTTGTGCATCTGCACCATAATCTACCTGTCCGCGGGCAAACCATCCTACGCGCTCATCAAAATAGCGACGCCGCATAAGTTCTTTCGGAAGTAAGATCATAGAATTGTTAATTTCTATTGAAATAGAACCCATACTTTTAGTGCTAGGGGGTTCTTTAGCCGTGTATGTTTTTACATGACGCGCTTCTACGTTAAGTGGATAGCTTTTTATGGATTCAATGTAGCTGCGATCCCCATCCATGCGGCTTACTTTATACCGTTTCCGAACGCGTTCCGGTAAACCCAAAGCGTTTACATCTTTGGTAAAAAGCCCATCTACGGCAATTACGGTAGCAGGGTTAAGGGAATCTTTAGTATTGTGTGCCTTAATGTCGAATGCAAAAAGGACCGGCTCAAAATTAGAATTTACAACGGCTTCATGAATGGGGAGGGAGTCCGAAGCGTAATTTTCATACGAGACTACCCTAAGTATAACCTTTTTAGGTTTCTTCTCCCAGCGTAATACCTGAGTGTTTATTTTTCCACCACCAAAACCAATTCCTGTTGCGGTTTTTGAGATACGACTTACCATAAGCATTTCCCTATTAAATAAAGAATCGGGGATTTCATAGTAGTGTTTATCATTTACATAGTGAACCGAAAACAGTCCTTTATCGGTTTTGGCATCTTTTGTAATTACCTTAGCATAGGGTTTAATACTCCCGTTTTTAGCTTTTTCGGGAGCTTTGGTTGCAGTTTTTTTCTTCTTTTTTTTAAAAAGTTGGGCATTAGTGTTCTGAATAGTGCCCAGACAGAGTACAATTAGGAGTACCCTGGCAAGTAATTTTAGCATCATTTGAGTTAATTTGATTTCCGTATAACCTTCCAAAGAACCAAAAAATTAGAAAGGAAAACTGTTAAAATAGTATTAAGGGAATTTTTCCCCCCGCCATATGTTACCCTCTGGGAATCCTGAGTTTTACTAATGGTTCAGTCCAAAACCCCCGGTATACTTGACGTCAGAGAATATTGAAGTTTTGTTAAAATGAAACAGCCAACTGTAACATTTACAAATTTCCTCAGTCTTATAGGCATATAACATCAATCATCAAATCAATCGAAAAATGAACAAGTTATTATTAATTTATGGGTGTTTGTTTATGAGTAACGCACCTGTAGCAGAAGAACAGAAAAGTACGGTTATTGTACCCCAGGTACAATCCCTAGAAACAACCAACCGTAGCTTTGAAAACAATTTTACGGCACTTTATATAGCTGCCGATGTAGTTGAGGAGGCTCCCTTCTATGGTATATCCAAAAATGTGAGCGAACCTTTTGAGTTGGACTTGAGCGAAATTGAGTTCATAGAGGAAGAGACAGTAGTAGATTTAGGTTTTGACACCGCCGACTATCTTCCCGAGGGATTTAACCCTTATGAAAGCTTTTTCGATTTGAATTCCATCATATATATAGAAAATGAGTCTGAAATTGACCTAGGGTTTGATACCATGGCGTACCTCCCTGAAGGATTTGATCCTTATGAAAGCAGTTTCGATGTGAATTCAATCAACTATATAGATGAAGAGGAAGAAATCGAACTAGGTTTTGATACCGCGGACTATCTGCCAACGAATTTTAACCCATACGAAGTGTATTTTGATATCACCACTTTGGAATACATGGATACGGAGGAATTGAATTGGGAACTGGACTTTGATACCTCTAAGTATCTTCCTGTCAATTTTGATGCTAATTCTGATGTAATGGCTGTAAGTGCGATCAACTACATAGAAAATGATGAAATTGATTTGGGTTTCGATACAGCAAAGTATCTCCCAAAAGACTTTGACCCCTATGCGCGGTCAAACTAGGTAGGATGTTTTCATTTTATCAAATTTTTGAGTTAGTTAGTCAGGAATCCCGGCATTTTGCCGGGATTCTTGTTTTAGCATGTTGCTGCTACCGTAAAGCGAGGTTTTAAGGAAAAAATAACATAAAAATCGATAAAGTGTAGTTTTTAAGTTTCCTTTCAAAATTCTGAAAACTTAGCAAAAAACGACACCGGGAACTGCCACCTTATCAAACGGGTAATCTTTCTATTGACAATACTTTTCTGACAGGGTTTTCTGCTACTGTTAACAAAACTCAAAAATATACTAAACTTGAATTTTAACAGTTTTACCTTTGTCTTACAATTAGAAAACGACAGTTATGAAATACAGAAAATACTTAGTCTTGGCCTTTATTGGTTCACTGTTTTTGCCGCTATTGAGCGCAAAAACGGTGGAGGTACCTAAAGAAGAACTTGATTTAGGATCCATTACCTTCATTGAGGCAGAGACCGAAGACGAATTGGGTTTCGATACCGCAGGATATCTTCCGGAAGATTTTGATCCCTATTCAAATGAGGTGGCTATAGAAGCTATAAACTTTATTGAAGAAGATAGTATACAATTAGGGTTTGATACGTCAAAATATCTACCCCTAAATTTTGACCCCTATAAAAAGTAAATTCTTCATTTTATTAATTATTTGAGTTAGTTAGTTAGTAAGGCCCCGGCATTCGTCGGGGCCTTACTTTTAGAACAACAACGGTAATACAAATTGGAAGACGAGGATAAGAAGGGCCACGGCAATAAGGTTTAAAAAAATCCCTGCTTTTGCCATTTGAGGTACTTTGACATACCCACTGGCAAAAACAATAGCATTAGGCGGGGTGGCCATTGGAAGCATAAATGCGCAACTACTAGCCATGGTTACCGGAATTAAAAGATACAGCATTGGAATCCCTAATCCTATAGCAATACCTGCAACTACCGGTGCTAATACAGCTACTAAGGCTACGTTACTCATCAATTCTGTCATAAAAAGCATCAATAGGATCAAGAGCGCTGCAGTGAATAGAATGCTAATATCGCTCTGGGCAATACCATTAGCAACCAGGTCCACAATACCGCTAACGGACATTCCCTTTGCCAAGGCTAATCCTCCTCCAAAAAGGATAAGAATACCCCAGGCTAGCTTTGAGGTATCCCGCCAGTGAATGATAAAGTCGCCCTTTTTCAAATTATAAGGAATGCTAAATAGGGCAATTGCAGCGAATATACTGATCATTGTATCTGAAAGCGCCAATTGGGGAAAAATCGAATTGATGAGTGTGCGAAATACCCATAGAAAAACGGTAATTCCAAAAATAAGTAGTACCCTTTTTTCCTTGCCTGAAGTTGGTCCCAATCGTTGGAGTTCGTTTTGAATAACTTCCTTAGACGCCGTAAACTGCAAACCACTGTTCGGGAACATCCATTTTACCAATACTAAGTAAATAATACCGATCATGGTTATGGAAAAAGGAAGCCCTAAGGTCATCCATTTTAAAAAGGAAATCTGAATGTCGTATTCGTTTTCCAAAAGACCAATTAGCACGGAATTTGGAGGGGTACCTATCACAGTAGCAATGCCTCCGGCATTGGCGGAAAAAGCAATCCCAAGCATTACGCTTAAGGCAAAATTTTGATCTTTTTGCGTAAAACCATCTTCATCATTGATCAACAAATTGATAACGGAAAGCGCTATGGGTAACATAACCACGGTGCTTGCCGTATTGCTTATCCACATGCTCAGTGCTGCAGTAGCGATCATAAATCCAAGAACTACCTTGTTAGGGGTGGTACCCGTTAATCGAATAATATTTAGGGCAATCCGTTTATGAAGATTCACTTTTTCAAGGGCCAAGGCCATAACGAAGCCACCAAAAAAGAGAAAAACGATGGGACTACCATAATTGGCGCCCACTTCCGCTATCGGTAAAATTTTTAACAAAGGAAAGAGCAATAGCGGTAATAGTGCGGTTACCGAAATGGAAACAGCTTCCGTAATCCACCAGAATAACATCCAAAGGGCTACTGCAATTACTGCATCTCCCTTTTCCGATACCAACTGAAAAGGGAGATTGCTAAAAACCAGAAAAACGATCGGACCTAAGAATAGCCCTATCTTTTTACTTGTTTCCATGTAATACTTTCAATTTGCGATCAAAAAAATCAGCGCTGGCCTCAAATGCCGAGAGCCAGTTTTTATGCAATAGGAAACCGTGCACCTCATCGGGGAATACCAGTTGCTCAAAATATACGCCCATCTCTTTCAGTTTTCGGGCCTTTACCACGGTTTCATTAAAGGGCACATTGCGATCGTCATCTCCGTGGATCAATAGTACCGGGGACTTCCAGCCCGTCATAAATGCTACAGGAGAAGAATCATAGGCCAATTTTGCAAATTCGGGTTTTTCCAAAGGATCATACGCGGGAATAAAACCTTTGATCACCGCGTTCCAATCATAGACGCCGTGAATATCCACACCCGCTTTAAAAATATCTGAGTTTTTTGACAAACCTAGGGCAGTAAGGTAGCCGCCATAAGATCCTCCCCATAGTCCCAGGCGTTGGGCGTCTACCTTTGGATGGTCTTGCAGGAACTTCGCTGCTGCTAAAACATCCTTATATTCACTTGCTCCGCCTGCACCGTACGCCAGGGCCTCTCGAAATGCCATGCCATACCCAATACCACTGCGGTAGTTTACACTAAGCACAACATAACCCTTTGCGGCTAGATATTGGTTCATAGCGTACATATAGTGGTAGTAGCCCCGATGGTGGAACCCTAGTAACATTTGCCTTCTGGAACCCCCGTGAAAGAACAGTATGCCCGGGGCTTTTTCATCTCTTTTCAAATTTGGAGGAAGAAACAATTGTCCATGTATGCTAAGGCCGTCAGTGGCGGTAAAGATCACTTGTTCCGGGAGTACCAATTTTTCAGAAGGATAATTGATCTCCTTTGTAATGGCCATTCTTTCGTTCTGGGAAACCCGGAAGACATCCGCTGGATGAGTAGCAGAGGAACCCAAACAAAAAATAGTACCCGCTCCATCAATAACCGGTGCCCATTCAAGGTGCTCTCCGAACGTTAGGGGTTGCAATTTAGTAGTATACTGCCAAAGATGTTGGCGGTCAATATCATCTTGATTGGAATTGAAGACAATCTTCTTTTTATCGGGGCTTTGGGTTAGGTACTGCACTTCGAGTTCGCCAGGAGTAAGTAGTTTTGGCGCCCCTCCGCTAGCGGGGATACTATACAAATGGGTCCAACCCTCCTTTTCCCATGGAAAGATGATCTCATCCGCAGCGGTCCAGAGGAGTTGGTTATCTGCAGAAATAGATCGAAACACACTGCCACTTCCCGGATCTGCCGTGAAAACTGAGGTTGCGTTTTGAGTACTAAGATCGGCAACAAGAATTGAAAAAGGAAGTCCCTCTCTTTTCGGTACAAACAATAGTGATTCTTCATAGGGCTGCCGTAAGAAAGCAATCTTATCCCCTGTCGGGGACCAGACTGGGTTTGAATCCTCATGAATCCCCGGGTCTAAAAACGAAAGGTGTTGGGATTTCAAGTGGTACACACCAATAAAGCTATGATCACCTCTGCTGTTTTCAAATGCAATTTTTGATTGATCCGGGGCGATGTTAAAACTGCCAATACTTCCCCTAACATGAAACAGGGGTGCTGCGTTTTCACCTTCCAAATCCATGCTCCAAAGCGTATTCTTCTTTTTAAAAATTATCCGGTCCGCACTGATTTTAGGGGCACTACCTTCCCCTAGGTTTTTTACCTCACCCGTAGCTAAAGTAATCCTATGGATTTCTCTTTGGTATCCCTTAGGTCGGGAAAGAGGGTTGGGAATTTCACCTTTACGGTTGGGGGCCCCGCCACGGACATACACTACATATGCTGTATCGGGCGTAAAGCCCAAATCGGAAAGGACTTGCCCATCGTCTTCCTTGTACTGGGTGAGTTGCATAGGGAGATAGTCCGGAGTCTGGGCATAAAAGAGGTTTCTTACCCCTTTATCATTTTCTACCCAGGCAATCCTACCTTTGTTTGAAGCGGCAGTAAGCTGGGAAGGGAAGGAATAGTCCAGGAGGTTCTCCAGGGAGATTTGCTGCGAGTGCGATGTAAAAAACAGTAAGACGCAGAACGGTAAAAAAAAGGAACGCATAGTTGGTGATTTTAGAGCAACTAAATATAGGGAATTGTTTGGCTAAAGAGCGCGTAAGCTGTTATTGAGGTCAACTTTTGTTAGACAACATCCCGCCGCATTTCCTTTAGTTGGTTTTCTTACCAAAACAGGGCGGATCTATCTCCCTATTGATGATAAACGATCTTCAAAGTAACACGGTAGATCATTTCATTCTTGCGAAGAGGCCTGTCTCATTTTTCGCTACCTCCATAACGCCTAATTTCACCAGATTTTTTGTGCTTTTATCCCATTTTTTGCCACTTAGTCCCGCTGTGGCTTTCAATTCAAATAAGGGCATTTCTCCTAGGGGTTTTAAAATATCCAGTATTGCTTTTTCCTCTTCTGTCAGTTCTACTTGCTTTTTCTCAGGTCGCATCTGTGGGAAAAAGAGAACTTCCTGGATAGACGCATTATCTGTCATCAGCATAACAAGCCTGTCGATCCCAATTCCTATGCCGGAAGTAGGAGGCATGCCATATTCAAGGGCTCTTAGAAAATCCTGATCAATAAACATGGCTTCATCGTCTCCTTTTTCAGAGAGTCTTAGCTGTTCCTCGAAGCGTTCCCGTTGATCAATAGGATCGTTTAACTCGGAATAAGCATTCGCAATTTCCTTGCCATTCACCATAAGCTCGAAACGTTCGGTCAATCCGGGTTTACTTCGGTGTGCTTTGGTTAATGGACTCATCTCTTTGGGATAGTCAATAATAAAAGTAGGTTGTACATAGTGATGCTCACACTTTTCACCAAAAATCGCATCAATAAGTTTTCCTACACCCATGGTTTCATTCACCTCAATTCCTAATTGCTGTGCTACTTCCCGAAGCTGTCTTTCGTGCATACCGCTAACATCTATCCCGGTATGGGTAGTGATAGCCTCGAGGATGGGAACCCTGGGATAGGGTGCTTTAAAGTCGATGGTGGTGTCTCCAACCTGGATAGCAGTGGTATTGTTCGCATCCAAAGCCACTTTTTCCAGAAGTTGTTCTGTGGTCTCCATCATCCATTCGTAGTCTTTATACGCTACATACAGCTCCATTACGGTGAATTCAGGGTTGTGGGTACGGTCCATGCCCTCATTGCGAAAATCCTTCGAAAATTCGTAGACCCCATCAAATCCACCAACAATCAAGCGCTTCAGATACAGCTCATTAGCAATACGTAGATAGAGTGGAATGTTCAGGGCATTGTGGTGTGTAACAAACGGACGTGCTGCTGCGCCTCCGGGGATAGCTTGTAAAATGGGGGTTTCTACCTCTAAATATCCACGATGGTTGAAAAAATCGCGAATGCTATTGGTTATTTTGGTCCGTTTGATAAAAGTATCTTTTACTTTCGGATTAACCACCAGGTCAACGTAACGCTGTCGATAACGGAGTTCAGGGTCATTGAACGCGTCATAGACCTTACCTTCAGCATCGGTCTTAGGTAGTGGTAAGGGACGCAAAGCCTTGCTCAGTACTGTAAAATTTTTGACCATTACGGTTTTCTCTCCGACTTTCGTAGTGAAAAGCGAGCCTTCTATTCCGATAATATCCCCTATATCCAGCAGTCTTTTGTATACATCATTGTATAGGGTCTTATCTTCCCCCGGACAAATCTCATCCCGGTTAAAATACACCTGGATCCGTCCTACACTATCTTGTAATTCTGCAAAAGAGGCTTTTCCCTGAATTCTCCGGGACATTAGTCTACCGGCGATAGTTACCGCTTTCCCCTCTTCAAAATCGGATAGGATGCTTCCGGAGTTGGTATCTACAGGATATAAAGCAGCGGGATACGGATCAATGCCCATTTCTTTAAGCTCCGTTAATTTTTCTCTTCGAATAAGCTCCTGTTCCGAAAGTTGCATAGCCAAAAATTAAAGCGCAAAATTACACTTTTGCGCTTTAACTGTAGGTATCTATTTGGTACTTAGTTTGCGTAGTTGGGTACATACGATGCCCCTGACAAAATGGTTTGCAAATCTTCCTCCCAGGAGGAGACAGGCCGTTCTACAATTCGATTTACCTCTTTTCCATCTTGCAGCAAGATTAGCGTAGGCACCCGTGTTATGTTCCAGCCCTTTTCTTCTCCACCAGGACTTTTCTTGTACGATTCCTTTCGTTTGTCCAGAGCAATTAGGGTAAGCTTATCGTTTGGAAAGTTAGCGGTATCAAGGATTTTTAATACCCTCGGAACTTCCCGTTTGCTATCCCCACACCATGTGCCCAGGAACAACAAGAGTTCGGTGCTATTCAAGGAAGCTTTGAACAAGTTAACAAGGCTCCCATCAACTGTGTAGGCGGTATAGTTGCGTTCCATCCATTGCGCGTAAGGTGCTGTTTGCAGTGCATCGCGAGAAATTTTCCCCAATAAAAAAGAAGTACCGTCAGGAAGCTTAACCTCATTGGAATGGTTTTGAGCAAACAAATAAAAAGCCGTGAGAAACAGCAGTGGTGCAATACATTTTTTCATGATTTTCAGTTTTTGCCGAAAATCAATCAAATCCCGGGGATAGCTAAGGAAACCAGGGTGGAAAAAAGGACTAGAACCTGTTGGAAATTAGGTGCCCCCCTTGTACAAGGTGCGGATTTCCGAGCGGGAAGACAGTCCTAGTTTTTTGTAAATACTATTGATATGCGTCTTTACGGTGCTAACGCTGATGTAAAAATGGTTGGCAATCTCCTTATTCGATTTCCCATCAAGTATGGCATCCATGATTTTTCGCTCCTGGGCAGTTAAGGTGCTCAGCGCTGTACTTCCCGCAACAGATTTTCTTTTGTTTTGAACATAATATCCCACCGCGGCTAACACCAGTACAAGCGCTGGATAAATCAGATAACCGCTATTGAAATAGGTGTCCGTATCATTTTCCTCGGCAACAAGTGCAAGATCAGACTGTAACTCTTTGTCATATTGCTTGGCCATTTTGGATTGCGGGTACTTTTTTTGTAATCGGGTAAACAGCGCGGTATAATACGTGTTAGAAGACAGTTCTTCCAGATAGGTTGCGTAGGTTTCATTAGTCCTGTCGGACAAGAAATCATAGATATACAATTCGGCCAGGGGTTCCTTGCAATCTTCACCAAATTCCTGAAATTCGGCGAACCACTTTTTAAAATTGATCGATCTGCTAAGTTCGGAATCATGGTCTATAAAATCGAGGATCATTTCCTCTTTAAGGCTTTCTATGTCCAAAAGAAAGGTGGAAGCGGGGTTGGTAGAAACGATTTCACAAAAGGCCTGATCATTACTGCCAAGAGGTAAGGTTATTGTATCCGTATTAGAGGCAATGAAAAGGAGACTTTCAGTTTGAGGACACGCCCGTAAAAAATGGTTCTTGGTAGGTGACTGATCCTCACAACCGTCAACATGTATACGATAGATCCTATTTTGTTCCGAAAGCAAACTCCCAGAAAATACGAAATGCCCGGTAGTATCAGCGGTTGTCTTTTGAATGATCTGATCCAGATATACCCTTGCACTTTTTCGGTAATTTTCAACAAGAGAAAGATAGACTGTCTGGTTGCTATGGACTTCTGCTACCTGACCTTTAAACTGGTATTGCCCTAAAAGCATAGTTGTTCCAGATAGGAAGATGGAGACTAGGGGTAATCGCATCAAAAAGTCTGTTTTTGTTGTAACAAGTTAGTATATTTTTAGACCAATAAAATACATCAATCAATCAACAATGAGTTTCTTACGGGTTTTATTGGCTATTCTATTTCCTCCCTTAGCCGTTATCGGAAAAGGTTGCGGTTCTTTTCTTATTGTGCTACTTTTAACATTTTGTGGCTGGGTACCTGGAGTAATCGCTGCTTTAATTATTTTAAATAATCCGAATTAAGCGTCTTATGGGAAAATTCAAATTGATAGTTGCAGTACTGCTCTGCGGCTTGATTGTGGCATGTAATTTTACGGAAGAGATCCATTTTAAAAAAGACGGTTCGGGAAAGATGAACATTCATTTTGATGGCAACGAAATGATGGCGGCCTTAGGGGCTATGGGCGATAGTACAGCGAAAGAGGAAGTCATGGACTCTACCATTGTTTTTAAAGACTTTTTCGAAAAAAAAGCGGACAGTATTGCCAAACTGCCTTTGGAAGAGCAAGAAAAATTAAAAAAACTAGAACCTTTTAGTCTTCATATTGCTATGGATGCTAAGGAAGAAAAGTTGAGCTTTGATCTTTTCAGTGAGTTCAAAAATGTATCGGAAGTCAATGATGCCTTTAACACGTTCCAGGAAGCCAGCGCTTTAGGCCCCAAACCAGGGAAGGATAGTCCTTCTTCCACCATGCCATCGTCAGAACCTGCCACTAAAGTAAGCTATTCGTTTTCAAAAAACGTCTTCACCAGAAAAACTGAGATCATTGATCAGGAGTTGTTTCAAAAGGGTTTGGACAGTTTGCAGGGGACAGAAATGTTTCTTTCAGGCTCCACCTACACCTTCAAATATCATTTTCCAAGTCGTGTGAAGTCAACCAATGTTGAGGGTGCCACCTTTTCTATGGATGGAAAAACCATGATCTATGAAGTAAATTTTCTTGAGATGATGAAAAATCCGGAAGGAGTGGAAATCGAAGTCGAGCTGGAAAAATAGTTGCTCCTTTGTAACTTTGCAAGAGGAATAAAAAAGTCCAGCTTTGAGTGTATATCATAGTACCTTCTAACTAAAACGGGCTGATAAAACCATTTACCCCAACCCTAAAGGGTGCGGTTTTAGCCTTAGTTGTTTTCTTATGAAGCAAAGAGGATTCTAAGATTAGGTAAATGACAAATAGGAAGGATGTATTAAAAGATGAGGGAATGCATGCTGGAGCTAAGGCGGATACATTTGCGTATGCTTATATCTTACGTCAAGCGCAAACTCCACAAGAAAAGAAACTATGGGGTTTTTTGAGAACGAAACCCAAAGGGTTAAAGTTTCGTAGACAGTACCCTTTTAGTCACTACGTACTTGATTTTTATTGTCATGTTGCGAGGTTGGTAATAGAATTGGATGGGCCACAGCACAAATCGAATTTAGAATATGATCATGACCGGACTACAAGTATTGAAGGTTATGGCCTGAAAGTGATTCGCTTTGAAAACCAGGAGGTAGATCACAATTTCTCCAATGTGAAGAAGCGTATTTTGAAGCTTTTGTAAATGGGCAGCCAATTTCCCTCCCTTAAGGGTCGGGGAAATGAAATTGGCGATGTAATGAAATTAAGTTATGAATAAAAAAGTCCAGCTGTACGACTTGGGGTACAAAGATTACAAGGAAACCTGGGATTATCAGGAGACCTTATTTCAAGGCATTGTGGACACCAAGATCAAAAACCGCAGAACTGGAAGTCAGTTGTCAACACCTAATTATTTTTTATTTGTGGAGCATCCTCATGTGTTTACTCTTGGTAAAAGTGGGGACGTAGAAAATCTCCTGATTGATGAAAAGGCCCTGAAAGAAAAGGGAGCTACTTTTTATAAAATTAACAGGGGAGGAGATATCACCTATCACGGCCCGGGACAGATTGTAGGATACCCTATATTGGACCTGGATAATTTCTTTACCGACATTCATAAATATCTGAGGTTTTTGGAGCAGATGGTCATCTTGACCCTAGCTGAGTATGGGATAGAGGCACAACGCTCTGAAGGGGAAACTGGCGTTTGGTTGGATGTGGGCACTCCATTCGCCCGAAAGATCTGTGCTATGGGCGTACGTGCTAGTCGATGGGTTACCATGCATGGTTTTGCTTTTAATATTAATACGGACCTCGGCTATTTTGATCTAATGATCCCTTGCGGCATTAAGGATAAAGCGGTGACCTCCCTAAATGTTGAACTGGGTCAGGCGGAGGTAGATTCGCAAGAAGTAAAACAGAAACTCCTTAGGCACTTTCAAAACCTTTTTGAAGCAGAGTGGACAAAAGAAAAGGTTCCGTTGTAAACAGAACCTTTCTCCCGTTATAGATTGATTAGGTCATTTGCTAAACGCTGTAAGTTCTGATGTAGCATCTACACTTCCTTTGGCATTGTAAGAGACTTGCTTTACCATACCGACACCATCTGCCAACCATATCCGAGAAGGAAAGGTCTTGTTTCCTCCTCCCATAGGCATTTTAGTAACACTTTCACTGTATAGTACAAAACAATCAAAAGTACCTGCAGGTGTGGTTACGGTTTCCTTTTTTTCTATTTTCCTGTTAATGGTCTTTACTGCAATATCCATTTTCATCATTCCCATGTCCATAGCAACATCAACACTGGCATCCTTTAACTCCTGTCCTACAGAAAGGTTGGCGGGTAGTTCTACATCGGTTCCCGACATGGTAATTTCAACATCTTCCCCAAATTGCGCCGCCATTTGTTGTGGGAAGAGGGATTCGTAGTCGATTTTTATTATCCCATTTTCACAGGTAAAGTCATAGTCCATAGTGTATTGTTCTTTACCTTTTCCATTTTTCATGTTCATTTGCATGGTTGCTGTTGTACTATCTCCATCGGTTCTAACATTGGAAACAGTATAGGCAATTACCCCATCTGTCTTTCCTTTCTTATTGTATACGGTGTATTCATAAGAAGAACCTTCTACCATTGGGTAGTATTGGCTGCATTCCTGGGCAGAAGTGGTCCAGCAAAGAAGCGTAATGGCTATAAAGCCGATCATTTTGTACTTCATGGGGCTATTGTTTAATAAATTCTACTCTTCGGTTTTGTGCTTTACCTTCCGGACTGCTATTTTCTGCAACAGGTTCTAATTCTCCTTTGCCTTCTGTGGTTAATCTTCCTGCATCTGCATTGTAAACATCTACAAGCGCTTTTTTCACGGCTTCAGCACGTTCTTTGGACAGTTTTAAGTTGGCTTCATCACTGCCGTCACTATCGGTATGGCCCACTATTTTCAAACTAATGCTGGCATCTTGTTGTAGCACCTGATAAATCTGCCTAATAATTCCCATGGACTCTGGCTTTATATTATCGGATCCGGAGTCGAAAAGAATGCCGTTAGTAGAGATCTTACCTTCCGCAATGAGTTTTCTTCGGAGATCAAATCCGCCTTTAGCCACTTTAAGGTTTGCGATAAAGATTTGCTCTTTACCATCTTTAAAGTTGTTGGCATGAAATTTTAAGGTATTTAGGATATTACCTCCAGCTATTAGTTGGGGTACATCGATATACTTTACCTCATTGACCCATAGCCTGAAACGTTGTTTGTTTACAGCAATAGAAATATGCGGATACGCCAATACTTCATCCCTTAGATCTGCCTTAATCGTACTTCGGATTTCCTGTTTTCCGTTTATTCTGTTCCGGACTCCAATTCCGATAGGCGAGTATTGACAAAAGGGTAATTCAGCAAGAGCAAAATTCCTGCCATCCCCAAATTTTTCATCATCACTTAACATAATCACAAGTCGTGAAGTAGAAGAAGTGTTTCTATCCAACCCTGCAGTTGCAATATCAAATTCTATGGTGTAATCTTCGGGTAATTGCGGTGCATTGGGTATGTAGAAAATACTGTAACCGGATTTTAGTCCGAGCCATTTTTGTGGCGATTCGCCAAGAGTCACAATTTCTCCCCCCGCATTGGTATTCCATTTTGCCGGAAAATCTCCGATAAAATCGTTTGCAAAATCATCAAAAAAGAGTTGTTGATCTCCAGGGACATAGTCAAATTTACTGTACACCTGTAGTGACTTAGGGCCACTTTGGGGTGTTTTGGAATCGGTGGTCGTATTTCCTCCTCCTTCATTCCCGTTGGTATTGCCTCCCGAAGATCCATCCGTTTCCGGTGGGGTTTGTTGTCCTTGTTTTCCCGGTTCCAGGATACTGTCCAGAACCTCATCGGTCTTTTTAGAAGTTTCCTGGTCTACCCGTCGCTCCACTGTACGTTCTGCGGCACGTTGTGCCCTTTTTCCTAGTTTTTTAAGGAGTTGTGCGTTACCGTTAAGGCACAGGCCTATACCCAGAATAAAGCTTAGAAAAAGCTTTCTTGTAAGAAGAATCCTCATTTTATAGTGTTTTGATTATGTGTTAGTTAAAGTGCATAATAACTCAAGAGAAAAATAGAAAAATTCTGGATAGGCTTTTGCCGAAGATGTATGTTTTGTATTAAATCATGTATAAGAAGGCATTAATTTATGCCGTATACTATAATTGAGTTATCCTGGTCTTTTGCTACCAACTCCAATTTACGGTCATTATCCATATCCGTCATATCTATGATAGAATTGCCATACACGGGAAAGTTGTGAATAGGTATCCCCTGACTATCATAGAGGTGGATCTTTTGATTCTGAATATCGGTAACCGCCACATAGATTTTGTCGTAGATGTAAAAGATATGAGGAGGTGTATACACACCAAGATCTAAGGCTATCTTTTTTCCTTTGATACTCAACTCATTTTCATCCATAAGCGCTAAGGTTTTACTCGTGGCATACATACCGTGATCTTTACCAAGATTAAAATTAGTTGCAGTTAATTTTCCTTTGGAGTCTATTTGGTGTAGCACCCCTTTTTTGTTGGTCATGGAGAATTTATTTTTATACAGGTAAACGCCATTACCGGAGAAATCGATTTTCTCCGCTACTTTGATCCGTTCACCGCCTGCACGATGCAATATTTTTAAAGTACCGTCCTCCAGGCGGAATACGAGATAGTCCTTTTTTGCAATTCGAAAATGATCCGGAGCGGCAAGTATTGCACTACTAGCCTCTGTAAAGGTAAAACCGGAAACAATGGCGCCTTTGTTGTTGTACATGAATACCTTATCACCCTGGGTAACAACAAAACGATAGTCCTTATTTTTTTCGTAATCAAAAACAGCAAGGGGATTTAGATTACCTCCTTCAAATTTTTTGTTAAACGGGGGTACTTCTTCGCCATTTCTATCCAGCACTAAAAACTGGTTATTTGTGCAAAAAGCCAATTGTAGTTTCCCATTTTTATAGATATCTACCTGGTGAATTTTCCCTCGGATCCTACCTTCGAGTTGTTTTTTCCAAAGCACTTTGCCCGCAGTAGATATAAGGTATAAAACGTTATCCTGGTCCTGCACGACTATTTCCTGTTTGCCGGTTCTATGATTCTTCACAAATTGTGGGTCGCTTGCCAGATCATTATCCAACTCCAAAGTAAAAATGGGGGCAACGGCGGTAGTAGTTGGTGTTTTTTGGTTTTGGGTAAACAAAACATTGAAATGGAAGAAATCACCATCCGAAATCAACTGGGCGCCAAAGCTTTCTTCTTTCCATTGCGGTGCACCAAGATCCTTAAAAAATTGATTGGTTAACTGGTTCTCCATAAATTCCCTTATACCTTTGCCGTTAGCGACAAGCGCAATTGAAGCTTCATCTGCCAATCGTGATTTTATCGCGGTGTAGGCGGCACTTTTATCAAAAGTAAAACCACTCTTTTTGTTGGCAATTACGGTTTGAAGCGTGGTTTCTTCCTGAGCAAATACGAAGGTGTTATCGAAGACACAACAAAAATTAGCGGAAAATCCACGAATTAAAGGGGCAAAGTTGTTCTCCAAAAACTCAGGTGTCGATAATCTAATAATCTCAGTGCCCTGATATGAAGAGACGCCAGTAGTATTTGCGGCAATAAAATCGGGCAAAGCCGTATTCGTGATGGTGGTCACAGTGGCTATTTTGGTTCCGTTCAGGTAAATGATCCCAAATTCGTCAAAAGCACGGAGCCCTTCGTTCTTTACGAGAGCCAAGTCCAAATACTCCTTTTGATTTTGTAAAAAGATCTCCGGTTCATTGCAACTGAATGAAAGCACGGCATTGACGTTTTGCGGAGCAATATTGGCCACTTTATTGCTTAAAGGGGTGGTTCCTTTGAAGAGGTTGATCACATTCGCGGTAGAATCGCTCGCTAATGCTACTCCGGAGAGCAAGAGTTCTTCCTGTGCTGCCGTAACATCCAGTGCGATCCAATCCGCAAAAGTTTCTGGTGTCATAGCCCCTCCTGTTTTTAAGGGGGTAGAGATCAGCTCATTTTTACGATCAACGTTTATAAAAATTGCAGCAGAAATATTAGGATCAGCAGTGTTGTAGAGGCGTTGGAGATCCGGGGATACCCTATTGTCGGCACCTAAACGTATCGCATTTTCCAGCAGTAGTTGAGAGGAACCTACAATAAATTGTTGCTTCAAGATTGTGCTGTAAAACGAAGTACTTCCCCATGTGTATTTTGTGACAGTTGTATTTTCGTAAGTAAAGGTTTCCTGGGCTATGGTTTCGGAAGTAATTTCTGAGAAGATCTCCGAAGACGGAGCCGTGACCATAAGGAATTCAAAATTTCCCTTCCCCACCTCGTAAAATGCCAGGGCATTTTTTGTTTTTAGGGAGAGGGTAGATAAGGGCCGTAATTTTTCATAAATAGTATTGTAAAGCTCATATTTTTGTGTTCTCGAAATAAAATGATTATTCTTCAGGTCACTTTCCAGGCGATCTAAATTGTTGATCTTTAAGATAATGTCCGCGCCTTGCGGGAAGAAATGCAATACAGAATCGGGAGTGCTTGGTTTTTTGGTACAGCAGATAAAAAAAAGTACCAATAGCAGGAGGATCCGACAGTTCATAGACATTACTTTAACGCAAAGTTACGGTCTTTCATTACATGTCAAAAACCAGTTGTGTAGGCAGTTGTCTAAAACTTTTCCTGTGGTATTTGGTGAGTCCGTATTTCCGTATGGCTTGTCGATGTTCCTGAGTTGGATAACCTTTGTTCTTCGCCCAATTGTACATTGGAAATTCCAAATGAATTTTTTCCATAAACGTGTCCCGAGAGGTTTTGGCGAGCACTGATGCTGCAGCAATGCTGAAAAACTTCGCATCCCCTTTTATCACGCATTCATGTGGGACTTTTTGGTAGGGTTTAAATCGGTTACCATCAACTACTATTTTCTCAGGGAGACAGGACAATTGATCTAACGCTTGGTGCATCGCTAAGATAGCGGCATTGAGAATATTGATCTTATCTATTTCCGCCTCAAATACATGACTAATACCAAAAGTAATAGCTGCTGTCTTAAGAAGTGGTAGTAATTGGCTACGTTGACGCGCCGTAAGTTGCTTGGAATCTTTTAGGATGGGGTTTTTAAAATGCGCTGGTAATATAATTGCAGCAGCTGTAACCGGACCTGCCAGGCAACCCCTTCCAGCCTCATCTGTACCCGCGATTTGAAGAGAACGATTGTAGTATTTCAAAATGTTTTATTAAAGTGTTGGCAAGGTATCTGCTCCGATTACTAATTAAATATGTTTCTTGTTAAAAAACTGGTGATTTTCCTACAGCTTTGACGCTAAGAGTACTTAAATGATAATTTTTGTGTAAAATTTAACATTGCGCCCCGCACGGCGCTTTATGTTTTGGAATATTAACGATTTATTACCATTTTTGGCGTTGCTAATTCAAATAATTTGTTAAATGAGATCAATATTAACTTGGATGTTAACACCATTCCTGGTGCTAACACTATCGTTTTCTTATGCTCAAGAAAAAACGATCTCGGGTAATGTGACCGATCAAGATGGTCTACCATTACCCGGGGTTTCCATAGTACTTGTGGGAACAACAACGGGAACACAATCCGACTTTGATGGTAATTATGCTATAGTTGCCAGAGCAGGAGATGTGCTTCGATTTAGTTATCTGGGGCAAAGAACTGTAGAACGCACAGTAGGTGCGGAAAATACTATTAACGTGCAGATGGAACAGGATGCAGAGGCCCTGGAAGAAGTTGTGGTACAAGGGTATCGTACTTCTTCAAAGGCAACTTCCAGTATCGCAGCCTCTACAGTTACTTCAGAAACTCTTATTAATAGGCCTAATGCGAACGTGATCCAAACGCTCCAGGGCCAGGTTGCCGGTTTGAGTATTACGGCTTCATCAGGTCAGCCAGGTGCCCCTCCAAGGGTAAACTTAAGGGGTGTTGGTTCCTTAACGGGTAACACGGATCCGTTATACATCATTGACGGTGTACCTACAGACGCGAATGCCTTTAGGAGTTTAGGAAACAATGATATTGAATCCGTCACAGTACTGAAAGATGCCGGTGCAACCGCTATTTATGGTAACCGGGGTGCTAACGGTGTAATTGTAATTAAAACAAGACAAGGGTCTTTCAACCAAAAATTGCAGATCACGTATCAAGGGCTTGTGGAATTTTCCAACCTAATCGATCAGCAACGCTATGATCTGTATAATTCTCAAGAACAATTGTTCTTAGAGCGTGACCGAGGAGTAGGTCGTGGTGTTGGATTGTCGGATGCCGAGATTGGCGAATTTACTACCACAGACTGGCCAAATACGTTTTTTAGAACGGCTATTGCCCAGCAACACACCTTGAATCTATCCAGTGGTAGTGAAAATATTACACAATTCACCTCCCTCCAGTTTAGGGATCAACCTGGAATTTTACGAAATAGTGGGCTTACCCGATTCAACTTCAGAAATAACCTTACGGGGAAATCGAATGATGATCGTTTTAGATTCTCTTCACAACTCTCCATTGGGTATTCCCAAAATGACGAGCCCAACAACATCGGTGGTGCCGGAATCAACCGAAATTTGGTATTAGGTGCTTTTCAATCCCTACCCTATCTTTCTCCGGATGATTTAGTTTCCGGAGCGGAATTGGTGGCTCAGGGTAACTTCTTTCCAAATACGCCTTTACTGCTTTTGGATTTGATCAATACATTTGAATTGAGAGAAGATGAATTACAGATACTAGGAAACTTCGACGCTAGCTATGAGATTTTTAAAGGTTTAACAGGAAATGTTCGGTTAAGTGCGGAATATCGTTCCCAACAACTGAATCGTACGGAGTTCCCGGAGTCCTTTAATGCTATCATTTTTGCTGGGCCGCAGGATCCACCTGGGTTCCAGCAACAGGATTTGGAACAACAGTTTTTGTTCAACCAGGTAACTTCCTTGAATTATAACAAATCTTTTGGGAAGCATACTATGGATTTGGGAGCCTACATCGAATATTTTAGAGGCTTCTTTAACGATTTTGGTTTTTTTGCTGATGGTTTAGTACCCGAGTTAGCGAGTCCTCGGGATGGTTCAGCATTTGTTCCTGATAATCCAGACAATGATTTGTTCGTAGATACGATCAATGCTAACCGCCTGGAGTCAGGATTATTTTCTTACTTCTTCCAAGGAGATTATGATTATGATAGAAAGTTTGGGGTTACTGGAACGGTTCGACGGGATGCCTCCTTTAGATTTGCCGAAACGAATCGGTTTGGTACTTTCGGTTCTGTTTCTGCACGTTGGAATATTGATCAAATGGATTGGTTTGGCGATGATTCCTTTGTTGATGTGTTAAAACTTCGTGGGTCCTGGGGGGTTACGGGTAATCAGTTTATTGACAACACAGCTCCACGAGGAATTAATTTTGACGCACCCGATTTAACGCGTAACTTGTTTGTAGCGAACAACGGTTTTGGTGGTCAAAATGCATTATTCCTTGGACAGATAGGGAATTCTACCTTGGATTGGGAATCAACCGAAGAGATCAATGTAGGTGTCGACTTTGAGTTATTTAATAATAGACTAAGAGGTGCGGTAGAAGGATATATACGAACAACTTCAGATGTTTTTATTGGTTCTCCCATCTCTCCTATCAATGTTCAGGAAACCACGCTAATTGGTGCAGGAGCTAATCAAAATGTAAATCCAATTCTAAATACCAATTCCGGGGAATTGGAAAATAGGGGTATCGATTTAAGTCTAAATTACGATGTGATCCGTAATCAGGATATGAGCCTTACCGTAAATTTGGTGGGTAACTATAACAAACAGGAAATTATTGATCTGCCGACCCCTGACGGTATCATTAGAAACCCTGAAGGTACGGCAAGTATAGGTTTGCAAGAAGGTGGTTTGATCAGTGAGTACTTCTTGATCAGATATGCTGGTGTCAATCCTGCCAACGGGAACTTATTGTTCTTAGATGCGGAAGGCAACGTGACGGAAAATCCTGATGTAGATACGGACCGGGTGTTTTTAGACAAGAATATCTTCCCGGATTTTCAAGGGAGTTTTGGTTTTGATTTCAACTATAAAGGATTATTTGCCTCCACCCTCTGGAGTTACGTAATTGGCGTAGATCGAATTGATGGTGATTTGTCGGGCTTTTTGAACCCAAACAATATTGGACAGTTTAGGGGTAGTAGAGACCTTAACAGGGCTTGGACTCCGGACAATCGGGTGACCGATATTCCTTCATTGGATGCCACAAATTTTGCTTTGGGAGGTAGCTCAGATCGTTTCTTGCAAAGTGCTGATTTCTTACGTTTGCGTTTCGCTACCATAGGTTATGATTTTCCTGCAAAATTTATAGAAGGTACAGGCTTCAGTCGTGTTCGCATTTTTGGACAAGGAGAAAACCTGTTGACCTTTACTCCTTGGAGAGGGTTTGACCCAGAAACGGTAAATACGTTTAACCCAGGGCAGAGTAGGTTATTTCCAACACCTCGGGTGTTTTCTATTGGTATAGAAGTAGGATTTTAAAAAAAATTAGATGAAAAATTATTTTAAACTTTTAACGTTAGCTGCATCCTTAGGATTGTTCTTTTCCTGTAATGATGCGATTGATATAGTACAACCCGGGCGATTGGGTGCAGATGAGGCTTTTCAAGACCTAGGGGACTTGGAGACGGGGCTATTAGGAGTGCTCGCTACTTTGGATAATACCTCTCAAATGCAATTTAATTCCGTTTTTACTGATGAGGTAGGTATAGGTGATAATAACGGGGGACAAGGCCTGAATGACGGTACATACGGTTTTGTTCTGAATGCGGGTAGTGATGCTCCCAATGCGATATGGTTGAAATCGTATTCTACATTGAATGCAGCCAATCGATTGATTGATGCGGCAGAGGCTTTGGAGTTGGATGCTGCAGATGTTCCCAGGGCCAACGAAATTCTTGGGATCACCTTAGCCGTTCGGGCGTATGCGCATTTTCAAATCGTAACGTATTTCTCAACGGATTACACAGATGACTCTGCCCTTGCAGGATTTTTAATGGATTTTGTTCCTACGATAGATCAGCAACTGGATCGAACTACGAATGGAGAATTTTATGCTTTGATCAATGATGATTTGAATCGTGCTGAACAATTGATTACGACACAAAGCGATGCTCGTGCCATAAGTCTGGATTTTGTCTCTTTTCTACGCGTAAAAATTGCAGCGTACAGACAACAATATGGACAGGTTGATGCTTTGGCAGCTGACCTGCTGTCCAGACATCCATTGGCCAATAGAGCTGAATATGAAGCTACCTTCTTTGATGAGGGGAATACTGAAATAGTTTTTGAGCTTCTACGTGTAATTAACGGCCCCTATGATAGACAAGGCGATACCGGTTCTGCTTTTGCTACAGGTTGGGCAGGTGCAAATTATGCCTTTGTGGATGCAACTATTGGGGGTGCACCTTATTTTGATATTGGTCGGGCACTTTTCGACATATTGGATCCAACGGATGTGCGGTATGATGTTTTGGTTGGAGAAACCTCCATTATTAGCCCGAATCCAGCGGCAGAAGCAGATTTCCGAAATAGTGATGTGCTACTTGTAAGCAAATATGAAGGGATAGAGGGTCAACCTTTATTGAATGATCTAAAGATTTTTAGGTCATCTGAATTGGTGCTATTTAGAGCAGAAGCTGCGGCTGCTAGTGGAAATCTAACCGCGGCTGCCGGTTTTATTAAGGAATTACGGGATGCCCGATTTGGAACGGATACCACAGCCCCTACTTTTGGGAGTGAGCAGGAAGCCTTTGGAGCGATATTGGATGAACGACGCGTTGAATTTGCCTATGAAGGGTATCGATGGGTAGATCTGAAACGTATGGGAGTACGGGGTAACCGTGGTATTGAAAGAAGCTTACTGGATTGCGAAGTTAATGGTGCATGTAGTTTAGCTGCTGATGATTTCAGATTTACAATGCCTATTCCATTGAACGAGATCAATGCAAATCCGGATGTGCAACAGAATCCCGGCTACTAAACCAAAAATCTTTAACATTATGAAAAAATATATAGTATTCACCTTTTTATCGGCAGCACTATTCTTTAGTTGCGATGATGAGGAGTTTGAAACATTTGATGTTGATAGCGATTTTTCTCTAGCAACCTTTCAAGATGCTGCTCCCGCACAGTTGGTATATAATCCGGCTGCAGATACCGATAATATTTATACAGTAAGTGTGTCTAATCGCGCAAATTCGGATCGAACGGTTAATGTATCTGTTGCAGCTACAAGCACTATCGATCCTACTTCCTATGAGATCCTAAACTTGAATCCTGTAATACCTGCAGGTCAGTTTTCAGCAGATATCGTAGTAACTACTTTTGCTTCTGATGTGTTTCCGGAAACCGGAACAAGTCTGGTCCTTACTTTGGATGGTGTACAAGGCGCAGAAATTGACGCAGCGTTGGGTAGTATCGCTAGCTACTCTATAGGTTTTACGGTAGAATGTCCCTCTGTGGATATTGCCGGAATTGTGGGAGACGGTGCAACCGTTTTGGAAAATGAATTGCTAACCGACGGCTTTGGAGCAGACCTCTCCGCAGGCGGGCTTACAAGAACAGTGTTAGCAGGTCCTGGTGATGGTCAAATTACCATTGTTGGTGGAGTTGGATTTAACAGTTCTGAGGATCTGATCTTGAATTTGGATCCGGCGGATGGTAGTTTGTCCTATGGCGGATCTCCTGATGCCATTTTCTTCTTTAATGGTCCAGATCCTATAAATTACACTACGGCTACCGGAAGGGCATTGACCTGTATAGGTCTTATAGAGTTGCAGATTGCAGCACCTTTTGCCGCGCCTTTTGATCAAAATACCTTTAGGATACAGTTTCAATAGATAAAAACTGGATTAAATCGTATGTAACCCCCCATAATTTGTGGATTATGGGGGGTTATTGTTTATAGGTAGTTATGTTCCGAGTCTTTATCATAGGGGGTATTTAAGACCTGAATTGGGATAACCAATCTCTGATGATCAACGACGGTGATGGCGTAAAGAAATTTAAGGAAGGAAACAGAATACTATAGTGGTATTACCTTTATAATTGGAGGAAAATCCATACAGATTTATCATTTTCATTTGCAATCCAATAATAGTGCATAGGACAGGTTAAAGCAGGGGATATTATTGGTTACCTTGGGGATTCCGGGAATTTAGCCTCAGCAATAGTGCATGGCACTGCGGTATCCCATGTTCATGTGAAAATAAAGGAAAACGGTATAACAGTTGACCCCAGGTCATATCTAACAACGCAAATTCAAAATGATGGAACAATTGATAGCACAACGGACGGTTAGATCAATAGCACGCAGACTTGTCCCATCGCCACTGGGATATATGCTATGCTTAGGCGTACTTTTATGCTCATATAATGCGAATGGGCAAGCCCGATTGATCACTTTGGAACCGGATATTTTTTTGGGCACTACCTTTAATGGGGTGTCTTTAGCTGAAGTTGAGGCTACACAGGGAAACCAAAACACCATCCAACAGCAATTTGGATTTTCGTTTAATCGCCAGACCTCAGGAGATACTGACTTTTACTGGGCCAATTATGAAAGTGTCCCTCCTGGAAAGGATGTATTGCTGGTCTTTAATGACGAAGATGATAATGGCACATTAGAACTTACCGGTGTTCGCATTAGAGGCCCCCAAACGCCTGTGGTGGTAGCGGGTAGTACGATCCGGGTAGGGGATGCCATGACGCTACTAGGTTTGGACCCCAATGCGCCAAATGTTTCGGAAAAATTATCCTGGGTATATAAAACGGAATTGGGGGGGTCCATCATCTATGTAAAATACGATCCAGTTCAGTTCGTAATCAACGAGATAGGGTATTTAAGTAATTAATTAGTGCTAAAACCATCTAACGTATTGTGGCGCATCCCGCTGATTAACTTAAGTGTATTGCAAAAAATTGGGTTAATTACTAGAGGACGGACCCTAGTAATTAACCCAATTAGATTCCCACCTCCACATAAAAGCAGACAATATATGGAGTAGCGATTATTTCTTTTAAAGTGTATTTGAATACTGTATAAAGCTGATTACCTCTTCTACACTTTTTAACTTTAATTTATTCTCCGCTACGTAGGTCTTTAAGGCCTGTTCATTATCTGCAAGTGCAGCAAGAATACTTTTCTTGCTTAGGCGTATAGGAACTGCAGGTTGATCCCCTGTTTTTATATAATACCCATCTTCCACTACCAAACGTGCCGGACTCCCTTTTTTATAACTTGAGGTGGCTTCCTGCGCCGGGATCAAGACCCTTTTTATGCGCTGCAAAAAGACCGTTTTTCCTTCAACGCCTTCTGTTAATTCAATAAAATAGCCCTGTTTTACGCTATTATTATCTTGAAATGAGTGGATCCCAAACGTTTGACTATTGATAACCGCTTTAACATAGGGACGTTTCAATAGGCCGATTACTTCATTATTGTCGTTCATTTCTATTTCGTCACTGTATGCATTGTACCGTAAAAGCCCGTTATACGTTGTGTCATTGATCTGTATTTTTCCCAACTGGAATTCCTCGTTCAAATAAGGAGAGCCTTCCACTTCTTCCCAGCGAAGATTGTTCCCTTGTACGTTGTTACGAATAAAATCCGTAGGTAAATTAAGCCCTTGGGCATTGACCCAGGCGATGCACCCCAAAAGAAAAAAGGGTATTACTAATGTTGATTTGTTGTTTAAAGCCATATCCTATTTTATTTCTAAAAATAAGTCAAAAATCAAGCCATAAATCGTAAAGAAATGCTAAGAACTCAATTTATTCTAAAAGAAAAGATTTCCGATGTTGACGAATTCCCAAAACTGTCTCGGGTAATCACCTGCCAATAGTATACGGTAGCATCGCTAACAGCAACATCCGAAATACTATTTGTTGCTTGTATACCTAGAGAATTCGTGGGCTCGGGGGCTGTTCCAAAAAACACCTCGTATTCTTCAATATCATCGTCAATATCAGCTCCTGCCCACTCCAAATCTACGTTATTGGTACTGCTGCTAAAGTTTTCTCCCCTTCCCGGTCGGATCGCTTCTGCCGGAAAGGGTGCATAGTTTTCTATCCCCGGACCTTCATTATAGAACCGAAAAATAGCACTGTCAGCCGTTGTGGTAGTCCCCTGCGCCCGGGAAGTGACAAACCAGGAATAGGGTGTGCCCCTTTCAATAGTAATGTCTGCCTCGGTTGTAGAGGAATTTGTAAAAATGGAGTTATTCGTATTAAGATTTGTAACGGTTACGGTATAGCTATCGGCATTGCTGGCCGCATTCCATTCGAAAGTCACGGTACTAAGCGATGCATTCCCGGGATCTACAATTCCGGTATTGCACTCAGTGTTATCTTCCGGGAACACTAGTGTTGCCGCACTGGGATCCGGAATAGAAGGATTATCATCATCGCCTCCTCCGTTGCCTGGAGGGGTATCGTCATCCCCTCCGGAGCTACTGCATCCGCCGAGTACGAATAAGGACAATAGGAGTATAGAAAATATATTTAAAAGTCTCATTTCTTTAGTATTTTATAGTTCAACAGTGAATTGGGCGTTTTGATATTAAGGATATATACCCCTTGTGCCAAACCGGAAACATTAAGGGCTACAAAGCCATTGTTAGGTGTGTGCTGTTTTAGATAGACTTCGCCTCCGCTTGGGTTGAATAAGGAGACGGTTACTTCATCAAATTCATTGGAACCCAGATAGATATTCATGGCTCCGGAAGTTACAGGATTAGGATAAACCAAAACTTTAGACGAAAGGAAAATCGTTTCTGAATAGGTTCCTTGACAATCCTGATCCGTACGCACCTGGAGGACATTTTCCACTTTGTCCAGAGGAAGCGTAATTTGACGGTCTTCGGTTATAAATGGGACCCCGTTAAGTTCAATAAGGTATTGTCTGCCACCACGGAGTTCCAGAGTAATCTCACTTCGCAAGGAATTCACCTTTGAAGTCACACTTAGAGGTTCCGGTTCAGTAATCACAACGTCAAAACATTGTTCAAAATCGGCCTGGCCCGCTACAGTAATACAAAGGGAATAGCTACCGGCAACAAGATTCTCAAAAATACCTTCGGTGGTAAAGGCAATATTCTGTGTATTGGATTGCGTATCCGTAAGGATTGCGGTGTACTCCAGTGCGCTTACAGCCATGATGCTCACACTACCGTTGTCTGACGAGATACAAGATTCACCTTTGGATTGAATACTAAAATTGTTAGCTGGTAACGAGAATATTGGGCAGCCGTCCACATCCACAGGAGCGTTTTCCGGACTGTCCGGACATAGATCCAAATTGTTAGGGACACCATCATTGTCTCCATCATTGTCACATACATCCCCTATACCATCACCATCCGCATCCGCTTGATCACTGTTAGGGGTAAGCGGGCAATTATCCGCTGTATCGGGAACCCCATCGTTGTCGTCGTCGGTATCGCATACATCCCCTTCTCCATCGCCATCCGTATCGGCCTGATCTGCGTTACCAATTAATGGGCAGTTATCATCTACATCCAGAACACCGTCATTGTCATCATCATCATCATCCTGAAAGCCCTCAACAATAAAATCATCTACTATAGCGCCTTCCTGGGTAACCGCTGGATCCGACTGAAAAACAATTCGGAAAAGCACATTGCTCTCTCCGGTTAAATCCGTTTCCCCGGCAGCAGCGTTTTGTACAAAGTCGTAGGCATACTCGGTCATGGTAGCGTTAGTGCCGGTCCATTGTCCTCCGGGGCAGTTTTGACAATCGTCATCGTCGTTTGGCGATGTTTTATCGCTAACGTACCAGTTGGGCTGACTGTTCACTGTTCCTAACAGGCTCCAACTTTGCCCATCATCCAAAGAATATTCTACAAAAACAATATCAAAATCCTGTTCCAGGTCATACGCCATATTGAACTTTAATACAGGAGCAACTATATTGGAAAGCTCATAACAGCCACTTACAATAAACCCTTTGGTGGCATCCGGATGATTGCCGTCTAGGGTTGTTCCCAGTACCTGGGTGCCGGAGGAGGCGGTATTTAACAACGGCCCTGTAGGTACTCCACGTTGCCAAACGCTACCATCACCGGTTTCGTTAAAAGTTAATAACGAAGTAGCCTCACTTTCAAAATCCGAAAGTTGATCACCAAAACCAAAAGCAGTCACAAAGAACTCGGATGTGAGGGAATTGTTATCAGCGAAAGTATCATTGGGGATATCCGCAGTAACTTCTAAAGATACTGCTCCTCTTTCGAGATTGGAAAGTGTAGGGATTTGCAACACGGTGGAAGCACCACTGTCTAGTGTGCCATCCCAGGTAAATTGCTCGTTATTTCCTCCATTCACACTAAAATTCACCGTAATTTCAGTGATGGCATTGAGTCCATTATTCTCCACAGTGATTTCCGGGAAGACTTCTCCGCATACCACCGCATTGCCCCCGGGGCGAATGGATACCAATCGAATATCATTGTCTGGCACCTGAACAGGTATAGGCGATTGCCAGTTCCCTCTACCATAGGTTGCAATGGTCAAAGTTTCGTCGTCCAGGCTAATCTCCAGATCACTAATTGGTGTAGTTGGTAAATTGGTTGAATAATCTTCCCATTCCGTTAGGGTATCGTCTATTCTAAATACCCCTAGATTCGTAGCTACATATAAGGGGTTATCCGTATGCCTACCCTGGTGTACAATGCCAAAAAAAGCGAGGTCTGTAGACAGATTCAAGGTAATATTCTCTTCAGGTCCGGCATCTCCGTTGGTATTCACCGGGACCCGAAATACCCCTCTCGCATTTTGCTGATTGCCAATAGGAATACCTACTCGATTTGAGGTAGTCACGTAAATAGCAGAGCCATCATTTTGATTGATGGCGATATCAGAAACATCAGAATCGAATACATTGAAAGCGGTAAAATTACGTCCTCCATCCTCACTTCTAAAAACGATGTCTTCATCTGCAGCGTACATTATCATGGGATTGTTGGGGTCAATTTCCAAATCCTCAATCTCATCCTGTCCAAAGTCATTAGACCATTTTTCCCAAGCGTTTCCTACCAATTTGTAGACCGCATCATATCCGGCAAAAACATCTCCATTGCTATCAATAGCAAGCGGAGTTATCCAATTACCCTCAATGTCGTTTCCGGAGCCATTTTGCGGTTGCCCCACTATACCAACCGTTTCTCCCGAATTGGTGGATATAAAAAGGGCTCCACCAAATTGTGAGAAACCATAAACAATGTTATCATTGTTTGGATCAAACTCATAATCCATTCCATCTCCGCGGGTATAGACATTCCAATCACCATTGGTACGGATAATTCCGGAATTGTCTTGTGTACCTCCTACTACCTTAGCATTGTTTCCTTTTGAGACTGCAATCCGGTAGAATTGACTAATGGTTAATCCTTGGGTACGATTAATGAAGGAGCTACCTCTGTCTTCGGAGACATACAGTCCCCCATCCGTTCCGGTAAATAATCTGTTCCCAAAGAATTTTAAAGTATGGGTATCTACATGCGTATATCTTGGTGTAAGATCGGTATCGTTACTGTTGATTCTTGAAAAACTATTCCCACCGTTAGTACTTTTCCAGATGTTAATAGCGCCGGAATACAATTCGTTTTCGTCGTCGGGGGCAACCTCTAGCGCCATATTGTAAAAGGTTTGGTCCCGTTCAAAAATGTTGACGGTATTGTTCCGTTCTGTAAATGTTTCTCCGCTATTCGTGGATTTAAACAGGCCAAGAAACCCGCCACCATCACCACCGGCAAAAGGTTCGGCAAACATCACATAGACCACGTTGGGATTTGCAGGGGTAACCCCCAAAACGGCCCGCCCACCCGTAGTAGGTAGAATATCGGTAATTGTGGTAAAGGTATCTCCACCGTTGGTGGAACGAAAATAGCGGTTTGTAGTGACGCCGTAGATGGTATTTGGGTCCCCGGGTTTTAATTTAAAATCCTTTACATTTCCGGGGCGAACATTTTCCCAAGTGTCTCCACCATTAATAGATTTAAAAAGTCCATCGGTTCCTGCTACCCAAAGCGTATTAGAATCTGTGGGGTCGATAACAATTTCATTTAGGGTATCAAACCGATTTTGATTAGAAGGATTTAATCCGGTCTCATTCCAAGTCTGTCCGCCGTCTAGTGATTTGAACACCCCTACACTAAAAGAATCTGAAGCGTCGTCATCGCCTGTGGCAATGTATACAATGTTGGAATTATTGGGGTCAATAGCGATACCTGATACACCAATTTGAGGAAAAGTATCAAAAAGATTGGTCCAGGTATCTCCGCCATTCGTTGTTTTCCAAATACCGCCTGCTGGGGCTCCTACGTACCAGATATCTTCGTTGTTGGGGTCCACTGCCACAGCATTCAGTCGTCCAATTCCTGGTAAGCCAATAGCGGCAATGTCAGTTTCAAGAGGACCTATGCTGGTGAAGTTGCTGGTAGGATTGGTGGCAGAGGTGAAACTGCTTCTTTGTTGCCAGGTATCCCAAAGTTGATTGGGGGTTGGTAAGTAGCCTTGGGCATCAACAAAATGTTTCCAGTAGTTTTCCCATCGCATATACTGTTTGTAACCATTGCCCTTCTCATTCCTGTTCTTTCCTTCCCAATAGGTGTGGAAGGCGTCGGAAATCTCGTAGAGCGCATATCCCTTTTGACTTTTAGAGGTTGTACCATTCTGCTTTTTAAGATTTTGCATCCAGGGGACTTCTTCCTTGTATTGTGAAAAACACAACAATGAAGAGCAGCAGAATGCCACTAGTAATTTCCTTTTCATGTATTCTTTTTTAGGACCCGTAAAATAGGGATTTTTTAACTTTTTTTTAGCGTATTTTCGTTAAAGAGAAAATAATTAGCGAAAGGTTGTGTTCCTTCCGGAATTATTTAGCATTTCATTAGCGTTGAAAAAAGTACTTTTGTCCTTCCAATGATCAATAATGCGGTACTGTAAGTTATTGCTATGGTTCTTTTTTCTGAGTTCCCATGCGCTATTCGCACAGATAGATTCCATACCTGTGAAACAAATAGACACCACCGAACAACTTTCTGGGAAACAGGAAAAAAGAGGTGCGGAAGGAAAAGAAATAACCATCGCGAATTACAAAAAAATCTCGTTTGATCGCGATACTACCTATGTAGATACGGCGCTTACCATCCAAAAAGAGTATCGGTATAATTATTTGCGACAAGATGATTTTGAATTGATGCCTTTTTCCAATATCGGGCAACCGTACAACAGTTTAGGGATAAATTTTGAAGAACCACATTTCTATCCCAGGATTGGTGCGAGAGGAAGGCATTTTGCCTACCTGGAAACCGAAGATATTCCCTATTACAATGTGGCAACGCCCCTTACAGAGCTCTTTTTCAAGACTACTTTGGAGCAGGGGCAACTACTGGATGCCATGCTTACTTTTAATACCACTGAACGCCTCAACTTTTCGGTTGCTTACACCGGCTTTCGTTCGTTGGGAAAATATCAATTCGATCAAGCGGAGGCTTCCCGATTCCGGACTACATTTAATTACAGAACAAAAAACAATAGATACTGGATGAGGGGGCATTATTCTGCCCAGGATCTGGATGGAGAAGAAAATGGGGGATTGTCAAATAAAGAGGAACAATTTGAATCGGGAGACCCTGATTTTTTGGATCGTTCTCGTATTGATGTGGTGTTCGAGAATGCCCGCAACAGCGTGGTAGGAAAACGTTTGTTTTTTGAACATCAGTTCAACCTCGTTCGACCACGGAAGGACTCGATCAAAAATCGGACAACGATGGTTTCTATAGGCCATCAGTTCAATTACGAAACCCGTTTCTATCAATTCAATCAAACCGCGCAAAGTGATGTTTTTGGGACCGAGGTTCTGGAAAGCCCGATAGATGATAAAGCTTCCTTGCGGACAACCTTCAATCAGGTTTCCGCTACCTTTTCCAATGCAAAATTGGGACGGCTCTCCGGCAGTCTAAATTTTTACCACTACGATTATTCGTTTAGAAGTATTTTAATAACACAAGATGAAACCATTCCCAACCAACTGGAAGGGGACGAAATAGCAGTGGGGGGGGATTATTGGAATCGGATCGGTCGATTAACCTTAAAAGGGAAGGTGCGTTATAACTTGTCTGGTGATGTAACAGGGAGTTTACTGGATGCCTCAGCAAGTTATGCCCTAAATGATAACAATAGCATAGACTTTGGTGTGTATAGCTCCTCGCGACTTCCCAATTTTAATTTTCTATTGTATCAAAGCGACTACGAAAACTTCAACTGGTTCAATCTGGATACAAACGGGAATATGTTCGAAAAGGAACAGATACAATCTGTACGTTTTGGTTTTGATTCTAAATGGCTTGGCCATATTTCAGCAAAATATACCGCGTTAAGTAATTATGCCTACTTTGGATTGGATGAGGCTGCTGTAAGTGATGCTGAAGCTGGCCTGGAGGAAGGGCAAACCATAGACAATACCTTGAATGCTTTTGTACGTCCGTTTCAGGAGACCAATACAATCAATTACTTAAAACTAAAGTATACTAAGGAATTCAAGTGGCGAAAATGGGCGCTGAACAATACGGTGATGTATCAGGAGGTATCGCAGGATGCCTTGGTGTTGAATGTGCCCCAAGTAGTTACCCGCAATACCTTGTATTTTTCCAGTGATGTGTTTAAGAAAGCAATGTTCCTGCAAACGGGCGTCACGTTTAAATATTTTACAGCCTACAATATGAATTCGTATCATCCCTTGTTAGGAGAATTTTATGTCCAGAACCGGGAAGAATTAGGGGCATTTCCGTTGATCGATGTGTTTATTAATGCACGTGTAAGGCAAACCCGAATATATTTTAAGGCAGAACATCTCAATACGATATGGGCACAAGAATTTAACTATTATTCAGCGCCAAATTATCCCTATCGGGATTTTGTGATCCGCTTTGGATTAGTTTGGAATTTCTTTTCTTGATAGAAATTTTTTAGATTCTGAAAATCAAATACTTGTGGTTAGGGATAAAAAAACTTTTTAAATTAGAGAGGGAAGTTTTGTAGGATAAAATAATCCTTTCTATATTTGCACCCGCTTTGCTGATAAGGCAGGGTAAGAGTAAGGTAAAAAGAGGGGCCGTAAGGGGTTTCTTTTTTTTGTCTTATGAGATGAAAGTTCATTGAGATATTGGAAACGACAGCGTAGAACAGAAGAGAACCATTTTGAAGCTTGGAGGGTGTAAATGAGGGTTGTTCTTGATAAGTATATAAGTACTATATTAAGGTACAACGATGGAGAGTTTGATCCTGGC
>JBCDHD010000021.1:0-48904 GCA_038750505.1 Bacteroidota bacterium | reverse complement strand
CCCAATTTGATTCCTTATGCCAAATATTGGTTGAAGAAGAACTTTGGTTGTCTCCTACCCTGGTCACAAATAGAGGAGCTGCTTTTAAAACGGACAAAGATTTCATCAATGATGAACGTCTAAATTATATGGACGATTATATGACTAGAGGTTGGATAATGGACAGCCTTACCATGAGTAGTCCTCGGACTAAGGAACGTATTCGACAGGAAAAAAAGTCCTTTAATTTTTTATTGCCATTAGTAGGTAAAATGCAGAAAAAAGGCGTGCGTTTTTTAGCAGGTTCCGATTATCCCAATCCATTTTGTTTTCCTGGGTTTTCCTTGCATGATGAACTGGAACTCTTCGTAGAAGGAGGTATGGACAATCTTGCCGCCTTACAAACGGCTACCTTAAATCCCGCCACTTTTATGAAAAAGGAAAAGGACTATGGAACTATTTCTGTCGGTAAAAAGGCAAGTTTGGTTTTATTGGATAAAAATCCGCTAGAATCTATACGCAATACCCGAACCATAAGCGCGGTAATACTTAGGGGAAAAGCTTTCTTAAATTCCAAAATTGAAAAGATGCTTGAAGAAACCAAACTTCGGAAGACAAAGGCATACTACAGTAATTGGCTTCGTTCAAGTATGGAACTTAACGGTATTAAATTGGCCTTAGATAGTTTGGATATTCTTCTAAGCGACAAAGAACCTTCTTATCGTTTGAATGATATGGACTTGAATTATTTTGGGTATGAACTGATGCAGCAAGGCAATCTAAAAGCCGCGCTACAAGTTCTGAAAAAAAACACCCTTCTGTTCCCTGATGAGTTCAACACTTTTGATAGCTATGGTGAAGCTTTGTTTTTAGATGGTCAGTTGGAAAAAGCCAAAGCCAATTATGAAAAAGCCACACAGATGAATCCCTACTACGCTAATGGAAAAGTTATGCTGGATTCCATAAACACCTTATTGTCACAAATGAAGTAATTGATGTAAACAGAAAGCTAATTAATGGCCATTAGGCCAATTCTACAGATAACCCAACCCATTATGAAGTATACTTTTGTAATTGTCATTTTACTTTTTGTTTCATGTAAATCTCCCCAAAAAGAGGTAGTTAAATTTACCTACCCGCCTGAGTGGGCACCCCAGGAAGCAGTTTGGGTTGCATGGAGCGATGATCCATCCCATATAGATGCCAATACATTTTTACTGGAGGTGGTTGATGAACTCACCGATCACATAAAAGTAAATATGGTAGTGGTAAACGATAGTATCAAAAGTCATGTTGCTAATCGTATGAAAACTATGGGGGTTCCGTTGGATTCCGTTAGCTTTTACAATCACTTCGACACAATTTTATGGATGCGCGACCCGGGGCCCTTCTTTGTAAAAGACGAAGCGGGTAATTTGGGTATCGCCGATTTTAAATGGAAGGCCTACAACTGGTTCAAAGTGTATCGCGGCATTAATACTATCGATTCATTACCACAACTCGTAGCCAACGTGGATGGATATGGCGCTTATTTTGCCAATCAACTTGGGGTAAAAGTAGAAAACCAGTCCACTACCTATGCCGAAGGGGGTGCTTTGGAAGTCAATGGCAATGGCACCCTAATGGCCGTAGAAGAAATGGCCCTGGATAGAAATGAAGGCAAAACCCTTCAAGAAATTGAAAAAGACTATTTGGCCACCTTTGGCAAGACCAACATGCTTTGGTTAAAGCGCTCCATTTTCACGGATTTATCCATTAAAGGCCCCCAAGTGGAAAACTATTTTGGTGGCGGGGCCAATGGCCATATCGATGAGTTTTGCCGTTTTGTAAATGATTCCACGGTTTTACTGGGTGAAATTTCGGAAGTAGAAGCACTGACCAATCCCTTAAGCCGACTAGACCGTGAAGTATTGGAGGAAAACTATCACTATATCTTAGGTCAAAAACAACCCAATGGGAAACCTTGGAATATTAAGCGAATTCCCATGCCCAACCTCGATGTACTATCGAGAGCGGTGGTCTTGACAGCAGAAACGGAATGGGCGGAGACCTTCTTTGAAAAGGGATTCAAAGTTGGGGATACGCTAAAGAATTATCCGGCTGCGTCCTATCTCAATTTCCTCATTACTACCGGAGCAGTCCTGGGCGCTAAATATTGGAAGCCTGGATTGCCCGAAGAACTCAAAGCTTCCGATGAAAAAGCGGTCAAGGTTTTACAAGAACTATTTCCCAATCGGGAAATCATACAACTCGATGCCATAACCCTGAATTGGCATGGTGGTGGTATCCATTGCGTTACCCAACAAGAGCCAAAATCGAACTATTAATAAAAAACTTTAAGAAAATGAAAAACACTTCCAAAACAACTAGGCAAATGGCAGTAGCACTTTTTATTGCTGTTAGCCTTTTGCTATCAAATTCAAGTTATAGCCAAAAAAAGGAAAAGGTTTCTGGATACATTGACCACATTGTTGTTACCGTTACTGGAGCTGAATTTGATTCTTTAGTTGAAATATTGAAAACCAGTGTTCCTAAATCGTTGATGAGCGGTACAAATAACACCAAAGTATTTCTACTACCCGCTAAGACTTTTCCATACGTTGAAATTTGGAATTCTGCCAAGAGTATATATACAGGTAGTCAAATTGCATTAGGGAGTGCAGAGCAAAACGCCATACCAAAAATTAAAAAACACTATGGCCATGATGGAAAAGCATATGGCGATTTTTTGACTGTTGGTTCTGAGTTTTCATCAGGCCATCCCTACGGAGGTAACTTCTTTGTTTCCTATGGCAGTATGGATATTACCAATCCTAATGACTCAATAGAGGTTGCACAACTTAAAGAGATTCGAACGTTAACACCAATTACCAAAACAACAATAAAAGATGATTATGCCTTTTTTGATTTGAAAATGGCAGAAAAACAAGATTCGTTTTCAACTACTGATAAAAACGGTACAATTATTCATACAAAATGGGTTGAAAGTAATCCAGAAGCCGTTCTTGGCGGAGGTATTGGGCACGTTTCACTTACATTCGAGCTTGCAGATGCTATTTCTACGGAAAAAATTGAAACAGAAATTGGAGATAATATGAAAATCATCTTCGATCGAAAACGGCTTACATTAATCTTGTTAAAGTCACAATTCGAAAAATGGAATAATTGATTTTACGGCTACTAACTAGGGTATAGCATATTGATGGTTGCCTTGCGAATACTAACAATGGCCATACTTCAATATCAAAAAACGTGACGAAACCATAAGACAGTCATTTTTAAATCATGTAGGTTCCGAAGAGTAATAACTGAAAACCAATTACCAATGAGATATTTCCTGTTTATTCTAAGTATTTCCCTCCTATCATGTGGTACAGCAGTAAAAGAAGTCGCTAGGTTCCATTACCCTCCCGAATGGCAACCGCATAAGGCCGTATGGACCGATTTTAACTATGAACGGTACAATTCAACTCCGGATGAAGAAACGAGATTGTCGCTTATAGCAACGCTCTCAACGTATGTGAAAACCAAGGTTGTTTTTGACAACGATTCTTTGATGATGGTTGGCAAAGACCGTCTCAAAGAACTAAATGCCAATCTAGATAGCATCGAATTCATTGGGCTCCCTTACCAATCGTCTTGGATGCGAGATCCTTTAATGTTTATCACCGATGGTAAGGAAAACAAAATATTGGATTTTGAATGGAGCTGTTATGGTAATGCCAATGCATATGGTGGATGTCAAGATGATCTACGAGGGAACTTATCCAATACGCTACAGGGGCTGTATGGGTATGAAAAGGATTCTACGGGCCTATTCTTTGAAGGTGGGGCATTAGAAGTGAGCAGTAACACCATCCTTGCCTATAAAGCCTTGGCAAGCCAACGAAATCCGAACAGAAGTTTAGAGGAAGTGGAACAAATTCTTTTGGATAAGTTGGGCAAAGAGCAAATCATTTGGTTGGAGGAATTTCCGGCTATTGACCAACCGCTTTTTAAGGTCGATAACTTCATAGGAAATGGTGCCAATGGACATATTGATGTTACGACGCGCTTTTTAAACGACACCACCATCCTTGCTACTATCATTTCAGAAAAGGATAAGGATAAGAACGCGCTATTGCACCACGATTACAAAATACTTCAAAAGGGATTGGAGCAATTAAAAAAAGCCAGGCAACCCAATGGCAATCCCTATCATATAGAAACAATTGAAGCCCCTGATTATTCGCTTTATGATTTTCCATGGGTGATGACAGAAGACGTTTACCATGGTATGTTGGACGAGACCTCAAGAGGGAAAATCGCTGTAGGAGATTCAGTGGTGTGGGTTCCTGCTCTTGAATATGCCAATTTTACGATTACCAATGGGGTAGTGATTGCGTCAGAATACTGGAAGGAGGGCATGCCGGAATCCGAGAAAAAGAAAGACCAAAAACTCCGGGCCATCCTTAAAAAATATTTTCCCAATCGAGATATTATCACCATGGATGCCTTACCGATAAATTGGGGAGGTGGTGGTGTTCATTGCCGAACTCAACAGGAACCAAAATTCAACTAGTAATAAAAAACTTTAAGAAAATGAAAAACACCTTTAAAACCATCAATCGAATGGTAGTATCATTTTTTGCGGCATGGACATTTTTTCTATCACATTCCTGCACTACGAATAAAAAGGATGCCCTGCCTGAAGCCAATATTGAGAAAGAAGTTAATGTTGTTCCCCAGCAGAGTAAAGTTACAAACGAGATCCTGGGGCAAGAAAAGGCATGGGCCGAAGCTCTCGTTGCTGGTGATATGAAAACCGTATCCGCTATTATGCATCGTGACTTTCGGTTGAAAAGAGTTTATGGAGATGCCCCTCCCATCACTAAGGAAATGTATCTGGGTATGCCTGGGATGAGCGCTTCTTCGGCAGAAGTAACATCTTTTAAAATAGCAGAAGAAATGGGGCCTATAGTTACGGCACGAGTTACAATGACACTAGATTGGCAGCAGGAAGGTGTAGGAAAGCTACCTCCTCACTTTGATATCATAGACACTTGGCAGAAGCGTGAGGATGGTACTTGGCAAATTCTTTCAAGGGTGAGTCAAATTGCCGATAAACCCTTTACGGAAAAAAAGAATGCTGATTGATACTACTATACTGCCTAAGAGCCATGATTCATCAAGAATGTATATAAAGAAATACCGGTGGTGTCCATTGTCAAACCATAGCTATATCTAAAGATCAATCAAGCTTTTTATTACACTACTACTTAAACGTTTAGGAATGAAGAACGGCAATAGAAGGGAATTTATCAGAAAAATGGGATTGTTCTCAAGTCTGTGTTTGACAGGGAGCCCCAAGGTATATTCTGATATGTATTTTTTTGAAAACCCCCAGGGAATAATTTTAAGGGAAGAGGAAGGGGAAGTCTGGTATATCGGGAATGAGCGTAAAGCAGAAGTAACTATTAAAGTAGCAAAAAGTGCGGGATATACCCCTGAACTATCGTTGCTTACTGAAAAAATTCCTCCCGGAGATGGTATTCCTGTGCATAAACATTTAAACGAGGAAGAATTTATATGTATTCAGAAGGGAAGGGTAGAAATCACCTTAGGGAATACCGCTCAAGAAGGGAAATCGGGTGATCTAATTTACGTTCCTAGAACTACATGGCATGGATTTAAAAACATTGACCAGGAAGAGGTAAGCATTCTATTTGGATATTCTCCGGCAGGTGTTGAAGACTATTTTCGCGCTATTGGCACCAAACAAGTGGATCAGGACCTCGGATTTACCGCAGAAGATTGGATGCAAACCAACCAAAAATTTGGGGTGGTATATAAACACTAGGATTTTTAATTACCGTTGAGGGCCATAGAAAATCCAAAAACAGGAAGAAGAAATAATTGAAATGACTCTTTAATGAGCATAGGTAAAAATATCAAAACGGTGCACCTTTGGATGTTACTTCCCTTTGCAGCAATGCAGATAGGCATCTTTATGGACTACTGGCCTGATTTTGTAAATAAGAATTGGGGCGTTCATGTCCATTATTGGACAGGAACCTTATGGTTTGTATTTATCATTCTCCAACCCTTTCTCATTGCAAAGGGCAACATTGATGCGCATCATTTATACGGCCTCCTAGGTTTATTTGTTGCAGGTGGGGTTGTGTTCTCTGCTTTAACCTTATATGAGCATGATATACGTTCTGCTTTTAATGCCGAAGCGGAAGGGGATGAATTGACCGCACGTTTTTTTACCGGTGGTATAATGATGCAGAATGTACTCATGAGCGGCTTTCTATGGATGCTCATTGCCAGCATGTGGTATCGCAAAAAAATGGAAGAACACGGTTGGTACCTGATGATGAGTGGTTTTTGTGTTATGTTACCCGCAGTGGGGAGGGGCGTCTTTCGATTCTTAGCGTATGTATTTGGTGGATATGAAAATTTCAACCCTGTATTGGGATCAATAATTACAAGTTTGATTATAGGAGGCCTTGCTGCACTATTAGCATGGCGTTTTAATAAATGGAAACATCCGGCAACTTGGGTCGCTATAGTGATTACAGGAGTGGCCTACTGGGTGTATCAAGCTGCAGCAATGAATGATTGGGTGTATCATTCTATGAAAGAATTTATAGTAATAGATAAATAACATGAGAAGACAAATTATAACAACCTTGCTTACCCTAAACATTTTAGGAGTAGTTGCCCAAGAGGATGCCCTAGTAGCAATAAAGGAAAGCATAAACAATTATGATCAGGGATGGGAGAAAAAAGACCTGGCTAAGGTTTTACTCGGGTATTCTGAAAACATCGATTGGACCAACGCCTTTGGTGATCGCGTTCAGGGAAAAAAGGAGCTCCAATCCCTGTTAACTACTATCTTTGGATTAGATTTTGTGATGTCGGGTAAGAACAACTATCAAGACCCCGAGATTACATTTCTAACTAATGATATTGCCCTGGCCCGATCGGTAAACATCCGAAGGGGACAAAAATGGCCCGATGGGAGCCCAATGAAAGATCGAGTCATCAACCACCTAAGGGTTTTTCAAAAGATCAATGGAACATGGCTGTGCATAAATCATATGATAAGTCAAGCACATGATAAAAGAGGATAGCATAGCATCCTAAAGACATTTTCCCTAAAATCAAGGATAGTACGTATTAGCTTTTCTTTCCTTGAAAAGATAAGATATCACGAACTATAAAAAATGGCTACAGGTTGTACCCACTTTTGCATTGAATTGGGTCCTATTCTTGTTCAAAAGAAACCATAGTTCCGTTTTAGACTATTTTATCTGATCCCAACCTAGGATACGTAGGAATTAAGTGACATTTAAAGGCAAGGCAATACTTGAATTTTCTTAAAAAAATGCATTGAAAAATTATTTATCCTTCGATTTCTTTTCATGTATCTTATCATTTCCTAAAAAGCAAAAAAATAAGTATTTTCAACAACCTTTTTCGAATCACATTAAGATGTACGTACAATTCCCTTTTAAACCGGGAATAAAAGTAGTTGAAGACAAACAATATTTCAATAAAAACAAACCTTTATGAATAACAAAAACCCAAAAAATCAACGTAGGGACTTTTTAAAAAAATCAGGCGCAGCTTTAGCTGGGATCTCCATAGTGCCAAGCCATGTTGTTGCCGGCTTTGGGTACAAGGCTCCAAGTGACAAATTGAACATCGCTGGCATTGGTGTTGGAGGCATGGGTAGAAGAAACCTTGCCAACATGAATGCTGAAAATATTGTGGCATTGGCCGATGTAGATTGGAAGTACGCAGAAAGGTGCTTCAAAGACTATCCAAAAGCCAAGCTGTATAAAGATTATCGCAAAATGATGGAGGAAATGGGCTCCGAAATTGATGCTGTGATGATATCAACTCCAGATCATACCCATTATGTTACTGCAGCAGATGCCATGAGGGCAGGAAAGCACGTTTATGTTCAGAAGCCGTTGACCCATTCGGTCTATGAATCTCGAAAACTAAGGGAAATCGCAAAAGAAATAGGCGTGGCTACTCAGATGGGTAACCAGGGTAACTCAAGTGATGATATGAGAAAGGTATGCGAATGGATCTGGAACGGAGAAATTGGTGAGGTTAACAAGGTAGATGCCTGGACCAATAGACCTATATGGCCACAAGGGCTTGAAAGACCAGCTGAAATACCTTCACTTCCTCCTACACTTGATTGGGATTTGTTTATAGGGCCTGCGGAGTGGCGCCCTTATCATCCCTCCTATACCCCGTGGAACTGGAGAGCGTGGTGGGATTTTGGAACCGGAGCTTTAGGTGACATGGCCTGCCATATCATGGATCCTGTGTACAAAGCCCTGGAACTCGGATTCCCATATGCTTTTGAAGCGTCATCCTCTCAGTTGAATACTGAAAGTGCACCAATATCCGAAAAAGTTACCTACTATTTTGGGGAACGACCCAAGAAGGGCAAGGTAAAAATGCCTGCAGTAGAATTCACTTGGTACGATGGCGGTCTAATGCCACAAAGACCAGAAGGAATGAAACCCGGAGAACACCTTGGAGACTGGGGTGGAGGTGCTATTTTTTACGGTACCAAGGGAACCTTGGTTTGTAGCACATACGCAGCAAATCCATACATCATAGGACGCGAGAACAATCCACCTCCGGTGACCAACGAGTTACGAAGAATTCCGAATGCTATGGATGGAGGCCATGAAAAGGATTGGATCCGCGCTTGTAAAGAAAGTAAGGAAAACCGTGTTGAGTGTAGTTCTAATTTTGAATATTCAGGCCCCTTGAATGAGACGGTAGTCGCAGGTAATTTGGCCGTACGTTTGCAAGATTTACGCCGAACATTGGAATGGGATGCTGAAAACATGAAAATTACCAACATTAGCGACAATGATGAAATTCGGGTGGTAACCTCAGACAAGTTCACGGTAATCGATGGAGATCCACGGTTTGATACCCAATTTGAAACGATGAATGCCAAGGAAGCAGCCGAAAATTATGTCAAAAAAACCTATAGGGAAGGTTGGAATTATTAATCAAAAACACCTTAAAATGATACGAGCAAAGATTGCATCATTACTTGTAATTGGATTGTTATTTTCCTGTAATACTGCAAAAAAAGAAAAGTCTACCGAAGCGGAAGCAGAAGAAGTAGCAGCAGAAGTTGTGGAAACTGAAGTAGCCATGGCACCTAACACTTTGAGCGAAGCGGAGAAGGAGGAGGGATGGAAACTCCTGTTCGATGGCGAAACACCTACAGGGTGGAGAAGCTATGGAAAAGATACCTTCCCAACCGGTTGGGTCATTGAAGATGGCATGATTTACTGTCCGGGTTCAGGAAGAGGCGAAGCAGGCGGTAAGGATAGAGGAGATATTCTTTATGATCAGGCATTTTCTAACTTCCATTTAAAATTGGAATGGAAAATTTCAGAAGGTGGTAATTCAGGAATATTTTATTTGGGTCAAGAGTCTGATGAATTGGACTTTATATGGAAAACCGCTCCAGAAATGCAAATCCTGGATAACGAAAAGCATCCTGATGCGCAGATGGGTACCGATGGAAATCGTCAGGCAGGTTCTTTATACGATCTTATTCCAGCTGACCCACAGAATGCGAAGCCCGTAGGGGAATGGAACCAGGTGGAGATTATGGTGTATAAAGGTTCGGTATGGCACAAACAAAATGGTGAAAAAGTGGTTGAATATCATTTATGGACCCCGGAATGGAACGAAATGGTAGCCGGAAGTAAATTTCCAGAACTCAATGAAAATTGGGCCGATGTCGCTTCTCAAGGCTATTTTGGGCTGCAAGATCATGGGGATGACGTTTGGTTCAGAAATATAAAGATCAAGGAACTCTAGGTAGGAGTCTGTTCCGGAAAATCGATTTATACCAGTACTAATAATCAACCATTAAAGAAAAAGCACGACGAGGTCGTGCTTTTTTGTTTTAAGCTATTTAAAAGGCAAATATTAATCCAGATGGATCCAGATATTTCCCTGTTTATGAGAGTTTACAGTACCTGCTATAAAATTCATACCGCGAACCCCATCTTCCATTGTCGGAAACTCCCCATCATCATAGGTTTCGCCCCGTATCGCCTTGGCAGCACCTAAATAAATATTTGCCATAGCATCAAATATGCCTTCAGGGTGCCCGGGAGGTAGTTTTGTCCCATCCAATGATAACTGTGTGTTATAGGGATGACCCGGTTTGTAAACTTGCAATGGTTTTCCTTCTGAGAAAAAATACAAATAATTGGGGTCCTCTTGCGCCCAGAAGAATCCGCCCTTCTCACCATAAATGCGAATAGCTAGTCCATTTTCTTCGCCAGTAGCTACCTGACTTGCACGGATAACCCCTTTGACGTGCGCATCCATACGCACCAAAACCGTACCATCCACATCCATTACATTATCATCGTATAAATAATTGAAATCGCAGAGTAGGGATCGTACTTTTAATCCAGTGGTATATTCCAACATATTAAAAGCATGAACTCCAATATCGCCCATACAAGAGCTGATCCCTGCTTTCTCAGGGTCTAATCGCCAAACGGAAGAACGCTTTTCTTTGTCATGGATAATAGGGTTGATCCACCCCTGATAATATCTCGCATCTACTTTGTGAATGCTCCCAAGTGCTCCGTTCTTAATCATCTCCCGCATTTGGCGTACCATGGGATATCCCGTATAGGTATGAGTAAGCGCAAAGACCTTGCCCGACTTTTTATGCGCTTCTTGCAAAATTTTTGCTTCTTCATAGGTCATGGTCATTGGTTTTTCACAAATGACATGGAACCCGTTTTCCAATAATTTACTGGCCATTGGAAAGTGTAAAAAATTAGGGGTTTGGACAGAACATACCTGAATACGTTCTGCTTCCGGAAGCTTTAGTTCTTCCGCTAGTAACGTTTCAAAATCAGGGTAGACCCGATTCGTTGGAATATCGATTTTTTTTGCAAAATCCAAACTATCTTGATGCACCGGGCTGAACACGGCACCAACTATTTCATAGTTATCATTAATATATGCCGCTACCCGGTGTAGCACGCCAATAAGGGAGTCTCCCCCGCCGCCTATAATTCCAAGTCGTATTTTTTTTGGCATTTTCGTTATGGTTTTAACCTAAATTAGTACTTAATTCGTTCTTCTTCCAATTTATTTTATATCAAAAACACTATTCCAAACCTACGATCAGAATTACGGTCGACCACTTGAGCTCTCTAAAGCAAAGTCATTATAAGTAAAAGATGACAACCGAACATTTGATATAGTTTCTTACCCCTTATATTGGATTTTTTGTTTTTTAAAGAATACAATAAATAATACGGCCACTCCTAAAGCAAAGAATGCTGGAAAATTCCAAATGGCAATCCAATTATGCTCATTTTCATTGAGGACATTGGCATCGGTGATAGTCCCTGCTATCCAAAAACCGATCAACATCCCTAAACCATAAGTGGCCAAGGTAATTAGTCCTTGCGCTGCACTTTTATACTTTTCTCCTGCTTTGGTATCGGTATAAATCTGTCCCGAAACAAAGAAGAAATCATAACAGATACCGTGAAGTGCTATCCCAATAATAAGCATAAAGGCCTGTTCTCCAGAATTACCATAGGCAAAGAGCAAGTATCGGATCAACCAGGCGAACATTCCCACAAGAATCGTCTTCTTAAATCCAAATCGGGAAAAAAAGAAGGGTAAGAGTAACATAAAAAATACTTCGGAAAGTTGACCAATGGACATCTTTGCTGCGGGATTAGACATTCCGATTTCCCCTAAAAACTGTCCTGCATGCTGGTAATAAAAGGCAAGGGGAATACAAATTAGAACAGACGCAAGGAAGAAAACGAGATAGTTTTTGTTCTTTAATAATTTTAAAGCGTCGAGGCCAATAATTCCCGCAAGGGATACTTTTTCTTTTTTACCCACTCTAGGAGGTGTCTTGGGCAATGTAAAGCTAAATATCCCTAATAGTGCAGAAGCGACCGCAACCATTAAAAAGGTATTGCTTAGTAGTCCATTATGTATACCTTGGGTACTATCCCAACCAAAAAGACTTATCGCTAGCCCAGCCACTATCCATCCTACTGTGCCAAAAACCCTAATAAATGCAAATTCTTTTGAAGGATCCTTCATTTGATTAAAGGAAACCGAATTTACCAAAGCCAAAGTAGGCATATAAGCGATCATGTACCCAAACACATAGGGAATAAACGAAGCCATGTTATCTGCATAAGCCATTTGATACATTAAGAAAGCACCCATCAGATGCAAAATGCCCAAAACCCGTTCCGCATTAAAATAGCGATCAGCTATGAGCCCGATAATAAACGGTGCTATTATGGCGCCCCAAGACTGGCTGGAATAGGCCGTAGCAATGTCTGAACCACTGGCCTGTAGCGAATTTGGCAGGTAAATCCCCATGGTAACAAACCATCCTCCCCAAATAAAGAATTCCAAAAACATCATCAGGGAGAGTTGAAGTTTTGTAATACGCTTCATTTAAAAACATTCGGATTAACGCCTGTAGAATATATAATCTAAAGCTTGTAGCTCAATACCATGCTGTCTAAAATCCATAACAATTTGCCCTCTGTGATGCGTAGAATGATTAATGATATGAAAAAGTATATCCTTTATTTCATTTGTAAAAGTAAGCCCAGAAGTGGTTTCATACTCTATCCGCGTATTGAAGTCTTCCGTGTTACGTATTACTTCAAAAGTAGCTCTTTGGTTTTCGTAATGGATTTCCTCCCAATCTTTTATCTTGTGAATTTCCCATACATCGTACGTGCTTTCTTCTTTAATTAATCGGCTATTCCAAATATGATGTGCGTTGAGGATATGCGAAAAAAACGTTACACTTTGATCAGGGACATCCTTAATTTCCTTAACCTTAGTGATCAGGTTTTTATTACAATAAAAATTGTAATCGAAAAGTTGGTTAAAGAATGTCTCCATCACTGATAAGCGCGTTCGTCTTTATATTTTACCGGCTTTCAGCAAGAGTTCTCGAGTGGCTTTAATTCCCTCTTCTTCACTAAGTTCAACTCCTTCATATTCCACTCCAATATATCCTGTATAACCGGCTTCCTTTACAATTTGTAACATTTTTGCATAGTCTATCCTACTTTCATTTCCATTTTCGTCAAAAGCATAGGACTTAGCACTAACCGCTTTGGCATAAGGCATTAATTCCTTCACGCCCTGGTATTTATCATATTCCTCCAGACATTTGGATTCGTAATACGACCCATCTTCACGCTTAATGCAAAAATTGCCGAAATCGGGCAGTGTACCGCAATTGTCCATGTTCACCTGCTTCATTACGTCAGCTAACCATGCTGCATTTGACGAAGGTCCACCGTGATTTTCAACAATAATATTAATATTCTTCTCCTTAGCATAGCCTGCCAGTTTAGAAAGGCCATCTACAGAAGCGTTCATCCATTCTTCTTTTTCCCTGCTACCATTTAAATTCACGCGAATTGCATGGCATCCCATTGCAGCAGCGGCATCCACCCATTTATGATGATTTTCAACCGCTTCATTCCTTTCGTTTTCATCCGCTGCTGCCAGGTTCCCTTGGCCATCCACCATAATCAAAAGATTTTTCAAGCCATATTTTTCGGCTTCCGCATTAGATTTCTCAATAAAGTGTTGCATGGCTTCTTCTGAAAAATTTTCTTTTTTCAGTTCCGGATAGTACAAACCGCTAACATACTCCAAGCCATCAAATCCCCAATTGCTTGCTTTCTCTGCAAAGGTATAGGGGTCAACACTATCATTCCGTACCATTTTGTTGATAGACCATTGCGCTAGTGAAAGCTTAAAATAAACCTCCGGCTCCTGTACTTCGGATTCTACCTCTGCTACCACTTCTTCTTGTTTTTTGTTTTGTTTGCAGGCAGTGCCCGTGAGAATAAACAACCCCACCACTAGTAGTGTTAATTTTTTAATGCCTTTGCTATGAATCATGATTTAGTTTTTAGGTTTTGAAATATTGACAACGACTACAACGTTTAAGTGTCAAATTCCCAATTTGCTATGGGACTAAATGTAAAAAATTAATTTAATATTTAATACATTTAAAATCTAAACGATTGGCAATATAGATGAGTAAATTCTATTATAATGAAGAGCAGGAATCCTACGATGCTATCGTAGTAGGAACTGGAATTAGTGGAGGATGGGCAGCTAAGGAGTTATGTGAAAACGGACTAAAAACTTTGGTCCTGGAACGGGGTCGTATGGTAAAGCATCGCGATGATTATGTAACTGCCAATATGGATACCTGGGACTTTCCACACAACCGTCAACCCACGCGAGAGGACTTAAAAAAACAGGAAAAACAGAGTAGAACGGGATATACTACACGTGCTGATTCCAAACATTGGTTTGTAAACGATTTGGAACATCCTTATAACGAAACCAAACGTTTCGATTGGATGCGGGGCTATCACGTTGGAGGACGCTCCATTATGTGGGGCCGTCACAGTTACCGTTGGAGTGATCTTGATTTCGAAGCCAACAAGTTAGATGGATATGGCGTGGATTGGCCCGTCCGGTATAAGGATATTGCCCCTTGGTATGAGTATGTAGAAAGGTATGCTGGAATTTCCGGAGAACCCTTGGGCTTACCCCAGTTACCCGACAGTATTTTCGAGCCTGTCATGGAACTCAATTGCGTTGAGCAACACGTCCGTGATAAGGTAGCAGAACATTTTGACGGTCGGGTAATAACCGCTGGACGTGTTGCTCATATTAATAGCGATAAACGTTTTGAGGGTAATGGAAGGGTTCGTTGCCAGTTCAGAAATCGATGTATTCGAGGTTGTCCTTTTGGCGCTTACTTCAGCAGTCTTTCCTCTACGCTACCTGCCGCGGAAAGTACGGGAAACATGACGTTACGCCCAGATGCTATAGTGCATCAAGTCATCTATGACCCAGATACCAAAAAAGCTACCGGGGTAAAGGTGATCGACCGCATGACCAAAGAGGAGTTTGAATTTAAAGCCAAGGTTATTTTCTTATGCGCCTCTGCTATACCCTCTACAGCAATTTTAATGCAGTCGAAATCTGATCGCTTTCCAAATGGCCTGGGAAATGATTCCGATCAACTAGGAAGAAATATTATGGATCATCATCTTGATGTGGGTGCAAGTGGAAAATTTGACGGCTTTGAAGATAAATACTATAAAGGCCGCAAACCTGTTGGCGTTTACATTCCAAGATTCCGCAATATTGGAGGGAAATCCAATACGGATAAATTCTTAAGGGGCTACGGATATCAAGGTGGCGCCAGCAGACAAAACTGGGAAGACATTATCGCTGAAGTTTCCCATGGCAAAGATTTGAAAGATGCCATTCTAAAACCCGGGGGATGGAATTTTGGTATTGGTGGGTTCGGTGAAGTACTTCCATATGAAGATAACCGAATGACACTTGATTATGAGCGGTTAGATCAATGGGGATTGCCCACAGTGACTTTTGACGCCGAACTAAGGGACAATGAATTCAAAATGAGGGAAGACATCAAAGAGCAGGCTGTTGAGATGTTGACCAAAGCAGGGCTAAGGGATGTAAAATCTCATGATAATACTATAGGTTTAGGTTTGGGTATTCACGAAATGGGTACCGCAAGAATGGGACGTGATCCAAAAACCTCAGTCTTGAATGGATACAATCAAGTACATGCCTGTAAAAATGTTTATGTTACGGATGGGGCTTTTATGACGTCGGCCGCATGCGTTAACCCTTCATTAACTTATATGGCGTTTACGGCTCGAGCAGCGAATCACGCGGCAGAAGAATTTAAAAAAGGTAACCTTTAAAAAAGCGTATGAAAAGAAGATCAGCACTTAAAAACATGGGGATGGTTTTTGGTTATGCCGCCACTACTCCAGCTTTATTGAGCGTATTGCAATCGTGTAAGGAGAAACCGCCCTATGCGGAATGGGTCCCTTCCTTTTTTGAGAAAGACAAAGGGTATGCCCTTGCCCAAATGGTAGATGTAATCTTACCCAAAACAGAGACCCCATCAGCTACAGAAGCAAACGTTCATGTGTTTATCGATGAATTTGCTAAAGACGTCTTGCCCAAAGAACAACAGGCCTTGATGAACTTGATGATGGATAAATTTATGAATACCGTACTGGAAAGCTCTGACAAGGAAAGGCTACTGGATATTGAAGGTGCCGACTTTAATTCGGTTTTGGACACCTACCTCGCTAAGCGAACGGATGAGCAGGAAGAAGCACATAATAACGCAATCGAAAAATATATGCAGGCAGTAATGGGGGGGGAAGCAGCAGCATTAGAGGACGAGGTAGCCTGTTATACTTTTGCCGGAAATATTAGAGATATTAGTATTTGGGCCTATAAATCTTCAGAATATATTGGTGAAGAAGTTTTAGCCTATTTACCCATTCCCGGTGAATATATTGCCTGTGGTAATGTAGATGAATTAACTCAGGGCAGGGCATGGTCCTTGTAAAAAAGCAACTATGCTTTTAAGGCTATAAGTTGTTTGTCCGGGCTTTTTTAGTTGTTCTCATTTTTAATTGGGATCATCTGTTCTTCCCTCATACCTGCGGTATAAAACAAAGCACCCCGTGAACATATCACTAGGGCGCTTTGATTAAATAAACACTAACTCTTACCTAAAATTCCTCGTTTGAGAGATTTCTTTCTACCCGCGAAACAGACCGTCAGGAACCACACATAAGGCAGTCATCATCGGCTTGTCCTTCTTTTGACTGCGCTATCAGCGCTTTCATCTCAGCTTCTGTCATTGGCTGAATGTCTACTTCCTGTTGGTTTACCGGAGTGGCGGATACCTTTAATCCTTCGGTGGCTTTTGGGGTTGTCGCAGCTACCGCTGCATCTGCAGCAACGCCCACAGGAACTTCTTGCTTCTTTGTATTGTCAAGTGTAAACTTAATGGCATCCACCGCAGCTTTGGTTCGTAAATAATACATCCCCGTTTTTAATCCACTTTTCCAGGCATAAAAGTGCATCGAAGTTAACTTGGCGTAATTGGCGTTCTCCATGAACAGATTCAAGGACTGGCTTTGGTCTATAAAATACCCTCGTTGCCGGCTCATGTCTATAATATCTTTCATACTCAGTTCCCAAACGGTCTTGTAGAGTTCTCGTATCTCATCCGGAATACTTTCAATATGTTGTATCGAACCATTGGCGCGCATGAGCTCTTGTTTCAGGTTTTCATTCCAAAGGCCAAGGTTTACCAAATCTTCCAAAAGATGTTTGTTCACAACAATGAATTCTCCCGAAAGTACACGTCGTGTATAAATATTGGAGGTGTAGGGTTCAAAGCATTCATTATTCCCCAAAATTTGAGAAGTTGAGGCAGTAGGCATTGGCGCCACTAACAGGGAATTACGTATGCCGTGTTTTTGTACCTCTTTTCGCAGTTTCCCCCAATCCCATCTCCCGGAGAGCTCTTCATCCTTAACTCCCCATAGATTGTGTTGGAATTCTCCATTGGCCATAGGAGAACCTTCAAAAGTGGAATAGGACCCCGATACTTTGGCTTCTTCCATCGAGGCGGTTACGGCTGCAAAATATAGGGTTTCAAAAATCTCCTGGTTAAGTGCTTTAGCTTCATCACTGGTAAAGGGTAAGCGCAGCATAATGAAAGTATCTGCCAATCCCTGCACCCCAAGTCCAATAGGACGGTGACGCATATTAGAATTTTTAGCTTCGGGTACCGGATAGTAATTACGATCAATTACCCGGTTCAAATTCTTAGTTACTCGTTTTGTGACCTTGTACAGCTCCTTATGGTCAAATTTTCCATTTTTGATGAACATAGGAAGGGCAATGGATGCCAAATTACATACCGCCACCTCATCCGGTGAAGTATATTCCAGGATTTCAGTACACAGATTAGACGAACGAATTGTTCCTAAGTTTTTCTGGTTGCTTTTGCGATTAGCAGCATCCTTATATAACATATAAGGAGTTCCTGTTTCAATCTGAGACTCCAAAATCTTCTCCCAAAGCTCCCGGGCTTTTATGGTCTTTCGCCCTTTTCCCGCTTTTTCGTATTTGCTATATAAGGCTTCAAAGTCCTCACTATGGCAAGAGAACAAGCCGGGGCATTCATTAGGGCACATTAATGTCCACTCACCATCAGATTCTACACGTTTCATAAATAGATCCGGGATCCACATGGCATAGAACAGATCTCTTGCTCGCATTTCCTCCTTTCCATGGTTCTTTTTTAAATCCAGGAACTCAAAAATATCCGCATGCCAAGGTTCCACATAAATAGCAAAACTTCCCTTTCGTTTGCCTCCTCCCTGATCCACATATCTTGCGGTGTCATTAAAAACCCGAAGCATAGGAACAATACCATTGGATGTTCCATTGGTACCTGCTATGTAGGAGCCCGTGGCCCTGATGTTATGTATGGAAAGCCCTATACCCCCTGCTGATTGCGAAATTTTTGCGGTTTGCTTAAGCGTATCGTAAATCCCATCTATACTATCCTCTTTCATTGCCAATAGGAAACAAGAAGACATTTGTGGTTTGGGGGTCCCTGAATTAAATAAGGTAGGAGTAGCGTGGGTAAAATACTTTTTGGACATCAACTCGTAGGTTTCCACCGCTGCATCCAGATCATTCAGATGGATACCTATTGCCACGCGCATTAACATATGCTGCGGCCGTTCAGCAATGTTTCCATTGATCTTTAACAAATACGAACGCTCCAGAGTTTTAAACCCAAAATAATCATACCCAAAATCGCGATTATATATGATGGTGGAATCTAACCGCTCCGCATTTGTAGCAACTACCTCATATACCTCAGAGGAAAGCATAGGTGCTTTTTTTCCTGTTCTGGGATTGACGTATTCATACAAATCTTTCATCGTTTCGGAGAACGACTTCTTTGTATTTTTATGAAGATTAGACACGGAAATCCTGGCAGCTAATTTCGCATAATCGGGATGCGTAGTAGTCATAGTAGCAGCAATCTCCGCGGCAAGGTTATCTAACTCGGAGGTAGTAACGCCATCGTATAGCCCTTCAATAACCCGCATGGCCACCTTTACGGGATCTACCAGATCGTTAAGACCGTAACACAGTTTTCGTACTCTTGCGGTGATCTTATCGAACATCACGGGTTCTTTTCTTCCGTCTCTTTTTACTACATACATGTATTTCCTATTCTTTAGTGTGGCACATTTTTGCTATATACAAAGCAAGTAGGCGGTTTTGAGTATTCGCTATACACTACATCTTTTTTTGGGTAAAAGATGCGTGCAACATCTGCTGTTAAAAATCAGCGTCGAAACTGATTTTCTGAGCGTCAGTATCCTTTTCTTTGTTCAGAACACCCGCTTTTTGATACTCAGAAACCCGTTTTTCGAAGAAATTGGTTTTTCCCTGAAGCGAAATCATATCCATAAAATCAAATGGATTGGTTGCGTTATAGACCTTATCGCATTCTAGTTCAACCAAAAGACGGTCAGTAACAAATTCCAAGTACTGCGTCATCAACTTAGCGTTCATCCCAATTAAACTTACTGGAAGGGATTCTGTGATGAACTCGCGCTCAATATTCAAAGCATCTACTATAATTTCAGTGATGCGTTCTTTAGGCACCTTATTGGTCAAATGCTTATTGTGCAGATGCACGGCGTAATCACAGTGCATGCCCTCATCCCTTGATATCAACTCATTGGAAAAAGTAAGCCCCGGCATCAAACCTCTTTTTTTCAACCAAAAAATGGAGCAGAACGCACCGGAGAAGAAAATACCCTCAACGGCAGCAAAGGCGATCAAACGTTCAGCGAAGCTTGGAGATTCAATCCATTTTAGAGCCCAATCCGCTTTTTTCTTAATAGCTGGAAAGTTCTCAATGGCCTTAAAAAGCACATTTTTTTCCTTATCGTCCTTAACATAAGTGTCAATTAAAAGTGAATAGGTTTCGGAGTGAATGTTCTCCATCATGATCTGAAAGCCATAGAAAAACTTAGCTTCCGAATACTGTACCTCATTTACAAAATTTTCAGCCAGATTTTCGTTCACAATGCCGTCAGAAGCAGCGAAGAAAGCAAGGATATGTTTGATGAAGTAACGCTCATCTTCACTCAATTTGTTGTTCCAGTCTGTTAGATCTTGATGCAAATCGATCTCTTCAGCTGTCCAAAAACAAGCTTCGCATTTCTTGTACCACTCCCAAAGATCATGGTGTTGAATAGGAAAAATTACAAATCGATCTTCATTCTCTTGCAAAATGGGCTCAATAGCGGCAGACATAATATTTTATATTTTTAAAGTCAATTAAAAGAAGGCTTAGAAAATACCTTGCGGTAAGGACTAACAAAGATTGGAAAATGCGTCTGAATTGTAAAGTTTGTTTAACCAGAAGGTTGGCAAAGTTTTTAACATCAGATGTTGAAATGTTGGATAACAGGCTGTATTCTCTGGCCTCAACTTAATCCGTCAAAGAATTTTCTAATTTCAACAAAATCAACCTACTAAAAAAGGCTAAACAGAATTTTAAAATTCCATTCAGCCTTTAAACCATTACTATCACCAAACCGTACGGCCAATGCTACTTTGAACTTTCCTAAGAATTCCAGATAGTTCCCCCGAAAACTGGAAATTCAACAGGAAGTGGCAGCATCAACTATTTTGTATATGTACATGCTTGCGCATATCTGTTCGGCCGTACGATGGTTGGTAAATTAGTAATACTACGTTTATTCATTAAAGGCAACAACTGCTTTTTCCTGAGGGGCTTCCGACTGTTCCAGAAGCACGGCAAAAAGAATTGAAACCAATAATACGATGAACAATATTACACACTTTCTCATGCTTAGGTTGATGAATAAACTTCGTTTGCTACTTCTAAATTAACTAGCACAGGTCTTTACAAGGCCCTTTATGTATAATTGGTAGTAAATCGTGTACAAATGGAATTGTGGATCAACAGGTCCATTCAAGGGTAAATCCCTAAAGCAAAAAAACTGTAAGCAATAGCTTACAACTGCCGGTTTTAGTATGAAATATGCGGTTTATCAGCTATAATTGTCCAATGACACATAATTCTATGCAAAGTATTCGCATTACTACTACTTTTACACTTTATTATAGTAGTCAAATAGTATGTTGGAAGCTGTTTTAGTAGATGATGAATCAAAAGCGCTGGAAAGTCTAAGCTGGGAACTAACCAACCTAAGTAATGAAGTAAAGGTAGTAGCTTCCTTTACAGATGCCCATGAAGCCCTTACCTATTTGGATCACAATACCCCGGACTGTCTTTTTTTAGATATTGAAATGCCCATTATGGATGGTTTTCAATTTATTAAAAATCTGAAAAACAAGGACTTCCCGGTTATTATTACCACTGCATACAATCAATATGCGTTAAAAGCCTTGAAAAACCAGGCTATCGACTATTTACTGAAACCCATTGATAGTGATGACCTGTACGATACGATAACCAAAATAAAACAATACAACCAAAAGCATCAAACTGCTGAGAAGCTGGAGCAAATTTTGCTCAACTTCAATTCCAAGTCTTTAGATAAAAAAATAACCATAAGTACGGACGGAAAACTCTTATTCCTGGAAAGTGAGGAAATTCTGTATGCGGAATCTGATGGAAATTACAGCACCCTTTACCTGGAAGACGGACAAAAGATCCTTTTGACCAAAAAACTAAAAGAAGTCAATCAATTACTTCCCTCGGATTCTTTCTTTAGAATACACAACTCCTTTATTGTAAATCTCGGGAAAATAAAAGAGTTCCTAAAAACAGATGGTTATGTAATCCTTAAAACCAACCATAAAATCCCTGTTTCGAGACAGAAAAAATCGGATTTTCTGGATTTACTATAATCTTTGTGAATGCCCGGACCACAATGTTCCCTCTTCTTTGCAATAGCTTCTCTTAAACCGAGGGTAACAGTTGGGCTGCTTGTATTCGTGCTCTATTTCTTTAGTTCCGGCTTTGCGTTTCAAAATAAGACACTGGACGCTGCAACAAAAGGTATTCTTTCAAAAAGGCCAAAAACCTATAAAGAAATAGATGATGCTCTGGCGTCTTTTAAAAGGGATACGGTAGCACTTAATGCCTTTATCCGGAAGGCTGAAATGACATCTTACCCTGCAGGGCGGTCTTATGCCCTGAACCAAATTGGGACAATATACCGCAATCGTTCCTTCCTTACTAAAGCAATAGCGCTCCATCAAAAGGCACTGGAAATAGCAGAGTCTTCAAATAACCTGGAGTTTGTGGTGTACAGCCTGAATATGCTGGGAACCGTTTACCGGAGAAAGGATGCTATAAAAACCGGATTAGATTATCACCAAAAAGCATTAGAAATTGCAGAAGCTATTGAATTACCTTCGGTTCATATAAAACGGAATATCAACATTGCCCTAAATAGCATTGGCAATCTTTATCAAACCTTGGGACAGTATGATCTTGCCATTTCCCAATTTCAAAGAGCCCTGGAACTGGAAGGAGCACTTGGCAATAAATTAGGCCTTGCCATTAACAATCAAAACATAGGGGATTGCCTGGAACACAAAGGAAATCTGGAAGATGCCTTAAAGCGGTACAAAACCTCATTAGACTTTAATAACGAGATAAACAATGATTTTGGTAGAGTGATCTGTCAAAACAGTATTGCGCAGATCCACTTAAAACAGAATCGCCCCAACTTAGCCTTAGAACTATTGGAGCCCTCCTTGGATCAGATTACCCGAATTGGGGATAAATTCATTTGGTCTTCGGTATTGGCCAACCTCGGATGGGCCTACATGGAAATTCAGAATTACCAGGAAGCCGAAAAGTTTATGTCGAAGGGTTTGAACATGGCAAATGAAATTAGCATGCCTACCCAGATAATTTATGCGCAGAAACTCCTTTCGAATCTTGAATCCAGAAAAGGAAATCATAAAAAAGCCCTTGCGTATTACCAGCAGGCCGAAGAATTTAATCAGCAATTAAAAAATGATCGAAACATACGTTATATCAATGATCTTATTTTGCGGTATGAAGCTGAAAAGAAAACCAGCCAGATATCTGCATTAGCCCAGGAAAACGAATTGGTAAAACTTCGGCTGCGAAAAAATCAGACTACCATATTAGTAAGTGCTTTGGTTATAGGATTAGTAGGAACCATACTTTTTATAATGTACAGGCAATACCAGTCCAATTATGAGAAAAGGGTAATGGGATTGGAACAAAACATGTTACGAAGCCAGATGAACCCACATTTCCTATTCAATTCGCTGAATTCCATAAAACTCTACATCATTAACAATGATAAGAAGAACGCAGTACATTATTTAAACAAATTCTCCAAACTGGTCCGGCGGATTCTCGATGGTTCTTCTTTAAAGGAAACTACCCTCGCCGAAGAATTGGAGACTATTGAATTATACCTGAATATTGAAAATATTCGATTTTCTGAAGGTATAGCCTATTCTATTAACCTGGAAGATGGCATATATCCGGAGCAGTTAAAAATTCCTTCTCTAGTACTTCAGCCGTTCTTGGAAAATGCCATTTGGCACGGGCTTTCTTCAAAAGAAGGCGACAAGAATCTTTGGGTTAACGTTTCAAGAAAAGATGATATTCACATTATAATTTCAATCATTGATAATGGTGTGGGAAGAGCTGCCTCGGAAAAGATTAAGGAGAACCGGGTAATTAAAAGAAAATCCGTTGGGATTGATATTACCAAAGAGCGCCTTGCCAATTTCGCCAAGGATTATCAATACGGTTTTAGTATTGAGATCATTGATTTGTTTACCGATGAAGGAAACCCTAAAGGCACCAAGGTAGTACTAGAGATTCCTACTATTTAATTGCCCTTTTAGCAATTTCTTCCAGTTCCGCATACCATTTTGTGCCGAATTTTCTGATCAACGCTTCTTTAACAAACTTGTAGACCGGTATTTGTAGCGTTTCGCCAAGACTACAAGCAGGATCGCAGATATACCATTTGTGATAATTTACCGCTGTAAATTGCGAATATTCCTTAATCCGAATCGGATATAAATGGCATGAAATGGGCTTCTTCCAAGATGTAGCGCCCTTGTTATAGGCTTCTTCCAGACCGCATTTTGCAATGCCCCGAGCATCAAAAATCACGTAAGCACATTCTTCATTGTTCACCAGGGGCGTTTCCCATTCTCCGTCTTCCCCTTTCACAAAACTGCCCTGAGATTCAATAGCCTTTATCCCTTCTGGTCTCAGAAAGGGGCGAACCTGTTCAAATATGGAATCCAGTATTGTGGTTTCTTCAGATGCTAAAGGTGCTCCGGACTGACCATCCACGCAACATGCCCCTTTGCAGGCATCTAGATTACAGACAAAATTATTTTCAAGAATATCTTCTGAAATTAAGGTCTTATCAATTTGGATCATGAAACCACTTTTGCGCTACTAATGTACAGCGATTCCGGTTAAATCCCAGTTCAAGAAGTGTTCAAATCATTAAATTAGAACGTACCTTTGCATGAATTTTTTGATAATGACAATGCCCTTAAATTTAGCGGAAATCCTAACGGCTACTATGGTCCTATTTGCGGTGATTGATATTCTGGGTAGCGTACCTGTAATTATCTCACTACGTAGCAAGGTAGGACACATACAATCTGAAAAAGCCGCTCTTGTCGCCGGACTTATTATGGTGGCGTTTCTGTTTGTTGGAGAACGTATTCTCCATGTAATTGGCATTGATGTTAATTCCTTTGCAGTAGCCGGAGCTTTGGTGATTTTTTTCCTGGCTGTTGAAATGGTTTTGGGAATATCCTTATTTAGAGATGACCAACCCCAAACCGCTTCTATAGTTCCCATTGCTTTTCCCCTGGTCGCCGGAGCAGGCACCTTAACCGCTTTGTTATCGCTAAGAGCAGAATACCACGTGGCCAATATCATCATTGCCATTGTTATTAATATGATATTTGTATATATCGTTCTAAAATCTTCAAAAAGAATTGAAAAGGTTTTGGGAAAAAACGGACTCGGGATAATACGAAAGGTTTTTGGAGTAATCTTGTTAGCGATTGCCGTAAAACTTTTCGCAACCAATGCCAACCAATTGTTTAATTAACTATTGCTAAAATGAATAAGACCTTTATCATCATTTTCATTTTACTGGCACTGGGAATGATCATCTTCAACGTTACACTCCTTGATTTTGAAGCGCCTTTCCAGGGAGACAGCCTTATTGCCTGTATTGGAATTGTAGCTTCTTTATGTGCTATAATTTTACTGTTGATTTTTGCGACCTCTAAAAAGATCGAGCAGAAAATGAAAAATAAATAATTAGTTGAACGATCGAAGTTGATTCGGTAGCGACTGTTCTGTGGAAATTCTATCCAATTCTAACACCCTTTTAACCATTTTGTCATGCGCGGACCTCAGTTGGCCGGCCAGGTTGGGAGAGTACAATTGTTCCGCTAAATTCGCCTTCAAATAGGTTTTTATCTTTCCCTCATTGGAATAAAAATCCATTTTTATGTTTCGATTAAGCAAGTAATCGATAAATCTTTCGAAGATGATATCATCTATTCGATAGTCTTCCACAAACTCATTTTGGGGATAGTTGGCAAACCTGCTTCGGTCCAGTTCCAGGAATCGAAAGATGAAATCTGAAAAGTAGCCCGATGAATCTAGGCTTTCCACGCGCTCTTCATCCAAAGTACCAATAGGAATAAAAACATCCGGGATTATCCCACCACCCCCGTAGACCACTTTCCCCTTAGGAGTAACAAATTTTAAGGAGTCTGCCACTTTTATGCTATCTACTGATACCATTTCGCCGCTGTGGTAGCGATCCATAAATTTTTGGTAATAATCTTCATTTCCATTCTCATACGGCCGCTGTATAGAACGTCCTGTAGGTGTGTAATACCTCGATACCGTAAGACGCACCGCAGAACCGTCTCCCAGGTCCATTTCCCTTTGTACCAGGCCCTTTCCGAAAGACCTACGTCCTACAATGGTTCCCACATCGTTGTCCTGAAGCGCTCCGGCAATTATTTCACTAGCTGAAGCGGAACGTTCATTGATCAACACATAAACGGGTTTGTTCTCAAAGGTTCCCCGATTAGTGGCGTAAGCATTGCTTATTTTCCCCTTTTTATTCTTTGTAAAAAGGATGAGCTTACCGTCTTCAAGAAACTCATCAGCCATTTTTTCTGCTATTCCCAGGTACCCTCCGGGATTATCCCTCAGGTCCAGCACCAATTTTTTTGCCCCTTTCTTTTCGAGAGACCAAAGCGCTTCCTTAAATTCTTTGAAGGTAGATTCTGCAAAACGGTTAATTTTTATGTATCCCATTTCGCCTGTCAACATAAATTGGGCTTCAACACTTCTAATGGGCACTACATCGCGTTTTACAACAATGTCAAAAATCTGCTGTTCCGATTTTCTATAGATCTTAAGGGCCACCTTAGTGCCATTCTTTCCCTTCAACTTACTCACCAACCTACTATTGGGCATACGCCTACCGAATAACGTATCTCCATCGGCCATTAGAATTTTATCTCCAGCCTTTATTCCCTTCTTGTCACTGGGCCCGTTTTTGATCGTTCGTACAACCGTCACAGTATCCCGGAACTTATTGAAGCGAATTCCGATCCCCACAAAATCTCCCTTCATATTTTCTTCTACAGCAGCCATTTGCTCCTTAGGGATATACACCGAATGTGGATCCAGCTTATCCAATATGTTGTTCACAGTAACGTCTACAATACTATCGGTATCAATCTCGTCTACATACTCATAATCGATATAATCAATGAGCCTGTTGAGTTTATCCTTTTTGGAATTGGTTGAAAACAGTTTCTCAGGGCTATCGTTGAAATGTAGTTTGCCCCCAATAAAAATTCCCAGCGCTATGGCTAACGCCAATACCGAAGGCCATAAGTATGTATACTTTTTGTTCATAGCATTTTATTGGGCCAATTCTTCTGTTATAGGGAGGTGTAGCAACTCTACCCCTGCGCGCTCCAAAAAGCGCAATCCGGAATTGTCTTTGTACGCACTCTGATATACTACGCGTACTATTCCGGCTTGATGTATTAGTTTACTGCACTCTCTGCAGGGCGACAACGTTATATATAAGGTAGCGCCCTCACAAGATTGTGTGGAGGCGGCAACTTTTAAAATAGCATTTGCCTCAGCATGTAGCACATACCATTTTGTGTAGCCCTCGTCATCCTCACAAGGATTTTCAAATCCGGTAGGCGTACCATTATAACCATCTGAAATAATCATTCGGTCTTTCACAATGATCGCCCCTACTTGCTTACGCTTACAATGTGATAATTTCCCCCATTCCTGGGCCATCCGCAAATACGCCCTATCGTATCGTTCCTGTTTGGTCACCATCATTATTCTAAGATACCTGCTTTACCCATCTCCCACAACCCTTTTGAATAAAATTAACGCATCCGGACTAAGAAGGAAACGTCTGTAACAACATCGGTATTGTAATCACTACGATCAAAAGCGATGCCACAAGTATAAAATGCTTTTTTTTGACCTTAAATACGCCTTGTATTAAGTTACCTATCACCAAAACCGCCAGAATTATTACCACTTGGGAGAGCTCAATTCCAGTTGCAAAACCTAAAAGTGGGGTGAGTTTCTCTGTCTCCTCAGCCATTAGCATGTTAAAGTAGTTGGAAAAACCAAAGCCATGGATCAGGCCAAAAAAAGCAGTGGCAAGCTCAACGGCCCCTATTTTAAAGGTGTTTCTTCTTTTCATTACCCAAAGTATATTCAATACCGCGGTAATCGCAATGGTGACAGGGATCAAAAATTCTATCAAACTCACCTCAACAGACACTACCTTATAAACAGATAGTGCTAACGAGGCACAATGGGTAATTGTAAAAATTGTAGCCAACAGCACAACTCTTCGCCAATCCTTGAATGCAAAAGGTACCGCCAAAGCCGCTAAAAATAGAATATGGTCGTATGCCCCAAAATCGAGGACATGATCAAACCCCAGTTTAATGTAGAACCAAAAATCACTCATAGTCTTCTAAACGTATTTATTACTGCACTACAGGCGACCAAAAAGGGCAGATTTAAGCTATTCCGCGCTCTTTTTGGATCGTCTCATAGGCTTTTTGTACCTGCTTAAATTTTTCCTCTGCACCCTTTTTTATAGCTTCATCTTCGGTTACCACCCGGTCCGGATGGTACTTTTTCGCCATTTTCCGGTAAGCCTTTTTTACCTCATCGTCCGTAGCGGATTTTTCAATTTCCAGAATTTTATAGGCCTGATCCGCAGCCTTAAAAAACATTGCTTTGATACTTTCAAAATCATAGTTTCCTACCCGTAAAAAGCCTGCAATCTGATTTAGCTTCTCCAGTTCTGCGGTGCTCACCTGCCCGTCGGACTGGGCTATTCCAAACAAAAAATGCAACAGTTGCAATCGCACCTCATAGCGTGTACGTTGGTTTAAATAACTACAAATCCGTTGTGCGGAGATCTCTCTTTTTTTAATGACTTCATTGAACGTCCTGAAAATGGCATTTGCTTTTTCTTTTCCATAGGTACCCACGAAGTATTGCCGTACGTAATCCAGTTCGCGCTGGCTCACAGAACCATCTGCCTTGATTACAAGGGAACAAAGCGACAAGAGATGTAATTCAAAATCTTCCGGTGATACCTGAGCTCTGCCGAGATCTCCCCATGTTGGACGCCCTCCTCCTGCTTTGCCAGAATTCAAGCCATCCAGAAAACTCCCCAAAAAGAATCCAATAATCGCGCCAGCAAAACCCCGTATAAAGAATCCGAAGACGGCCGCTATCCATTTAATCATTGTTCCTGGTTTGGAAGGGCAAAGATACTGTTTTGCCCTACAAAGAAAGCGCAAATACCATGTTAAGAATCCGGGCTAAAACCGACAAATCCATTATCTTTGTTGGATTAAAAATTTTGACTATGTATCCAGAAGAGTTAGTTAAGCCTATGCGCCAAGACCTTGCCGGGGCTGGTTTTGAGGAATTATACACAAGTGAAGCTGTTGATAACGCCCTTAAAGAAGAGGGAACTACGCTGGTAGTGGTAAATTCCGTATGCGGTTGTGCTGCTGCCAACGCCAGACCTGCTGCCAAACTAAGCCTCCAAAATGGTAAAAAGCCGGACCACTTGGTCACCGTTTTCGCAGGGGTGGATACCGAAGCGGTTAATACCGCCAGAGCACATATGGTTCCTTTTCCTCCTTCCTCGCCTAGCATGGCCTTGTTTAAAGATGGAGAATTGGTCCATATGATAGAACGACATCACATTGAAGGGCGTCCTGCAGAGATGATTGCTGAAAATCTAGTAGAGGCCTATAACGAGCACTGTTAGGAGCACTTCACATTTAATTAAGAAAAGCAAACCACCCGTTGAGGTGGTTTTTTATTTTTGTTCCGTGCAAAAATTGGTCTCTTATCCGATAACGTCGTTCTACCTCATTTGTTTTGGGGTTACCCTTCTACTTTTTCATCCTGTACAATGGCTGTCCCTACAACTATTCGGTTACAAACTTCATAAGCAAAGTGTCAGCATCTTGAATTGGTGTTTAATGCGATGCACCAATTTGCTTGGAACCCGGTACAGTTTCAAAAACCCACACGACATCCCAACGGATAAGCCCTTAATTATTGTTACCAACCACCAAAGCATGTATGACATTCCTCCTATCATTTGGTACATGCGAAAACATCATCCAAAGTTTGTAAGTAAAAAAGAATTGGGTACGGGCATACCTAGTGTTTCTTTTAATCTAAGGCATGGCGGATCGATACTTATTGACCGTAGGGATGCAAAACAGGCCCTGGAGCAAATAGCCTTGTTGGGACAATATATCGAAAAACACAAAAGGAGTGCCGTCATTTTTCCCGAAGGCACGCGAAGTAGGGATGGTCATCCAAAGCCTTTTAAACCTATGGGGCTCAAAACACTCTTACAAAATGCCCCATCCGCACTGGTCGTTCCGATCAGCATCAATAACTCCTGGAAATTGCTCCGCTACGGAAAATTTCCCATGGGATTAGGTGCTCATTTGCGTTTTCACGTACATCCACCCATCCCAAATAACGGCAAGTATGGTGAGATCATAGTTAAAACAGAGGAAGCAGTAAAAAAAGGAATCCGACCCAATGACTGATGTTCAGATCGTAGAAAAAACCGAGGTATTCGTAAAAGAGACCTTGAAAAACGCAGAAGGAGGCCATGATTGGTTTCACATAGAGCGGGTATTGAAAAATGCCCTTTTAATAGCAAAAGAAGAGCAGGTAAATATAATTGTGGTACACCTGGGCGCACTACTTCACGATATTGCTGATGCTAAGTTTCATCAGGGGGATGAAACGCTGGGGCCTAAGAAAGCTAAGGAGTTCTTAAATTCTCTAGGGATAGCTGCCGATATCCGGGAACATGTTGTTCAAATTATTCGCAATATTTCATTCAAAAATTCCTTAGATCAAGATCAAAAGGAAAAATTCAACTCAAAAGAGTTACAGGTCGTGCGGGATGCTGACCGGTTAGATGCCATAGGAGCCATCGGTATTGCGCGTACCTTTAATTATGGAGGATACAAAAACAGGCAACTCTACAATCCGGATATCCCTCCAAATTACAATATGGATAAGGAAACGTACAAAAATTCAAATACGCCCACTATTAATCACTTCTACGAGAAATTGTTGCTCCTTAAGGAAAGAATGCATACTAAAACGGGAAAAAGACTGGCCGAAAACCGCCATCAGTTTATGCTGTACTACCTTGATCAGTTTTATGCGGAATGGGAGGGAAAGCTTTAAGGTTTTCCAAGGTTTTAATCTTGTTTTTTTATCTTCGAACAATACACAAGGTTGGATGCTGCCACCAGTAGTTAAAACGTTCTGACCGTTTCCTAGATTCCAAAAGTTATGAAGCACCTTGTACCGTTTTTACTCTTCTTTTTCTATATTTCTGTCAATAGTCAGGAGTGGAAACTGATTTATCAAAATGATGATGATGGCAATGCCGTTTTTGGAGCGCTCATAGATCTAAAGATGGCTGTACGAAACGGAAAAGACATCCGAATTGCCTGGGGGTTTCAGCACCCGGAAAAAGAGGAGGTTCGTGTTGAACATCTGGCCGACGCAGCTTTTCTGACCATTCAAAGTGATTCTGTTGTATATGCCCAAATTAGGCCGATAACCGGACAAACCCCTGATTTTGAGAATTACCAAATCATCCTTAAAGAGAATCTGGAATGGACGTTTATAGGAAGTACCAAAGGAGATATGGACACGATGATGCGTAACAAGATTACCGGTGAAATCATTCGCCATCAGTTGCGTAAGTCAAGTTTCAAATGGTTTGTCAGGAACTAAAGGTACACAGCACTATTGCATTAATTTTCGTTCTAAATGGGCTTTTACCAGTTTGTTCTGACACAACTGAATAGCCTTTTCCAGGGTTTTTTCAAAGTCCCCTTCCTTCAACTCGCGCTGTAATTCTGCTTTGATAGCAAAGAATAATGTAGTTGTATCAAAATTAGAGGCTTGCTGTAAGCTTTCTAATTCAAAAAGTGCTTGCCGTGCGCCGTTTACCTTGGCCAAGGGTATGATCCTATTTAAAGCAACCATAGGTGAAAACTGATTTCGCAGTTGCAGATCATAACATTCCAATATGGCCTTCCAATTCGTTTCATTAAAGGTCTTGGCTGTGCAATGGTAATACGATACCGCAGCTTCTAAATGATAATTAGAAGGTTGTTGATTGGTTGTCCCGGCGTTTTTCAAATGGTATATCCCAATTTTTATAAGCTCCGGATTGTATTTGGAGCGATCATGGTGTTCAAGGTCAACCAAATTTCCATTGGTATCCATTCTAGCATCAAACCGAGAAGCATGGAAACACATCAAGGCAATGAGCGCTTCCAGGTTGGGATGTTGGCAGTATTTGTTTTCTCGAAGCAGCAATGCCAATCGCATAGCTTCGTAGCAAATATCCTTTTTTAGTATTTGGGACCCGGAAGTGGTTGCATACCCCTCTGAAAACAGGAGATAAATAACCCGAAGCACAATAAATAAACGGGATTGTAATCCCATTTCTACCGGTACTTTTAGCAATTGCACTTCCTGTTTGAAACGTTTTTTCGCCCGGGTAAACGCCTTGGCTACAGCTTCTTCTTTTTTCAACAATGCCTCCGCCAATTCCTTGTTGCTAAATCCCCCTATTAATTTTAAACTAAGAATGATCTGATATTCCTGTGAAAGTGCAGGGTCCGAACAGGCGAAGATCATTTTAAGCTGGCTATCCGTAATCTCCGCAGCAGTTGTGGGTTCTGCCCCAATATTTTCGGACTCTGAAAGTACAGCTTCGGAATAGTTCTGATTTTTCCGATTTTTTCGCAGCTGGTCTATCATACCATTTTTACCTACTTTGAGCAACCAGGCCGTTGGGTTTTCCGGAATATTTTGATAGCCCCATACCCGCATCGCCTTAATAAAGGTGTCCTGGACAACATCTTCTATGGTCTCTAAATGAGAGGCACCGAAGCGATGGACCAGCAGGGCCACCACCTTCCCGTACTCATTCCGAAAAAGATGTTCTACTGTATGGGATAATTGCCTTTCTTTCATCATAAAAAAGACCCGAATACAATTCGGGCCTATTTATAATTAGCTGTTAGTGATTATCCTCCATGGATAATATTTCCCGAACTTCTACATTGCTGCCTTCATAGTCAAAAATGGGACATCCTTTGGAAATCTCAACGGCTTCATCCAAGTCTTTGGCAGATACGATCAAATATCCCCCCACAAGTTCCGCTCCTTCGGCAAAAGGTCCATTAGTAACCACTTCCCCTCTATTGTGAACTACACGACCATCCTCTGCCAAGGGGAGCCCATCCAAGAGTTGGCCTTTTTCTTTTAGACCTCCCATCCAGGAACCCCACACCTGCATGTGTGCTTGTTTCTCTTCTTGTGAAAGTTTTTGATACGCCTCTTCGCCCCCTCGGAATAAATACAAAAAATTGCTCATCATTTTTAATTTTTAGGTTCGTCATCGCGAACTGGTTTATAGTATTGATTTCGCCTTTAAGACGAGGATATGGACCCGTATTGGACAACTTTCTTTAAAAATATTTAAAATAATCGCATCTGTCCTGTTTTAAAGGGTTGGTGCAAATCTGTACGCAGTTGGGGAAAACGCCTATCCGCAAAGTACTTTTTCTTTGCCAGCCGGGCCATTTCATGGATCTGTTCAGCAACTTTCCCTTCTCCTTTGCTTCGTATTCCATATCTGCTGTCATTAATACTACCGCCATGGCAATCCTGAATAAGATGTAGTACTTTTTCTGCCCTATCCGGCATTGTCTTTCGTATCCAATCCGTAAAGAGTTGTCCTATGGCTCCGTTGAGCCGAACAACTGTGAAACCAAAAGACCTTGCTCCATGTTCCGCCACTACCCTGGCCAGCTTTATCAGCTCATGGCTATTTATCCCAGGAATCATCGGTGCCAACATCGCATTTACTGGAATTCCATTCTCCGATAATGCGCTTACAGTTTGCAGTCTTTTTTTTATGGTTGTTGTCCTGGGTTCAAGTATTCTTCTGGTCTCCTCCTGGAGTGATGTGATAGAAACATTGATCCCAACCAATCCAAGTGCATTTAATTTTTTTAAAATATCCATATCCCGAAGCACCAAAGCATTTTTGGTAATAATCCCTACGGGATGCCTGTATTTGTAAAAAACCTCAAGGCATTGTCGCGTAATTTTAAATTTTTGCTCTGCCGGTTGATAGCAATCCGTATTACCAGACATTACTATGGTAGTCGCCTTCCAGCTTTTCTTTTTTAAGAGTGACTCCAGCAATTGAGGTGCCTGTTTTTTTATTAGAATCTTCCGCTCAAAATCAAGACCGGCACTATATCCCCAAAACTCGTGTGCGTTCCTGGCATAGCAATAAATACATCCATGCTCACAACCTTGGTAGGGATTCATAGAATACTGCATCCCCACATCCGGGCTGGTTACTTTGTTTACAATAGTTTTAGGAAAAATGGGAAGATATTCGGTATGGGTATTTTCCGGAGATTCTCCTTCTATGCTGCAAAACTCCAAAAAGTCGTCACGGGTCTCATAGACATGTTGCAGAAAACGATTGTGTACATTTTGCTGTGCTCCACGCCCTTTTATGTATTGTTTTGATTTCAGAAACAATTGGATTTATTCCAAATTTATGGAAAAAATCCAATTCTTCTATTCTTGCTCTAATATCATTTCACCAGAATTCCCAAAAACCAGAATTAGGTTCTCGCTGTCAAAACTGGAACCAAATTGGGCAAAGGTGCGATCGGGAACAATAGCCTCGGCAATTGCTTCATAAAAAACTGTTCCAAAAGTGGTATCCAGTACTTCGGTAGTTGTAAATTCCAAGAGGGTAAGGGTTGTATTTTCCAACTCATATCTCCCGTTAAACTGATTTACCGAAGTACTTCCGGAAAAATTGTTGTCCTCATTAAAAGTAATAGTTATGCGCTCGTCTGATGGGGATCGCTGTGTGAGGGTTTGGTCTGAGACCTTAATGGAAACAATCCGCCATGTTCCTAAAACCGGATTTGACGTTGCGTCATCGGAGCTATCACAACTTACTGCTAGTAAACCTACTAGTACTACAGCAAAGAAAGATTTGGGAATACGAATCATAGGGTAGCTATAAAAATTTCACTTCGACCAATTGCTTTTTACTGCCCCGTTTCGCATAAAACAGGAGCTGTTGTTCGTTTTTATCTATCAAAGGCATGGATACCATAAGAGGCAAACGCGCTTCCTGATTGTCAATTATTTTTTCAAAATCAATTTTCCCTTTTTCATCCAGGGAAATAACAAAAACGTTTTTATTCCTGCTTAGGCCCTGTCTAAAGATCAAACGTTCATTGTTGATCAACTGCGGATTTTCAGAAGCAGTTGAAATAAAGAAATAGGTCTTCCCGTTTTTGCAAAAGGCGGAATACGAGGTATAGGCGCCATCGCCCTGGGTAACCTCTGCCTTATTGATGTTTCTTGCCCATACCATATTACCCTCAGCATCCAACTTGGTACTCACAATATCGTTGTGATGGAAGCGATCCACTTTCATCCGTTGTCCTGCACCGGTGCGGTGCATACTATGGGTAACAAAATACTCCTCGGCATTAAAAAAGATCTCATTATCCGGGGTTACATCTACACTTTTAAACACCAGGTTTTTAATTACCTTATCTTCTTCCCTACCAAACTTGTCGTACATAAATTCCTCCGAAAAGGCGTTGTACCGTTCTTTAACAATAGCCAAACTCTGTGGATTGAGTTGATAGTAAGCGATTCCATTGTATCGATTGTCTTTGCGGTCCGCATAAAACCCAACACAGGTTAACTCCCCTTCCCTTAGAATAGGATATAGCGCCTCGGGATACTTACCTTCTTGCTGGAAACGCTGTGTTTCCGTAGAATTTCCGGAAATCTTTACCAATTCATATTGAAATTTGCGTTCTTCAGCCTTAAATCTTCTTTTTTTGAAATACGCCTTTCCAATGATATAAACGGATGCTAAATCGTAGGAAAGTGCCAGTTGTTCAAAAGCATAATTCTTCTCTTCAGCCTCAGCCGAGAAATCGTACTCCCAACGTTTGTTAAGTCCACTGTCAAAAAGATGCAAAGTATGTTTACTCTCTTTCCCCTTTGAATGATGCGTACTTATCAGAAAACCGGTCTTTTTCTCATTGGACAACAAGGTGGTAGAAAATCCATTGGAAAAATCCCGATTGTAGTAGTTCTTTCCGTAAGCCCCTTGTACTACTTTTGAACGGATCGCAAGCAAACGCTTTTGAGAAAAGCTAAAGTTGGTAGTCGCACTGCTGTGTGCCCAATATTCGTATTGTCCCTTATCGTAATCGTAGTTAAAAAAGACAAGGCTCAGAACACCATTTTTAACGAATCCATCCACAAATTGCATCCCGCTGAATTTGTAATTGTACTCATCAATCAAGTTCAAATCTTTGTCATACCGTTCCAGAATATACCCTTTTGGCTTTAAGATCAGTCCCTGGAGATACGCCCGGACCAGGATGTATCCTCCATCTCCATCTTCTGCGATGGTTACCAAATTGGAATAGCGGTGACGGTCGTTAAATTTTTCACCAAAATCATAGGTAAGCGGCATCTTTTGCGCACCAGCAGACAGGGCAACAAATGCCAAAAGTGCAAGTAGTTTGTTTCTCATACGTTGGGGTCTAGTTATAAAGCTATGCCCCGGGAAATTTTGCTTTGCGCTTTTCCAAGAACGCCTGAGTTCCTTCTTTAAAATCTTCGGTTCCGAAACAGCTGCCAAAAGCATCAATTTCAACAGCATAGCCATTGTTGATATAACCCGCATTTACGGCTTTTATTGCGTAAGAAATGGCGACACTGGAGTTATTCAGAATTTTATTTGCCAATTTTTGGCACAACGGTAACAATTCCTCCTGAGCAACAACATAATTCACCAAACCGTTTTGTAATGCTTTTTGCGCGTCGATCATACCAGCTGTCATAATCATTTCCATTGCAAGTCCTTTGCCGACTAACTTTGGAAGGCGTTGGGTGCCCCCATAGCCTGGAATTACCCCCAAAGAAACCTCGGGTAATCCCATTTTTGCAGTTTCACTCGCTACCCTAAAGTGACAGGACATGGCCAGTTCAAGTCCTCCTCCTAGCGCAAAACCGTTAATTGCGGCAATCACCGGGGTTGAAAGTTGTGCGACAAAACCGAATAATAATTGTTGTCCTTCTGCAGAAAGTGCTTTCCCCTGTTCCACATCAAAATGGGCAAACTCGGAAATATCTGCTCCGGCAACAAACGCTTTTTCCCCGCTTCCGGTAATAATGATAACCTTGATCTCAGGGGCTTCATCAAGTTCCTTAAAGGCATGATGTAGTTCTTTAATAGTAGCTGAATTCAGGGCGTTGAGTTTTTTAGGGCGGTCTATGGTAATTACCGCTACATTGTTTTCTTCTTCGATGTAAATAGTATGGAATTGCATATATTCTAGTAGTTGTCGTTGTAGATTTTAATTTTGATGACTTCACTATTCTCGAGGAAATCTTACGCTAAATACCGTGCCTTTGCCTTCTTGCGAAGTGAACGTTATCGCTCCTCCGTAGTTCTCCACAATATTCCGTACCATTCCCAAACCCAAACCCATGCCACTGGTTTTTGTAGTAAACTTTGGCTCAAAGATCTTGTCTTTTACCTCATCTGCAATCCCCACACCATTATCTGCCACCTGAATCTTTACCTTTTTCTGCTCCGCAAGCACCGAAACCAATATCCGGGGTGATTTCACCCCTGTCATGGCCTGAATAGCGTTCTTAACCAAATTGGTGACGATTCGTATAAGCTGCGTTCTATCTAGCTTAGCAATGATCTCTTCCTCCTCGCAAATAAAATGGATATAAGGCTCATTAAAAATATCCAAAGCCAGTTTTGTTACGGTGACCACATTGAGAGTTTCTTTTTGTTGCGCTGGCATATTGGCAAAATTAGAGAAAGCGGAAGCGATATTCCCCAGGGTATCTATTTGTTGCACCAAGGTCCTGGAAAACTCTCCAACTTTTTCTAGTATTCCCGGATCATCGGCATCAAACTTTCGTTCGAAACTCTGTACGCTTAAGCGCATAGGTGTTAACGGATTTTTGATTTCATGCGCTACCTGTTTTGCCATTTCCCTCCAGGCCTGTTCTCGTTCACTACGGGCCAATTTTGCAGCACTTTCCTCCAACTCATCGATCATTTGATTGTAAGAGTCTACTAGCTTTCCAATCTCCTCGGTAGGATCTTCTAAATGTATTTTTTCATTCTTCCGGGTGAGGTCTGTGAGATGTAGTTTATCCGCAACCGTCTGTAAAGATCGGGTAATATATTTGGAAATAAAATAAGCCAAAATAATCGCTGCGAGCAGCATCAGCAAGTAAACCCCTGCAAGCCGCATTAAAAACTCCCGAAGTTCCATGTCATTGAATGAGTTGTCCTCGAAATAAGGCAGATTCATAATGGCAATTGGTTTAAACTTCGGATCATTAATACAAACATAGGATGCCTGATAGTTTTCTCCTGCTGTACTCTTTTCCTCAACATAGCGCTTGAGTGGACTCGCATTTAGGTTATTTAGTATTTCGGCATCCAGGCAGTTGGAGACCGAATCCGCTTCAAAAGCAGGCTTGGAACTTCGTATCAACTCCCCTTCGAGGTCATAGATATTAAAATTCACGTTTTGAACATCGGCAATTTTGTAAATCTCGTCCTTGAAGATGTACTCGAGATTTTGAGTGATGGGCTCAAAAGTGGTTTCCCGTAAAACGTAATCGATACTCTGCAAGATCTGTTCTTCCTTGCGTTCTAAACGATTTTGATGATAGTCATTGGATTGTTCACGGTATTGATAAATGGTAACTCCAGCGATCAAAACAGAGGCAATGACCACTAACAAGATCATGGTAAAGAAAATCCTGGACCGAAGGGATAACTTTTTTAGCAAAAAATTGGTTTTGGCTTAAAGTTAGCAAGAATCAAACCAAAATGGGAAATTCCAATTTTCAAATACCAGATAGCAAAAAATGAATCAAATCCTTTTGGGTTTTGAGATTTGGGATTTCCGTTCAAGCCTCAGGGTTTTTATCCCGTATCCTTTTATATAGTCGGATCCCCAACATAAGTACTACTCCCAATACTGCAATCCCAATAATACCGTAAATCCAATTGAAAGCATTTTTCAGAACCACCAAAAAAACAATCGCAAACAGCACCAGAGTAGCTACCTCATTCCAAATACGCATATACCTGGAGCTGTATTTTACAATATCCTTTTGCAATTGTTTAAACATTTGATGACACCTTAGGTGATACGCAAAAAGTACCACTACGAATAAAAGTTTTACATGCATCCAGGGCTGCAGTAACCAACCCGGCATAAGCCAGAGCAGCCAAAATGCAAAAAACGTACATAAAATTGCCGAAGGCCAGGTGATAATATACCACAACCTTTTGGTCATGAGCTTTAACTGTTGGGTCAGGATTTCCCGCTCAGGAGAAGGTTTTTCACTAGCTTCAATATGGTAAATAAACAACCTGGGGATGTAGAACAAACCTGCAAACCAAGTTACTACAAATATCAGATGTAAGGCCTTAATATATAGATACAACCGTATTTCCCTTTAAGCGTCTTGTTGCAAAGTTAGCGAAACAGAGATAGCGCATTACAATTGCACGGCACCAATACCCAAGGCCCAAAGTTTCGTATTGTACTCCGGAATTTTGGTTTTGATAAATCCTTCACCCCTTTGTTTCAACCCTTTCCACTGTGCATCTAGTTCGGTTTTTCGATCCCTGGAGGGTTGATTTACCCTGGGAATTGCACTGTTTGTAGCATTGATCATAAAAAGGTATTCCGCAGTGAACTTGTTGGGGAAATTCTCCACATCGTCATAGGCTTTTGATTTCCGCTGTACCATTTCCTTATCCCAGGCATCCAAAGCTTCCAGCAATTGCTTGCCTTCTGTTTTAACCGTTTCATCATTCACCTTTTCCAGAACTGTGTTAAGTTGTTGCTGTGCTTTAAAGAGTTGGTTGACCATATGGTGCATTTCCGTGAGCTCGTTTTCTGCCTCTTCCATAAAAGTATCATAGGCGGTGTATTGACCTGGTTGTGTTTCATAGCTTGGAACTTCCTGTATAGTTCCCTGGGTTTCCGATACCTTGCCATCTACGGTTAAACGCAAGGTGTATTTGCCTGGTATTGCCCTATGGCCCCGATAACTCGCTTCGATATAGGTGTCCTTCACCCCCGGCAAGATGGCATGGCCCATATCCCAAACAAACCGGTTTAACCCTTCTTTTTTGGATAGGACCGGTGCAGGGGGTGGTCCCCCATCATAGCGCTTATAGGTTTTGTCTTTTTCAGAAGTAAATCGGTTGATCAATTTACCTCCGGCATCCAACACCTCTAGTTGGATGGACACAGAATCTGCCAGTTTAGGGAGCTCATAGTACAGGACCATTCCGTTAGCCGGGTTTACCCCTGTAAACGATTGCGTCCCTTTAAAACTATCTGAATTCCGATTTAAAGCGCTTCCCCAAAATCCGTTGTAAGCCGGTTCCGGTTGATAAAGGAAAGCCTCTTTTTTTGGCTTTTGATATTGTGTGAAAACCCCTAGGTCATCCAATATCCAAAAGGATCGCCCGGAAGTCGCCACGATGAGATCTCCCCGATGCACTTTAAGGTCCAATACAGGAGTTCTGGGCAAGTTCAACTGGAACGGCTCCCATTGCTGACCATCGTTCCAGGAAATGTAAATTCCTTTTTCCGTGCCAGCATACAATAGTCCTTTTCGATCTTGATCTTCCCGGACAACACGAGTGAATGCTCCTTTAGGTATTCCTGAGCTAATGTTGGTCCAACTCTGGCCATAATTGGTAGATTTATACAATGCCGGGGTATAGTCGTTCAACTTATATCGGGTAGTAGCCATATATACGGTAGCAGGATCATGAGGGGAAACGTCAATGGCATTTACCAAACACTCTTCCAGCCCTTTAGGGGTAATATCCTCCCAGCTTTCCCCACCATTTTTTGTGATATGAACCAGACCATCATCACTGCCGGTGTAAAAAACACCCTTTTCGTGGGGTGACTCGATCATATAAGCTATGGTACCATAGTTTTCGGCCCCTACAGCTTCATTGGTATACGGCCCGCCCCCATTGCCCTGCTTGTCATCCTGATTTCGGGTAAGGTCCGGTGAAATCTCTTCCCAGGTAACACCATTGTCCTTTGTTCGTAGCACTAGTTGTGCACAATGATAAAAGGTGCCCGGTTCGTGTTGGGACCAAAGAATTGGGGCATTCCAATTGTACAGGTATTTCATATCTCGTGCCGCCCTGCCCAAATATTGAATTGGAGCTGCCATTACTTTGGTTGAGGCCTTGGAATGTATGTCTAAAAGATTAATAGTTCCCAAATAACTTCCCCCCATTACATATCTTGGATTATCGGGGTCAAAGGCCAGGAACGCACTTTCACCCCCCGCGGAGTAGCTCCAATCTTCCCGGCTAATACTGCGCCTTCCCATGGAAAGACTGGCGATCTTAACCGAAGTATTGTCCTGTTGCCCCGCATAAATATTGTAAGGGAATAGATTATCCACATTGATCCTGTAAAACTGTGCCGTAGGCATAATATCCTGACTGGACCAGCTTTTGGCATGATTAAAACTGATAGCTGCTCCCCCATCATTGGCAATAACCATATTTTTTGAGTTATCCGGGTTGATCCATAGATCATGATAATCCCCATGCGTTCCCGAGAGTACCTCCCATGTTCTCCCGCCGTCTATGGAGCGCAAAGCCGGTGCACTTAGCACATACACCTCATTTTCATTGTTAGGGTCGGCAAATACCTCAATATAGTACCAGGCCCTTTGTGTTAAACGATTGTCCCCACTTACCAATGACCAGCTTGCACCTCCGTTATTGGATACAAAAAGGCCTCCTTTATCGGCATTGGAATCACTTTCCATTAACAGATATATTTTCTCCGGATTGGCTGGGCTGGAGGCAATGGCCATTTTACCCTTTTCTTTAGGAAGCCCTTTTTCTATTTTCTTCCAGGTAGTTCCTCCATCAACCGATTTATACACGCCACTTCCTGCTCCACCGCTGATCACCTTATGCGGCTTACGCTGATGGTGCCACATTGTAGCGTAAAGCGTTTCCGGCACTTTGGCATCCATAGAAAGTTCGGAACAACCGGTAAGGTCGTTCACAAAAAGTATATTATTCCATGTTTTCCCTCCATCGGTGGATTTAAAAATACCGCGTTCTTTATTCGGTCCGTAAAGGGCGCCTTGCGCAGCTACATAAACCACATCGGGATTGGTAGGATGAATCACGATCCGGGCGATATGTTGTGTAGCTTCCAATCCTATTTTTTTCCAGGTCTTCCCCGCATCAATGGATTTGTACACCCCATCCCCGTAAGAGGTCATTACGCCCCTTGGAGCATGTTCACCCATCCCTACATAAATGATGTTGGGGTTGGAAACCGAAACAGCAACAGCACCTACTGAGCCCATTTCAAAGAATCCATCCGAAACATTATACCAATGTTGTCCGGCATCGGTTGTTTTCCATAGACCGCCTCCTGTAATGCCCATATAATAGGTCATGGGATCGCCTGCCACACCGGAGGCACAAACAGAACGCCCACCTCTAAAAGGACCTATATTCCTGTATTTAAGGGGCTTAAAATAGTCTTCCGCAGATTGCCCAAATGTCACAACTGCGCCAAGAAGCAGAAGTGATAATAAACTGTAGCTTTTTTTCATCCTTTTTAGTAATTGGTTATTCTTCAATGGATAAATACTCCAACCCTAAGTTATTGAATTCTGCGTTGAACGCTTTCATTTCTTCTGCTACCAAAGCGTCAAACGCCGCCAATTGGGTATTGATCTTTGTGGTCATTTCGTTCTTTACAGCAATATCCTGTGCAGTAGGAGGAAAATCATCGATACTTACCAGACTGTTGAGATGCGCCAACTTGTTCGTAAGGCGAATGGGGAAGTTTAGCGGATCCTGATTACTGCGGTTTTTAGTTTGATACAGTGCTTTTTCAATTTCACCAAACCCTTCTTTCATCGTCTTCGCCTTTTCCACCAAAGCCTTGGTAGCTTCATTGTCCTTATACTGCTTGGTAAACGCATCCAGTTTTTTAGTAATAGCACGAATCTTTTTAATGGATTGGTGCGCTTTGTCCACCGTCTAATTAACGCTGGTAATAAAATCGAACTGCTTTTGCATATCCGCTACAGATACTTCTGCTCTTGGATCTGGTAAAATTTTAAAGTCCTGTGTTTCTATTTTTCCATTGACATTCAGTGACACCTTATAGGCTCCGGGAACGGCTTTGGCACCATTTAAATTCGCCCACCATAGGATCATGCCTTCCAGCTTTTCTGCTCCTTTGCCTCGAGAGTCCCAAACATGAGTGTTTCCCCCTTTTTTTGCCTTAAGCTTTTTCACTTCGACGCCACTCAGTACAAGCTTTTTGTCTTTAATATGGGTGCTAAAATTGGCCAGAGTATCCCCTTTTACACTTAAATACGTAAGTTGGATGGTATCCTTTTCCGATTGGTCTTTCAGGTAAAAATGGGTCACCACGCCATTCGGGTGGTTTTGACCCTCCGTTAGACTGGGTTCCTTAGCTGCCCTCCCTTTGGTTCGGTAGGCATCTTTAGGGGCAAATAATTTCATGCTTGCTGATTTTGCTGCATCGTTCAATTGATGTAAGACCGTCAGATCGTCAATGACCCAAACACTACGGCCCTGTGTGGCTACCACCAGATTATTCTCTTTTATCGTGAGGTCGGTGATAGGGACAATGGGTAAATTCAATTGAAATTCCTGCCAGCTCACCCCATCATTAAAGGAAACATACATGCCGGTTTCGGTTCCGGCATAGAGCAATCCTTTTTGTTTGGGATCTTCACGAAGCACCCGGGTAAAATGTTCACTGGGGATCCCACTGGTAATCTTCGTCCAGGTTTTGCCATAATCTATGGTTTTGTAAAGATAGGGTGCAAAATCGCCAAGCTTGTAACGAGTTGCCGCCACATAGCAGGTACCCTCATCAAAGGCAGAAGGTTCAATGCTATTGATCATACTCCATTCCGGAAGGCCGGAAGGCGTAATGTTCTCCCAGGTCCCACCACCATCTTTGGTGATATGGATCAAGCCATCGTCACTTCCTACCCATAACACGCCCTCACGTATCGGACTTTCCTGTGCGGCAAAAATGGTACAATAGTATTCTACACCTGTATTGTCCTGGGTAATGGGGCCTCCACTACTAACCAATTTATCCGGATCGTTCCGGGTAAGGTCGTCACTTAACAATTCCCAACTTTGCCCTTCATTGGTACTGAGATGGACATGATTGCTAAACGTGTAGAGCTTTTTGGGATCGTGCTTACTGAAAATTATAGGAAAGTTCCATTGAAATCGATATTTCATACCTTCAGCGCCGTAGCCCATGGGGTTATCCGGCCATACGTTGATCCCCCGAACCGTTTTGTTCTGATGGTTTACCCGGGTTAGGAACCCGCCATAACTTCCGCCATAAACAATATCGTTATTGGTAGGATTCACTGCAATGTGGGCACTTTCCCCTCCTGCGGTGCGTTCCCAATCATCCTCACTAATACTGCCGCCATCGGAGCGATGGTTGATCCGAATGGTAGAATTGTCTTGTTGGGCCACATAAATCCTGTAGGGAAAGGCGTTATCTGTAGTCACCCGATAAAACTGCGCTGTAGGCTGGTTGTAGTAGGTACTCCAGGTTTCCCCCCCGTCATAGCTTACCTGGGCACCACCATCGTCCCCAATGATCATCCGCTGACTGTTTTCGGGGGCGATCCATAGATCGTGATGATCCCCATGCGGGGCATTAAAGGTGGTAAAGGTTTTTCCCCCATCGGTAGATTTATGGTACCGCACATTCATCACATACACCACATCTTCATCTTCAGTATCTGCATACACCCGGGTGTAATACCAGGCGCGTTGTCGGAGTTTTCGTTCGCTATTTACCTGTGTCCAGGTTTTTCCACCATCATCCGAACGATATAACCCCCCTTTTTCCTGATTTTCTACAATAGCAAAGACACGTTCGGAATTTACCGCAGACACGGAAACACCAATAATTCCCAGGGTATCTTTTGGAAAACCTTCATTCTTGGAGATCTCGGTCCAGGTTTCTCCGCTGTCCGTACTTTTCCAAAGGGCAGAGCCGTCCCCTCCACTACTTAACGAGTAAGGCGTTCGCTGTGCTCTCCAAGTGGAAGCATACAAAATCCTGGGGTTGTTCGGGTCAAATGTGAGATCAACAGCTCCTGCCTGATCATTCACAAATAAGACCTGGCGCCAGTTTTGACCCCCATCCGAGCTTTTGTAAATACCGCGTTCCTGAGTGGGTTTATAAATATTCCCAAGCACGGCGGCATACACCGTATTGTAATCCGTAGGATGCACCCGAATTCTTGGGATATGCCGACTCTTTTCCAATCCTGATGCCTTCCAGGTCTTTCCTCCATCGAGGGTTTTCCATACCCCATAGCCACTGGAAACATTGCCTCGAAGTGTTTTCTCTCCCCCCCCTACGTAGATCACATTAGGGTCGCTCTTAGCCACCTCAACTGCACCAATACTCCCTCCAAAATAGCCATCAGAGATGTTTTTCCAGCTTCGCCCTCCATCCAGGGTTTTCCAAACCCCACCGCCTGTGGCTCCGAAATAGAAGAGATTGGGCGCTCCCGGTACTCCAGTTACCGCAGCGGAACGTCCACCGCGAAAAGGGCCTACCAATCTGTACTCCAAACTAGAATAGAGTTCCGATGAAAATGAGGTGGGTGTAGTTGTTTTTTTCCTACGCTGAGCATGTCCGGAAATAGCAAAAAAGGAGAGTGCCAGCACCAGCATGCCAGCTTTAAAAAGGTGCATTTTCATTTTAGGTGTTCTTTTGAATTAGTCGATCTTAAAAGTAGTGAAAAAGGGAGAAATGCCTTTGCCTTTAATTTTGTAATTTCAAACCATTCCTAAAAACAAATTCAGCCATGGATAAACGCGAGTTCCTTAAAAAAAGTGGTATTGGTATTCTTGGGGCACTGGCTGCTCCTACATTGCTCAATGCAAAATCTCAGGCTCCGAAGGATCGCCTTAGAACCGCACATATTGGGGTAGGCAATATGGGTGGAGAAGACCTTCGTGATATTGCTTCCCATTCTCAAGTAGATGTTGTCGCCCTCTGTGATGTAGACGCGATTAACCTTTCCGCCGCCCGAAAGTTGCACCCAAAGGCAAGGGTGTTTTTTGATTATCGTGTAATGCTGAACGAAATGGCAGACGAAATCGATGCCGTCATTGTCTCTACCCCGGACCACACCCATGCGCCGGCCTCATTATTGGCCATGGAGCTGAACAAAAATGTCTACTGCCAAAAGCCCTTAACGCATTATGTTTCCGAATCTCGGGCTATGAAAAAAATGGCTGACGCCAAGGGTTTAGTAACGCAAATGGGGATTCAGGTGCACTCCTTTTACGACTATAAGTTGGCGACATTATTAATACAAGACGGTATTATTGGTAAGGTGCATACGGTACATGCCTGGAGCCCTAAATCCTGGGGATATAATGGTGCGGAACCGGAAGGAGAAGATCCCGTACCGCCACAACTGGACTGGAACCTGTGGTTGGGTACTTCTGCAGATCGCCCCTACAAAGAAGGGTATTATCATCCTGGTAACTGGCGGAAACTAATGGATTATGGTTGTGGTACCTTAGGAGATATGGGTGTACATATTTTTGATACCCCCTACAATGCTTTGAATCTTGATGTTCCCATGACTATAAAAAATGAGTGCCGAGAACCCAACGGATTTGGATATCCCGAAAGCAATACGGTCACCTACGAATTCCCCGGGACGGCATACACGGGAAAGTCCCTTACATGGATTTGGTACGACGGACCTGGAATGCCACCAGCACATAAGGATTTGGTGTTACCCGGGCAGCAAGGAACCACCAAGAACCAGACCACGGCCAAAACGGATATTTCGTTGGATGCCAACGTAGCGGCAGAAGGACAACTCCCGGATCAAGGCGCCATGTTTGTAGGGACCAAAGGGCGACTTTTATTGCCGCACTTTATGCAACTTCCCAAGAAAATTGTACGGGGGAAATACGTAGACATTTCCAAAGATATTGCCAAACACAATTTGGGTGAACCTATTCGAAATTATGCCAGCGAAGGACCCAAACATTACCATCAATTTGTGGATGCCTGTTTGGGTAAAGGTACGTGTACCGCACCCTTCTCCTATGCGGCTCGCCTAACCGAGACCATTTTATTGGGGGTAATCGCTGGAAGATTCCCTAATCAGACCCTGCATTGGGATGCGAAAACGGCACAATTTGCGGAAGCGGAGGCCAATCAATTTTTGGCTGGGGAGTATCGGGAGTTTTAGAGGTGGCTTCGAGGGCCTCAGCCACCATGGAATACTTTGATAACTGGGTCACTAAAGTGTTATTGCCTGAGGTGATATACCGAGAGTCTCAGCCGCCATTGAGGGAGTCAGCCACACGGTTACTGATGCCCTCGAAGTGACTATTACTAGAAAGAAAAAATGAAAAACGGCCTCTTTTATATCCTCGAATGTTCCGATGGCAGCTATTACACGGGTAGCACCATCGATTTAGGGCTTCGGTTACAACAACACCAAAACGGGGAAGGGGCTAATCATACCAAAAAACGTTTACCGGTGAAATTGGTGTACGTAGAACAATTCTCCCGTATTGATGAAGCTTTTTATCGAGAGAAACAAGTTCAGGGCTGGAGCCGGAAGAAAAAAGAAGCCTTAATAAATGGGCAACACAATCAGTTGCCCAGATTGGCTATGGCGTATCGGGATATAGAAAAAGACACGTAAAGGTCACTTCGAGAACCTCAGTGACCATCCAGAGCCTCAGTGACCACAGAGCTTCAGTGCAATTTATAAAAAACCCGCTTGTAAAACACAGCGATTTAAAAAGCTGTCCTTCGGAACTCTTACTTCGCTATTCTGCGGAGAAGGAAAGCTTTAATTTAACATAACCTCACCGACGGCCTATTTTCCGTTGCGATGGAAATACAAATGTTGAATTTATTACAAACCGAAGATTTTGTAGAAATATAGGGTGCTGCCAGTGAAAGTGCGGTTCGCAAAGCGAAGGAAGGGGTATAATGGTGGCTTCGAGAGCCTCAGCCACCATTGAGGGAGTCAGCCACACGGTCACTGAGGCCCTCGAAGTGACCATAACAAAAGAAGGGGTTAGTTTACTTCAACCCCAACTCCTTTTTCCGTTCTTGTAACAACTGATACACATCTAGTTCTTGTCCTTCTTGAATGCTTTCATCAACCGTAAAAAGCACATAGCGCTTCCCTCGATTTCTAAAAATGAGTTCTTGCCCTATCTTCAAATCCACCCTACTTTTCGAGTTGGGAGAGAGATTGGGATTCATCACATTCGGGATGATCAACGGAATCGATTCGTCACTTGAGTTTACCAATGTGAAACTGATACCTCCCGCATTAGCGGCCATGACTTTTTTGGCATCCATCTCCGTAAAGGCAACCGACAAACTTGCCGTTTTGTTCCCCGTATTTAGGAAGACAATTTTACTCGTACTTTCCACCATGACTTTGACTTTACCAACGGGTCCCAAACCAAATCCACGAACAAATGCCCCGGTTTGCTTGTTCACTACCTTCACCTCTAAACCTTTGCTATTGTTGTTTCTAAGTTGAAGCTGGTACATCTCATAATCAGCATAATCCAATTCCAAAGAGGAGTCGGGCGGAATCTCAAGATTGGACTTTTGTGCCCTAACACCACCTATGGTGCCTAGTACAATGCTAAAAAATACGATTACTGTCTTTTTCATGATGCAAAATTTTAAATGATTACGGACACAAAGGTGCGACCGCTAGGGCAATGGGTCGACTCAAATAAAAAATAGAGGTCTCAAATCATATCAGACCTTGTATGGAAAGGGGTTGCAGTGATAAGGTCACTTCGATCAGCGCAGCATAGCACCTCAATGACCAGGTGGCTGAGGTTCTCGAAGCACCCTGGGAAAAGGGCATTTCGAGCGCCTCAGTGACCAGGTGGCTTCGAGAGCCTCAGCCACCTCAGTGCTATTTCTAAAATACCCCTCGCAAAACCCGGAGTTTTTGTTTCGCTATTCTGCGGAGAAGGAAAGCTTTTATTTAACAGAACCTCACCAACGGCCTATTTTCCGTTGTGAT
>JBCDHD010000020.1:0-73619 GCA_038750505.1 Bacteroidota bacterium | reverse complement strand
TTCAGTCCGCTTTGTAATTCCTTTTAAAATGGCCAAATGCGATAACAGCTGTTCCGCAGTTATATTGGGATATACACCAAATTCCTGCGGTAGATACCCCAGTACTTTGCGTACCTCTCCAGGTTGGTTTAGGATATCGATACCATCCAAGGTTGCCAATCCGAAGTCTGGTTCCTGTAAGGTAGCCAGGGTGCGCATTAAAGAGGATTTTCCTGCCCCGTTTGGTCCTAAAAGACCAAACAGGCCATTTTGAAGTGCTAAAGAAACATTGTCTAACGCTTTTACACCATTGGCGTAGGTCTTTGATAAATTAGTGACGGTTAATGTGCTCATATAAAATTACTTTTGATTGACTGTAGTTATTGCAAGCAATAGGAATGGATTGTAAGATGTTCGTTCTTATTATTTGCGGTAAACATCCGTATCGTCTTTACACGGACCAACTAATTATTTTAAACCTGTATGAAATACGGGTATATTATCCGCTCATTGCTACCAATGTGATTCGAGAAAAAAACTGGGGTGTTTAACACGAAAATTGTACGGTTGGTCAAAAAGATTATTCAGGCTTTGTACTGGCGTTATTTTTGTCCTTTAGGAGGATAAACAACATTCTTGAAAAATGGCCGAAGGTTCAACTTCATCCCAATTGGGAGATTTAGTCAGAAAAAATAAGCGCTCCGTATGTATTGGATTTGCTATCACCGTATTATTTGAACTTGTCTTATACGGTTTTGAATTCTGGTACTACATTTTAAACGAAGGAAAATTTAACGTCATTATTTTTGCCACAAATACCATTGGTTTTCTACTGATATGGCTTGTTATTACTTTTTTGGTTGCTAGATTATCAGCGTATAAAGTGCTAGGGGTATTTTCATTGTTGGTAGTGGTTGTAACTACTCTTGATTACCTTAAATTACCCATAAACAATCCTATTTCCATGCCTTCTTTACTTCTTTTTTGGTTGGGTATAGCCTATCTGCTACTTTCTGATCTTATTAAAAAATACTGGGGGATTATAGCAAGTTTGTACGGTGCTGCACTTATCTATTTTTATAGCTTCAGGACTGCGGTGAACTATGAAGAAGTACACCTGAAAATTCTAGGTTATTTTCTAACCGTTACGGTATCCTTCACTTTTATTGTATGGATATACCGACAATTAAACTGGCTTATCAATATGAAATTGAATCAGACCCACACGGAACTTGAGTTATTGAAAAGTCAGGTAAATCCCCATTTCTTTTTCAACACCCTTAATAATTTATACGGATTGGTTGTGGAAAAATCCCCTCAAGCCCCGAATGTAGTACTGCAGCTATCTGAGATGATGCGGTATACCATTGATATAGGTAAGGAGGATGAGGTTCATATTACGGATGAGATCAACTATCTGGAAAACTACATCGCACTACACAAAATCCGGTATAAAAAAAAGGTGGATATACGCTTCGAACATGAAGTTAATAGCGACTTTATGGTGGCACCGTTACTGTATATCAATCTACTGGAAAACGCTTTTAAGCATGGGGTAGCGTCGTTAACGGAGCATGCCTATATTCATTTAAGTTTGGTAGCAAAAGGAAATCGGCTGGAGTTTACGATTACCAACAATTATGACACCGATACCTCCAAAAAAACCAGTGGAACGGGTCTGGATAATCTAAAAAAGCGGCTAGCCCATGAATATCCCAATACACATGAATTTCAAGTAACCAAGAATGCGGATACCTATGCGGTAGAATTGAACGTAACCTTGAATACAAGAACGTAAGTATGACCACATACGCCATAATCGATGACGAACCCATAGCACACAGGATCATAGAAGGTTACTGCGCAGAGTTATCCTACCTGAATAAGGTGGGTAATGCCTATAACGTTTTTGAGGCCTCTGAACTACTATCACAACAAAACGTGGATTTGGTTTTCTTGGATATTAACATGCCGAAAATGACAGGTTTTGAATGGTTGAAAACGGTTTCCAATCCTCCAAAAATAATCGTAACCTCGGCCCATAAGGAATATGCCTTGGAGGGATATGAATTGGACATCCTGGATTACTTGCTAAAACCTTTTTCCTTTGCACGATTTCTTAAGGGAGTCAACAAAATGACCCCGTCTACTACTGCTCCTGCAATAGAAACGCGGGTTACAACTGACGAGAGAGATCAATTTTTTCTAAAAGGGGATAAGCAATACCATCAAATTCATTTGGACACCATATTGTTTGTAGAGGCCTTGGGGAATTACACTAAAGTGTATCTAAAGGATGAAATGATCATCAGTCATGAAAAAATTTCAAATCTAGAAGGCTTGTTGCCCACGGATAAATTTTTACGGGTACATAAATCCTTCCTTATAGCTATTAAGAAAATCGAACGGATTCAGGGAAATCGTATTTATCTCAAAGGGCATAGCATTCCAATTGGCCAAACTTATAAAAGCAGGATCCTTGATTTATTGGTTCGTGGTAAGTAGGCAAAAGATCTAAGAAAGGGTATAACAAAAGAACCACTTAGCGCTCAAACACCTTTTCAAAACGTTCAAAAACAATGATCATACTTTCAAGTGGCTTTCTTTCAAAGTGGGCGAGTTCCCGGGTATAATACTCCCAGTGTACCTTTTTCCAATAGGCAAGACTTTTATCCCCTTCCCCTTCCAGCCGCGCATGTTCTGAATGAATGGCGAAATAGGGAATAAGTTTTACGCTGGTAGTACGGATAATACTCCTGGCCTCGCCATTCCAATTGGTTACCACTGCAAAATCACCAATTTTAGGCAAGGCTTCTTGTCGCAATTGAAGACCTAAGAGGGAATGCGATGTAGCACGTTTTACATCTTTTCGAACCAATTCTGCACAAGTATTGGCATCTTCTTCATTATCGCAAAAATGTATGACTTTGGGAGCAGGGCAGTTGGCAAATTCTAAATGAGCATCTAAAAAGTCGCCCCAAAGGCTGCGGGCAGAAGCGTTTTCCATACAGACACAATATTAAGAAATTTTCCCAAGTTTTAATTGTTCGGCTGCATGGTTAGCGGCCCTCGCGGTAAAGGCCATATAGGTCAATGAAGGGTTAACACAACTGGCCGAGGTCATAAAGGCCCCATCTGTGACGTATACATTGGGCACATCATGCAGTTGATTATGTTTATTGGTTACCGAAGTTCTTGGATGCCATCCCATACGGGCGCCACCCATCTCGTGGATGCCTAGACCTGGGCCCGTTTCGTTATCATATACACTTACTTCCTTAAAACCTGCTGCTTTGAGCATAGATTCCGCCTCCTGCTTTATGGCTTCACGCATGTTGTACTCGTTTGCTTTGAATTCCACATCAAAATCCAGTTGAGGTAATCCCCACTGGTCTTTTTTGTCGGAACTTAAAGCAACTCGGTTGTCATGATAGGGTAGCATCTCCCCAAATCCGGTCATCCCAATTTGCCAACCTCCCGGTTTTAAAATGACTTCTTTTAATGCCTTTCCATGACTTATTTCCGCTATTGTTTCGGACCAGTTTTGGCGGCTGGCGCCACCTTGGTATCCAAAGCCCCGTAAAAAATCCTTTCGACGGGTTTTTTCATCAAGGTTGACAAATCTTGGAATATAAAATCCGTTGGGTCGTCGGCCTTTGTAGTATTTATCCAAATGCCCATCGACTTTTCCCGAAGCCCCTAGTTGATAATGATGGTCCATAATATTGCGTCCCAACTCATCATGGTTATTGCCCATACCGTTTGGGAACGACTTTGATTTCGACTGCCAAAGAATACCTACTGATGCCATAGCGGAAGCGCATAAAAAGATCACCTTCCCTTTGAACACTAACTTTTCATGTGTTTTGGCATCGATGACTTTTACCCCAGTCGCTTTTTTAGTGGCTTCGTCATACACAATTTCATATACAATAGCATTTTCTCGTAAGGTCATATTACCCGTGCGTTCAGCGGCTGGTAACGTACTTGAATTGCTGCTAAAATAGCCTCCAAAAGGGCAACCTCTCCAACATCGGTTTCGATATTGACATGGACTTCGTCCTTCTTTCTGGGTGGTTGTATCCGTAATATGAGCGACTCGCCCTATAGTTAATAACCGACCGTCCCCAAATTTTTCGGACATGGATTTCTGTAGCTCTTGTTCCGCACAATTTAATCCCATGGGAGGATGAAATTTACCGTCGGGCAATTGGGGCAACCCTAAATTTTCACCACTTACTCCAATATATTCTTCTACCTTATCGTACCATGGGGCAATATCTGCATAGCGTACCGGCCAATCTACAGCAATACCTTCCTTACGATTGGCCTCAAAATCGATATCGCTCCAGCGGTAGCTTTGACGCCCCCAGGTTAAGGAGCGTCCACCTACTTGATAACCTCGTATCCAATCGAATCGCTTGGTTTCCTGGTAGGGATGTTCCAGGTCATTTACAAAAAAGTGCTTGACATCATCCCGTGGTGCCCAGCCCACCCGTAATTGCTTGGGATACTTTTTCTTTTCCTCCCTAGAGAGCTCTCCCTTGTAAGGATAATCCCAAGGATCATCATGCATGGTGGGGTAATCCACGATATGGTTCACCATGCGACCACGCTCCAAAACCAGGGTTTTCAGTCCGTTTTCACATAGTTCTTTGGCCGCCCATCCACCGGTAATACCCGTACCTACCACAATGGCGTCGTAGATGATGTTTGGATTTGCCATAAAGTCGAATTAATTCTCAATGAATCGCTATATTTATAGTGCTTCCGGAAAACTTAAGAGAAGCAGCAATAGCTCACTAAATATAGTGGTTTAATCCGAAAATCAGTCAAATCCAATACCATGAAAACAATTAAGGGGCCCGCCGTTTTTTTAGCGCAATTTGTGGATAGCGAGCCACCGTTTAATTCACTGGAAGGCCTCTGCAAATGGGCCTCCGGACTGGGATATAAAGGCATTCAAATCCCAACCTGGGAAAAATTCCTTATCGATCTGGATAGTGCAGCGGAAAGCCAGGACTACTGTGATGAACTCAAAGGCAAGATCAATTCCTATGGCCTGGAGATCACAGAACTATCCACCCACTTGCAGGGTCAATTGGTTGCCGTACATCCTGCCTATGACATCATGTTCGATAATTTCGCTCCAGACGAATTAAAGGGAAAACCCAAAGAACGAACAGCTTGGGCTGTAGAAACCGTTAAAAAGGCGGCAACTGCCAGCAGAAGATTGGGGATAAAAGCGCACGCTACTTTTTCAGGCGCCTTGCTTTGGCATACGGCACATCCCTGGCCGCAACGCCCACCCGGGCTCGTAGAAATGGGTTTTGAGGAGTTGGCAAAACGTTGGATGCCCATTCTGGATCACTTTGAAAACGAAGGAGTGGACGTTTGTTACGAAATTCATCCGGGAGAAGACTTGCATGACGGAGATACCTTCGAACGTTTTTTGGAAGCTACCGGTAATCATAAACGTGTTAATATTCTTTATGATCCAAGCCATTTTGTACTTCAGCAACTAGATTATATTGCCTATATAGACCATTACCATGAGTTCATCAAATCTTTTCATGTTAAAGATTCTGAATTTAATCCGACCGGTAAAAAAGGAGCTTTTGGGGGATATAATGACTGGGGAGATCGCGCGGGGCGATATCGTTCCCTGGGCGATGGTCAGATCGACTTTAAAACTATATTTTCCAAACTAACCCAATACGGGTGTGATGTTTGGGCTGTGATGGAGTGGGAGTGCTGTATTAAGAGTCCGGAACAGGGGGCAAGAGAGGGGGCCAAATTTATTGCAGATCATATTATAGCGGCCACAGAAAAGACCTTTGACGATTTTGCGGGAGCTGCAATTAACAAGGAACAGCTAAGAAAAATACTTGGATTTTAAAAACAGCTACACTACTTTCAATAGTGGTACGGACAAAATCTATCAGAACGTTGTGCTTTCTTCGGAAGGAGGTAATAGCAGTATTTTCCAGAGGATTTTTTGAGGATAAAAATTTTGAACAACCCCAGGAAACGGGTTCGGAAATTCGGGACCACGGTGATGTAGTGGCCTACCCAAATACTAAGATTAAAATATTATAGTGTGCGCTTAACCCTTTATATTATTGCTATCCTAGCAACCATTGTAAGCTGTAAACCCTCGGCTGAAAAAGCAAATGATTTGGGAGGGGATGGATTATCCTCTCAGCAAGAAGGCCCAACGCGGCCCGAGGAAACAGAATTGTATACCCCAATCCCACCCAAGGTAACTATTGATGCCAATGGAGTACCGGATGATGCGATCGTTCTTTTTAACGGAGAAGATTTTGATGAATGGATAAGTACCGTAGATAGTACTGCGGTACAATGGTCATTAAATCCCGACGGCAGTATGACAGTGAAAGACAAAACCGGGGACATCCAGACCAGACGAAATTTCGAAAATGTACAGTTGCATCTGGAATGGCGTTCGCCATCCGAAATTAAGGGGAAAAGTCAAAGCAGGGGCAATAGTGGGGTGTTCTTACAGAATAGATATGAAGTACAAATTTTGGACAATAACGACAATAAAACCTATGTAAATGGGCAGGTTGGAGCGATCTACAAACAATCCGTGCCTTATGCCATGGCTTCAAAACCCTCGGGCAAGTGGAATTCCTACGATATTATCTACCATGCTCCTGAATTTGATGCTGCTGGAATAAAAACCAAATCAGCCACCATTTCTGTGCTACACAATGGTGTTTTGATACAGGATCATTTTGAGATACAAGGCACAACAGAATACATTGGATGGCCCAAAAATGAGCCTCACGGGAAAGCCCCTATCCGATTACAGGATCATCGGGATAATAGCAGAGTAAGCTATCGCAATATATGGGTAAGAGAATTGGATTGATTCCGGGAGGAACTATTGCTATTCCCTGTCTATAGAGTTGGAATCCTGATTTCGCTACCTTTGCCCAAATCAGATTTTCACGATGATTCTATCCATGACCGGCTACGGCAAACAGAGCATTCAGCTTTCCACAAAAAAAATTACTATAGAACTGAAGTCACTTAATAGTAAAAACCTGGATATCAATACCAGAATTCCTCAAGGCTATCGGGAAAAAGAATTAGAATTTCGGAAACTTTTGGCGCAACGTTTGGTTCGTGGGAAGGTGGATTTTGGGTTGTATGTTGAGATAACAGGGGAAGAAACCTCTGCTGAAATTAATGAGGGCGTCGTAAAGCGCTATATGGAACAGCTTGGAAAAATTGCCGATGGTGACGCTGTTAAGTTGCTTGAGCTTGCCCTTCGCCTCCCGGATACGCTTAAAACGGATAAGGATGAATTGGATGATGCGGAATACCTGGCCATCAAAACTGGGCTTCAACAGGCCCTAGCAGCATTAGTACGGTTTCGGGAAGAGGAAGGAAAGGTGCTGGATCAGGATTTCAAACTTCGCTTGAAATTATTAAGAGCACTGCTACAACAGGTAACCGAAATGGATGCGGAGCGTGTTGAAAATGTTCGTGAAAAGCTGGAAAAGGCACTGAATGAGTTACAGGTAACCGTAGATACGAATCGATTTGAACAGGAACTTATTTATTATTTGGAGAAGTATGATATTACGGAGGAGAAAGTACGCTTGAAAAATCATCTGGATTATTTTGAAGCTACACTCAACAGTGGGGAATCTAATGGAAAGAAACTGGGTTTTATTAGTCAGGAAATAGGCCGTGAGATCAATACCATTGGATCAAAAGCCAATTTTGCTCCCATGCAGCAACTAGTGGTACAAATGAAAGATGAGTTAGAAAAAATTAAAGAACAACTGCTTAACGTCCTATGAGCAAAGGAGGAAAACTCATTCTTTTTTCAGCACCCTCGGGTAGTGGTAAAACTACCATAGTTCGTTATCTTTTAGAACAGCCGGAACTCAACCTGGCGTTTTCTATTTCTGCAACTTCCCGACCCAGAAGGGATAAGGAAAAGCACGGGGTGCATTACTATTTCATGACCACTCCAGAATTTAAACAACATATTAAAAAAGGGGATTTCCTGGAGTGGGAAGAGGTGTATCGGGATAGCTTTTATGGCACATTAAAAAGCGAAGTAGAACGACTTTGGGGGGAAGGGAAAAATGTAATTTTTGACATTGATGTAGCGGGAGGCTTACGCATAAAGCGAAAATTCCCCAAAGAGACCCTAGCCGTATTTGTGAAACCTCCTAGTGTTGATGAGCTCAAGATTCGACTTAAAAAGCGAAGTACGGAAAGTGATGATAAGATCAATATGCGTATTGCCAAAGCTTCGGTAGAGCTAGCCACCGCACCTCAATTTGATAAGGTGATCAAGAATTATGATTTGGAGGTTGCTTTGAAAGAAGCACATCAACTGGTTACAGATTTTGTGGGCGTCACCGGAGAAGAAGAGGAATGAAAAAAGTAGGTTTGTTTTTTGGCACCTTTAATCCTATCCATATTGGTCACTTAGTAATTGCCAATCATATGGTGGAGTTCTCTGATCTGGATGAGGTATGGTTGATTATCACGCCCAAAAGCCCATTTAAACAAAAACAATCCTTACTGGACAATTACCATCGCTACCACATGGTATTTGAAGCCATCAAGGACTACCCGAAATTAAAAGCCAGTAAAATTGAGTTTGATCTGCCGCAGCCTAATTACACGATAACCACGCTGGTACATTTGGAAGAGCGCTATGGAGGGAATTTTCAGTTCTCTTTACTCATGGGAGAAGATAACCTAAAGCGTTTTCACAAGTGGAAAAACTATGAGGCCATTTTAGAAAACTACAGTATGTATTGTTATCCGAGAATTTCGTCCGGAGCATTGGATCATCAATTTCAGGGACATCCGAAGATCCATCGGATAGATGCTCCTATTATGGAGATTTCTTCTACTTTTATACGGAAACAACACAGAGCGGGGAAGAATATACGCGCTATGCTACCAGATGCGGTTTGGCGATATATGGACGAAATGAATTTCTATCGTTAAAAGTCGGGACTAACAATTTATTGTTCTCGAGATTGTAAAACATCTGTTCCCAAATGCTTATTATCTTTGTTGTAGTACCATTCCCGAATCTTGGGCATTTTTATTCCGTTTACCTCTTCCATTTCTTTGAGTAAAATGTACTCTCCATCATTCTTCGACTCGTCATGGAAAAACTGATAGACCTCCATTGCATAGGTGGTAGGGTCAAAATAGAAATACCAAATATCATCACCTACCTCAGCATCATAGGTAACCTTTAGGACGTTGTACGCTTTCCCCTTAAAGTTTTTGGTTATTACCGTTGGGTCCAGGTTGGTTCCCTTGTCCTTTAGCTTCATTGGCAGTCCGTATAAGTAGAGATAATAGTCCTTCATCATCCGAGCCCGGTCGCAGGTTAACCTGTACTCTTTTTTAACTTCTTCTGATATATCTGTACTTCCATTTAATTTTAAAGTACACTCACCTTTATCTAAAGTATGCTCTATGGGTACGTCACCACTATTAAAAGCCAACCTGAAGAAGTCCTTTGGCATATCGACTTCAATCTCACTAACCCTTTCTCTCCCATCAGGGTAGTTCATTGTGATGAATAGTTTTTCCTTAAGCTTACCCCAATTTCCCTCCGGGTCATGAAACGCTATGGCCTTATCCAGCACCGATGTAGCTGATAATTCTTGTGCAAAATTGATGTTGCTCACTAGAAATAGTAGGATAAAAGCGAAATGTTTCATAAAAGAGGCGGTTTATTTTCAATGCGAGCTGGTTCCACCGAGCTATCGTGTTCTAAAAAGTAAAGTTCCAACAAGTCCATTGTTGCTTTGATCATATCACGGCTCTCTGTGAGCAAAGTAAAATAGAGCCGCGTGTTTTTTGGACTTGATTCTTCGGTTCGGGTTCGTGCAACTTGCTTCTCAATCTTGGTATTCACCAAGTCCATATACGTATTTTTAGTAGAAAGTACTCCCCCTATTCTTTCGAAGGTTCTATTTTGAAAAATATCAGTAGCATCGTCAAATAATTTTGCCAAATGGATATCAAGGTCTTTTAATTCTTTAATTTGATTGTACTTCAGTTTTTTGTGGTTGTTGTTTACATGGGTGAATCCAATTTTGGTGATCAGCTCCAACGACTGGTCCAAATCCTGAAGGTGATCTAATAATGTAATATAGAAATTACTGGCACCGCCAACACTAGATTCATCCAGATTTTTAATGAAGTAGAAGATATTGTTTTGAAGATCTTCCAGCTCTTTTGAAATTTTAGTGACGCCCTTATTGTTCTTCTTCAACGAATCCAAATCATGTCTTGCCAAACCGTTAATGGCACCCGTATAAATTTTATTGGTACGTTTGATCATATTGCCAATATTGTCGGCACTCTCTTCGATGACCCCTTGAATGGAGCTACTTTCTGCTCTCCGCAAACTATCCTCAGCTTTGATCACCTTGGTTTTTTTATTATGCGCCATATAGTTGCGCAACAATAGTGCTGCGGCAACGAGCAATAAAATAATAACAGCGGCCAAACCACCAATATGTAAGATATAAGCAATGATCGCCGCTGCAGTAAAAGCCGAAAAAGCAGTAAAGAACCAACCGCCAATAACATTGAGTACTCCTGCAACACGATACACAGCACTTTCAGCTCCCCAGGCACGATCTGCGAGTGAAGTACCCATTGCAACCATGAATGTGACATAGGTAGTGGAAAGGGGTAGTTTCATAGAAGTTGCGATGGAAATCAATACACTGGCAACCATAAGGTTTACAGCCGCACGCACCATATCGAACGCTGGTTGATCCTGAACCTTGCTTTTTGGTACATAGGTGTAAGGCGCTTCAAATTGACGGTCAATGCGTTTGCTTATGGAAGGCGGAAGAATTGCCGATACATTTTCAAATGCGGTAACACTAAATTTTACGATCTGACGCGACAAATAGTTGGGTTGAAAGCGTTCCTCTCCCTCATCTTGCCTTGCCAAATCCACACTGGTTTTCACTACGCTTTTCGCCTTAGATGAAAACCAAAGGGTAATCACCATAATTGCACCGGAGGCCAAAAGCAGCAGAGTGGGGGTTTGCACGGCTGCAGTTAACCCTTTCATATTGAATTCGGACGCTACTATTCCGGAACTTTGCCAATCTTGAAATGATTGAAGGGCAGCTATGGGTACACCAATAAAATTGACCAAATCGTTCCCGGCAAAAGCCATTGCTAGTGCAAAAGTGCCTAAAACGATAATAACACGGTAAACGTTCCATGCCAGGAAGGTGGCAAAAATCCACGAGATCAACGTCCAGATAACCAGATTACCCAATAAGAAGAGTTCAGTGGATTCATAAATGAATGCTATAAACGACGCATCAAAAATTGCTGCACTTTTTAGGCCTTTAACCAAGATAAAATAGATAATAGCGGTTATGGCAACACCACCAAAAATAGCTTCAACCCATTTGGGTCTTTTTTCGAACTTAAAAGAGATAAGAACTCTGGAAACGTATTGCACTAGGGCCCCTATGGTAAAGGCAATGAATACTGAAAGTAATATACCAAATATGATTTCGGTGGCTTTTTCGGTATTGATATACGCACCAAGATCAGAAAATGACCCGTCTACTGCAATGATCTTTAGTAAAGAAACCGCTACAGCCGCTCCCAAAAGCTCGAAAACGATGGATACGGTTGTTGAGGTGGGCATACCCAAGGTATTAAAAAAATCAAGTAAGAGAATATCGGTTATCATGACCGCCATGAATATGATCATGATCTCGGCAAAAACGAATTCGGTAGGATTGAAAATACCTTTTCGAGCCACCTCCATCATACCGCTTGAGGAAATTGCACCAAAGGCAATACCTAAACTGGCTACGATCATAATTGTTCTGAACGAGATGGCCTTTGAACCAATGGCAGAATTCAAGAAGTTAACAGCATCATTACTCACCCCGACCACCAAATCTGTGATAGCCAAAATGGCCAAAGCAACGACCATAAAAATGTAAATATTCTCGCCCATATCAGCTTTTCAAAGTACGCAAAAATGCTACTATAATTCCTTTGAGATGTTAAAATAAAGTTATGAAAAGAGATGTACGTCTCAATTGAAGAAATAGCCCCTGCGTATTCCTAAGGAAAAGGGAAGTCTTTTCTCAGTGCCTTACCGTTTGATCGACCGTTTTGATCGCTGTAGTGGTAGCCTCCGACAATACTAAGTTTTCCGTATTCGTTGACATAGCTTGTAGGGACGCTTCTACAAGCGCAACCTCGCCTGATTTCACTTGTATCGCTACCTCCTTGGGTTCGTAACCTAAATAGGTGATTTCAAGATAATACAAACCAGGTTCTAAACCCGTTATCTCAAAATTACCATGAAAATTGGTCTGCGCTGTAATAGGGGTGTCCTTTAAGCTAACCGTAGTGAAAAGCAAAGGTTCCCCAGGAGCAGTACCATCCGTAATTTTTCCATAGACGGAACCGGTTGATTGACTAAATATCAATTGACCAACGGTCAGAGCAAAAAAGAGAACAAGTCTATACATTCTTTCTTAAAAGTTGCAAAGAAAGGAAAGTAAGGTTAAGGAATAGTTATGCTGATGTTAATTCGAAAGAACATAAATAGGGATATAAGGACTTTGATCCAATCGGATTGCTTTCTTAAAAATGTATCTTGCGAGGATAAATTTGTTCAATGGATTGGCAGCAATTATTGTCATTAAAACGCTATGGAGATACCAACACAAGATTACGGTCCGCGCAGGATGAGACGCGACTTGGGTTTGAAGTAGATTACGACAGGATTATTTTTTCCGCATCATTTCGCAGTTTGCAAGATAAAACGCAGGTAATGCCACTTCCTATTTTTGCAGGCTCAAAACCTACTTTCGTACATACCCGGCTCACCCATAGTTTAGAGGTCTCCGTAGTGGGAAGAAGCTTAGGACGGATTGTAGGGCAGCAGTTGTTGCATAAATACCCTATACTTAGTGAAGATCTTGGGTATAGATTTAATGATTTTGGCTCCATTGTAGCTGCTGCTGCCCTGGCGCATGATATTGGCAATCCTCCCTTTGGCCATAGTGGTGAAAAGGCTATTGGCCACTTTTTTAAGGAGGGAGCGGGAGCTCAGTATACAACGCAATTAACTGAAAAAGAACGTCAGGATTTATGGGATTTTGAAGGCAATGCGAACGGATTTAAACTGCTTACGGCATCCAGGAAGGGAGTTCCCGGGGGCCTTCGATTGAGCTATGCTACCCTTGGCGCTTTTATTAAATATCCAAAACCTTCGCTGCCTAAACGACCGTCCAAACATATCTCAGACAAGAAGTATGGCTTCTTTCAGTCGGAGCAGGATTTCTTTCTAGAGGTGGCACAGGAACTCGGTCTTCAACAAAAAAAGGGAAGTGATACGCGCTTTCACAGGCATCCGTTAACCTATTTGGTGGAGGCAGCAGATGATATCTGCTACACCATTATTGACTTTGAAGATGGTATTAACCTTGGTTTGATTCCTGAAGATTTTGCTTTGGAGTATCTGATCAAGTTGGTTAAAGACAAAATAGATACAACAAAATACCATGCCCTTGAGAACACCAGAGACAGACTAGCGTATTTACGCGCCTTATCCATTAATGTTCTGGTAACCGAGGCCGCTCAGATATTTATGGAACATGAAGAAGCTATTCGCTCGGGGCAGTTGGAAGCAGCACTTCTGGAAAAAAGTACTTTTAAACCCCAAATTGAGGATATTTTAAAAATAAGCGTAGAAAAAGTGTATAGATCGCAAGAGGTTATAGAAAGAGAGCTTGCCGGATACAAGATTATTGCCACTATTCTGGGAGGGTACGCAAAAGCATTGGTGAATTATAGCAGAGGAAAAGAAAGTAGTTATGATCGCCTTTTGTTACGAACATTACCTGAAGAATTAGCCAACAGGGATAGGTCTACTTATGAACTGCTACTAGGCGTGTCCAGTTTTGTGGCGGGTTTATCAGATAGTAATGCTGTTCAGCTCAGTAACAAAATATTGGGGCGGCAGTTTTAAAATTTATAGTCGATACCTATTCCCAAGACTTGCTTGAATTGAATTCTTGGGATACCCGGATCAATGACCGTACCATCAGCGTCTACCACTTCATCAAACTTGATATCATCATCGAAAATGATATGGGTTCCGATATTAGCACTGACAAAATTGTTGACCTTTAAGAGAAAATTGAGTTCCCAATCTATATCGATATTCCCAAAACTTCTAATGTAATCCGTGTAAATGTTAATGCGATGATTCATGGTAACATTTCTAAATACCTCTTTATTCCATTCCTGGGTAATTAGAAAGCCTAACTCGGTAAATGCGTTTTTTCCTGGATTTACCCCAAAAGCACCGCGGTCAGATAAGGCTTCATCAAAGACATAAGTAGCTTTTAATGTTAGTGGGGAAATGTAAGTGTTGAAGGAATTATCTTCTAAAATATAAGAAGTACCGGCACCAAAGAACAAATATCCGGGAGCCATAAACCTTGAAATCGGAGTTTCTCTATCCGGGTAATTAAACCCGTTAGAGAACTGCGTGTTAAACTTAAGTTTTGCAGAATAAAACCAATTGGTCAGGGTATCTTTTCGAAACCCAAAAGTGGAGGTCAGACGGATTAAATCCTCTGTTTTTCTTAGGGCTCTTCCTTCCTGGGCATTAATGCCGTAACGCAACCGCAATTCATTCTCCCAGGAAAGATATCGGAATTTGTAGTTTCTAACGAAAGCGAGGTTTGCTAATGCAGAAACAGAATTATCCCCGCCTGCATTCCAATTTACAAAGGCTACTTCATTAACATTGAAGCCAAAGATGTTCTCACGAGTCCAGAAATACTGAGGGGTAAATCCTCGTGGTTTCTGCGTAAAGGGTTTAACCTTATTTAAGGTGCTTTGTGGTACGATTCTCCGTACTCCTCTTGGAATAATCTTAATTTTTTCCTGTTTCCATCGTATTATCGTAGTATCGACCACAACAGAATCTTGTGCCGTCTCTTCAGGATTATCTTGCGTAACCTGGCCCATTGTCTCGAAGCCGTAAAAAAGCATCAACAGCCCAATAAGATTAACAAATAGTTTCAATGTAACGCTTTAGATGATTTGTGGTAAGTCCGCAGATCTCATGCAATTCCTCAGTCGTTCCATGAGGAATAAAGGTGTCCTTTATAGCAAATACTTTTACTGGTGTAGTATAGTGGTGTGCATTGGCAAATTCTAAAATTGCCGTGCCAAACCCACCTATCTCACAGCCGTCTTCTATAGTAATAACATGATGGTAGGTAGTAAAGATGCGGTGTAGCAGTTCAGTATCCAGCGGTTTTAGGAAAATCATATTGAAATGACCAATTACGTCCGCTTTTTCCCAATTATCTTCAAATAGCCTGCTAACTTCATTGCCGATCGGACCAAAGGAAAGCACGGCAATTTCATTACCTTCTTTTACCATTTTTCCTTTTCCAATCGGAAGCTCCTGAAAGGGTTGTTTCCAATCTAAAGTAATACCTCTTCCCCTGGGATAACGAATGGCTAAAGGGCTATCCAACCCCTTTTGAGCAGTAAACATTAGGTTGCGAAGTTCTACTTCGTTCATAGGGGAGCAAATTGTTAGATTCGGGATACATCTCAAATACGCCAAATCAAAAACACCATGATGGGTTGGGCCATCCTGCCCTACCAGACCAGCGCGATCAAGGCAGAAAATAACCGGGAGCTTTTGCAGTGCCACATCATGAATAACCTGGTCATAGGCACGTTGCAAAAAAGTGGAATAGATAGCACAGAAAGGAACCATACCTTGAGCGGCCATTCCAGCTGCTAGCGTTACGGCGTGTTGCTCCGCAATACCTACATCAAAAGCGCGCTCGGGGAAGGTTTGCATCATAAACTTAAGGGAGCTTCCCGTTGGCATAGCCGGGGTAATCCCAACAATCTTTTTGTTTTCCTTTGCCAGGGTTACCAAAGTGTGTCCAAACACATCCTGGAACTTAGGAGGTTCTGCTTCCTTGCTTTTTCTAAAACGTTCCCCGGTTTTGGCATTGAATTTTCCCGGAGCATGGTAAATTACCTGGTTCTCCTCTGCTTTTTGCAGCCCCTTACCCTTAGTGGTGATAACATGTAAAAGTCGTGGGCCACGGCGATTTCTTAGGCGATTGAGCGCGTCTAGGAGTTGAGGAAGATCATGTCCGTCTACCGGCCCGGTATACTCCAGATTCAAACATTCAAAAATGTTTTCTTCCTTAGCTTTTCCCTGTTTTACGTTAGTTAGGTAATTTTTCAGTGCCCCAACGCTTGGGTCAATACCTATAGCGTTATCATTTAGAATAACTAACACATTTGCGTCTGTTACCCCAAGATGATTCAATCCTTCAAAGGCCATCCCGCTAGCGATGGATGCATCGCCAATAACCGCGATATGTTCACTATCCTTTTCTCCCTTTAGCTGGGAGGCAATGGCCATGCCCAATATTGCAGATATAGAAGTGGAACTATGTCCTGTTCCAAAATGATCATATTCACTTTCTTCCCGCTTGGGGAAGCCACTTATTCCCCCTAACTGACGGTTGGTATCAAAAATAGCTTTTCTACCAGTCAGTATTTTGTGACCGTACGCCTGGTGACCTACATCCCAGATCAGTTTGTCTTTTGAGAAGTCAAAAATGTAGTGCAATGCTATGGTGAGCTCAACTACCCCTAAACTGGCCCCTAAGTGTCCCTCTTTTGCCGCTACAATATGAATAATGAATTCCCTTAGCTCCCGGGCTAGTTGCGGTAACTTTTCCCGAGAAAGTGCTTTTACCTCCTTAGGTAAGGCTATGTTTGCTAATAGTTGGTTCATTACGCTTTTGAATTGCCTGACAAAACTACATCATTTCCATTTTGATCGCTATCCGTTCTGTATGAGATACAAAATTTTGGACTACTTAACCGGAGTGCGATCACAAATACGCTGCTTTTCGAAAGGACATATTGTTTTCGATGGTATTAATCCCTAGTATTGTGGCTTAAGTTTTCTGTAAATGGTAAATCCCTTTGACGATAATTATTTTATGAAGAAGGCACTGCAAGAGGCAGAAACCGCTTTTGAGATAGGTGAGGTGCCTGTTGGCGCGGTGGTGGTGGTAAATAACAGAATAATTGGTCGTGCCCATAATCTCACTGAAAAACTAAATGATGTAACGGCACATGCAGAGATGCAAGCGATTACTGCGGCCTCTAACTTTTTGGGAGGGAAATACTTGCATGGGTGTACACTATATGTAACGCTGGAACCCTGCCAGATGTGCGCTGGCGCATTGTATTGGAGTCAGATCTCCAAAATTGTATTTGGCGCTTCCGATCTGGAACGCGGATTTATGGTAATGGGAACCACCTTACATCCCAAAACAGAGGTAGTAGGAGGGGTAATGGAGGGGGAATCAGCTGAGTTGCTGAAGCGTTTTTTTATTCAGAAACGTAATCTGAATTAAAAACCCCGACCAAAGGTCAGGGTTTTTAAAACTCTCAAAATAAAATATAGTTAGTCAATAAGCCGTACTTGCGCGGCTACCTTTCCTTTTCGTCCTTCTTCTTCAAGATATTCTACTTTGTTCCCTTCGCGTAATTCCATTCCGTTCAACGAAGTGACATGAACAAAAATGTCTTTCCCGGTTTCGTCGTTGGTGATGAAGCCATAACCTTTGGATTCATTGAAAAATTTTACTGTGCCAGTCATCAAAAAAAAAATAAATGTTAAAGTGCGAAAGTAATTCTTTTTAAATCTGAAATGGTTAGCAAGACTTTAAATTTTACTAAAAATTATTGATTTTCAGTATTTTTCCGCTCTTTCTCTTGCATTTTCTTAATGTTTTCTTTCGTCAACATATAATCCTTCATTTTTTTTCCTTTGCTCTCACTAATCAAAAATAACGGCATGGCCACCAAAAATAGGCCCACAGTACCTATTCCGATACATTTATGGGCCAATGGAGGGTTATCCTTTTTTATGCTAAAACCATAAATAATTGATGCAAAAGCGGCGAAAACGATGAGTACGATCAGATATTTCAGCTTCATAGTTAACGGGAATAATTGATTAATTTTCTTCGGTAGGCGGTTAGCAACTTGGATTTTGAAATAAACCCAACATATTTCCCCGCTTTAATTACCGGAAGATTCCAGGCACCACTATCCTGAAATTTCCGCATTACCTGCTGCATGGAGTCGGTTTCCTGAAAAATATACTCGGGAGGAGCATGCATAAAGTCGCGTACAAACATGGTGTCATACCGAGAGGTATCAAACATAAATTCTCGGATGTCATCCAGTAAAATAATACCAACCATTTTATTTTCTTTATCAAGGACTGGGAACAAGCTGCGTGCCGACTTCGAAACTGAACGGTATAAAAGATCACCAAAGGTCATATCGGGGGAAACGGGCTTGAAATCAGTCTCGATAATACTGTCCATTTGCATCAGCGTTAGCACGGCCTGGTCTTTGTTATGGGTGAGTAAAACCCCTTGTTCAGCAAGTTCCTTGGTGTAGATAGTGTAGTCCAGCACATTTTTTGTAATAAGATAGGAGATAGAAGCTGTGATCATCAGTGGGACAAAAAGCTGATATCCTCCGGTGATCTCTGCTATAAGGAAAATAGCGGTTAAAGGCGCATGGATCACCCCGGCAATTAATCCGGCCATTCCTATTAGGGTGAAATTGCTTTCATTCACTTCAAATCCCAAGCCAAGATTATTGACCAGTTGGGCCACAACATTCCCTAAGGCACTGCCCATGACCATGGTAGGGATAAAAACACCTCCCGCACCTCCTGCAGCAAAGGTGGTGGTCATGGCAATTGCTTTAAACAAGGTGATGCCAAATAACAAAGCAATAATGACCCAGACGTTATCCATATACTGGCCAAATGGTGTTGCGCCTATGGCTTCGGTGGTATTACCATCCAACAAATTATTGATAAAACCAAAACCTTCCCCATAAAGTGGTGGAATAAAATAGAGCATGATGCCTATGGCAATTCCTCCTAGTAGCAGTTTGTATTTTGGACTTTTGAACGGTTTAAAAAGACGTAAAATCCCAAAATACATCTTGGTAAAATACACAGAGGCAATTCCCGTAGCCAAACCAAGTAATACGTAAAATAGGGTGTCTTGTAAGCGAAACCCTTCCGATAATGAAAAACTGAACAAACTCTCATTTCCAAGAAAAAAATACGAAGTAAGTACCCCGGAAATAGAAGCCAGTAACAAAGGTAGTACAGAAAGCATGGTCAGATCAAGGCTAAATACCTCTACTGCAAAAACGATAGCGGCTATAGGCGATTGAAAAATAGAGGCAAGTGCCCCGGCAGAAGCACAGGCAATAAGCAAGGATCGGGTTTTGGAGTCGATATGAAGCAACCTGCTTAGGTTAGAACTCACTGCGGCCCCCGATTCTACCGCAGGCCCTAGCAACCCCACTGAACCTCCAAAACCCACAGTTAAAGGCGCCGCAATAAGTGGAGTATAGATCTTCTTGATATTTAGTATTCCTTTGTTTTTGGACAAGGAGAACATTATGGAGGAAATCGCATGCCCCAGCGGATGTTTATTTACATATTTTACATAGAGGTAGACCAATGTCAGGCCAATCACCGGTAGAACAAAATACAGTTGATTTTCGGAGAATACGATACCAGCTTCAAGCAATGCTTCAATGAAGTAGGTAGTGTTCTTTAAAGTGACTGCAACAAGACCGGCTAAAAAACCGATCAGTATGCTCATTACATGGATAAAGGTCTTGTTGGATATATTTCTATACCGCCATCTTAGGAATTTTTTAAAAAGCTGTTTCGTATCAGGCATAGCATTCACCAAGGGGTACTACATTTATTCGTTGATTGACGTGATCAAAACTTCGAAATCCTCAGGGTATAACTGAAACAAGGTTTCTACATAAGGGCGATTATTAAAATACCCTTCCTTGAAGTCCTCTTTTGCTTGATTCGCTAGAGCCAAGGTCTTTTCCTTTTCTCCGGTATGTTGTATCATTCTCGCCTTCCAGTATTTTGCGTCTGCCGATTTTTTAAAGTAGTGGATCACTTTATCGTAATTCTCCAACGCCTTAATGGAATCTCCTGCTTGCATGTATGCAATTCCCCGGTACAAAAATGCATTAATTTCTACCCAGTCTTCTCCTGAATCTGCTGTTTCTTTTAAGATATGTTTGTTAAAAAAGGCAATGCTATTTTGATAGTCTTTTAAACCGAGATAGGCAATTCCCCGCCAATAATCTACGCTGTGTCCTTGAGGATAATCTATATATGGCGTAAGGGTGTCCGAGGCGTTAAAGTCTGCGATGGCTTTTTTGTAATCCCGGTAGAACCAAAGATAGAGATACCCTCGCCAGGGTTGCCAGGTTTGTGGGTCATGGTAAACCGCTTTATCAAACCACGGTTTCCATTTGTGGGGCATACCCCTTTTTAGATAGGCGACAGAATGTTCTCTTAAAGCTTCGGCGTAGGTAGAATCTATTTCAATGGCTCGTGCAATTCGGGTCATACTTTTTGCGGATCCCTGGGGTAAATGCGAACCTTCGGAAAATACTTGTGTCGCTAATGCTCTACGCTCTTCCGAACTGAGATCAGAGGAGTTTTCACTGCAGGAAAATACCACAGCAGCGCAAAGACAATTAAGGCAATATCGCAACGATCTCTCCATTTTCTATACGATAGGATAGGTACATATAGGCATCCCGATTTTTTCCTCGAAAGAAGACGGGATTCCAATCTTTAAGTTGTCTTGTCAAAGCAAAAAGTTGGTTGGTCATGTCTTTGTCTAGTTCGGTAGGCTCCAAATCAAGGGTATTTTCATGAATGATATACCGGCCAGCCGCTCCTTTACAATTGATAACAAATCTGATATTCAGGTAGCCAGAATCCGAATACCCTTTGTTGATATAATTGGACATAATGAATTTTCTAAGCCCGTTTTTGCCCTTGCTGTAGGTGGCACGTTCCGGATTATAGTATTGGGCAATGCTATTTTCGTTACAGGCTTTAAAGCCTTTGCCGTAAAGGGCTTTTTCCGGATCTATATATTCCACACTTGGAGGATAGGTTGCTGTATCGGCGGTAAATCGTCCCCAATAGTGGTAATAGCCATAACCAATTACCCCAATAAGGATTAGAATTCCACCAAAAAGTACAAACAGCGTGATTTTTAGCCACTTCTTCATGTAATTAAAGGTAACTTTTTTATTGTTCCTCACCCTACCTCACCTTGCAAGGGTTAGAAGATGCTTTTTAACCGAAATTGTATTCCGAAGGAAGCTGTTCCGATCTATAAATCCAGTTTTAGGTGGAATTCTTTAAGTTGCGCCGCATCGATATTCTATGAAAATACTTTGGGCTTTGAGGTTTCCCGTAGTTTATGTTCCCTGGAATACCCTACTTTAAAGGCGTCTTTATACCAAAGGCATCTCCCCCCTTATTTACAGTACAATTCTTACGAAATACACGGTAATGGGTATGGCCTAGTGCTTCCCGTTTGTGCAAATTGAAGAATTAACTAACGAACTAAATTCATCGATTATGAAGAAGCGTATTCTTTTTATGCTGGCTGTCAGTTTGATGTCCTGTTCTACCGATAGTCCATGGCGACTTACTCAGGATATCGGCAGCATTGTTATAGATAGTACCGAAACCTCCAGTTTTGAATTCTTTCTGCCGGGAACAGGGACCTTCGAATTCATGCAGAACTCTACACGTTCTACAAAACAAAACAATCTTGAAACACTTGTAAGAATTCGAGATAATAATGAGGATATAGAAAGGGTAAATTTTGAAATGTATCTTTTCAGGAGCACCAGTTTTACGGCTCAAAACCTGGATTTTAAGGCCAATGTCGGTATTCCAAAAGACAGTTCGTTTACTGTCTTAGCAACAAATGGAAAAGTTAGGATTCAGGAGGATAATTTTCACATCAGCAGATTTTCGGATCAGAATGATTTGAATGGGAGCTATTCGGGCTTGGTTCGGGTTTTTAGAGTGGAAGCAACGAATGATGAATCTGATGGTAATGGAGACGATGGGTCTAACGATGCAACGGAGCCATCGGAAGAAGATAGTACGGTAGAAGTAACTGAAGACTTATTTAATGTGCTGGGTTCTATCGATGTCAACAATAACCTCTTTCTGTTGAGCTCGGAGGAAACAGCAATATTTAGCGCAATTACAGGTGCTTTTACTACGAGCGAAGTAAATGTATTTATAGGCCAAGCAGAAAAGGACAATTCATCTTTTGATCTTACCGGTGTAAGTGAAGAGAGTATTAGTATTGGTGAAGATTCTTCCATTACCTACAATCTCACTTTCAATGACAATGGAACTGCCAAAAACCTAACCATCCATCTAACCAAAATATAACGAAATGAAAACCAATATAATATTAATAATCTGTGCCGTATTCCTTCCTTTTCTGGCTATGACCCAAGAAAAAGAAGTAAAAGGAGTACCATTAACGGAAGAATCTAAATTGACCATTTCTGCTAAGGCCGAGACGCTGTCCAATGTAACTTTCTCTATAGCCCCTACAGAAACTGTTAGTGACGACAAAAACAAAGTAGGGTTTGAATTTCCTATTACTTTGGAAATCAATCCTCTGAACCAGAAAACCTTCAGGGATAATTTTTTAAAATCACTCAAAGAAATTGCTCTTTACCAAATGGACACTGAATTACTATTAATCGATCTGAAAAAAGTAAAGAATGATAAACAAAAAAATGCTGAACCAACAAATGAAACTCGAGATAATTTAAATCAAGGAGATGCCGATCCAGAAACAGATACTAAAGATAAACTTCATTCCCTTTCGATTGTGCTTAATAAGCTTTTAACAAATGAGCAGAAGAAAAACTTATTAGAAGATGCTAATACGAATGATGACATTAAAAGGAAACTTGGAGAATTGAAGGATCGTGCACTTGAGGATTTGCAAAAGGCTATGACTGCCATAGCTGATGAAAGAGTAAAAGAGATCTTAGATACGGATACTTTTGAGGATTTCAATAATTTGCTAACCAGACCTAATACTATCGAATACTTTGAGTCTAAACAGCGAATAGAAGGTCTTTTGAATCGTATTTACCGTTTCTTTGACGCCCAATTAGTCCTATTGTTTCAGTTTGATACTGAGCCCGTTGCGGGTAATTTGTATTTCAATAAACTCATACGTGGAGTACAATATTATACCGGAGATAGTGATGAGCTTTATCTAAAAAAGAGGGTGACAGATTATCACAAATTAATTAGGCAATTAAGAAAGGTTCAAAAAAAATACAATGAATTTAAATTACCCAATAAAAATCAGATTAAAATAGGTAAAGATGATTCGAAAGCGACTAATGAACTTAATAATCCGGTTAAAGAAGAACTTGGAAAAGAAGTATCTCACCTAACACTGCATGATTACCCCAAATTATGGAAGAAATGTTTAAAATGTGATCTTGGCTCTCTTGAAACTATAGATATTGAAGAATATCTAATAAACCGAGGACTAAGGACTGACTCTATCGATAGAGATCTAGACGACAGAGTAGCTGTTCTTAAGAATAAGATTGAAAAACTCTATCAAAAAAAACAGCATAAAATCGAAATTGAGACAAATGAATGGGGGTTTTCAGAATATGTTATGTTAGAACATGAACTAAAGTTTTTAAAAGATCTGAAGAAGTTGATTCTCGTCCAAAATAATGAGATTCAGGTTTCTCAACTAATACCTTGGAGATTAATCGACTCTTACTTTCTGGTTAAAGATAAATTAGCGGATTGGGAAGACAAAAAAAAATCTTCCCGTTTGGAGTATTTAAACGACGGGCTGGTTAGCGTAGAAAAATATATTAAAGAGAAGAATTCGTTAGAGCTTTTTTTTTCTGAAAATATAAATTCTGTTGAAGGCAAAAGAGAATCTATTGTTGAAAGTATTCTTAAAAATCAGACCAAACAATTACTTAGTCGAATTCAAAATAATCCATTGCTAATATATTATGCATGTGTTATAAAAAGTCATTTTGCAAATAGGAAAGAGTATAAAATAAAATATCTAAATAACCCTGTTAGCTTTTACGACAATTTTGATGACATAATAAATCGTTATGATGTTTATACCTGGAAAAAGAGGGAGAAGTTAATTAAAAGAAGATTGTTGGAACTTAAAAGTATACAGGTTTTACCGAGCTTAACAGAGAATTTAAAGGATTATGTCGGGGCGGAAGAAACTAAGGCAAAACTATCATCTACAATAAAATTTCTGGAAACTCAATTAGTTATTTATGATAGAATCGAAAAGTTTACCTCTGAAAAAACAATAAGATTAAATTCAAAGGAAGATCAACTTGACGAATTATGGGGGAAACTTAATGATGAGTATCAGGATTTAACAGGACAAGATGACTGGGATTCTTTTTCGTCTTTAAAAAAAGAACTTAGTGATTTCGAAAAATACTATAATGGTGACAGATCAAGACATAGAGAAAATCTCGCTTTAAGTGAGAAGTATGAAAAGCTTATTGCGGATTATCGAGAGGAATGGCAGGATATTCGAAATTTGAAAGGTGAAAATTTTGAAAATGAAATAAAAAAGCTAAAGAATTTAAGGGGGAATCTTTTTGATCAAACGGTTTTAGATAAAGACATATTGAAAGTTTTAAGAAGAGATTACTATGACACTATTAGTAATAAGATTTTACGTGATTTTTATCGAACCAATGAATATGGTAACTTCAGGCAAAGACTTACTGATAGTATAAAAGCCACAAAAAACTCTCTACAAAATGATTCGAAACAAAAAAATACCCTTCAACGGATACGTCAAGAGTTGGATCGAGTAACACTTTGGGACTTTGAAGCCAAATCAATTGATTTGGATTTTAATGATGGCTTTTTAGAACGCGTTGTAGTTGAAGCCGAAATAAAAGGGCCAACTGCTGTTAACGAACAAAGCGAGGAGGTCTATTTAAAATTGGCTGACTTAATTGCCGAGAACAAAGAATGGGATACCCATTTCGGAAAAAAAAACAAATTCACCAGTCAATTCCCTTATGGATTTAGCTCTCAGATTGACTATGAAGATATTAAGGGGTATGAGTTGTCAGTAATAAAAGGTCGTAAGAAACAATTCTCTATGGAAATGGAAGATGTCTTTCCTGAGTATTTACAAAGACTAGCAAATGATAGATTGGATTTTAGTCCTAAAAATCAATCTGTAAAAATCGATATCAATTCTGAACATAAAGAAACCAACAACAAGTTACAGCTGAAGAAAGAAGTTAGCTCCAAGCTTTTCAATATTAAAGTGTTTACTGACTTTATTGGTTTCGGAAGTGATCCCAATGGAGCAGCCCAATTTGAGTTTGACCGAATTATACCATTACATACGAAAAGAAAACCTGTTGGACCTAGAAGGTTCTTAAGAAGAGTTTTAGGACCTTCTTTTAATTGGGGTTATGTGAATTACATGCGTCCTGAGTTTCGATGGGCCAGATTGAACACCTCTGAAGATACCGATAATTTGGTGGCTTCAACACTACCTACATTTATCAATGGCAGTGAACAAACAGTATCTTATGTTACACTTTTGGATTTATTACGCTACGAAAATATTTCAGTGGGAGCAGACTTAAACCTCTTTATGTTTGATTTTCCCAATAGTAAGTTCAGAACGGAGATTAATGCTGGTGCCAGATTTGGAAGAACACGGGTATTAGCCAATACGGTTGCTTCGGACACTATGGATGAAGGAGAGCCCATAGATTCCAATGGCTTTACCAATACATGGCGCTATTATCCTGAAATTCTTTTTAGACTAAGGCCTGAGGAGCGCTATGGTGCTTCGTTATCGGGGAGGTACATGCGCTTCAACACGCAAACCAGGGATTTTTCGGTTATAAGCTCAGAAGAACAGTTTCGGGAAAATTTGACCGATGATCCCCAATGGTTATGGCAATTTGCGATAGATGCGCATTACAGCCCTTCAGCTACCAGTGATAACAAATTCTTTTTTAGGTATCGATATTCTAATAATGGCAGTTTTGAAACCAATGGCTTTAGCGAACTGCAATTAGGGTATATTATCTCGTTACGACCAAGAGCACGTGACCGACAATAGATCCCTATGATTTAAGACTTAGCCCCAGCTCATCCAATTGCGCCTGGTCGATAGTCGCCGGCGCATCGATCATCACATCCCTTCCACTATTATTTTTAGGGAAGGCAATAAAATCCCGGATGGTTTCTTGTCCACCTAAAATAGCAACCAGTCGATCCAGGCCAAAGGCAATACCGCCATGAGGCGGGGCGCCATATTGAAAGGCATCCATTAAAAAACCAAATTGCGCTTTGGCTTCCTCAGGGCTAAAACCCAGATGCTTAAACATGATGGCCTGGGTGGCCTTATCATGGATACGAATAGAGCCTCCACCAATCTCGTTACCGTTAAGCACAAGATCATAAGCGTTGGCGCGAACAGCACCCGGATCTGTATCCAAAAGTTCCAGTTGCCCTGGTTTGGGCGAAGTAAACGGATGGTGCATGGCGTGGTAATGGCCGGTTTCCTCATCCAATTCTAACAGGGGAAAATCCACTACCCAAAGTGGGGCGAATTCATCCGGTTTTCGCAGTCCTAAACGCTCTCCCAGTTCCATACGTAAGGCGCTCAATTGCCCACGTGTGGTATTCGCTTCTCCGGAAAGGACACAGATCAGGTCACCAGCCTGTGCTCCGGTCACCTGAGCCCAGGCGGCCAGATCTTCCTGGTCATAGAACTTATCGACTGAAGATTTGTAAGTGCCATCTTCATTGCATTTAACATAGACCATGCCTTTGGCGCCTACCTGTGGGCGTTTTACCCAATCTATGAGTTTATCGATTTCCTTGCGGGTATACGAAGCTCCTTGGGGAACGGCAATCCCCACTACTAATTCGGCAGTATTGAATACATTGAAATCTTTGTGTTGTGCTACAGCGTTTAGTTCACCAAACTCCATTCCAAAACGAATATCGGGTTTATCATTCCCGTAACGTTGCATGGCCTCGTCGTAGGTCATTCTGGGGAAGTCTGCAGGCGCTATTCCTTTTATTTCGGTAAGTAGGTGTTTGGTCAGGCCTTCAAAGGTCGCTAGGACATCTTCCTGTTCCACAAAAGCCATTTCACAATCAATTTGGGTGAACTCCGGCTGCCGGTCAGCTCTAAGATCTTCATCCCGAAAACACTTTACAATTTGAAAGTATTTGTCCATTCCCCCAACCATCAGTAATTGCTTAAAGGTTTGGGGCGACTGAGGAAGCGCATAGAACTGCCCTTCGTTCATTCGGCTGGGGACCACAAAATCCCGGGCGCCTTCGGGGGTAGATTTAATTAAATAGGGGGTTTCTACCTCAATAAACCCTGCTCCGGATAGGTACTTTCGTACTTCCATGGTCACCTGATGCCTAAAAATGAGGTTGTTTTTTACAGGAGCCCTTCGGATATCCAGATAGCGGTACTTCATACGAAGATCATCGCCACCATCGGTATCGTCTTCAATAGTGAACGGAGGAAGCATGGCTTCGTTTAGAACAAGAAGCGACTGCACCAATACTTCGATAGCACCGGTAGCCATATTTGGGTTTTTTGAGGCCCTTTCAATCACCGTACCTGAAACCTGTATAACGGTTTCCCTACCTAGGCCTCTGGCCTGCTCCAATAGCGATTTGGGGGTACGATCCTCATCAAAAACCAGTTGGGTAAGCCCATAACGGTCTCGCAAGTCTATCCACACTACAAAACCCTTGTCACGGACTTTGTGTACCCAACCACTAAGGGTAACTTCGCGATCGCTATCCTGCATTCCCAGTTCACCACAGGTATGACTTCTGTACATAGTTGTGTTTTAATGACGGCAAAGTTAAGATGTTCCCTTGGGTTGGAACAATTAAATTCCCCTAAAGATAGGCTACCGTTTATGCGGTTTTTTTAACCATTCACACAATTGCAGTACGCTAAGTTTAAACATGTTGAAAATATGAGTATTTGATAATGAAGGATTTACGAGTTTTTTGTAAATTTAATGTAAACAAATAGTAAATTTTTAGTTTATAAATTGTTTCTAAATACGTATCTTTGTATGATTAACGTTAAGTAAATAACAATAAACCTGTAAATTATGAAGAAAGCAGTATTACTTCTGGCGATGATGTTTTCGGTTTATATGTTTTCACAAGATATTAAACCGACCTTCGAACAAGTAGGAAAAATGGTGCAGGCTACCTACTTCCACGACAATGGGGAAATAGCACAAACGGGCCATTTGCTCAAAGGAAAATTACATGGGCAATGGCTGATGTATGATAACCAGGGAAAAAAGATAGCATCAGGAAAATACATTAATGGGATACGCCAAGGAAAATGGTTTTTCTGGGAAGGAGAGATCTTAAAAGAGGTTGATTTTAAGAATAATCAAATTGTCTCGGTTAAAAACTGGAACCAATCCGAAGCGGTTAATGTAAATTTCTAGTACAACTCACAAAAAGAAAAAAGCCCTGATACCAGAGTATCAGGGCTTTTTTTATTGGATACACCTGGCTTAAGCAGCAATATCCATCTTGGTTTCATCCTGTTCTTTCTTTTTATGACTGCCTTTAATCCTGATCTTTATACGATACACAATATTGAACAATACAGGAACAATAATCAAGGTGAGGAAGGTGGCTACGATCAACCCAAAGATTACGGTCCAGGCAAGGGGCCCCCAGAATATGACGTTATCTCCACCCACATACACTTGAGGGTCAAACCGACCAAACAAGGTTACAAAGTTGATATTGAGACCTGTTGCTAAAGGTATTAGTCCTAATACGGTAGTAATCGCAGTCAGGATCACCGGGCGTAACCGTGCTTTTCCTCCTTTAATTATGGTATCCGTAACTTCTTGCAGTGTTAGCAATTCATCATCTCCCACACCTAATTCCAACTTTTTACGATCGATGAGTATTTGGGTGTAATCCAACAATACCACTCCATTGTTTACGACAATTCCTGCGAGTGCGATAATACCCATCATGGTCATCATGATAACAAAAGGCCATCCGGTTGCTACAAGACCTCCAAACACCCCAATAAAACTCAAAAATATCGCTATCATAATAATGGCAGGTTTGGAAACGCCCCCGAATTGAAATACTAAGATGAGCATGATCAATCCCAGACCAGACATAAATGCCCCTCCTAAAAAGTTTTGTTGTTTCTCCTGTTCTTCCAACTCACCGGTATAGTCTATTTTTACCCCCGCCGGTAATCCTCTAAAACTCTCCATTTCCTTTTGGATTTGAGCCACTATAATTGCGGCATTACCTCCCGGTTTTAAGGCAGAGTATACGGTTACTACGCGTTCTCCATTGATGTGTTTTATCGCATTAAAGGAGGAAGTGTTTCTTCTTGACGCAATGGCAGAAATAGGGATTTCTTTTACCTCACCCGTATTTTGATCTTTGAAAATAATGTTCTGATTGAACAAGGCACTGGTATTGTATCTCAAATCTTCATTAAAACGGACATTAATATCATAATCCTCCCCGTCTTTTTTGTACACTCCCGCTTTGTCTCCAAACAACGATCTTCTTAGCTGTTGTCCTACTTGCCCTACGGAAACATTGAGTTCTCCCGCTTTTTGCCGGTCTACAATTACCTGCATGCCCGGACTCCCTTTATTCACATCCACCTTTAAGCCTTCCATGCCATCAATACTCTTCGAATTGATATAGTTCCGCATCCGTTCCGCTACATTGATCAAAGTATCGTAGTTCTTTCCTACCAGTTCAATGTTTACCGGATAGCCGGCCGGTGGACCCACGGCATCTTTTTCTACAGAAATCGTAACTCCGGGATAGACTTCCGCAAGAGCATTTTGAATACGAAGTCGTAACTGTTCGCTATCCAGTCCTTGCCTGAACTTGAATTCTTGCATGGATAGGGTAATCTTTCCCCGGTGCGGCATTTCTGCAGCAGATCCTCCTTCGGTAAAGGGGTTTTCTGCTCCTTTCCCTACCTGTGAGACCGCAGTATCCACTAATAAATTATCCTCCTCCTCGAAATACTGTTCTTCTTTTACAATGGTGTAGACCCTTTCTTCAATGTCTTTGGTAATGGCATTGGTTTTTTCAATATCCGTACCTTGGGGATACTCGATATAGATATAAATTTCTTTGGGCGTGTTGTCGGGAAAAAATTCCATTTTGGTACGCTGGCTCCCCACGGAAGCTCCAAACGACATAAAAGCAGCAATGAGTAAGAACATGGTTGCCCCAAAATACCAATACACATTATTACCTTTTAAGGCCCTCTTAAGCTGCATTTCATAAAAGTCTTCAAAACGTGTGAGTGCCTTTTTCTGGAAATGCAACGCCCATTTCTTTAAGAAGTACTTATAGATCCAGAACAATCCCGCAACAACGATCATTAGGGTTCCCAAACCGCGAATGGGTCCTCCAACGATAAGGATAAATAGGCCAAAACCTCCTAATATGAGGCTTAAACGAATAAGCTGTTTACGTGTAAGTTCTTTTTCCCCGATCTCCATAAACTGGGATACTAACATGGAGTTCATAAATATGGCCACAAATAAGGAAGAGCCCAGTACTACTGAAAGTGTAATTGGGAAGTAGATCATAAATTCTCCCATAATACCCGGCCATAGTCCCAGAGGAACAAAAGCTGCCACGGTGGTAGCCGTTGAAATGATAATGGGGATAGCGATTTCACCAATACCCTTTTTCGCAGCTTCCTTTCGGGACATGCCTTCCTGTTCCATTAATCGATATACGTTCTCTACCACCACAACCCCGTTATCTACCAACATCCCCAATCCCATGATCAATCCGAAAAGAATCATGGTGTTTAAGGTATATCCCAATGTGGAAAGGATCATAAAGGACATAAACATGGACATGGGAATGGCAAATCCAACGAACAGTGCATTACGGAACCCTAAAAAGAACATCAATACCGTAACCACAAGAATGATCCCGAAAATAATATTGTTGACCAGATCATCTACCTGGTTCAGGGTACTGCTACTGCTGTCGTTCGCAAAACTGATCTCGAGATTTTCCGGAAGATAATCTTCCTGTGCATCGGCTACAATAGCCTTGATCTTTTGCGTGGCTTGCACCTCATTTTTGCCCGAGCGCTTTTTAATGTCCAGCATTACCACGCTTTCTCCCATTTCGCGGGCATAGGTGGTTTTATCCTCTTCGGTAAAGGTGACTCTCGCAAGATCTTTTAGATAAACGGGCCCGTTCTCAGACTTCACTACAAAGTCGTAAAGTTCGTCGGGGTCTTCAATTTCGCCGGTGATACGTATGGTCCTGCGTTGTCCGCTGGTAATCAAATTCCCTGCGGACATGGTCATATTGCCATTGGCAATGGCCTGTATTACGTCGTCAAAATTTACCTTGGCGGCCATCATTTTGTTGATGTCCACGGCCACTTCCACCTCTTTTTCCTGGGCACCTCGAATATCTACCTGTTTAATTTCATCCAGGTTTTCAATCTCATCTTCGAGGTATTCGGCGTACTCTTTAAGTTTTTCTACCGGATAGTCTCCTGTAATATTGACGTTAAGAATGGGGAAGGATTCCGTTAAATTGAGGTCAAAAACGTTCGGTTCCACCTTGGCACCATTAAATATAGGCCAGTCTTCGCTTGCTTTTTCGGCATCAACCTCATCTTTGACACTCTGCTTGGCCGCCTCAACGGTTATGTTTTCATCAAATTCCACCACCACCATAGAATAATCTTCCTGGGAGGTAGACGTCATCTCTACAAAATTGCTCACATTCTTTAGGCTTTCCTCCAGTGGATCTGTGATCAGCCGTTCCATATCTTCCGCCGTATTCCCAGGGTATACAGTACTTACATATATCTTTGTTTCAACCGCTTCGGGGAATTCCTCCCGAGGCATTGAGAAATAGGAAGAAATTCCTATGAATAAGAAAATACCGATCATTACATAGATGACCGAGGGATTATCGATCGCCCATGAGGAGAGCTTAAATTCTTTATTGGCGTTCTTTTTAGCTTTTTCCATGATTTAGTTTTTGACGGTGTTTTCAATGTTCAACACCTTTACCTGTTGGTTGTCCCGGACACTTCTCGCCCCTTCTACAATAATGTTATCCCCTTCGGAAAGACCGGAAAGGACCTCTACATAATCGCCTTGCGTTTTCCCCAACTGTATAATTGTTTTTTTGGAAACAACTTCCGTTTCCGAGCCATTTTCCTTGATGAGATATACATACTGTTGCCCGGTGGCATTTTCAGAGATAACACTTTGCGGGATAAGAATAGCCGCATCATTGCTGTAATCGTTGATCTTGGCAATTGCGGTAAGGTTAGGTTTTATAGCCCCGTCATTGTTTGGAACCGGTATTTCCACGTTAAATGAGCGGTTTCCGGGATTGATAAAGTGCCCCGTTTGTCTAATTTTCGTTTGAACACTAGTGCCTAGAACCGGAAAATAGACTTCTACAAGTTTCCCTGGTGTAACATTGGCCAGATGGGCTTCGGGAACTTCTACCTGTACATACATGTTTGACAGGTTTACGATCCGGAATACTTCAGATCCCGGGCCCGGACTTACTACTGTCCCCTGGTCTTTAATAATATTATCAATAAATCCTGAAAAAGGTGCGCGAATACTGGATTTGGCCACCTGACTTTCCAACTGATTTACCGCGTTTTCCTGCGCTTCATACTGTGCTTTTGCCTGTAAATATTGGATTTCGGAACCAATATTTTGATCCCAGAGCCGCTTTTGCCGTTCAAATGTTGTTTTTGCCAGAGCCGCCTGGGTCTTTAATTGTGCTAATTGACTGGATAATCCTCCATCATCGATAGAGGCCAACAACTGCCCTTTTGCTACCCGTTGACCTTCTTTAACATGTACGCGGTACAATGTGCCGGAAATCTCCGGATAGATCAACACATTTTGATCGGTCATTACATCGCCTTGTAGTTCCAGATAATGTAGAAATTTCTGGGATTTTGCCTGCATCGTGGTTACCAACGGAAGTTTGGCAGAATCGTCAAGGGAGGCAATGGCAGCATCCAAGCGTTCTACCTGTTCTTCGATTGCCTTAAGTTCTTCTGTTATTTCGGATCGCTTCGCACGTATTTCCTCAAGATCATTGCCCGCAATAATATCCTCTACAGAAGTAGAAGTCCCTCCTCCGCAGGAAATGATTAAAAATGCGAGCAAAAGCAGTGATACAATTTTTTTCATTTTTTGATTTGTTTCTTTGATTACTGATTTAATATGTTTTCCAGTTCAGTCTTGCTGTTAATAACATCTACCATAGATTCTAAATAGATGCGTTGTGCGTCATAGAGTTGCACTTGCGCCTGCCTTAACTCGAAACTTGTAGCCAATCCTTCAAAATATTTCACCTGGTTTTTACCCTCTATACTTTCCGCCAATTTCAAGTTGTCTTTTGACGTTTGATATTCCTCAATGGCAAAAATATAGTCGCTCTTGGCGTTTTCCAGTTGCAACCTAATTTGTTCCTGAGCTTCGTCAAGTTGGGTCTTTGCCTTTTCGTAAGCGATCTTTGCCCGCTGTGTGGTAGCCGCTCTTCCCAAAGAACTAAAAATTGGGATGTTAAGGTCTATTCCGAAAGTGGAGAACTCAAACCATTGTTGCCCCTGTTCTAAAAAATTGAAACGATCACTAAAGGAGTTTCCACCGTAGTTTACAAAAGCATTTAATGTAGGTAGCGCCCTGCTTTTGGCCAATTTGAGTTCAAAATACCGCTGCTCATTGAGATTGTAGACCAGTTTGTAATCCACATTATTTTCCATATTCAAATCGGACTCCAGTAGCGCAAAATCAATTTTCCTTTGCGTCAGGTCGTCCAGGTCTTCTGCAAGTTCTGTAGGACTTTCTAAAGGCAGGCCCATCATGAGATTTAACATTTGAAGTGTGATCTTTTCCAGCCGCTTCGCATTTTTTAATTGATTGTCCGTAGAAGATAGCGTAATCTGCAATTGATCTACACTTTCCTCATCTCCCAAACCATTTTCATAGATCTTTTTGGTTTCAAAAAGGTTCTTTTCCAAAGTAGCTTTGTTGTTTTCCAGGATGGCAACACTCTCTTCTGCCAACAAAACGTTCCCATACGCTTCAACCACCGCCTTTCGGACATCCTGATCTGTTTTTTCTTTGTTGTTTCTACTAAAATCCAAGAAAGCTCTTGTGGCCTGCACTCCTACGATATAGGAGCCATCAAAAATCTGTTGTGTAAGGGTTGCCGTAGCAGTAGCCGTCTGTGGAGGAGCAAAAATAATCGGGATAAACGTATCCGGGTCCTGTACTACCCCAGGCGGTAAGAATTCCTCTGGAACCAGAATTGATGGAAACTGGTTTATCGGTTGGATAATCTGATTTTGATAGGACACTGCGCCACTGATCTGGGGGAGTCCGGTTGCTATGGTTTCCCATTTTTGCTTTTGAGCATCTACCAGATCCCTGTTTGCATTTATGGCCTGGTAGTTATGCTCTAAAGCATAAGCAACGGCCTCCTCCAAACTGAAAAGCGTTTTTTCCTCTTGCGAAAACAGCAGAACCGGCAATACAAAAAAGAGTGCTAAAATGATTGTTCGCATTTATTCTTGGTTTGAATTGATGATTTCGTTTAATATTTTGCGACCTTTTGGAGTGACAATTCCCCGAAGATGATATTCCAGATAGTAGTCCTCCAATACCGATTTCGTAAACATTTCTGCTGGAAAAAGATAATGGTCGCAAAGGCCAAGAGCTCCTGAGAAATAAATACGGGCCACAAACTGGATGTTAAGGTTTTCCCGATATATTCCCATAGCTACCCCACGTTCTATATTTTCTACCATGCTATCATGCATCACTTCAAATTCCTTCCTTCTTAAGGAATCAAAGATCCTTGGATAATACTTTTGAAGCTGATATTGCGGAGAGGTTTTTTCATCCTTTAAATAGGCCATTACAAACTTCTTGATCTCGTAGAGTTCCTCTATCGGATTCTTTTGTAGCGCTATAATGGTTTCAATACCGCTAACAATATGCTCAAACAGGTGCAAGGTGCTTTCTTCAACCAGTTGCGCCTTATTTGGGAAATGGGAATAAATGGTCTTTTTGGAAATACCCATCTCCTGTGCCAGATCGTCCATGGTAACACTTTTAAAACCGAGGTCTAAAAACATATCTGTTGCCTTATGGAGAATACTTTCTTTCATAACAAGCGGCAAATGTAACCTGGAAACTTAAGAAACCAAAAAAGTTTCCTCGGTTTTACATTTTTTTAACCTACTCGAAATCCTTTCCCAAATTTGCTTTAAAAAGACGAAGGAAAAGGATGTGATTGGACCGAGTTGCGGATTTTTTTTGCTGAAATGCTGTAAAAGCCACTGAATTGTTTTGTCCTGTTTCGGTATTACGATGTTTTTTCTTCTGTCCCATCCCGTTTTATTTTTGCCACATAGTTTTTAAATGCTTGTTCCCCTTCTGCCCTCCAAAACTGATCGTACAGTTTCCAGTCTTCAAAATCCCGGCGCCACCCTCCGCATTTTTCATTGGATAGGCGTTCTTTAAAGCGGCGCTTTTTACTACGCTTGCCAGGGCCACCATTCCCAAAACCAAAAAAGAGCTTAGCAAGCAAAAGCAATCCCACAGCCTGCCAATAATTTAAGGTAGGTACCCCAAAAAGATCTGGTACGAGCCAGTTCCATAGCCACATGACCACATACCCTACTAAAAGGGTGATCAATAGTATAAATACGATGAAAAAAAGAATTTTGAATCCGGATTTCACATAGAACTTGACGGTTTTCTCCACCTTTCTTCTAGGGTCTAGTTGATGTTCCATACTATTTATTTTTACGTATTATTTAATTCTAATTTTTTGGATAGCTCAGACAACGCCCTGTGCCTTCTAGACATAAGCGTTCCCTGAGAGATGCCCGTTTGCTCGGAAATTTCTCTATAGGTATACCCTTCAAAATCTACTGCCACAACAATATCCCGATACATGGGTTTCAGTCCTGCAATTGCACCCTTTAAACGACTCACCAGTTGATGGGGATAATCATAAGCCGTTGGGGCATAGAATTTTTCAGCAAATTCCGACCAGAGATCTTCAACCTCCTGTGCTTCATAGTTTGGTTTTCTTGTTCGCATCACATCTATTATTTTGTTTCGTAGTGATCGATACACAAAAGCAGCAATATTATCAATGGGGGAAGGGCTGTTCCTTGAAAACAATTTCAATGCCACTTCTTGTACAATGTCTTCAGGATCACTTTCTATGGTCCCGCCAATTCTTGACCGTACATACCCGTTGAGATTCTGATATTCTTCGGTAAAAAAATCTGTTAGCTTTTTATTGTTTTCCCTTTCTACCGCCATTTCGCCACTTTACGCCAGGTTGCATGTATTAAGACGAAGTTTTTTGAACCTATTGCATTTTTTTAAAAGATCACTCATTTGACGTATGCATCGGTCATTTGTAACAATGGATGTATTTTTAAGCAAAATTGAATCATGCAACCCCTGGAATTTTACCAAAAGGCGTTTCTGAATTACTTGGAAGAGAAGACGAGCTACAAAGAACCCAGAAACCTATATGATCCTATCACGTATATATTACATCTGGGAGGAAAGCGCTTACGACCGGTATTGGTTTTAGTTAGTGCCGAACTCTTTGGAACACGGTATAAGAAGGCCTTATCAGCCGCTATGGCAGTTGAAGTGTTTCATAATTTCTCTCTTGTGCATGACGATATTATGGATGAAGCACCTTTGCGAAGAGGAAAACCAACCGTACACGAAAAGTGGGATGTGAATACAGGAATCCTTTCCGGAGATGCCATGCTTATAAATTCCTACCAGTTTCTGGAAGCTTACGACGGAATGGTTTTAGCCCGGTTATTTCAACTATTCAACACCACTGCAATTGAAGTTTGCGAAGGCCAACAACTCGATATTGATTTTGAATCCCGAAGCGATGTAACGGTTTCGGAATACTTGGAGATGATAACCTTAAAGACTTCCGTACTAATTGCTGCTGCTTTGAAAATGGGAGGAATAATTGCTCAAGCCACAATTGAAAATCAAAATTTGCTCTATGCATTTGGGCAAAACCTGGGCATTGCTTTTCAGCTTCAAGATGATTACCTCGATGCGTTTGGCGATCCAAAAACTTTTGGGAAACAGGTAGGAGGGGATATTCTGGAGAATAAGAAGACATTTCTTTACCTGAAGGCTATGGAATTAGCCTCCGTTGAGGATCGCAATACCTTATTAACACTTTTTACCGGTAAAAGCGAAACGCCCGAGGAAAAGGTACGAACGGTAAAGACCATTTTCACAACTAGTGGGGCAAAGGATCGTATCCTACAGGAAGTAGAAAAGTATACGGATATGGCCTTTAAATGTCTAAACGAGATAAAAGTAGTTGAAGAGGATAAAGCAATACTCTATGATTTCGGAACAGCACTACTGCATCGGTCCCGTTAAAACAAACGTCCTAATAATGCTTTGATAAAAGGCCAGGGTCTCGGAGAGGCCATGATATATAAATCTTCTAAGAAGGTAGTTTCTTCATCCAAAAACTTGAATATAAGTTGGGGCTTTCTGCGCTTAAATAAGGATTCGAATATTATACCACCTAAATGATTGTTTTTATGAAGAATATCTAACAACAGCAGATCGTAATACCAAAAACGGGTCTTGGGATTAAAGGCGTGTAATGGTTTTTCTTCCTTAATGTGCGCTACCAATTGCGGGACTTTTTTTACTGAACTGTAAAAGGTGTAGCCCGTACTGGCTTTGGCCCATCCTCCGGAAATACCAATACGGAGTAGTTGATCGGTATTCTCCTTCGAAAAATCATAACAGGTCATAGGAATATTGCCTTGCTCAGTCTCTGTGATGTCATACTTGGTAACACCGAGTTTGAAAGAAAGATACTCCCGGATTGCCATTTCATATTCTGATTTTTCCAGAGGGTTTTCTGAAAAAAGCGTGTACTCTATCAGTGCTTCCGTTGCAGAAAATGGCAGCACGTACATAAAGCGGGTATTTCCTTTTTGGGGAATGGAAAAGTCCATAAAGGTTGCCGCTTCAGGATTAAAAACAGACTGTTCTGTCTTGACAAACCATCCTAAAAAATGTTGCTGGAGAATGGGGTAATTAGATTCCTGTTTGATCTTGTTGTAGTTAAATCTACTATCAAACACCTTTTGGCCGGTATAGGTGTTATTTTCACCTACTACAACGACGCCTTGTCCGGTTTCTTCAGTATTGACGACACCATCATTAACAAAATGGACATTAGGATAACGGTGTAATTGGGCTAAATAGTATTCATAAAAATCGATACCACGAAGCATTTTGTAGCGGTAGGGCGCGATTTCCGGGTTAATATTCAATGTCTTCCCGGCAAAATGAATATTTGGCCAGGTCTTGTAGAGAATAGGGTCAAATGGCCCTTCGCCTTTTTCCCAAAAACACCAGGTACGGTCGTTTTGTTGCTTTTTACTTTTATCGAGTACCAGGATGTTTTTGTCCTTAAAAAAGGGATCGGCTCCTAAATGATATGCTAAAAGTAATCCTGATGCCCCAGCACCAATTATGATGTAATCGTAATTGGACATTGTTCAAAGGTAATCATTTCCAAAGGGGACAAGCCCAAGGTGGAAAACAATATTTGGTTTGTACCAGTTTAGCGCTTCACCGTCCCGCGATGCCCGGTATTGGGTGTAACCAAAATAATCGTTATTTTATTAGGAGTTGCTAAATCACTTTTGCCATGTTTACGAAAAACTACTGGCGCTTCGCCCTGGTATTAGCAGTATGCTATGCCTGTTCCGATGATGACACTCCTGATGACACTCCGGAGACTTCAGAACCTTTCCGTAATTCGGAGGTGGTTGAATCCATTGGCTTTCAGTTAAATCCTACGGGGTATGCTCCGTTAACGGCATTGGTGAATTTGCAAACCAATCAGGAGGTGACGCTGGAAGTGGTTGTGGTCGGTAAAAATGGCAGTGCTTCAAACCTTGTGCAACAGTTCCAGGAAGTAGGCAGTGATTTTGCATTGGAAATAGTAGGTTTATATCCCAATTATGAGAACGAATTGAGGGTTACGTTTTTTGATCCCTCCGGAACGGTTTTGGAATCCGGATCCATACCTATACAAACTTCGGCAGTGATCAATGATATGCCCAGGATTACGATTGATCAACCTTCGAACGCTTCGGAACTTCAGCTTAATTTTGTTAACTATTTTGGGTTTGATCGAAATTTCAGGCCACAGCGCCCCTTTGTTTTTGATCAGTTTGGGGACATTCGTTGGTATCTCGACTTTTCATCGCATCCCGTGCTTTTTGATCTTTTCTATGACAACGGTATGACCCAGCTTCAAAATGGGAACTTGTTGTTCGGAGATGGTTTATCTCAAAGTATCTACGAAATTGATTTTCTCGGAAGGATTATTGATTCCTGGGACCTACAGGGTAATGAATTCCATCACCATGTTATTGAAAAGCCAGACGGTAACGTATTGGTAACGATCAACGACGCAACAAAATCAACCGTGGAAGATGTGATCATAGAAATTGACAGAAGTACAGGAGAGTTCATTACCACTTGGGATTTAAATGCGTCTCTCGATAATTCCCGGCGTGCCTGGCCAACGGATCTTGCAGATCTCAATTTTGATTGGTTTCATGCCAATGCGATTGAATATAGCGCTCAGGACAATGAAATTATCGTTTCCGGTAGGACACAGGGCATCGTAAAATTAAACACGCAGAACGAGGTACGTTATATTTTGGCACCACATAGGGCATGGGGAACCGCCGGGAACGGTACCGACCTAAAGCAGTTTCTACTGACACCACTTGATGCCCAGGGGCAGGAAATTACGGATCCGGATGTTTTGGATGGTAGTATAAATCATCCTGATTTTGAATGGTCCTGGTACCAACATTCTCCAATACTAATGCCAAATGGTAATCTTATGGTGTTTGACAACGGAGATAATCGAAACTATATCAATTTCGGACCTTATAGCAGGGCGGTAGAATATAAAATAGATGAGGAAAACAAAACCATACAACAGGTATGGTCCTATGGCAAGGAACGGGGTGAAGCAACCTATGCCAGGATTGTTTCCAAAGTAAGTTATTTGCCGGAAAGCAACTCCGTTTTATTTACGCCGGGATCTTCGGTAAGCTTCGGGATTCCTTCCGGGAAGGTAGTGGAGATAGATTATACCACCAAACAAGTGATTTTTGAGGCAACGATCGTTCCGCCCAATACCGTATTTGGTATTAGTTTCCACAATGTATTGCGAATTCCCTTTTTCTGAGGTCGCCAGAGCAATCCATTAGTCAGCCAGGATATCGTTTAGTTGTTTTGGAGAGAGATACTCAAAATGCCGACCTACCACTTCAAATTTTTCATTCAGTAGTACCATTGCCGGTAGTGAAAAAGGATAGTTTTTTCTGGAGGCGAGCAATAGCGGAATTTCATGGGTCGGATTTCTTTGTTTTCCGAGCTGTTTATTTGTGAAGGTTTTCCCATCAAATCGTATCGTATCCGTTGCTTCTGCATTCATTTTTATTGCATAATACGCTTCATTTAATCTTGAAATTACCTTTGGATCCCGGAAAGCTACCCTCTCCATTTTTTTGCAATAGGCACACCAATCTGCATAAAAAGTAATGAAGACCTTCTTGGGTTTTATAGAAAGGGAGTCTTCTAATTGCTCAAAACTGATCCACTGAATGCTGTTTTGCGCGGTGGCCCTTTCGGAGAAAAACAGCAGAACCACTACAAACAGCATCAGGAAGCGTTTGGTTTTTATTTTACTTAAATAACTTGTCTTCTGTGTGGTCATTCTTTTTTAGCATCAGTGCAATTTACCAAACTTCAAACCGAGAAAGAACGCGCGAGGGGCATCGGGGCCATAAATGTAATCGGAATCTCGGGTTGGGCCAATGTCAAAATCATCCTGGTAACTATTAAAGAGGTTGGTTACCCCTCCCGAGACGGTAACCATAAAGGAGTCATTGAAATCAAAATGTGTCTCCAGTTTAATGTTGAGGTCAAAGAAGGAATTCACTTCGTTTAATTCCAAAAAACCCGTATCGCTGATCACTCTTGGGGCGGTCATACTTCCGGTGTAGGTGCTTGTTATGTCTACGTTAAAGGCCTCACTGGGAATCCATGTGGTATTCAAATACCCGTAGAAATTAGGAACACGTACAAATTTGTCGATCACAATGTCCGTTTCCCCGGGAGTTCCATCGCTTTCAAAAAGAAGTTGTGGTTCGTCCCATTCTGTTCGCTGTAAAGTACCTCCCAGTTGAAATCGCCATTCAGGGTCCGGAGAAACGCCGAACTCAAAGTTGGAGCCAAATACCCGGGCCCCTTCACCGTTCCGAACTTCTTCCAATATGGAGCCATTTTCCAAAACAGCCCCCGTGCTTACTAAAGTGAAAGGATCCTCTAAAGTAGTGTAGAAGCCTTCTACCAAAAAATCCATCTGCAATAGCTGTATGGTCCTGGAATAGTTTAAAGAAGCGGTAAACGCATTGGAAAACTCGGTTACGAGATCATCCGATAGAATTACAAATTGAGGTTCTCCACCTACACTTGAGATGTGCAGATCTTCATTAAAGGCTTGAGGAGCTCGAAACCCACGAGCATATCCGCCTCTAAGTCTGAGCGCTTCGGTTAACTGGTAGGATAGTGTTAATCGTGGCGAAAGTGCCGTCTGATTCAGGTCTACACCGCGAGCGATACCGCCAATCGTGTAATCCCCATCTACGGTTACATGATCTAATCGTGCTCCTAGTAGTGCCGCAAATTTTTCCGAAGGTTTCCATTCGTATTGGGCATAGCCACCCAAGGTATTCACACTTTGGTCAATTAACCGATTGTAACCGGGGATTTGATCTTCCGTAGTGTTAAAATTGTATTCTGTTCCTGCGGTGAGTACGTCGTTATTTCTAAAGGATTTAGTGAATTGAATACCATTGACCCACGCAAGATCTTGAGTAGTCCCAAAGGCATTGTTGGCAGTGATACTATCCTGGCGTGTTCGGGCGCCCCCCAAACCACCGTAATAACTGTCCCTATTGGTATACGAAGCGGAGGTGTATAGCTGAATTTTTTGAGTATTGTCTTTACTATTCAGCTCATAATCCGCACCACCGATAAAGGTATCATGATCCAGCTCTTCGGTAATATCGGTAAACTGTGGTGCCAGGTCCAAACGGTCACCGCCTCTGCGGTATTCCCGGATGGCATTGAGGTTTACCGAAACCCGACTTCTATCGGTGGGTCTAAAAAAGGCTTTCGCCCCAACTGTTGTATTTCGGAGTTCTACCAACTCTGTAAATCCGTCATCATTAGCATCATACGATGCTCGGTTGCGGTAGGTACCAAAGAGGGTAATGCCACTATTGAGGTCGTCCGCAACGATGGCCCCGTTGAAATTAACGATACGATCCAGGGCTTCCCCATCAATAAGCGCCATATTGCTACCAATTTCCCAGGTGTTCAGCACCGGATCCTTGGTAATGATATTAACGGTACCGGCAATGGCATTAGAACCGTAAAGTGCTGATCCGCCACTGCGCACTACTTCTACACGCTCTATGATATTTGTGGGGATCTGTTCCAACCCATAGACACCCAATAAGGAAGTAAATATGGGTCGACTATTAAGTAAGATTTGCGTATAACCGCCATCTAAGCCATTGAGTCGTACCTGTGTAAAACCACAGTTCTGGCAGTTGGTCTCTACCCTTACCCCAGGGGCAAAATTAAGTCCCTCTGCTACGGTGATGGACTGTGTTGCTGTTAGTAATCGGGGTTTTAAGGAAGACACTACAACAGGAGCACTTTTTCGTTCCACGCGGTTTCTGGTGGCACTTACAACAACTTCGTCCAGACCTAAGATGTCTTCAACAAGGGAAAAATCAACAGTCTCTTCATCATCTGCCACTGTGATTTCCTTACTTTGGGTCCGGTACCCCTGCGCCTGAACTACCAAAGTGATTACTCCTTCCGGGACCTCGAATTTGTAGTAACCATTATTGTCTGCGCTAACTCCTGAAGATCCATTCTGTAGATAGACACTGGCGAAAGGTACCGGTGCTCCATTGCTGGTTATGGTTCCCGAGATATATGTTGTCTGTGCTAAAATGGGATTACTTATACCAATAAGTAAGCTAAATAGGACTTTTTTAATCATAAAAATTATAATTTAGACAAATCTAAAAATACTTTTTGACAAATAAAATGTACATTTGAAAAAATAATCGTTTTGACGCGAGCTGAAGAAAACTATATCAAGGCCATTTTTCATCTGGGGGGTGCGGCATCCCAACCCATTGCTACCAATGCTATTGCTGAGGAAATGGATACCAAACCTTCCTCTGTTACGGATATGGCGAAAAAGCTGGCGGAGAAGAAGCTGGTAACCTATGTAAAGTATCAGGGCGTTTCATTAACGGAATTAGGGATCGAAAAGGCCCTTGCTATTATTCGGAAACATCGGCTTTGGGAGGTGTTTTTAGTAAAAAAACTGGATTTTACCTGGGATGAGGTGCATGAAGTGGCGGAGCAATTAGAACACATCAAAAGTGAAAAACTCATAGACCAACTAGACGCTTTGTTAGAGTATCCCAAATATGATCCGCACGGCGACCCAATTCCTTCTAAGACAGGCGAGTTCAAAGAACGAGACAAGCAGTTATTAAGCGAATTGCCTGTACAGGCTAAAGGCGTTTGTGTGGGGGTGAAGGATACCTCCTCTGCTTTTTTAAAATTTCTGGATAAAAACAAAATTGCACTTGGAGATACTATTGAGGTTTTGGAGAAAGAGGAATTTGACGATTCTCTTCGAATTCAAATTGATCGCCGGCAATTTCATATTTCCCATCTAATTGCAACCAACCTATACGTAAAAAAAGAATAGACCATGCAACAGGTAATTGACTATTTCGAAAGTATTGATCCCATTTTAGCCGCTTTGTATGCCACCTTGTTCACCTGGGGACTAACCGCAGCCGGTGCAGGACTGGTTTTCCTATTTAAGAATCCGAAACGTTCCTTGATGGATGGCATGTTGGGATTTACCGGAGGGGTTATGGTAGCGGCCAGTTTTTGGAGCTTATTAGCTCCTGGTATTGCCATGAGTGAAGGGGAAGGTTTTATTAAGGTACTACCGGCGGCTGTTGGGTTTTTGCTAGGAGCACTTTTTATCTATGGGTTGGATAAGGTATTGCCTCACCTACACATCAATTTTAAAATTAGTGAAGCAGAAGGGGTGAAGACCCCCTGGCATCGTACTACCTTATTGGTGTTAGCCATAACCCTTCATAACATTCCTGAAGGCCTGGCTGTGGGAGTTCTTTTTGGTGGTGTTGCTTCGGGATTTGAAGGTGCTACCATTGGTGGTGCTGTTGCCTTAGCGCTGGGGATTGGATTACAAAACTTCCCGGAAGGATTTGCCGTAGCTGTGCCAATGCGGAGACAGGGTCTAAGCCGACGAAAAAGCTGGATGTATGGACAGGCCTCTGCTCTTGTAGAGCCTATAGCTGGTGTTTTAGGCGCATGGGCGGTATTGACCTTTGAGCCTATTTTACCCTACGCGCTAGCTTTTGCAGCCGGTGCGATGATCTTTGTGGTAGTAGAAGAAGTGATCCCGGAGACACAACGGGACAAGTACACCGATATCGCTACCTTAGGCTTTATAGGGGGCTTTATCATTATGATGACCCTGGATGTTGGGCTGGGGTAGGAGATCAAGAGATACTACCTTGACCGTAAGAGTTAAAGACATCTTCCCTTTTTGCATACGCACTGCGTTCGGCCCTACTTACCTCTACCTTGAATATCTGCAAAAGATGCAGCTCACATCTGATAAGAGACCGTATCGGTTAAAACCAACCCAACCCGTTCGGGTGTTACGTCGATGACGCTATCCTTTCAAATGCTACGATGTGTAGCAGTCAGTTGTTCTATCTTCACGTTTTCGTTACTCAAATTTCCCTGCTTACCAACAAGTCATTGATACCTTCCTCCGGGGGCATATAGATTTTTCGGGTTTAACATGAGTGTGGCGAGTGTTTCCCTAAAAGCATTCAACGGAGATACGACAAAATGGTCTTGTTTTCCAATACTTCAGTGTTGGCACCATGTATTGCCACTTTAAACATGGCTTCTGCCAATTGGTTAGATTTGATACTGCTATTTGATCCTGCCAACCGTATCAAGGGGTAGAGTATTCGCAAAATATGGTACATTATATTGGGTGCTTTACGAGGAGTTACCGGGTATATATATCCTGGTCTAAACGCATAAAAATGTAGCCCTAGTTCGGCAATTTGATTTTCGGCCATTCCCTTGTATCGGGAAAAAGAAGCAATACTCTTTTCGGTACGGTCAGCACCGGCACCACTTAAGAGGCATAAGCTGGCATTTGGATTTCCGGATCTAACAGCTTTCGCAAATGCAACAGCATAATCAACAGTAATTTTTTTAAATTCTTTATCGGACACTTGCCCCGTATAGACCCCAATACAGAAAAAGGCAATGTCTACATTCAGAAACAAATCGATCTGCTCAGAATATTCTTCGAAGTTGTCTACAGCAACCTCTTTAAGCTTGGAATGTTCTTTATTTGTTTTTCTTCGAACCAAGGAGGTAACTTCCGCTACATCAGCAGAAACCAGGCAGTGTTCCAATATCAAATTGCCTATCATTCCGGAGGCGCCCGCTATAATCGCCTTTTTCATTTAGAAGTATTTAATGCCCAAAAAAGGGCTTTTGAGATAGGAGATACAAATAAAAAAATGAATGAACAACATATACGACCCATTCCCAAAAATATTGTGAATATCCCCATCGGGCAGATATAAGGCCTAAGGTTTGCATTGTGCACAAAACTGCTAATTGGAAAACACTACTACCATCGTTAATGGAGCCCATTTCTATTGTGTTACCTACCCCGGGAGAAATACGCAACCGGTTATGCCAATAGGTACCCAATGCACAACCCGCGTTCCCGTCGGATAAGCATTGAGTTGTAGTTTTTTAAAAGTCAAAATGCCAGCGAAATACGCCAAGCATAGCGCTACCCCACATCAACATCCCTATTGATGACAGTTGTATTAGATCCTATCTTTTTGTTAAACTATTACGCTAGCTTAAAAGCATCGCATACATTTTTCCGCTCTTGTCATGGGCGGTTTGCCATTTTGTAGCATTACCACCAAATCGTGGTTGGTTTTGGGAGTTCATCAATCACAATAGGCTCCCCAATCTGTGGTGCAACCAAGGGCAATTGCAACTCTTGGGCTTTTTTGGAAACTCGTTCTATGGGGTCGGTCCAGGAGTGCAGGGCCAATTTAAAGGCACCCCAATGTATGGGCATAAGGGTTTTGGCCTGCACGTCAATGCCCGCCTGGGCAGTTTCTTCAGGAAACATATGGATGTCCGGCCACATTTTGTTGTACTGCCCACATTCCATCATGGCAAAATCAAAGGGACCATATCGTTCACCTATTTGTTTAAAATGAGGGCCATAACCACCATCACCACTAAAGTAGAGCGATGTGCTATCGGATGTAATCACCCAGGAACTCCATAAGGTACTCTGGCCATTGGTAAACTTCCGGCCTGAAAAATGTTGTGCTGGAGTGCACACCAGTTGTATACTTTTAAATGTGGTCTCTTCCCACCAGTCCATTTCGGTGATGTTGTTGGCATCCACGCCCCAAGCTTCCAGGTGTACCCCTACACCAAGTGGCACAAAATAGGCGTCTACCTTGTCCTTTAGTTTTTTGATGGAGTCATAGTCCAGATGGTCATAGTGGTCGTGGGAAATAACCACAGCATCAATTTTTGGAAGTTTTTTGACCGCAATGGGCACATCTAAATTGAAGCGTCTGGAGCCCATCCAAGGATGTGGCGCAGGAACGGGGCCAAGCATGGGATCTATAAGAATGTTTTTCCCCTTCATCTGCAAGAGAAAAGCAGAATGTCCAAACCATATCAGTCGTGTTCCACCACTATGGTCGGCAAGGGCAATAGAGTCTATTTTTTGAACCTCCAAGTCTTTCTTAGGCCTTCCGTTTTCAACCTTTTCGAAAAAAAACTTTCGACTCACAGAGAGCATCTTGGAAAAACGCATAGCCTCAGGAACTTCCCTTTTTGTGTTCATAAACTTTCCTTCGCTAAACTGCTGTGAAGTTTCATACAGCACCTGTCTTTCTTTATTCACATTGCCACCAAAAGAGGGGTAAAAATTAACAAAGGCCAGATAAATAAGAACCAAAGAAGCAATGAGGATGACTATAGACAGTAGCATTCGTGTTACTATTTTTTTGAGTTGTTTCAAGGACATATTTGTTTCGAGGAATTATCAATTTACCTCTATGTTTTGGTGACAAAATTAATCTTGTTGGTCATCTTGAAGATATAAATTTTGCAGAGGCGTGTATATATTTTTGGAAAATGGGTGGTATTTCAGAAGAGGGGCAATTATTTTTTCCATAATCCGGAACGAACTAGGCTACCTTTTGCTCAGAGTTTATACGATACTTCCTTATCCCAAAAAAGGTAAAGTGAATGCGACGCAATGGTAGCAAGAAAGGCGTTTTCTACCTTTATTACAGATATAGGATACGAAGATCATCACATTGCATCCCTTTTCTGGTTTTGGTACATATTCCATTATTTTGTTTGAGATTCAGGACGCAGCATGTCATTAGAAATATGAATCTAGAAGTATCCCGAAGCTCTATTTTTGTTGGACTAACCGAATTATAGGCGTTCAATATAAATTTCTTTTTTGTTGAGGGAATAGATAATATTTTCCACCTGATCTATTACAAATTTCCTTTCCTCTCCTAATTGCTTGAGCAGTTCCTCTTTCCCGGTTGGGATATGCAACCGAATCACATCTTTGGTATTATTTTCCTTAGGTGCTACTATCAAAATAGCGTCCTCTCTTTCTTTCCCTTTTTGAATTCGTTTAAATACATTTTCCAGTCCGGTACTGAACCCAAGTTCTTCCAGGTTGGCAACAATTTTTTTGGGATCCTGATACAATTGGTAGGAACCATATACACCGGATCCCAAATTCGTCAAAAACCCGAGATTGCCGGAAGCTACAGTACTACTGAAACTTTCAATAGCCTGATTGTAAATGAAGGAAGTAGCAGCCCTATACGTTCCCAGCCCCCGCTTTAAATAATACACAGATTCTCTAAAAATGGAAGATGTTCTGTTTGAAGGATATTTTTTTTGGTATTCCAGATCACCGGAACTGTTGAATAGAAAATAGTGGTTGTTGTTACTCATAAAATAACCGTATGTTCCCATTTGTAGCTCCGGGATGGACTTTCCAAAATCGAAAGAATAGATAGATTGGGGCGTATGCTTTGCACTATCCTTCAATAGGTATAGGGCATTGTCGCTGTATACAGGGTATTGTTTTGCAATACTGTCATACCAGATACGATGGGACGGTAGTTTGAGCTTTAGGTTTCGCGAAATAAAATCAGCATCATTTAAAATAACGTCATCCCAAAATTTTTCCCCATTGGAAATAGCAATTTTATTGGCCCTGGAAGGGGTAACGTATAGCGCAGTGGAATCCGTCTCAAATAGATATACCGGACGTTCGTCATTGGAAAGCGAGATTTTTAAAGGATCTTTCCATACTTTTTTACCGTCCTGTCCAATACGCGATAAGAACTTTTCTTGTACTACCAGAAAGCCCTGTGCTATAGGAACGATCTTTTTGATAAGGGGGAGCGATGCCATGGCTTCCCATTGTTTAGTTCCTTTTCTATCCAGTATGTTAAATCCAGTAGTAGTAATAGCAATCATTTTATCGCCGTCAAAGGCGGTTTCCCGGATAGCACCTCTCACTTTTGCTATCGTATCCCACAGGGGTTGCATTTCTTTAACAGAATAGGCCATTATGGCCGTCTCACGCTTTAGTTTTTCCGCCTGGTTAGCATTTGAAAATAGATAGATCACATCTTTTGAAGTGTTGATGGCGACGGACGCAACATTTTCCTGCTGATAAGCAATTTCTCCTGAGTTGGCGTTGATCTGTAACAGGTGATTGTTTCGTAACCAAAAAACGTTCTGATCCCTATCCAGGAGGATCTTTTCTTGCTCAAAAAGGGTGCCTTTAAGGTTGTTGAAAAAGGAAGAATTGGTAAGGTTAATTTGCCATGCCATTTTCTGATCATCAGTGAGATAAAGGGCTACCGCCAATTCCTTATCCTTAATACCGTCTACCAGTATGGCCTTGTGTTCAGGAATTAAGAGGGTGCGGTTAACCGATTTGAATCCAACTTTTTCGGAATCAAAGAGCAACGTGCCATTGGTAACGTTTACGATCCTACGTGAAGTACCTTTGGCATTGACCGTGTTGGAAAGTAGTTTGGAGTTAACCGCTGGTTTGCTTTCAAAAATGACCAAAGGCGTAAAAGGGATTTCATAATAAGATGAAAAATCAACCTTGCCCAAGGTGTTATTTTGCCATAGTATTGCTTCGCTGTTTGGGCTTATTCCGTAGAGTCCTTTCCCTGTTCTAGCCAATACCACTCCTGTATTAGCATTGATAATGATGTCCTTGATCGTATCAGGGAACTCAATTTTCTGTTGGGGATGTGCAGCACCTAACCCTACAAAAATCAAGAGGATCAAAAAGAGGTATCTCATGGGTTCCATGCTTTATAGTATTCAACAGCATAAATAAATAGTGCAACAGGTTAAAAGTAACAAACAATGAAATATAACCGACAAAGCGGTCGGAATAAGGTGCCATGGACTTGATCGTATGGTACCACCGGAGGTTGGAACAAAAGCATAGGATGATCTGGGTTTAATATCGCTATTTAGCCCAGTTCAACATCTACCTTATAATGCCCTTTGGGAAGAATAGGAATTACAGGCTTTCCGATATGTTCTTTACCATCAATGTAGAGTTGTTTTACCCCTTTATTTACCTGATTTGGATTTTTCACAGTGATCGCAAAAGTAGCGCCTCGGAATTTTCGTGTTACCTGAAATGCTTCCCAATTTGCCGGGATACAGGGATCAATTTCCAGCCCTTCGTAGGTTGGTCGAATACCCAGTATATACTGGCTGATGGTGTAGAAGTTCCAGGCTGCGGTACCAGTTAACCACGAATTCTTGGCTTCACCAGGTTTAAAGGCATCTTTACCGGCTATCATTTGTGCGTACACATAGGGTTCGGTTTTGTGGAGTTCGCTGATCTCTTCCAAATAAGCAGGGCATATTTTTTTGAAATATTCCCAGGCCTGATCCCCACGACCTAATACCGTCTCACCAATTATGATCCAGGGATTGTTGTGGCAGAATATTCCGGCATTTTCCTTGTACCCCTCAGGATATGTGGATATTTCACCATATTCAATATGGTATTTAGTATAGGCCGGATGATTTAGCACGATACCGTAGTTACAGTCCAGTTTTTCCTTTACCGAGTTAAGTGCTTTTTCTACCAGGCCCTCTTTAAGGCCGATACCTGCCATACTACACCAACCATTTGACTCTATAAAGATCTGTCCCTCTTCATTTTCCTGGCTTCCTATCTTATTTCCATAGAAATCATAGGCTCTTAAAAACCATTCTCCATCCCAGCCATGTTCTTTTATTGCCTTAACCATGTGGTCTATCTGCTGTTGGGCTCTTTCCGCTTCCTGTTCTTTTTTTAAGACCTTACATAATTCCACGTATTCCCGGCCATAGACCACAAAGAGCCCGGCAATCATAAGCGATTCTGCTTGGCTGCCGGAGGTCTGGTTTTCGGTGGTTTGAAAGGATTCGTTGGGATCTTTGGAAAAACAATTGAGGTTAAGGCAGTCGTTCCAATCCGCCCTTCCGATCAAGGGTAGTCCGTGCGGCCCTAAATTGTTCACTACATGATCAAAGGAAACGGTCAGATGGTGAAATAGGGATTGCGCCAGACTATCATCGTTATCATAGGGCACCTGTTCTTTCAGGATAGACCAATCTCCGGTCTCCTTTAAGTAAGCTGTGGTCCCTAAAATCAACCATAAAGGATCATCGTTAAATCCACTCCCTATATCGTTATTCCCTTTCTTCGTTAAGGGTTGGTATTGGTGATAGCAACTGCCGTCTGGAAATTGCGTTGAAGCAATATCAATGATCCTTTCCCGGGCCCTTTCCGGTATTTGATGTACAAAACCAATCAAATCCTGATTAGAATCGCGGAATCCCATACCACGGCCAATACCACTTTCAAAGAAAGAAGCAGATCTGGAGAAACAGAAAGTGATCATACACTGGTACTGGTTCCAGATATTCACCATACGATCTAACTTCTCGTCTCCTGTAGTTACGGTATATACACTAAGCAGTTCCTTCCAGTAGGCTTTGAGCTCCGCTAGGGCCGCATCCACTTTCTCGGCAGTATTGAATTTTTCAATGAGGCGATGGGCTTTCTCCTTGTTGATGATGCCTTTTGACGCCCACTTTTCCTGTTCTTCGTTTTCGATGTATCCCAGGACAAACACCAAGTCCTTGGACTCTCCAGGCTGAAGTTCCAGCGCAATATAATGAGAGGCTATGGGCGACCAACCATGGGCTTCACTCATTCTTGGTTGGCCATCAATAACTGCCTGGGGCTCATGAAAACCGTTATATAGGCCCATAAATGATTCACGGTCGGTATCATAACCGTCAATAGCTGTGTTAACAGAATAAAACGCATAATGATTCCGTCGTTCCCGGTATTCCGTTTTGTGATATAAGGTAGAACCCTCAATTTCCACCTCGCCTGTAGAAAAGTTCCGCTGGAAGTTTTCCATATCAGCAACAGCATTCCATAGTGCCCATTCCGTGAACGAAAATAGTTTCAGGCTTTTGGGTGATTGTGTTGTATTGGACAGCGTTAACTTTTGGACTTCCGCATGAGTGTTAAGGGGAACAAAGAACAACGCCTCAGCCGAAATACCATCTTTTTCTCCCCGGATCTTGGTATAATTCATCCCATGTCTACATTCATAGGCATCAAGTGCCGTCTTACAAGGTTTCCAGCCTGGGGACCAGAAGGTATCTCCATCCTTGATGTAGAAATACCGGCCTCCCGAATCCATAGGCAGGTTGTTATAGCGGTATCGGGTTAACCTTCGGAATTTAGCATCCATGTAAAAGGAATAGCCCCCTCCAGTATTTGAAATTAGCGAGAAAAAGTCTTTATTTCCCAGGTAATTGATCCAGGGCCAAGGGGTTACGGGATCGGTAATTACATATTCCCTGTTGTCGTCGTCAAAATATCCAAATTTCATATCACGTACTATAAGGTTTAGATTTTATTTTGGTGTTGGATTACCGTATTAGACGGCCAATTCCTTTTGCCGTCTTTGGTTCAATTCTATTGTGATCTCGTCCATTTTACCTTGGTTAAGTGGATAACGCACCATAACAAGGGCAGCAATTACGGCTACGATTGCGGGAACCCAACTCATCAACATGATTATTCCGGGAATAGCCCCCTGAATCGCCAACTGATCCAAACCGTCGTAATGATAGGCAGCCAGTATAGTACCTATTACCACTCCCGCCAAGCCACCGCCAAACTTGGTGGCAAAAGAACCTGCGGAGTATACCAGACCTGTAGCGCGTCGACCATTTTTGAATTCCGAATAATCCGCGGCATCGCCAAGCATAGCGAAGAACAGGGTGGGGAAGACAGCAGCGGCAAATTCAGAGACGGTTCCTATGATGAATATCCAAAAAACGTTGTCCGGTCCACAAAAGAGGAGTAAAGCATTAACGGCCCCGGAAAAAAGCAAGGCATAAATGAACAATTCCTTTTTACCCAGTTTTCGTCCTAACCAACCGGTAGCCATAGCCCCTAATATGGAAGCTACCATAAGCGCTATCAGATAGGACGCAGACAATAATTGATCCTGCAAATAATGGGTAAAGTAAATAACGGTAATACCCTGTTTTATGGAATTATAAACGTTAAAAAGTAAGCCAATAAACAGGAGTACCAGCCAGGGCCTGTTACCGATGAGGTCATAGAAGTCCCTTTTTAAGTTGGACTTTTGTTCTTTTGGGGGTTGTATCCTTTCCCGGGTGCTGATAAAGGTTAGAAATAAGAACAAGGCCAGAAACACGGACATGAGATAAATAGCATTACTATATCCTTTCTTCTGATCTATGATAGTGATATCCGTTTTTGCGATACCAGATTCCCCACGAACAAGAAAAACATATTTCTGATCTGCTTCCATTGAGAAGCTAATGCTATGTGTTGTTTCGTCGGTTTGCGTTTCTCCATCTGCCCAGGTAAAGGTTGCCAGGCCACTTTCGGTTTTAATATATGCGTTGGCCACTTCTCTGGGCGCACTTACCGTAACAGCATAGGTGTCTTCATCTACCGCCAAAACCGATACGGTTGGATTGACATTCCCATAAAAGGCTACGAGGAATAGTAAGGCACCTTGCACGAGCATACCTCCTGCAAAAGCGCCTACCATACGATAAGAACCTAAGACGGTACGTTCCTTATCATCGCCAGTGATAACCCCCATTAATGCCCCATAGGGCACATTATTGGCCGTATACAGTAAGGTGAAAATAATATAGGTACTATAGGCGTATACAATTTTGCCCGTAGGTCCTAAATCCGGGGTTGTAAACAAGAGGGATAGTGTTGCTGCGAGAGGTAGGGCTGTCCACAGGATCCAGGGTCTGAACTTTCCATATTTGGTAGTTGTTCTATCTCCCACAATTCCCATCAAGATGTCGCTGATACCATCACTGGACCTGGCAATCAGCAATAACAATCCAACCGATGCCGGGCTTAAGCCATAGACATCTGTATAGAAAACAAACAAGAAGGTAGCTACTCCCCGCCATGCGATGTTGGCCGCTCCGTCCCCGAGGGCATAACCTGCTTTTTCGAGAAAGGATAGTTTGTGGTTTTTTGAAGATTCCATAGTTGATATGGGTTGGGTTAGATCACAAAATCAAATAATTCCTTCTTTGTTTTTTCAAATACCTCCCTGCTGAACATATAGAGCTGTGCGGGTTTGTGAGGTACCCCTTTTTGTTTTTCATTCAAAGGGATCACATATTTCATGCGGTTTACTTTCTTTCTAAAATTTCGCTTGTCAAAATGCGTATCAAAGATCTGTTCATATACCGTTTGCAATTGTGTAAGGGTAAACTTTTCAGGTAATAATCCAAAACCAATGGGCTCATGCTTCATTTTGTTACGAAGGGCTTCCATAGCTTGTTCCAATATTTCATTATGGTCAAAGCCTAGTTGGCCCACGGTCTTCACGGGTGTCCACTTTACCCTTCTTCCTTTCCATTTCAGGGATACATCCTGTGTTGCCAACAAAGCAAGGTAGCCGATGGAGACCACCCTTTCTTCCGGATCCTTTCCGATACTCCTTAGCCACTTTTGGTCTTTGGGCTTTAGCAACCGCCCGGGATCTGCAAAAGTTTTAAACTGTTCCAAATAGATGTCGGATATGCCCGTAAGATTAAATACGACTCTCATGGCTGCCTCCTTTACGGTCTCCCCTTCAAATACATGATTTCCGGTAAGGGTCCAGTCCGATTGAAAATCTGATCGTGAGTTATTACTACTTAGTGTTCTTTCTACAAGTAATACATTTAATTTTTCCGAATCATAACCAAAAACTACACAATCAACAGATATATAGGTGTTTATTTGTGATTCTGTAGTGATCATCGTCTAGATTATAGTTGTAATATGTAGTAAAGATAATTACTTAGTGTAATATATACAATAAGTTGAGAAGATATTGTTTTCGATAATCTGAAGCGGCGTATTGTATTGTACAAAAGTGCTAAGACATCGCTTTGATCATTCTATTCAGGCTACGTACCGTAATCCCTAAATAGTTTGCGATATCCTTTTTGTTGATTTTATTTAACATATCCGGGAATTCCTGTAACAATTTTTTAAGGTTGGCTTCCAAAGGATGAGACTGATGATAGGAATGTCGCAGCGCAGTATATTTAATTTTATTGGCCATTAGTTTCAGTACAAGTCGGTTAAATAATTCGTCCGACTTTAATAAATCCAAAAAGGCCGCTTTTGGAATTTTAAAGTAAGATATGGGAGTAAGGGCTTCAATTGTACAAAAGCTTAGGGCATTGGATATTACTTCGATCTCTCCGAAGACCTCACCTTCTCCAAAAAACTCTTGGATAAAATCGTTTCCGGTATCCTCGGTCAGATAACATTTGGCCATTCCTTGCTCCATGACATGCACCGAAAAAACCGAAGTGCGTTGGGTTATGATTTTTTCACCTTTCGCAGCATACTCTTGTGTAATGGCAGGGGCTACGCCAAGGGTATTCAATTTTATAATGTATTGTAAAAACGCCTTGTTTATCCTGATCATTTCTATTGGGACAAATGTCCTTTTGTTGTTGTAGAAAACCCTATTTCTTTGCCGAAGCCTAGTACACTACAGCAAGATACCATTTTGGAATGCAAACAACACCCAATATTTATACCCTTCGTTTTGGACAATTGTGTTTGAGTTCTTTGTTTTTCTCAGCGAGTTACAACATGCTCATTCCTGAACTTCCAGGATATCTTTCCGGGTTAGGAGGATCGGAATATATAGGTTTGATCATTGCCTTATTTACGCTTACCGCAGGATTTTCCCGACCTTTTAGCGGAGTGTTAACCGATACGATTGGGAGGAAGCCTGTAATGGTGATAGGCGCAATGGTATGTGTAGTTTGCGGAATACTATATCCCGTTTTAGGTTCTGTGGCAGGGTTTCTTTTTTTACGGCTTTTTCATGGTTTTTCTACCGGGTTTACCCCGACTGCGATTGCAGCCTACGTTTCAGATAGTATCCCTGCACAGCGCTGGGGTGAAGCTTTTGGAGTCCAAAGTCTGTTCTTTAGCACAGGCCTGGCTGTGGGTCCGGCCCTGGGGAGTTGGATAAAACTACACTTTTCGTTCAATATCTTGTTTCTCAGCTCTTCACTTATGGCCTTATTGGCGCTGATCCTTATTGCACGATTGCAGGAAACTCTGGTAAATAAGGAGCGCTTTCGATGGAGACTTTTAAAAATTTCCGGAAAGGATATAATTGCCCAGGAAGTATTCGTGCCTGCGGTCATCACATTTTTGTCCTATACCGCTTTTGGGATGGTACTTACTTTAATTCCGGATTGGAGCGAATTCTTAGGCATTAAAAACAAAGGAAGTTTTTTTATTGTATTTACAATTACCTCACTTATGATCCGGTTTTTGGCCGGCAAAGCATCGGATCGCCTCGGCCGTAAGCCGATAAGTATGATCGGTTTACTGGTGTTACTGGTCGGGTTATTGTTGATGGCCACGCTAAAATCTCCTGAGGGTTTACTATTCGCAGCAGGTATTTATGGCTTTTCCATGGGCATGCTCTCACCTGCAGTCAGCGCCTGGACATTTGACCTTAGCCCGGAAGACAAAAAAGGAACCGGAGTGGCTACCATGTTTATAGCACTGGAAGCAGGGATAGGGTTAGGGGCCTTGTTTTCAGGTTGGTACTATCAAAGCACCTACGAAAATATTCCCGGCGCCATGTTGGGTTGTTCGTTTTTAGCGTTTCTGGGGCTACTTTTTTTGACAATCAGCAAAAATAAATCCATCAATTCAGATCATTGATGGATTTATGGCTCGGGGGTACTACCGCTTTTTAACTTTCAAACGTAGTACTTTCAGCAACTTCCCGCCATGTTTCCAGGTCGGCCAGCAACTGCTCTCCATGTGCTTTGACGGCGTCTACCGCATCTTTGCCTAATTGTAAACGTAGAGGTGTATTCTCAGAAAGTAACGCCTTTTCAATGGCTTCGGCTGCTTTTTTTGGATCTCCTTCCTGGGTATTATGCATTTCCTTTGCAAAATCACGAGTGCTGCCTACGATAGCATCGTAAGCTTTTATTTTCGGCATGTGTTTCAAAGCATTTCCGGCAAATTCAGTACGGAAAGCACCAGGTTCCACAATCATAGTCTTTATACCAAACGGTGCGACCTCTTGTGCTAAAGCCTCTGAAGCTCCTTCCAGAGCAAATTTTGAAGCGGAATAGGCACTAAATCCTCCAAATGACATATTGCCACCCATGCTGCTCATATTTACGATGGCCCCACCTTCGGCTTTTCGCATGTGAGGTAAGGCCTCCTGGGTAACAGCTATGGCCCCAAAGAAATTGGTTTCCATTTGCTTTCTTAATTCTTCCTCGGGGGTTTCCTCCAGCGCTCCTACAATGCCGTAACCGGCGTTGTTAACGAGCACATCAATCTTACCCCATCCCGCTATGGCCTCAACCACGCCTTGTTTTACTTCTTCCCGCTTAGTCACATCCATTTGGATGGGTAGGACTTGTTCAGGAGCAACGGACCGTAGCTCTTCCAGTTTTTCTTTTCTCCTTGCAGTAGCTACTACTTTATACCCTTTGTTGATAGCGTGTTCTGCCAGGGATTTACCAAACCCTGAAGAAGCTCCAGTAATAAACCAAATGGTATTTTTTTCTTTATTTTTCATAGTGTTTATTTTCTACTTGTTGTAACAATTTACCAAACTATTTTAAGTAATTTACTACCTCCTGCATTGCCGCATTTACAGCATCCCTCTCATAATACAATTGCTGCTGATTGAATTGATTGAGCCATGTAATGTCCTTTTGCCCTTTCAGTAATTCGTAGAATTGTTTTGCCCCTTGCGGTACGGCCCCCCTTTCGCTATGTACGATGAAAACAGGTTGTGAAATGGCTGCTCCCACTGAGATACCGTCAAAAGTTAACCAGGGTTCCCAACTGCTTACCGCAAAGCGATTGTCGTAGTATGGGCCGGCGGCCTTTGCAGGATTTAGATAGTAGTCAAAAATATTATTGGGAACGTACATTGCACTTAGCGGGTCTAGCTCACTAGCAGCGAGTACATAGTCCATTTCTCCGGTTTCAGCATATTTTACTTTAGCAGTTTTTGCTGCTTCCAACAAGCCTACTGTTCCACCAGGCCGTGCATCATAAATCGCTTTGGCGATTTCCGGGTTATGCAACCAGGGCGCTACCAGCACCAAATTCTTGATACGATCATCTTGCGCTGTTGCATGAGCCATATAGCCCGAACTGGCGCATACTCCCAATCCGGAAAGTCTTTGGCTATCTACGTTTTTGTGGGCTTCTAGAAAATCAACAGCAGATCGTATATCTTGGATTTTAAGTTGGTAATCCTCAACCTGACGGGGTTGTCCTTCGCTTTCCCCAAACCCTGTAAAGTCAAAAGTGAGTGTAATAAATCCGTCTTTGGCCAATACACTGGCGTATTCGTCCGGCATTTGCTCCTTTACACTGGTCCAGCTACCGGTAACGATTGCTGCCGGGTAGGTGCGGTTTGAATCAAAACGTGGCGGAAGGAACAAATGGCCTTTTAACAGGGCGCCGTTACTATTGAAACTTATTTCTTGAAGTACCACGCCACTATCTGTTGCTGCTCCTGCTTTGTGAACCGAGTAGGTTTCGGGTTGTAGTCCGGGCCACCCGTTGCGTAGTATATCGGGATTGAATTGCTCTACAAATTTTTCGATTTTTCCATTGTCATTAAGCGTATATATCCCAACATAAGAGTTATTGTACGGTTTACCTTCTCCAGTGGTAATGGTACCCTTAAATTTAACCAGGACGACATTAGGAGTGGAAGTGCCAAAGTATTCCCGATCATATTTTTGGGTATATTCCATTACCCTGGAATACTGACTTTCCATGGCTGCGATCCCGCTTAGGGTCTTTGGAAAATTTTTAGGGGCAAAAGGCATTTCCTGAACAACATTTTCATCAAGCGCAGACAACACTTTTTTGAGGTCTCGCTCTTCCAAACCCGTAAAGAAGGTCTCGATCGCATTACTATTACCGGCAATAGTCAGCGGCGGAATATTTCCAGTCTTTACATTTTCCAAGGCGGTAAGCGGTAATTCTACATTTCCAGTTTGATCGTAGAGGCTTACATCGATTCGCGCTAACTTCCAGATGCCATTTTCTCGGATAAATTCCGTATCGTACCCCACAAATACGGTCCAGAAATCCTGCGCCAGGTAATGGGTTGCTATGGCATCTATTGTGGCGGTAGCTCTGTTTCCAGCTACCCAAATGGCTTTGTTGTGCACCTGATGAATGGTCCGTTCGAAACCGGGAAGCAGGGCTTCCCAACCCTCAAGTATTTCTGAGGGGGTTTTAAAACCAGAATCCCCACCTAAGGCAGTGTAATCAGTGTAGACGGAATCGGTCATGGTCTGTTTCACGGCCTCCCAATTTCGTTGATCTACGCTGGTAAACAACGTATGGATTACCTTATCGATCTGTTTTTCCGCACTTTCGGTAGTTATTATAGCCGTAGTCATCTTTGTTTCGTTTTTCGTTGTTGTTTCGTTTATACAGGCTATCAGGATGATGCTGATAGTGACTGTTGCGATTGCTTTTTTCATGGTGTTTACACGGATTTTTTGTTATCAATTAGTACTGGTGTAAAACTAGTGCCAGGCGCGAGTGTACCGCCTACAAAATTCAAAGGAGCTACTACGGAATTCAACGAATCGGCATAAAAAAAGCCCACTTTTTGGGCTTTTTATACTGTAACAGGAAAGCGGTGCTACCAGACGATTTCAGATTTGTCTCTGAAAAATTTAGCGGTTGGCCCCCCATCTGGTAATAGCGCGGCCCAAATAATCGTAGCAGCACCTTCTTCCGGGCTTCTCGGAGCTCCGGCACCTCCCATATCGGTGCGTACCCAGCCCGGACAAACCGCATTGACCAGAATATTTCTATTTTGAAGATGCCTTGCCATACTAATGGTTAGGGCGTTTAGCGCCACTTTGGAAATACTATATCCTGGGGTTCCACCGGTTAAGGCCGCTAATTCACCTGCCCCACTACTCACATTTACAATACGGCCAAAATGATTTCTTTCCATCAGGGACAAAAAAGCCTGACTCATACGCCAGGGCCCCATCAAATTCGTATCCAGGGTTTCCTGGACATTTTCAAGATTGGCGTTACCAACGTTTTGCCAGGTGTCGTAATTGATACCGGCATTGTTGATCAATATATCCAATCGACCAAATGCCTTGGTAACATATTCAACCAGTTTTTGGACACTTTCTGAGGAGGTCACATCGAGAGGATGATAGTGCACGTTGTCACTATCCAATTGCTCTAACGCGGCTATTCCGTCCTTTTCGTTTCTACTGGTAAGCACTACGGTGATCCCGTGTTCTGCAAGGCCCTTTACCACGGCAAAACCGATCCCTCTATTGGAACCGGTTACCAAAGCTATTTTGTTTGTTGTCGTTTTCATTTAACAGGGAGTAACTGATTAGTTCAAAAAAGGCCTGTTATGCAGGATATTTTCAAATTGCCCGCCGTAGGTTACCGCTTGTGTGCTTTTAAGAAAATCGTGAGGAAACCCCAGTTCAATGGCGCTGATCTCATCCAAAACGGCCACATCTTCTCGTGTCAATTCAAAAGTAATACTTTCCAGGTTGGAGGCAATATGACTTACCTTGGTCCCTCCTAATATCGGGATGATGTCTTTTTGTTTTACATACGCAATAGCCACAGCCGCAGGAGCTACTTCATTTTTCGCTGCTATTTCCACTACTTTATCCCCTATGGCTAAATTGCGATCACTTAATGCAACAAATGCCGCTGTATCTAATCTGCGATTCCCACGTTCAGCTACTTGCACGTTCTTTTTGCTGTACTTGCCGGTAAGAATTCCCGAAGCCAGCGGAGACCATCCTAGGGTGGTCATACCTTCGCTTTTTGCCATGGGTAGTAAATCACGTTCCCCAGTGCGCTGTACGAGGCTGTATTCGATTTGTGAAGCTTGAAAAGGAGTCAATCCATTCATTTTGGCGTACATATTCGCTTTGGAAATTACCCATGCAGGCGCATCCGAGATCCCGAGGTATAGTACCTTTCCTTGGCGTACCATATCGTCTAAAGCACGCATTACTTCCGCTACGGGAGACATGAAATCCCAAGCGTGTACCCAGAAAACATCAATGTACTCCGTGTCTAACCTTTTTAGACTTCGCTCCAGGGATTGTATCATGCTTTTTCTGCTATTCCCTGCTTTGTTGGGATCATTGCCCGGTAGGGCATCGGTATATTTGGTGCCTAATACAATGTATTCCCGATTTGATTTGATAAACTCTCCCGTGAATTTTTCACTGGTGCCTCCCGTATAGATCTCATTAGCGGTATCAATAAAATTCCCTCCAGCGTTGACAAAGGCATCAAACATTTTTTTACTGGTTGCTTTATCGGCGCCCCAACCGGCTTCTGTACCGAAAGTCATTGTTCCCAAAGCTACCTCAGAAACCCGTAAGCCTGTATTTCCTAATAATTTGTATTTCATGATTTCAATTTTTTAGTTACCCAAAAGTAGGGTGTACCGGATAGTGTAACGTATACTTTTCAACGAAGGAAGTACAAAATTCAAAGTTAGCGCTAAGAAGGTGGGTTGTAGGGCAGGCTTTAACCGTGGTGTGCATAGGAACCGTGGGCTACATCCCATAAGAGCGAGGTATCACAGCTTGCCCGCCAATTTAGTTCTTTACGGGCCTTTGTACTGTTAATCGCATTGTTTTGCTGCATGAAAAGGAGGGTGAAGGGATCAAGCCGATCTTGGGCTTCCTCAGCGGTAACAGAAATTGCTTTACACTTTGGGCCACAACAGTGGCTTACCGCATGAGCAATAGTTTTGATCGAAGGAGTTTCGTCATTAGCAAAATGATAGGTTTCACCCGCAACGCCATATTGCACCGCTGCCAGACAAGCGGACCCCGTAAGCGATACGTGTAAGGTGGAGGTGTAGATTTTTCCGTCCTCCACATAGATGGATTCTCCGGTTTTTCTTGCTTCGCTGATCAAGATAGGCAAGAAGACACTTCCGTTTTTTCCATAGATAAAAGAGGCAAAACGGAGTTCTACTACATTGCTATGAAGCTTTTTCCAGTGTTTAGGAGAGGTGTTTTTAGCGCGAATACCAGCCGGATGGTCCTGCTGAACAGCAGCTGTTTCGGAAAGACTTCCTGCCCCACTGTCCCCCAGAAAAGCGGTGCCATTCATCAGGATAACCTGAGTTTGATTTGTTACGTTCTCAAAAAGCTTTTCCAGAAAATCATGCTCTATTGTTACCGCTTTAAACCAATCCCCGCCGTGACTGGGAAATGCTGCATTAATAATGGTATCCATTTCTCTTAAGTGATGCGACCAATTGTCTATGGTAGCAAAATCACCATCAATGTACTTTACTTTCGGAGGTAGTTGCGACCTAAGAGAGGGGCTGCGTATTAAACCATACACCTCAAAATTATTGTAAACAAAGGTTTGGCAGACTTCCTTGCCAATATAACCCGTAGCGCCAAGAACAAGTACTTTTTTCATAATTTGGTTATTATAAGGCCAAAGTAACGCTCCTTGAATTGCGGTCAAATAACGTACATAAAAGTAAGTATGCCCAGAATTGGAAGAAAAGTAGATACTTGTCCATATAACGCAGCAACACAAACGCTTAAAATCCTTGGTGGTCGATGGAAGGTAGTGGTTGTTCAACTTTTATTGGAGCACGGGGCACTGCGCTACTCGGAAATACGGGACCGTATCCCCGACGTTACCGAAAAAATGTTAACCGTGGTTTTGGCCGATCTTACTGCTGATGGTTTAATTTACCGTGAGGAACACAAATCCAAAGCACCAAAAATCGTTTTTTATGCATTATCCGATCTGGGGAGAAAATCTAAAGACCTGATTTCTCAAATGGTATGGTTTGGGAGCCATTTTAATGTCTAGTAGTAACTTATTTGAGCGATTTTCGAAATTCTACAGGACTACTACCCACCTGCCTTTTAAAGAAATTAGCAAAATGATTCGGATAGTTGTAATAGAGGTCGAAAGCAATCTCTTTAACGGATTTGTTGGTCTGTTGTAGTTTGGATTTGGCAAGTGCGATCATGTGTTTGTAAATAATTTCTGAGGCGGATTGCGAAGCGATCCGTTTTACCACAGCGTTTAGGTGATTGGGGTGTAAATGCAATTGATCGGCATAGAACTGCACTTTGTGGGGCTCCCCATGCTCAAAAGGATGATCCGGATAAAAACTGGTCTCGACCAGTGTTTTAAAACGACTTACCAAAGCTAGGTCGTTATCGCGATGTGTTCTTGGCAGCGCTTGTTTCGGACCTCTATCTTTAAAGAGACGAGCTACCTTATGTAATAGGATTTGGGTTCCCAGATGGCAAATGGTTTTTGAGGTAGCATCATTTTTTTGATGTTCGGATAGCATATCCCGGAACGTATTGATAAAAGGTATTGCTTCTATTTCTGAAAGGGCAATGGGAATTGTATTGTCTACAAGTAGAAAAGGGAAATCCGTGCTGATTTGACTTTTGGGTTGTCCTAATTGATAAAACTCTTCGGAAAAAATGATATAAAACCCGTTCCAATCCGGTGCAATGTCCCATTGTATGATTTGATAAGGGGAGTTAAAGAAAACAGTAGCGGATAAGGATTCCGTAGAATAATTACCGGTTTTGGTAAATCCTCCACCGGATAACTTCAAGGCAATTGCATAGAACTCGTGTTTAAACGGCGGCATTTTATGCTTTACCGTTTTCATATTATCCTCAAAAGTTCGTATATCAAAGTCGGGCCATTTTGGTGTTGCAATCTGTATTGCCTTGCAATAGGCATCTAAGGTGGCATAGTGGTTAATAGCATTCATCCGCGAAGGCTTTGTAGCAATATCCCATAATCGTATTGTAAATCCTCATGCAACAACCCAATTTTCTTTTCGAGGTATAGCCATTGACGTTCATATAAATTGGTCAAGGCAACATTCCTTCTGATGGGAGGTGTAAAGTGCTTCAGTTTTTCGCAAAAATAAAGAAGTAACTCCACCTCGGTTTCTTTATTGCCAGAATAACGAATGAACTTTTTGAGGCTCCTAAGGATCTTTCGAACACTTTTTTTGATATAGTAATAACTGGTAGTATTGATCTCCGAAAACCATACATCCAATTCCGCCTTTACCCTAGTGATATACCCCGCTTCGTCATCACCTTCAAATAATAAATAGGTTAGCAATTCTTTGTTTTCCTTTTTGAATTTTGAGAGGCGTAGGCACAACTCCAGTAATTCTTCGGGATTCCGAAGCAGTAATTCCTTTTTTAATTGGGAAACAGTTGCGGTTTTCATACCATGAAAATAGTCATTTCGAACCGAGCTTGCGAGCGTGAGAAACCCGGATTTCTCAATCGTCTCCTTTGGCGACTCATTTCGAAATAACAATGTATTCCATCAACGAACTAATTCCCGAACAGCATCTCTGGCCGAACGGGCAGCTGTGTGTACGGAACTCCAATCATCAAATTGGGTGTAGGAGCAACCGGCAAAATAAAGTTTATTGTCAATAGATTTGGACATTGCCGTTGAAATGGAACTTGAAGCCTCGTCTTCCAGATAGGCCGCTCCGGCAAATGGCTGTTCATTCCAGTTTTGTACCAAAATATCCTGAAAGGTTTCAGAGGCTTTTCCATCAAAGATTTCATCCAATTCGTTCAGTACATAATCCCTTAGAGCAGTACCTTTAAAGGCTTGGTACACTTCGGCCTGTTTCCCGACCGAAAATAGTCCCAAGACGTTATCGGCTGAATTTTGACCATAGGCGGCATCATAATACAGGCGTTGTCCTTCTCTGGTTTGACTATCATCAAAATAGAGGAAGGTAGGGTAGAACTGTTCAGAAAATTTTAAAAACAGCTTCAATCCACTCCATATATTGGCGTTGGCCAGGGCATTTTGTTTGTTGTTTGGCAATTCTGGTCTAAAATCCACCTGCCCTATCTGCAACAATTTAAGTGGTATGGTCAATACTAGTTTATCCGCTTCATATAGCGTTCCGTTCGTGTCTTTCGCAAGAACGCTGTCAGCCGAATAATCAATAGATGCAATCCGGGTATTGAAACGCATGTTGCTCCGAATGCTGGGAACGATGTATTCTTCAAAAAAATCAAACCAGGAAGAGTTAATGAACCTTTTGTCCTGATCATCGTTGACAGCAGATCCCACTTCTTCTAAGGTCAGTTGACCATTGCTATAATATCCGGAGGTATCCTTCTCGGAGTAGGGTAACAAGGTGGTATCAATTTCAACACCAGCATTGTTCACAATTGCCGGGAGCTCGGCTTCTGATACATGTAGCCATTCTGCACCCAGGGGAATCGGAAAATCTGTAAAGGAATTGTTGGTACGAAAGCGGCCACCGTAGGAGGTATCCGCTTCTAAAATTTGATATTCTACGCCCAGTTGTTGTAATAAATAAGCGGTAGCCATTCCTGCTGCCCCCGCACCCACGATCAATACTGAACCATCAAAATCAGCTGCGATGATGGGTTCTTCCGTAGCTGAGGAACAGGCCCTTAATACGGTTTGAAAGGGGAGTGATATGCCAAACAAGCTGCAAGCGGCGATAAATTCCTTTCGTGTCATAATAGAGGTTTATAGAGTTTAGATCAAAAATGGGTAGGCTGGAATTAGCCACGTCCCGGAAGATTAAAATTGTGGTATTTCGGACGGATTTCTTGTTCTAATTCTGTTTTTGACGCCTTTTTTAAATGAAGAGGGGGTGCGTCCGGTAAATTTTTTGAACAACGCATTAAAGATGGACTTTGAATTAAACCCACTTTGCACAGCGATATCCATACTGCAGTAATGATCGTATTTGAGGCGCATCAATTCCTTTTTTTGTGAAAATAGTAAATGCTGTCTTTAAAAATGGCTGTTATCCTTATTGCAATTTAGAAAACACAAACACTTCGGAAATTTATCCTTATTCCAGTACTTCTTTTAAGGAATTGCTGATTTCCTTCTTCTCCTCTTCATCCTCGGAATATTCCAAAGCGATCCTAAGGTGATGTATTGCCTTATCCTTTTTTCCTGTGAAAGGAGGTTGGTACTATAGGCGGCTAGCAATACTATGGCGTATATCGGTTTTTTCATAAGTGCTTCCTTAGGCGTTTTTAACTACGTTTATTTCTTTTTTTTAGCCACCAATCCAATCGTTTTTCCGAGTTGTAGTTGTAAACTTTAGGCCTGGTTTCTGCACGTTCAATAGATAGATTATTTAAATTGCCCACAACGGACCATATGGTGCCAAACTTTTCTTTTTTTAAATTCAGACATATGCATTCGTCCGAAAGGATTTGCTTGGCTTTTAGTTGGTCCATATTTTTAATAGAATGCAATTTTTTTTCCAATTGCTGAGATCGCTCAGAACTCTTACTCCATTCAACACCTCCGCGATCCAAGACGGTCATTTCCCCCGATATAAACTGATTCGTTATATAAATGTAGTTTTGATTGTGTTCTGGTCTTCTGACGACTTTTTTTTGCGGGGCAGATTCTACTACCGCCATATCACCTGTGCAATCAGCAATTAAAAAATTATTTGCAGTAGAAACCCTGGTATTTCGTATAAGCTGTATTGCCTGTGCTGTGGTACTACAATTTTCCAATACTTTTCGGATGACAAAATGAAACCCTATTCCCGGCTGAATCGCAGTCCCATTCACAAACGACATAGCAATAGACAAGCCTTTTTCGTTGATACCGTCCGAACGACCAATAAAAATATCCGATTGACTGATGTAGGCATACTTGTCGTTAGGCGCTATTAAACTGCTTTCAGTGAATTTTTTAAACGCAAAAAGCATATCATAATTTCTGCCAACGACTACGGAGTCTTCATTTTTAAAGGCGAATACGCTACATTGACCACCCGTATCAAAAACGCCAAGGCTTAAAAGAAAGGCTCCAAGGTTTTCGGGTTGGTCATTTATCCCATTTGCAAAACCTTTTATTTCCTCCACGACTTCGGGATAAAAGCGTTGCAACTCTTTGTAGGATTCGAGCCCAAATCTTCTTTTTTTACTGTTTATTTTAGGGAGAACGAAGTCTGCTTTCTCACGAAGTAGTGTTCCGTACTTCAGTCCCATTTCGTAATATTCCCCATATAATCTTGGATGATACAATGTTTTCGAATTAAAAGTTTATACCCAATACAAATTCCACCCCCAGATCAAAGCGATACACTTTTGAGGTTTCAAACTGCTGGAAGAAGTCCACCCCAAAAACAAGTCCACTTTCTTGCCAGGGGATAAACCGTAATCCCTGGTTTGTTCCAATACCTATAACAAAATTAAAGGAGGTATCACCGGATAGATCTTCTAACAGTTCAAAGCCTGCAGGCACATTTGTACTAATGGATGCGTAGGTTCCTTTAAATAGCTTTTTGTAGAAGAAGTATAACTCGGGACGAAATACGAATGAATTCACTTCTTCATATCCATTCTCTTGTGCTACGTCTTCTCTCGCCCAGGTTACTTCGAAGGATGTTTCATAAGGTCTGATCAACCCTTTTTTACGGTCTACAAAGCCTGTATAGCTTATTCCGTACCCCTGAAAATACCTACTTCCCATTCCCTTTATGGTTACAAGATTAAACCATTGTTCGAGCCTATCCTCTGTTTTCTGGTTTTCTCTTATCGGAATAAAATCCGCCGAAACTCCATACTTGATTGCCTCATAATTCTTCAAAAAGTAATGCATGCAATATTCCAGGGCTGCTCGAATCCTTTTTTCATGAGTAGCGTATAGTTCTGCCCTTTCGTAAAGATCAAATACTTCATCTTCGTTATGTTTAATTGTATAGAGTTGTTTAGGTGTGTTACCTTCCATTTGAAAGAAGGACATTTCAACATGAACTCTAGCTACCTGTACAATTCCATTGTTCATCCTTCGTTTTGACTCCTGAATATTTAGCGCTTTTAGTTCAATGAAAACAGGGATGTCAAAGCTATCTTTTTTCAAAGATGCGCTGTAAAAACGTGCTATAGCGGTTTCCGCTCCTTCATTTAAAAACAGCTCGGTTTTCGCTCCATTTATCTTTTCATGGAGGCCTAAACTTTTTATTTTTCGATGATCTACCACAGACGCTACATATATCTTCTCGTTGCTTTGCGGTATGAAAGGAAGGGTTCTTAGTGCTATTCTCTCTTGGGCACAAAGCACTGTTGTCGTAAAAAGTGAAATGACAGCGATCATTATTTTCATTCATCTTTCATTATTCGAGAAACATAATGCACCTCCCACGAGCGAAACGCATCCGTATCATAGGTAACTACCATTGATTTATCAGAGAGAAAATGGAGGTATAGTTTTTTCTTTTCTCCCGCTCCTGATCGTAATTCAATGTACTTTCCATTGGTATTGAACAACCATGTCCCATTATTCTTTACCCCTTCGGAAACCTCGGTATAGCTCATATCCATTTCAAAGGCCAAATAGTCTTCTGCCTCTTTTTTTGGTGGGAAGTAATACTGCTCTTCGTCGGAATATTTATCCAAATGCCAAAAGGTATATAAGTCTTCTCGATTAATTTTTTGTGCATGGGAAGTCCACGAAATAACCGAGAGTAGTGTGAAAACTATGCCTTTCATATCTTACTGATTTTCTTTTAACATCATTTCTACACATTGCCGGGCGGAGTAGATGGCGTTATGCACATGTCCCCAATCCGTACCATCAGTGTAAGCGTCACCAGCAAAGTAAAGTTTGTAGCGTATGGGTTCCCGCAATGTTGCCAATGCCCTGGGGGTATTAAAATCACTCGGATAAGCTCCCTTTGCAAAAGGTTCTTTTGACCAATTTTGGGTAATATGTTTGATAAAATACTTGCTTGCCTTTCCTTCAAATATCTTATCCAATTCTTTTAAAAATTGAGATATAAATACTTCATCTGTTAAATCACCATATTTTTTTGCAGGCGCACCTACGGCAAAAAGACCTAGTATGTGTTTCTTGCTTTCTTGTCCCCAGGCCGCATCGTATAATGATACCTGTCCATCTGTCTTTGGTTGTATGGTATAATCGACAAAAGCAGGATAGAATTTTTGTTCAAATTCGAAAAAGGCTTTAAATCCATCCCAGTAGGTGATTTTATTGAGTACGTTTAATTTGCTTTTCGGTAGCGTAGGTACGAAGCGGATTGCTTTTGATTTTAAGATTGACAAAGGTGTTGTCAAGATCACCTGATCCGCAACAAATACGTGTTGCTTAGCTTTTAATACTACCTCCGTGTTGGTGTACTCTATTGATGTAATCTTCGTATCGAAAGCAATGTTGTTCTCAATACTGGGTACTACAAAAGTTTTGAAGAACGAGAACCACGAGCTATTAATGAATTTTTTGTCAATATAAGTGTCGAGTGTACTTCGCAGTAGTTTATGATTGTCCCAAACCCAGTATGCGTCATTTGGCAGATAGTTTGCGATTTTGATACGTTCCAGTACCTTCTCATTTTCAGCTAACGGACTGAAATCTAGGTTTTCAGATGAAATCCATTCAGCACCAAGGGGCGTTGGGAAATCTGCAAAAGAAGTATTGATTTTCATTCTTCCCCCGAATTGAGTGTCCGCTTCGATAATGTTGAAATCTATCCCCTTTTGTTTTAGAAGGTATCCCGCAGATAACCCGGCTGCCCCGGCACCAACAATAATGACCCTATTTGGCCTTGAAGCCGCTTTAAAAGTGTTAAGGGTTGAAAAACCATTGAATGGTATGCTGAGTCCCAATATTCCGCAGGTTCTTAGAAATGCTTTTCGGTTCATTATAAAGGCATACGAATTGGGATCAAAAATGGGCAAGCTGGAATTAGCCATGTCCCGGAAAATTAAAATTGTGGTATTTCGGACGGATTTCTTGTGTTAATCCTGTACTTGATGCATTTTTTTAAATGAAGAAGGGGTGTGTCCGGTAAATTTTTTGAACAACGCATTAAAGGTCGACTTTGAATTGAACCCGCTTTCCATAGCAATACCCATAATGCTGTAATGATCGTATTTGGGGCTCATCAATTTCCTTTTGGCTTCTTCTACACGATAGTGATTGATAAATTCAAAGAAGTTTTTATGCTCTTTTTCATTAATAATTTGGGAGAGATACCCCGGACTTATGTTTAGTGTATTGGCTAGATTTTGCAAATTTAGCTCCGGGTTGTTATACAGCGATTCAGATTCCATTAGATGGATAAGGCTTTGATGATAGCTATCTGTTTTCGGTGAAAGCTTTTTAGGAGTGGTAGCGGATGTTTTTGTTGCTGTAAACTGCGGCGCTTGAAAAAGCGGATGTTGCAAAATCACAAAATAACCCATCCAGAACAAGATTCCGATTAGGCCAAACGAGACTACACTATAGGTGCCCTCGCTTTCTAGCCCAATAATGAAAAGCAGGTGATTAAACAACCAAACTGTAAAGATCAACAATATGACCATGACCAAGTTTCGAAGCCATAGCAGACTTTTGCCGGAAAGGTTGGAGTAGTTGTCCAAAAGAAAGTTTTGATAAGAATTTATTTTCCGAATAGCCAACCATAGCAAGGGGATACTTGTGAACAAGCCCATGGATTCCTCAAGGATCAACAGCAGGTGTTCGCCGGTTGCAATGGTGTCCTCCGTCAAAAATAGATTTATCGGAATGTAAAGGAGCTCCAAAATAACTTCTATTACAATGGGGAGGTACCACAGACGTTCCCATCCTTCCAATTGACTGTTGGGGTCAATTAAATAGCGAATAAAAAAGTATAGTCCGATGGGGATGGCCGTTCGAATATAAATAGGGAGATACTGTATAATTAAAGGAAGTTCTTCCTTCTCAACGGAATAATAAAAGAAGTCGTAACAAACAATAATTGACATGGCGAATATGGCCATTGCTAAAAATTGGCTGGATTTTGAATGAAACCTTTTATTAAAATAAAGGATGGCCGCCAGGAAGAGCCCATGAAAGCCGGCCATTAGATGAATAGCACTCAAAAAACCGTATGAAAAATCTTCGTTCAAGTCAACTTCTCAGATAGGACGCTCCATTTACATCAATAATGGTGCCCGAAGAATATTCTGCCCCTTCCGAAGCTAAAAACAAAATGGCATGCGCTACTTCTTTGGGTTGGGCCATGCGTTGAAATGGGGATTCTCGCAATAGATTCTCACGCTCGGCAGGGGTGAGGGTAACTGCGGCCATTTCGGTTTCCGTGAATCCTGGCGCCACCACTCCAACGTAGATATTATGTGGGGCTAATTTTTTAGCAAGGGATTGACTCATAGCATTTAGCGCCGCTTTACTTGCTCCATAGGCGGGCTTAGTAGGTTCGCCGCGAAAAGCGCCTCTTGAGGAGACATTCACGATGCGCCCGCCTCCCTTTTGCATCATGGCTTTTGCTGCCCAATAACTCAAGTTGGCTACGGCAAAGAGATTGGTTTGAAAAGTAGCTTCCCAGGCATTTGTCCAGTGCTTATAATCTACTTCTTCTAGTTCGTGAAAAATAGAGATTCCCGCATTATTGACCAGAACATCTAGTTGTCCATATGCCGATACAAAATCGTCGATAAGGGCCTGGCAGTTTTCTTTCTTACTAATGTCGTTTTGGAAGAGCCGGTGTTCGTTTCCCGGTAGTTCTACCAATGTTTTTTCGGCTTCTTCAATATTGCTCCTAAAGTTCAACCCCACTTTAGCCCCTTTTTGGGCAAAAGCTAAGGCCGTAGCCTTACCGATACCACGGGAGGCTCCTGTAATCAGTATTCTTTTGTTGTTAAAATCCATGAAATAATTTCTTGTAGAAATGGGTACTTAAGTTAAACAGAATATTTTTTGACAGGGTTAATGGCTATATTTCCTCCAACCGCTTGTCAATCAATTCAAGTGCCTCTGCAATATTAGTGCTTATATTTTCTAACCCTTGGTCCTGAACTTTGATCAAATAAGTAATCCCAAACAAATCGGATAGAAAGGTCTGGTTGAGATGAATTGTGCTTTCATCCGATGCGGGTAACTGGGTGGACATTTTAAGATTTTCCATTACATACTCCCGGGTAAAGAACTTTGGAAAATTTTCATCAACTACTTTTCGGTTCATTGTTTTTATCCGTTCCTGCACAGATGAGGCATAGTCAAAATCATAATACTCCATCAGCAGCGTTCTCAATTCTCGATTTTGGACAAGGTTCAAGCTTTCTGAGGTGATCAGATTATTCCAAGCAGTTTTATTCGGGACAAACGTCCGGTATTCTGTAAATGGGATGAAGTATTTTTCTATTATCCCGGATCTTTCTCCATTGGTCAGCGTGTCTGAAAAAATCCTCATAAACCCTTGAACTATCTTTACTTTTTCCTTGTTGAATAGTAGGATATCTCTCACTTGTAAACTATCTGCCCGTAAGCTACTTTTTATCTCGGCAAGGTAAAGTTCTTCCTTTTGAGTTGCTTTTCTCCTTTCATTCCAATTGTTTATCTGAAGGGCAATTAGAATACCTATGACCACCAAGATGATTTCGCCTACAGCGTACATCAAATACTTTGAAAGCTTTCCCGCTCGTGTAGAAGGAGTACCTTCGGGCGGGTTTACCGAAATTAGTTGTTGACGAATACGGCGGAAGAATTTGATCATTAATTCAGCATTTCAAGTTCTTTGTCTATTTTTTCCTTTAACTCCTGGGCGCTACGTTTAATCGCATCCCAACGAATTATCTGCTCTTGATTCCCACCGAATTTTAATAATACCATTTTCCAGTATTCCCTGTTTTTAGCAAGTTGTTGTACATCCAGTTTTTCCAGGGCGGCTACGTCCGCTACATCCATTCCCAACATAGAGAGGCCTTCCTGGTTGAGATAGACATGTTCTACCAACAGAGGAGTAATAAACTCATCTGTAATTTGACGGGTGGTACCATCGGTATAGGTTTCTTTGGCATTCCGGTAATAGTTAAAAATACTTTGCCGCAAGGATTCATTTTGTACATAACTCATCTTACCGGAAGAAACTGCTTCATCAAAAATACCACTGTTACTTTTAAAGTATTGATCAAATACAAACTCATACGATTGTCTAACAAAACCGGCAACATCCAAACTATCAGGCGTTTTTAGTAACTGCACCAAACTGTCTAGCCGGTTTAGCCTTTCGGTAGAGCGTTCTGTATTGTTCTCAATTTGCAGGATGTCTAATTCAACATCTTTGGAAAGGTTAGCGAGCAACACCTGTTCTATTTCCCGCTCTTTCTGATACTCACTATAATTATTGATCTGTAAGGCAATGAGTATTCCTATTACGACCAAAATAATTTCACCAATGGCGTAGAACAAATAGGAGGTGACCCTATTTTCGGAAAGCAATTTTTGACGGATCTTTCGGAAAAACGGGATCATAGCGTAACATTTTTCCCTTCCTCAGAGGGGCTAGGGGTGGGTCTTAATTTTTCAATTTCACTTCGTATTTCAGCTAAAACTTGGTTAAGATTATTTTTCACATCTAGGTCGCTGAACCGTATTACGGTAATACCAAGTGATTCCAATCTGCGCTGGCGCTTTTCATCCTTTT
>JBCDHD010000019.1:0-84337 GCA_038750505.1 Bacteroidota bacterium | reverse complement strand
GTAGCACCCGGATGGAATGTTATTGGTGGTGGAGAACCGGAAATACCGGGTATTTCCATAGGCCACAATGAATACGGCGCCTGGGGACTTACTGTTTTCCTGACCGATGGTGAAGATCTGTATGTTTATGAATTAAACCCAGACAATCCTAATCAGTATAAATACAAAGGCGAATGGGTGGACATGACACAACTAACGGAAACAATTAGGGTGAAAGGCCAGGAAGACCATGCGGTACAATTATCCTATACCGTACACGGGCCTGTAACCTACATTGATACCGAGAATAATGTGGCCTATGCCGTACGTTGCGCATGGCTGGAACCCGGAGGTTCGCCGTATTTGGCATCATTGCGTATGGACCAGGCCAAATCCTGGGAAGAATTTCGGGAAGCTTGTAATTACAGTCATATTCCGGGGGAAAATATGATCTGGGCAGACAAAGCGGGTAATATCGGCTGGCAGGCCGTTGGTATTGCTCCTATTCGAAGGAATTTTAGTGGTCTTGTTCCTGTTCCGGGTGACGGGCGCTATGAATGGGATGGGTATTTACCCATTATAGAAAAACCGAATGCGTTTAACCCAAACGAGGGTTTTCTGGCCACAGCAAACCAAAACGTAACCCCGGAGAATTATGACAATTGGGATGCTATTGGCTTCTCCTGGTCAGACCCTTACCGAGGCGACCGCGTGAACGAGGTACTGGGGACGGATAAGAAATTGACCATGGCAGATATGAAGGCGCTACAAACCGATTATCTCTCTATTCCTGCTAGGATCTTGGTGCCCATGTTGGAGCACCTTGTTTTTACAGGAACGGCTGGGGAGGCTAAATCCAGAGTAATGGATTGGGACTACCGGCTCGAAGCGAATTCCATTCCTGCCGCCATTTATGTGGCCTGGGAAAACCAGATCAAAAGAATGGCCAATGAAAGATTTATTCCTTCTGAGGCTAAGGGAATACTTCCGGGTATACAGCTTGCAAGAATTATGGAGTGGCTACAGGCCCCTGATGCCCGGTTTGGAGAAAATCCAAAATTAGGGAGGAATGTGTTTTTGAGCAACGCTTTTAAAAGCGGTGTGGAAGACTTGGAAAAAAGGCTGGGGTTGGCTATTGACCAGTGGCACTACGGCCAAAAGAAGAACAAGCATACCTATATGCAACATGCCCTAAGTGCGGTGGTAAACGATTCTATACGGCCCCAATTGGATCTTGGTCCCTTGCCAAGGGGGGGCAATGCTTACACTCCGGGCTCAACCGGTAGTAATCTGAGACAAAGCAGTGGCGCTTCTTTTCGAATTATTGTGAATACCGGGGATTGGGATGCCACTTTGGGTTCCAACAGCCCCGGACAATCCGGTGATCCGGATAGTCCATTTTATGATAATCTGTTTGAACCTTGGGCAAAGGATGTGTATTTCCCCGTGTATTATTCCCGGAACAAAATTGATTCGGTTGCCGTACACCTAACAAAATTAGTACCCGCAGATGTACCATAAATTAAGCGCTAATACCTACCCATTCTTACCACTATATGAGTATCTTTAACTGCATTAGCACTAATACAACCATCATGCAAAAACACTATCTACCAGGCCTAATTTTGCTTTGCCTATTACATTTTAACTGTGCGCAAAAAGACACCTTAGCAACCACGCTTATCTGGGATACCTGGGGAGTGCCGCATATTACTTCCAATACCTCGGAAGAACTATTCTTTGCTCAGGGATGGGCACAGATGCACAACCATGCCAACTTGATACTACAGTTGTATGGCACCTCACGGGGAAAAGGCGCAGAATATTGGGGCAAGGATAAATTGCAAAATGATCTGTTGGTACACACTTTGGGCTTCCCTGCGTTGGCAGATGATTGGGAAACACAACAAGACCCTGAGGTAAAAACCATGTTTTCTGCTTTTGTAAAGGGCATGAATGCCTACGCTGAAGCACATCCTGAAGTCATCGAAGATGCCTATAAAGTGGTCTTACCACTAACCACAAAAGATGTTAATATGCACGCTATGTACGTGGTCTTTACACGATTTATTGGTGGTAATGATCTTGGGCGGGTACAGCAATGGACGGATATGGGTTCAAATACGTATGCTATCGGCCCAGAACGCACAACAACGGGAAATGCGATGCTGGTACAGAATCCACATTTACCCTGGTGGGGCGAATTTACTTTTTGGGAATCCCATCTTAACCTCAACGGCAAAAACATGTATGGTGCTAATTTGGTAGGCTTACCGGGTATTGCGATTGGTTTTAATGAGAACCTGGGTTGGAGCCATACCGACAATACGATTGACAATGCGGACACCTACGAATTAGAGTTAAAAGAAGGTGGCTATCTTTTGGATGGAGAACGTAAGGAATTTGAAGCCGAATCCAAGACGATCAAAATAAAAGAAACGGATAGTACCTGGGTAGATCATACCTTTCCTGTGATGAAAACCATACATGGGCCAGTAGTGAAACAAACAGAAGATAAGGTTTTGGCCTTACGCATGGTAGGGCTTGATCGACCGAACATGAGTTTGCAATGGTGGAGAATGATCAATAGTACCAGTTTCGAGGAATTTGAATCTGCCTTGAAAATGGCCGAAATACCGTTCTGGAACGTGATGTATGCCGACAGGGAGGGAAATATTTTCTACTTGTTCAATGGCTTGGTACCGCAACGCAGCGAAGACGCATGGGCATACTGGGACCGTGTTATTCCGGGAGGAAGATCAGAAGACATTTGGACAGCAGTGCATGACTATGCCGATCTACCCAAAGTGAAAAACCCACCCAACGGTTGGTTACAGAATGCCAACGATCCGCCATGGACAAGTACCATTCCCATAACCTTAAATCCGGACGATTATCCCGGTTATATGGCGCCCCAGAGTATGTATTTTAGACCGCAACGTTCTGCCCGTATGCTCCTGGAGGACGAATCCATAAGCTTTGAGGAATTGGTGGAATATAAACTTTCCACGCGCCTGGAATTTGCAGACCGCATTCTGGATGATCTTTTTGCCGCAGTGGACGCTTCGGACAGCCCAAAGGCAAAAGAAGCCAAGGTGGTTTTGGAAGCGTGGGATCGTGAATCTAATGCTGATAGCAAAGGCATGTTGTTATTCTTTAACTGGGCAAGAAAGTTTGGGGTTTGGAATCCTGCTAATTACGCAACCCCCTGGCGTATGGAAGCGCCAAATACTACTCCGGATGGACTAGCCGATCCGGAATCGGCCGTGAAACTATTAGAACAGGCTGCCGTGGAAATTGAGGCGAAATTTGGAGATTTGGCAACCCCCTGGGGTGACTATTATCGCATCAGTTATAACGGAAAGGATTTACCAGCCAATGGTATAGACGGCGGTATGGGTGTTTTTAGAGTGGCATGGCCCGGTGATGCTGATGAAGACCATATGTATGTTGGTGGTGGTGATTCCTGGGTTGGGGTCATAGAGTTTGGGGATAAAATCAAGGCTAATGTTTTATTAAGCTATGGGAACGCTACCCAAAAGGATTCCCCGCATAATGGAGACCAATTAGAACTGTTTTCGAAAAAGGAGTTAAGAACCGCTTGGTTCACTGACGAACAAATTCAGGCGAATACAAAAACAAAAATGGTCTTGCAAGATGGTGTTTTTGTAATCATGGAATAAGGTTTTACCTGAGGATCGGGGTACGGTATTGAAACTATTTCGTTTGCCCTTCTATTACCACTCTCTCCCAGAAGAGGAAAGGTAGGTTGATATGAAACTAGTTGAAAAATCAGGATTTATGTACCTGTTCGGAAATGGAAATCTTTTATTATTTCTGAACAAGTGCAACATTATTATAAGAGAGATTCTCATATTAAGAAAAGAAAGAAGTAGCAAAACAAGGAATATATTTAGTAAGTTTTAAGAAAATCAAATAATCGTTTAGCTATTACAAAAATATTCTTCTAAAGATATTTTGCTTTAATTGTAACACTTCATAAAATCTAAGGCATGAAGGGCCAAATATTTATTAGCTACAGGAGAGAAGATAGTCGTGGTTCTACGGGTCGAATTTACGATCGACTATTACAGAAGTTTAGTCCTGAACAAATCTTTATGGATGTTGATACAATAGAACCTGGTGAGGATTTCGTACTCGCTATTGAAAAAGCGGTAAGCGAATGCGATGTGCTTATTGCTGTCATTGGGCGAAACTGGCTTCGCGTCGTAGACAAAAATGGTCAACGATTATTGGACAGCACCAATGATTTTGTCCGTTTAGAAATCAAAGCAGCACTTGAAAGGAATGTAAGGGTTATTCCACTTTTAGTCGATAAAGCTACAATGCCAGAACAAGAATTCTTGCCAGAAGATATCAAGATATTCTCCCGTAGAAATGCGATGGAAATTAGTCATACTCGTTTTAATACTGATATGGAACAGTTGATCTCTGCTTTAGCTAATATTCTAGAAAAAAAGGCTAAGGAAGAACAACTAAAAAACAATGCTAAAAAAGATAAAGAACAAAAAAAGCGAATTGCTCAGCAAAAAGAGGAAGCACTGTATTGGAAAAGAATTGAGGCGGAAAACACTAAGAAAGCTTATAGCAGATACCAAAATAGTTATCCAAATGGAAAATACTTTCTTGAAGCCGGAAGAAAAATAAGGTTACTACAAAAAGAAGAGGATCAACTAAAAAGAGAAGCAATTCGGAAAGTAGAAGCATTATGGTACAAATGTAACCAGAAGAATACGATTGCCTCATACTCCGATTATTTACAAACTTATCCCGAAGGAAAGTATTCTGATAGAGCCAGAACCAAACTTCAATCGTTGCAGGAACTACAAAAAGAAAGAACCGTTCTGACTAGGTTGAACAAAAGAAAAGTTGGAAAAATTTCGAATGTTTTTGATACAAATAACGGAACTTATAAAAAGTTGTTAGACTTTGTAAAACAAAAAAAATATGAGCTCATAGCGCTTTCTGCGATAATTATTGGAGTTATTGGTGCTGTCTCTTTTTACGTTGGTTCTGCTTCAATGGAAAACGATGAAAAATCTATTGTAAAAAGGAATATTGAGTTTTTATCAGCACATAATATTAATGCTTATAGTGCTGATTTTTCTTCCGATGCTATCCTTTATGAGTTCTTTAAGGATAGCACGATGGTGATAAAAGGTATTCAGAATATAATCGATGATACAGCTTCCTTTTTAAAGGTTTGCCCGGATTATCGGAATTCCTTAGCTGAAATAACCTTGCGAAATGATACAATAGTGGCTTATGTTACTTTGACCGGAACATTTAGCGAAGATCATGCTGGCTTTGTAACGAAAAATAAATCCTTCAAGCTGTCCAGTATTAAGCGATTTACATTAAATGATAAAAATAAAATTAGTTCTTTACGTATTGAGAATGGGCTTCAAAGCTGGTTAATTGATCAAAATCACATTAAAGACATAACCAAAGAGCCAAATGACAAAAAACTTGTGGAAAGTAAGCATAAAGAACAAGTCGCAAAAGTTGATGACAAGCTTGAAAACACTGTTATGGTAAATCGAAAAAATGATTTTGACAAAAAAAATCAAAGGAAAATGGATGATGATGTAACCAATAGTGACCAAAAAGTACAATTGATCAAATCGAACGAGATTCAGCCCCCTCCACAAGCGCCCGAGATAGATGAATATATTCATGATGATGACGTACCCGAGCAAACTGTTCCCTTCGCAGTGGTTGAGGAAGTTCCCATTTTTCCTGGTTGCATGGGCATAAGCGACAAAAAAACATGTTTCCGAGAGATGATGCAAGAGCATATCCGCAAGCACTTTCGTTATCCTGAAATTGCCCAGGAATTGGGAATCCAAGGACGTGTTTCGGTAATGTTTACAATTACGAGGGATGGCAACATTACCAATATCAAGGTCCGTGGGCCAGATATGGAGCTTGAGAAAGAGGCTCGGAGAATAATCTCCTTGCTCCCTAAAATGACACCTGGAATACATGAAGGTAATTGGGTACACGTACCTTTTTCTATTCCAATAACGTTCAAGTTACAATAGGAATTCTTTATTAGCATGTAAGATTCTCAGTAAAGCAATTTAGAACCTTCAAGGAATTTGGATCAGTGTAAAATTCCTGCTTTAAAACTAACGTTGGGACAGTAGACATAACGTAAGTTATAAGATCCGAAGAATGTTGCCGTTCAGAGTCAGATAGCATTTCGGGGCTAACAAATAGCGTTATGAAACCTTTGACATTTTAAAAAGCTTTTTTGTAAATCCGGAGCAATTTGCAATAAATATGAAACACTTAAAGATAGCATTTTCTCCCTACGGTTTACTATGAAGTGTTAGATCGGATTATTGTATTTGATCAGTTGCTTTCATGTCCCGCAAAACGTCTGGTAACCTGCATCAAAACCTTCAGGTATTTTTTCAAATTGTAGGCTATCTGAATGATTATCATAAGGTCTCGATAGTATGCCCAGCAATTGGGTAAAAGATGAGAGGTTGCCCTCAACTGCAGCTTCCAGAACATTTTCCACCCAATGGTTACGAGGGATAACTTTTGGGTTTAGCGTATGCATTAGTGCTAAGCCTGGCACCTTACGTTCGCCTCCTAAATGCGTATTTTTCCATTTCGCCACCCAAGCTTTAAATTCTTCTACCTTAAAAAGAGACTCCCCAGGTTCTTTATCTTGTTGTAAAGCCAAAAACACCTGCGTATAATCGGACTTGTTGGTTTTCATTAACGAGAGTAATCCATCAACCAGGTCTTTATCCTTGTCCTCGGCATGCAAAATACCTAGCTTCCCAAACATCATGCCGTACCATTTTTCGGTAAATTTATCCTCAAATCCTTCTATAACTTCCCGCGCTAAATCCAAGGCTTTTTGCTGGCTTTCACCAATTACAGGCAAAAGGGCACCGGCAAAGATCGCTAAGTTCCATTGTGCAACATGGGACTGATTACCAAAGGCATAACGACCGTTGGTATCAATTGAGCTAAAAACTGTATCAGGATCGTAGGAATTCATAAAAGCACATGGGCCATAGTCAATGGTCTCGCCAGCTATGCTCATGTTGTCCGTGTTCATAACCCCATGGATAAACCCTACCCGCATCCAATTAACAATAAGATCTATCTGTGTTTGCATAACAGCTTTTAACAGTTCAAGAGCAGGATTGTCGGTATCTGTTATTTCGGGATAATGCCTTTGTATCGTATAGGTGGTAAGCGCTTGTAAATCTTCTTTAGAACAAAAATTTCGTGCGTACTCAAAGGTGCCAACACGTATGTGACTATCTGCAATACGCGTTAGCACAGCACCGTTGTGCATGGTTCCACGGTAAACCGGCTCTCCGGTCGAAACTACGGACAGGCTCCGGGTGGTAGGTATACCCAGGTGATACATGGATTCACTGATGAGGTATTCCCGTAGCATGGAATACAGGGTTGCTCTGCCATCACCACGCCGGGAGTAAGGTGTCTGCCCAGCGCCTTTTAATTGTATGTCGAATCTTTTGCCTGTTGGGTCAAGTTGTTCACCTAATAGAACGGCCCTACCATCGCCCAGCATGGTAAAGTGCCCGAACTGATGACCCGCATATGCTTGCGCCAAAGGTTCGGCCTCATCAGGTATCTTGTTCCCTGATAAATAACCGACACTGTTTTCCTTCTCATGATTTAAAAACCCGAGACCCAAATCATTTGCCAACCTTTCGTTAAAACATACCATTTCTGGCTTTGCTACGGGAACGGGCTGTTGAGGGCTAAAAAAAACTGCCGGTAAGCTTGCATAGGTATTTTCTAGATACCAACTGTGTTTCCTGATGTTTGTGGGCATATTAATCAATGTATTAAAACTACTATTACCAAGAGCTTTTTCGATGCATATCGCTAACACCACCTGTGATCGAAGACCATAATTTTCAACGCAGGAAAAACACGTATCAATGGTCTTCCGGTGGGTTCTTCATTTTTGATCTTGTCTTTTTACCTCAAATTTACCGATGTCGTTGTCGTTTTGCAACTTGACTCTAATGACTCCGGACAATCTGGCCATTCGGATAACCCGTTTTATGACCACCTATTCGCACCTAGGGCGAAGGAGGCCATTTTCAAATCTGTTCTTCCTGATCGTAAAATTGATTCCATAGTAGTAAACCTAACCGAATTAATGCCTCTGGATTCACAATAGAATAACTACTAATAAGCACCCAAACCTATTACTACAGCATACCTTTCATTGTAGCAATTGGCAATACCGCTGCCCTACAACACCACCTTATCCCATAGGTTGGATTAAACTTTTGATATAATTCGGATATACTTCAGGAATTCATCTTTTACTTTTGGAAATAGGATCAGTAGCCCTATCATATTTGGGAATACCAATGCCAATAGCATAGCATCAGAAAACTTTATTACCGCCTCTAAGGTAATAGCGGCACCGAGGACCGTGAATAAAAGAAAGAGGATCTTGTAGCTCAAATCAATCCACTTTCCCCGACCAAAAAGATACTTCCATGCTTGTAAGCCATAGTAGGACCAGGATAGAACGGTCGAAAAAGCAAACAGACACACGGCTAGTAGTAAAACATAGGAGGAACCGCGAATAGACTTTTCAAAGGCCAAGGAGGTAATATTTACACCACCAAGTCTTCTTCCGTCATACATCTGGGCTTGCCCGTCTATTACATCTCCATAGACAAACATCCCCTCCGCGTTAAAAAGGATAATCACAACAGCAGTCATAGTACAAATCAATACAGTGTCGATAAAGGGTTCCAGTAGCCCCACCAATCCTTCGGATGCAGGAAAAGCCGTATTCACGGCAGAATGTGCAATAGCTGCCGAGCCTGCTCCGGCCTCGTTTGAGAAAGCGGCTCTTCGTAATCCTTGAATAATAACCCCCACAAATCCCCCGGCAATAGTAGCTTTTGGGGTGAACGCCTCCTCTATTATTAGTTGAAACACCTCATCTATCCTGTTGATTTCCGAGCAAATAATGAACAATGCCGCTCCCACATATAGGATTGCCATAAACGGGACTACTTTTTCCGTAACCTTGGCTATCCTTTTGATACCACCAATGATAACAATCCCGGCTAAAATAGCGAAAACCAAACCTATTATGCTGCCGGACGATTGGCTGGTAAGTTCAAAACGCTCAATAATTTGTGCGGCGGCCTGATTGCTCTGAAATGCATTTCCCCCACCAAAGGAAGCCCCTACACAAAGTACGGCAAATAGGGTGGCCAAAACCTTACCCAATCGGGTTAACCCCCTTTCTTTTAGCCCCTTGGATAAATAGTACATCGGGCCGCCAAATACTTTCCCACTTGTGTCAATCTCCCGGTATTTTACCCCTAATGTGCATTCGACGAATTTCGTGGACATGCCGAGCAATCCTGCCAAAATCATCCAAAAGGTAGCCCCCGGACCCCCTATAGAAATGGCTACGGCAACCATAGCTATATTACCCAGACCTACTGTCCCGGATACGGCAGTTGCAAATGCCTGGAAGTGATTAACCTCACCTTGATGGGCTTCATCGTTTTCGCTACCCTCTACCCTATCTTCCTTACTACGGGTTTGGGGCTTTGGTTGAATAGTAGCGATTTCCAACGCATCATATTTACCTCTTACCACTTTTAATGCGGTCGCAAAATACCTGATATTTACAAAGCCAAAATAAAATGTAAAGAACAGAGCACCCAATATCAAGACAACGAGCACAACGGGAATGCCATATCCTAAGAAGGGGATCTCTACAAGAACGAGATCTTCCCACCATACCGCAAAAGGCATAAAGGCCTCATTGATTATTTCGTCCAGTCCCTTTTCCTCTACTACGGTAATGACTGAGGCACAGGGAAAGTATCCCCCGAAGGGTATCGTAAAGCTGTACATAATCGAATTTTTTCCTGAATTTCGATAGGTACAGGGAGTAACAAGGTTGTTGTCGGAAAGAATCTAAAAATGTCAGTAACAGATAAACTGACAATCATCTACCTTGTCAGCTATTTTCAATGACGATATTTTCCTTTGGAATACGTAATCTGATCTTTCTTTCTCTAAACCGGGACATTTCAAAAAGTGCTGTTTTCAAGGGAATAAAATGCTTCTCTTTTGTCCAACCTTGTTTCCCAAATAATCCATCCAACAGAGCGGCCAACAGTCGCTTAATTTCGTTGTGGTCATTGATATCATAGGTCCTGGAATGTTTAAAGTTCTTGGGTTTAATTTCAAGCCATTCATCTCCCCCATTAACTCTGTGTTTGGCGAAATTCGTGAACAGCCCATAAAGTGCTGGCGAAAGTTGGACGGTGCGGTCCTGATTGCCTGGAAATCCACCTAGAATTACCTTAAAACGGTTTGTATTATCCGATCTAGTAGTTAAGGGAAATGCAAGCCGTAATTGACGTGGTGTGGGTATAACCGTTTCGATTAGTTCTTTTACCCAGCTTAAGGCTAAGGCAAAAAACAACATAATCAATGCGGTTTTAAAGATTGCCGAAAGGAGTAGTAGATTGAGCGTATCATCCAAAAGCTTGTATATCTGTGCCAATAGTGTTATCAAAACCGTAAATAGGGATAACCAGCCCAGCCAAGGCAAACGCCTTTTAACAAAGGACTCCCATAAGACAGCCCCCAAAAAGAAAAGCGTTAGCAGCGCATAATACACGTCTAATTCGCTTATGATAGCGGCGGTTTTCGCAAGAAACATCTTGTGCAATGTAGGCAAAAGGGCAAAGGCAAAGGGAATACCAATTACGTAGGGCCAAAAATCAGACGTTATAAGGGTAGCAATAGGTTTGGGCAAGTACCTAAACCAAGGCAGGGATAGTAATATAAAAAGACTATTCAACAAAGAAAATGAACTCGTAAGCCCTTCTTTAAAATGAAGGCCCAAGCCCAAATCTTTATAATATACGATGTCCACAAGACCTGAAAGGGACCAGCAAAGGATGGAAAGGGCTAACCATACCTGACCAAAATCATCTTGTTTCTTACCAATATGATACCAAATCGCCATCAAGGCCAAAAAAGCAAAAAGACAGACCGAGAACTGCCACCAACCATAGAACTCAGCAACCTGTGTGGAAGAAATGACGTCCAAATTTTACGACTTTATTTTAGAATTAAGCCCTTTTCCTTGTCTCCGGAGAATGGAGCAGGCGTTTTACCTTATAACGCCTCTGCAAGTAGGGCTTGCAAGCTTGCCCAGGACTTTGCATCCGCCTCAGCATCGTAAGCCAGAGGCAAACTAAACTTCTCTCCGTTAGCATCGGCTTCTTTGCTTGTAAAACTGTGCTTAACTCCGGGATACGCAACATAGTTGTAGTCCGCACCAATGGAGTCCATAGCCGATTTGAATGCCGCAATCGATTCGGGACTTATAAAGGGATCGTCCGCTCCATTGCATACCAACACCTTTGCTTTGAGTTTATCATTGGGCATTACAGGAAGCTGTACCCCGCTATGGAAGGCAGCTACAGCGTCTAGATCCGCCCCCGAATTCGCCATGGTTAACGCTACACTACCGCCAAAGCAATACCCTATTGCTGCTATCTTTTCTCCGTCCACGGAGGCATGAGATCGAAGCAGTTCATGCGCAGCATTAAACCGCGCAGTAGCTTCAGGCAGATTGGTCATTACGCTCATTGCAAACTTTCCTGCATCATCCGGGTGATCCGCCAGTTTTCCATCCCCATACATATCAACCGCTAGTGCGGTGTACCCAAGTTCCGCTAACATATTCGCACGTTCGCGAACATAGGTGTTGTGTCCCCACCATTCGTGGATAATTAAAACTCCAGGGCGTTTTTCTGAGGCATTTACATCATAAGCAATATATCCCTTGAGGTTAGTAGAATCTGCGGCATAGGTCACTTCTTCTCCCTGTACTTTTACCGGAAGTTCTTCAGGAGTCTCCTCGGATTGGGTAGTGTTTTCTGTTTTGGATTTGCAAGACGTTATACCAATTATACCTACAATAAGCAGTAGGACTGTAAGCTTTTTCATTTTGATAACCTTTATCGTATGTCTAAAGATAATCATTCTCACGCTTTACTTCTGCTATGCCTTTTACGGCATACAACTTCTGATCCTAACAACATTCGGGTCAAGGTGTCGCTCGAAGAAGCTATTGCATTTGCCGTTAGTTCTATAGAATGACCTACAATAAACAAGGTCAAAAGCCATTTCAAAATAAATACGTAGTCATGCGTTGCTATTGTCACCAATTGAAAATGTTGGATATTCGTACCAGCTAATCCGTTGTTGGGTAGGCATCAGTAAAGTTTAATATTTATTAGGTGTTAGCAGATAACGGATTCCTTTCGTAACCCGCCATACCAAACCACTAATTTTAAACGCGTGAAAAAAGGAATAATCCTTCTAGGAAGTTCAAACAGTCATGGAGAAACGAGAAAAATAGTCTCCTATGTTGAGGAAAAAACCGGTTATCCGATTATTGATTTGAAAACAAAAAACATAGCCAACTTCGACTACGAATTCAGAAATAGAGATGATGATTTTCATCCTTTGATACGCGAAGTAGTGGATACGTATTCATTGATAGTGTTTGCAACTCCGGTCTATTGGTATACTATGAGCGGAATTTTAAAAACATTTTTCGATAGAATTTCGGATTGCCTTACGATAGAAAAAGAGACCGGAAGAAAATTGAGGGGAATGGAAATGGCCGTTATAAGTTGTGGTTCCGATAGAGCGCTTAAAACCGGATTTCATATGCCATTTGTGGAATCCGCTAAATACCTTGGAATGAAGTATACGGCAGACGTGCATTGCTGGATGGATAACGACACAATACCAACTGCTGTACAAAAGGAGTTAGATAACTTCATCCGATCAATAGCATAGGGGTATGGACGTGCAAAAGTATTTGACAAGGATTTCTTTTCAAGGCCCCATTATAGTTGATAAAAATACCTTGTACAGCCTCCAAAAAACCCATCTCCTAAATGTACCCTTCGAAAACCTGGACATTCATTACAACAGGAAAATCAGTCTTTCCCTACACGATATTTACAAAAAAATAGTGGTCCAAAAACGCGGTGGGTTTTGCTATGAACTCAATGGACTTTTTCATTGGTTGCTGGCAGCAATAGGTTTTAATGCAAAGCTTGTTTCGGCAAGGGTGTATACGGAAAATGATAAATACAGTCCGGAATATGACCATTTAGCGATACTAGTGGATCTGGATGGGCAAGGGTTTTTGGTCGATGTCGGTTTTGGAAAATTTTCTTTTGAACCTTTGCCAATTCAATTGAATGAGTTGATCTATGATAGCTATGGCGTTTTTGTTTTTGACAACTACAATGCCACCTACATTCGCGTCAATGAAAAAATAGAGGATAAACGAATTCCGCAATATATTTTTTCAACTAAAGAAAGAACGCTTACCGAATTTAAAGAGCGGTGTGCATTTCACCAGCAAAGTAAAGATTCGCATTTCACCCAAAAGAAGGTGGTTTCAATTGCAAAAGAAGATGGTAGAATAACGCTAAATAATACCCAACTGAAAATTTCAAAATCAGGAAAAGAACAGCTTGTTCAATTTGAAGAAAATGGATTTGAAGCGAAACTAAAGCAGTTCTTTTCTATAGAAATCGAAAAAGATAAGCCCGCCTAAAGAGGCTTCAATTAAGATGGTACTCACTATTCCAGGACACCTATACTACTCCCTTGCCTAAAGTTTTTATGGTTCCTTTTGCAATACAACTAAGTATAGCAGGGTCCCAAAAGTAGTTCAACTTAAAAAATCTAACTAAAAGTAGTACCGGCCCGAAATTCATAATAAGATAGTATCCCTATTATTGCTATCTCAATGAAAAGGTAGCACCAACCATAGATGGCTATTTTATCGCTATATATTACTGCTAACCTTAAGGACAAAATACAATAGGAGCCATTTAGTAGTGCGAGTAGTTTTAGAAAAGGACCGTATGTATTTTTAATAAAGCTATAGCACGCCAGATCATAAAGCACAAAGAAACAGGGAATAATCGATAGTAAATAGAGTGCCGCTTGGGGAATTCCGAATATTGATTCAAATTGAACTAAAACGACGCCAAGCATAAAAGCCGAAAATAAAGCACCCACGGCATCTATTAGGAACAATGTTTTTGGATTGATGGAAATACGCTTCCGTGCCAATTTTATAAAGATATTTTTCAAACCGTGTTTTTAATAAGACGTATTGTTTCGGTCATTTTATGAATAAAGAAGCGCAAGTGAATGGACTTGTTAGAAGCTCGGATGTAAAGATACCATAGGGTTTGATCTTTCATTTCCAATTTCTAAATCAGACATGCTTCCAATGCAACTTTAGCTACTACTCCTGTTTTAAACGTCAGAAAAAGAAATCAATCTTATTTTTGGGCTAAAACGCCTTACTCTCGACCAATAAAATTGGCTATACGTTGAACATATTGTTCTTTTTGCTCCCACCAGATCTCATGCCCGGCATCTTCAATAAAACGATATTCGCTATTCTGGAAAAGGTCTACATATTCATAAATTGCAGAAAAAGGTTGAAACTCACATTGTCCATGTAATATCAAAGCAGGTGTTTCCAGCCTTCTAAGCGTAGGCCTGACATCCGGAACATCCCCGCTATTTGTAGCTAAATAGGCATACAATCCCCAACCACCCTCCTCTGGCAGTGCATTTTTCGGATCGCAAACCACTCCTTGGACCAATTTTGTGGCCAATGTATTAAGCATCCTATCCATTTGCTTGTCCGAAACCAACTTTCGATCAAGAAGTAAAGCCCCCGTTGACGCTACAATGGCTTTAGGTCTAAATGCTGTTTTGTTCACGTCTTTGACAAAACTATACGGTTTTTTAAGCGTCATATGATCGGGTTTCGGATAGATGGAATCCATGTTAAGATATTTCCCGTTGGCGGTTCTGTGGGGTTCAAGAGCACCAGGAGAACTGAATACCAATTTGGCCACCATATCAGGATATCTACCGGCATAGTGCGCTATGAGTATACTTCCAAAGGATTGTCCGATCAATATTACTTTTTGGGCACTTATCTTGGTAGTAATGATTTCGTGCAAATCTTGCAGATGTTTTTCAAAAGACACTTCCGAGAACTTTTTTAGCCTATCCGAAAGTCCCGAACCCCTTTGATCATACAAATACACATCATAACCAAAAACGGAAAGCTCTCCCAAGGTTTCAATGATACTTGAATGCACGTAACCCCCTGGCCCACCATGTAGAAAAACTAGGGGTGGTTTTGCATTTGTTCTGCTACTATCCCCCAAGACATGGGTATAAGCAATTTTAAAACCTTCTTTCATTTCCCAATACTTGGTGCTTGCTCTAGGTTCCAGCGGTGCAACGGTTTCCTTTTCCGGAAGGAAAACAAATAGGAAGAATACCGCAATCAAAAACGCTAGAATTCGAAACAGCCACTTTAAAAACAATCTGATCATCTTCATAGCAATTCTTTTAGCACCTTAACATTAAAATCAATAATGCGCTTGTAATAGTTCCAAACGCGGTATGAAAAAAAGGCGACGACCAGCATCCCAACGCATTGGCTGACAAGCGTCTCTTCCGGCGATAACTCCTCCGAATACACCAACGGTATCAGCACCACAAACAGAGCAATCAGCAATATGTTAAGAAGTCCAATTACATATTGCAGTCGGATAAATTGTCTCCCTTGCTTTTGAACAAATACTAAGGTTTCATTGACAGAGGAAGTAACATGTACCATCCTTTTGTATCGCGCAATAGCAAAAACGTTTAGTATAGGAATGAGGGCACAAATCGTCACAGCAAGAATCGCTATGGATATCGTAAGCTGCGAATCAAAAAATTGACTAAAGGCCACCAAAAAAATGGCTCCAAAAAAATAGGGTATACTCGATAAGAGTTTCGGGATGATCACCTTGTATGTATTGGTTTTTACTCTTCTTTTCGTTATTTCCGATAATTTGGCATCGGATAGCAGTTTTCCATTGCCTGATTCCGGTGTTATGCTTTTCCAGTCTTCTTTTAAACGTTCAAGTTCCATTGTCTATTCATTAAGTTTCTTTTTCAAACGCTCTCGTATACGTTGCATCCTTGTCCCCACATTAGTGGTACTGATACCTAAAATTTCCGCTATTTCTTTATGGTTAAAACCTTCCAGATAAAGCAGCAGAATTCCTTTATCCAATTGTTTCATGGTTTGTGCAACTAATAGTATCCGTTCCATTTTAGGATTTGAAGGCACTCTGTTCTCAGAAATGATCTCATGCATTGCATTACCAAGGCTGCTGCTTTTTACCTTTCGCTTTTCCTTTCTTAAAAATTGAATTGCCGTGTTCAGGGCAATCCTATACATCCAGGTGCTGAAGCTAGATTGCGCTTTGAAGGTTTCAAAGGACCTCCAAATTTGAAATGCAATCTCCTGAGAAAGGTCCTCGCGATCTTCACGAGAATTGGTATACATGGAAGCAACCTTGTAAATGAGCCCTTCGTTGGCGCGAATTAGTTGTATGTATTTCTGGGACGCTGTAGACACGCTTTTTGCTAGCCTTTTTGATTAATTTTTTCGAGCATCAATTTGGCATTCTCATTTTCGCCGTTCAGTTCCAGGGATTTTTTATAATTAAGACATGCTTCCTCTAATTTTCCCAAAGCAAGTTGCGCTTCCGCAAGACTATCATAAACATTGCTTGAGTTAGGAAAGCGGGTAGCATTCCATTTGAAAATATCCAATGCCGCTTTGGTCCTTTTATCTCGCAATAGCAGATATCCCATTGTATTGATGGCGCTTTCCGAAAAATCATAACGAATATCCTCTTTGCACTTTTCATATACCGCTATTGCCGCAGCCGTACCTTTGGACACCACTTGCTTTAGTAAAATATTTGCAGCTGGTATCTTTGGATACGCAAAGGGTTGACCATACAATATTTTAACGATCGCACTATTGATTTCCCTATTTATGGAATGGGAGTTATTGCTTAAAACGATAGAAATAAAGCCTTCATCCAGATCCCTAAAGACAGCATTAGTAAAACCCATAAATTTACCAGAGTGGGTCAAGATACGATTACCATTCATAGGGTGCTTTCTAACAAACCAACCAAATCCATATGGAAAATCCCTGTTGTTTTCGGAATACGTCTCATAGGCATCCATCTGTGCCCTTTTACTTATCAAGACTTCATTATCAAGTGCGTTGAACCACTTAAAAAGGTCCTCCGTAGTACTGTAAATTCCTCCATCACCATAGGTTTGCAGGAACTCAGGTACTTTTTTGATTTGAACCTCCCCATTCAAAATGTTTTGTTCAAAAGCATCTAAGGCTCGTAGTTCCTGATTTTTTACGTTGGAATCCACGCCCTTAAATTCCTTTAAAAAGGTATTTTTAAGCTCCAACGGTCCAAAAATTTTGGTCTGTAAGAACGCCTTTAAGGGTAAACCACTTATCGCTTCTAACAGTACGGCTAAAAAGACATAGCCTGTGTTGGAATAGGAGAATTCCGTACCCGGATCGAAATCGAGGGGAATTGCATTGTTCCTGAAAAGCCGAAGCACACTAGTGTTATCAAACACCTCTCCATGCTGTTCAAAACGTTCTTTGAATCGGTCAATTTGTGCATTTACCAAGGAAGTATACTCCTTTAGACCTGAAGTATGGGTTAATAGATGTCGTATTGTTATGTTATCGTAGGGAAATTCTTGAAGGTGTTTTATGACCAAATCATCATAGTTCACTTTTCCTTCTTCATGCAGCAGCACCATAGCCATTACCGTGAATTGCTTACTCACAGATGCTAAAAGAAATGCATCGTCGGACAATAAAACATGCTCAGATGCCAGATCACAATAACCGTACGATCTTTTTAGAAGTATATCGTTTTTGGTGCTGATTAAAACATTTCCGTTAAAGAGATTATTCTGATAACAATGCTCAAAAAGTGAGTTGAGGTTTTCAGTTTTAGAAGGTAATTGCTGCGCCGGAAGAATAGTATAGCTCAAGATGGCAGTCAATACCAATACATATTTTTTCATACAATGTAATTTAGATTTACTTTTTGAACCATGGTTTAATTCGTTAGTGGCACTTTGAAGACAAAACATCACACATATAGCATAATTTTTTTTTCGAACCAGGGATTCTTGATGTAAGGATTTTATTTTCAATGGTATAATGAATAAAAAAAAGAGGTAGTGACACCTCTTTTTTAGCCGCTTTACTACAAAGGCTGTTGTTTTTGGAAGAGACCCAAGGATAAAACAACAGTAAGGATTACGTAACTCTTATTGGTTTACTACACTTTGGTTTTAAAGTACCCATTAGAATTGCTTAAAACATAATCTTAATGATCGCAATATCCGCTTTTCGAGTTATAGGAGTTGCATAACCACATTAGGAACAAAATCGACCAGAAAATGTGCAAGAATATTTGCCTTAAGATCACGTGTTTTCCAATAGGTAAAAGCCAGAACTAAGCCCGCCACAAAGGAAATAACAAGTCCGGCAATACCCTGAGAATAATGGGCTAAAGCAAATACTACTACAGGTACTATCAGGAAGATCCACATATTACCCCCGGAAATTTTCTCAAGCCTTTCTATGATATACCCTCGATAACAGATCTCTTCCACAACCCCGGCACGAATGGTGATCAAGGTCATTGTCCAAAGGGAGATCGCTTCGTATTTTTTTCCCTCATTCCCACCAACCGGGATATCAAACATTCCCAGGATCCAAACGCAAAGCAGAAGTACTGCCATTAGAACAATGGCCAGACCGATAGCCCTACCGATTGATCTTATCCATTGTTTATTATGCAGTCCAATGGAACTAAGCCCCTTTTTTTCTCCTTTAATTACAACCCAAAGAAGTAGTGCCATAACGGCAAATATGACTATCTCCTTTTGGAGTATAAATACATCTGTATAAGGTTCAGGCGCAAATAAACTATAGAGATATACGACAAACGGAACGCCAAAGAAGGCAATAATAAGCCCCAGGTAAGTAATTGGCTGGGTTGATTTTTTCATTAGTGTAAGAATTTTGCGATTATAAATTCTCACTAATAAACTATCCACCATAAGCAGTATCGACCATTTTCAGGAAACTGTACCTATTTAAGTTTATGCTTTTTATACTCAGAAGGTGTATAGCCTGTAAGTTTCTTAAACGACTTATTAAAGGCTGATTTCGTGTTAAAACCGGCATCCAGGGCGATACCTAAAATCGTAAAATGCTGATAGGCTTCGTTGCGCATTCGATCAATTACTTCCTGTACCCTGTAGGTGTTGATATAGTTGAAAAAACTGGTCTGTTTATACGCGTTAATTACCTGAGATAGATGTTTGGAATGGATATCCAACATATCCGCCAGTTTGGTAATCGATAGATAACTATCGAGGTAGGGCTTTTCCAAACGCATTAGGGTATCCAACTGTTCGAGTATGTGCTTGGAGTTTTCTTCAGAAAGGTTCGAGCCGGAATATTTATTTGCCGATTGGGTTTGCGTAAATCGGATATGAAAAATGTTGTGTTTGACGGACTGATACAGTATATAAAAGGGAATCAGGGCAAGACAACCATAAAAGAAATAGGTTTTCAATTCTGAGGAAACCAAGGAAAACAGATCTGCCGAAATCATTCCTAGTACCAGTAGCACAACAACCCCGATCAATATCCACAGCATAAATTTGACCCACTGCAAGTCCACCCCTTCAATAAACGAATAGGATTCTTCAATGTAAGTGCGTTGCCTTTGGAGCTTGATGAATAGCAATATACTATATACAAGAAATGCCACTTGAATGCATATCAACATACTTAATATGACAGGGTCCGGACTTTGGATAATTGCTTTTATAGCTGCATAGTTCGTTGGGGTGGTCCTTACCTTATAAATGAAATAGACGGTAAAAAACACGTAAGGTAGAAAGTGAAGATAGTCCTGTCGCCGAAGTCGGGTTTCCCCATTGCGATAATAGATAACATACAGATAAGCGAAAGGACCATGCAATAAAACCAACGTCGCATCAAATCCATACCAGTGCGGGTACGTTTCATAAAAACCAACAAGCGCTAAAAAGCCTCCTAATAGATTGATACCTAAAACAAACATCCATACCATTAAAATTCTATTAGGGAGATAGGCCCGGTTTTGGGTAAGGATCATTAGGGCCAAATAAAGCGATTGAACACTGCCGATACATAGTAAATAACGCATTACTAAATATAGTGGCTATTATTGGCTTTTTGAAAGAGGTTTATAAAGCATTTTTGTACGGTTCTGGAAATAACCATTACAAAAGTTGTATCGAACTTGTTGAGCGCGGTAATGCGATCAATAAGAACTTCGTTCTACCTCGCGTTAAAAAGGAAATCTATAGTATATCCATATTGAGGATGATCCTTTGTTGTAATGACGCATTCCCATTTCCAACAGATGCGATTCATAATATATACATCGGCACCTACTTATTTTTGTTAGTAGGAAAAGGCTTTTTGTCCTTTACCTAGGAGTGATCCGCTTAATTCAATCTGCGCTGTTCTTCTTCTGAACCTGATCTATTTTTCGCTCTCTTTTTTAAGTTTCTGTTTCCAAAGGGAACAGAAAGGTTCAACCGGAATACCGGAGCTTCGGTGTCATATTCCCATTCATAAAATATACCCCGGTCTCTGATATCCATTTCCAAGGGCCACCGGGTCATCGTATTAAAGATATCGGTAACACTAAATGTTAGCGCAGTACCCGAATCCCACTTTTTACTGAATTCAAGGTCAAGACCATACCTAGCACCCACCTGTATAATCCCATCCCGGTATGGAGAGTTGTAGTTAAAGCTAATTTCCATTTCCTGATTATCGGAAATAGTAAAACTATGCGTTGTGGAGAAGTTAAAAGCACCCGAGTTTTGTTGAAAAACCTCACCGCCAATGATAGGTCGTTGTTTAAAATAGTAAAGGATTAGGCTATTGTCTGTAGTCCACCAGTTGTTGATCCTTAAGGGGGCGTTTGCCGTTAAGGACAAGGTCTCCATAGATTCACCTTGCACGGGCCTAACAATAAACAATTGGGCAGCGTCATCCACTTCCGGTATCCAATTGAATACCGGGAGATCGTCATGCGTGTATTGAAAGCGAAGGTTAAAGGTCTTATACCTAAAATCTGTTTGGAACTGGTTCGTTAGTGTTGGAATCACGGTAGGGTTTCCAGTAAATAGTGTGTTTTGGTCAAAAAAGTAAAACCACGGTGCCAAGGTGGTAAACCCTGGCCGCTGAATTCGTTTTACATAAGATAGGTTCCACTCACTGTTGTCGTTAATACGATAACTCAAATACGCGCTTGGGAAAAAACGCCCTCTTCTCCTATCTGTTAATTGTCCATCATTTTGGGAGATAAGGTTCAAGTAATAATATTCATATCGCAATCCGGATTTTAACATCAGATCTTCATTAATTTGCCAATCCCCCGAAATATAAGCAGCATAGATCTCCTCGTCCATTTCAAAGGAATCGGTAAACGCCGGATCCTCTACGAATTCATCGTTGATCTCATTGGCAACACGGACATTGTTGGTAAAACTTGAGAACGCCAGCTTTACCCCGGTCTCAAGTTGTATCGCCTCGTTTAGTCTGGAAGTGAGATCTACCTTACCTACGTTAATATCCAGGGGGGTCTCAGCAGAAGAAATAAAATTGGATCTTTCGATGAAATCCTGTCCTTCCCGTAACACCTTATAGTCCGAGGGATTTTTTCGGTTGAATTGTATATTGTCATAATCGAAACTGATTTGAGTATCCGATGAGAAACTATGCCTTAGGCTAATGTTGCTGACTACACGAAGTAATCTATTCTCTTCATTCGCTTCAGTAATGTCTATGAGCGTTCCGCGTAGACTACTTTCACTATTGGTCTCAGAGTAGGATGCTAAGTCCCAGATGCTGTTCATCATTGAAATGTTTGTTCCCAAAATGGTTTTTTCACCTAGATCGTAATCCAAACCAAATTCCCCGTTGTACAAACCCACATATGGCCTCCTATCCGCGATTAGCTCCGAATTTACTTGATCCCCTGAGAATGATTTTTCCGTGAAGTAACGGGCAGGCTCAAGGGTAAAGTTCTGATTGGTAGAAAGATTGCCATACATATACCATCGGTTCTTTTTCCAGCTTATGCTCAAGTTTCCTCCAAACTTGGGTCTTTTCCCAATACCAGCATTGGTCCCATATCTGCCTGAAAGTCCATCGGTATCTATATTCCGTGTTTTAATATTTATAATTCCTGCTCCTCCTTGGGCATCGTATCGCGCAGGAGGAGCCGTGATTAACTCTATGGTTTCAATGTTAGCTGCAGGCAATGCGTCCAAATACGCCACCAGATCCGCTTGGTCCATACGCACCTCCTTGTCATTGATCATGACCAAAACCCCTTGTTTGCCCATAAGCCCTATTTGATTTGTGGATCGATTTATGGTGACCAACGGGGTTCTGGAAAGTACATTCAAAGCCGTATTGCCAGCGCTCAGCACCGTATTCTGAACGTTAACAACGGTTCGATCTATTTTTTGTTGGATCAAAGGAAGTGCACCACGGACCACAACTTCGGAAAGTGCCTCAATGTCCGTAACCACCTTAATCGTTCCCAGGTCCAAACCGGTGCCTGCAACAATAGGTTATGAAACAAAGTCTTTGTATCCCAAAAGCGATATTTTAATTACGACATCTTCTGAAGCGCTATTCTCCAATTCGAACTCTCCATTTTCGGTTGTAATAGTACCCGTAATCAACGTACTATCTCTGGCCTGTAGCAACAGCACATTTGCGAAAGCAACTGGTATTTCATTCTCATCATATACAGTCCCTCTAATGGTTTTTTGCGCTAAGGAAACCTGACTGAACAAAAAAGCACCAATGCATAAAAAAAGATACTTTGTTTTCATCTCTGGAATTTTTTGTAGGCCCAAAATATTCTGAATCAAGGGCCCAAAAAATCGGAAAGGGATCAACAGGGCGGCTTACACTAAATACGAATCGATTTGTTTATTCAAGGGCATTGATACCGCAGAATACATCATAGGTAATGATTTTGTGTTATTCTGTCCTTTATTGGTTTGGAAATAGCAAAAAAGTTATTTATTGTGTGGTAATTTGATGCTATATGTTTTCAATAGAGGAAGAATTTAGCGGATGGTCTTTGAAGCGCATTTTAAGACATGCGCTCTATTGGGGGTTTTGGCTTACATTTTACGGCACCCTAAACGCCGCATATCAAGGAACAGGTTACCAACAGTGGTTTTATCTGGAGCTTATGTTGATGACTATCAAATTACCTTATGCCTATTTTGTGGCCTATGTGTTGTTTCCAAGATTTCTGCGCAAAAAAAAGTACTTTCTCCTATTTGCCCAAGTTTTAGCACTTGCCTTTGTAGGCGTACTCTTTATGACGTTTCTATTTAAGACGTTCCCGGAGATAGCAAGGGATCAGCCCACAGCGTTTTGGTCCGCTAAAACCTTCTTTCGCGCGGTTGATCTGATTTATGTGGCTTCGCTTGTAGTGGTTATCAAAATGATTCAAAGATTCATGCGACAGGAAAGGGCGAACACGCAATTGAAACAGGAAAAGATAGGTTCTGAATTACAGATTCTTAAGAACCAATTACAGCCGCATTTTCTAATGAATACGTTAAACAACATATACGGGCTGGTTTTAGATGGCGACAAAAAAGCTGCCAAAACAATTATCCAGCTATCCAACATCATCAACTATATGCTTTATGAATGCGATACCCGGTTTACCGAACTTGAAAAGGAGATTGAACTCATCAAGGATTACCTTCAACTTGAAAAAATTCGGTACGGCAAGCGTTTAAATCTATCCTTTGAGGTTATCGGAGCGATTTCAGAACTTCAGATTGCCCCCCTTTTACTAATTCCTTTTGTTGAAAACGCTTTTAAGCATGGGGTATCACAGATTGAAAGTGATTCTTGGATTCGCATCTTGATTGAGATTGAAGGTAATCTTTTGACCTTTCAAATAAGCAACAACACTTCCTTGATTGCTTCTGATGCTCAAGAAGTAAAAAGTGGAATAGGATTGGAAAACGTCAAAAAAAGACTACGTCTTATTTACCCCCAATCTCATGACATCAGCATAACATCTGGGGAAATTTTTAGCGTAATACTAAAACTATGGCTATGAAATGTATTATCGTAGAGGACGAAGAACCGGCAATAAAAGTATTGAAAAACCATATTGGCCATTTCAGCGATCTTGAAATTTGCGGCGTATATCACACGACCATGGATGCCTTATTGGCCCTGCAAAAGACCAAGATTGATATTCTGTTTTTAGATATTCAACTACCAAAAATATCAGGGATCCAATTTTTGAGGAGTCTATCGCAAAAACCTTCGGTTATTTTGACCACTGCTCATAGGAAATATGCCTTAGATGGCTATGAACTTGAAATTGTAGACTATCTTCTAAAACCTATTTCATTGGAACGGTTCACAAAAGCGATTGCAAAAGTGTACGCACTTACCAAGAGAACACTAGAATATCCGAGAATTGAAAATGGGACAAATACTGTTTTTTCTGCTCCATTTATTTATGTGAAATCAGAAGGAGAATACGTCAAAGTAAACCTGGAAGAATTGGTATATGTCGAGAGTATTAAAAACCATATTAAGCTAATAACCACTAAAGAAACTATAATTACCTTAATGGGCATATCGCAAATGGAGGAAATACTACCTACACAATATTTTGTTCGTATCCACCGGTCGTATTTGGTAGCGTTAAACCACATCTCGAAATTCACGGCTAACTATTTAATTATTAAAAACAAACATCTTCCCATTGGCAAACACTTCAAGCAAAAGTTTTTTGAAAAAATTAACGAGCGAAAGATTTAATCCCGCTAAACGAGGGAGTCCCTTGTTTGATTCAAACCAAATTAGGGTATGCTTCGGTCTATACCTATTACGATAATTCTAAGATCTGCTGTTCCGCTATTCATCAGACCATGACTACCACCTGGGAAAACACCAGTAAAATCCCCAGAAGCTACTTTATACTCTTGATCGTCCAAAATCATCGTTCCTTCGCCAGAAAGTATATAGTAGTATTCTTCGCAATTGTAGTGCGGGTGATTACCAATAGAAGTTTTTGGTGGCAAAATATCATCATGGATGTACTTCAGAAGACATCCGTTAGGTAATTCTCCCTTTTCAACCAGGCATCTGAAGTCCAGAACCCCTACCCCATTATGACAGTTAGCCAATTTCTCGGTCTTTACGGAAGTTTTCTTTTTAAATAGTGTTGTCTTCATAAAACTGTCCTTTTTTAACATGGCGCTTTAAATTTCGCATTTCTTGGTAAAAACCTTAATTCTCGGGGTACCCATTTTAACTACTACAGCATAAAAATAGGTAGGTGCTCCCGATAAAATAGGGAATTGTCCCACCACTTTGATGGGTTTAGCGGTCTACTTTTGATCGTATAAGCACTTTGGAAACATGAGAGCTATTGAAGAAAATCCTTTGGAAATCAAAAAGGCCGAGTTCATCGAGATAGGCCATACTCTTGTGAACGAGATCGCCGAATTTATCGAGCATATAGAAGATATCCCGATTACTTCAGGGAAATCTCCAAAACAGTTAGAGGAAATTTTAGGGAATCAACCTTTACCGCAATATGGGTTACCAGCAAAGGAAGTACTGTTCAGGGGGTTGAATCTATTGAAGCATCATTCTCTTTTTAATGGCCATCCAAAATTTATGGGGTACATTACTTCTTCTGCGGCTCCAATCAGTGCTTTCGCCGATTTTATTGCCAGTGCCCTAAACCTTAACGTCGGTGCCCAAATATTGAGCCCCATCGCAACTGAAATAGAAAAACAGACCATAGCATGGCTTTTAGAATTTACAGGGCTACCAAAAGACTATGGCGGTATCTTAGTAAGTGGGGGAAATATGGCAAATTTGACCTGTTTTTTTGCTGCCTTACATGCTAAACTTCCGGAAACCTATCATTCTAGGGGATTGGCAGCGGTGAAGAAGAAGGTAGTAGTGTATTGTTGCAAAACCACTCATACGTGGATTGAAAAAGCGGCAAAACTTTCAGGTCTTGGTCTTGAATCTGTCCGTTTTGTCCCGCCAAACCGTAAAAACAAAATGGATTGCAACCTCTTGGAAGCCATGATCCATGAAGATAAGGCCAAGGGGTATTTACCTGTAATGGTTATAGGAACTGCGGGCGATGTAAGCACCGGAGCAGTCGACGATATTGCGGCCATTTCAGAAGTTTGTTCGGCAAATAATCTGTGGTTTCATCTGGATGGGGCCTACGGACTCCCTGCCGTAGCTGTCCCCAGAATGAAACAATTATTTGTAGGACTAAACGGGGTAGATTCATTTGCACTAGACCCACATAAATGGTTATACAATGCATTAGAGGTTGGCTGTGTTTTGGTAAAACATCCCAATGATCTAAGGGGTACATATGGATCTAACCCGGAGTATTACAATTTTCATCAAGTGTATGACGCTACCCATAATTATTATGAATACGGATTTCAAAACTCCAGGGGTTTTAGGGCTTTTAAGCTTTGGGCCACCATTCAGCAAATCGGTAAGCAGGGATTTGTAGAAGGGATAAGTAGAAATATAGAACAGGCGATATTACTCTTTCAGGAAGCGGATCTGCATCCCGAACTACAGGCAATCTCACATAATTTAAGTATCACAAATTTCAGGTATGTGCCTATTGGAACCGATTTACAAAATAAGGAACAGCGGACCTATGTGAACACTTTAAATCAGGAATTATTGGATACGCTGCAAAGGAATGGTGAAGTTTTTCTTTCAAATGCTATCCTTGATAATCGGTATTGTTTGCGATCCTGTATCGTAAACTTTAGAACCTCTATAAAGGATGTAATTGAAATTGTAGCAATTGTAGTAAGAGAAGGGAGAAAGACCCACAAACGGTTATCCTTACACCGCTAGATTTAACACACGCTTTTTTACATTCCGCAAAACTCCCTGTGGTCGAGATGGGATACGGGCGTCGAACTATACAATAACAATTGACGCGCTGTATACTGAGTACGCACTGCCACCAATATCTACTCCCAACTAAAATGCCGCTATTCACCTCATTACTCGGTACGATTGCCTATAGGTAGTAGTAGTGCGTAGGTAAATACCAAAAATAGAGGGCTCTTAAAAATGGGTAGATAAAAATATAAAATAGGTAATTACCCCAGATTTCATGATCAGTTATGACAATAGATTTGGACTATTAATTAATATGCCCAGAATATGGAGTTTGGGCGGTAAAAAATAAATAAACAATGGAAAAAGAGAAATTACAATCCGTTCGTATGGCCAGATTTATAGCTGTACTCGCAACCGGACTCTTTGTTTTGGCAGCCTGTAGTAACGAAGACGAAGGTGATCCTCCAAATGAAGGAACCTCTGAGATTTTAGATGAAGTGGTCACGGTTTCAGCATTTATTGAAAATGAGCTGGGCGAAGCTCCCACTGAGCCGGCAGAACTCATCTATGAGAGTCGCAAAAAAGTACCCGTTACGGATATGGACGGCATTCATATGCGGCTATTCGATTTCAGTTTAGTGAATGGTAGTATTGAAGTTAACTGTGAGAACAATGGTGTTAGTATGGAGGTAACGCTGAGGGGATTGGTACCCCATGGGGTATATACCTTATGGCATGTAACATTCAAGGAAGGGGGGGCAGATCCCTCAAAGGAGATGCTGAATATTAGAGGTATTGGTGCGGTAGGCAAGGGCGACGGGTCCGATAACTTTTTTATTGCCTCCCCATCGGGTACCGCCAGTTTTTCTGCCTTTAGCCCTACGGGACGTGTATTATCAATGATAGGGGACATAAAAGAATGTCCGCTTACCGATGAGGAAGAATGGCATGTTGTGGGTTCGTATCATATGGATAGCAAAACCTATGGACAAATACTGGGACCGGACGGTACGGTGGTTGAACAGTTCGCCTTTGTATTCAAAAATTAAATTCAATCAATAATTGTAATCATTAATCTTTTAAAATCATGAAAAAAACGAACAAGTTAATTACCGCAATAGTAACAATTACCGGGGCAATTCTGTTAAGTAGTTATTCATCGGGTGGGGTATTCGATCCTCCAACCAAGATCGAACTTGTCTTTGTGGATCACCTCAAAGCCGGATTGATAGAGCAAGATGTATTTGTAGAGAAAAAGGCCGGTTCCGGGCAAGTATACAGAGTACTGCCTTCAGAGCGAGAAAAATACCTGTCCGCTAAAATCTATACCATAGAACAAGCAGAACACCATGATCCGTTTGATCCTAAAAACGCAGGGCCGTACAAAAAGGGGAAATCCCTTGGTATGACGTTGGCGGATTGGTTAAAGGGGAAAGGAACCGCTACCATATCTTGTGAAGAAGGATGGAGCACCTTTACCGCCGAATTTGAAAATCTTGTCCCCAATGCTACCTATACCATGTGGCACTTCTTTATGCCTGCACCTCCAACTGTTCCTTTTACCGGCACGTTGGATGTACCCCTTGGAGATAGAAAAGGAGCGCAGTCCGTATTTAAAACGGATAATAAAGGGAATGCAAGTCTCGATGTGACCTTCGAGCATTGCCTACAATTAAGTGGTGATCAATTAATGAGTGGTATGGCAATTGCCCTACACACTGATGGGAAAACCTATGGCCCGGATCCCGGAGCTTTCGGAAAGGATACCCATGTGCAACTGTTTGCCATGTTTCCCGAGGGAGATGATGTGAACTAATTTTCAAATCCTAATAAGAAGTAGGGTTTAATCACCCTACTTCTATTTTCAATTAAAAATGAAAAAGGCAATACTACCGATCGGTACCGTTTTTATGTTGGTTGTAGCATTCCGCTATCTGAATTTGGACGAACAGTTAAAGCGCATTATTGAAGACCGTAAACTGGAAGCGTATGTAGCCGTTCCTGAAATAGATTCCTCAAAAGTTCAATTGGGCAGGATGCTTTTTTTCGATAAACTATTGAGTGGTAATCGGGATGTATCCTGTGCAACCTGCCATCACCCCAGTCTTCAATCGGGAGATAATCTACAACTTGCTATCGGAGTTGGTGGATATGGTTTGGGAAAAAGCAGGATCATGGGAGAAGATCGGGACAGAGTACCCAGAAATTCCCCGGAAATCTTTAATCGAGGAGCAGAAGAATGGCATACCATGTTTTGGGATGGGAGGGTTTCAGGTAAGGAAGGTGCCGGCTTTCTATCACCAGCGGATGAAAAATTACCTGAAGGGCTGGACAATGTGTTAGCAGCACAGGCCATGTTTCCGGTAACTTCAAGGGATGAAATGCGCGGCGAAATTGGCGATGTTGATATTTTTGGCGAGACTAACGAACTTTCCCTGATCAGTAATGCAGCTCCTCAGTCCGTTTGGAGGGCATTAATGCAGCGAATACTCGCTTTCTCAGGGTACCGAAAACTTTTTAAGGCGGCGTATCCTGAAATCCCAATGAGTCAGTTAGGATTTCAACATGCAGCCAATGCTATAGCTGCCTTCGAAATAAAGGAATTCACCTTTGTTAATAGCCCTTGGGACAAGTATTTAAGGGGAGAGGTACAAGCTATGAATGAGGCCGCAAAAAGAGGAGCGCTTCTTTTCTACGGAAAGGCCAAATGTTCAGAATGCCATACCGGAAATCTGTTCACGGACCAGCAATTCCACAATATTGGTATACCCCAATTCGGACCTGGAAAGGACAATGCTGCCCCTTTAGATGCCGGAAGATTTGCAGAGACGGGCAATCCTAAAGATCGGTTTTCGTTTAGAACACCACCATTGCGAAATGTGGCCATAACAGGCCCCTGGATGCATAATGGTGCCTATGGTACCTTAGAAGATGCTATCCGCCACCATTTAGATACTAGACATTTTCTTGAAAATTACGATGTTGAACGATTAAGTCCGGAACTAAGGGAAACCTACAAGGGAGATAAATCGGTAATTCAAAGGGTTTTGAAGACTATTGATCCCCTGGTAAAAGCTCCGATAGATTTAAATGAAAAGGAGGTGAAGGATCTATTGGCATTTATGGCGGCACTAACGGATTCCAGTGCGATCCACTTGGAAAAGTTAATGCCATTACAAGTTCCCAGTAGATTACCCCTGGAAGAAATAGGAATGGATTCTGATTATAGCAATTAGTAAAAAGTGGTTGAAGCAGTAGCGAATAAGTTTAGAGAATTGGTGCATAGCGAAAAAATAAAAATTTCATTGCTACGTGCAAGTATTGGCATAATCTATCTCTGGTTTGGGATGCTAAAGTTCTTCGAAAACCTCAGTCCTGCTGAGGAATTAGCGAGCAAAACGTTGAGAGCGCTATGTTTTGGCTTGCTACCCGATAGAGTCAGCTATCTAATGTTGGCAATAGCAGAAACCTTACTCGGGTTGTTGTTGCTCTTCAAAATATATATTTCCACAACCATAAAGTTTGCCATATTCCATCTATTGGGAACATTTGCATTAGTTTTTGTTCAACCTGATTTATTTTTTAATGATGCGCCTTTCGCAATAACGCTTGTAGGACAATATGTTCTCAAAAATATAGTCTTTCTCTGTGCGCTAGCGGTGATCTACCCCAGATAAAAATTTCAATATGGTATCAGAAAAAGTACAGATCAAATTTTTGGCTGGTAATAGAGTTCTTTTTAAAAGCTTTTATGAAGTTCCCAAAGTGCAGCTTTGGCATGCTATAACGAAGCCGGAGGAGCTGGAAAACTGGTTTATGAAAACCGAGATCGATATTAGGGTCGGAGGTAAATTCGCTTTTAAAGGCGGTTGGAAGGGCTGGATTGAAAACCTAAAAGTATTTGAATATATTCAATACAACAGTTCTTTGGAATCGTTTACAAGACTTGATATAATATCCACAAAAAATGGCGTTGAACTGCATCTAAAAGATCAAATTCCAGAAGATATGATCGCCCCTACCGATCCCGGAATTCAACATATCCAACCCGGAGGAAATGGTACCCATTGGGTAGGACTTTTAGCGGGATGGCATGATTTTCTTCTGGCGTTGCATAGTCATCTTCTACGAGAGGAAGTCGAGGATCACTTTGATCTTCTCTGCTTAAAATACCGGAAAATACTAAATGATAGGTATGCATTGAAAAGACCGAAAAACTCCTATCATCTCTCAAAGAGTTAAAAACCTGAACAACTAAAAACATTAATGAAAAATGAAATTTTACAACACCCTTTTTATTATGGTAGCTGTCGTATTAGGTTCTACCGCTAATGCGCAAGATGAAATACAGCAGTTAACCAGTTATATTAATGGAAGTCAATTGGTTACCTATTCTGAATCCTCATACTTAAGTGACAATTCGGCCAGTGCAATAACCTATATTGATTTTTGTCCCAACGGTAGGTACAATTATTCCTATGATGGTTCTTACAATGTTAAGGGCACGCAGCATACCAGCAACAGGAACAACAGAGCTTCTGGAGCTGGCGTGGCTGAAAATCAAGGGGATTGGAAAGTCGTAGCCTATCAGGGAGCGTATTATTTGGAGATAATGGATTATACCGGGCAGAAAAGCTATTACCCTATTAATGTTCAAAATATGGTAGCCGGAAAGTGGAAGGTAGGTAATGTAACCTATGTTTTTGCTCCGGGTAAAGGGAGATGTCTATGACACTTTGTATGTTAGCCATGGAAATGGTTCAGAAATTCCATTATTGCCTAAGACGTCAAAAAATTTTAATCCCTGCGTTTACTATGAAAAAAATCGCTTTACTACTTGCCCTGGTTTTTCTGCGCTCAGGCGCACAGACCGTGGAAACTGATATTTCAGCTTGTTCGGGCATGCTTTCCATTTTTGAACAAATGCGATCCAACACGTCAAAAGCGATAATTGAACAGCAACTCGATAGTATATTACTCACCAGGCCTTATGAAATAATGTTTCAACACTACAATCGTGATTGGAGACCAAATCATCTTCCAAAGCAAACCTTTAAGAAAATGATACTATCACTAAAATTTCCCAATACCTATGATATTGGTACGAACGAAAGAGCCGATGCTATGCTGCCCTTTTGGAAAAATGCTTTCTCAAATATCAAACACTTTCGGAAAAATATCCAAGCTTTAGAAGATACGAATCTGAACAAAGCCATCCAATTAGGGGTTTTAGATGCCCAAAAATGGCTACCTAAATCTATGAGCATTCCGGATTTTTATTTTTTTGTTCATCCCAACGGAGGAAGTAGTGCCTTCGCCATTAAAGGAAAACAGGGGTACGATTTTTTTAAACTACCAAAACATAGTGATGGTACTATTAACATTCAGGAGTTGGTAGATATTATTGCACATGAATCACATCATTTAGGCTTGAAGATAGCATATCCCAAACTGAAGACGGCTAAAGATTCTCTAGCGTATGAATTCCTGCAAGTGTTTGTAGCAGAGGGAACGGCAAGTAAATTTGTAGATAATTTGCCAGGAGGATGTATTGCTAAAGTCTCCGAGGGTCGTTCAAAGAACTATGGTAAAGCAACACAAGAGATCTGGTCCGAATACACCTTGGAAGAAAGACAAATATTCAATGCTTTTGAGCAGGATTTCCAAAGGATCTACGACGGCACCTATACCGAAGAAGATATACAACAGCGTATCCGCACCTATTGGTTGAGTGGAATAAAAGGTAGAGCCTATTTTTTAGGATCTGAACTGTTTGGCGCAGTTTTTAAAGCATTCGGCAAAGAAGAACTTTTCAATGTTATGGAGCACCCCAAATTACTCCTTAAAAAATACAACGAAGCAATCTTCAAGTTAAGAGAAAGTTTGACAAATGAGATATATCTGAGTAACTGGCTTACCTTGGTTTTTTAGCGTATTTATAAACGCAATAAAAATAACTATGGTGGGAATGCTTAGGGAGAACAAAAAAACGACTTGAACCAAAATGAAATCTAATATGGACCCTTTGCCTCTTTTTCTAGAATGGTACAACGAAGAACTCGCATTGTCAAAAGTGCGTATCCCCTCTGCGGTATGTTTGTCCACGGTTGGTGCTGAGAATTTTCCAAACGCGCGATTTGTATCTTTTAAAGAGGTGATAGATGAATCCTTTATTATCACCGGTCCCTTGAATTCGAGAAAAGGGATCGAGATTAATTCTAATAAAAAGGTAGCCCTTACGTTTTGGTGGACAGCAACAGAAAGACAAATCAGAATTCAAGGTCTGGCATCACGAATTTCGGAGCAACTCGCTGATATCTATTTTAAAGAACGAAACCCTATTTCAAAAGCGGTTTCTTTGGTTTGTGAACAAGGTAAGGAAAGTGATGATTTGGAACTATTGAAAATGAGGGTATTGGATAAGGTTGCTAAAAATTCTGAAATCGTCAGACCAAGGCACTGGGGAGGGATATCCATCTATCCGGTACGCATAGAATTTATGGAATTTAAAACTACGCGATTTCACCGAAGAACCCTTTTTGAACGTGAGAAAGATGATTGGAATGTGAAACTGCTTCAACCATAAAGCGCAACTTTCCGGAGATACACTCTATGTATTGTTTGATACTGGTCGAATTTTATACAGTACTAAAAAAAGCGGCCTTCGTAATAAAAAAGTCGCTTTCTATACTAGATTATTCCCTAAAATCTCCTGGGAGGACTACTTTTGAATATGTTAAATATTTCCAAAACCTATCTTAACTGGAATTTTGAGCGGATTCTGCGCCATGTGCTCTATTGGATGTCCTGGCTCGTTTTTTATGTGGTATTGAACGAAGGCGTTTTTGAAAATGGCAATTACAGTTCATGGGTGATTTTTGAAGCTTGCGTCCTACCCATTAAGCTGTCATTCACCTACATTACGATTTACTATCTATTCCCAAAATATATTGAACAAAACGACTATTACCGATTTGTGATTTATGTTGCGGTTCTAGGGATTCTAGGGGGATTTCTTTTTAGGGCGGTTGATTACTATATAATCAGTCGGTATCTGATTACAATCGAGGCCTTTTTAGAAAAAATTGAGAATGATTCATTTTGGTCCTTTCATATCGCCTACAAAACACTTGATCTACTTTTCGTAGTCTCTCTTGTGTTGCCTATTAAACTTATTCAATTACAGGCACGCCAACGGAAAAAATCACAAGAATTGCTTACCCAAAAACTTGAGACCGAGCTACAATTTCTGAAACATCAATTACAACCGCATTTCCTATTTAATACCTTGAACAACTTGTATGGTATGGTAATAACCCAAGATCCCAAAGCCGGTGATATTGTAATTAAGCTGTCGGCCATGATGAACTACATGTTATATGATTCCAATGTGAAATTTATCAATTTGGAAAAGGAATTGGATAATTTGAACAATTACATAGCACTGGAAAAACTAAGATATGGGGACGAACTGGAGGTATTTTACGAGGTCTCGGCAAACTCAGAGGGAATCAAAATTGCCCCGTTGATTTTAATTTCCTTTGTTGAAAATGCATTTAAGCACGGTATCTCGAAAGATTTGGAAAAGAGTTGGATCAAGATCTGTGTAAAAGTAGTTAACGAGACCATTTTCTTTTCAGTAGAGAATACACTACATGAAAAAGAAGTCCTTTCCCAGGAAAAGCGCGTTAGCAGTGGAATTGGTTTGGCCAATGTAAAAAAGCGTTTGGAATTGCTCTATGGATCAGGCCATTCCTTGCAAATTGAAACTTGTGAAAGTTTCAAGATAAGTTTGACAATTATGGACAAATTAAAAGATCCCTATGTTTAATTGTATTATTGTGGAGGACGAACCTTTTGCAATTAAGGTGCTGGAGCAGCATGTAAAGGAATTTTCCGATTTGAAACTTCTGGCTTCTTGTCGCAATGCCGCCAAGGCTTTCGAAATTTTGGGAAAGGCTAATGTAGATCTCATGTTTCTGGACATCGAAATGCCGAAAATGGATGGGTTATCATTTTTGAAGACCCTTAAAAACCCACCCATGGTAATTATCACCACAGCTCATCGGGATTTTGCTATGGAAGGTTTTGAACTGGATGTAGTGGATTACCTTTTAAAACCTATTTCACTGGAGCAAATGATGCGGGCTATTTCCAAATTAAGGCGGTTAAAGGAGACAAAATCACATGTTCCTAATGAAGCGCGGTACCAACTGGTTCAGGAACCTTTTATCTATGTAAAGAGTGATCGGGAAAATGTAAAAATTCAACTTTCTGATATTCAATATGTTGAAAGTCTTAAAAATCATATCAAAATAGTAACGCCGGGGCAAAATTTTATCACCTTGGTAGGGATTAGCCATATGGAAAGTAGGCTGCCAAAAGGTGTGTTCTTACGCGTACACCGCTCTTTTTTAGTGAACCTAAATGTCATCTTAAATTATACAAACACCTACATCACCATAGGAAGGAAGGCTATTCCAATCGGAAAGATATACAAGGATGAAGTGCTGGAAATTCTTAGTAAAAATCAGATCTAAATGGACCCTAATACAAGGCTGCCTCTTCAGATCAAGTTACTGCAACAACTGTTGCGAACGTTAAAACGTTCGTTTCAAAAACAGAATGTCAATTGAAAAACGATTTCTCTTCATTTACAACATGGATTCCCCCATTACCAACTTGTACCTTTTATAAGATCTTATGGGTCCCTAGGTTTGTACCGCATTGATTACTTCTTGTTAAATGGGCTATGAAAGATAGGGATGAGAAGGAAGATTACGGCAGTTGATCAAAACCTGAACGCGCGTCATTTCAGAAGAAAACGATAAAAATTCTTTTGCATCAAAAATATAGTACTTCGTCCTTGATTTAAAGGAGTACGGCATTATTCAGTTCATCGGCAAACGGTTAAATATACCTTTGGATCATATTCATCAATAAAATTAAATATCATGAAAACGACAGTTAAACTATTCGGCATTGGGATGTTATTTTTTGTGCAGGCGCTCTTAACACCAATCGCAGCAAGTGAAATTAAGAACGACCCTAGGGTACAAGAAAGGAATAATACGGTAAGCATCTGGTTGTTGAATACAGACCGTTCAGATTTGACGGTTAAGGTCTATGACAGGCAAAACAATTTTGTAAGGCAAGTTAAGCTAGGCAATGCGTTAACTGCCGGAAAAATCCTTGACTTTAAAAAATCTGATTATGGGTATTACCGCCTGGTGATTGTTGCTAACAAAGAAGTTATCTACAATAAGAAGATCAGGTTAGGTACAAAGTAGGGCTGCGAAATCAAAATGGCACTCAAACATCCGGGTGCCATTTTGATTAGTAACACCAGCGTTTTTCCTATGATGTGTATTGCATGTCTTTATTGCCCAAATACCCCAAATGAGTACGCCTTCCTGAAAATGGACGATACGATTTCCAAATAGGGGTTGATTTGTAGCAAATTGGAAGTTGATCCCTTTTTGTCAGCACGTAATTGGTTTCAATTTATAAAATGAATCGACCGGCAATGCCTATTGAGATATTTTTACAGCACTTTTAAATAGAAGTACAACAAACGAAAAGGATATTTGACCGCTGTAAATGGCACATACAAAACGTTCGAATTCCTCTTATTTCTAACTTATTTTTAAAAATAGCGTATGGTTCTTCATGAAAGAGATCATATTATTCAGATCTTGAATAACAGCTTGAGGCAGAGTAATGAAACCGGACAAATTGTTCTTCTTTCCGGTCATCCTGGCATGGGAAAAACTTCAGTGGTTAAAAAGTTTTTGAATGCGCTGCCCATTTCTTTGCCCTCATATGTGGGCTATTGCGATGCCCTGTTTACTCCAAGGCCATTGGGTCCGCTTCAGGATATTCTTGTATCGGAACATAAAGACACCTATGTTTTGAAGGAAAACCAAAGAGATTCAATGTTTATGTCGTTGTTTAACATGGTAAAGGAGCATAGTGTGCTGGTATTTGAAGATGTGCATTGGGCAGACAACGGAACACTGGATTTTATCAAATTCTTAAGTCGGAGATTACAATTCACCAAGTGCCTGCTAATTTTGACTTTTCGTCCTGACGAAATCAAAGAAACTGCGATTTTAGGGATAAGCCATAACACAGGTCACCGGATACATCGCGTTCAGTTGCAACCTTTATCAAAAGATATTGTACTTGCTTTAAGCCAAGAGAAAGGCATTGATGGCAGCCATGTGTTTGCCCTTACCAACGGAAATCCGTTTTACACTTTCGAATATCTTAACAATCCCTCAGATGGGATACCGGAGTCAATAAATAATTTAATCGTATCAAGATTAGCCGTTTTAGACACGAAAGAACAAGAAGCACTTTCTGTTATAGCCTTGTTCCCTAATCCGGTTGCCCTGCCAATTGTAACAAAACTCGTTGAGCATTGGGACAGTGTTTTGATCAATCCCATGGAATATGGTTTTATATCAATTGAAGGTAATCTATTGCGGTTTCGTCACGAAATTGTCCGATTGGTCATAGCGTCTTCTGTTTCTGCAATTAAAAAGATTGTTTTACATAGCGGTATCCTCGAAATTTTGAAGGAAGAGGATACTGCCGATATTTCCGAGTTAATCCATCATGCCCGAGGTGCTAAAAAGTTTAGCTTAGTTGCCGAGCTTGCCCCAACTGCAGCAAGAAGGGCTAGTCAGTTGGGTGTTCACAAAGAAGCCGCTTTTCTCTTTAAAGCGGCAATCGAGTGTACCGAACAACTACCGAATAAAGAATGGGGTCGTTTATTGGAAGAGTATTCTTTTGAATGCTATTTGACCAATAATCTCCAAGAGGCTATTAATTTCAGGTACAAGGCACTTGAACATATTGAGCGGACCAACAAAAACGATATTTCCGGAATAGGGATAAATTATTGCTGGCTGTCCAGATTGTACTGGTATCAGGCAGATAGTGTCAATGCTTTTAAATTTGGGGAATTGGCCGTAAAAAATCTCGGGGAATGCCCCAATCAAAATTATGCCGCCCAGACCTTCTCCAATTATGGACAACTTTATATGCTAAAAGGAGATTTTGTTCAAGCCGTACATTGGAATACAAAGGCTTATGATATAGCAACCAGTTTAAACAACCTCGATATTCAATCCCATTCACTGACCAATTTGGGAAGTATCCGTATTCGCACAAAAAAAACATCTGAAGAAGGGTATGCCAATTTAGAGTTGGCAGAAAAATTAGCCATAGAAGCCCAAAATCACGATCATCTGGCAAGAATTTACACCACACTTTTATGTGATAAGGTTATCAAGAGAAAAGATCCCTCACAGATCATGGAAAAGACATTGGATTTTTGCATGAAACATCAGGTAGAATCCTACTATCATTACAATTTAGCCTGGAGGTCATACTATCTGTTTCAAAAAGGAGAATGGCAGGAGTCTTTAACGATTTCAGAGCAGCTTTTAGGGGTTAGCAATCAAGCCAGAGTTAATACGTTAGTCGCTGTTATTTCAAAGTCCCGGATTTTAATGCGACAAGGTAATGCGGACGTAAAAGAATTGTTGATTCAAATTGCAAAGATTGCGGAGAAGACAGAAGAGGCACTACGTATGGTGCCTATTGCTATTGCAATGCTAGAATTTGAGTGGTTATTTGATTTTACTTTTGAAGATAGAAATATCATTTTTTCCGCCATTGAACAATTGTCAAAAGGGTATGGGGTTGAAACCTATTCTGGTGAATTAGCATTTTGGTGTTCCTCCCATGGAATGATACATACGCTTAAAACCGATCCTTCCGATGGCTTTAACTTTTTAATCGAAAAGGACAAAGAACGATCCATAGCCTATTGGACATCTAATGATTTTCCTTACGAACTGGCCTTGTCCTACTGCCTGGGTGATGATGACGATATACGAGAAGGATTACATATTCTGGATAAACTCCAGGCCGTTCAGACAAAAAAGAGGATACGAGAGTATCTTAAGAACTCGGGAAGGCAGAGTGTACCTAAGGGTATACGCAGAAGTACCAGAAGTAATCCTTTGCACCTGACCAATCGAGAGATGGATGTTTTGAGCCAGGTCTCTAAAGGATTAAGTAATTCAGAAATTGCCTCTACCCTCTTTATCTCTTCAAAAACCGTTGACAATCACGTTTCTTCCATATTAATGAAAATGGAGGTGAATGCGCGACAAAAGGCGGTAATCAAGGCAATGGAAATGAAGATCATATGATCTTTTTTATAGAATAGGTAGTGGCATTTCAAAATTTGGGTAATTCCAATCAGTTTAATAGCCGTGAGCTAAAGTAGCTTTACTATATAATTTTAAAGAGAACGTGATGGTAAAAACAATTAACGGATTTGATCTTGAATCGATTTCGGATACTGTAAATGAATTAAAGCACAATCCATCAAAGGCAAGGTACACCTTTAGAACCAAAAACGATTGGATAAAGGCTGGCCATAATCGATCCTATATCAAGGAGTTTTATGGCGGTGGGAAGGAAGACGAGTCACGAAACAAGTATTTTATCTTCGACAATGGCGAACCCCCCATATTACTCGGTAATAATGAAGGTGCAAATCCAATGGAATTTGTTCTTCATGCGCTTGCCGGTTGTATGACCACCACAATGGTGCTGTATGCCGCCACCAATGGGATCTCTGTTGAAAAGATCTCTTCAACAATAGAAGGAGATTTAGATTTGCAGGGGTTCCTTGGTCTTGATCCTACCGTTAGAAATGGATATCAAAACATTTCCGTGAGCTTTGAAGTAGAAGGAGATATTGATGGAGCGGATAGAACTAGGTTAACGGATTTTTGTCTTAAATCTCCGGTTTTTGACATCATTGCCAATAGTGTACCTATTGCTTTAAAATTAGAGGAAGCCTCAACCAAAGGGTGATGCCTTAGTAAAGTTAAATAGGCTGTTGGTACCCAAGGATCGATCATTTGTCATTTTTCAATTTACCCTATAACCTATGTAGCTAGCTTTACACTAAATCAATCAGGCTTTTATGAAAAGATCCCAATAGATCTTCCAATAAAAAGTATAGTAATCAAAAATCGAAAGTCATGAAAACTGCAAAAATTAGGATGCTCATCAACATCCTATTTCTGGGATTTTACTTTAGTGCATTTGCGCATTCGGATGGTAATCCCAACCTGAATTCTGCTGAATTGGAGACCTCTCTTGGTACCTGGAGGTATGAGACGTCTGGTTCCGGGATGAAAGGATTGGTATTTATCCATGGTGAAAACAGTAACAGTCGTATTTGGAAAAATCAACGGTTGTTAAAAATCCAGGAATTCAAAAACATTTATATCAATTTATTGGGGTACGGCAATAGTGATAAGCCTGCTTATGGATACTCGATGGCGAACTGGTTAGATGGAATCCGCAAGATAGTAGCGCAGGAAAAACTACAGACGGTAGTACTTGTGGCACACGGATATGGTGCTTTTATTGCCAAAGCTTTCCAGGCCAAATATCCGAATGCCATAAAACGGCTGATCCTGATCAACGATGTGTTCGAAAACCAAGGAAATCAGGCAATCCTCCACCCCGGACGAAATAGGGATCTTGAAGGAGAATTGTCCAAGTTGGATACCGGAGCAAGCGGATATGACATTAAACCTGGGCCTTTATCAAAGGAAATACATAGCACTGTGCAGTGGCAAAATAGCGATCACTTTAAAATTAACTGCCCGGTACTAATGATTCACGGAGAATCGAACGGCATATCCAACAAAAACAAACGAAAATTAAAAAGGTCCATTCCAAGGCTAAGTCTAGTAGCGTTTGAAGATATCGGGTATTCTTCTCCAATGGAAAACCCGCTTAAAATAAATGCACTGATCGCCAAACATACATTACTCGTTATACCCACTTAAAAGCTTACAAGTCTAACGCCTGGATGGTACTGAGAATAAAGAGAAAAAAAATGAGACCTATTAAACATAGTAGTATACTTTTCATTTTATCCCTTCTGTGTTCTTGTACAGGTGATGATGATCAAAACCAATCTCAAGTTTTTGAAATATCCGGGCGCATCGATACTAAAGATGTTGGGTACCTACAAACACCAATAGTAGCCCATCTTGTACATAATAATTATTTAGAAAATGTACGGGAGTTACGTCTTGTAGTTTTTAAAAACGGGACTGATGATAAGGAAAGATATTGGTCTATTAGAATAACCGGGGTTGATTTAGACCGTATTGAAACTCCTTACACTTTGGGACCAAAAGAAGCGTATATGCGTTGGCGGGATACCGATGCAAAAATGTTCGGTGACCCAACTTGTAGTAGATCGGATGTTATTTGTCTTTACGGAGGAGAAAGTGGCAACCATTATGAATTGGTTATCTCAGAAATTACCAACGATCAGATAGTAGGCTCATTTTCAGGAAAGCTCAATCGCTTCACGTTTGGTCCCACTGTGGTGGAAGATTCAAATGATTTTATAAAAGTGACCAATGGCAGATTTAGAATACAATATACCCGAAAAAATGAATGATAATGGCTAGTAATTTGATAGCAGGGAAAAGAAACTTCACCGCTTTGAAGTATGCAATATACCACTATGTTTTTCCTATGAGAATTTCTGGCACTTTCAGGAAAACGTTTTTTATCACCAAAGAACGCGATGAATCCATCGGGATACAGGCTATTACTAGATCCCAACTGAAGTCGTCTTGGTGTACCACTGAAAAATTAAATACTAAAAAATGAAAGGAAGAAAAAGTATACTAGGATTAGTGCTCTTGGGAGCATTATTTTCTTGCCAAAACGATGATAACGCGTCAACCCCACCCAGCGAATTCTCTATAAAAGCGAATATTCTTCAGGAAGAACCCGAATATGAACAAACGGTTTTTGATGGGGGTAGCAATGGCAATGTTAATGTATTTAACCGGGCAGATAGGACAATTTACCTATCTACGTTTAAGAACGGAACAGATGATAGTGAAGGATTCTGGACCATTCGAATTTCCGATGTTGATATAGAAGCGTTAAACCTACCCTACACCTTAACGGGAACTGAAGGTAGTGTTACCTGGGTAGATGAAGCGATCCAAGATCTGCAAGGACCTTGTTCCGCGGCAGATGTCCTCTGCTTTTATGCAGGTATCGGGGTAGATGAAGTACAAATTACAATTGACCGGGTAGAAAACAATAGTATATCCGGAAGTTTTGCGGGTAAGCTCTATCATATTCGGGTAAATCCCTCTGTAGAAAGAGATGAAAATGACATTGTGGAGATACGCCAGGGAACTTTCAAAATGAAATATTTAACGGAATGATCACTAGTACTGGTCCTATCCTAATAAGCAAAATTGCCAAGAAATTTAAGGTACCGTGCCTTCATTGCGGTTAGTGTTTAGTTCATTAATGGCCAGGGGCAAAGAGTAGTAGCCCCTGGTCATTATAGCTAAAATTATTTTGCTCTTGAAGATTTTAAACAAACTAAATCATAGAATTATGACTTTAAATATCAACAACCAGCAGTATGCTGCTGAATTTGATAGTGAGATGCCTTTGTTATGGGTATTGCGTGATATTTTGGGATTAACAGGAACAAAGTACGGTTGTGGTATCGGGCAATGCGGGGCATGTACCATTTTAATTGATGGCAAGCCTATACGGTCGTGTAGTACTCCGGCGAGTTTCGCCAGCGGAAAAAGACTTCAAACGATTGAAGGCCTGGAAGAAACAAAATATCGTGTACTACAGGAAGCTTGGATAAAGGAACAGGTACCACAATGTGGATATTGCCAGAGCGGTCAGTTAATGAGCGCAACAGCCTTACTCATGACCAATGCCAATCCCTCTGAAGCTGAGATCTTGGATGCTATGCGGGGAAATATATGCCGTTGTGGGACCTATCCCAGAATACTAAAGGCAATTGCTTCTGTTGTAAAAGAGAATGCGGTCTAATGGAAGGAAGTAAGCAATCAAGAAGAGAATTTCTTTACAACACCTCACTAGTTGGCGGTGGTCTTGTTATAGGTCTTAACTTTTTACAGGCCTGTGTGGACAATGTTAAAGTTGTTCCTGATCCCGAACATCCCCTGGTTACCACTGAAAACATGTTTTATCATGATGGGGCTACCAGCATCACAGATTTTTTACAAATTAGATCTGACGGAAAGATTTTTGTATCGCTTACCAAATACGAGATGGGACAAGGGGTCAGTACCGGTCTTTCTGCAATTATTGCGGAAGAACTTGAAGCGGACTGGTCAAAAATAAATATAAAATACGCCCAACCCATAAAAGATGTGGCCAATAGTACCGGAGGTAGCACAAGTATTTTAAGTCATTGGGACCTGTTACGGAGAGCCGGTGCCTTTGCGAAAAGACTGTTGATTGAAGCAGCTGCAAAAGAATGGGCGGTGTATGCAGATCACTGTTCTGCAGAAAAGGGTGTGGTACGCTTACTAGGGACTAAAAAAGAACTGGAATACGGACAGTTGGCCCAAAGGGTTGTTGTGCCAAAGAACTATCGCGAAGCTTTTGAAAATACCCCGCTGAAATTTCGTTCCAAATTCAAATTGATCGGTAAAAACCTAAGGAGTAAGATCATTCCGGATATTGTGACGGGAAAGCACCCTTACAGTATGGATGTCCAACTACCCGGAATGAAATATGCTGCAGTGCTTCGATGTCCGGTTTTTAAGGGAAAGTTAATTGAATATGAAAGTGAAGAGGCAGTACAGGTGCCAGGTGTTGAAAAGGTGGTGGCGATTACACTGGACACTACGGATACGATCCGAGACGGGATTGCGGTAATCGCAACTTCGACCTGGGCAGCATTCCAAGGAAAATCCGCCTTAAAGGCCAAATGGGATCTAGGGGAACATGCTAAAACGGTACACAAAACATTCGTTGCGGAATGCAGGCACAAACTGGAGAAGGATAAAGGGACAGAAATCTTACGGATAGGTTCAAAAACAAAGGACGCTGATGTGGATCAAGTTGTTTCCAGGACCTATGAATTCCCTTATCAGCACCATGCCTGTATGGAACCCCTGAATGCCACAGCACACTTTAAAGGAGACTCCTGTGAGATGTGGGTGGGGACACAGTCTGCCGATAAAATAATGGCCAATATTGAAAAGCATCTAGGAATTCCCAAAGAGAACATTACGATAAATTGTCATCCGAGCGGTGGTGGTTTTGGTCTACGATACTCCTCGGATTATGCCCTAGAATCCATGGTAGTTTCCAAAGCTTCAGGAGGTGAATTGATCAAACTGTGCTATTCACGGGAAGACGATATCCAGTTCGATCATCTCAATCCTTTCGAGCTTAATAAGCATACTGTTGGACTTAAAAATGGAAAACCAATTTTCTGGGATATGAAGAATGTGATGGCCAACTGGGGGGGATTACTGGGTTGGATGTACTATGACATCCCCAATATATCGGGCACTCAAATAACAGTCAACGGTTTTACACATGTCGGTGCCTGGAGATCCGTAATGGCCAATGCTGAGGGATTTTCAACAGAAAGTTTCATAGATGAGTTGGCCCACGAATTAGGTAGGGATCCCCTGGAATTTCGTTTAAGTCATCTTCCAAGAAATAAAATGGTGGATTTCAACCATAGTTACGCTTGTAACCTCAATAGACTGAGAGGAGCGCTTGAACTAGTGGCAGAAAAAGGAGAATGGGGAAAGGAAATGCCTGAAGGGAGTGGGCAAGGCATTGCGGTATATCCCTATATGCATGGGAATGGCTATGGTGCTGCCCTGGCAGAAGTATCTGTTATTGATAAGACTATAAAGGTGACCCGAATTTCAATTGCGATAGATTGCGGTCTGGTCATAAATCCGGATTTGATTAAGCAACAAATGGAAGGAGGTGTTATTTGGGCACTTTCGGCAATCTTTTATGGGGGAACTGCCTACAAAAATGGGGTTGTTCAACGAAGTAATTTTCACGACAATAGGGTATATCGAATACATGAGATCCCGGAGATAGCCATACATATTTGCAAAAATGATGAAGAAACCCCCTGGGGAGTAGGCGAAATTGCCGGCCCGGTTACCTACGCTTCCGTTTGCAATGCCGTCTTTGCTGCCACAGGAAAACGAATACGCAAATTACCCATCACCAATGGAAGATTATGATTCGTAGGCTTCCCGCTTAGAATAGGATATTTTTGCATATCGCCTTGAGATGTGTAATGTCCGTTCCGCAACATCCTCCAAAGACGCTTAAAAAGGGTAATTTGGATTGGAGTACCCCGTGCCATGCACCCAGTTCGTTTTTATCTCCAATGTCCAATTCAATGGATTCATCCAGTTCAGCATGACTTTTGGTGGAGGCATTTACCCGTAATCCCTGAATTCTATTCTTCCAGTTACTTTCATTGTCAAACAGGTGCATAAAATGCGTAGGATGTGCACAGTTAAGCATGTAATACGACGGGTAATAATTGGTTATACTATCCAATTTTAGGATCACTTCTTCCAGATTTTCACCACTTGGTAACCTACCATCGGTTTCTACTGTAAATGAAATTACAACCGGCAAACCATATTGTTGGGCCACAGTAACAATTCCCAACGCTTCAGCGGAATAGGTCATTGTAATTGCGGTGACCCTATCAACATTTGCCTCTTTAAAAGATCGTACTTGTAATTCATGGTATGCCGCAGCTTCAGGCGGGGTCATTGTATTTACCGCTATATATCCATCCCCTCGCGGGCCTATCTGACCACTGATTTTAATATCCGAGATGTGATTGCTGTACTCTTCTTTTAGTACCTGCATTTTTTCAATGGCCAGGGTATTAAAGTAGGTAAGCTTTTCCAATTCATAACCTAATTTTTTACCCCAATCCGGATTGGCCCGCCATGTTGGGCTTTCCAGGATAAAATTCAGATCATTTTTCTTGGCCAATTCCAGATAGTCCCGATAATAGTCCATTACTACGCTTAGAGAATTTGGACTTTCCAATAGGGGAAAAGCAGCAAATTCCTGAAGTTCAATACCGTGGTTAAATATCAAATCTGTCTCCAGACCGCCATCGGTAAGATAAATACTATGACTCCTATTTTTCATTTTTAAATCAATTGGGATGTATAATGTGTACTCTTTTACGAAAATTCTATATACTGGATCAACACATTCTGATAATGACTTTTTTTCCTAGTTCAGACGGTTTTGCTCCTCTTGGGAACCATAACCTCTTTCCTTTATTTTACTACCCGTTCCAAAATTGTATCGCAAGGAAATTGTACCAATATGCCCTTCATCCTGATAAAACCAGTCTAGGTTGGCATTATTTTCGGGTAATGTAGCATCAAATTCCATAAAAGAATTCCTGTCAATTATATCTCGGAAAGAGAAGGAAAGTTGCCATTGTTCCGATGGTTTATAAGCGAATCCAAAATTTAGGCCAATGGCAGCTCTTGTATCCGATAACCCAAGTATCCTCCGGGAGATCCAATTAACTGAAAAATCGGAAGATAATTTATTGGAAAATTGATACTGAAGCGTGCTGTTAAGGTTAAGGTACCAATTGTTCCTGGTCCGGATACTGTTGTTATATATTGGGACCTCATGTTGCCAAAAGGCGCCTATCGTATGATTTGAGGTTAATCTTTGTAAAAAGCGGAAAGGAAAGGAAAGTATAGTGCTGAATAGCTTTCTATCTTCCATGGGCTGGGGATTTATGATGGTTGTGCTAAAATCTTCTGAAAAGGTTAAAGCTCTCCAGGCATTGGGGTTTGCTTCATCCGTAAAGTTTAAAGTCAACTGCTTCTTTTTATGGCCCACATTCAAGGCTAGTGATCTTGATGTCACCGGACGGATGGAGGGGTTACCAGCGTATATGGTGGTTGTATTAAAAAAGTAGAAGCCAGGAGCCAATGCACTAAAGTCAGGTCGGGTTATTCTTTCTCCATACGAAAGAGAGGTATTCCAATGATCATTAAAAGTATGGGAAAGGGTCAGGGTGGGAAAGAACTGTCCGCGATCAAGGACAATTGCGTTGTCCTCCCCCACCGTACTCAGATTGGAATCGGTGTATTCGTACCGAAGTCCAAAGTCGGCATTGGTTTTTTCACTGAGTTTTACGTTTAAACTGGTGTAACCGGCCCAGATGTCTTCATCAAGTATTCGCGTTGCTGAGAACGCATCGTCTCTAATGGGTATTCCGGTGGTAGTGTCAAACACCTGTGCTTCATTCGTAAACCTAGAAATTGTTCCTTTGGCACCAATGGCCAGGGTAATGTTATCCCATACAACAGTTTCAAGATCCAAACGAGCGACATGAAATTCCACAGCTGTTTCTGCTGCTGAAGTAAAATTGCTAACAAAGGTGTTTTCATTTTCCGACCTCCTTTCGTCATAAGATGCGTCGTTCGTATTGCTGTAGTTCAGATAGTCATATTCTATAGCGAAGGAAGACTTAGACCCCAATTCTCGTCTGACAAAAAAACTGCCCAAATGGTGATTCCAGTTATTAATTTCCGAACTGGTCAAATCCTCAAAATAGGAAGTAGTGCCATTCTCAGTAACTAATGTTTCACTATGGGCGTCAAGATCCCAGACATTTCGCCTGAATTTATACTCTACCCCAATTTCTGTTTTCGGATTAAGTTTGTAGGAACCGCCCAATCTAAATTGGGTCAACCCGATAAAGGCATCCCTTGCTCCATCTAGATCTTCTGTAAAATTAGACCCGTTCAGCTCATAACTTTTGTCAACAAATGTGGGTTGTTGGTTGTAGTTATTATTGTTACTTAAGGAGATAAAGAAGTTAAAGTTCTCGGTAGTTTGATTAACGTCTGACACGGCTCCATATTTAATGTCATTGCCATAGCCGGAGTTCCCTACCACATTACCATTCCAGCCCGAACCGGATTCCTGTTGCTTCAGGATAATATTAATAACTCCTCCTATTCCATCTGCATCAAAACTCGCAGGAGGATTGTGTATCAATTCCAACTTATCAATGTTTGACGAAGGCAAACCATCAAGCATTTGAACAAGAGCACTGCCAGACATTCGTACCCTTTTTCCGTTGATGTACACCATTGTCCCATCCTTTCCTAACATTCCCATAACACCTGTAATTCTGTTCACGGTTATTCCAGGAGATGTTTCGATAACTGATAATGCTGACCCACCCGCATTAATGGTATTGCTTTGTACATTAACCACGGTGCGGTCCGTCTGTCTTTCAAATAGATTTTTTCTTCCTACTAATTCTACCTCATCAAGTTGTTGGGTTTCCTCTTTTAAGCGAATGGGCTCTTCCATTGCAAAGGCCGTACGCCCCGTTAACTCAAATGTTTCAGATGAATAGTCTAAAAAACCCATGGCGGTGACTTGTAACAGAAATATACCCGATCCTTTTGATTGTAGATCGAAACGGCCTTCTTCATCACTGATAGCACCTGCCGATAACTCAGCGGTTTTAGCGTTCAGAAGCAGGACATTGACAAAAGCAATTGGTGCATTATTTTCATCCAGGACCATCCCCGTAATTTCGTTTTGTGAAAAAAGATGCGCCCCCCAACATAGGAAAAGGGCAAATACTACTGTTCTCATATGATTTTTTGATTGATTGCAGGTTTATCCTTTTTGAAAAATTAACCGCCCTTGTACTATTTTTATAAAAGTTAATTGACCGCGCCTTGGATTGCACCTAGGCAGATCTAACTATGGTATCTCTTTTGTCTCTCCTGTAGACAAGGATAGGCCTATTGTGTTCCATTCTTTTTTCCACCAGTACCATCCCTAGTTTAATCGCCACTCTTTGTGAAGCAAAATGCGATTCTTCCGTAGCTCCAATCAGGTGATTAAATCCCAACTGTTCAAAGGCATAATCCATTATAGCCGTACAAGCTTCCGTAGCGTATCCCTTTCTGGTAAAAGGGTACTGCAACGCACAGACCAATTGTGGTTGTGGTTCTTCAAAAAAAGGCCACAGACCAGTATAACCAATTGCAGGACCATTATTCCTTAACTGTATACGCCACAGGCCATATTGATCTTCTTCAAAATGAACGATACTCTTGTCCATTATGTCGTCAACAGTTATTGCGTCCACTTCTTCATTGTCCCAGAGATATTTTCGAATGTTGCTATCATTGTTCAAAAGCTGAAATTCTTTGGCGTCTTCCAGGATAAATGGCACCAGGGTTAAACGTTTTGATGTAAGAATGTACTTTTCCATTTTTGATTTTTTTACCTATTGCTATCCAAACGATTGCGTTCTATATTGAGTGCTATTTGCACTGACAACAGGCGTACTGTTGCTTCCTGTTTTTACAAGACAAAACTAGCGCTGAGCCGTTTTTAAGCGTTCAGGGGAAATACCTATTTTGAATTATAGGGCTACCTATTTTAACATCTTAGGTTCTGTACTGGCAGGAAAACAGTTATACGGGAAAACCCATTACATTTGGATAGTTTGCCATAACGGAAGGATTGACCATCTCCTACTAAAATGTGTTCTTCCTTAGGTGAATGCATAGGTAGAAAATCATTTAAATAAAAAAATGCTCAAGGAAGCTTTGTGTAGTAATTGATACGTATTGGCTTTCCTTAGGTCGCCTTTACTTCTGCGCTACAAAAAAGGATGATTGGGCGCACAGAGCCTAAAAAAATGATCGTGTTTCAGTGGTAAAATAGTTTGGATTCAATAGTAAGGGCGTCTAATGCTCAGGAGTATACGGTAACTTTATTCCATTCTTTTTGTTCTTTACGTGCCACTAATCGTTTTACCTTTAGCCCGACCCAAAGCGAAATTATACCTAGAAAAAACCAGCTGACATCTATAAAAAAGCTGTCAATATAGCCCCGGGTAAGGGAGTTCCAAGGCCAAAGGCCAGATTGTAGCCCGTTAAGAACGGGAACTAACAGTCCCAAAAGCCCTGTCAACAAAAGTGCATGTTTGTTGATTTTATGAAAATCCTTTAAGAAAAAAGCATAAAGGGTATATCCCAACCAAAACAGAAAAAAAACCGTACTGATAGTACCAAAACGATTTTCCATCTCAAAAGGAAAGACCTTTATCATGCAAAACGAGAGGGCAATTGTAGGTAAAAGACCTAAACAAGAACCCAAATATACAGAGCCGACATTGGTGTTGAATTTCTTTTTGAACTCGTATTTTTTGGTGCTACGGGCTTCGAGCCATATCATTACCCCAGATAGGATAACAAAGCAAGTGAGTAAAGTAAGAATAAAGTAAATGAATTTTAAAAAATAGCCTCCGAAGCTAGCAAAATGGAGATTGACAAAGGTATTCAGAAAGCCTTCATTAAAGGTATTCCTATCTATTTCTTTAAAATCCAACAAAGCCCCATCTGACAAGCGGTAGGTGCGAAAGCCAAAACTATTGATATGGTCCAATCTATGTTTAGTTACGTTGATATTAAGTGAAGCATTTTTATCATTGTATCCGTAAATACCAACATTTAACTTCTCCATATCTTTCGTTCCGAAATGATTGATGGTTGCACCGATCAATTCATTGATATCGGCACGCTGTGCAAGCTTTTCATTCGATAACTCTTGATTTACTATTCGAAGCGGCAAAATATCGTTAGTCATGGCATTTTGATCACCCTTATAAATTAGAGTGGTGATAGGTAAAAAGATAAAGAGGGCCATTCCAAAGAATGCCCCTGTTAGTGCATACATAAATTGAAAAGGTAACCCAATGATCCCCAGTGCAGTATGGGCATCCGTCCAAAGATTTTTTAAACTGGATTTCAATCGCAACGTAAAAAAATTTGAAATGATTTTTTTCCAGTGCACTATGGTACCTGTTACGATAGCAAACAAAAAAAAGAGAGAAACCAATCCCGATAGGAAGACTCCAAAATTTGGGATTTGCCCAAAAAAATGAAGCTGATAAAGAAAACGCCCCAAGCTTTCAATTTTTAGATCCGCATCCCCTTTTATAATTTCATAAGTGGCGGGATGTAGCTTTAATGTAATGTTGGCATTGGCAATAGTATCCAATTCGGGAGTAGCTTCACTACTGATGGTAGAATCTACAACCCGGGTTGGAGCGGCATTGGAAAAAATGGAGATATGGGGTTGCCTACTTTTTACCCTTCTTATAAAGATTGTTCGCCTATCGAGATTGTAACCTGCATTTTCAGTTACTTTCAACACTTTTTCATAATCAATATTTGGAGTATGAGCATCGTTTTTAAGGTTCCTCTCCCAGTTGTCAATATTGTCCATGAACAGGGCAAAACCTCCCGCCAAGAAACACACATAAAGTGCAACGCTTATGGTGATTCCCGTAACAGTATGGGTATTAAAAAAAACGTTATAGTCTCTTCTTTTTTTGTTTTTCATGATTTATGAAATTACAGTTCGGCCAAAAAAATCATTCCGGTACATAGCAGGATAATTGATAGCAGTACTACCCAAACTTTCCATGGCTTTCCAATCCAGTAGACTACAACCATAAAAATGATCCAAAGCAGGATAAATGTTACTATTGAAATTGGCACTACATAGGTTTTTCCAATCCAGAGCGCCAAAACCACATGTAGTAGAACTGAAGTGGTCATGCCTCCCAGTAAGGCGGCCAATATTTTACTGGTACGCCCTAATCTGGTCTGTAAAAGGAATTTTTTATTCGCTGGCATGGCTTACCTATTGTAAAAGTTCTACACAACTGACTACCATGCACAACAGAATCAAATAAAGTGCCTTGAATTTTTTAAACGGCATAAACAGTGTTATTACACTGGCGAATAGTGTCCATTGTAATATTCCCAAAATAATGCCAACCGCAGTGCCTAACTCCTGCGATAGTAGAATGGTGCTTATTAAAAATAATAAAGCGCTCAAAAAGCCTCCTACCCTCTTGTATTTCATGAAAAATCCCCAAAAAACTGAAGGCTTGAATTCAAAATGGTTTGATCGGATATACAAGAGATACACTGAGCCAAAGGCCATAATGGTACTTATGCCATACATAATTTGTTTTGATTTACGGTTACTTTTGTGGTAGTGTCAGCCTTCAAATTTTGCAATAGCACTATCGAACTCTAGCAATGTATTCGATCCAGCCAATTCCTTCGGTCATTTTTTCAAGAGTACCGCTTGGTGTAATTCGAAAAACATCCGATGCACTATCAGCGCTTGAGTCTATAAAATTTCTGGCAACAGCGTAAAACGAGTCTTCTACCACAAAAATGTCGGAAATAGATTTCGTAGTATCCGAAAAAGGAACTTCCACCGCCCCCTCCCAATCGGACACATCACCGAGGAACACTTTAACCGGTGGACCTTGAACCAAGAAAAGAGGATTTTGCGTTAATTCTTCTTCTGTAGCATCAATCATCAGATACAGGAATTCATCACCATTTATTTTAATGGTCACAGAGGCCGGCAAACCCTGTCCACCCACCAAGGTGCTGGAAACATTAAAGTTGGGATCGAATACACGTTCTCCTTGATTGATTCTTGTAATTGTCTGGGCGACATCCGGTGGAAATGAGAGATATCTTGCTATACCAAAATAGGCATTTGCGCTAAAGTAATAGTTGCCTTCCCCATCGAAACTACCTTCGGTTCCAGAGGCAATTGTTTCATCGAAAACTACATCAACCGTGCCGCTCACGGGGTCTACAATAGCGACACGTGCACCAGGGATATTTGTGCCCGATCCAAGGTCAACACTCGCTATACCAATGAAAACTTCCCCATTCTCATTCACGTTGATGGATCCTATATTAGACGTATTAAATGGATCGGGAATGCTTGGAGGAAAATCTATGGTTCCCGTTACTTCCATGGTTGTTGGATTCCAAACAACAAATTGGCGCAGTCCATTCGGAAGGGCCAAAGCATACTGATCATTGACAAATGCAATTTGGGAGTTGAAACTATCCGCACCCAACTGAGCTATTGAAAAGCGATCCTCTTCTTGCAAGGTGTTATCATCGTTCACCGCATATCTGATCACAAGCAATTCTTCGGAATCGAAAACGTATACCTTGCCGTTAAACGTCCTTGCCCTAGCGGATCCGTTGAACTCAAAAGCATCGTCAAGTCGTACTTCATCGGTAAGACTTGAAAGGACACTAACGAACACCGTACGTCCCCCTTCTGGGGTTTGTACCGTATTCTGAACAATATAAGCAGACGGAAGATCATCATCCGTTATCGTTCCGGTGCCACTCTCACCCCCTATGGTCAAGGTATAGGTCTCATCATCTTCGTTCTCCGCATCAGAGGTCGTAGTAATACCCACAGTAAAACTATTAACACCAGTGGGCACGTTCAATTCACTTGTTGCGGCGTCATAGGTAACTCCTTCATTTAAAGTGGCATTGGCCAAATCTGTATCAAAATCAGTATTTGCGGTACTACCATTGGAGAGGCTCGCTACAAAATTACCCCCGCCGGCATTGCTCAGGGCAACGGTATGGGTAATACTCGCCCCTTCAGTGGTAGTGGCATCACTGACACTTGAGATACTTGCTTGGGTGTTACTGCCTCCCCCATCGTCATCATTGTTACAGGCCATGAGAAAAAGGCCCATGGCAACGAAAAGCACTTTCGATTTCATTTTCATTTTTATCATTTTTAAAAATTGCGATTTGTTTTAACTGAATTCATTTTAAAATTTTCCTGTAAACTTTATAAAGAAGGCCCTTCCAGGACGCTGTACCCCAAAAAAGTCAAAGACTTTCTCGTTCGTAAGATTCTGGATCTCAGAAGTAATAGAAGATGCTACACCAGCTAACTTTAGCGTGTAGGTTAGGCCAGCTGTATGGACCAACTGTTCCGGAATTACTTGTTTAAAATCTTCATTGCCCGCGCTCTCCCAACTCCTAAAAAAATCATGTACGTAACGGCTGTTCCCAAAAAGGGTCAACTCGTTATCCTCCTTAAACAGTCTGGGAAAGCGATATCGAATGGATCCATTAGCAAAGAGATAGGGACGATTTGGTATTCTGTCTCCACTAAAAGCCGAAAACCCTCCTTCATCAGAATTGTTTCTAAAATCCTGGTAGGTCCCTCCTAGATTCAATTGAAAACGCCTGTTGGCAGAGGTCCAATATCCTGATACTTCAACTCCTTTTGACAGGGCCCCAAAAACATTTTGATTATTAAAAGACTGCCCCCTGTCCAAGAGAACGATCAAATCTTCCACATCGCGCAGAAAGCCGTTGAGATTGATTTGCCAATTGGGGCTATCGAAATTGTTCTTTGAAATGTTTAGGGTGAGATTGGCATTGTTGCTTCGTTCGGGGCGTAAATCTATATTGGGCAATACAAGTACCCCATCCCCAAATATTTCAGTAGCTGTTGGTAGTCTGGTGGCCCATTCATACGAGCCTTTTACGGATAAAAGTGAATTGATTTGGTAACGAAAACCGGTACCTACGCCCCATTCGTTGGTTTTCCTTTCACTCTCTGCCACACCACCCAAGGCAATCTGTCTGGCAAATACGTTCTGAACATAATGCTTTACAAATACCGAATATTTCCATTGTTCAGTTTGCGAATTCCATTCGTATTCTATTCCATTCACCCATGACAAGACCTCATTTCTTCCTTCCAGTGGGTCAGGAGTGTCCGGGTCTTCGATAATTCGGTTTTCACCTGTTCTTGAAGTATATGTGGGCGAGGACGAAAACAGTAACTGATGCCCGTTTGTAAGTTGCTGGGATAGGTTCCATCGGCCATAATAGGCATCATCGAAGAATTCTACATCCGATGGACCACCACGTTCGCCTGGATTGGATCGTATAACAAGCTCTCCATCCAGGTTCCTTTGCCGTTCTCCGAACCAATTATATACAAATTCAGAAATATCCTGGAATTCAGTTTTTGATCGTGAATAACCTCCCGAAAAATCGATTTGGAACCCTTTTTTAAACTTCTTTTTCCAACGTAGCAATCCCCCAATGTTTGTACCTCCCGAAGTAACTTCCCCATACGGAATTGTCATGATAAGGTTATTCTGTATATCCCGTTCAAAATCACTAACAAAAAGCCTTAACGAAAAAATATCGGCCCAAGAGAGCGCTCTGATTCCGATGTTAACATTCCCACCAAAAGCTTTAAAACCATCATGAAAACGCTCCACCGTTGCCTCCGAGAGTCTACCACGCTCATCGGGCACCTCAACATCAATTTTATAATCGTTGTTCGTAAAGTCGTAGAAAAGCTCAGTTGAAACAAAAAAGCCTTTCGCCTTAGGTCGATGTTGAAAATCTAGCGTAACCCTATGGGTACCAAATGACCCTACTTGATACGAACCACCCCCAGAAGTTCCTACGTTATTGGATAAAGAGACCAAATTTACCGCACCTCCTAAGGCATCGGTCCCAAAATTGACCGGTACCACCCCCTTGTAAACTTCAGCCCTATCGATCAAGTTAACCGGAACATTCGCGATACCGATAGTGAAGCCCATAAAATCTAGGGGAATACCATCCAAAAAGAATCGTATTTGGTCATCCGTTAAGCCATTTAAAGAAAAGCGGGTTCCAGATCCAAGCCCACCCGCGCGTTGGATGCTGATTCCTTCGGTTCGTGCCAAAACTTCGCCCAGATCTGCCGTTTCTAATTTGGCCAATGTAGTTTCAATCACCTCAACGGCTTTGGCCGATTCTTCCAGTTCTACTTTTTTGGATGCTGCATACACTTTAACCTCATTGAGCTGTTCGCTTTTTTCAACGACTTTTAAGGCAACCGAAACGCGTTGATCGGGTCTTACTGTAATGGTATTTTCTGTATCCTCGTAACCGATACTACGGGTAGCAATTGTATAACTACCCCCAGGGACGCTAAAAGCGAAATACCCATTTTCATCCGAGGAAGCTCCGTAGGAGGTATTTTTTAGTACAATCGAGGCAAAGGGGACTGGTTTGTTAAACTGATCCGTAATATTTCCGGTGATGGTACCTTTTTGTTTTGGCGCGCCGGAGCGTGGAATCTGAATAGAGATGGTCGTGCCCCGTTCACGCAACCGTATCGCTGTATCACCCCAAATATCCTTTAGGATAAAGGCGATACTTTTCTGGCGATACGAAGTATTGATCGTTTGGTTTTTGGGAAGGTCATTTTTTCGATAATTAATGTAGCAATCCGACTTATCCATCAGTTTATCCAAAGCGGCTTCCACTGAAAGTTCTTTAAAACTGATGCTTATTGTTTTTTCTAAAATACCTTCTTGCCCCTGGGTTTGTAATACTGAAATAACCAACAGTGCCAAGCTCCATGATATCTTGTTGAGTGCTCGCTTCATGAAATAATAGTTTCTATTATTCAATGATTACTTCAGAATTGGTTATAGCGTACGTGAACTGCCCTATAAAGCTAAGGTCGTCCATCAGCGTCTCCAGGGATGGATTGTCCAGGGATATATTGAATTCCATTTGAAGGAATTCTGGATTTTTAACCGTAACCTGTACATCGTACCATGGTTCCACAATCGCTAAGATCTGTTCTAGGTTTTTACCCTTTAAAATCAATTGGTTGTCCTTCCAGGCCGTAAGCGTTTGAGCATCCACAATACTTTTTGCTATCGGAGTATCTCTTTTTAGCAAAGCCCTTTCGTTAACTTTTAGGAACACTATGTTCCCGTCGTCCGCTTTTTCAGAAAAAGCTACTTTACCACTCGTTACTATAACTTCGGTTGCTCCTTTGCTACCATGTGTATTTACATCAAAAGAAGTTCCCAATACTTTGGTTTTAGATTCCTTGGTATAAATGACAAAAGGTTTATCGGGATTTCGAACGACATCAAAGTGGGCATGACCCTGAAGATGGACGATTCGTTGCGCTCCTTCAAAGGCCTTAGGGAATTTGATCTTAGTATCATGGTTTAACCAGACTGTAGTTCCATCAGGTAATTCTACAGTTTTTCGTTTTCCCCGATCATTGGATATGGTTTGGTAGTCTTCAAAGGCAATATCATTGGTAGGACTGTTGAACTTGTTGTCGTTGATAAAATAGTAGGTTAAAAACCCCAACGAAAGGGCCATTGCCAAGACTGCTGCATATTTGGAGATCCTTTTATACAAAGGACGGGTAAGGGTTGTTTTTGGAGCGCCTAAGCTTTCCGTTATTTCTTGCCATACCTGCTGTCGTTCTGCCTTAAGTTTGCTATTTGATAATGGGATTTTTGGAATAGTATCATGTTCAACCAACCATTTTTCCACCGCTTGGCGTTCTGCCTCAGTGCAATTGCCATTTGCATATTTTTCCAATAATTCTGGATTGACCTTCATACTCGTTTTGGATATAGAAATTTAGAGTTCTATTAAACTACCCGTTTCAGAAGGCTTTTACATGAAGGTCTACAATGAAAAAAAGTGAATTATTTTTCAGATTTAGTTATAAACAACTCACTTATAGAATTTTATATAACGATAATTTTTTTTGAAGTATGGAAGACGCTTTTGATAGATGATAGGCTACAGCACGTTCTGAAATCAACAAAGAAGAAGCAATTTCCTTGTTGGACATTCCGGTCTTGCGGCTCATAATATATACCTTTTGGCACTGGTTGGGAAGTTCATTAATGTAGGTATCCCAACTTTCCTGCAAATCGGCCCGAAGCACTTCTTCTTCTGTATTGTTCCCGGAATTGGAATAGGTGGTCGATGCTTTTTCGTGGTGTTTTTTACGTACGGCCTCGGCTCGGAAGTAATCGATGATACGATATTTGAACATATGGGTCAAATACGCCTCTATTTTTTCCTTTTCTCTTAGTTCGCTTCTTTTCTCCCAAATAGAAGTAAAGAACTCCTGGATAATGTCTCGCGTTATCTGCTCATCTTTTGTATGGTAAATGCCAATTGCGTACAATTTATCGAAACAAGTAGTGTATAGTTGCTCGAAACCCACGTAGGACGTTATATCGGGTTGGGTAATTTCCTTTTTCTTTGTAAATAAGCGCACAGCGGCTAAATTTATTTAAAATAAATTTAAATAACTAAAGTTAGCCTGTGCCAACTTTTCTTTATACCCCCTATTGAGGATTGCATTCTTGCTTTTAAAATAGGACTAAAACAATCATTACTGCACAAAAACTTTCTTCACTACGGGTATCTGGCAGGGTAGTACGATCACTACTGCAATGAGGCAGATAAATGAGAAAGTAATCCGCACCATCTGAAATCAAAATAGGATACCGAGGTAAAATGGTTTTTACATGACCAAGCCCTGATTTTGCCAAACTCCATGGTTCGTAGTATCGCCTTGGCGGGCTAACCACTTGGTTTTCCATCAGTTTTGCATCGCTAGTTTTATTGCGGTTTTTGGGCCAGGCAAAAAAATACTCGCCTTTTTATCTGGCAATTCAGGTAGGGTATCACTGTATTCGGTTGTTACTAGATCATAATTTCCTGATTTGTTTTACGTTTTAGCATATAGTCCTAAATCAAATACGGGTTTAAAATGACATCCAAATTTTTACTCCTTTAAAAACAACGTCCCAATGAAATATTTGAACTTACTATTTGTACTACTTCTATTTTCGTGTTCCACGGAGGAACAGCAAGATGATTCCCGAGATAGTACCACAGCCGATATTGGCCCTAACGATACAGAGGTTTTACAGGTTCAAGGCTATTCGAACTATGATTTAGTTGGTTTCAATATCCTGCTTGAAAACAAAGCCCTGGAAATTGATGAATCACTTGCTCTTGAAGCCATAGATCTCCTTGAAAGTAAATTACTAGAAATTTCAACCTTAGATCTTGACCCCGTTATTTTGAATCAACTTACCACGGTCAATATATTCGTGGATTGGAATACTTCCAACGGAGCTGCGGTCTTTCATCCCTCCGCAATTTGGTTATCGCAAAACGGTTATATTACGGAGAAAGAAGGTGCCATTGAGATCTCGAACATTACTAACTTTATCAATTGGACCAATCAAAATCAACCCTATATGGTCTTGCACGAGCTGGCCCATGGTTACCATCACAATATGACAAATGGTGGTGAAAAAAAAGCTGCTATAACCAATGCCTATCAGAATGCTCTGAATACAAACCTTTACACCGACGTGGATTACAATGTGGGCAATGGCAATTTCGTCACCGCCCCTGAAGCCTACGCCCTTACCAGTGAAGGCGAATATTTTGCTGAACTGACGGAAGCATTCTTTGGGCTAAACGATTACTACCCATTTGATAAGGACGACCTGGAAAGATATGATTCCGCTGGATTCAATATGATGAAATTTGCCTGGGAACAGGAGTAGTATTTTGAAAAGTGATTTCTTATCTGGTGGAAAAGTAGTAATCAACAACTGGTATATTTTTTATACGTCCGAGAGAATTTTTAGTATTATTTTCTAGGTTTCGTGTACATTTAATGAAGCACTATGTCTATAGCACATTTACTTTATCGAATCCTATAACGCGCTTGTTTTAACGAACTAAATGGTCTTCAACAAATTCGGTAAAAAGAAACAGGTAGATGCTTTACCTCTCTTCGACTATTTCTTTTTGGTACTCCATTAATGGATTACTTAAGTTATACCAAGCCAAAGGTTTGCTCCGAACCAAAGCTGAGGACTTACCTTTTTTGAAGACTTCCCTGTTCTTCGGACAGTTTAAAAATCAATTATTTTTATCTTATGAATAAGAGACCTATTATTTTGACGTACTCAACCATTTCCTTGAATTATCCTGGATTTAAAAATACCTTAGTTACTACCTAAGTTTTCATTTTTAGTTTCGAATTCAATGCTAATTTTTATTTTAATAAAATTCAATCTTTACCAAGCACATAACGCGTATGCATCCACCAAAGAATAGGTGTTGGCACCAATTCCAAAAAAATTGTCACTAGTGTTGGAGTATCCGGAAAATAATTGATTAGTGCTGCCAATCGGACAATTCCACCCAAAAAGAGGGCGATTATCAAAAACCGAAAAAGAACCGTGTGCTCAGGTTTCCACGCAACGTAAAAAAAGGCCAATGAGGTCGAGGCCCAAATCGACGAGATGAACCTATGCGAATTATCCTCAAAAATTGGTATTAAAGGGTCATACTTTACCACAATTCCCAAGAAACCCGTTGAAATGGCAATAATCCCATAAAGGATCAAAAAGATTCTTATGATGGTCACGATCAATTTATTATTTAGTTCTTAAAAAACAATAGGCAGCAATAACTATGGGAACAGCAAATGGGGTATGCATTAGAACATCCATCAAACTTGCGTCGGGTACAAATACTCCCCAAACAATCATGTCAACAAATATGACAAGGAACAATATGACAATCTGAAAATATCCTGCTAAGCGGAATTGATGGGAAAAAATAGCTATCAATACGAAAACCGGACCAATGATATCACCAATTCCTTTAAATATTGAGACTATGCGGGCCAAAGTGGAAGCGACCTCCGAGTCCGGTACTATGGAAAAGGACAGTTCGGTAGAATTTGGATCTAATAGCCAAAGAAATCCAATGCCGATCAGCATTAATGCAGAAATCAGACTTGACCATACTCCAATCCTGATATGTCTTGGAAGACTATTATTTAAGGGATTCATACCATGTTATTTACTTTTTCAACTGTTATTAAACCTGCGGCATATCAGAATAAAATGCAATATTCATTTTACTGAAAGCCATATCCCTATCGGGGATTATTAGCTTGTATTCTTCGCTTTCAAAAACTGCATGCGCAGCTTTCTTTGCTTCCTGTCCCTCAAATTCAACTATCATTGACATGAAGGTATCCGTATGCCCGGCCACCGATTTGTCCTGTTTGATGATTTTTGGTTTAGAACCACCAGCTTTCAGAAGCATCGGAATCACTCCTTTGACATATCTTTCAAGTGACTCGTGATTTTTCATTATGGGTGTGGCTGTTACAAATAGGTAGGTTTTTCCAGTTGGATTAGTATCAGGTATCTGGAAGAAATTCACTACATCAGCCCCTTCATCCCATCTAGGATTCATTTCTATGGAAGTGAATAACCAGCCTGAGTTCGTCTTTTTATATTCACAGGCATAATATGCATTAAGACTCATTATTTCGTTGTTTCTATAGTGTCTGGCGTAAACATATGCTTCGCCTTTTGCATTGGTTTCGTCGACCATTTCGACCAATGGATTTGTCATGTAATGTTGCGTGGACAAAGACTCTGTAGAGAAAAGATGTTTTACCAGATCAGCATATTCAAAATTAGTCATTGTAACCGGCCCCCCCATACCCCACCTGGAGTAATCCACAATGATTTCTTTGTCTACAATGGATTGGAACAAAGCCCAATCATTTTTATCTATTGCTTGGGCATATTTGTAATGTAGTTCTGCTATTTCTTGCTTAGCAAGCATTGTTTTTAAATCACTCATAATTAGTTAAGATTTTGACTCGAAGGTCTATAAAATAGATTTCAATGGACTTGATATATGATAAGTTTTGGTAAGGGTATAACTTCCCACTTTTCGAATACAACAATAAATTGATCGTTGACAACCCTATGACTTATCAAATGTCAAGTGGAATCAATTTCTTGATTGCTATTTTGGCCCTCAAAAGTGGAAAGTTTTAAAGTTGATAGTGATGGTATAATGAAAAATCGACTTTCCTTTTTACAGTCGAATTAACGGTCATATGAAAAAAATACTCTCTTACATAGCAATAATTGCGACTTCGGCCTTTATCGGAAATATGATAAACATCGGCTTGAGTTATGGCGTTTACTGGAATGCATTGAATGCTATTGAATTTATGGAAACATTCAAGGTGGACTTTCCCCTTCTGTTGGCTCCAACCGCTGCAACCTTGCTACCGGCCTTTATTTCAACCCTTGCTGTTTTTCTTCTAAGCCGGAAGAAAACGAAAGCAAGGAAATTTTGGCGATATGCTTTTATAGGTTTGTTGGCCATCAACGTTTTTACGGCAGCTTATTTTCTGCCGTTAAATTTGAATTTCATGAATCAAACCATGGAGGTTGGGGAGGTAAGTGAAAAATTGTCCAATTGGTTGTTTTTTCATTGGATACGAATTGGTGTATCCGTAGGCGCTGCAATTTTTGCTATCAATGCTTTTGTAAACACAGAGTTGGGTGAATGACCAAACAATTTATGGGAGAAATTGGTTTTAAGCGCTCTTCAGCTTTCTGCCCAAATGTCCATTACAATACTTTAACATTTTAAATTCTAAGCCAGTCTTCTTTCCAACAAGTTTGTTTAGCAATCTATTCAAAAAGGATATGGAACACAATTAGTAGATTTACCTTTACATGCATACTCAAATAAGACTTTTTATTGAAAAACTAACTGGTCCTATTCCGGAAGAGGATTGGAACCTCTATAAGGAAAACTTGATTCCAAAATCCTACAGGAAGGGAGATCTCCTATTGCAGTACAATGAGCCGTGCAAAACGTTATGGCATTTGGAAATGGGGGCAGTTAGAAAAACAGAATTAGTGGATGGGGTATCCAAAACAACAAATTTTGATTTGGCCCCAAAGGTGATAACAGTGTTACAAAGCGCTTTAACTGGAGTGCCTAGTGAGTTATCGCTGGTATGTGAGGAGGACTGTGAAATTCATGAATTACCTTTTCGAGTAATGCAAGAGCTATTCGAAAAATCACATTTTATTGAACGCGTGGCAAGATGCATTGTTCAACAAGAGTATATATATGAATTCGGTTCCAGGAGAATGCTTTTAAAAATGGATGCCCTGCAACGGTATGAATATATGGAGAAGAACTTTCCTGATGTAATGAACCGATTTCAACTAAAGGACTTGGCAGCCTTTATTGGTGTCACTCCGGAGACTTTGAGTCGTTTAAGAAAAGTTAGGTTTTCTTAAGGGAACCATTTTTGAGAAACCTCCTCTTCTTACCAATCTGTTGCATTAACTCGCCTATTTAAAAAACGTCAATCTCCAAGAATTGATCCAGATTCGCAGAATCCAATCAAAGATGATATATCCCTATATTCGCTCATAACTATATTCCTATCGTTAGCCACAATACAAGCAATGGAAAAATATGATTTATATAAAAATGACTTTTCAAAACTACACTTTGAACTAAAGACGCTAGCACCTTATTTTTTACGAAACAAAGCAAAAGCATCGAAACCTCATAGACATAGTTTTTTTCAACTCTTATGGTTCAAAGAAGGGGGGAAACACTATATCGATTATAAGGTCATCGAACATCCTGAAAACACCCTGTTCTTTATCAACCAAAATCAGGTACATTATTTCTGCGCAGAATCGAGCAATGAAGGATATTTATTTCATTTTAATACTTCATTTATTTCAAAATTAAGCTCTGAAGTACCATCGCGATTTTCTATTTCCATTTTCAACGAGATGGGTCTACCTTTTATACACCTAGCCAATAAAGAAGTGAAACTATTTGAGCTATTCTCCCAAACCATAATACAGGAGCTTACGGAAAAAAAAGATAATTATACGGACATAGTTATGCATCAGTTTTTGGCCATGCTCTACCAAATCGAACGCTTGAAGAGGGAGCAGGTTACTTTTGATATCGATTCAAATTCTGATTTCTCTAAAATTGTCAAATTCAAACAGCTCATAATTCAGAAGTTCGACCAAAACCTTATTATTCACGAAATAGCAAAAGAATTGGGGATTTCCTCTAAGAAACTCAATACGCTGACAAAACAGTACACTGGCGTAACTCCTGCAAGTCTCATTAAAGAGATGAAAATATTAGAGGCAAAAAGAATGCTTGCCAGTAAAAGCATGTCAATAAAGGAAATTGCCTACAATTTGGGATTTGACCAACCGACGTATTTCACTAAGTATTTCAAAAAGGAAACGACAAAGACACCTAAGCAGTTTCAAGAACTCCTTCCCTAAATTACCATTCTTCGACTTTAGATTACCATCTGAAAAGATTCCCTGAATCTAAGTTTGTTCCGTAATTAAATCATAAATTATGAAAGAACAAGCAATTATAGTAGGTGGCACGACCGGAATGGGCAAAGCTACCGCTGAATTATTATTAAAAGACGGAGTAGAAGTTATAGTACTTGGCCGTCCGAATAAAAATCTTGATTCAACTAAGGAGGAGTTGTCTAAGTTAGGAGCAGTCAAGACAGTTGGAATAGATTTATTTGATGAGAATGCAATACAAAATTTCATCAACGAATTAAAGATTATCGCGCCGAAGGTAAAGTACTTGGTAAATGCGGCCGGCTACTTTAGCCCAAAATCATTTTTGGAACACTCCGCTGATGATTACGATACGTATCATAATTTCAACAAGGCATTTTTCTTTATTACACAGGCGGTAGCTAAACTGATGAAGAAAAATGGAACCGGATCAATAGTAAACATAGGTTCAATGTGGGCAAAGCAGGCCATAAAAGCCACTCCTTCATCGGCCTACTCCATGGCCAAAGCAGGATTACATAGTCTCACACAACATTTGGCTATGGAACTTGGAGATTACAATATTCGGGTAAACGCTGTTTCACCAGCTGTGGTAGTCACTCCGATTTATGGTGCCTTTATAGAAGAGGATAAAATTGAAGAGACACTGCAAGGATTCAATGATTTCCATCCAATAGGAAGAGTAGGAAGACCCGATGATATTGCCAAAACAATTCACTTTTTACTTACTGATGAAAGCTCTTGGGTAACCGGTGCCATTTGGGATATAGATGGTGGAGTAATGGCTGGTAGGAACTAATGCGGTATATAGAACTTAAGGGTGAAACATTTTCCGTTTTACCCTATAATTTATCGGTAGGATGGTAGTAATCGTAGGGGCCGGGCTTTCTGGATTATTGATTGGGTATCGTCTCAAAGTAGAAGGTATTCCTTTCAAAATTCTTGAGGCAAGAGAACGAATTGGTGGCAGAATATATACTGTCGTTGACTCTAGTGATACCCCTCTTGAAATGGGTGCAACATGGTTTGGGAACCAACATGTTCAGTTAAGGCGTCTGCTGCATGAATTGGGTCTGAGCTACTATGAACAGTACATGATGGGTACTTCATTTTTTCAGCCACTTTCAACCTCCCCAGCCAGTGCAATTCAAATACCAAGTCAATCACCCAGCTATAGAATAGCAAATGGAACATCTTCCATTATTGACCAACTTGCCAAACGTATCGGAAATGATAACATTTTCGTAAACCGGCAAATAAAAAGCATTGATTTTTCTGAAAAGAAAGTCCATATAATCTCTGATTATGAAGCTTTTACCGCCGACAGGGTTGTACTCGCCTTACCTCCCAAATTATGGGCAAACCATGTTACGATTAAACCAATGCTTCCGAAGAATTTGCTGGATACTGCACTAAGCACACATACATGGATGGAAAACGCTATAAAAGTTGCTCTTAGTTATCCAACTCCATTTTGGAGAAACAACGGACAATCGGGAACACTGTTCAGCAATTCAGGACCGGTTACCGAATTTTACGACCATTGTAATTCAAAAAGTGATAAATATGCCCTTTGCGGATTTTTACATCCAGAATTCGGAAATCTATCTCATAAGGAAAGAAAAGCACTCATTATAGAACAGTTAGAAACTGTTTTTGGTACTACGTCCAAAGAGTTCATTGGTTACACTGAATTGGATTGGAGAAAAGAGGACAAAACGTTCTCAAAAAACAGCACTCCGCTTTTTCCTCATCAAAACAACGGCTCCCCTATTTTTAGAACTACATACTTCGACTCCAAACTGTTCATTTCATCTTCCGAATCATCCACAGATTTTCCCGGGTATATGGAAGGGGCTGTTGTTTCTGCTAACTTTACATTTGAAAGAATTAAAGAGGCCAACAAAGTATAAAAGGTATTAAAACGACTTCTGTACCAAAGGTTGGAAGAAGTTTTTTCCAGGGTTATAAATGAAAGGTTTTATGAGACATATTAGCCATCTGCTTTTGATATTGACTTCTTTAAAAGCCAAAATTTCAAATGAATAATAACTATTTGTTTTTAGATTTTTAAGTCCCTCGGAAATATCTTAAAACTATTTATAATAGAGCGATTTTGAGAGAAAGTGTGTATTTCCCGAGAATAAAAATGCCTACAGTAATCTGTAGGCATTTGATTATTAGGTGATCGCGGCAGGATTCGAACCTGCGACCGTCTGCTTAGAAGGCAGATGCTCTATCCAGCTGAGCTACGCGACCTTGTTCTGAGCGGTTTCCTGACGAAACCGCCTTTCCCAAATTCGGTTTAAGCAAGTATGCCATCTTTTGGCGGGCTTGCAGAACCAAGCTCTTGTTTAGGCGGGGCAAATATACTAATGCATTCCTTAGTTCTAAAATATGAACGCTACTATTTATTCTGACGTAAAATTAGGTAAAGCCTACTGAATTTCCGCTTCAATTACGGTTAACACGAACGGTTATCCTTCTATTGGTAATAATACTAGTAGGTTGTATCCGGTTGATCTGAACATTAGCGGAAGGATTATCCGGACTGGTATTCGTATCCGTCTGGTCCTGGGAATTTGTTATGGTATTGGTCACAGTAACGGATGCTAGATAAATATTAGTGATCCGAGCTCTTGCCACTAATGTCATGGTAACCAGCTCGCCGGATGACATTGTCCCCACGGTCCAGGTAGGATAACTGAACGTACCTTTGGAGACAGTAGCTGAAATAAAATCTAGCCCGCTTGGCAGCATATCCGTGATCTGAAGGTTGGTGGCAGGATCATTCCACAGGTTTTCTACCGTAATATCAAACGTAACCAGATCCCCTTCATTTACTACCAAATCCGTGGTGGACTTATTCAGCACGATATCCGGATCGCAAAAGTATACCTGAATGTTGTTAGAGTCGTAGCTACAAGGTCCCCGGGTTACTCGTAGAAAGTAGTCCCCCGCCATTGTTGCCACATAGGTGCTGGAGGTTGCCCCGGGGATAATAGCACCGTCTCCGTACCATTGATACGCATCAAAAGTTTCTCCACTGGCTATTTCTAAGGTGGCACCGGGCAGACAATTATTTCCCGTGATTTGTAGATCGATATCAGGTACGGTATCAAAACCGGAATAATATCCCGCGATTCCCCTAGCCCCATTAAAACCGAAAAAACCCACTGCTATTGGACCAGAGGACTGCACACTTACATTTCCGCTAAGGTTGGGGATGTAAAAAGTTTTCCAGTCTGAAGTCCCGGCAACTGTACTTGCTGCCGGAAGGGTCACAGCGCCTCCGGAATCCATTACTATGATATTGCTATCCGGAGTTACGGTAGAAGCAATTATTGTTACACCACCGGCAACCACTACTCCCGCTGCATCCGTAATGTCCGGGATATTGTCCATTATATCGGGTAACAGACAATTTACAGGAGCCACGAAGTTCAACCCTTGTGTATACACCTGACTGGAACCTGCCATACATTGATAGGCATAAACATCCTTGGTGGTCTCTACATACATATTGGCCCCCACGGTGTTCGAGGAGTAATTACTACTTGGTATTTCAAAATAATCACCGTTATTAATAGTAGCTATTGGCGTTGCAGACCCATTAACGTAGATCTCAGTGTTGTTCTGCGTACCGATGATGAGGGGGAATTCCGTTTCTCCTCCGGTTCCTCCGTTTCCTCGTACAAAAACATATTCCTTACCTAAACTATTTTCGGGAACAGGTTGATCTATCCCGGCATCTCGGTTACCAGATCCTGCCTGGCGACCATAGTTCAAAGAACCGTTGCTTATCACAATATCTTTATCGGATACGATAGAAGCACCTATCCATCCATATTCATGCGCCGGGGTTGGTGAAGTACCAATATAGGTTTCAAATACAAAAGACTCGTTAGCATCTAAAACAATTTGATACGTATCCGCGGTAATACCGGCTCTATCCGAACCTACTCGAAATTCACAATCCGGATCATAACCAAAAAGATCGATAGTGGTGTTATCTTCAGTGGCCATAATTCCTAAAGTGTTGGATTTTGAAGAATGACTTCCCAAGTTGGGCACGCCTCCCCACTTAAAGCTGGTTCCAAGGGCTACCCTCCCTTTTGAAGTTAAAGAAGCAGCTTGTGAATTGGATCTCCCCCTGTAGTTTACATAAAAATTATTACCTCCGGGAGCTTCAAAACGTAAACCACTATTGGTCAATACTATCCCAGTGTTGGCATTCGTAACCAAGGTTACGTTATTGTCACCGTTACCTAAATTGTACACTGCTCCGGTGGCGTTGGAAATAGTAAATGACGTGATTGGTGTAGCATTAGTTCCCTGGTATACATTAACCGTAAAAGGGGTAGTTTCCGGGGTGGATAAGTAAACAGCTTGTTGTTGAATTGCCCCATTATTTTGTCCCTGCTTCAAAGGCGGGAGATAATGCAGGTCGCTTAGTTGCCCATACGAAAAGTATCCCAGGCATAGAAAAAGCAGCGTATACCAATTTCGTAATATCATAGCAAGGGAAACCTTCTAAGTCTTAATTCCTTTCGAAATAATCCAATTATTTGCGGAGCTACAAGCTTAAGTTGTGAAATGAAAGCTTGCTGTTGTGAAAACGAAGTTGTTCGTAATACAATATGGTGCTCATTGTTCTTTCCAGAACTAGCGATATAACGTGAAATTCCCAATAAATTCTCGTCTATCCTCTATCCCATTCAGTTTAATGATATACCAATAATCTCCTGTGGGTAGATCCGCTAACTGATATTGGCCGTCCCAGCTGTCATAATTTCCTTTAAACTGATAAAGGGTCCTCCCGTAGCGATCATAAATTTTGATAAAAATATTGGGATATTGGTCTATATTTTCAGGGGTCCAGGTATCATTTTGTCCGTCTCCGTCCGGGGTAAAGAAATTCGGAATTTCCACATCAATGAATTCCATAAAAATTTCCTGCGTAATACTACAGCCATTTTCATCGGTAACAGTAACCACATAGGTCCCTGTTTCGGTAATATAATATTCTTGTTCTGTGGTTTCCGGTTCTCCATTAAATACGAAAGTATAATTACCAGACCCCCCAATTGGCAAAGCACTAATTTGGTTGATATCTCCTTCGGTCAATTGCAACTGCAACGGATCAAAAATAGTAACCTGGAAGTTAAAGGTGTTCACACAGCCGTTGCTGTGCAAAACTGTAATAAAATGGTCACCCCCTGTTAAGTTTTCAAAGTTAGGATCCAGTTGCATCTCGTTGGGATCTATAGTGTCTAAACCATAAAGTACGTCTTGCGTTATACTCACATCCTCCAGAATAACTTCTACGGCATTAGAGGCAACTCCGTCCGGATCACAATTATATTGTACCTCAGCCGTACCTGCCAAATTAACTCCGCTTAGCACCTCAATTACCTCCGTGGTTTCACATCCGTTGGCATCTCGAACAAATAGCACATGTGTACCACTAGGTAAGTCCTCATACAGGAATAGATCCTGCGCAAAATCAGACGTACTATTACTGTTCAGACTTGTAGCGTAAGGTGCCGTACCCCCCTCAATTTCCAGCATAACTGTGCCATCGCTGCTTTCAAAGCAAATTTCGTCCGTTACTGTTGAACTAATCGTCAGGACATCCGGAGCAATCAAGGTGAACTCAACAAGTTCAAAGCAACCATTTTCATCTTGAATGATTACCGTGTAGGGACCAGGGGAAAGTTCCTCAAAACTATTTTCATCATCAAACTGATTAAGATTAGGTGATATTGCAAATTGGTAGGCTCCGCTACCCCCTTGAACATCCAGGGTAATACTACCGTCGTTAGCATCTGAACAACTTATTTCCGTGATAGTTGGGTTAACCACTAACGGGGAAGGTTCCGTAATCACTATTTCCTCGGATACTACCTCGCAATCTCCACTTTGTACGCGCACATAATAACTCCCTACGGATAAATCAGCAAATGTGCCATTCGGTTGCTCTGGTCGTACCTGGTCCGTTGCTGCTTGATCCCTAAAAAGTGCAAATTGATAGTTGCCAAGTCCCCCATCCGCAACAGCATCAATTAAAGCCGTACTATCGCCGGTGCAGTTGATAGCTGCTGCAGAAGTATCCAAGGTAACGGTAAGGATCTCAGGATCCGTTATCGTAATTCCGTTGGAAATAATCGAAATACAATTATTGTTATCGCGTATATAGTACTGATAGCTATCGCTAGCACCTACAACATTGGTGAATACGTGTGTTCCGGTACCTTGGGCATCGTTCATTGGTAAAAAAGGACCATTTACATCTTCGCTCCACGAATACGGTGAAATACCTCCCGACGCCACCAATAACAATTCCGCATCCAGCTGGCAGCTAAGGGAGCGTTGGGTGACCAATAAGGCCTCTACTTCTGGGGGTGAAACAATTTCAACAATAGTACTCTCCAACTCGCATCCCATGTCGTCCGTTACCGAAACATTGTAAAAGCCAGCGCCGAGGTTGTTGAAATTTGGCGAAGTTTGCGAAGTGGAGCTACTCAATAATTGGGTTCCTGTAGCATCGCTGTAAGCATTTAGCACAAATTGATAGTTGGTAATAACGTTCCTTGAATCCAGCGTAAGGGAAACCGAGGCATTAGTGTCCCCCTGGCAAACTAAGGTGGTATTGGAAATACTTCCCGTTATGGGATCAGGAATCACCAGGTCAATTACATTGGTAAAGGCTCGGGTACAGCTCAAAGCATCTGTTATTTCAACGCTGTACTGCCCCGCAACAAGACTCGTAAAACTAGTAGCGTTTACTCCAGTGGCTGTAGCGACTACGGTATTTGCCGCGTCAATAAGACGTATGGTGTATGGGGCTTGTCCACCTGTTGGATGTATCACGGCAATCCCTTGATCATTCGTACATCCAACGTCAGTTAAGTCAATAGGATCTAAATCAATTGCTGCCGACGGAGTAGCTATGTTAAAAGCTCGTACCTGGCTACAATCCGGAAAGGCGTCTTGTATCACTTCCACCAGGTAGTCTCCGGCCGGTACCGCAATTGCGGTTGTTGGTCCAAGACCAACCGAGCTACCTGTTAAAATAGCTGGCCCATCATCAGAACGGTCTGTAGGGGTGCCGTTAGTGGTATAAATACTCCAAGTAAATCCCCCGGTATATATAGCATCCACAAGGGTTAGCCGTATGCTTCCATCATCTCCAAAGCAGACCACATCTGCTAATTTTTCAACAGTAACATCAAACGTATTGGGTTCTTGAACCGTGTGGTTTAGCATCAACTCACAGCCTGTTAGGTTGTTCCTTACCCCAAAGGTGTACGTTCCCGGGTCCAGGTCAGTGAACTGGTTGGAGGTTTGATAGGTTGTAGAGGGTAATTGTCGAAAATCGTAATTCCCAGGGTGGGACGTGTTAGTTGTAAGTGCACCAGTGGCACTAAGACTAATATCCTCACCCCCATTGCTACAGCTAATACCATCATCTATATGAATAGCGGCAGATAACAATTCATCATAGGCAGGGACATTTACGGTAGTATTGCCGGAACATCCATCGTCATCATAAACAAAAACATCCACATCACCACCAGTAAAGTCGGTGAAAATATAAGTGGTGTCCGAGCCATCTTGAAGCACGGTAGCCGTGGCAGTATCAATAAATTCATAACGGACGTAATTTCCTGTTCCCCCGCTAATACTACCGAAGTCAATAGCTATTACCGCATTGTTAGCAGTATTGTCTGATGTACAACCAAATGGGGTAACATTCGGTACGTTAAACGTAATAGTATTGCGTTCTTCCACTGCAATACTCCCGATAGTAAAGGTACAGCCATTTTGGCCTGTTGCTGTAATTTCATACACATCCCCAGGAAGGTTTTCGAAGGTATTGGTGGCAGTGTTAAAGGTGCCATTATTTGGATGCAAAGTATACGTCAATGGATTGGTACCATTGTTCACTTCGGAAATAGCTATAGTACCATCAGCAGCTCCAAAACAGCTCACATCCGTTGGATGTACTGAAAAATCAGGAACAATAGCCGTGGGAATATCCACCGTAAAGCTACGACTACATTCGGGATGACTTGTTCCTGTGTCATAAACCACCACGCTATACGTATCGGATGTTGCTATCTGTACCGTTAATGGATTAGCGGATAGGGCCTGTCTTGGAACCACCGTACCTGAACTGCCTACAACCTCATATTCATAATGGGTTGAACCTGCGGTTACCTCTATTAAGATCTCTGCCTCGTTGCCTGCACCGCAACCCAGGTCCTGCGCTAATATGGCTGTAGCCTGCAACTGTGGATGTACCGTTACCGAAGCCGTATCCATACAACCGTTGCTATCCAGAATGGCAGCGGTATAGGTTCCCGGGGAGACATTGGTAAACATTCCTCCATTATCCAGGAAGGTAGTCCCTGAGTCTAAGGAATAAAAAATAGTGGTAGCCGTACTACTTGCGGTTATATTTACATTGGCCTGTGTGCCACAGTTGTCAACAGCGATATCATCAATGGTAGGATTAGGCGTCAGGTTTAAACTAAGACTCCCAAGACTTTCGGTACATCCGTACTGATCTTCCACTGAAATTGAATACGTACCAGTGGGAGAATTTGCGGGTATTTCAATTGGGTTGTCCGAAGTACCAGAAATGGTCACGAAACCAGAAGGTCCTGAAATATCATAAAAATACGTCCCTCCACCTCCGGAAATGTCCGGAATCTCAATAAGACCAGGCCGGTCACAACTTATCTGTTGTAAAGCGGTTGGTGTTCCTGTAATCGCGTCAAGTTCTTCCAATAACTCATTTTCAGAAGCACTGACACAGCTTGGAACAGCTCCATCCATTTTGGTCACCTCTATAAAGTAATTCCCTTGAGCTAACGAATTGAATACTACAGTTTGTGGATCAGAAAAAGGAACATTCCCCCCGCTATCACTTACCAAAACCGGAGTGCCGGTAGATATATCATAAAATGCCCATTCCATTTCGGTCCCTGGGGATACTACATTTTCGGTAATGGTGTAGGTTATACTCCCATTGTTGGAGCCATTACAAGAAGGTGTTAGCGAAGAAGTAATTCCTAAAGGTTGGGTAATTAATGCATTTACGTTCTGGTTGCTCTGCCGAATACAATTTACCGCGTCTCGTACATAAAAGGTATACGTGCGTCCGGGGATCAACCCAAGCCATTCGTAGCTACCAAAACCGGGAGTCACCGGATTGCCATCATTATCAAAGCTTCCACCAGGAATCCAAGTGGCTGTTGCGGAGTTAAAGTTAGCAGGATCTTCAGAATACGCGTATTCATAACCCGGAGTACCTTCATCTCCCTGAACTGTTACCCGCAACTCGCTACAATCTACTACAATAGCCGAAATACTAATGTCTAAATCATCCAAGGGATAGGGAATAACAAATGGTGGCAAATCGGTTTGACAAACAGTAGTGCTGCCATCAAAGGTTCGTAAAGACGGTAATACGGTATCTCCGGAAGTATATCCTCTAAATTGATCCGAGGCTTGCCAGGTAATTCCCCCGTCATCACTAAATTGCACAGTCCCTATAGAAGTAGGATATCCGGAAAAGTCGAACCCAAAATCGGCTGGACCTCCTGTACAATCCATAGGAGTTACTCCTGTTACTGTTCCAATCAATTCGTCAGGGTTAGTAATGCTAATAGGGGTATCTACTACATCGCAACCGTAGGTATCCGTAATTTGAATGGTATAATCGCCTGGGGTTAAATTGAAAAAGGAATAGGTAGTGGTCAATACATTAGTTACAACTTGATCGGAAGCCCCTCCATTGTCCAAATCAATGATTTCAATAGTGTAAGGACCATCTCCAGCCGTTATGGTAATGGCAATAGCGCCCAGGCCATCATGACAGTCCGGATCTGTTGCCGAAGTAGTATAGGTTAGGCTGGGGGTTACTGCAACCGAAGTAGTTTCCATATATTGACAGTAGGAAGTCGCGCCATTGTTATCTCTAACATATACATCGTAACTCCCGGCCGTACCGGTGGTAACTGTAAACGTATGGGATGGGCCAAAATCGGTATCCTGAACTGTTGTCCCAGAGGACAAAAAGGCATAGACATAGTTGGTGTCGCCACCACTGGCATTTACAGTGATAGTACCATCTGTGCAACTGCTTACATCTTGCGGAATGACCTGAGCCGTCAGATTGGGATCAATTGTTATTGGTGGGGTGGTAGAAGTACAGCCATAAGCATCGGCAACTTCTATGGTGTACATACCATCAGATAGGCCGCTAAACATATGCTCCGCCGGGTCTGCAGTATTGGAGGTGGTCCAGGCTCCTCCATTAATTCTAAAGGTATAGTCGCCATTGCCTGAAGTAACTGTAGCTGTGATGGTTTGGTTGTTTAGGCCATCGTAGCAATCCGGAGCCCTACTAATTGTAACATTTAAGGGCTGAAAAGGCAAAATAGTAACCGGAGCAGTGGAAACTTCCTCGCATCCATTAGTGTCTCTTACCCGTACAACATAATCTCCATCAGGAACATTGGTGAAAGTGGTGGCATTTTGAAATACCCTGATCACGGTCCCAGAAGGATGCGCTTCCAGTTGATATTCATATCCTGGCGAACCTCCAGAAGCACTGGCCTCCAGTGTACCTCCCGTATTAAGGCAGGTATAGTCCGCCGTTTGACTCAAAACGGGAACAATTGCTGTGGGGTCCGAAAGCGCAGTACTAATTGATGCCGTACACGAAATATCATCCGATTTTCGTACAAGTACGGTATAATTTCCTGCGGACAAATTAGCAGCAGTGGTCACCGGGGAACTGGTTGAGGGCGTCCAACTAGTGCCTCCATCTAGTGAATACTCAAATCCTACAGTAGCGTCAAAATTGCTCACTTCAAAGCGGATAGTACCATCAGAACCGGCAATACAACTTGGATCGGTACCTCCCAAAATCTGAGCTGTAAATTCTTGGTTATCTGCTACAACAACACTAATATCTTGTGTTCTTTCGCATATTTCCGGCAGTTGTATCGCTTGTATATCATCTAAGACCAGATCATTTCCATCATTGCTGTTCACATTCGTCCTAAAGACAATATCAATAGCCGTATTGGCACCTGGATCAAAAGTAATTATGCGTTCATGCCAATCTGTATCTCCGGTATTTTTTGGAATTTCAGGAGCCACTTCACTGTAAATTATCGCCCCGGAAGTATCTAAAATCTCAACCAGTACTTCAGGATTGTTTCCTGCGTTTCCAACCTCCATTAAATTGTACGCCCAGAAATTCAGCGTAATTTCTTCATTGGGCAAAACCTCAATAGCTCGCCTAGCCCATAAGATATTGTTGAGTTGTGGATTACCGGTATCTGAAAAGGTACTCACATCAATAGCCAGGAATCTGCCATCCATTAAGCCGGTATGATCCTGAGGACTGGTCCAAAAAGGCACAGGATTCGTTACAACATTAGTTACGGTATACTCGCCATTAACTAAAATTCCCGCTGGTCCTCTATTACAGGAGGTTGTGGAGCCATCCTGGGGTTCATAACAATAGTCGGATCCTACTTCACCTATTTGAGTGGTTGGCCCCGCTCCAAAGTCTTCGAAAAACAAGGTGCTTTGGTTTGGTGCAAGGCTGCTAGAATATCCAACCGTTACAGTCTGTGTTCCTACCGCAACATTGGAAAATACGTTATTGGTAGCCGGGGTATTTTCGATTCCGTTGATACGGTACGTATAGTCGAAGTCGGTAGTATTGGATGTGGAAATTGTAAGAGTACCTGTACCATTACAATCATAGTCCAGCGCATAGGACAAATTGGGGTCTGGCAGGAGGGCAGGAACCTGCAAATCCATTGGGAAGGTGCATCCCAAAGCATCCTGAACCACCAGTTGATAGGTTCCGGTGGATAGGTTCCTTTCGTTTAGGATGTCAAAAGTACTTCCTCCGTCAAAACTGTAGGTATACGGTGCCTGGCCTCCATTGGTATTTAAAATTTTAACCAACGCCCCACTTGGACTACATGATACGTCTTCAACAATTGCTGCGGAAGCAGTTAAACGAAAAGGCTGATCAATTTCATAATTTAAAGTTTCAACACATCTTGAGGTAGGTGTGCCGCTGGAATCCATGACCGTTATGGTGTAAAACCCGGCAGGTAAATTTACAAAGGTGTTGTCCGTTTGGTAGGTAGTACCACCATCTAGACTATACTGATAAGGAGATGTACCGCCACTTGCCGTTATTGTTAAAGTTGATGTAGAGGAATCGGCACAAATAATATCAGTATGGGAAGCGGTAATAGCGACTGTTCCTACATCTTGAATGCTTACAACATTGGAAAGGGCGCTACAATTATTATCGTCAAAAACAATAAACTGATAATCGCCATCTTCGTTGGGAAAATACGTCTCCGGTGTACCGCGATATCCAAATAAAAAGTTGGTGGTGTTCTGTTTCTCCGCATCAGGAACATCCCCTGGGTCCGCGTAAAGTGGCACACCGTCCTTTGCCCAAATAGCCATCTCATAATCAGGATTTGGGCTACCTCCATTAGGAAGAAGTGTAATGACACCCGCATTACAGGTAACGTCTGCAGTGGTAACAGCATTCAATGTTAATTCAGGTATTTCACCTACTGTAATGTTTTGTGTATCTGAACACCCATCATCTGTTGTAGTGATCACGATGTAATCTCCTGGATTGACATTGTTAAACGTATGGGTGTTATCATTAGACGCTACCTGGCTGTCCACAAAGGTTCCTGCTCCACCATTAGAACCGTCATCTAGCCGAAGTTCATAATTGTAATTTGGGAGCACGTTCAAGGCTTGTATTGTTATACTACCCAAAGCATTACAATCTTCCGGGGTAGTACTGATGTTAACTTGATAATCCCTATCCAGTATACCGATGTCTTGCGTTTCGAAGATACAACTACCCAATATCGGATCTCCGGTAACCGGATTTAGTTGCGTTATCTGTACCCTATAAGTCCCACTGGCATTAATGTCAAAGTTAGGTCCGTTGTTATCCAGGAAAGGGATAAGAATATTGTCTGTAGAGGCATCAACCAACTGAAAACCATAACCAGAGCCAATATTGGTAATTCTAATATTCCCAGGAGTACTACATAAAATATCCTCTGAGGTGTAATCAATGTCCAAAGTATTTTTGAAAACATTAAAATAGAAACGACTAAAGCATCCATTCAGATAGTTGATCACCACTCGATATTCTCCGCTATCGGTCACCGTGTAATTGTCTTGAACGGCTAAATCTGTCCAGGAACAGCTACTATTTTTATTTGCACAATCATCACCGGTATCGGAGCAACTCGCCTCATCAAGCCGTTGCCAAACAATACTTAGCGCATCTGTAATGCCTAATTGAATAGTGACATCATCATTTTCTCCACACAAGAAAATCTTAGGTAACAGATCTCCATCAATGGAACATGTGACAATTTCCCCTTGAATGTCATTATCAGGATCACTATCTGCATTTACCTGATTAAAGAATTCGATGACGGGATTGGTCTGAGTGGTACCAAAGCGTTCAACCGTAATGCGTTCTGTCATATCTGCACAACCGGCTGCGCCAGATTTTTCCACTATATAGTTTCCAATGTCAGTTACCAACAAGGTGCTTGGATCCCCATCGGGGTCACCATCGTTTATTGGGGGCTCTGAACCATCAATTTGACCGTTCCCATTCGTATCTAATGCCCAGGTGTAGTTCGCGAAGCCAATACCTGCAGTTAAAATAACATTATCTCCGCATAGTTGTACTGTTCGCGCCTGACCGCAGTTGGCCAAATTATCTAAAATAGTGTTATTGGCCACTTCCGGTACAGCAGTGCATGGAAAATTAGCGCTTCCCGGTTCATCTGTATATACGGTTGAGTTGTTCTCCCCTTGAAAAGTGGAATATGCCAGGTTTTCCAGGGTACTTGAACAAGCATCTACGAAATCTGAGCAGTTTCCTGAGAGTGTCACAATTATCCGTATCACATATTCAGGATCTCCAACTTCTAAGAGACCATCGGGCACTTGAAAGACAATTTCATTGGTATTGCTATCGTGAGTATGTCCTACTCCGGGTGCATTGGCAATATCAATGTTATCTAGGGTTACATTCCCCGGAAGGATATTCCTTATGGTATAATTTATGGCGTTGTCATCTCCGGTGTTTTGGAAACGAAGGACATATTGAAAGGTTTGTCCCAGATTTACCCCCTGGCCGTTAATATCGTTCCCACCGAGGTCTTCAACTGTATTACCAAGGAAAATTTCCGGTGCAACAACCTCAATATAGGAAGCATCATTTACCGTTCCATCGGAGGGATCAACTGTAGGTATTCCCGATCCATATTCACCACCGTCATTACCATCGGCAGTATTATCCTTATAAAATTCGTTAGCGTCACTACAGCCGTCACCATCACTGTCCAGATCTAGATGATCGGGAAGTCCATCAGTATCCGTGTCACAGCCTGCAGTTAACAATACGCCCTGTACGTTCGTGGGACCCACCACATCTTGACCTATTATTACGGTATTACTCCCTGAAGGATTCCAACTAATAGTCGCCGGAGGACTGTCTAGTACCATTGGCTCTAGGGGCCCATTGGTTGACCGTGTCCCAAAGAGTTGAAATTGACCGGACTGATCAATAATGGCTCTTAGGATGGGAGTTCCGTTTGTCCCGGTTATGGTCCAAACATCTGGGTTACCTGCTTCGCCATAGCCAGTACCGTCCCTAAAACGCGCAATATTTCCACTTGCATCTAACTGAAATTGGATCTCACCGGCGATATCATTTCCGTTCAGACTCAGATTGAAGGAGTTATCGATACTAAAAATATCTACAACAAGGTAGTTGTCTACACTTACCAACAGACCGTTATGGGAATCTCCATTGGCAATAGTAAAAGCGAGGGTTTCACATTCATCTTCATCGAAAATACCGTCGTTATCGTCATCCAAATCTGTAATGTCGCGAAGGCCATCATTATCAGAATCATTATGTACGGTAATACGTGCGGTTGGGGTATCTGGAGTGATATTGGTGTCTGTTTGGTCCTGGGTATTGGTAATCGTATTGGTAAGACTTAGCAAAGGAAGTATATCGATCTCATCTGCCCGTACTTCCAGTTCCAATTCCGCCACTTCCCCGCCGTTTAACGTACCTATATTCCAGGTATTACCACTCCAACTCCCGGAAATGGTAAAAGCATTAATGAGTGTAAGCCCTGTTGGAATGTTATCTGTTATTTGAAGATTGGTTAAAGGGCCAAGACCTAGGTTTCTCACTCTAAGGGTAAAAGTAGCGGTCTCCCCTTCCATGATTTCGGAATTGTCTACGGTTTTGTCCAATATTACATCCGGATCACAGTACAAGGCCTGTATCGAATTACTGTCATACGTACAGGGCCCTTTTGTTCCTCTAACAAAATAGTCTCCTGCAGTGGCAGGTGCATAACTCGGCCCATTTGCCCCGGGAATGATTTGTCCATCTCCATACCATTGATACGCATCAAAATTACTGGTAGCCTCATAGATCTCAGAACCCACAAAACATCCGCTTCCGCCGCGTATTTCCAAGACCACCTCTGGTACGGTATCAAATCCGGAGAAATAGCCCGCTACACCACGTGCACCCTCATATCCAAAAAATCCAACCGCCATTGGCCCTGTTGATTGAACACTTACATTTCCATTAAGATTGGGAATAAAGAAGGTTTTCCAGTCCGAAGAGCCTGCGACAGGATTTGAAGCTGGCAAGGTTACCGGGCCGTTACCATCGGTTACAAGGATATTGGCATCGGGTGTATTAACCGCAGCAATGATCGTTAATCCTCCGGTAACATTAGTCCCTGCCATATTTCTAATATCCGGAATATTGTCCATAACATCCGGTAACAAACAGTTTACAGGCGCCACAAAGTTGAGTCCCTGGGTATACACCGGACTCGCACCCGCCATACATTGGTAAGCGTAAGCATCCTTAGAGGTTTGCACAAACATATTTGCACCAACGGTGTTCGACGAGTAATAGCTGCTAGGAACTTGAAAATAATCCCCATTATTAAGGGTTGCTACAGGTGTTGTACCACCGTTAACAAAAACTTGGGTGTTATCTGCAGTAGCAATTATGAGTGGAAACTCTGTGGATCCATTGGTATTTCCCTTCCCCCGGATAAACACATAATCTTTTCCTAGCCTATTTTCAGGAACCGGTTGATCTATACCAGCATCCCGGTTACTGGCATTGGCCTGTCTACCAAAGTTAATTGAACCATTACTAATTGCAATATCCTTATCGGAAACAATAGAAGCACCAATCCAGCCATCCTGGTGAGCCTGGGTGGGACTATTCCCAATATAGGTTTCAAAAACAAAAGATTCATGTTGATTTAATATTACTGTATAGGTATCTGCAGTAATACCAGCTCTGTTGTTACCTATTCTGAATTCACATCCTGGATCATAACCAAAAACCTGTACCGTAGTATTATCTTCGGTAGCCATAATGCCTAAAGTATTTGACTTGGAGGGATGTGAACCAAGATTAGGTACCCCTCCCCATTTAAACTGTGTCCCCAGGGCCTGTCTTCCCTTGGCAGTTAAGGAGGCCGCCTGTGCATTTGAATTCCCACGATAGTTGACATAAAATCGATTTCCGCTGGGAGATTCAAAACGCAAACCACTATTGGTAAGCACTACCCCCGTGTTCGCGTTATTAACCAAAGTAATATTGTTATCTCCATCGGCTAGTGTCCATACAGCAGGACTAATGTTAGAAATCGTAAAGGTAGCTACAGGAGTGAGATTGGTCCCCTGATAGGCATTTACCGTGAAAGTAGTGGGTTCTGGTGTGGAGAGGTAGATTGCCTGATCTCGAATACCTGCATTATTTTGACCTTGCTTAAGGGGGGGCAAATAATGTAAATCGCTCAATTGAGCGTTTACAAAATTAGCGACTAAAAGCAACACAAATAACGAACCAAACTCCCGAAAGGTTTTGCTAGGTAGGTTAAAAATAGGGTCCATTTGACGTGGCAGTTAGAAGTAGTTCTTAACAAAAAAACTAGCTTTCACGGTCATAAACAGATATTTGTTGTTAACTGCGTCGGATGGTGAGTCAGAAGTGGTGCATTTGTGGTTAGGCTAAACCAATAAAGGGGTCTGAATCACAGATGTTTAGATATATTGTACTATTTCTCCGACGAAATGAAAAGGGGAAGATTTCGGGTCGTTATTCCAATTGTGCAGAAGCGATCCACAAAGAGAAAGTCACTATCCCTACCAAATTATCACTTTGAATTGATTTTTGGATCTACATGCCTTTGCTGGTAGTAAAAGGAAGGAAGCTCCGGTATTTTTAACTGATATTATTTTGTTTGACACTCACATTTCCAAAACCAAACCTACCTGTTCAACATTGCTGAATTAGCTTACCATATTTGATCCATACATTTTTCTTAGAACGTATCCGTTACTGTAACAATCGCAACTCCCTTCAACGGAATTTATAGTGCTATTGGTAATGGGGTAAATGAAAACTATTGTCAATAAAAGAATTGACCTTGTGCCATATACATGTACATTCATAGAGATAACTGGAAGTTACAACTACAGTAGGCTGGAAAAATAAGGCGTATTAATTCTAAAGTCCATAAGAAGATCCGTGGAGTAGATATCTTTTTCTCCTTTTGATTTTCAATTTGCAGTAGCCTTTGTGGTGTGCGCTATTTCTGTTTTCTATAATACGTACCACCGACGACCATTGCCGCTGAAATTATCATTAAGTTTTTGATGATGTATTGCCCTTCAAGGGTGGGCATTAAATAGTTTCCCTTCTGAAAGGTCACTTCGGGGAGAAATACCAAGGGCATAAAAGTACCAAGCATTTGTAGAAAAAGAAGGCCTATGGCAATGCGAGTGGTGCTCTTAAAAAGAAAAGTAATTCCTATTACCACTTCCCACCAGCCTATAATGGTGAGCCAGTTTTCTGCTGAACCAAAGGGCAACCATTCTACCGTTGCCTTCAATAAACCTTCTGCCGCAGAAAGATGAAATGGTTTCAATATCCCAAACCAGAAAAAGATCACTGCAAATGAAATTCGCATGGCTGGAATACCCCAAAGTTTCATTTGCCTGGCAATGTATTGATCTAGTGTATTGATATTTCCGTTCATTCTTTAATTGATTATGCTTTGTTTATCCCTTACAATTTCTACACCAGGTCTACGGTTGTCCTTTGACGCCACTTAGCACCACGAAATACTGCCTTATTCTCGATTTAGTTGCTATTCTATTCATCAATCCGTTCAAGATCTTATTTTTTTCCTTTCGAATAAATTGCTAGCGGTAAATTGAAACGGTTTAAAAAAAGTTCTTAGCACTTAGGATATCTAATTGTTATGAGCATTATAACAGTTTTAGACCAAACAGTGCAATGGGGTATGTTCCCGAAACTAAATTTGAATAAAAATAATTAAGATTCTCTAATTATGATACGTTAGTAAGGATATCAAATGGAAAAGAAAAAGGGTTGCAATAACCACATTAAAGACATAGCCAAATACTATATTTTAGATTGATACGTATACAATTCATGATATTTCCCTTCTTTACTTATTAGTTGATCATGATCGCCTTGCTCCACGATTTTTCCCGCTTCGATTACCAAAATTTGATCTGCTTTTTTTATGGTGCTTAGTCGATGAGCAATAACTATGCTTGTTCGATCTTTCATTAACTCTGATAGCGATTTTTGGATCAAAGCTTCGCTGTGTGTATCTAAATTTGAAGTAGCCTCATCCAAAATAATTATTTTTGGGTCCGCCAAAATAGCACGTGCTATGTTAATTCGTTGTCGTTGACCCCCAGATAACTTAACCCCTCGTTCTCCAATTAAAGTATCTAAACCTTTTTCAAATCGGTCTGTAAACTCATTAACATAACCTGCTTCCACTGCTTTTAGTAATTCCGCCTCAGAAGCTTTAGGATTGGGAAATAATATATTTTCACGAATAGAGCCTTCAAATAAAAAATCATCTTGCAAGACAACACCTAAATACTTTCTAAAACTACTTAATTTCACCTTGGATAGATCTTTCCCATCTATGGTAATCGTCCCACATTGTGGATTTAAAAATGAAGCAGATAATGCTGCTATTGTTGATTTTCCAGAACCCGAGCTACCTACTAGGGCTACAACAGAACCTGCCTTTGCTATAAAATTTATATCGTGAAGCACCTTTTTACCCTCTTCGTAAAAAAAGGATACGTTGCTAAATTCAAGATCCCCTTTGAAGTTATCTAAAATTAAATGACGCTCATTTAATTCTTCTTCCGGAGTGACGTTCATTAACTCTTCGGTACGGTCTAAACCGGCAAATGCTTCTGTTAAAAGACTTCCAAGTTCACTTATTTGTCTAATTGGATTGATCATATACGCCAAAAGCAGCGAGAAAAATAAAAATTCACCCACTGTCAATTCACCGTGAATGATTAAATATCCTCCAACACCCATAATACTAACGGAAGCCAAGCCTATGAGAAAAATGGAAGAACTTTTCAGCAAAGCTTGAGAGATCATCGTCTTCTTTGTGTTAAAAAATAATAGCTCTGCACCTTTCTTAAAACTATGATTCTCTTGTTTCTCTGCATTAAATCCTTTAATCACTCTAACACCAGCCAGTGTTTCGGTCAATCTACCATTTACTTGTGCATTGATCTTTCTTCCATCTTTAAAGATGGGTCGGATATATTTAAACGTCTTTAAGGCGAGATAACCAAAGACCAGAACCGGTAAAAATGCAGAAAGTGTCATCAAAGGACTAATTTGCAATAATAAAACTACAGCAACAACTGCTGTTATAACCGCTCCAACAAATTCCACTATTCCAGTACCCACCAGATTTCTAATACCCCGAACATCATTCATTATTCTGGATACTAAGGCACCCGAAGTTGTACCATCGAAAAAACTAACAGGTAATGAGAGAACCTTTTTTTGTACTTGTGTTCTTAATTCCAGAATAAGATCATGTGCTTGTATGCCCACAATCCGAGTTAATAGAAATGAGGTAACCGCTTGAATGAGCAATGCGCTACCTACTATAACTAATAATTCATAGAGTCCGGAAATATCACTATTGGGTATTATTTCGTCTACTAAGGACTTGGATTTCCATGGTAATACCAAAGCAGAAAAACGATTTAAAAAAATTAGTACTAATCCTACAAAAAGAATCTTTCTCTTTGGCCAAATAATAGTTCTAAAAACATTCTTAAAAGTAGTACTCTTCCTTTTTTCTGACATATTACAAACCTATAAAAAAGAAATTACGGCCGTAAATTATTTAGAATAAATTTAAATTAAGGAAATGTAAAAAAGGAGAAAAAATAAAAATCGTTAATATTGATGCTTAAAAAAAGTATTAATCAATTCATTATCAATATAT
>JBCDHD010000018.1:0-88861 GCA_038750505.1 Bacteroidota bacterium | reverse complement strand
GCCAGGATCAAACTCTCCATCGTTGTACCTTAATATAGTACTTATATACTTATCAAGAACAACCCTCATTTACACCCTCCAAGCTTCAAAATGGTTCTCTTCTGTTCTACGCTGTCGTTTCCAATATCTCAATGAACTTTCCTATCCTAAGACAAAAAAAAGAAACCCCTTACGGCCCCTCTTTTTACCTTACTCTTACCCTGCCTTATCAGCAAAGCGGGTGCAAATATAGAAAGGATTATTTCTAACCACAAAAAGTTTTGAGATAAAATTTTTTAAAAATTTCAACAATTTGATCGTGAATTGTTTACAATTCGTTTAACCCTATATATTCCCTAAAAAGATCTTCAAAATTATGCTCCTCCACCGCACATTTCGCCAGCTTCAGATCGTATTTAAATCATGTTGCTACTTTACCCTTAGATGTTATCTTTGCCCCTACGCTAAATCTGCATGATTGAAATGATTAAAATTACACTGCCTGACGGCGCCATTAAAGAGGTACAATCCGGTACAACAGCAATTGCTGTTGCTAAAAGCATCAGTGAAGGGCTGGCAAGAAATGTAATTTCAGCACAATATAACAACACAACTATCGAGGGGTCCACACCGCTTACCCATGATGGAACACTCACCCTGTATACCTGGTCGGATCCTGAAGGCAAAAAAGCCTTCTGGCACTCCTCTTCCCATGTAGTAGCGCAAACTCTGGAAGAATTGTATCCAGGGATAAAGCTTACTATTGGCCCCGCCATTGAAAATGGTTTTTACTACGATGTAGATTTTGGAGCGCATACTATTTCGGAAAAGGATTTTCCGAAAATTGAAAAAAGGGCTCTGGAGATCGCAAGAGGTAAGCACGAGTTTAGAATGCGCGAGGTATCAAAAAAAGATGCCCTTGCTTTTTATGAAGCTCAGAACAATCCCTATAAATTGGAACTTATTAATAACCTTAACGACGGTGAGATCACTTTTTGCGATCATAGCACATTTACCGATCTCTGTAGAGGAGGACATATTCCGAATACCGGGTTTATAAAGGCCATCAAGATTTTAAATGTTGCCGGAGCCTACTGGCGTGGGGATGAAAACAATACACAATTGACCAGGGTATATGGTATTTCGTTCCCAAAACAAAAAGAACTTACCGAATACCTGGAGTTGTTAGAGGAGGCTAAAAAAAGGGATCATAGAAAATTAGGAAGAGAACTCGAATTGTTTACCTTCTCACAAAAAGTAGGGCAGGGACTTCCTTTATGGCTACCCAAAGGCGCTGCCTTACGGGAAAGACTGGAAAACTTCCTAAAGAAAGCACAGAAAAAGGCAGGCTACGAAATGGTCGTTTCTCCACATATTGGTCAGAAGGAACTCTATGTTACCTCCGGGCACTATGCAAAATATGGGGAAGATAGTTTTCAACCTATCACAACTCCCAAGGACGACGAAGAATTCTTATTAAAACCGATGAATTGCCCGCACCACTGCGAGATCTACAAGTTCCAACCTCGTTCCTACAAAGATCTACCGATTCGATATGCAGAATTTGGAACCGTCTATAGATATGAACAAAGTGGTGAACTGCATGGATTGACGCGGGTACGAGGATTTACCCAGGATGATGCACATATTTTCTGTACACCAGAACAACTGGATGATGAATTTAAAAATGTGATAGACCTTGTACTGTACGTATTTACGTCATTAGGTTTTGACGACTTTACCGCACAGGTTTCTGTTCGGGATGCTGAAAAACCCGAAAAATATATTGGATCGCCCGAAAACTGGGAGAAGGCAGAACAGGCCATTATAGCCGCGTCGGAAGATAAAGGACTTAAATTCACTGTAGAACCAGGGGAGGCAGCCTTTTATGGACCAAAATTGGATTTTATGGTTAAAGATGCCCTGGGACGTAGCTGGCAGTTGGGAACAATCCAGGTAGACTACAGTTTACCGGAACGATTTGATCTCACCTACAAGGGTAGTGACAATGAACTTCACAGGCCCATAATGATTCACCGTGCTCCTTTTGGGAGTTTAGAACGGTTTGTAGCAATATTATTGGAACATACTGGTGGTAATTTTCCGCTTTGGCTTATTCCACAACAGGCCACCGTATTGCCTGTCAGCGAGAAACACGAAAATTATGCAGAAAAAGTTTTGAATTCGCTGGAAAATCACGAAATTCGCGCGCTCATTGATAATAGGAATGAGACGGTAGGGAAAAAAATCCGGGAAGCTGAAATGAAAAAAATCCCATACATGCTTATTGTAGGGGAAAACGAAGAAGAAAATGGCACAATTTCCGTACGAAAGCATGGTGGAGAGGACATGGGGGCAGTTGAAATAGCTGAATTTGCCCATTTGATTTCGACGGAAATAAATAGTACCTTAAAGTCGTTCTAAAAATTAAGTTTAACTAAAAGTTATAAATCATAGCAATACGAAGAAGATCGAGGCCTCAGCCACGCAGGGAGAACAAAAACCCACACAAAATCAATGAACAAATTACTGCCAGAGAGGTACGACTGGTGGGTGATAATGTAGCGATGGGAGTTTTTCCTATGCGTACTGCCCTTGAAAAAGCCCGGGAATTGGAGTTGGATCTTGTTGAAATTTCGCCCAAGGCAGATCCTCCGGTTTGTAAAATAATTGATTACAAAAAGTTCTTATACGAACAGAAGAAGCGGGAGAAGGCGATGAAGGCCAAGGCGACGAAGGTTATAGTAAAGGAAATACGATTTGGCCCGCAGACCGATGATCATGATTACCAGTTCAAGAAGCGGCATGCGGAGAAGTTTTTGAAAGATGGTGCCAAATTAAAAGCCTATGTGTTTTTCAAAGGACGTTCAATAGTATATAAGGATCAGGGAGAAATTCTATTATTGCGTTTAGCCCAGGATCTGGAAGAATTTGGAAAGGTAGAGCAAATGCCAAAACTGGAGGGTAAGCGAATGACCATGTTCATCGCCTCCAAAAACACAAAAAAATAGTAAGCGGGAGATCGATTTTGAGAGATAGATCGGTTTTAGTTGTTATATAAAGGAAGAAAAATGCCAAAGATGAAAACAAAATCCAGTGCCAAAAAGCGTTTTAAGCTAACGGGTACTGGTAAAATCAAAAGAAAGCACGCTTTTAAAAGTCATATTTTGACCAAAAAGTCGAAAAAGCGAAAGCTTCGGTTAACCCACTCTACCCTGGTGCACGAGTCGGATGTTAACAGTATTAAAGAACAACTACGCTTAAAATAGTTGTTTTTCACGGTTTATTACATGTTTAACCCTGGAGTCAGGCTTTTTCAAAGTGTCTTAATTTGACCGCCTGCTACAAAAAAAGAAAATTATGCCAAGATCAGTAAATTCAGTTGCTTCAAGAGCTAGAAGGAAAAAAGTAATGAAGCAAGCCAAAGGATACTTTGGAAGACGTAAAAATGTTTGGACGGTAGCTAAAAATGCGGTGGAGAAAGCCATGCAGTATGCCTATCGTGACAGAAGAAATAAGAAAAGGACTTTTCGAGCGCTATGGATTACTCGTATCAATGCGGGTGCCCGTATGCACGGCATGTCGTATTCTCAGTTTATGGGAAAAGTAAAAGCCAACGGTATTGAACTGAATCGAAAAGTACTTGCCGATTTAGCCATGAATCATCCGGAAGCATTCAAAGCTATTGTGGAAAAAGTAAAATAACGATTAACATAAACTTTACCCCGCTTATTAATCCCGCTCAAAAGGCGGGATTTTTTATTCTCCCAGCAATGTAATTAATAGTTTTCTTCCCGAAGCATGATCCCGATGTTCACAAAGATAAATGCCCTGCCACATGCCCAGATTCAATCTTCCATTTGTAATGGGTATCTGGACCGACGTACCCATTAGTGAAGCCTTAATATGTGCTGGTATGTCGTCCGGACCTTCGTAATTATGCAAATAATACGGGGCATTTTCAGGAACCATTTGGTTCATGTGGCTTTCAAAATCCTTCCTAACCGTTGGATCGGCATTTTCGTTAATGGTGAGACTCGCCGAAGTATGCTTTATAAATACCTGAAGTATGCCTATCTTGATCTGTTCCAGTTGCGGCAAAGCGGTAAGCACCTCGTTCGTAATTAAATGAAATCCTCTGGCAAATGCTGGCAATCGCAATTCTTTTTGGTAGCTTATCATACAGGCCTGAATTTAATACAAACTTTACAAGAATCCACCCTATCCTACTACCTTTGCGCTTTTAAATTAATTTCATGGATTTGTCAACCGTTAAAATGGTGGTTACCGATATGGATGGTACGCTTCTGAACTCCAAACATGAGGTAAGTACCCGATTTTTTGAGCTTTTTGAGCAACTTCGGAAGCGGGGAATACAATTTGTAGCAGCAAGTGGAAGACAGTACTCCAGTATGATCTCAAAGCTGGGTGCCATCAAGAATGATGTGCTGTTCATAGCGGAAAATGGAGCTTATGTCCGCTTCAGAGAGAAAACCCTGCTTACCACGGAATTCCCGGCAGAAAACGTTAAATCGGTCCTGGAAACAGTGCGTACTGCTCCGGATCTTCACCCCGTACTGTGTACAAAGGATAACGCCTATGTTGAAGGGTCACATGTTAAGTTTATAAATCTGCTAAAGGAATATTACTCTGATTTTATTATTGTCCCCGATCAAAAACAGATTACCAACGAAGTGCTAAAAGTGGCCATTTATCATTTTGAAAGTGCTGAAAGGTACACCTATCCCGTTGTAAAACACCTGGCAGGTGATATGAAGGTAAAGGTCTCCGGCTCTAATTGGGTGGATATTTCACACCCAAATGCAAACAAAGGTTACGCCCTTACACGGGTAATGGATCGTTTGGGCCTGAAATCTCATGAGGTCATGGTGTTTGGCGATTATAATAATGATTTGGAAATGCTGGAATTAGCTGATCATAGTTTTGCAATGGCGAATGCACATCCCAACGTAAAAAAAGTAGCACGATACCAAACAAAAGACAATAACCATTACGGCGTGGAAACTATCCTAGAGCAATTGCTATGAAAGAAGACATTGAAAGGCTGGTCCAAAAATTAGGATTGGTCCCCCATCCTGAGGGCGGATACTTTAAAGAAACGTACAGAAGTATTGGTGCTATTCCGACCGAGGTATTAGGAAAGCCGTTCCAGGGGAATCGTAACTTTTGTACCGCTATTTACTTTTTGCTCACTTCCGATTCCTTTTCCGCCTTTCACAAAATAGAGCAAGATGAGATTTGGCATTTTTACTGCGGCACTCCTATTACCCTTCACCAAATCTCTCCTGAAGGCGACTATTCAAAACAGCTGATCGGATCGAATATTCTGACCGGTGAGACCCCTCAATTGGTTGTTCCTGCAAGGAGTTGGTTTGCAGCCGCTGTGGATGAAAAAGACCGTTACGCACTTGTTGGATGCACTGTTGCTCCCGGATTTGATTTTGCAGATTTTACCCTCGGGGAGCGAAATACCTTAGTTCAACAGTTCCCAAAACATCAGGAGATTATCACACGTTTGACACGTACTTGATTATGTTTTCTGTTTGTTTTGCAAGGGGCAGGAAATAAGACGTTATTTAAAATCAGTTAATACCACTGTCAGTTGGGGTGTTTCAGTTGGAAACGTAAAGGTTTACCTACCCCATAACGATGAGCTTAACTCCGCCAATTCTCTTATCAATTTGTATATCAACACCTTAGAATATATTATTTTGCATTATTTTAAAGTGGTAGTAAATGAAAGTATGCTTTCACAAATGGTTTTGGGTAGAAAAACTTATTGAAATACGGTACCAATAAGTATTTTTAAGGATAGTATATTCGTTTAACCACCAAGTTAACTTTTACATTTTGAAACATACGTATTCCGGAATCAAAAAAACCATATCTGTCCTTATTTGCCTTGGATTCGTTTTTTGTTCAAAGAGCGGAGATAGTGGAAATGAAGCAGGCTCTTCAACAGATGTGGACTCTGAGGAAGTTACAAATAATCCTCCAAGCGCTGTAAGTATAGAAACGGATATTCTTGGAAATAATGTTGGAATTACCTGGGAAATGGCAACAGATGATGATGGCGATCGAATTTCTTATGCACTTATCATCGGAAACGAAACTATCATTGAAAATCTTACGACTACCTTTTACGCCCTGGAAAATTTGGAGTATGATACCGTATATTCCGGTAAATTGATAATATCTGATGGTAAGGAAGAAATAGCGGTCTCACTTACCTTTAAAACGGACATTAAACTTACCTATTTTGCTTATAGCGAGAACAGTGTTTATGCCTTGAACGGATATACAGGTGAGGAAATCTGGACTAATACGGCTGTAGGGGATACTTATGAATCTGCACCATTTTATTTTTCCGGTAAGTTATTTATCGGTGGTGATCGTAAAATCTATTGCTTGGATGCAGAAGAGGGTAATCAAATCTGGGAATACGATAATCCTACTAATGAATATACATCAGGAGAAATGTTTTTTAGGCAAACCCCCATTGTGGATAGCGATAATAACATCATTCACGTTTCGGCGGCAGGACGACCCCTGAGTTATGGGCTAGACCTGGATACCGGGCAAGAATTATGCAAGTTCTTTGAAGAAGACAGTTATTACGGAGTAATTGGCAGCGTTCCCATAAGTACCCATTATAACAACTCTGTCATTTCCAGTACTCCAATCAATGAGAGGCCTTATGGAAGGATTGTACAATTGAATAAGCTTACAGGTGAAAAAGAATGGGAATACATTGGTGAGCACGAATTTAGTTATGCCCCCATCATAATGGATAACGAATGCTTCATTTTATCGAATGGCGGACTGTATTGTATTGATTTACGGACAAAGGAGAGAAAATGGTTGTTGTATAACGAACAAGCACACGCTAACTTGGTCGTTAATGAAGAAGAGCTACTCTATTTTGTTTCTGGGACTCAAAACGGGTCTTCTAATCTTAGAAGCATCCGACCAGATGGGTCTTTGATATGGGAAAGAAATCTTGGGGTCCGAGCTTATCATATTTCCTATCGGGACGGAAAATTATTGCTCAACACCAGCCAAGGTTTTCAAAACGATAAAATCATTGTTATTGACGGCACGGATGGTACTGAAATAACCACCATCTAGGATAATCTGACCTTATCTTCTCCAATCAGTTCTAAAAATTTTCTTTTCTACACTAGCTTTTCTGCTACCGGATACTCAATAAAGGCACATGATTTAAACGGTGGTACTACATTATGGGAAACAAAAATAGAAACTGCAAGAAATAGAATGTCCTCGGGTTTTCTTTTAGAAGGCAATCAACCTATATTCACTGGAACTTACGGGGATTGGTCTAGAAATTAGGTCTTCTGCTTCTTTTTCCGGGCAGCTGGAAATAATACATTGTTTAGGATCAGGCGGTAACCAGGAGAAGTAGGATGCAATTCCAACTCTGTTTTAGGGTCTCCTACCCGATGTTGATAATCTTCCGGATCATGGCCCCCGTAAAATGTAAAAAATCCCTTTCCCTGTATACCGTGAATATAGCGTGCCTCTCCATTTAGCTTACACTCTCCCAAGACCATAACGGTAGGTTTTACTTCACCACGCTCAAAAGCCGTAGTTTGCCCCATAAATCCTTTAACCAGGGCGGTGTGATTCTGGGTTAGCATGGTAGGTACAGGATCCCACTTTGCCGAAAACTCCATTAGCGTAAAGTAATCTGACTCCCGGGGTACTCCGCGTCGCTTCCCGGTCATATCGATGGAAGAGAATTCGTATTTCAGCGGATTCCGCTCTAAAGCAAAATTGGTGAAGGCAAAAGTTCTGGAAAAATCGAGTTTCCCCTGATAATTCGCCTCAGAAGGATCTCCATCAAACATCGGCTCGCAAATATCCACCGCATTAGCAGCCAATGCAATGTCAAAGCTATCTGTGGCGGAACACATCGCAAACATAAATCCACCACCTATTACATAACGCCTGATCTTTTCGGCAACGGCACTCTTTTGTTTGGATACCTTTGCAAACCCCATTTTTAACGCGCGCTCTTCTGCTAATCGCTTCCCTTCAATATACCAGGGTGCTGCACGATATGCGCCGTAGAACTTTCCAAACTGTCCGGTAAAATCTTCGTGATGCAGGTGCAGCCAGTCGTAAAGTGCCAGCTTATCCTCCAGGACTTCTTCGTCATACAGGGTGATGTAGGGGATTTCAGCGTAGGTGAGCACCATGGTAACCGCGTCATCCCAGGGTTGATTATCTTTAGGTGAGTATACTGCGATCTTTGGTGCCTTTTCCAAGATAACTGCATCCTGATTCTGAGAAGGACTACCAATACTTTCCAAAATAGCTTCTGCCTGGGCATCGGACAAGACTTCGAAGGATACCCCTCGAATCTGGCACTCGTTCCGTATCACCTCGCCATCCGGCAATAAAAAGGATCCCCCCCGATAATTGAGCAACCATTGTACCTTTTGTTGTTTGGTCAATACCCAATACGTAATCCCGTAAGCCTTTAAATGATTTTTTTGACCCTCACTGTCCATTGGAATAAGGATCATAGAAGCTGTTGATGAAAAATAACACAACAACACTGCCAGAAAAAACAGCGTTTTTTTAAATAAAATTTCCGAATTAAAAAGGAATGTCGTTGTCAGGATCTTCGTCTTGGTTAATCGTGCTTCCAAAGGCTTGATCTGCACTTGGGAAAGCCTTTGGAGAAAAAGGATTTTCATCATCATCATTCATCTTAGACTGAAACTCAAAAGGAGAATCGAATTCGTCTAAGTTATCGAATTTACCAAGGTGACCAACAAATTTTAACCTAATATTATCGAGTCCCCCGTTCCGATGTTTCGCTACAATAAACTCAGCCTGCCCCTGAGTGGGGGTACGTTCCTCGTCGTCCCATTCGTCAATTTTGTAGTATTCCGGCCGATAAATAAAGGATACAATATCTGCATCTTGTTCAATAGCCCCTGATTCCCGTAAATCTGATAGTATGGGACGTTTACTACCTCCTCTGGTTTCCACGGCTCTGGAGAGTTGCGAAAGCGCAATAACCGGGACATTAAGTTCCTTAGCCAGTGCCTTTAAATTCCTGGAAATTGTGGAAATTTCCTGTTCTCTGTTTCCTCCTTTTTGGCTGCCCCCTGCTGTCATCAACTGCAAATAATCAATAACAATGAGTTTGATCTTGTGTTGAGACGCTAAACGCCTGGCTTTGGCCCTCAAGTCAAAAATGGAAAGTGAAGGGGTATCATCTATAAACAAAGGAGCTTTCTCTAAGGTCTTTACTTTAACATTCAGCTGCTCCCATTCGTGCTTTTCCAACCGACCTGTCCTTAATTTTTCGGAAGAAAGCCCGGTTTCTGATGAAATTAAACGTGTAATAAGTTGTACAGAAGACATTTCCAGCGAAAAAAAAGCTACCGGGATCTCCGCGTTTACCGCAATGTTTCGCGCCATAGAAAGTGTAAGTGCAGTCTTTCCCATACCGGGACGGGCAGCGATGATGACCAGATCACTAGGTTGCCAACCGGAGGTTAACTTATCTACTTTGTCAAAACCGGAGGGTATTCCGCTTAAACCCTCCTTGTTTGCGATCTCTTCGATCTTCTTTTTGGCCTGCATCACTAAATTCTGAGCAGTCTCTGCAGAGCGTTTTAAATTCCCTTGCGTTACATCATAGAGCTTGGCCTCAGCGTTGTCCAATAGATCAAATACGTCTGTAGCATCGCTGTAGGCTTCCTCAATGATCTCGTTAGAAATCTTGATCAGACTCCGCTGTATAAATTTCTGAAGGATAATACGGGCATGAAACTCAATATGCGCTGATGAAGCGACTTTCTGCGTCAATTTTATCAGATAGAAATCACCCCCAACTGCTTCGAGCTTTCCTTCCTTCTTCAACTGGGCTGAAACGGTTAATAAGTCCACTGGCTCAGAAGATTCGAACAATTTGAAGATGGCTTCATAAATGAATCGATGGGCATCCTTATAAAACACATCGGGATGAAGAATGTCAATAACTTCATCAACTCCTTTCTTGTCAATCATCATTGCCCCCAACACAACCTCCTCTAAATCAACAGCTTGAGGCGGTATTTTTCCACGCTCAAGGTTAATTATTGCAGCGGTATCGATTTTTCTTCCAACAATGGGAGTGGATCTTTCCATGGGTGCGAAAATATGGAATTAACCTTTAGTTAACTTTAAATTTTCAAACTGTGATGTTCACCAGCTATCAACAAATGTATTGTTGATAACTTAAAAAAACTGTTAACTACTCAAACATTAAGAAAAATAAGACAAGGAAACAAAAGGAAAAAAACGGAAACATCAGGCTCAGCCATTAAATACACCCATGTCTGCGTATTTTTCCATTCTAAGCTTCACCAATTCTTTTGGTGATAACTTTTCTAGCTCCTCATAATGCGAAGAAATTTTGTTCTTAACCGTTGCAAAGGTCTTTTCGCGATTGCTATGTGCTCCTCCAAGGGGTTCCCGTATAATCTCATCGATCAATTTAAGCCTTTTCATGTCCGTAGCGGTCAATTTAAGGGCATCCGCAGCTTGTTCTTTGTATTCCCAACTCCTCCAAAGAATAGAGGAACAGGATTCCGGAGATATTACAGAATACCATGTATTTTCCAGCATCAATACCTTATCCCCTACGCCAATGCCAAGTGCTCCTCCGGAAGCTCCTTCTCCTATAATAACCACAATTATTGGCACTTTTAAACGGGTCATTTCCAGAATATTTCGGGCAATGGCCTCACCCTGGCCGCGTTCTTCTGCTTCAATCCCCGGGTATGCTCCCGGAGTATCCACAAGACAAACCACAGGAAGCCCAAACTTTTCGGCGGACTTCATCAACCGAAGTGCTTTTCGATAGCCTTCCGGATTGGCCATTCCGAAATTTCGGTATTGTCGGGTTTTTGTATTGTACCCCTTTTGCTGACCTATGAACATGTAGCTTTGATCACCAATTTTTCCCAGTCCCCCTACCATAGCTTTATCATCTCTTACGGTCCTATCGCCATGTAATTCTAAGAATGAGTCTCCACAGATGGCATTGATATAATCCATAGTGTAGGGGCGATTCGGATGTCTGGAAAGTTGAACTCGTTGCCAGGCCGTGAGATTTTTATAGATCTCTTTCTTGGTTTCGGCAAGCTTTTTTTCTATTTGCTGGCACGTCTCTGTTACATCTACATCACTTTCTTCTCCGATCACCTTACATTTCTGCAATTGCTCTTCCAGCTCCTTGATCGGCATCTCAAATTCAAGATATTCCATGAATACAATTCTTGTTAGTTCGTTGGCAGGGCAAATATATAAACTTTGTAAGATTGCCCCCAAGCACCCTTCAAACCTCTAAACAGGTCGCTTATTTTATCTTTTCGCCTTTTGAAGTAAATAGACTCCTATAATTCCGAAAATAATATTGGGAATCAATACGGCGAGCAGGGGTGAAAATCCCGACTGCTCCGCCAATGTCCCGAATATTCGATCAAAGAAAATGTAGATCATCCCCAGGGCAATTCCTACCAATAGATTAAAACCCATTCCACCTCTTCGCTTTACGGAAGAGACCGCGACGGCAATGATCGTTAAAATGAATGCCGCAATAGGTAAGGCCCATCTTTTGTACTTCACCAGAATATAGGTATTAATATTGGCTGCTCCTTTTTTTCTCTGATCTTTGATAAAATCATTTAACTCAAAAAGGTTTTTGGTATCTGCCACATAGGAAACCGGGGTAAGGTCTTCAATCTGAAAGGTAAATAGCGTATCCAATCTCCTCTTGGTTTCTACCATTTCATGACCCTCCCGGATCTTTCTTTTTGTGTAGGAAGTAAGTCTATAAAGACTATCCTTTTCTATCCATCGAATGTTTGCTGCGGATATCTTGTATTGTAATTGATCCGTCGGATCGAAACGCTCATAGGTGAAATTATAGCCTATTTTACGATCGGGGTCAAAACTGCTTACATAAATAAAATCATTCTCATTAAGTTGATTGAAAATATTGGTCGTCTGCCGGGTCTGTCTTCCTTTTTTAAAATATTCATATTCAAATTCGTTGTATCCAATACTCGCCTGAGGCACAATGAACTGTCCCATAAAAAAAATGAGGATTGCTACTAACGCAGCTCCAATAAAATAGGGCCTTAGGAAACGTTGATACGAAATTCCCGAGCTTAGCATGGCTACTATTTCGGTATTGCTAGCCAGTTTTGAAGTAAAAAAGATTATTGAAAGAAACAACAGTATGGGCATAAGCAGATTGCCCAAGACCAGGCTAAAGTTCCCATAAAATTGAATTACCTCTCCCAAAGGGGCCTCATTGTCAATGATCTTACCGATCTTTTCCGCAAGACTGATCATTATTCCTATCGGGATAAAAAGCAATAAAATACCTAAAAAGGTAATGATGTAGCGCTTTAAAATATATTTGTCAAGTATTGTAAGCATTAGCGTCGTTTGTCCATTTGTTGGACCATTTTGGTCTTCCAAGCCGTAAATTCTCCTGAAATTATTTTTTCCCGGGCAGTACGCACCAGCCAAAGATAAAACCCCAGGTTATGGATGGTAGCGATCTGCTTTCCCAAATATTCATTGGCTGCAAACAAATGGCGTAAATAGGCCTTGGAATATTCTCTGTCCACAAAGGTGGTTCCTGATTCATCTATTGGAGAAAAATCATTTTCCCACTTCTTATTTTTAATATTGATTGTCCCTTGAGCTGTAAAAAGCATACCATTTCTCCCATTCCGGGTGGGCATTACACAATCGAACATGTCTACACCAAGTGCTATATTTTCCAGTATATTGATAGGCGTTCCTACACCCATCAAGTAGCGTGGTTTTTCTTCCGGTAGAATAGTGCACACTTCATCTGCCATAGCGTACATCTCTTCAGCCGGCTCTCCAACAGAAAGTCCTCCTATTGCATTTCCAAAGGCGTTGGTTCCGGCAATGTATTCCGCAGATTGTCTACGTAAATCTTTGTACGTGGATCCCTGAACTATCGGAAAAAAAGCCTGCTGATGGTCGTAGCGTTCAGGTAACTCGTTTAGGCGCTTTATACACCTTTCCAACCACCGATGTGTAAGCTGCATAGAACGTTCAGCGTACTTATAATCACAAGGATAGGGGGTGCATTCATCAAAGGCCATAATTATATCAGCTCCTATGGAGCGCTGGATCTCCATAACGCGCTCCGGAGAAAAAAAATGAAGTGATCCGTCGATGTGGGATTTGAACTTAACCCCTTCTTCTTTTATTTTGCGATTACCGGATAAGGAATACACCTGGTATCCACCACTGTCGGTCAAAATATTGCTATCCCAACCCATAAATTGATGCAAACCACCCGCTTGTTCTACTATTTCCAGCCCCGGTCGGAGATACAAATGATAGGTATTGCTCAAAATGATGTCTGGCCTTACCTCTTCTCTCAGCTCCTTTTGATGCACTCCTTTGACAGTAGCTACTGTGCCCACTGGCATAAAAATAGGAGTGGAAATTACACCATGGTCTGTAACTAACCTTCCAGCTCTTGCTTTGGACTGTTTATCCTTATGTTCTAGGGTAAAATCCAACAGGAATTTTTAAAGCGCAAATATAGCTAACTACCCACGAGAAAGAACTTAACAAAAAAATAAAGTTGAAATTACCCAAAACCACAGCCAGTGTTAACATTTATTGGTTTGCAGACTTGGTTGGGCGGGAGAATGCCATTACATTTGGCACTTAGCAATATTTTTAGATAATGGCTGACTTTCAAGAACTACAGGACCTGGTTGTACAGGTTCGCAGGGATATTCTAAGAATGGTACATAATGTAAATTCGGGTCACCCTGGTGGTTCCCTTGGCTGCACCGAATTCTTTGTAACCCTGTATAATGAGATAATGGCGTTAAAACCCGGATTCGATATGGATGGTATCGGAGAGGATGTCTTTTTCCTTTCCAACGGACATATCTCTCCCGTTTTTTACAGTGTACTGGCCCGAAAAGGCTACTTTTCTACAGATGAATTAAATACATTTCGACTTATCGACTCACGATTGCAGGGGCATCCTACAACGCATGAAGGGCTTCCCGGAATACGGGTGGCATCGGGATCCTTGGGACAGGGAATGTCCGTGGCTATTGGGGCGGCATTAGCGAAGAAATTAAACAACGATGCGCATACCGTATTTAGTCTGCATGGCGATGGCGAGTTACAAGAAGGCCAGAATTGGGAGGCTATTATTTTTGCCGCAGCACATAAGGTAGATAACCTAATTGCAACTATTGACCGAAATGGGCAGCAAATTGATGGCCCTACAGAAGAAGTAATGCCGCTGGGGGATGTTGGCGAAAAATTTAGAGCGTTTGGCTGGGATGTACTTGAGATTGCGAATGGAAACGACCTGCAGCAGGTGATGGACGGCTTAAATGAGGCGAAAAGCAGAACAGGCAAAGGAAAACCCGTATGTATTGTTATGACCACTATGATGGGCAACGGTGTAGATTTTATGATGCACACCCATGCATGGCACGGAAAAGCTCCCAATGACGAGCAACTGGAAAAGGCTTTGGCACAAAATCCGGAAACTTTAGGCGATTATTAATTCTGAAATCAAAAAATGACACAATATACAGATCAGGGAAAACAAGATACCCGTAGCGGATTTGGAGCAGGGATGACCGAATTGGGAAGAACCAATCCTAATGTGGTAGCGCTTTGTGCAGATTTGGTGGGCTCTTTAAAAATTGAAACCTTTATAGATGAAAATCCCGAACGGTTCTTTCAAGTAGGCATCGCAGAAGCTAATATGATGGGGATTGCAGCGGGTTTAACTATTGGCGGGAAGATCCCTTTTGCCACCACCTTTGCCAACTTTGCTACAGGTAGGGTGTATGATCAGATCCGACAGTCCATTGCATACTCCGACAAAAATGTCAAGATCTGTGCCTCACATGCCGGAATAACCCTGGGGGAAGATGGTGCAACCCACCAAATTTTGGAAGATATCGGGTTAATGAAAATGTTACCGGGGATGACCGTCATTAACCCCTGTGATTTTAACCAAACCAAAGCAGCCACAATTGCGATTGCAGAACATCATGGCCCTGTATATTTACGATTTGGGCGGCCTAAAGTTCCCAATTTCACCCCGGCAGACCAGAAATTCGAGATCGGGAAAGCCTTACTGCTCAATGCGGGTACAGATGCTACTATTATCGCTACAGGACATTTGGTCTGGCAAGCCTTATTGGCTGCCGAAAATCTTGAAAGCCAAGGGATTTCCTGTGAGGTTATTAACATTCATACGATAAAACCTTTGGATGAAGAGGCCGTTCTAGCCTCTGTTCAAAAAACAGGATGTGTGGTGACCGCCGAAGAGCACAACTATTTAGGTGGCCTGGGCGAAAGTATCTCTCGTACGCTGACTACAAACTACCCTGCTCCTCAGGAATTTGTTGCTACACAAGATACTTTTGGAGAGAGTGGCACGCCTGAACTACTCATGGAAAAATACGGTTTGAACACTAAAGCCATAGAAGCTGCCGTTTTAAAAGTGTTGCAAAGAAAGTAGTTTTTGGTATTGTCTTTGATACGTTAGCTACGCAACAGTTAAACGAAACACGTTATGAAACAATCACTTCTTGTGGTGTCCGCATTGTTGTTGGGCACAAGTATTTTTGCACAGGCTGGACCGGGATTTGGTATCAAAGCAGGCCTTAACTACAATGGAAACGGGGATTATTTTAATTCTGCTGAGCAAGCCTTTGAGGACCCAGATAGAAATGCCGGATTACATATTGGCGTATGGGGTAAAATTGGAAATCGGCTTTATTTACGACCAGAATTGGTCTACACCAGTACCTCTTCGGGATATGAAGAAGGTGATTTAAAAATAAAGAAGCTAGATGTACCCCTACTTGTGGGTGCCAAGATAATCGGGCCATTACATGCCTTTATAGGCCCTTCTTTTCAGTTACTTCTGGATACGGAATTTGATGGGACGGATTTTGACACTGTAGAAAATGATCTTACCGTTGGCCTAAATTTGGGAGCCGGAGTAAACCTTGGTAATTTTGGCATTGATCTGCGCTATGAGCGCGGATTCTCAGAAAACGAGGTTAGTTTTATCAACGCTAACATTACCAATCTCAACGGGGATAGGGTAGATACACGGCCGGATCAACTCATTTTGAGTTTTAGTCTTAAACTATAACCTTTTTGTCTATAAATCCCCTGAATGTATTTTCGGGGGATTTTATTTTAACTATCGGGATCACGATAATCCGGCGTGCCATCCCCATCCGAATCAGGAAAGGTAATATTGCCAGCACTATCGATACTAATTTCTTCTGAAGTTCGTATACCATCATTATCGTCATCCAGATCCAGAAAGTCAACAGCGGGCTGTATTCTTAATTGCTCTTCCTCCTCTTCATCGGTATTATCATCGTACAAATAGCCATTCCCATTTAAATCCTCCAGAATGGAAGGAATGCCATCCTGATCGTGATCCGATGCAACCATAGCCAAAACGTTTAGTTCAAAGACTAAAGGGCTGTAGGCTGGAATCAAACCTTGTGCAGCATTAAAAAATCCTAATCCGGAAGGTATAAACATAATTCCCGCGCCAAATCCTTCCACATCAAAAGTGCCATCAGGATTGGTAATCGGATCTCCACCAGAATTAAAGAATGCAGCCCCTTCGGTAAAACCGCGTGCTCCTTGCAAAGGAGCCTGAATCCTTGCTAAATCAAACCAAACACCGGTATCTGAAGCATCAAAAGTAGTGCCGTCTAACAGGCTTCCGGTATACCGTACAACTATGGAATCAGCAACGGAAGGACTAGCACCTACCCCTTGTTTGGGAATTAAATAATACAAGGTATGGGGTATGTCTTCTTCCTCTTCGCTAAGTCCGAATTCAAAAGAGTTTACACGGATCACCTGGGAACTTACCTGTTCAGAAAGTGGTGTTTTGTCCGCATTATCCCCTGCAATGGTATCTATCCTAATTTTAAAATCAAAGTCCGGTGCTATTGGCTCTTGGAAATCCTCATAATTGTAAAAATGAGTACTCAAATATTCCAAAATTTCCGCATCATTTTCCGGAGCTACTTCTGCCAACAATCGGGGCGGTATTATCTCGCCTTGAAAGCCATCATCGTCTCCACATGCGGAGAACAATCCCAGCGCCAAAAGCAAACCCAAAAGCTTCTTCATTATAACCAATTAAGTATTTGGTGGCGCAAGATACGATTTTCCCCTATTTTTGTTTGAGGTGTTAACGAAACCTTTGCAGGCATGCGAGTAGATAAATTCCTTTGGTGTGTACGGTATTTTAAAACGAGAAGTTTGGCTACCGCCGCTTGTAAAAAAGGTCAGATAAAGGTGAACGGAGAAAATGTAAAACCTTCCAGGGAGATTTTTCCACTGGATGAAGTTACCCTGCGAAAAAATCAGATTGAACATCGATTAACGGTGCTGGCCCTTCCAGAAAACAGGGTAGGTGCCAAACTTGTAGGGCTTTTTGTCAACGATATTACCCCTAAAGCGGCCTTTGAACATGCTGAATTGGTAAAATTGGCCAAGCAGCATTATAGAAAAGGAGGTACCGGAAGACCTACGAAAAAAGACCGCCGGGATATTGAGGATTATCTTTATGACCCCGAAGGAGCGCAAAAAGCGCCTGAAGAATAATAGTGTATATATGAACAATCAGATACTGAACCATAAAGAGATCCAGTATAAAATTGAACGGATAGCGTATCAGATCTATGAGGCTAATGTTGCGGAAAAAGAGATTGTTGTGGCAGGAATAACCGGAGGCGGCTTATTGTTTGCAAAGAAAATCGCCACAGTGCTAAAAAAGATCACCGAAGCTACTATTATTTTATGCGAAGTGGAAATGAATAAGAAAGATCCGCTTAAAAGTGGGGTTACTACTTCACTAGCTGTAGAAGAATACGAAAACAAATCTATCATTTTGGTTGACGATGTACTCAACTCGGGGACCACATTGATCTATGGGGTGTACCACTTTCTAAAAACCCCTTTAAAGCAACTGAAAACCGCGGTACTGGTAAACCGTAATCACAAAAAATATCCTGTTAAGGCAGATTATAAAGGAATATCCCTATCTACCTCTTTGCACGAGCATGTGAGGGTAGAGCTGCGTTCCAAAGCCTTTGGTGTCTTTCTAGACTAGTTGTAATTGAATCGCATCCACAACCTCTTTTTCAGTTTTACCATTGCAGTCTATGGTATAGTTTGCCTGTGCATAATAGGGTGCCCGCTCAAATAAATGTTTCCCTATAAACTCAGGGAGTTCGTCGTTGGAAATAGCAGCGACTAAAGGTCTTTGAGATTTTTCCTTGGCAATTCGGGCCACTAAATTGCCGATGGACAATTGGAGATAAAAGGAATGCAGGGTGTTTTGGTTCACCAATTCCATGTTGTTACCATAGCAGGGTGTACCTCCGCCCAAAGCAAGTACCATTCCCTGATCTATACGTAGTATGTCGCGCAAGACTTCCATTTCCTTCTTTCTAAAAAACAGCTCTCCTTTTTCTGAAAAAATTTTGGAAACCGTATTACCCGTAACTTCTTCGATTTCTTGATCCAGATCTGTGAAATTCAATTTCAGTTTGTTCGCCAACAACTTTCCTACTGAGGTTTTACCGCTGCTCATATATCCTAATAGCACTATTTTCATATCCTGGTCTTGCAAAGAATTTTAAAACTCAAATTTATCATTAATTGCTGTTGAATAATAAATTTAGGATTGTATATTTGCACCCGTTTTCTATGAAAACCATCTGACCTGATAGCTCAGTTGGTAGAGCATCTCCCTTTTAAGGAGAGGGTCCTGGGTTCGAGCCCCAGTCAGGTCACTCAAAAGTTAGGTCCTTAGACTTAACTTTTTTTGTTTACTTACGGTAAACACCCGCCCACGTGGTGGAATTGGTAGACACGCTATCTTGAGGGGGTAGTGTTCGAAAGGACGTGCTGGTTCGAATCCAGTCGTGGGCACTTAAAGTCCAAGATGTTAAATCTTTGGGCTTTTTTTCTTCTTTCTCCCTAAATTTTCCCGAATTCTTAAAATTTAACTGTTGGTTATGAGGTTGGTAAATATTAAATTGTAAATTTGTTTAACGATTCTTGGTAAAAAATGAACAACGTAAAAAAATCTTTTAGCATCCGCGATATGGAAAATTTATCGGGGATCAAGGCGCATACCATACGTATATGGGAAAAACGTTACAATCTTTTTTCGCCGGAAAGAACAGTTACAAATATTAGGACGTACAGTTTAAAAAGTCTTCAAAAGCTTTTAAATATTGTACTCCTTTATCACAACGGCTATAAAATTTCTAAAATAGCCAGGATCCCCGAGACCGAAATCCCGGTTATTGTACGAGAAATTGTAGCCAAGAATAGTGAGAAAAGTCATGCCATTAATGCCTTTAAGCTTTCAATGATCAACTTTGATCAGGCGTTATTTTTTAATACATACAATAGTCTTTTAGCCGAACGTTCCTTTCGTGAGATATTCATTGAGGTTTTTATTCCGCTACTAAATGAATTGGGATTGCTCTGGCAAACGGATACCATCAGTCCGTCTCATGAGCATTTTATTACCAATCTCATTAAGCAAAAAATATATATTAATACCGAGAAACTTCAGATCATAGAACCTACCCGAAAGGATAAGGTGTTTGTGCTTTTCCTCCCTGAAAATGAAATACACGAATTAGGATTGCTATTCCTGAACTATGAGATCAATCTCAAGGGATACAAATCTATATATCTCGGTCAAACTATGCCCATAGAGAACCTTGTGGACATTATTAAATATTATGATAATATCCACTTTGTCTCCTATTTTACGGTATCTCCTACAAAAGATGAATTAGCCAAATACATTGAAAACTTCCAAAAAGATGTCAATGCCATTGGCGGGTCAAAACTATGGATGTTAGGACATCAGGTGCAGCATATTGTTCATCATGATCTGCCTGAATCCGTACAGGCCTTTAATTCCATTGAAAAATTGGTGAGCCAATTATAGTGCTCCACCTCGCCATAGTACGATGAAACATGTTTTAGTTATAGGTTCTGGATTTTCCTCGCTTTCGGCAGCTTGCTACTTGGCAAAATCAGGATTTAACGTTACCCTTTTTGAGAAAAACACAACGGTTGGAGGCAGGGCCAGGCAACTCATAAAACAGGGATTTACGTTTGATATCGGGCCAAGCTGGTACTGGATGCCCGATATTTTTGAAAAGTTTTTTGCTGATTTCAATAAAAAGACTTCAGATTATTATCAGCTGGAGAAACTGGATCCGGCATACAAGATCTTCTTTGAAGACGATATTTTGACCATTGGGGATACCATGGATAAGATCTGTAAGGAATTCGAGCGCATTGAGCAAGGGAGTAGCGTTCATCTAAGGAAATTTATACGCAAAGCCCAGGAGAATTATGATATCGCGATCAATAAAATAGTACTAAAACCCGGATTATCGCCCTTAGAGCTTGTTACCAAAGAAACTGTATTACGCGTAGATCAATTCTTTAAATCGATAAGTCAGGAGGTGCGAAAGAAGTTCAAAAACCCAAAACTGATCTCCACTTTAGAATTTCCGGTACTTTTTCTGGGAGCAAAACCCAGTAAAACACCTTCTTTTTACAGCTTTATGAACTATGCCGACTTTGGTTTGGGTACCTGGCATCCCAAAGGTGGTATGTACGAAATTATAAAAGCAATGGAAAAGCTGGCTTTGGAACTTGGCGTTACCATATACACCGATAGTCCGGTTGAAAAGATTGAGGTAGAAAACGGAAAGGTCACTGCAATACGCTCCCGAAATAAGCAATTTAAGGGAGATATTGTGATCAGCGGCGCAGACTACCATCACTCTGAGACCCTTTTGGACAAGGCGTATAGACAATATTCTGAGGCGTATTGGGATAACAAAACATACGCCCCCTCCTCTTTACTTTTTTATGTAGGTTTTGCCAAAAAATTACAACAGGTAGAACACCATAATTTGTTTTTTGATACCAGTTTTGATATCCATTCCGAGGAAATTTATGACCGCCCGCAATGGCCTTCAGAGCCTTTGTTTTATGCAAATTTTCCAAGCATTTCGGATGCCAGTATGGCTCCCGAAGGGAACGAAACGGGCTTTTTTCTTATTCCCATTGCTCCGGGATTAGAGGATACTCCGGAATTGCGACAACAATATTTCGATATAATTATGGATCGTTTTGAACTTCGGACCGGACAATCCGTAAAAGATAGTATCTTGTTTAAAGAAAGTTTCTGTGTAAACGACTTTGTAGAACAATATAACTCGTACAAGGGAAATGCTTATGGTATGGCAAATACCCTGGCGCAAACCGCATTTTTACGGCCAAACTTAAAGAGTAAAAAAGTGGAGAATTTGTATTTTACAGGTCAGCTGACCGTTCCTGGGCCTGGAGTTCCGCCCTCTCTTATCTCGGGAAAATTGGTTTCAGAACTAACCATAAAAAAACATTTGCACAATGAAAGCCATATTTGATACCGTATCCTATTCCTGCAGTAAGTTAGTTACCGAATCGTATAGCACTTCGTTCTCATTAGCGACAAGAATGTTGGGCAGTTCCATACGGGGAGACATTTACAATATATATGGTTTTGTGCGCTTTGCTGATGAAATTGTAGATACATTTCATGATTATGACAAGGAAACCTTGTTTAACGATTTTGAAACTGAGCTCTACAACGCTTTGAAAAATCGTATCAGCCTTAATCCGATTCTAAATTCATTTCAACACACCTATTGGAAATATAATATCCCATTGCATTTGGTAGAAGCTTTTATGAAGAGTATGCGCATGGATCTCAACAAGAAGGAATACAAAACAAGAGCAGAATATAAAGAATACATTTATGGATCTGCAGATGTTGTAGGTCTTATGTGTCTTTGCGTATTTGTTAATGGTGATCCGGCTAAGTATGAAGATCTAAAGGTGTCTGCAATGGCACTGGGTTCCGCTTTTCAGAAAGTTAATTTTCTTCGCGACCTAAAAGCAGATTATGAATTGTTGGAAAGGTCCTATTTCCCCAACACCAATCTGCTCGAATTGGATGAGGCTTCCAAAAAACGAATAGTGGCAGAGATTGAATCTGATTTTGCTGAAGGTTTCTTAGGTATTGAAAAGTTACCTCCTGAGGCCAAATTTGGGGTCTACACGGCTTTTAAATACTATAAAAAGCTACTGGCTAAATTAAAAAACACGCCTCCCCTGGAAATTAAAAACACACGAATTCGGGTTCCCAACTATCAAAAATTTGGTCTTTTGGCTAAATCGTATGTGAACTATAAGCTACATTTGGTGTAGAATGAAATTACTGCTTGGGATACTCATATTTTTTATCACATTTTGCGTTATGGAGTTCATGGCGTGGTTTACCCATAAGTATATTATGCACGGGTTTCTGTGGTCGCTTCATAAAGATCATCACATAAAAGACCACGATTCCTGGTTTGAGCGAAACGATACCTTCTTCATTTTCTATGCAGTGGTAAGCATGGGAAATATTATGATTGCCGACAATACCTGGTTTTGGTATGGCTGGCCAATAGGATTTGGCATACTAGCCTACGGTATTGCCTATTTTGTGGTTCATGATATTTTTATCCATCAACGGTTCAAGCTCTTTCGCAATGCCAGTAATTGGTATGCACGCGGAGTACGCAGGGCACATAAAATACATCACAAGCACTTAGGGAAAGCAGATGGACAAAATTTCGGAATGCTGTTCGTCCCCTTCAAGTACTTTAAAAAAAATGCCTAAAACAGCTATTGTAGTTGGTGCGGGAATCGCCGGTTTAGCCTGCGCTATACGATTGCGGGCTAAAGGGTTTCAGGTAACCGTTTTTGAAGCCAACGCCTATCCGGGTGGGAAATTACATTCTAAAACCCTGGAAGGATTCCGATTTGATATGGGACCTTCCCTATTTACCTTACCTTGGCTGGTAGATGAATTGTTTGCGCTTCACGGCAAAAATCCAAAGGCGTATTTTAACTATGACCGAAAAGCCACCATCTGTCATTATTTCTGGGATGATGCCACTTTCTTCGCGGCCTCATCAGATAGAACTGCCTTTGTAAAAGAAGCTTCGATCTTTTTCAATGAGTCTACCACTTCCTTGAACGATTATATCCATAAAAACCAGGAAAAGTATCAACTTACCAAGCGGCTTTTTCTTGAAAAATCACTCCATAAAGTAGGGACCTATCTCTCCCGGGATACCCTTAAGGCCATTTCAAAAATAGGGCTTATGGGGATCAATCAAAGTTTGCACTCCTGGAATACGCGGTATTTTTCCAATCCCAAACTGGTACAACTCTTTAATCGGTACGCTACCTACAATGGCTCTTCTCCCTATCAAACCCCTGGAATAATGTCTATGATCCCGCATTTAGAGATGGATCTGGGTACTTATTTTCCTAAGGGTGGAATGCACCAAATAACAAATGCATTGTTTACCCTGGCAAAAGAGGTAGGCGTAAGCTTTCAATTTAAAGATGCGGTATCCGAAATTGTGGTGACCAACAAGCGCTGCAGTGGCGTTATAGCAGCCTCTGGTAGGTATTCCGCAGATATCATTGTTTCAAATATGGATGTTTATCCTACATTTAAGAAACTGCTTCCCAAAGAAAAACATCCACAGCAGGTACTGGCACAAGAGCGCTCCAGTTCTGCGCTTATTTTTTATTGGGGAATTCAACAGGAATTTCCGGAATTGGACTTACATAACATCTTTTTCAGCAACGATTACCAAACCGAGTTCGAACATCTTTTTAAACATAAGAGCATTTTTAACGACCCTACTGTGTATATCAACATTACTTCAAAGGAGCAGCCCTCCGATGCTCCTCCAGGTTGTGAAAACTGGTTTGTTATGATCAATGCCCCGGGAAATTACGGGCAAGATTGGGAACAATTAAAAGTAGAAGCCAGGCAGTATATCCTCAAGAAATTAAGTCGTAGATTGGCTATTGACATTGAAAAAAAGATTGTGAAAGAGATGGTACTAGATCCTGTAGGAATAGAAAACAGCACAAGTTCATATCGCGGAGCGCTTTACGGAGCAGCAAGTAATTCCAAGTATGCCGCATTTCTACGCCATCCTAATTTTAGCAAACATATTGATGATCTCTATTTTTGTGGTGGTTCTGTTCATCCTGGTGGGGGAATTCCCTTAAGCTTGTTATCCGCAAAAATTGTTGCTGATTTAGTGAATCCCTCCCTATCGTGAAATCAACGAACTACACCGTATTTACTGCTGTTTTTTTGGTCTGGCTTTTTCACCTTAGTGCCATAATCGGAATTTCTTTAGGTTTTAAAGACTGGTTTTTAACAAAAACACCTATAAATCTGCTGGTCTGCACAGGACTATTTTTTTGGGTGTATCCGGTAAATAGTCGAAGAAAGATCTTAATTTTTCTAGTATTCTTTTTAATTGGTATGCTGGCAGAATGGCTGGGGGCCAATCACGGTATCTTATTTGGAAGTTATGATTATGGAAACAATTTGGGATATAAAATTGATGGAGTTCCCCTCTTTATTGGCATCAATTGGGCGCTATTAAGCTTTATAAGTGCAGAGGTATCGCGCAAAATAATGGAACGTTTTTGGGGTAAAGCTTTACTGGCTGCCTTCCTAATGGTGTTTCTTGATTTTTTTATGGAACAGAACGCGCCTAATTTCGACTTTTGGAGTTTTGGAGAACATGTCCCTATTGAAAATTATATAACCTGGTTTGTCTTGGCATTCGTACTACAGTTCTTCCTTCATAAATCAAAGATCAATGGTAATTTTTCAATCTGCCTTCATTTGTATTTAGCACAGTTATTCTTCTTTACCTACTTTACGATTCTCCCTCCAAACTGATTTGGGATAAGGGGTTCCTACCTTCCCAGGTCCCTACAGACTTGTAAGGCTGGAATCTTGAAAAGAGTTCCTCGCTGTACCAATCCAATTTCCGGGTCATCCCGATCGCTTTAACATGTGCTTTGGTTTGATAGGCAAAGGTATCTAGGGATTTTTTATCCTTCCAAAGACTAAAAGTGGCCATTTGCTTGATCGGAAATTCTCCTATTCCCTTCGAATAGATCAATCCGGGGTTTCCCCAAAGCTGTTCCTGAGAATGTGGTACATATTTCCAAAATCTCAACAATAGTCGGGTCTTTATAGTTGCCCGGGTAATTACCGCCAAATAGGGATTTGCGTTATCCAGTGCATTACTTTTTACAAATGGATTAACGCCCCCCCATTCTCCTCTACTCATAAGATGCTTCATATACAATATCCAATGTTCTTGGGATCGCTTCCGGTAGGTAGCAAACAGCTCATGGTCCTCAAAAAAAGCTTTCGCTTGGGTCTCATTTTCCCAAACCTGGAGCAGCGCATACACCTCCCAATCCGGAAAAGGATTAAAGCGTTCTTTTCCACTACCGAGAAGCCTGTAAAACCGAAGCCCCGATATCGATCGCAATCGCTTATGTGCAAACTGCATCATGCCAAATGCCCAGATCTTTGTTCCCAGGGAACGATATCTGAAAAAACTAAGGGTTGTGATCTGTTGGCTCATCCTTGTAACAATTCGGATAACAAAGCTCGGGTATTTTTCGAATTCCAATCAGCAGCTCCGGTTTCTTGTACAATAATTTCTCCCTCCTTCGAAAGAATATAAGTAGTGGGAATACTGGTATGTTGTAACAGGTTAGGCGGCGTATGCTGCGCGAAATAAACAGGGAGGTTGTATCCTTGTTTTTCCAAATATTCAGTTACCCTATCCGGCTTATCCTGTGCAATAAAAATAAAAACAACTTCCTCGTTATACGATTTGTACAGGGCATTTAAACTTGGCATCTCGGCAATACACGGCGGACACCAGGTAGCCCAAAAATTAATCACAACTACTTTTCCCTTTACAGATGCTAAGGAGAAACGGCTGCCGTCCCTACTTTTTAATTGCCAATTAAAGTCTTGTAGTACTGTTCGTTCTTCCACCGATGTGATACCGGGGGAGAACGCCAGTATCCTGGTAAGTTGTACTTTAAGCTGAAAGCCTAACGGGGTAAATACAATTAAAGCTATACTTAAAAGCCAAAGTATATCCTTGATCTGGCTACGGCCAATTTTTAATCGTTTCATTCTTGAAGTAGGTCGTCCAGCAGTTGATGTACCTTACGCGTGTCCCAATCCGCTATCCCGGATTTTTCAACCACAATAAATCCTTGTTTATCGATTAGATACGAAAAAGGTGGTTTTGGTATATCTACCGGTGCTCTATCACCGATGATCAAATAGGTTACAGGGAATGTGAATTGGTGCTCCGCCATAAATTCCTCTACCGGGGGGCGATCTTCATTGGTAATAATGTAGAAATCCATTTTTCCTTTGTACTTGTCATAGAGCAATTGGATACTCTGCAGTTCCGCCTCAGAAGGTAATCGCCAGGATGCCCAGAAATTAATTAGCACTACCCTACCTTTTGATCTTTGAAAGTTGAAAAACTCCCATTCTTCATCCTTTAGGCGCCAGTTATAATCCGGCAATTGTGCTCTTACCGCTTTTTCAATCACCGGAGGTGAAAAAGAAAATGCACGATTGAGAAAGAGTTTACCATAATACCCCAAAGGAGTAACAAAAAAAGAAACTACAAACAGAATAAGCAGAACATTTAGAATGGTCTTCTTCCGTGTCATATTCGATTGATTTTTAACCAAAAAACTCCTGATTTCTCAGGAGCTTTTTTAGCGTTACTAAAAAGGTTACGCATTCTCTTTCTTGATCACATTTAATGCCGATCCTTCTTTGAACCAACCTATTTGGGCATCATTATAGCTGTGGTTTACCTGAATCACAGCTTCACTGCCGTCCGAATGTATTATTTCTATGTTCAACGGTTTACCGGGTTCAAATTCCGCGATATCAAGGAAATTAAACGTATCATCCTCCTGAATCAGATCATAATCCTTCTCATTGGCAAAAGTAAGGGCTAGCATCCCCTGCTTTTTTAGATTGGTTTCATGAATCCTCGCAAACGATTTTACCAAGACAGCCGCCACCCCCAAATGACGTGGTTGCATGGCCGCATGTTCCCGGGACGAGCCTTCTCCATAGTTATGATCTCCAACCACGATGGTTTTGATCCCTTGTGCCTTATACTCGCGTTGTGTGTCAGGAACTGCACCATATTCCCCAGTGAGTTGGTTTTTAATGAAGTTGGTCTTTTGATTAAAAGCGTTAACTGCTCCTATTAAAGTGTTGTTCGCAATATTGTCCAAATGTCCTCTATATCGCAGCCAGGGTCCTGCCATGGAAATATGATCTGTTGTACACTTCCCGTAGGCCTTGATCAGCAATTTCATTCCTTTAAGTTGTTCCGGTAGTATGGGCAAAAAGGGTGCTAATAATTGAAGACGCTGCGAGTCTGGTGCTACAATTACGTTCACATCCCTCCCGTCTTCTTTCGGAGCAAGATAGCCCGCATCTTCTACCGCAAACCCTTCAGGTGGTAGCTCGTAGCCTCGTGGTTCATCCAACATTACCTCTTCTCCATCTTCATTCACTAAAGTATCTGTTACCGGATTAAAGTCCAGCCGACCTGCAATAGCAATTGCCGTTACCAACTCCGGGGAACCTACAAAGGCTAAGGTATTCGGGTTACCGTCTGCTCGTTTTGCAAAATTTCGGTTAAACGAGTGAACGATGGTGTTTCTAGGTCCATTGGCAGCCTTATCCCCATAGCGATCCCACATACCGATACAGGGTCCGCAGGCATTGGCAAAAACAGTAGCGCCAATGGTATTAAACGTAGCTATAAAACCGTCCCGCTCTATAGTGTAGCGTACCTGCTCGGAACCTGGTGTAATTGTAAATTTTGATTTTGTTTTTAGATTCTTATCTGCCACTTGTTTGGCTAAAGAAGCCGCCCTGGAAATGTCTTCATAAGAAGAATTGGTACAGGATCCGATAAGCCCAACCTCTACATTCAACGGCCAGTCGTTTGCTTTTGCCGCATCACTCATTTCGGAAATTGGTGTAGCCAGATCTGGTGTAAATGGCCCATTCAAATGGGGTTCCAAAGCATCCAGGTCAATCTCTATTAATTGATCAAAGTAGTGTTCCGGATCTTCATATACCTCAGGATCTGCGGTTAAATACGCTTTAACTGCCAAAGCCGCATCAGCAACATCTTCTCTATTTGTAGCGCGCAAGTAGCGATCCATAGATTCGTCATAACCAAAGGTAGAGGTAGTGGCTCCCACCTCGGCGCCCATATTGCATATGGTGCCTTTACCTGTGCAGGACATCGCCAAGGCGCCTTCTCCAAAATATTCTATAATTGCTCCGGTCCCTCCCTTGACAGTAAGAATATCCGCCACCTTCAAAATCACATCCTTGGGGGCCGTCCAACCGGAAAGTCTACCTTTTAACCGGACGCCTATGAGTTTTGGAAATTTCAATTCCCAGGGCATTCCTGCCATTACATCTACGGCATCCGCACCACCAACACCTATTGCCACCATCCCTAAGCCCCCTGCATTTACGGTATGCGAATCCGTACCAATCATCATTCCGCCGGGAAAAGCGTAATTTTCCAACACTACCTGATGTATAATTCCCGCCCCGGGTTTCCAAAAACCAATGCCATATTTATTTGAAACGGATTCTAAAAAATCAAAAACCTCATTACTTGTCTCATTAGCGCGCTTCAAATCCGCCGCAGCGCCCACTTTTGCCTGGATTAAATGATCACAGTGTACGGTTGTAGGTACGGCTACTTTGGGCTTACCAGCATGCATGAATTGGAGCAATGCCATTTGGGCGGTAGCGTCCTGACAAGCTACCCTATCGGGAGCAAAATCTACATAGTCCTTACCTCTTTCAAATGTTTTTGATGGAACCCCTTCCCAGAGATGGGAGTACAAAATTTTCTCGGCTAAAGTAAGCGGTCTGCCCAGAAGCATTTTGGCTGCATCTATTCTTTCTGGCATGGAAGAATACACCGCTTTTATCATATCAATATCAAAGGCCATATTGAAAATTATTTAATAAATGAGGAATTTTCGTAAAAATACGAAACCCAGGGGTATTATTCTGTATGAAACATTGCGAAAAAGTCAGTGTAAGGGCAGTATCACTGCATCAATTGGACAATCAATTGGTCCTCAGAAATACCCTCTGCCTCTGCTTTGTAATTCTTAAGAATACGGTGCCTTAAAATGCCCGGGGCAACGGCTTGAATGTCTTCAATATCCGGGGCGAATTTGCCATGCACCACGGCATGGGCTTTAGCAGCCAATACTAAATTTTGTGAAGCTCTTGGGCCGGCTCCCCAGTCGACATAATTTTTAATAAAATCAGGAGCCGTTTCCTGATTGGGTCGGGTCTTGTTGACTAATCTAACCGTATAATCAACTACATTGTCTGCAACGGGGACCCGACGTATTAGTTGTTGTACCTCCCGTATAGCATCTGCACTAAACAGCGTGTTTAGAATAATAGATTCGTCTGAAGTGGTAGCTTTTACCACTTGGATCTCTTCTTCCACACTGGGATATCCCAATTTAATGGCAAACATAAAGCGATCCAGTTGTGCTTCCGGCAAGGGATAGGTACCCTCTTGTTCTATTGGGTTTTGAGTAGCCAAAACAAAATAGGGTAACTCTAACCTATATTGATGCCCGGCCACAGTTACCGCTCTTTCCTGCATAGCTTCCAGCAACGCTGCCTGTGTTTTAGGGGGCGTTCGGTTAATTTCGTCTGCAAGAATAATATTAGCAAAAACAGGTCCTTTAATAAATTTGAAATTCCGGTCCTTATCAAGGACTTCACTGCCCAATATATCGCTTGGCATTAGATCCGGAGTGAACTGAATTCGCTTGAAATCTAATCCTAGTGTTTGAGCAATAGTATTGACCATTAAGGTTTTGGCGAGTCCCGGAACACCAATGAGAAGGGAATGTCCACCAGTGTATATAGATAACAGAATTTGCTCAACTACAGCTTCCTGTCCAATAATTACTTTCGCAATCTCTTTTTTAAGCGCATGATGTTTCTGGACAAGATCCTGAACCGCTTGAACGTCCGACATTTTCTTTACTGTTTTAGCCAGTTATTAGCAAAATTACAGCTCTTGTTCTCATCGTCAACATGAATGTATGTATCTTCTATTTTTTCAAACATCCATTTCTTTACTGCTTTGTATTGTTTATCCCGAAGTGCCAGTTCTTGAATCTTTATATAATCTCGGGCAAAATCGGCTTTATGCTCGTCATAGCGGTTCGTAATTTGCATGATCTTGAACTTTGGAGCACCTCCTCTCGGATCTTCCTCCCGTATAGGTCTTGAAATTTCCCCATCCTTTAGGTTCCGAACCTGATTGTAAAGGGAGGGATCCATTTTAGTCAGTTCAAATTTGGAATCAAAATTGATAGGATTCCTAAGTAGTCCTCCATCAAATTTTGTCTCTTTTTCATCAGAAAAATTTAACGCCGCGTCAGCAAATTTATATTTCCCATCCAGAATTTGTTGTCGGATGGTATCCAATTCTTCGGAGGCTTCTTGTAACTCGTTATCATCTATTTCAGGGATAAGTAAAATATGCCTCAAATCCAGTTCTTGCCCCCTGATTTTCTCAACTTTGATGATGTGATAACCAAAAGGCGATTCAAAAGGTTCGGATATTTCACCTTCCCTCAGGCTGAAAGCAACATCTTTAAATTCTTTTACAAAAGGGGTTTCCCGGGTCATACTGTAAAACCCGCCATTGGGACGTGATGCATCATCTCGTGTATATAGAATAGCTTTTACCTTAAAACTGGCGTCATTTTCCTCAACATCTTGTTTGATGGTATTCAATCGGTCAATAACTTTTTGCTTTTCCTTTTCCGAAGGTTCCGGTTGTTTTACAATTTGAGAGATCTCCAGTTCTGCACCAAAAACGGGGCGTTCGGCTTCCGGAATACTGTAAAAAAATTGTCGCACTTCTTCGGGGGTTACCTCGATGTCTTCCACAATTTTTGCCTGCATTTTTTCAGAAAGCATTCTGAGCTTATTAATTTCATACAGTTCTGCTTTAAAGCTCTCCAGATCTGGTTTCTTATAATACTTCAACATCTTTTCCGCACTCCCTATTTGAGCAACCAATTGCTGAATTTGACGATCCGAAGTACTATTCACCTGTTCATCAGAAACCAAAAGACTATCCTGTACTGCTTGATGGGCGTACAATCTGTCCTCCATTAGTTTTCCCAACAATTGGCAATGGGTAATGTCTTCGGTGGATGCACCCTGGCTTTTCAGATCAATCAACGTTTTCTCAATATCCGAATCCAGGATAACGTAATCCCCGACAACCGCAGCAATACCGTCTAACTTCAACATCTTCCTGGTATTTGTAGAGTCCAAGACCGCCATATCCGCTTGAGCGAAAATTCCCCCATACACTCCACAAACCAACAGGGCTAATAAATTATTCTTCAGGTTCATATACTTCAAATTCATTTTTTTGTATCGCCTCATCTATGATATCCGTCTCCAACCTTTTCATCCGTCGAAGTCGTCTTCTGTTTAATATAATTTGCTTGATCTTGGGTGTAATGAAGGATAAAGGCGCCACATCATTTACATCTAACATATTGGTTACCTTTCCCAAATATACCCCCAAGCTGTCCTGTAATTCAAAAAATTGTGATTTCTTTAAGTAGGCATCCTGATTAGAAAAATCGATAGGAGGAATCTCCTGCATTACCCGAGATGCACTCACCCAAACAGAATCTTGAAAATGCAATTTCTTAAACTGTACGGCTATAGAATCCAGAAAAACCTTGTCCTCTGTAGTAAAAGAACGAAGTTTATCTTTTACTTCTTCTTGATTCAAGAAAGGTTGCGGAAGTACGACAAACCGAAGTTGAACTAATTTCTCATCCAGCTTAAAATTATCTTTTTGATCCTCGTAGAATTGTTGCAACTGTTGTTGGCTAACCATTGTATCCAAAGACTGCTGGACTAATAACTCCAGATATGCTTTGGTGTATAAATCCGTCTTATAATCTTCTACCAATCTATCAAAATCGGCTAATTTTTCTTCTGGGAGATTAATCTGGGATTTAGACAATAACAGCTGTTTAGAAGCCCAGCGGTTGATGTAATTTATTACAAAGGCCGTGCTATCCCCAGGTGTCATATTCTCCGCGATGAACGGTGCAATATCTTCTTCATACAAATAGCTTTCCCCAACACGAGCAAGGGCTACTTTGTTCTCAGTTCCTCCAAAAAACGTATTGCACGAAACCAATAGCAATAGTAGTAACAAACAATACCCCTTTGCGATTTCCTTCTTTTGCAAAAACATTGCGCAAAAATAACAATTCCTTAAAGTGCTGCAAGTTACAGATGGGAGCATTAACAGATTTTTAGTGTACGCTGTAAATCAATATCTTAGTAAAAACTATACCAAAACCAACAAAAATGAAATACACTACTGAGATTGTAATAGACCTCCCGCGGGATGCATTTATCCAAAAGTTGGATAATCCGGATAATATGAAACATTGGATCCGTGGCCTATTAAGTCACGAAATGGTATCAGGAGAACCCGGCCAGGAAGGCGCCAGAATGACGATGCGATTTAAGATGGGTAAACGTGAAATGGAAATGGTAGAGACTATTATAAAAAGAAATATGCCGGAAGAAATACATATGACCTATGATACCAAAGGAGTACAAAACATACAAAAGAACTTTTTTAAAGAGGAGGATGGAAAAACACGTTGGATCTCCGAAAGCGAATTCCAATTTGACGGGCTTGGGATGAAAATCATGGCCTTCCTGATGCCGGGGGCGTTTAAAAAACAATCCCGAAAATATGCTGAGGACTTTAAGAACTTCGCGGAAAAAGGAATCTCTGTTACCGAAACCAATTAAAATGAAAGCGCCTTTACTCGACAGAAAGATCAAGCTCATATGGGATTTTAAAGGACCTGCTGCCGAAAAAACCGCTGAGCACTATGCCAAACACCTTCAGGAATACGTCTTTAATGAAGAATTGAAATACGACCTGGTAGGACATAAAAAGATCAATGATTTTCACAGCCTGGCATTCCTGGTAGTTGCGGAGTTTGAACTGCCACAGGTTCGGGATGATCTAAAACCACAACGTGGCGAGGTATACATTGAAGCTGAAGGTCTCTAAAAAATAGAAAAGTATGCGTAGACCCTATTTTCTCTTGTTTTTAGGGATTATCGGTTTTTCTTGTTCTGAATCCCCTAAAAATACCAATGCTCTTGAAGCGGCTTTATCCTCCAAAGACAGTACTATTAGACGGGTTTTGGACCATAGCGATAGCTACGAGGTACAAATACGGTATACTCAAATTGATCGTATTGCGGATAGCATACAGTTTACCGATTTTGATTTTCAGGTAGACCCGGATCACTATTTTTATCCGGCAAGCACCGTCAAATTTCCGGCAGCAGTGGCAGCACTTGAAAAATTGAATTCCCTGGATACTTTGGATCAAAAAACCCGATTTTATGTTGAGGGAGACACTACAGAAACCAGTTTTGAACAAGCTATTCTGGAGATTTTTGCTGTGAGCGACAACGCTGCAAACAATCGGTTGATCGAATTCTTAGGGTTTGATGATCTCAATCAACGCATGCGTGCTAAAGGTGTGGAACCCCTAAGGATCTCCCATAGGTTATCTACTACAAATGCAGATGATGTTACGACAAAAGCGCTCATACTTTATAAAAACGATACCAGCCTTGTATTATCCAGTCCTATTGTTTCCAGCCCTCCGCAAGCTTTGCGGCTCCCTGGCATAGAAAAAGGGAAGGGATTTTATGCTGATGATTCCCTTTACCAGGAGCCCTTTGATTTTTCATTAAAGAACTACTATCCTATTGAAGCACAGCACGCCCTGTTAAAACGCGTAATATTTCCAGAACAATTTCCGGAAAATCAGCGATTCCAAATCTCTGAAGAGCAACACCGTTTTTTGTTATCTGCTATGGCTGCTTTACCTCGGCAAGCGGGCTATAATAACGAAGAATACTTTGACAGCTACGGCAAGTTTTTCATTTATGGAGATACGGAGACACCTATCCCGGATTACATGAACATCTACAACAAAATAGGCTACGCCTATGGAACGCTAACGGATTGTGCGTATATCAAGGATAGTAAAAATCAGGTGGAATTCTTACTTACTGCAACCCTACTTGTAAATGCAGATGGTATTTTTAACGATGATCAGTACGAGTACGATCAGGTTGGGATTCCTTTTTTGGCACAATTAGGCCGTGAAATCTATAATTACGAGCTAAAAAGATACTAATGAGCACACTTCGTTTTGATCAGTTTACCAAGAAGATCTACATCAATGCCGCTGTTGAGGAACTATACCGGTATTGGGCAACTACACATGGTATTACCTCTTGGTTTTTACGTGAAGCCGTTTACAAGGATCCAAAAGGGCTGGCCCGGGAGGCGGACGATCTTATTCAAACTGGTGATAGCTATGTCTGGGAATGGCATAACTGGGAGGGCCAAGAAAAAGGAAAGATATTACAGGCTAACGACACTGATTTTCTGGAGATTAGTTTTGCCAACAGTAAAGTGGCCATACAGCTTGAAGATGCAGGTAAGGCAACTTTAGTAATCTTAAAACAACACTCTATTCCCTTGGATGAAGAAAGTAAACTGAGTATTCATTATGGTTGTAGTAATGGATGGACCTTTTGGCTTGCCAATCTAAAAGCTTACGTAGAACACGGCATACTTTTAAATGAAACCAAATTTGATCTTACCAAAATCCCTTTAGCCGGATATGAGTTTGTAAACATGTAATTTAATGGTTCATCATACCCTGCGATGCCAGGATCAAAAAGCATAAAGCGTCCTTGTTGTTATACTGGATATTTGGGGCCTATCAACAAAAAACCTTTTCCGATCAATCTCGGAAAAGGTTTTTTACTCATACATATAAGCGACAAGCTTGCTTTAACCGTTATTTGGGCATCACTACATCATCAATGATGTGAATCACGCCATTAGAAGCCATTACATCCGTTTTGGATATCTTGCTGTAATTGCCATTCGCGTCTTGCAAATAAATGCCACCGTCTTTGCTTACTGCAGTAACTTTTCCTCCGTTTAAGGTAGTCAATTCTGCTTTTCCATTCCCGCCTTCCAAGGCAGCAGCAACATCTGCAGCAGCAATCTTACCAGCCACAACATGATACGTTAATATGGCCGCTAACTTCTCTTTGTTCGCAGGTTCCAATAGCGAATTCAAGGTATTGGCATCAATCTTGGCAAAGCCTGAATTTACAGGGGCGAATACAGTAAAAGGACCATCTCCTTTTAACGCTCCCACTAAATCCGCAGCCTTCAGAGCTGTAACCAAAGTAGAAAAATCTTCGACGGAAGCCGCGATATCTACAATATCCTGCCCCTTTTGGGCCTGAGAAGTTTGAGAAAAGGCAACCAGTGCCAGAGTTGTAAGGATAAAAACTAATTTTTTCATTTTCTTCTGTTTAATTGTTTTACTATTTATTTTTAATCTATTTGCGCGCTTGTTTTCGTAAATACACAGCGAAACTATTCGTGGATGAGCAAAATCCAATTTTATCATATCTTTAACACCATCTATGTCCCATTACCAAGAAGACGTTGCTGTTATTAGTCGCATTAAAAACAAAGAAAAGGATGCGCTTTACTTGCTATACGATAAATATTCGGGTGCGCTTTTCGGGATTATCTTAAGGATCTGTCGCAACCAAACCCTTGCAGAGGATTTGCTTCAAGAGACGTTTATTAAAATTTGGGAAAACATTCACGGATACGATAGCGCAAAGGGCCGATTCTATACCTGGGCCTATCGAATTGCCAAAAACACTACACTAAATGCACTAAGAAAATCGGATACGCTCATCCAAACGGAAGATTTAGGTGTACTTAAGGATAAAGGCACAACAACAACTGAGGTGGATTTGAATAGGCTTAACGGTGCGATTAAAAAACTGGAACCGCATCATCAGGAAGCATTATCGCTGGTGTATTTCAGGGGATATACCCACCGGGAAGCCAATGAAGAAATGGGAGTTCCCTTGGGAACATTTAAAAGCTATATACGGCAAGCACTACAATTGTTGCGGGAAAGTTATAAAAGTGATCTTTTGTTGATCTGGTGGTTATTTGAAATTGTTGTATGATGGAAATGAAGGACATATTAGAGCAAGGGTTACTGGAGAAATACCTCTTAGATGAGCTCTCCACGGAGGAAGCGCAAAGGATTGAAAGTGCACTGGCTACTAATCAGGAATTGAGAACGCATTTCCAGCTTTTAGAAGCCGACTTTGAAAAAATGGCCTTTGAGAATGCCATTCCCCCGCCTGCTCATGTGAAATCTGCTTTGGTAAACCGCCTGCCAGCTTCGGAAGTAAGATCTATGCCCTCAAGCTGGCTGTGGATTGCAGCAAGCTTTGTGGGTGTATTTCTATTGAGTAGCCTTTTTATGTATACAAAATGGCAATCTGCTCAGAACGAATTGGATTTCTTAGAACAACAATCCACGGTTTTACAGGATCGTTTGGAACTGTTGGAAGAAAACTATAAACTCACGAACAACAGGTTACAAATCATTAATAATCCCAGTACCATACCTTTTGTGCTTACCGGCAACGAAAAAACACCTAATTCAAGAGCAGTGGCGTATGTGAACCACGAAAACCGCCTGGTGGTTGTTAATCCAAAGGGGCTTCCGCCCTTACCTGCGGATCAAACCTATCAAATGTGGAGTGATGTAGAAGGCGAAATGATCAATATGGGTTTACTCCCTACGGACAAAGACCTGGTTACTTTGAAATATATTGATCATGCCGAATCCTTAAACATCACTATTGAACCTGCAGGGGGCAATGATCACCCAACAGTAGAACAATTGATCTCCGCCGTTACCTTACTATAGGCCTATTTATGAGACCATAATAAAGTCGGTTTTAACCATTTCGTTAGAAAGCAATACCGCATCCAGATCAACGCCTTCAATAGGTTTTATGATTTCCAGTTCAGGATCCCATTCTATCCTTCTTCCTAATTTCCAGGATAGCCCAGCCATATGTGCTGCTATTGCTTCTTCAAACCCTTCTTTTATACCACAACTGACCGCACCACCATTCGCAATAACCCCTAACCATTCCCGCATATGCAAGAAGGTTGAATCCACACGCTCTCCATTAATATAGGTCCACATCAAACCCTTATCCGCAAAATATTGCGAAGTTGCCGATGAGACGGCATCTGGCGAATTTGATCCCGGGTCATAGCGATATATCGGTATCCTTGGGTTCATTTTTTCGTTCTCCAGCATCTCCGCATACCGTGTAGATCCTCCATCGGGCCAGATCGTTAATCTATTGCCCAATTCCATGGTAGCATCATGCCCCATTAATATGGTAGGCCGGTTAAATCCATTACCTAGGGTAGCACTGTAACAAAATGTCATTCCACGTTCTTTTCCTGGTTGTTGACTACTTCCGGTGCTGAAATTTGGAAATTCCATGTTTACCTGCAGTACATCAGGCACATTTCTTCCATCATTATGGGTATAAACTCCTCCTGAAGCCATTACCGATTCCGGAATACCCATATTCAATACACAATTCAATCGGTCATAGTCGTGCGTTAGCAGATCTCCGGAGAGGCCAGAACCATACGCCCACCATTTACGCCATCTAAAGAAATGATTCTTGTTGAACGGAACTTCGGGCGCACTCCCTAAAAACTGTTCCCAGTCGATGCTGCGTTCATTCGCCTTTTCGTGCAATTCGTAATTCCAGGCCCCGTTATCATCATTCCTGTTGGTATTGGTCTGAATAAGCCCAATGTGCCCCAGGGTTCCCTTTTCCACAATATCTTTTGCTGTTCTAAAACTAAGGGTTTGACGATGTTGATGCCCAACGGTAAGCACGGCTTTGGATTGAAGCGCAGCTTCTCGCAGACGATAGGTTTCCTCTATGGTATGTGTCATCGGTTTCTCTACATACACGTGAATATTGTTATTCAGTGCTTCAATCGCCATAGGGGCATGCCAATGATCGGGAGTAGCAATGACCACCGCATCAATATCACCACTATGGATCATTTCCTTGTAGGTACGGTAACGTTTAATTGTATTCTCCGGAGTGGAAAAGGAGTTTACCGCTTTTTCTGCCCGAACGTCGAAAATATCACACACCCCGGCCAATCGTATATTCAGTTTTTCTTGGTTCATAAAGTCCTCCAATCCCTTATTATCGGGATTTTCCTGTACTTCCAACTCCATATCCGCGATCCACTCCTTGGTTGCAAATCCCAATGAACGGCAAAGCTGTTCGCCCCTAATTCCAAAACCAATAATACCAACACGTATGGGATCACCGGAAATAGTGGGGACCGCAGGAGGCAATGACGGTGTAATATTCAGTTGTTCCAGTATTGCTGTGCGCTCTTTTCGCTTACCGATTGTTGAAGCAGCACCCGCCCACCATACAGCGCCCAAAATGGGCAGTCCGCCTAGTCCTTTTAATAAATCTCTTCGTGTCCAATTCATGATGCGTCCGTTTTTGCAAGTTGTTGTTTTCGTAAAGCGCTAAGACCAAATTTTTGTCCGGTAGGTAGGTAGTACACCACCAGTAGTGCTACCAATTCGATCAGATTTTTGTTAACAAACCAATAACTCCCTTCCGTATTCAATTGCGTTAAACCCGGAAAAGGAGGATGGGATAAATAATACATGGTTAATAGCCCAACGCCAATACACGCTCCCAGGCGTTCAAAAACGCCGAGAATTAAAGTTACTCCTGCTATAACCAAAGCCGCCATATTTAGGGTATCTACCCAATAGATTATACTATCATTCGCCAAAGCGGTAAAAACCGATTTTAAAGGTCCTTGTGCCGATGCCAGGTATCCATAAGACGTCCAATCGGGATTGTATATTTTTAGGATGCCCTCATACAAAAAATGCCACCCGATTAAAACACGTAGCAAGGTAACAACAACAGTTAATTTGTTTTGATTTTGATTCATTGAAACACGTTTGTTCTAATAAAGAAGGTTTACATAAGCTTTTGAAACCAGACAAAAGTCCACCAATTTCCAAGCGCAATGCTAAAGATAAAACACAAAAGACGATTTAAAAATCGCAAGGGGTATAAAACAAGACTTAACTAGCAGACTACTAGATCACCGCTGCTGTAATTCCGGTACTAAAACCGGTTTGCCGTAAAGATCGAAATCTGCAGCTTCGGTGATTGTGATTTCAGTAAAATCCCCAATCTTAAGATAATATTTGGTTGCATCCACTAAAACTTCGTTGTCCACATCGGGGGAATCGAATTCTGTTCGGCCAACAAAATAGTTTCCTTCTTTGCGATCTATAATGCATCGGAAGGTCTTCCCTATTTTTTCCTGGTTTAATTCCCATGAAATTTGCGATTGGATCTCCATGATCTCGTTTGCCCGTTGTTGCTTTACCGATTCAGGGACATCATCTTCAAGAGCATAGGCACGAGTATTCTCTTCATGACTATAGGTAAAGCATCCTAAGCGTTCGAATCGCATTGCTTTGACCCATGCTTTCAGGATTTGAAAATCTGCTTCGGTCTCTCCTGGATATCCCACAATTAGCGTGGTACGGATGGCCATATCGGGCACTGCGGTTCTAAAGTCGTGAAGTAATTTTGTGGTTTTGGCTTTGGTAGTACCTCGTCGCATACTCTTTAGGATAGGATCCGCAATATGTTGTAAAGGAATATCAATATAATTGCAGATCTTAGGCTCATTCCGCATCACTTCTAATACATCCATAGGAAAACCGGTTGGAAATGCGTAGTGCAATCGGATCCATTCAATACCCTCTACAGTTGCAAGTTGCCTTAGTAACTCTGCCAGTTTGCGTTTTTTGTAGAGGTCTAAGCCATAATACGTTAAATCCTGAGCAATAAGGATGAGCTCCTTTACACCCTTGGCGGCTAAACCGGAAGCTTCTTCAACCAAATCTGCAATAGGTGTACTTTTATGTTTACCTCGCATCAAGGGGATAGCACAAAATGAACAGGGCCTATCACAGCCTTCTGCAATTTTCAAATAAGCATAATTTTTTGGTGTCGTTGTCAGGCGTTCTCCCAACAGTTCGTGCTTATAATCCGCACCAAGTGCCTTTAAGAGATTGGGAAGGTCACTGGTGCCAAAATACTGGTCCACATTTGGGATTTCCTGTTCCAAATCAGGCTTGTAGCGTTCGCTTAGACAGCCAGTAACAAAAACTTTGTCAACTTGACCGGCCTCTTTTTTTTGAACGTACTCCAGAATTGTGTTAACGCTCTCCTCCTTTGCGTTGGCAATAAACCCGCAGGTATTGATGACCACCACATTACCTTCCTCTTCATGAACTACCTCCTTGTTGTTGGCGCGCAGTTGTCCCATTAATACTTCGGAGTCGTAGATATTTTTACTACACCCTAAAGTAACCACATTGATCCTGTTCTTTTTCAACGATTTTGTGCGCATACCGCTTCTTCAAATGGAGGGCAAAAGTACGAAAGTCATGGCTTTAGTCCTGGTACCCCTCCGGAATTTTTCTTGCCTGTGTTGCGCTTTCGAAAGCTGCGCCCAACTGGTATAGCTTCCCTTCCTGGAATTGTTTGGCAATAAAGGTTATATTCACGGGTTCTCCACTATCCCGATATCCCATAGGTACGGTTAACGCCGGATATTCGGCAACAGCAGCCACTCCGGCATCATAGTTATTGATAGATACCACGGCATCCAATTGGTGTTCTGCCATAGGGGTATTAAAGTATTTCCTTCCATTGGCTTGTAAACGCTGCTTTATTTCAAGCAATCCTTCTGCGGAAGTGGTGTCGGCCAAGATCCCATCAAAACGCGCTTGTCCGTAAGGGATACGTACCAAGCTGTCCTTGAGGTTATAGCGTGCTACGTCTGCAACATTAGTAAGCCCGAGAGCCTCCTGGTTTTTGACTTGAGTAGCAATATACCGGGGCAAATCGTTTTTCATATCGATATTTAAAATGGACAAAAAACCATCAAATTGTACTTCTGGTGGTTCAAAAGTAATTAAGGTAGCTCCTGATTTTTCCAACTGTTCCATTGTAGCCCGATATAACGAATCGTTTTCCATATAGTTTTTCAATACTCCCAAACGCTTTCCCGTTAAAGTAGCATTTTCTGCCTTGTACCAATCCGATTCCCAATCTGCCTGTACAGATTTTTCATCGTTTTCGTCATAACCGCGCATAGCGTCCAAAAGAATGCCATTGTCTATAACTGTTTTGGTCATAGGACCTGGAGTATCCAGGGTACTGGAAATCGGCACTATCCCCGTTCTACTCAATAATCCGATAGTAGGTTTCAAACCCACTACGGAATTCTGCCCGGAAGGAGACAAAATAGAACCGGAAGTTTCCGTTCCAACGGCAGCAACGGCATAATTAGCTGCTACTGAAGTACCACTTCCGGCGCTGGAGCCTCCCGTATCAAATACACGCCTGCCATAGGGATTAAGGGTCTGACCGCCAATAGCGCTTTGGCCATTAGGGCAATCACAAATAAAGTTGGCCCATTCACTTAGATTTACCTTGCCCAAAATCAAGGCACCTTTTTCTCGCAATCGTTCCACAATAAAAGCATCATCCGTCTCATTATCACCTAAGGCAATAGCCCCGGCAGTTGTTTTCATGGGTGCTGCACCAATATTGTCTTTTAGCAATATGGGCATACCGTAAATAAGATGATGGCCGGAAGCGTCTGCATCCAAACCTCTGGCCTGCTCCAGAATCCTAGGATTTAAAGCAATAACAGTATTTAAAGTAGTCGTATTAGGGATCTCATAGTTGTAAATGCGGGTAAGATAGAATAACACTAGTTCTTCATAACTGAACTTTCCGTCAGAAATATGTTTTTGAATCGTGGGGATATCTTGTTCTATAACCAAGGGTGTTATCATCGCGTAGCGCTCACCAGGGAACTCCGATACTTCAGAATACAAAGGCATAAATACTTCGTTTTTATCCAGCACTTTACTCTGAATGAACTTGTAGCGCATGCGTTCCTTTTCGTGGTCCGCATTGGCCGCCACCTCAGCAGAATCATTATAGGGTGTCCATAATAGTACTTCTTCTTCCACTTCTGCAACAGTGGTACCAGGACTTCCCATTTCTTTACAGGATAGTACCAGAAAGAGGACAAGAAATGTTAGAAAATTATATGTAATTAAAGGATTTTGAGTTTTCATGGTTCCAGTTAGTTTTGCTAGCGCCACTAAGATACTATTTCCCTTTCGGAGCCATTTCAAACTGCTCCATAAATTGTGCTATAATGGTTTGGGAAGCATCAATACTTATGATTTTTATGGGATCATTGCTTTTCTTCCCACGCTTTGATGTTCTTTTGGTTCATTCGTACAAACTCATCTTTTTCCAGCGCTGCTGCAATTTCAAGGGATTTCCGGGCAGAAATGATCGCGGCTTGATAATTTCCCAGGTCTGCTTGGATCAAGCTTTTTACACGATGGAAATAATAGGTATCTCCGCCTAAAGCCAAAGCTTTGTTTACATACCCCAAAGCTCGTTCGGGGTCTTTTTGTTGCTCCTGCAGATACCGCGCCGCTTCATAATAGGTCTGAGCAGTAGGATCTTCGTTGAGTTGTTGCGCAATTTCAACTTCCATTTGGGCCGCCGTATCTACAGTAATGGGAAGGGTAAGCTTAGTAGAAGCCCAGATCAGATTCAAACGGGCTGAGTTGTGGGTAATGCTGTCAAAAGCGATCTCAAAGTTTTCCTGATGATAAGGAACAACACTTGGGATCACAGTCACCCGAAAAAGATCTTCCGCGGGATCATAGTTTTTTCTCCCGTCGCCCCAGTGCGTGGTATTTGTATGGAAAACGATTTCCCATGCGTCCTTCTCGGGAAAAGCATATAGTGCATAGGTCCCTATGGGCAAGGGATTTCCCATCACTTCCATATTGGTATCTACCGTAATCTTCGTACTTTCATTGGCACCTACTCTCCAGATACGGCCATAGGGCACAAGGCCTTGTTGTCCATCTTCCTGAGGACCAAATATGTGGCGGCCGCGAGTAGCCGGGCGAGAATAGGCCACTGTTATTCTGGAAAGGCCTACCTCTTGCTCTACAATTGCAAAGGGGCTGGCTTTGGGGTGGGTTATTTGTGCGTTGGTATAGCAGGAAAAAAAGTAACAGCCAATACAAAAAATAATCAATGCATACTTAATAGTCCAATTAAATTTTGCCCTCATTCCAACTTTTTTAACAACTCTTCAGCTATTTCATGATTAGCATTCAAGTTTGAAATTAATGTTTTCACTTCAATAGAAACATTTGTTTTAGCCCTATTTAGTTCCTTCGATAATCTAGGTAGACTTGTAATAGCCTCTAAAAAACTTGACATACTAAAAATTGTATCCGTGACACTTTTTTTCAAAGAAATGATTGAGACCTTGGTAATTTCAATTTCTTCGGGATCAATTTCAAAGTCCTCTTTTGAAAGAATTATCAAGTTCGAAAACGCCTGAATACTTTTCTGGAAATGTTCATGGTACATTAAAATCTCGGGTTTCACTTTTCTTGCATAATTGTTCATTATACTAGCGGTTCTTCCTAAAACCTCCTTAATTTCCTTTCTGCTTGGCTGATTACCTCCTAAAGTAAGTCCATCTATCTCGGATGCTTTCTCAGAAACTTCTTTCCCAATCCAGGCAGTTGCTTCTGATAATCTATGGAGAAAATCTTTAGTGTCCCTCATATGCTCCTCAATGGCCTCTTGATAATCCAGTATTCCTAATTCTCCTTCAGTGTTTGTTTCAATCACATCAGTATTTTCAAAACTGGTATTGCTTTGAATATTTGGTGATTCCTTGATCTGTAATATCCTTTTAGGCAAATGATGCCTTAAGTATTTGCTCAGTTGTTCTATTGTTTCGTAAGACCAGTAAAGAATATTTTTATTTGATGAAATATCTTTTTTGAACTCTTGTATTTTCAATAATTCTGACGGAACTATTTCAGAAGGCGGGATTGGTGTATCCTTAAAATAAAAAAGAATCTGTATTCGTTTTGGCGATTCTTGATATCGTTTATAAGCATCTAAAAACTCTTCCTCGGTTCCTGAATTGGCTTTCTTGGTCGGAGTACCGAACTTTTTCCAAAGTATTCCGATAAATACATCGTAATCACTACCGATATCGGAAGAAACTACCTGTTGAACACCCATTTCAGAAACTCCTGGTGCAGAATGGGTTTCCCATTTTAATAGTTCAAGTCTTAGATTATTTGGCTTACCAAAATTCAAGTTTATTTCCTGTATGACTTCCTCTACCGCTGTCCTCTCATTTTGAACATCTGAAGGGGAAGAGAGAAAGATTTTGAATATAGTAATAGAACTTGGCATAGATATAGCATCACTTCAATGGCTAAAAAACGAATCCACAAACTCGTATTTATTAAAGACCTGCAAATCCTCTATTCCTTCCCCTACCCCAATATATTTTACGGGGATCTTAAATTGGTCGGAAATTCCGATAACCACGCCTCCCTTGGCGGTTCCATCCAGTTTGGTCACTGCTAAACTGCTTACTTCGGTTGCTTTGGTAAACTGTTTGGCCTGTTCAAAAGCGTTTTGACCGGTAGAGCCGTCCAACACTAACAAAACGTCGTGGGGTGCATCCGGTACTACCTTTTGCATCACGCGTTTTACTTTGGAAAGTTCATTCATCAGGTTCACTTTGTTATGCAATCGGCCGGCCGTGTCAATTAACACCACATCTGCTCCTTCCGCCACTGCAGAATTCAAGGTGTCGAAAGCCACAGAAGCTGGGTCACTACCCATTTTTTGTTTCACTATCGGTACCGCTACCCGTTCCGCCCACACCTGTAATTGGTCAATAGCTGCCGCTCTAAACGTATCACCGGCGCCAAGGACTACCTTTAGACCCTGTTTTTTAAATTGATGCGCCAGTTTTCCAATGGTTGTGGTCTTCCCTACCCCGTTGACCCCAACTACCATGATAACATAAGGTTTGGTATCTGAAGGAAGGAGAAACTCTTCTTCTTCGCCTACATGGGTTTCAGAGAGCAATCCTGCAATTTCTTCCCGAAGAATGCTGTTTAATTCTTCGGTACCCAGATATTTGTCCTGAGCTACTCGTTCCTCAATACGCGCTATGATCTTTAGGGTAGTGTCTACACCGACATCGGAAGTAACCAAAACCTCTTCCAAATTGTCCAGCACTTCATCATCTACTTTAGATTTTCCGGCTACCGCCTTGGTTAGCTTCCCAAAAAAACTGGATTTGCTCTTTTCCAGGCCTTTGTCCAGTGTTTCTTTTTTGTCTTTGGAGAATATGTTTTTAAAGAGGCTCATGGTTGTTTTTGGTTACCGTTCAAAGATAGGAAAGTAGTGGGAGTTTTGTTAAACGAAAAAGCCGCTCTAATTGGTATCAGAGCGGCTTTTCATCGTTTAGTTCCTTTGGTTTATTTCTTTGCTAACCAATCGTTAACCATCTCAGGAGGCATTACCGATTCTACAAAAGTATATGCCCCCGTTTTTGGAGATTTTACCATTTTAATGGCTTTTGTCAATCGTTTTGAGCTGCTTTGTAGCGTTGCTACCGTCTTCTTTGCCATGGTTTACTTAATTTCTTTATGAACAGTCATACGCTTAAGGATGGGATTGAATTTTTTCATTTCCAACCGATCCGGCGTATTCTTTTTATTCTTTGTTGTGATGTATCTGGATGTGCCGGGCATTCCGGATTCCTTATGTTCCGTACACTCCAAAATAACCTGAACGCGATTCCCTTTCTTTGCCATCTTCCTTGTCTTTTACTTTACGTACCCTTTGGCCCGTGATTCTTTTAACACAGCGGAGATCCCTTTCTTGTTAATGATCTTAATCCCTTTTGAAGATACATTTAAGGTAACCCATTTGTCCTCTTCGGGAATGTAGAACTTCTTTTTGAAAATATTGACATCAAATCTACGCCGGGTTTTATTGATAGCGAAGGAAACATTGTTCCCAAACATCACCTTTTTCCCTGTAACTTCACAAACTTTGGACATCTCCTTACTTTTTGCGTGTTTTTATTGAGCGTGCAAATTTAGAGATTTCCAACAGACTCACAAAATTCAAACTCAGAAATTTACTATTTCTTTTTGAAGTAGCTCAAAAGCCTTGTTCACTCCCTTTCGTACAATACGTTCACGATGATTTCCCATGACAAATTTTTGAGCAAATGTGCGCTCAGGAGAACTTACAGCTATAAAAACCGTACCCACCTCTTCCGGGGAATCTCCTTTTGTTGGGCCTGCATTTCCTGTAGTGGCCACCGCAAAGTCTGTACCAACTATCCGCCGTACGTTACGCGCCATGGCTATTGCAACTGCTTCACTGACCACAGAATGTTTTTCTATAAGTTCTGGGGCAACTCCGAGCAACTGAATCTTTGTCTCCGTGGCATAGCTAACCACCGTTCCTTTAAAATATTTGGAGGCTCCGGGAATTGCAGTAATCAGTTCTGCAATTTTACCGCCAGTAAAGCTCTCGGCTGTGGCTAAAGTCATTCCCTTTTGAGTTAACAACTTCCCAACACCTGCTTCAATACTTTCGTCTTCTTCCTCTCCAAATATGATCTCACCAATTAAGGGATACAGCTTTTTTGCCTCTGTATTCACCAGGTTTTGCAGGTAGTCTTTATCGTTACCCTTAGCACTTAACCGCAAACGCACCCTTCCGAGACTAGGGAGGTAGGCAAGTTTTACGGCTTTAGGCAGATCATCTTCCCAGGCTTCAATTTTATTGGCAATGGCACTTTCGCCCCAGCCATAGGTCATTATTGTTTTATGTACGATATACGGACGTTCATAGCGGGCTATGATCTTCGGAAGTACCTGGTCAGTTATTAGGGATCGCATCTCAAAGGGGACACCAGGTAAGGAAACGAAACTACTACCATTTTTTTCCATCCATAAACCAGGGGCTGTACCATATTTGTTGTGAAGGATATACGCCCTAGACGGCACAAGTGCTTGTTGCCGATTTAAATCAGAAATTGGCGTAGAAATATAGCGTTGAAAAAGGTATTCTATGTGCGCTAACACTTCTTCATCCTTGATCAGCTCGTCATTCAAAAATTCACAAAGTACATGTTTGGTTACATCATCTTTGGTCGGCCCCAATCCACCGGTCATTATAATTACTTGAGAACGTTCATTGGATTCTGTAAGTGTTCTTAAAATATGATCCCGATCATCCTGAACAGACGTAATCTGATAAACACTTACGCCTATTTTGTTCAGCTCTTTTGCAATGAAAGCGGAATTCGAATCGATTACCTGCCCTATTAGGAGTTCATCACCAATGGTAATGATTTCTGCTTGCATCTTTGTCTTTTAAAGAAATACCTGTATCGGCGGCAAAAATAACTAAAAAGTACCTTAGGGAAGCGTACTACTACAGGTCAAAATCCTTTCGAAGTTCAATGATTACCTGTTCCACATCCTTTTTTAGCAGGGGAAATTTGGCATTGATCTCTTCAATACTCCCGGATTTTTTACCCAATTGCTCCAAATCGTAAGCAATAGCCCTTGTTTGCTCCATACCCAACAGGTCTACGTTAGGTTTGATCTTATGGGCCAATTTTCCGATTTGTTCAAAATTAGTTGTAGCAATAGCGTTTTCCAAAGCGGCCAAATCCTCTGGTACTTCTTCCAAAAAAACAGAGATCACAGAGAATATAAATTCCTCATCTCCTTCGGCCATTTCATTAATCTTATCCAGTGTATAAATCATTATCGAATCTTCACCTGAAAAATATGTTCATTTTCTATCCAACCTTCAAAGTAGTCATTTCGGTTCACTCTACCAACCCCGGACGGCGTGCCTGTAAAGAGAATATCCCCTTTTTTGAGGGTAAAAAAGGTAGAAACGTAGGCAATTAACTCATCTATCTCCCAGAGCATCAGCGCAGTATTCCCTTTTTGCACAATTTCCCCATTTTTTAACAAGGAAAAACCCAGTTTTTGCAAATTTTCGTACTTTTTTTTAGGAATCCACCTACCTACCACCGCGGCACCATCAAAGCCTTTGGCTTTTTCCCAGGGCAATCCTTTGGCCTTTAATTCCGATTGAAGATCTCTGGCCGTAAAATCAATTCCAAGGCTTATTTCGTCATAATAATTGGCAGCAAACTTTGAGGAAATATGCTTTCCTACCTTTTTTATCTTTATCAGCAGTTCCACTTCATGATGAACTTCATCAGAAAACTCAGGGATATAAAAATCCTGCTCCGTTGGTAAAACCGCCGAATCCGGTTTAATAAATACCACGGGGTCCCTAGGACGCTCGTTGTTCAGTTCCTCAATATGGGCTGCATAATTGCGCCCAATACATATTATTTTCATTAAAAATGGGGTTAGGTCAGTTTGTTATTCAGCTTACTCAACTTAATTTGTGTAAGCACCTTTTTCGTATATAATGGAAAGTCTGCATTAATGATCCATCCAAAGTACCCAGGTTCTTTTTCCAGTACCTCTTCTACCCTTTTTCCTTTGTGTTTACCGAAGGTGAAAATAGGAAGACTCTCTTTATCCACTCCAATAAAACCAGCAAAATCCAAAGATTGTTTTCTAGTGGTGAAGACCGATAGTTTTTTGATATCATTTTCCAGTTCAGGATAGCGCTTCAGTTGTGCTAAAAGTACTTCATAGGTGGCATTGGTATCTGCAGCAGCGCTATGCGCTTCTTCCAGTTTCTTATCACAGTAAAACTTGTAAGCGGCTTCCAGGGTACGTTTTTCCATCTTGTGAAAAATGGTCTGTACATCCACGGAAACCATTGTCTTCATATCAAATTCTACTCCGCACCGAAGCATCTCTTCCGCAAGCAGCGGAATATCGAAGCGATCGGAATTGTACCCTGCCAAATCGCTATCCCGGATCATTTTGTAGATCTCTTTGGACAATTGCTTAAAGGTAGGAGCATCTGCTACCTTCTCATTTGAAATACCGTGCACCTCGATCACCTCCGGAGGGATTTCCATTTCCGGATTCACCAACCATGTTTTGCTTTCCTTGTTTCCATTGGGAAAGATCTTTAAAATCGAAATTTCAACAATTCGATCTTTGGCTACATTAGTGCCTGTTGTCTCTAAGTCAAAAAAGCAAATCGGTTTTGTCAACTTTAGTTCCATACTAACTATTTGCGTTTAGAAAACAACCAGGGCAACAGTTCCGGCTCGGCAAAGGCATTTTCCCAACTATTGTGCTTCACTGCAAGGTAAAGGGAATATTTTACTTTGGCTCGTTTTTGTTGTAGTGCTTCAACCATCTGAGTCGAATACTTTGGGGGAACCACTTCATCCGCTCCACCATGAAAAACCCACCAGGCTGTTCTTTTTAATTTCCTTGCAATTTTTGGATTGGCTCCACCACATATGGGAAACGCAGCGGCAAACATACCAGGGTTACGACGCACCAGTTCAAAAGTACCGAAGCCTCCCATTGAAAGGCCGCCAACATACATCCCATTATTTCTAATACGATACTCCTCTTTTAGTTGGGCGATCAACCCCTCTAACAATGCCATCTCTGGGGTCGGTGATGCATCCTCAAAAAAAATAAATTCCCTGTTCCCAAAATCGCCTTCCACCTCAATCCTGGCCCAGGTACTATTTTCTGAACATTGGGGAAATACCACAATAGCCGGATAGTTTTCCCGTACCGTTTCCTGTAAGAACAGCGCTGCGCCGTGTGTCAATTGCTTTTCATTGTCATTACCTCGTTCGCCAGAGCCATGAAGCACAAGAATAAGTGGGTATCTCCGAGTGGGGTCAAAGTCTTTTGGCAGCAAAAGTCGGTATGGAAGCACTCCGGAGTCCTGTACAAATTCTTCTTTGGTATATGCCGAAAGGTCCTGGGCGTTAAGACGAAAACACCAGATCACAGGGATACACATTGCAAGTAGTATGAACCGATTCATCTCGGGTGGGGTTTATGCTCCTAAAATAGCAATACTATGAAGAAATTCTACGGATGTGATCAGATTTCCCGATTTATATCCCAATTCTCAAGATATTCTGCTATCGATTTCACAAACATACCTCCTAATGCTCCATTAACCACGCGATGGTCATAACTGTGGGACAGAAACATCTTGTGACGAATACCAATAAAATCTCCTTCCGGCGTTTCGATCACCGAAGGTATTTTCCGTATCGCCCCAAGCGCAAGAATCCCAACCTGAGGTTGATTAATTATTGGTGTACCAAAGACACTTCCAAAAGTGCCTACATTGGTAACAGTGTAGGTGCCATCCTGAACTTCATCTGGTTTTAACTGGTTATTTCTGGATCTGTTGGCTAGATCATTAACTGTTTTTGCCATCCCTACCAAATTCAGTTGGTCTGCATTCTTAATTACTGGAACAATTAGGTTCCCGTCAGGAAGGGCAGCTGCCATTCCAAGGTTGATCTGTTTCTTTTTAATGATTGTGTCACCCTCCAAAGAAATATTCATCAATGGATATTTTTTTAGGGCTACCGCAACGGCTTCCATAAAAATTGGCGTGAACGTTAACTTTTCGCCTTCGCGTACTTCAAATTCTTTTTTCCATTTGTTGCGCCATTGTACCACATTGGTAACATCTACCTCAACAAAACTCTGAACATGGGCCGAAGTCGCCACACTTTTTGCCATATGGTGGGCCACCAATTTACCCATTCGCGTTAAGGGTATTCGCTCCTCACCCTCTTTAACTTCTTTCACGGCTTCCTGGATAGGAATTTCAGTGGCTTTTGGCGCCTCCACTATATTTTGGATCTCCGGTGTGTCCTTCTGCTCTGTTGGTGGTGGAGGTGATGCCTCAGTTGTTTCCCGGACACCCGCTCCATTGGTTCCTCGCTTGGCAATAAATCCGAGAATATCATTTTTAGTAACCCTGCCTTCCTTACCAGTACCTGGAATCGTATCCAACTCGGCGGTCGAAATCCCTTCCTGCTTTGCAATATTCTTTACCAAAGGAGAATAAAAGCGTTCTGTATCGGAAAAATCCGTTCGTGGAGCACTCACAGCTTCTTTTACCTCTTGAAAATCGTTTTCCAGCGCCACTACCGGAGCAGGAACAGGTTCAACTATTGCTTCTTCCGTTGTTTGTGGTTCACTATCCTGAGGGTCAACATTTCCCGATAATTCAATTACAGCAACTACTTCCCCCACTTTTATCACATCGTCTACCTGAAAACGTTTCTCCGTTAACCTGCCTTCTACTTCGCTTGGTACTTCAGAATCCACTTTATCCGTAGCAATTTCAAAAATGGGTTCATCCATTTCTATAGTATCCCCTATCTCTTTTAACCATGCTGTTAAAGTAGCTTCGGCAACACTCTCTCCCATTTGTGGCAGCTTTAATTCGAATTTTGACATATTCCTAATTAAGGTGTGGATTCGTTAATATTTTTTGCAAAAATAATAAATAAATAGTCCAAACACTGTTTATGTCATATTTTAAAAAGCCTAGGATGCTTTAATTGAGCGCTCGAATGGTACACGATTAATAATACTTCTTCCCAAGGTTACTTCATCTGCATACTCTAACTCATCGCCTACGGCAATACCCCGAGCTATTGTGGAGGTGGCAACGCCTGTACCCTCTAGCTGTTTGTAGATATAAAAGTTGGTAGTATCCCCTTCCATCGTTGAGCTTAAGGCGAATATCAATTCCCTGACTTCTCCCTTCATTACCTTTTCTACCAGAGGTTTGATTTTCAAATCCTGCGGCCCTACTCCCTCCATAGGAGAGATCTTCCCCCCCAAAACATGATACCGACCTTGAAACTGCCCGGTGTTTTCAATCGCCATTACATCCCGAATATCTTCAACCACACAAATAATACTACTATCCCTTTTTGGATTAGAACAAATCTCGCAGTGCTCGCCATCGGAAATATTGTAACAGCTCTTGCAAAAATTCACTTCCTCCCGTAACCTTAAGATCGCAGCGGACAATTCCCTTGAGCGCGCCTCTGGTTGCCTTAAAAGATGTAAAACCAAACGAAGTGCTGTGCGTTTACCAATACCCGGTAATTGAGACATTTCGTATACTGCATTTTCCAAAAGCTTTGAAGAGAATTCCATAGGTATACTGCTGGGGCAAAATTACAATTAATCTTCTGGAATTAGATTTTGTATTTTGCAAAGCAAATTGTTTGTATGACCGCCCTTCAAATACTACTGCTTGTAGGTGCTTATTTTCTGCTACTGCTACTGATATCTTATTACACTGGAAAAAACGACTCGAATACTGATTTTTTCAAAGCAGGCCGGCAATCGCCATGGTATCTGGTAGCCTTTGGGATGGTGGGTGCATCGCTCTCCGGGGTAACTTTTATTTCCGTCCCTGGCTGGGTGGCAGATGCCAAGTTTGGTTATATGCAAGTAGTGCTCGGCTACTTGTTTGGCTACTTTGTAGTGGCTTTGGTTTTATTACCTATATACTACCGTTTAAACCTTACCTCTATATATGAATATTTACACGAACGTTTTGGGCCGGTAAGCCATAAAACAGGGGCGTTTTTCTTTTTTGTCTCCAGAGTACTCGGAGCTGCTTTCCGTTTATTTTTGGTAGCCTTAGTACTTCAACAATTTGTTTTTGACGACTTTGGGATTCCTTTCGAAATTACGGTTGTAATCTCTATCCTTTTGATCTGGATATATACCAATAAGGGTGGAATAAAGACCATCGTTTGGACAGATACCTTACAGACTACATTTATGATCCTGGCCGTATTACTTTCTATTGTGTTGATCAATAAAGAATTGGGATGGAACTTTGGTGAATTCCTCGCCTCTTCGGAGCTAAAAACGTACAATAAATTCTTGTTTGCAGAAGACTTTTTGGCGCGGAATCACTTCCTCAAATCGTTTGTAGGCGGCATGTTCGTAACTATTTGTATGACCGGTTTAGATCAGGATATGATGCAAAAGAATCTTACCTGTAAAAACTTAAGGGATGCTCAAAAGAACATGCTCTCTTTTAGCTTTGTGCTTGTTGGGGTTACGTTTCTTTTTATGTTATTAGGGGCCTTGTTGTTCATCTATGCTGAAAAGCACAATATTAGTGTTCCTTTAATGGATGGCAGTCCAAAAACCGATTTACTCTTCCCTGAAATAGCATTAAATGGTGGTTTAGGGCTTACCGTTGCCATAACTTTTGTTTTAGGATTGATCGCTGCAGCTTACAGCAGTGCAGATAGTGCATTAACCTCATTGACCACCTCTTTTTGCATTGATTTTTTACACCTTGAGGACAAGACAGAAGCGGATCAAAAACGAATTCGAAAAAGAACCCATATATGGATGAGTTTAGCCCTGATAGTAGTGATCATTGCTTTTAAATACATTCTTAGTAGTAATGTAATTGACAGTCTATTAACTGTTGCGGGGTATACCTACGGCCCTTTACTTGGCCTGTTCGCCTTTGGTATCTTTACAAAGCATGCCATTAAAGATCGCTATGTTTGGGTAGTAGCTTTGGTTGCTGTTGTGGTTATTACGGCATTGGGAACAGTTGAACCCGAATATTTGGGTGGTTATGTCCTAGGGTATGAATTATTGCCCTTAAATGGTCTTTTGACTTTTATAGGATTATGGCTAATTAGAAAACGGCAAATGACGCCATAATTTTAAAACCTTGTCTAAAAGGGCAATTGGAAATAGTTAGTACTGCCCCGTAGATAGCATCACAAGTGTACAAGCTACTTCAACTGAGATGTCGTTTTCCTTGAGGAGCTGGTAAAATTCCGGATTTTCCGTACCTGGATTGAAAATTACTTTTTCAGGCTTTAACCCCAAAATAGCTTTGTAATACTGTTTTTGCCGTTCAGGGTTCAAATACAGCGTTACAACATCAATATTTGGTAATTCACTTAAATTGGTAGTAATTTGCACATCGCCAACTAAACCTGCTTTCACACCAAAAGCGTAGGTCATTTGCATATCATCCCGGAGGCGCCTTATGGCCAGATTACTGTATCTGTCTGATTTTAAGGAAGCCCCGAAGACAAGGGTAGTTTTCATAGTATGCAGCGTATGTTAAACTATCGTAAAAGTCGTAACAACTTAAAAAAAATTACGTCTATAAGGAGCAACACAGATTTATGCATTGGTAAGACTGTATTTTTTTATAGTTAATGGTTAGTGTTTAGTATAGCTTATCAATGTAAAACCCTGACAGCACTTGCTCGTCAGGGTTTCCTTTTTTTCTCCTGATCCAAAATGTTAAATTATGATCTGTTTGTAACATAACAGTGCAACTGCCGTCTAGTCAATAACATTGATCAATCAAAAAATCAACACACATGAAAAAGGGAGTATGCCTATTTCCGGGGTTACTATGCACAGGTGTTTTTGCCCTTGCCCTTGATCCCGAAGCACCTGATTCGAAAAATAGTACTGTTCCTTGGAAACAAATTAAAACACCACAATGTTAGCCGAAACAACCACTAACACATATCCGAATACGATCTAAAACCTCACAATAGATTTGATCTCCATGGTTGAATATTGGTTGGTTAGTTCTTACCAGGAGGTCAATTGCCCTGACATTCATTTTACATGAGACGTCAGGGCTTTCTTTTACCATCGAATGATTACACTACCCCATGTAAAACCACTGCCAAAAGCTGCCAACACCACCAAATCCCCTTTTTTAATTTTGCCTTTTTCCCAGGCCTCAGTAACTGCGATGGGTATAGAGGCTGCTGTGGTATTTCCATATCGCATAATGTTATTGTAGACCTGATCATCGGAAAGTCCAAATTTCTTTTGTACAAATTGAGAGATCCTGAGGTTGGCCTGATGGGGTATCAGCAGATCGATATCTGAGGGTTGCAGCGTATTCTTTTTGAGTCCTTCCAGGATCACCTCACTAAACCGAACGACAGCATTCTTAAAAACGAACTGTCCGTTCATGTAAGGGTAGTACGATTCGTCATCCGGGTTGTTGTCTTCTAATATATCAGTTACCCAACGTTTGCCCATACCAGGTGCAATTACTGAAAGTTCTTCCGCATATTGTCCTTCGGAATGTAAATGTGTGGACAAAATTCCGGTTGTTGTATTCTCTTCCCGACTCACTACGGCAGCACCTGCGCCATCTCCAAAAATTACGGAAACCGCCCTTCCACGCGTGGTCATGTCCAGTCCACGGGAGTGTACTTCGGAGCCAATGACCAGAACGTTTTTATACATTCCGCTTTTAACATATTGATCCGCTACCGAAAGGCCATACACAAATCCGGAACACTGATTACGTACATCCAATGCTCCAACGGTATCCATTTCCAAATCACGTTGTACCAAGACCCCCGGACCGGGAAAATAATAGTCGGGACTTAGTGTAGCAAAAACAATAAAATCAATATCGTCTTTGGTAACACCAGCGCGCTCAATAGCAATCTTTGCGGCTTTTACCCCCATGGAAGTAGTGGTATCGGTTTCGGAATTCACATGTCGCCGTTCTTTTATTCCCGTACGCTCTTGAATCCAGGCATCATTAGTGTCCATAACTTTGGAAAGATCATTATTCGTCACTACATGATCCGGTACATAATACCCTAGCCCGGTAATTTTCGAATTATACATACATTGTTTGTTTTAGCGCTAACCTTTACAAAAGAATTATTAGCATAAAAGTGAAAATTAACCATTAATGTTTACAGATTTACAAAAAAAAGAAAAAACAATTATCAGATCATCAATGCCTAGAAATTAGTTACAAAAGTATATGAGGTTTAAACTTCGGAAAACTAAAGGATTGTTGTATTTTTAAAGACCGCGTAAACACCTTTTTTACATCTAAATAAGGACCTATGAAAAAAATTGGATTTGTTTATTTCTTGTTGGCAAGTACTTTTTGTTTTGCACAAGAAAAGCTCAACTATCAAAAGCCCTCCGAAGAGATTTTAGAACTGGTAGATGTTCCGTTGGCTCCTTCGGTTTTAATTACCGACGATGGAGCATTTATGGTGTTGCTGTATCGCGATGCGTATAAAAGTATTGCAGAATTATCTGAAGCAGAACTACGTTTGGCCGGTTTGCGTATTAATCCAAAAACAAACATTGGTAGCCGAACAACTTACTACAACAACATTAAAATAAAGAAAATTGGGACCGAAGAACCTGTTCAAGTAAGCAATATGCCCGAGAGTCCGAGGCTTTCTAACTTTAAATGGTCTCCGGACCAATCCATGATTGCCGCTACAAATACCACAAAAGAAGGTGTTGAGGTTTGGGTCCTGGACATAAAAAAATCTGCATTAACCAAGTTGACCGAAGCAAGTGTTAATGCGAATATGAGGGATGTAATCAATTGGTTTAAAGATGGGAATTCTATTTTGGTAAAGATGTTGCCTGAAGATCGCAAAGAACTCATCAATGTGGCAGAAGCAGTACCTGAGGGACCAACCATATCTTCCAACGATGGGAAAAAGGCCCAAAACCGGACCTACCAGGATCTTTTGAAAAACCCAAATGACGAATTCAATTTTGAACAATTGGCACGGTCCGTATTGTACAGGGTGAATCTTGACGGTTCAAAAACCAAATGGAAAGAAGCTGCGATGTATAGTACTATTGATTTTTCTCCGGATGGTAGCTATGTACTAGTAACTCAGGTAGAAAAACCATTTTCGTATTTGGTTCCCTATCGTCGTTTTCCCTCCACAACTACGATTTACAATGCTGATGGCGATGAGGTATCCGAGATCTTAGAAGTTCCCCTAATTGAAGATTTACCCAAAGGGTTTATGGCAGTTCGCATGGGAATGCGCGCTCTTTCCTGGAGAAGCGACCGGCCAAGCACCCTGATCTATGTTGAAGCACTTGATGAAGGCGATCCGGAAAAAGAAGTGGCATTTCGGGATGAGGTATTTCAACTCGAAGCACCTTTTAACGGTAAAGGGAAAAGTCTGCTTAAGTTGAAAAATAGATTTTATCAAATAACATGGGGAAATGAAAACGTAGCCGTTGCCTACGATTATTGGTGGAATAACCGAAACCTGAAGGGCTATCTTTTCGATCCTTCGGACGCCTCAGCTACTCCTAAAATTATTGAGGATAGAAATTACCAGGATGTGTACAGCGATCCAGGAAATTTTGTTACCAGTAGAAGCACGTTTGGGACTAATGTGCTGGCCTTGAACGGAAATGATGCGTTCTTGTTGGGGCAGGGGTTCACCAAGGAAGGTCAGTTTCCATTTGTTGACAAAATGAATCTAACGGACTTGAGTAAAAATCGCCTATACACCTCCAATCTGGAAGGTAAAAAGGAAAACCTTATTGATTATGACGTGGTAAAAGATGCGCTTTTGGTTCGTATAGAATCCTCTAGCGAGTATCCCAATTACTATTACAAAAACCTTTTGAAAAAAGGTAAAACGGTTCAACTCACAGATTTTGAGAATCCCTTTACCAGTATACAGAATGTACACAAGGAAGTGATCAATTATACTCGTGAAGACGGTCTTGAATTAAGTGGTACACTTTATTTGCCCGTTGGGTACGACATGGCCTCTAAAGAAAAAAAGCCTATGATCCTTTGGGCCTACCCTAGGGAATTTAAGGACAAGAACAGTGCATCTCAGAATACACAAAACCCCAATGAATTTACATATCCCTACTGGGGATCGCCTATCTATTGGGTTACCAAAGGGTATGTAGTTCTCGATGACGCAGCATTTCCAATAATCGGAGAAGGTGAAGAACAGCCTAATGATAGTTTTAGATCGCAACTCGTAGCAAATGCCAAAGCCGCAATAGATGCGGTAGATGAATTAGGATATATTGATCGAAAAAGAGTTGCTGTAGGCGGCCATAGCTACGGTGCGTTTATGGTAGCCAATTTGCTGTCACATTCCGATCTTTTCGCAGCGGGTATTGCCCGTAGCGGAGCTTACAATCGAACCCTTACACCTTTCGGATTCCAAAGCGAAGAACGCAACTATTGGGAAGCACCGGAGGTCTATTACACCATGTCCCCTTTTATGCATGCTGATAAAATGAAGACCCCCTTATTATTAGTACATGGCGAAGCGGATAACAACTCAGGTACGTACCCCATGCAAAGCGAACGTTATTTTAATGCACTAAAGGGTTTAGGCGCTACTGTACGGTTGGTAATGTTACCTAAAGAAAGTCATGGATACCGCGCAAAAGAAAGTATTTTACATTTGCTTTGGGAACAAGATCAATGGCTTGAGCGATATGTAAAACAAGAACAAGAAAAACCTGAACTTCCTGACCCTATGGGAAAGGATAGATAATTAACTAAGATATTTTCTAAAATTGTTGACTTTTACTACCGCCTTAAGGTCATGTAATAAATTGTAGAGACCAAAAAAAGTCCGGTTCATATATAAGAAGTGTTTGGAACCCCGGTTACCGTTCATTTTACGGATTTGCTCATCTTTAGCGTAACGTTCGCTAAGGCCAGCAATTTTCCCCCAAAATTCCTCGGCTCCAAAGTCAAATGTATCTTCATTAAAAGGAGAGGTGAAGATGGTGAGCATTTCCTTGAATAGGGCGGTAAAAAAGTCCAATTCGCTTTGAGAATCAGTAGGTGTCAAAATTTCGAGCTCATAAAGCTTTTTCATAAAAACTTCATGATTGTTGATATTGTCCTTTTGCGCCAATTCAAAATACGGTACATAAAATTCGTTCGGGAGTTCTTTGATACATCCAAAATCAATAGCGATTAATGTGTTTGCTTTGCTTATTAAAAAATTCCCTGGATGCGGATCGGCATGGACCTTTTTAAGTCCGTGGATCTGAAACATATAAAAATCCCAAAGTGCCTGACCTAAGCTATTCCCAAGTGCCGGGGAAAAATCAGTTTTTGCGAATTCGCTAAGATGTTTTCCCTTCATCCAGTCCATTGTAATAATACGCGCGCTGGAAAGTTCAGGATAGTACTTAGGAAATTCCATGTTGGGGATCAAGGTACAGGCTTTGGTAATCTCCTGACTTCGTTCTAATTCCAGAACGTAATTGGTCTCCTCGATCAATTTATTCTCAACCTCTTTAAAATACTTATCGGAGTCCTTTCCCTTAAGATTAAACATTCGTATTGCAATGGGCTTCACAATAGCAAGGTCGCTACTGATACTTTCCGCTACTCCGGGATATTGAATTTTAACCGCCAATTCCTTCCCATCTTTGGTAGCCTTGTGTACCTGGCCAATGCTAGCCGCATTAATAGAGTCTCGCTCAAAAGAATCAAATATTGCTTCGGGGTATTTTCCCAAATACTTTTTAAATGTTTTTCTAACTAAAGGAGCGGATAGCGGAGGTACTGAAAATTGCGAAAGGGAAAACTTTTCTACATAGGCACTGGGCAATAAATTTTTCTCCATGCTAAGCATTTGTGCCACTTTAAGCGCGCTGCCTTTAAGGTTCTTTAAGCCGTCATAGATGTCTGCTGCATTGTCCTCGTCAAGGGTTTCCCGGGTAACTTCCGGATCAATCAACCGCTTACCGTAGTATTTCACATAATTCCCACCGATCTTTACTCCGGTTTTTACCAATTGCCCTGCGCGTTCAATTTTGCCAGTAGGAATTCTATCTAAGGTTTTCATACCAGCCTAGACCAAATTTTCTTTGTAGAGAAATTTCCCAAAATCAATAAGACTTTCCAAAGGGGTATTGTCAAAAAGGTCGAAAATGGCAGTTACCGATTTTTCTATCGCCACATCTGTTTTTTCGAAACCTGCAGAAGAATCATCCATCCAATATCTCAAAAGAAAAAGGAACTGCACCCAAGCCCCTTCAGAAAAAACAGCTGGATTTCGTTTTGTAACCCGCAATGTTTTTTCGCTATTGGCCTCCTCAATTAGTGCGGTTGCGAATTCCTTGATCTGTTTTCTCAACCCCTTTAATTCCGAGAGCTTCTCCAACATTTTCTGTTCTCCGTCCAATGAAAAAAGAACATAACTTCTATTAAGGGTCAACAATTCAAAAAATGTAAAGAAAAAGGTGAGCATTTTATCCTTATTGGAAAAACTACCGTATTCCTCATTTTTTTGGAGCAAGTCATAGGTGTTCGTGTAGAACTTGTTCCAAATGCCTTTTCGCAAAGCGTCGAAGGAGCCAAAAAATTTGTAAAATTCCTCCTCTTTCAATTTATGCTGCTTGCAGAATTTATAGATAGATTTTGGGACATTCTCCTGCTCCAGCACTGTATCCATATAGAACGCAATAATTTTATCCTCCGTAATTCTCGGTGTTGAAGTTTTAGTAGCCATAACAATTTTTGTTAAATTAAAAATACGATAATTTAAACAGTCCTTTTATTAAATATGGTGTAATTCCTTCCGGAAAGCGAAAACGCACCTCCGAGAAGAAGTGCGTTTTCAAACAACCTAACCAATAAATAAACAAACTTGTTGTAGTCAACACTTTTTCATAGCAATCATTTACCACAACGGAACAAAACTACTAAATGTTTAATCATATTACAATTAACTTAAACATAAAAAGTGTTAAATTTTACTTTTTTTCAATTTATCAAAGTGACCATGTCATATTGTCATTTTTGTTGTCTTGGTATTTTTTTTGTTGTACCAGCGCAAGAAGTAACCCCAATAACACTTAGTTAAAACAGAATAAAATAGAAGAGATGGCTACAGGTAAGATAAATGTGTCAGTAGAAAATATTTTTCCACTGATTAAGAAATTTTTATACAGTGATCATGAAATTTTCCTTAGGGAATTGATATCCAATGCTACTGATGCAACATTGAAATTAAAACATCTTACTTCAATTGGAGAAGCTAAGGTTGACTATGGCGAACCCTTAATTGAAGTGAAAATTGATAAGGACAACAAGGAGATCCGGATCATTGATCAAGGTATTGGAATGACGGAAGAGGAAGTAAGAAAATACATCAATGAGGTGGCATTCTCCGGAGCCGAAGAGTTTTTGGACAAGTATAAGGATGCTGGCAAGGATGCAGGAATCATAGGGCATTTTGGTCTTGGATTCTACTCGGCTTTTATGGTGGCGGATAAAGTTGAAATTTACACAAAGAGTTTTAAGGATGAACCTGCAGTAAAATGGAGCTGTGACGGTTCACCAGAATTTGAACTTGCAGAGATCGATCGTACGGAACGGGGTACTGAGGTTGTGCTTCACATTGCAGAAGATTCTGAGGAGTTTTTGGAAGATTCCAGAATTCGGGAGTTGTTGCGGAAGTATAACAAGTTTATGCCCATTCCTATTAAATTCGGTACAAAAACAGAAACGCTACCAAAACCGGAAGATGCAAAGGAAGAAGATCCTGCACCTACAAAAGAGGTAGACGATATTATTAACAATCCTACACCGGCCTGGACCAAAAAGCCAGCGGATCTTAAAGATGAGGATTATCGAGATTTTTATCGCGAGTTGTATCCCATGCAGTTCGAAGAGCCCTTATTCAATATTCATTTGAATGTGGACTATCCTTTCAATCTCACAGGCATTTTATACTTCCCTAAACTTTCACAAGATCTTAATATCCAAAAGGATAGAATTCAGTTGTATCAAAACCAGGTATTTATCACCGATAATGTAGAAGGTATTGTTCCGGAATTCTTAACCATGCTGCGAGGAGTGATCGATTCTCCTGATATTCCGTTGAATGTTTCGCGCTCTTACTTGCAAGCGGATGGCGCTGTGAAAAAGATTGCCAGCTATATTACAAAAAAGGTGGCAGACAAACTGAACTCCATTTTTAAGAACAATAGAGAAGACTTCGAAAAAAAGTGGAATGATATTAAGGTCGTCATCGAATACGGTATCCTTTCGGAAGACAAATTTTTTGAAAAGGCAGAAAAATTTGCACTGTATCCTACGGTGAACGGGGAATTCTTCACCTACGAGGAACTGGAAAAGAAAATAAAAGATCATCAAACGGACAAAGACGACAAGATGGTGATCCTTTATGCTTCTGATAAAGAAGCACAGCACAGTTATATTGAGGCTGCCAAGGCAAAAGGATACGAGGTATTGCTTTTAGATTCTCCTATTGTTCCACATGTAATGCAAAAATTGGAAACCTCAAAAGAAAAAATCTCCTTTGCCCGGGTAGATGCCGATCATCTGGATAATCTTATAAAAAAGGAAGATACTGCTATTTCCAAAATGTCAGATGAAGAGAAGGATAAACTGAAAGGTGAAATTGAAAATGTGATCGGTGAAAAGGGCTATACCATTCAGATGGAAGCTATGGACAGCCAGGCACAACCCTTTATTATTACAGAGCCTGAATTCATGCGTAGGATGAAAGAGATGCAACAAACCGGAGGTGGGGGTATGTTTGGAATGGGTGGTATGCCAGATATGTTTAATTTAATTGTCAATACTAATCACGAGCTAGTAAATGAGATCCTCAATACAAAAACGGCCAAGAAAAGAGAACGTTTGATCAATCAATCTCTGGATTTAGCACGTTTATCGAAAGGACTATTGAAAGGAGAAGAATTGACCCATTTCATCAATCGCAGTTATGAAATGATCAAATAGGCGATCCTTCCAATTTGAAATTCTAGATATAATAAACCGCTTTGCTAATGCAAAGCGGTTTAGTTTTTTAGTGGGCTCACTTTTTCCAATTTTACCAGAGATCCGCCACCCGCAAAATAAAGATTTCCGTTGTCATCAATAATTTGCTGACAGCCCCCATCATCATAAGGGTTTTTTAGCCATTTACAGGATTTTCCAAGATGTTTTCGAAATCGTAACGCTCCTGTATCCCAATCCAATCCGTAGTAGTAATAGTGGCATTTGGCCTCTCTTCCACTGCCGTACACCATATTAGACCCTTTGCTATACGTAAGTACGCCATTCATATTGATCGCTGTATTTACCCATTGCAACTCGAACTGATTCTTTTCCGTATTCCAGCGAACCTTTTGTACCCCTTTCACCGGATTTTTTCCTTGTCCCAGAAATCCATTGAATTGGGCAATCGCCACATCATATCCATAAACGGTAGGGGAGTTTTCTATGGATTGAAATTTGTTGCTAAAACGTTTTGCCGCAGGAAGTTGTAGTTTTCCCGCCAAACGAATATCCTCTCCCACAATTCCACTCCAATCTCCCGGAATTTCCCGCCAAAATGCCAATAGATTATTTTGCTTATGACCATCCGCAACGATAATTAATTTATCGCTACCCTTACCATAGCCCATAAGGGTAGGTGTTGTCCCACTTCCTTCAGCAAAAGTACCGGCAGGCCCATCTTTCACAAAATCATAAAACGCTTCAAAGCCAAGTGATAACTGACCTTCATTCCAATCTACCCGGATCATTCTTTTGGTGGTTACGATGTACATAGCATTATTTTCATCTACAGGAAAAGCGTTATGCCCAAATAGCTCTCCCGATACTGCCTTTATCCGGAGGGTATCCAATACCTGAAACTCCGGGGAGATAATTCCAAAAATGGCATCCTCTCCTTTCCCGTTACTGGAATAAAAGGCAATTTCACCATTGTAATTAATGGCGTAGTGCTGTACTTTTTTAATTCCGTGCTTCCCAAAATCAAAAGTATCCCGAACCACCAATTTGGAATACGGATTATCCGGTTGGGCATCGGTTATCTTAAACAGCTTCGTGGTTTGTCCTTTCCTCGGATTGTATTTTGGGTCATAGGTATACCAAATATTTCCCTTTGTTTGTAGGAAGTTCCATCCGAACGATTTTAACCAATCGCTGTCTATTTTCAATTTGGAGATAATACGCAACCCCTGGCTATCATCCATAATTTTGTAAAAATGGGTAGCATTGGATTGTAACAACACCCGTTGGCCGCTAGGGTATCTCTCCGAAAAATAGGTCCAGGGAGAAGTACCCCCTTTTATTCCTTTGAGTACTTTAACCACTACCTGGTCAGGATTTGTCGGGCCAGCAATTTCAGCATACGATTGCCGGTAACTGTTTCCGTGATAGGTAGGCCATGGGGAATTGGCTAAATACGGGTTTTTTAAAGCTTGCTCCTGACTGTTGGCGTAATTCAAGAAGAAAAAAACATGAACGAGAATAAAAAACCTTGTACTAATGTTCATAATGTATTTAAATACTATAGGGTTTAAAAGTCTTTATTTTTTAAAGAAAAGATTCTATACGCAGCCTTTGGCGTCATAAAAACAATATCCCCATTCCATCCAATTTGAATACCACTCCCGGTGGGGTTGTTCATTTTTTCAGTTCCCAGAGGAAAGTACCAAGAGGAATCTCCTGTTTCCCAATCTATGGCTTCCAACGTCCAGAAGCGTTCACCTGTATTTAGCTTTCTTCTACCCACAGCATATATTAATCCACTGTCCCTGCTCAGGGCTTGCATACTGTTAGGCAAGGCTATTTCAGGATTTATCCATAGTCTTTCAAACTTTTTTTCCTTTGTGTTCCAGTAATATCTTGCCAAACCAGGGCGGTCTTTTTTTCTATAAGGCCAAAGTCCGGTCCAATTTGCAACTAAAATGGAATTCCCATTCACGAGAACGGAATTTTTAGATGGTTTGGGAATGCTTCCACCATAGTCTACTTCAATTTCTCCTGCAATTCTTCTAACCTTACCTGGTAAACCTTCCCAATCTTCTGGAATTTCATGTCTCCAAAGTGCGTATAACACCAATGGATTTTTTTCGTTGGTAACCACTAGTAATTGATCCGAGCCATGGTCCAACAATGATGGTGTACTTCCACTTTTAAACGTCTTTGAGAACCATCTTTGTTCTATTGTATTATCATTCACTTGAAATTGATATGTCCCCTTATTTGTGTTGATGTAGACGAAATTTCTGGGTTCAACAGCCATGTTGTTTTGGATCTTTTGTCCTAGGTCAAGTATATGAACAATTTTTCCGTGTTTTGGATCGAACAAGGCAACTTTCCCTTTTCGAGTGGTGATTACTATCTGCCCATTGTACAGCAGTTTCATCCCAATCATAAAATCAAGCCCTGGACCTTTTGTTTTTAGCACTCCAGCGGGTATCGTTGCGACTAATTCTATTTCCGAGTAGGGATTTTTAACATCAGAATCTTTTAAAACATAAATTGCCCAGTCGGACATAAAATAGCAGTAATGATCCTTAGTCATTACCCAGTAACCGCTTACAAGTTTGTGACCCATCCTGGTTTTATCCGCAAAAATCACCTGTGTTTTATTACCATCTATAATCATCTTGTAGATTTTCTTTCCATTGGTACCCCAACAAACATAGGTTCCATTGGAATACTTGTTGGAAACAATGGTACCGGAAGGTGACCAACCATCATTGGATTTGCCGAAAATAACACGATCCAATTGTATATTTTCCACGGTGGTAATCGAAGCCTGATCTGTACTTTGCTGACAAAAGGTGCCATGGCCCTCTGGCCATGGTGAATCGGGGGCGTACTCGTTTTTCGTCTGGGAAAACGACAGTACGGAAAAGAGAAGACATGTAATGTGTTCGCGATACATTATAAAAAAAGGGTTTCGCAGTTCTACTTTAATATGTATAAAGCCCAAAAGTAAGTCGTCTTAGTTGTAAACTATTTCATCCAAAATCCGCATCCGCAGGAAGCTGATTCCGGTCCACCTGATTGCCATCCTTGTCATAAAATACATAGGTGACCGTACTACCTTTTTTCAAGCGGATACGATAATACTCTTTTTTCGTTTTGTACAATTTGATGTGGGTTCCTCCTGTTATCCGATGGGCTGGAAAATTCTCCTTCAAATCTGGCATTAGTTTACCAGGAATAGTCTTACTGCCATAATATTCCGCATAGAAAATGAGTTCCCCATCCGGGGTGTAACGCGCATTACTCAAGGGACGTTTCCCCTCTTTCATTGTCACCACATAACGCTCAAGGGTAGTTCCGTTGGCTCCGGTAGAGCGTTGAAAACGCCAACGGACCACCTTCTTTCCGGCAAAATTGTCTTCATGCGAAGCTAATACCTCTTCAGGAACCTCATCTTCAGTAACCATCCTTCCTTCAAATTGATTGCTTTGCCCTGATAACCCCGCATGCATACTTAAAACCGTAATTAAAAAAAATACTTTTCTCATATTCTTAAACTTTAATGGTTAAACTATTATTGATAAATTTCATATCAGGATTCCTTATACAAAGAACATCAGAATCTATGCCTTTAGCTTAGCGCCAATCTTCTTTTCAATGAACAGCACTAAAATTTCAATGAAATGGATCCGACTCAATTCTTCAAAGAAAAAAAGCATTCTATGGGGTATGGTACTACTATTGGCTTCCTGGAACTATTATCGCGACTTCTTTACGCTTATCGAGGCATTCTTACTAGCAGTTTTACTCACTCTCTTGGTAGTAGGCATGTTGGGTATTGGTTATTTTAGATTAAGTAAATCCAAAAAGTTCCCAAAACTTCAATTTTGGTCTTTTACTGTAGCGTTTACGCTCTCCCGCTTTTGTATCGTCTATTTTATTCTACAACATTATCTTCCCGACTGGACCGTCTTCCATTATCCTACCAGGGCAACGCTTTTTTTATTTGTGACTTCGGCCGTTCTTATTTTTTTAGGCTACAGCTATTCTATTTATGAATGGGGGCTGGCAGCAAAAATGGAATATGCCTCTTTAATGAAGAATACCGAAACCGCGCTACAGCATCCGTTACAAATTAGAAGTGAGGGGAAAACCATACGCTTATTACCTCAGGACATACTTTATCTTGAAGCCAAAGGAGAATACATTAATTACGTTACCCTTACTAAAAACTACATGTGTTTTCAAAGAATGAAAACTGCGGAAAGTGAACTCAAAACGTATGGATTTCATCGAACGCATCGTTCGTTTATTATAAACCCGCTACATGTGATCTCATTTTCTACCTCAGAATTGACCATGCAAGGCCATAAAGGCCTTCCTATAAGTAAAACCTACCGCAGTGCTGTTATGGCAGCCCTAAAAGGCAAAATCAAGAAAATCTAAATTGTGCTTATATTGGAGGCAAATTGATAGCTCTATGAGCAACGACTACAAAAGTCCTGCGTTTAAAAAGTTGCTAGACTCACTGCAGCAGCAGAGCTGGGAACTGGAACTCATTATTTCGGGTTTTGCTATTTTCGGGCTTTTTACCGCATACGACCCGCTAAAAGTAGAAATGGTCAATGCTCAAAACAATGAGCAGATCTACCGTTTTGTACTTTACTTAGTGCTCTATGTTGCCTGTTCTATTCTGGTCTTTAACCTCTTGCTCCATGTTATACTGAGAGGGCTTTGGATCGGGGCTTTGGGATTGCGCTATGTTTCGGGAGATATTGAGTTTGACAATCTGAAATACAGCGAACGCTTTAAAAAATACCTTAAGAAACGAATTGTCTCTTTTGACCGCTACATTGCTCATCTGGAAAACTATTGCAGCGTCCTGTTCGCCATATCATTTCTGCTGATATTTTATGTTTTGGCTTTTACCATGGTAATGATAACAATAGCACTGGTGGCCAATTATCTCATAGATAATGATACTTTACCGAGTTGGCTTTCTCAAGGCGTTGGAAGTAGTATAATGGTCTTTTTGGCTTTAGGGATGCTTATCGTCTTTTTTGATTTTATTACCCAAGGATTGTTGAAGCGAAACAAATGGGTGGCTCGCATATACTTCCCTATCTATTGGGTGTTTGGTTTTCTTACCCTGTCTTTCCTTTATCGGCCATTGGTGTACAACTTCCTGGACAATCGGTTTGGAAAGCGCCTGATCCTTTTACTCACCCCTATTTATATCGTAATACTTTTCCTTACAGGTATTGAATATCGCAATTCCAACTATTTGGAATCCGATAGGAATTCCTCCTCCATCTTTGCCAACAAAGAAAACTATTTCGATATGATGACCGAAGACAGTGATTATCCGGGAGATGCAGTACTGCCTTCTAAGGTAATTACCACTAGTCATTTACAGATATTTATGCCGTATTCAGAAAGCATAGAGGAGCGGATTTTTGCCTACAACGATTCGTTAAAACCTAAAAAGGATCGTAGAGGGTTATCCTCAAGTATAAAATTCTCAACAGACTGGGATGATAAGATTACCTCATTACGACAGAAAGATAGTGTTCGCAGGAAGTATCTTGCAACACTGAACACAATGTATTCTTTTGAAATTGATACCTTAAAACTAGATAGTGAGTTTATTATTACCACCGATAGTAAGGACCATTTAGGATTCGAAACCTATCTCAATATTAAGAACTTAGAGGAGGGCCAGCATTTATTCCGACTTAAAAGAAGGCGTAAAGAAGAAGACACTATTGTTGAAGTAACGCAAGAAACAATTCCCTTCTGGTATTTTAAAAACCATTAGCCTATGCCTTGGCACCTGTACACTATGGCTGGAATGTATATTCTAGCCGGTATACTGCATTTCATTTTTCCAAAAGCGTATCTCCGGATCATGCCAAATTACCTTCCCTACCAAAAATTGTTGGTATATCTGAGTGGTGGAATTGAAATTCTGCTGGGATTAAGCTTATGTTGGCCTCTTACCAAAAATCTTGCTATCTACAGTATTATAATTATGTTATTCCTTTTCCTTTCGGTACATTTTTATATGCTAAGCGGAGAAAAAGCTGCAGTGGGGGTTCCAAAATGGATCCTTTGGCTTCGTATTCCTTTACAGTTTGGACTTATGTATTGGGCCTACTGGTACCTTCAGTTCTAAGCGAACCTTCTATCCAGCTGTTTTTTGAGCAAAATTACCTGGACGCATATTGCAAGGCATATTACTGTTACCGTGTATCCCAGGGAATCTGAAAAACCAAATAGGATGTTTAGGTCTAAAAAACTAAGATCAAGGGTATTGAACATTGTGGTATACTCTTGTTTAGAAGTACCAGTGCTTAATGTATTGAAAACATAGATAACGCAGAGAACAAAAAAGAGGACGGGAAGCAGTAAAGGCCATTTTGGCAATCCGAACGGAGCTTTTAGGCCTTGCTTTTCTTCCTGCTCTAGCTGTGCTATTACCTTTTTTGTAAAATCAGGGGATGGAGACGCCAATTGATCTTCTTCAAAAAGGGTATCTACCAACGCTTTTAGTGCTTTATCATCTTTCATAAGGCTTAATTATTTCAGATTGCAATGATTTTTTTAGAATTTTTGCCATACGCCTTCTTGCGCGGAATAATCCCACCTTTACAGCGCTCTCTTTCATTTTTAGGATCTTCCCCAGCTCGCTAAGGTTTTTCTCTTCAAAATAAAATAATGTTAACAACGCTGCGTCTTTTGGCGCCAGTTGCTGCACACAAGCTCGTATTAACTCCTGTTTTTCGTTCTGTATCATCACTTCCAAGGCATTTTCCATATTTTGTAATTCGAAACCCTGAACAGTATCAAGGGCCACGTTAGTTCTGTCCCTACTTTTACTTTTCAATCGATCCAGACAGGTGTTATACGCAATTCGGTAAATCCAGGTAGAAAGTTTAGAATCCCCTTTAAATCGTTTTAAGGATTTAAATACCTTAATAAACGTATCCTGCGCCACCTCTTCGGCCTCCTCTGAATGCTTAAGCATTCTTAAGGCAACCGTGTACACCATATTTTTATACCTATCCACTAATACAGCGAATGCTCGGGCATCTCCCTGCAGGATTGCTGCTATATCAGGTTGGTTGTCTTGTTCCATTATATCTTTAGGACGATAATGGGGCACTAAAGGTTACCTAAAACTAAAAAAACTTTACCAAGTGTAACCTAAAGCCGAAATATATCGTCCTAAGAGGCAAAAGAGTTTATTTATCAATTAAAAGCAAGTATCATGGTAGCAGCAGTACTCATTCCGGTAAGTTTTTTCCTTACGATTTTCGCAATACTCTATCTTTTCTTTTCTACAAGGAACAGAGAGCGATTAGCACTTATAGAAAAAGGAGTGGATGCCAATATTTTTTCACGCGACAAGGCCCCTGGATATGTACCCTCATGGAAAATATTCCTGGTCAATTTTTCTATTCTACTTATCAGTGTAGGCTTAGCGATTTTCGTGGCAGCTTCCTTAGTAGAGGTATTAGGGGTATATGAGGGTGTCGCCTATCCGGGAACAATTATTACCCTTGCAGGTATTGGTCTTTTAGTTGGCTTTAATTTTACCAAAAAGTTAGAAGAAAAAGCGTAGAAAAAAGAACGCCAGACCTTCTAATGACCACCGGCAGTAACGGTGGTTTTTTTATCTTGCCGGGATGAAAATCATCAGTACAAATATCGCTCAACCCACCACGGTTAGCTGGAGGGGGAAAGAAGTTAAAACCGGAATTTATAAGCACCCTACCAAGGAACCTATATTTCTGGGGAAAGAAGATGTAGTGAATGACGCCGTGATCGATAGAAAACATCATGGCGGAGAATACAAGGCCTGTTACCTTTTCTCTTCGGAGTGTTATGGATACTGGCATAAAAAATACCCTGCACTTTCTTGGAACTGGGGAATGTTTGGTGAAAACCTAACTGTGGAAGGTCTAAACGAAAACCAAATCCGAATTGGAGATATTTACAAAGTGGGAAGCGCTGTGGTTCAGGTCACGGAACCCCGGCAACCCTGTTATAAGTTAGGAATAAAGTTTGGCAGCCAGAAAGTGCTAAAAGAGTTTATAGCCCATGGTCATCCCGGAACCTACGTACGGATCCTTACGGAAGGAAGTGTCACTAAAGGGGATATTATTGAACTGGTAGAACAGTCACAAACCCCACTTAGCGTTCAACAATACCATCTTTTAGTGAACCGAAAATCCAACGATCCCAACCTAATCAGAATGGCCGTTGCCAATGTAAGTATACCCGAAAAAAAAAGGGAACTTCTGAAAAAAAGACTATAAAAAAACCCTGGTAGAGTAGGATCACCAGGGTTTTCAACTGAATTAAATTAACTAAACGTAAACTACTTTACTTCTACTACTTCTTTAAAGGTGTCCTCGGCATCTACTACAAGAACGGTGTATTCGTTCTTAAAAGCATTTTCAAAGTTGAACGCTTTTTCAATAACCAATTCTCCTTTAACCGTTTCTATATATACAATGCGTCCTTCGCTATCTATAACCTTTATGGTCACCTTCTGCTGACCCAGGTTTAACAAATTCATAAACAATTTGTTACCCTTTTTAGTAAATACAGGATCTAGCTCAACAGCGATTAGGTTCTTTTCTACCTCGCTTACTTTTTTATCAAAAGCTTTTTTAGGTCCATTAGCCATACCTGCCGTTCCGGCAAACATTAAGGCTACTACTACTGCGCTTCTTAAGATTTGTTTCATAACACTCGCTTTTTTGATTTGTAAATTTTACAGTACAAACATAGCTCCGGTTCAAGCACAAATTCTACCACAGATTTTTCCATTTTCTATGCTATTTTACCCTTAATATTGTGTTAAATCTTCTTAAATGATAATTTTACACACTTTTTAGGTAATTTTGCATATATCGCTCGCATCCGGTAGCAGTAATTTTATCGTATGAATAGTGTTATGGAACATAAAAAGCAAAAACCAACTCTGGAAGCGATTGAGCCCAATTTTGGGAATTCTTTCGCCTATAATACGTATGATGGGGAGAGCGCTAAAGATCATACAATTTGGCATTACCATCCGGAGATTGAACTCGTCTATGTACATGGTGGAGCGGGAAAACGGCAGATCGGGAGCCATGTTTCCTATTATCAGGAAGGCGACCTTATATTGATCGGGTCTAACCTACCCCATTGTGGATTTATGGGTAAAAATACAGGAAACGAAAGGCAGACCGTAATCCATATGAAACAAGACTTTTTAGGGAATGATTTTTTTGATATCCCAGAAATGGCAAAAATTCAGAAGCTGCTGGATATTGCCAAAAGCGGTATTGCTTTTAGCGGAAAGACCAAGACTAAGATTGGGGAAAAGATGGAAGTCATGGAATACCAATCCGATTTTCAGCGACTGATATCTATTTTGAATATCTTAAATGAATTGGGGAATTCAGAGGAATACAAGGTCCTAAATGCAGAGGGGTTTACAATGCAAAGTGAGCTGAAAGACAACGATCGGATCAACGTGGTTTTTAATCATGTTAAAACCAATTTCAAGGATCCTATCAGCCTCGAAGAAATTGCAGATACCGTAAGCATGACGGTTCCCTCCTTCTGCCGGTATTTCAAAAAAATAACCAATAAAACATTTACCCAATTTGTCAATGAATATCGTTTGGTACATGCCTCCAAGCTACTTGCAGAACAGCCTTTGAGCATAACGGAAGTCTGTTTTGAAAGCGGATTTAATAATTTTTCGCATTTCAATAAATCCTTTAAGGCATTTACCGGTCAAAACCCCTCGGAATATCGTAACCAGCTAAAAAAAGTGTTACAGTAAATGGAACTGTTCCCAACTGAAGCGAAGTTATCACTGCCGGATGCAGAAATAAGCTATTTTCCTGCGTTTTTCTCAAAAGAGATAGCGGACCGGTATTTTGTTGCACTACGATCACAGGTTTCCTGGCAACAGGACAACATTACGGTTTTTGGCAAAACGTATCCCCAACCACGACTGACCGCACTCTTTGGTAACAATGGTAAAAGTTACTCCTATTCTAATATAACCATGCACCCCCATGTTTTTACTCCCGAATTGGCCCAAATAAAAAAGGAGATTGAAAGTATATCGGAAACCGTATTTACCACCTGTTTGTTAAATCTATATCGGGATGGCAAAGACAGCAACGGCTGGCATGCGGATGACGAAAAGGAATTGGGACAAAACCCAGTAATTGCCTCTGTATCATTTGGGGCCCCTCGATTTTTCCATCTTCGTCACAACCAGAACAAAGCCTTAAAGCACAAAGTATTGTTGGAGCACGGTAGTTTACTCTTAATGCAAGGCACTACCCAGCATTTTTGGAAGCATCAAATCCCAAAAACCGCCAAAAAAGTTGGAGAACGTATCAATTTAACCTTTAGGAACATTCAATAATTTGATCTCTTAATCATCTTAGAAAGGGGATAATAGCAGTATCTTTACAGTGCTATGAAAAAAGAATTTACCCATCCTGAGATTGACCGCATCATTGAAATGGCCTGGGAGGATCGCACCCCGTTTGAAGCCATACGTTTTCAATTTGGTATTTCGGAACAAGAAACCATTTCGCTCATGCGCCGCGAAATGAAACCCAGTAGTTTTAGAATGTGGCGGGCACGGGTCCAGGGGCGCAAAACAAAACATGCTAAATTACGCAACGACGGGGTAGATCGATTTAAATGCTCCAGACAACGTCAAATTTCCGGAAATAAGATATCCAAACGTTGAAAAATCGGGTGACAATCTTACCCCTTTTTTCGCTTGTGCCCTCTTCATCAACGCTTCACTCATAAAATTTCTCTGACGCGTGAGACTGCGCAGCTTTTACTAAATCTTTTGATCCTCCAGGTCCCTCTTTTTCCAAAAGCTGCCCAATACTATGATACCTTTTTCCTCAATTGCTGTTTGCCTGGGACAGTAGCAGTACTGTTGTATTGATAATCGTCCGGTACCAATCCTTTTTTCAAGCATGTCTGAAATTAGTTGGGATAAACCTGTAAGCAATAAAGCCCACATCCGTATTTGAATAATTCAATTTAAAATAATATATTTATGATATTATTTTAATATCATAAAATAAGCAACAATGACAAACGAAAAAACAATACAACCCCTAAATGGCTATTTTATGCTGTTCCTCTGCCTACTGCTAATTTTCGGTGGAATAGTTCTAATCGTACAAACCGAATCCCCCTGGTTCATTTCCCCAATACTTCTCGGTATCATCTTAGCCTTTGGTGTGGTACTGGTGAATCCGAATAGTTCGAGGGTCTTATTACTTTTTGGGAAATATGTTGGCACCATTAAGAAAAATGGCCTTTTTTGGGTAAATCCGCTTTACTCTAAGCGGAAGATCTCGTTGCGGGCGAGCAATTTTGACAGTGAACGACTTAAAGTAAACGATAAATTGGGGAATCCGGTGATGATAAGTACAATATTGGTTTGGCGCGTAACAGATACGTATAAAGCGGCATTTGATGTTGACGACTACAAAAACTTCGTTCGGGTACAGACCGATGCAGCCGTAAGAAAACTAGCCAGCATGTATCCGTATGACAACTTCGCCGATGAAGGTATTGAAGAGGACATTACGCTCCGCTCTAGCGTGAATGAGGTGAGTCAGGCTCTGGAAAAAGAGATACAGGACCGTTTGGAAATGGCAGGAATAGAAGTTCTGGAAGCCCGAATAGGTTATCTCGCTTATGCTCAGGAAATTGCTAATGCTATGCTAAAGCGACAACAGGCCACGGCTATTGTGGCGGCCCGACATAAAATTGTAGAAGGGGCTGTTAGTATGGTAGAGATGGCTTTGGACGAATTAAACAAAAAAGATGTTATTGAACTGGACGAAGAACGAACTGCGGCAATGGTGAGCAATCTCATGGTTGTACTCTGTTCGGACCGGGATGCCACTCCAATAGTGAACACAGGCACTTTAAACCACTAGGATGCGGGTTTTCTCGGAAATACAAAGATTTGATCAATGGTGGCTCTATCTGCTCAAAATCCTTTTATGGGGGTTTCTAGGGTATGCTTGCTACAATTGGTTTATGTTGAAGGAAAGCGTGGGAAATGTTGATTCTGACAACATCATCGCACAGCTTTTGGTCGTAACCTCTATTGTCCTGACCACTGTGCTTTTTTTTCTACTAAAACTAGAAACTTCAATTGATGAACGAGGTATCGCCTACCGCTTCTACCCTTTTCAGTTCGGAATGAAGTTAATTCAATGGGATGCCATAACCACTTGTATTACGAGAAGGTATAAGCCCATGCTGGAGTATGGTGGATGGGGGTATCGGATGGGAACAAGAGGGAAAGCCTTAAACGTGAAAGGGAATATCGACATTCAGATTGAATTAAAGAGCGGAAAGCGGATTTTGATTGGAACACAAAAACGGGAGCACCCCGATAGGGTAATCAGCAAATATTTCAATTCATGATAGAATACAAAGTAATAAGTTGGAAAATAGGGCTTTCAAAAAATGATCAACGTTTGGAAGACGTCCTTAATGAATATGGCAGACAAGGGTGGCGAGCTGTACACATTGCAGAGAACCTTCCTCGGATTGTATTTGAACGCAATAAAAATTAATACTCGTGAAACGGCTAGCAGAACTTAGACTTTGGAATTTCTGTTAGGGGTCATTAAAAGAATGGATACAATACGCTACGAATTTATGCAACCCAATGAGTAAGAAAAAAGGATTTGCCCTACGTATTGATGAAGCTATGCTAAAAGCCATAGAAAAGTGGGCTGCCGATGAATTTCGGAGTACCAACGGGCAGATAGAATGGATTTTAATGAAAGGGCTTAAGGATGCGAAGCGAGTACCAAAAAAGAAGGCAGATGGCGAAAGCTCTTGATTTGGGATTTTTTTAACGCCCACCTGACTTAACTTTGGCCGACTAATTCAAACAGGCCAATGGCAAGAAGTTACGTTGTATTTCTTCTCTCTTTCCTTTTTTCCGTTTTTTGTTTGAACGCCCAGGTGCAGGAAAAGTCTTTTGTGGTCAAGTATATCAATGCATCTATCACTTTGGATGGAACACTAGATGAAAGCGCCTGGCAAACTGCCGAAAGTGCAAGTCAATTTTATCAATACTTTCCAACTGATTCCGTACTTGCTCAACAACAGAGCGACATTAAAATGATGTACGATGCAACTACTTTGTACGTAGGAATTACCGTTTATGCGGCCGGGAACGATTTTGTAGTTCCATCCTTGCAGCGTGATTTTAGGGCGGGTGGTAGCGATAATATCACCTTGATGTTCGATACCTTCAACGACGGTACAAACGCCTTCTTATTTGGTACAAATCCCTATGGGGTGCGGCGCGAAGCTTTGGTTTCCAATGGAGGAACAACCCTTAGTGGTTTTACCACTTCTTGGGATGTAAAATGGAGAGGCGAAACCAAAATGTACGATAACTATTATGTATCCGAATGGGCCATTCCATTGACTTCCTTCAAGTTTAAGCAAGGCGAGACCAAATGGCGTTTTAATAGCTATAGATTTGATGTGCAATCCAATGAAAGTAGTACCTGGATGCAAATACCCCAAAACCAATTTATCTTCAATTTAGCCTTCATGGGAGATATGGTCTTTGAAAAACCATTGGGAAAATCAAGAACTCCTTTTGCGCTTATTCCCTATGTAAATGGTATCTCCCTCAGGGATTTTGAAAATACTACTTCTGAAAATACAGTAAAAGTTGGGGGCGATGCTAAAATTGCTATAGGCAATGGAATGAATTTAGATATCACTGTCAATCCCGATTTTTCCAATGTTGAAGTGGACAACCTGATCATTAATACCACCAGGTTTGCTATTGCATTACCCGAACGAAGACAGTTTTTTATTGACAATGTTGACCTTTTCGGCACCTTTGGTAGTGAACGTGATGCCAATCCCTTCTTTTCCAGAAGAATAGGAATTGCTGAAAATGCAGATGATGAGACGATCGAAAATCCTATTATCGCCGGCTTTCGTCTGAGTGGTAAACTCAACGAAGATTGGCGCTTAGGGGTATTGAATATACAGACCGAAGCAGACGAGGAAAATGAAATACCAAGTAACAACAATACAGTTGTTGCACTTCAGAAAAAGCTATTTTCAAGATCGAATGTGAGTTTTCTCTTTATCAACAGAGAGACTTTTGGGGATTATGAGTTCCTGGACCCAACGGATCGGTACAATCGTGTAGTTGGCGTGGATTATAACCTGGCCTCAGCAGATAATACCTGGGTGGGTAAATTCTTTTATCACAAATCATTCGCCTCACAGATCGGTAGTGCGGATGATGCCGCTGGTGCGAACCTCGAATATTTTACTAAAAACCTGAATTTGGGTTTTAGAAGTAGTTATGTGGGCGATGATTACAGATCGGACCTGGGATTTGTCCGAAGAAATGATATCGTTGCATTAAGGCCCTATATCGAGTATAATTTTTGGCCTGAAGACAGTAAGCTCATCAGGCATGGTTTCCGATTTGGGCCAAATGCAATTTTTAGACCCACACTGGATTACCAAAACACCGATTATACGTTTTTTTATTCCTGGGATGCTCAATTTCAAGGACAGGAAGAAATAGGTGTTCGTGTATTTGACCGTTACACGTTTCTGGTGGACCCTTTTGACCCAACAGATACCGACGGTGCAGTTGAACTCCCTGGAGATTTTGGATACCATTACCTATCCGGAGAAATTGGCTTTCAATCGGATAGAAGAAAGATATTTTCTTTTGATATGGAGGTCGGTTATGGCGAGTTCTTTAATGGGACCCGGAGCACTTTTGAAGGATCAGCAACCCTTCGCCTACAACCGAAGGTTTTACTTTCATTTAATCTGAATTACAACGGGATTGATCTTCCTCAACCCTTTCCAAGCGCAGACATATGGTTGGTAAGCCCAAGAGTAGAAATAACCTTTAACAAATCTATCTTTTGGATAACACTCGTTCAATACGGCAACCAAAGCGATAATTTGGGGATCAATTCCCGACTGCAATGGCGCTTTGCGCCCCTATCCGATCTATTTATTGTGTATAACGACAATTATTTCGTTAACAACTTTATGCCCCGCAATAGATCCATTAACCTAAAACTCACCTACTGGTTGAATATATAATATTAAAATTTTCATGTACACCATCTTTCGGTTACCGGATCCTTTGGGATTTTTTTAAGAGGTCTTACTGTTATTTTTGCGCGGACTAATTCAAAAAGTACATGGGCAAAAACTACTTGACCCACTTATTCCTGCTATTTCTCTGTTCGCTTTATGCTCAAAACCGATCTTTTACCGTTAAGTACGTCTCCGAAAACATAACACCAGATGGCGTATTGGATGAGGCCATTTGGGAGAATGCAGAAGGCCCAAAGGATTTTTATCAGTATTTTCCATTAGACACCGTTAGGGGCATTCAGCAAACGGAAGTAAAGATGCTATACAATGGCACAACTCTATTCATTGGGATAAAAGGAAATGCCGAAGGATCCAATTACAATACGCGTTCCCTCCAAAGGGATTTTCGGGGTGGTGGTATTGATCAAATAAGCCTGGTTTTTGATACTTTTAATGATGGCAACACGGCCTTCCTATTCGGTATTAATCCTTTTGGGGTACGAAGAGAAGGACTTATCGCGAATGGAGGTTCAAACGGAAGTGACTTTACCACTTCCTGGGACGTAAAATGGCGCGGGGACGCTAAAATCTACGATACCTATTTTACCGCTGAGATGGCCATTCCCTTAACTTCTTTAAAATTTAAAGAAGGAGAGACCAAATTTCGATTTAACAGCTATCGCCTGGATATGCAAACCAACGAGCGTACTTCTTGGGTTAATATTCCTCAGAACCAGCCCATCTTTAACCTGGCGTTTATGGGGGATATGATTTTTGAGAAGGGATTGGGTAAATCCAGAACGCCTTTGGCACTTATACCATATATTAACGGAATAGCTGCCAGAGATTATGAAAATAACCAGGACCTCAACGATGTTAAAGTAGGGGCCGATGCCAAGATTTCCGTAGGTAATAGTCTTAATCTGGATTTGACGGTTAACCCCGATTTCTCCACGGTTGAGGTAGACAATTTTATCACTAACCTCACGCGCTTTGAAGTAGCTTTACCCGAACGGCGTCAGTTTTTTATTGACAACAATGATCTGTTTGGCAATTTCGGCGGCAGAAGGGATGCTAATCCTTTTTTTTCACGTAGGATCGGTATTGCTTCGGATACCGCGGGAAACACTATAGAAAACCGTATCATAGGAGGACTCAGGTTAAGCGGAAAGCTCAATCGCAACCTACGCCTTGGATTCCTTACTATACAAACGGAAGAAGACGCCCCAAATGCCATCCCTTCTAACAATAATATGATGCTGGCCCTCCAGAAGAAAATGTTCTCACGTTCCAACCTCGGTTTTTTCTTTATTAACCGACAAGCGGTAAATGCCGGGGAATTTCTTCCAGAAGAAGAAGAATACAATCGGGTAGTAGGTTTGGATTACATTCTGGCCTCTGCAGATAATAGTTGGACTGGTAAATTCTACGCACACAAGTCTTTTCAACCTAATGATGATGAAGGAAATTATTCCCTTGGTGCTAATCTTGGAAAAAACAATCGCTTCTTTTCAGCAATAGTAGATGCCGTCTTTATCGATGAAGACTTTACCTCAGATTTGGGCTTTATTCGGAGGAAAGATATTTTCAAAGTGGCAAACATCCTGGAGGGACGCTATTGGCCGTCCAAAGGGAAGATCAATCGCTATCAATTGCAACTATTTAATGTAGTAACCTGGCGACCAGAATTGGATTGGCTGTATTCTGATTATGATCTCTCCGTAGAAGGTACCGCAGAATTTAAAACCCTGGAACGGATTCAAGCTCGATTTGTGAAACGCTTCGTATTTCTGGTCGATGAATTTGAACCCACAGGAAAAGACGATGCCTTACCATTACCCGCAGACCAGGGCTATCACTTTAACGGTCTGGAGTTAGAATTCCAATCCGACCAACGAAAGCTTTTTTCATTTGCTGTAGCGCCTAGTTATGGCGGCTTTTTTAACGGAGATCGCTTCTCAATTGAAGGACGAATGAACTTGCGGATACAACCGAAGATAGATATGGGTTTAAATATGCAATACGATCATATCGGCTTACCGCAGCCTTTTTCCAGTACGGATATATGGTTGGTGAGTCCCAGAGTCAACATTACCTTTAGCAAATCTGTTTTTTGGTCTACGCTTATTCAATATAGTAATCAGCGGGATAATGTTGGTGTCAATTCCCGTCTACAGTGGCGTTTTGCTCCCTTATCGGATCTTTTTATCGTGTATAACGACAACTACTTTGTAAACAACTTTATGCCCCGAAATCGATCAATCAACCTAAAATTCACCTATTGGCTAAATATTTAAGGATACAGTTTTTGTTATATTTGAGGATACAGCTTATCACTATATGAACCAACTACCGCTTACCGATGACACCGTCATCTTTGGCCTTCTGGCGCTTTGTTTAGGCTTTGTTTTCTACACTTCCTCTATCAAAACCGGATTCTGGAAAAAGTTCTACACTGTTGTTCCTACGGTGTTAATGTGTTATCTGCTTCCTTCAGTTTTTACAAGCACGGGTCTGGTAGACGAAGAAAGTTCTAACCTTTACTACGTAGCTAGTCGCTATCTGTTACCTGCTGCTCTTATACTAATGACCTTGAGCATTGATCTTAAAGCTATTGCCAATCTGGGTTCTAAAGCGCTAATAATGTTTATTACCGGGACCGCAGGTATTATTATTGGAGGGCCCTTAGCCATCTTAATTGTTTCTGTTTTCTCACCGGAAACCGTGGGTGGAGCAGACTTTGATGCTGTTTGGCGGGGTCTGGCCACCATTGCCGGAAGTTGGATAGGGGGTGGTGCCAACCAGGCGGCTATGTTGGAAGTATTTCAATTTAACCCGGAGAAATTTGGCAATATGGTACTTGTAGATGTTGTGATGGCTAATGTATGGATGGCTATTTTATTGCTTGGAATTGGCAAATCTAACCGGATAGACGCCTGGTTAAAGGCGGATACCTCTTCTATTGAAGCCTTAAAGCAAAAAGTATCGGAATACACTGAAAAAATAGCGCGAATACCTTCCTTGCGCGACTATATAATGTTACTTTTCTTTGCGTTTTTGGGTGTGAGTATTGCGCATTTTTTTGGCCATCACTTTTCAGAGTTTCTTAAGAATACCTTTGAAGTAATTCGAGATAAAGAAAAGGCTTTATCCTCCTTAGGTTCAAAATTTCTGTGGATGGTAGTTATTGCAACCCTGGTTGGCGTATCGCTATCCTTTACAAAGGCAAAATATTATGAAGGGGCCGGGGCGAGTAAAATTGGAGGAGTATTCATTTACATTTTGGTCGCTACTATTGGTATGAAAATGGATTTGAGCAAAATTTTTGAAAATCCCGGTCTTTTAGCGGTTGGACTTATTTGGATAAGCATTCATGCCGGATTGCTCATTTTGATCGCCAAGATAATCAAAGCCCCCTATTTTTTTCTTGCAGTAGGCAGTCAGGCCAATGTGGGTGGGGCGGCCTCTGCACCAGTAGTCGCGGCAGAATTTCACCCTTCTTTAACCTCTGTGGGAATACTTTTGGCGGTGTTCGGATATGTTGTAGGAACCGCAGGGGCTTATCTCTGTGCACTGCTCATGGAAGTAGCCTCACAAGTATAGCCGTCTGGAAAAAAGAGGATGCTACGGTGTATTCAAGATTCTTATTTCTTTTACGCTCATGTCAAAAACGACTGGAATTTTCGATATTTGCCCTTTAAATTCTTAGCATGAAGAACGCAATTGGGGTGTTTTCCTGTCTAATTTTGCTGCTTTCCTGTGCAAAAAAGACAGAGGATCTAATGCAAATTTCCGGGGATATTGATGGACTTAAAAAAGGGGTGCTTTATCTCAAGAAGGTTGAGGATTCCTCCCTTATTACTTTAGATTCTATCGCTTTACGCGGCAATGGTATCTTCTCATTTGAGTATGAGCTGGAACATCCGGAGCTGTTTTATCTCTACCTGGAAAAAGCAGACAATAATGATGTTAATGATTTTGTTTCTTTTTTTGGAGAGGTCGGAGAGATCTCAATAAATTCTACATGGAATCAATTTGATGCCAAAGCTAATATCAATGGCTCTAAAAGTCATGTAGTCTATGCCTCCTACCGTAAAATGATGAGCGATTTTAACAAGCGGGATCTGGAATTGGCGCAAGCTGCTTTTTCTGAGCAGGATTCCCTTAAAATTGATTCTATTGAAGTATTAGCAGAACGTAATTTTATCAACCGATATCGCTATCTACTTAATTTTGGGCTTACGCATCCTAATTCTTACGTCACCCCTTATGTAGCGCTTACCGATGGCACAGAAGCTAACCCAATTTATTTAGACTCTATATTCACGGTTTTATCAGAGGAGGTTGCTAACTCTAAATACGGAAGAGCGTTAGAACGCCATTTGAAAGCGATTAGCAAGTGATAAAAACTAGCTTAAATTATTCAAATCCTGCACAAGTGCCGTAGCTTTTTCTTCTAGTGAGGTTCGGATCGACTTAAAATGTGCCTTTTTGTCCTCAATCGCATCTTGATGTACTTTGTCCATGAGTTCGTCAAATGCAGCGATCGATTTGTCTATTATTGCCGAACCTTCATTGGAATTTTCATTATCCGTGGCGTGCTCCCATTGATAAACCGCTTCAATAATATCTCCTAGTACAAAGTTGATGTCTTTTTTTAAGTCCCGAATACTAGCCATCGTAGAAATTTTTCCTAAAATTACAATTATATGGTTACTTCCAAAATTTTTGCTTCTGAAGTAGTAATAACTACCTGAGAACTGGAAGCTGCGATTAAGACTGTTTCTCCTTTTTTCAATTCGGTTGTTCCCCAGTCATTTGCTATAGTTGCGTTTCCGGCAACACACAGATATATGGTAAAACTATCGCGTTTTGAAATGTCTTGGGTAAAATTCGATGTAAGGTTCAAAAACCGGGTGGTAAAATAAGGGCACTCCACCATAGGATTCAATTTATCCTTTTGTTGGGAATACCCGACCTTAAAATCATCTTTCTTTTCATAGTCTATGGCATCCAGTGCCAAATCGGTGTGCAATTCCCGCAAGTTCCCCTCCTTATCCCTACGGTTAAAGTCGAAAACGCGATAGGTGATATCGGAAGTCTGCTGTATCTCAGCGAGTAATATTCCCGCTCCAATAGCGTGTATCTTTCCTGTATTTATGAAAAACGTGTCTCCCGCTCCTACTTTTTCATAATTCAATAATTCTAATAGCGTATCATTGGCCAGACTAGCTTTATATTCTTCTTTTAGAACGGTTTTGTTAAAGCCCACAATCAGATTTGCTCCGGGATCTGCATCCATGATATACCACATTTCTGTTTTGCCAAAGGAATTATGCCGTTCTTTTGCCAACTGGTCATGGGGATGCAATTGGATGGATAGATCTCGCTTAGCATCTATAAATTTTATCAAAATCGGAAATTCCTGTCCAAAACGAGCTATAACCGATTTTCCCAACAAGATATCCCCGTATTTCGCAATTAAATCATTCAGGGATTTACCTAGTAAAGTACCGTTGCTTACTACAGACACATCTCCATGAACGCCCGAAAGCTCCCAGCTTTCCCCTGTAGTATTGGTTTCACTGGGCTTTTGAAACAATTCTTTTAATTTATTTCCTCCCCATAAGCGGTCTTTCATTATGGGGTAAAATTTAAGGGGATATACCATAGGATCGCTAATTAACCTGTGTAGGTAACGAAGTTTCTAGGTGTTTCGTATAAAACGATTTCCAGTTCATTTGCCGCCTCAATGTGAGGTCTTAATTTATTAAAGATGACGACTGCTATATTTTCTGCAGTAGGGTTCAAGGCCTTGAATTCCGGTACTTCTTCGTTGAGGTTTTTATGGTCTAAGGCATCCTCAACCTCTGCTTTAATCAAATCCTTAAGTTGTTTCATATCCATAACGTATCCGGTCTCCGGATCGATCTCTCCGGTGACGCTTACAATTAGATCGTAGTTATGCCCGTGATACCTGGGATTATTGCATTTACCAAAAACAGCTTCGTTCTTTTCAAAACTCCAATCGGGGCGATACAACCGATGTGCAGCATTAAAATGCGCCTTTCTACTTACTTTGACCCTCATCTGCTAAATATTCTAATAAATAATCGTAGAATTTTTCAAAAATAATTTTAAACCACGCCGTATAGGATTGTGGGTTTTGGGCAATATCCTCACGGACCGCCTTAGGCGTCATCCATTTCCAATCTGCTACTTCCTCCGAATTGATCTTGGGTGTTCCATTGTACCTTCCTAACATGACATGGTCATACTCGTGTTCCGTTAGTCCATTGTCAAAGGGGGCTTTATAGATAAAGGAAAAAACCTCTTGTAATTCTGCTTCAATTCCCATCTCTTCCCGCAATCTTCTTTTCCCAGCCGCTACATTGGTCTCTCCATCACGTTGATGACTACAACAGGTATTCGTCCATAACAAGGGAGAATGATATTTATTCGCCGCCCTTTGTTGTAACATGATTTGTCCGGTATCGTTCATGAGAAAAACAGAGAAAGCACGATGCAGTACAGCTTTTTGGTGGGCTTCAATTTTTTCCATAAGTCCAATTTGACGATCATTATCATCAACTAAAATCACCTTTTCTTCCATAACACTACAAAAATAATCCCTTTGCCTGATACTATGGGCCAAGTGGTAAATGAAAAACTAAAGAATGTCCGGTTTAAAAGAAACGGGGCGATTTTAGATTCCCAACTGTTCTAATAAAATCATAACGAAGAATTATTTCAAAAGAACCGTCGTTAAAGGTAGTAGCCCCTAAATCCGTAATTTCACGGTCGTATGCCAAGCCTATAAGAAATTGATCCGAGATTTGAAATCCAAACATTCCACTGAAGGCTGCATCCCAACGGTAAGCTGCTCCTGCGATGAACCGTTCGTTGAACATAAAATTCGCTGAAACATCTACCTGTAATGGTGCCCCTTGAACTACTTTGGTCAACAAGGCCGGTTTGAACTTGAGGAAGGGATTAAGATCCCAAACGTAGCCCGTAATGAGGTACCAATTCACTTGTTCTTTGGCAGTCGAAAGTGAAGACTCATCAAAATGCTCGGTTTCCAAAATCCTCGGCACAGAAAGACCCGCATAAAAACGTTCGGTATGATAGTATACTCCGGCACCCACATTAGGGGAGAAACGGTTGTCTATATTCTGCTGTAGTGTGGGATCGGGTCCCTGACCCAGGTCCTGGTTTAATTCAGAGAATTGGATATCTAACAAATGAGCGCTTCCTTTAAGCCCGAAACTTAATTTTCCCTCCAGACCTGTTGGAATGGTATATGAAAAATCTATGTCAAAGTAGGTTTCCGAAGTGGGTCCAATAATGTCATTAACAAAGGACAAACCTAATCCAACACCCCTGTATCCGATTGGGGAATGTAGGTTTAATGTTTGCGTCTCCGGAGCACCATCTAGTCCTACCCATTGGGCGCGATACAAACCCGCGATGCTCATATGTCCGCGAGAACCGGCATAGGCGGGGTTAACACTTACTGTATTGTACATGTATTGCGTATACTGAGCATCTTGCTGTGCGATGATACAATTGCAACAGCAGAGCATGAAAGTCACAAACAAACTCTGAATAAAACTCCTCCTAAAAACCTCTTTTTTCACCACCTTCTGCTTTACCTGTTAATGTATATATACCCTGATAACTGTTTCATATTGCCCGCCTGGTCTTCGTAGTCAACAATGTAGAAGTACGTCCCTACCGGCAATTTGTTGTCTTGGTCTACGGTGACCCTTCCATCGGAGGTACCGTCAAACACATTTCCTGAGGAGTTATAGGCGTTGGTCTTGAATACCAAGACGCCCCATCGGTTATAAATCTTAACCGTGTTGTTTGGAAAATTTTCAATGTTTTCAATTCGCAATACGTCGTGTACACCATCTCCATTGGGTGTTACCACGTTGAATACTTCAATTTCATCATCGGTAGGACCTAGATCGGGATCCAGATAATTTGGCGTGCCATCTCCGTCTGAATCGTCATTTGCATAATTCCTATCTAAATTCAGGTCTTCATCTACAGTCGCGATGCCGTCGTCGTCGTCATCGGTATCCCGGTAGTCTGCTTCCCCATCATTATCCGTATCGGGCAGGTCTGTTGAAGGATCATCTATCTCATCATTTATATCGGCATCAATCTGGAGATCCCCTTCATATCCATCATCAAGACCATCATTGTCCTTATCAGAACCCGTAAACGTCACATCCGGAATACCATCCTGATCATTATCATAGGCTTCAATATTATCCGGTATACTATCGTTATCGCTATCATCATCCACATAATCCGGAATACCATCACCATCGGTATCTTCCGGAATTACTCCAATATTTCCATTGTTTTCGTAAGCGTCGTCTACTCCATTTCCATTGGTGTCAAGACCTGAAGGCGCAACATAGCCAATAGTACTTTGTGCCTCTACATTATCAGGGATTCCATCATCATCACTATCGATATCGAGATAATCAGGGATACCATCCCCGTCAGTATCGGTAGGATTAGTAGCAGGATCGTTATCGCCATCGGTATTCAGATCTTCGAAGCTATCGAGAATACCGTCATCGTCGCTATCCAGATCCACTCCTGGAGGATTAACGACTACGGTAACTGTTGCCGTACTACAATTCCCACTCCCGTCACAAACGGTGTATTCGAAAGTATCAGTACCCACAAATCCGGTATTCGGTGTATAGGTAACCGAATCATCAGATGGATCGCCTGGGGTGCCGTTGTCATTGATCACTACAGTTCCATTGGAAGGCGTTGTAGTACTCAATGTGCCTACATTTGGCACATCATTATCATTTGCCAGTATATCGATATCCACAACCATATCCTGATCTGTGGTTGCTGTGTCATCAAAAGCATCAACTATAGGAAGTACATCTACGGTGACTGTTGCTGTACTACAATCTCCGGAAGTAGTACAAACAGTATAATCAAAGGTATCTGGCCCGTTATAATTCGGATCTGGGGTATAGGTTACTATATCATCCGTGGGATCATTAGGTGTTCCATTATTGTTAATGGTCACCGTACCGTTGGCTGGATCAGTAGTTGTTATGTCTCCTGCTGTAGGAATATCCGAATCATTGTCATAGATCGGGACAACAACGGAATCGTCTTCGTTTACCACAACAACATCATCCACCAAAATTGCTGCCTGATCTAAACAGACCACAGTAAACCTTGGTAGGGCTATGGAATTTCCGGCTTTTGTTATTGTAGCTACATAACGCTCTACAGTTTGGGTAGCCGTTACCGTAGGTCGTAGTTGATCTCCGGAAAGTGCTGGATTCCAGGAAACGGTTGCGCTTCCCTGTACATTTGCGGTGATATCAAGGGTCACCTCATTTGCAGGAGTAGTACAAGCTGTTACTATGAAGTATCCTGTGGCATTAGAACCACACAAAGTACCATCATAAGTAGCAAAATAAACCCCTGGTTGTGTTGCCTCATAAAAGGAATTCGTTCCTAAAACTGTGGCCGTATCCGAAGCTTCAAACCATCGGTAATTCGTTTCGTCTCCTCCACTGGGGGCCTGCAACAAAAATTGGGATTGTAGTACCGTTGTGCTTGCCAGAAATACAAGCAATAAAAGCGGTAGTATGGTATTTTGGGATTGTTTTTTCAAGATATGAAACCTCACGTTTACCTCAGTCCTATTTCACCACAAACACAACATTGATCAATGCATTATAATCTGCCGGTTGATTAAATATCTCATAGGATAGATTTCCATTGGTATCTATAGACATATTTTGAACTGTAGTACCATTACCAAATACACTAGGATCTGCAAAAGTCACGTAATAGTAGAGTTCGGTTCTTCCATATGTAGGGATTGATGGAGCGTTGGTAGGATCACTTGAAACCACTGGCGTTCCATATTGATTCAAATATTCCTGATATAAATCGACACTGAACGTTCCGTTTGTGGAGGCATCAATAGCAATGGATGGCGGATAAAAAATACGTGCTGCTTTGGAAGTTATTGGTGCAATCGCAGTTATAACTTCCTCAACGGTTGTTTCATCGGTAGGTGAGGCTACTCCGGCTTCATCTACGTCAATGGCAGTGCGTAAGGTTACTTCGTCATCAAATTGATCATCGGTACCTGTAAAAGTTGTTGTCGCGGCGTCCTCATTGGTATAGGTAAAGGTGCCATCAGTATTATCAACCAAAGTACTGGTAGTTTCTGTAAAAGTGGTGACCGTACCATCTTCTGAAGTATAGGTAAAACTTCCATCGCCATTATCTACCAAAGTGGTAACGGTATTGTTGGTATCCACAGTGACAGAGGTACCCGAATCATCGGTGATGGTAAAGGTACCATCCCCGTTATCGACTACCGTTGCCCGTCTGGCATCAAAGGTGGTGGCAGTGCCGTCTTCGTTGGTATAGGTGAAGGTACCGTCTGCATTGTCTACCAAAGTACTGGTAGTTTCTGCGAAAGTGGTGACCGTACCATCTTCTGAAGTATAGGTAAAACTACCATCGCCATTATCTACCAAAGTGGTGACCGTATTGTTGGTATCCACAGTGACAGAGGTGCCGGAATCATCGGTGATGGTAAAGGTACCATCCCCGTTATCTACTACCGTTGCTCGTCTGGCATCAAAGGTGGTGGCAGTGCCGTCTTCGTTGGTATAGGTGAAGGTACCGTTTGCATTATCTACCAAAGTACTGGTGGTCTCCGTAAAGGTGGTGACCGTTCCGTTTTCTGAAGTATAGGTAAAACTTCCGTCGCCATTATCTACCAAAGTAGTGACTGTATTGTTGGTATCCACAGTGACAGAGGTACCCGAATCATCGGTGATGGTAAAGGTGCCATCCCCATTATCGACTACCGTTGCCCGTCTGGCATCAAAAGTCGTGGCAGTGCCGTCTTCGTTGGTATAGGTAAAGGTGCCGTCAGCATTATCTACTAGGGTGCTG
>JBCDHD010000017.1:0-107262 GCA_038750505.1 Bacteroidota bacterium | reverse complement strand
CGGTGATGGTAAAAGTACCATCCCCATTATCGACTACCGTTGCCCGTCTGGCATCAAAAGTCGTGGCAGTGCCGTCTTCGTTGGTATAGGTGAAGGTACCATCAGCATTGTCTACCAAAGTACTGGTAGTTTCTGCGAAAGTGGTGACCGTACCATCTTCTGAGGTATAGGTAAAACTTCCGTCGCCATTATCTACCAAAGTGGTGACTGTATTATTCGTATCCACGGTAACAGAGGTGCCGGAATCATCGGTGATGGTAAAGGTGCCATCCCCATTATCGACTACTGTTGCTCTCCGGGCATCAAAAGTCGTGGCAGTGCCGTCTTCATTGGTATAGGTAAAGGTACCGTCTGCATTGTCTACCAGTGTAGTTATTGTATCTAAGGGCAGAGTAACCGTAAAAGAGCCTCCACCATTTTCTAATTCCAAAGAAAGAACACCTGTACCTGTATCAAAACTAAAATCCAGTATTTGTTGGTTATCACTTGCTGTTAATTCCCAGGAATCCCCATCCCAGAAAAAAATTGTCCCGGTGCTGGTATTTACATAGATATCTCCGGTATCAGCACCTGTTGGCGTAGAAGCTCCAGGCGTTGAAACCGCGGTCCCACTTAAAACCTCACAGTTGCATTGATCTTGTAATGTAACTGTAGTTTGCGAATAGGCAAACCCTGCGAGCAGAAGACAAATGGGAATAACTACCTTTTTGAACATGTCGGTGTTGTTATTTTTGTGCTTTACTATTTCTCATGATTCTTCGACTGACAATAGATAATCGATTGACAGTTTTCACTCATTTTACAAATTTCATGTAATGATATCCGTGAAGAAAATAAATGTTGTCTAGGTAGATTTTTGCATTGTATAGCCCTTGAAAACTGAGGTAATACCTATTTAAAAAAGCTTACTTTTAATCGATAAACAATCCATTTTACTAGCAGTTTCAGAGGAGGTTAGCTCAATCCCTAATTCCTTAAAATTAGTTTTTTGCTTAGTTTTTGTTAACGCGATAGGTTACCCTACGATTGGTAATTACAGAGGCGACCCTAAGGGTTAACAAAGCATTGTTAGAAGGGATTAAAAGGCAGGACACCGAGGCGGAATTCGATACCAATACACGGTAGATATAACCACTCTTGTCTATTTCAGGAGCGATAACGCTCAAGGTTTGGGTTTGCGTGCCACTGTATTCTGCACCGTCAGAAATGTTCGCGAAATTAGTACCACTATCTGTGCTCACCTGCCACTGATAGCTGTCAGCATTTGTTGTGCTTACTGTAAATGTGCCATTGTTCCCTACAATTACCATTTGATCTGTGGGTTGGGTTGTTATCAGCACATCGGTTACCGTGATCGTTTGGGTAACATTTATGCTGTTACCTGAGGTGTCACTCACCTGGTAGGTTCGGGTAATGATCTCTGGATTGCTCCCACCATTGCTTACATCGCTTACAAAAGTTACGGTTGGTGGAACTGTACAGTTATCGGCTTCATCTGTAACCACAAGGGGATCTACAGCTGGTATATCAGAGGAACAAAAAACCGTGACCGGAGCAGGATTGCTTGCGGTAGGATCTTCATCATCGGTTACTGTGATATCAAAACTATAGGTTGTGGTGTTTCCAAATGCATCAGTGACTTCAAAAGTATTTGTTGTTGTTCCTACCGGAAACGTTCCTCCGGTAGTAAAACCGGTAGTTTGTACCACCTGAAGCGTAGCCGCAGGACAAGCCCCGGACCCGGAGCTATCCGCTACCTTTAATGCTGGTAGTGTCAAATCGTCCAAACGTCCACGATCTGTAGTATTGCTGTCCGTATCAAAATCAAACCGAACCCTGTAGTTCCCGGTTAAGGTCACATCTATAGCTTCCGTTTCTATTGTATTGGAGCTATAAGTCTCAGTGAAAATTACTGTGGCTACATCTGCCTCATCTACCAGGGAAACTGTGATACGATTGTTGTTCCTTACGTTATCTATACGATGGGAGAAAGTGATTTGTCCAGTGCCGTTAAAATAAGCTAATGGGCTAATAAGCGAACGAGATTCGGTAGATATAAGATTACTGGTGCGCATGCTTGTACTCCCTGATAAAGGATTGTTTGTGGAAACTGTTGCACCAAAGAACTGATAGCATTCATTGATAAGGTCGTTCCTACTGGGCACTTCAAAGTCTTCGGTAATCGGGAATGTACCATCTCCCATAAAACAGTTATCTGTAGCTGTTGGTAAGGTATAATTCACTACTGCTCCACAGGTCCCCGCATCACTTGATACTGTAATATCGGCAGGGCCTGTAATTACAGGATCTTCATCATCGGTTACGGTTACTGTAAAACTACAGCTAGCGGTATTACCTGAATCATCGGTTGCGGTGTAGATTACCGTGGTGATTCCAGGTAGAAAGCTATCGCCGGAATTGTAATTGTTGTTGGTAACAGTTACTCCGCCACAGTTATCTGTGGCTGTAGGTGCCACCCAAGTGACCACTGCTCCACAACTCCCACCATCCACTGTGGTAACAATATTGGTTGGGCATCCCGATAGTACAGGATCAACGGTATCTTCTACTGTTAAATTCGCTGTAGCAGAGGTAGCCGTACCACAGACATAACTCGAATTAGCCACTACTACACGGTATTGGTTTCCACTATCTGAAGACTGCGCTGTTGTAATGGAAAGCGTAGCCGTTGTTACTCCACTGTATATCCCTGTATTGGTTAGATCATCCCAAGTGGAACCATTGAACAACTGCCATTGGTAATTATCTGCTGTACTGGCTACCACCATGAAAGTAGTATCTCCATCAGGACATACCGCACTATCTACGGGTTCTGTCGTTATTGTAGCTGCCGTTCCTACCTCCTGAAAATCAAAAACCGTATTACTATCGCCATCAGCCGGAGTAGCATACGAAGCTGCAGTCACTGTTCCATCCGGATTAACAGTGGGAGTACCCGCTCCAAACATCCCATTATCATCGAAATCCGTACTCGCATCGGCATAGGCCTCATCAGCATCAGTACAACCATCACCATCGCTGTCAGGATCCAAACAATCTGCTATGCCATCCTGGTCGGTGTCTACCGTTGCCGCCCAGATAATAGTATTTACCAGAAGATCTTCTCCCGCAGCGTTAAAACCTCCATTGCTATTCGCATGCGGTAAAATGGCCCTTCGTCCCGGCGCATTTCCCACGTCCATTGCATCTCCAGGTTCCCAAACTGCAATTGCTACTTGGCCGTTGGGATGCAAGCCTAAAACTGTTCCTGAAACAAGACCATCGGCATGAAAAGACCCATCTCCGATATCATAATTTCCGAGGGATAATCCTGTAGTAATGGGATGGGTATTGTTGGTAATGTTCACCAGGTTGGTATTGGTTGTGATCCCCTGATTTGCCCCCAATATTTCGTCGTGCAAAAAGGTCTCACTGGTGATCACCCCTCTTGCTGTTGTGGTCAGATTAGCAACATTGGCAAAGGCAGTGCCACTGGTAGCATCTTCATAAACAAAGGTAGCGGCGTAGTTATTGGCATTCCCGCCAACGTTATCATCTACTACAGTAACCGTATAGCCAAGCGCGGTGAGTTTATCGATTGCATTTTGCTCTTCCGTACTGGCTGTACCATCTGTAACCCACAAAATGGTTCCACTGTTAGGGCATTCTGCCGAATCCAGAATACCATCGTTGTCATCATCTAAATCAGTTGAATCTAAAATAGTATCTCCGTCAGTATCCTGTGCTATGTTTAATACTGCTTCATTAGACGCAACCGAAGGACAGGTTCCTGTGGAATTTGATACTACAATTCGGTAAATAGTGTTGTCTTGAGCCAAATTCACGGATAAAACCGTAAGTATCTGGGTAGTAGTACCAGAATATTCTGCTCCATCCGAGATATTAGCAAAGCTACCGCCACCGTTGGTACTTACTTGCCATTGATACCCATCCGCATTATTCGCACTTGAGGTAAAAGTGGCATTCCCCCCTACACTCGCAGTTTGATCCGAAGGTTGAGTAGTGATAGAAATCGGGCTCACGGTAATAGTCTGAGTAACGTCAGTAATATTTCCCGAGTCATCCGTTATTCGATACGTCCTTGTTATAACTTCAGGATCGGTACCTCCATCACTTGAATCTCCTACAAAGGTTACCAATGGATTCGCGGTACAATTATCAGCTTCATCGGTAACTACAGTGATATCTGCTGCCGGCACATCAGATGTACAAAATACGGTAATCGGTGCGGGATTGCTTGCTGTAGGGGCTATATTATCAATTGTAATCGTTGTAACACCTGTTACGTTTAAAACTGGGTCCCCCACTGTTCCACCATACTCAACAACGTATCCTTGAGGCGCATATGCCCCACCCCCACCAGCATTTGGCAAATCATTCCATGAGCCGGGTGAAGTAGTCACAGAAGGATCCGTAATATGCGCATAATCCTCCCCACCACCAACATTATTGGGTTCTCCCGAATTCCAAAAAGCAAAATTGAATGGTGGGGTGGTGGCTCCTCCAACTCCTCCGCTCCAGAACGAAGTGCCCGCCTCAGGTCCGGTTACCCATTGCCAATCTCCTTCCGTGGCGGCATCACTACCCCCAATCCATCCTACTCCTTGAGCTTGCGAGCCTGAAAAATCTGCTTCAGCCTGGGTTGTTAATGTGGCCAAATACCCCTGTAAACCAAAATAGGTCCGTAAAGCTGCTGCATCCCTGGCATCTGTCCATGAAATTCCCGGATCAGCGATATACTCATAATAATGTCCAGTTGGAGGTAAATAATTTGCCGTGCCCGGAGTGATTGAAAACTGCCTTGTTCCGGTAGGATTTGCAGCACTACTTGAATATTCCACAGATAATATTGCTGCTTCAAATTCAGCAAAAGTAGCCGGTCCTTGTAAGGTAAGCTCACCTTCAACAGCGTCCCATGTTGGTGTAATGCTTGGGTGTGTCCCAGTTAAGGTCAAAAGATCTTCTCCGTTTACATATCCTGAAGATATTTGGATATAAATCGCATCTGTTGTGGTGTCATCAGGATCCGTTAAACTTACGCTTTGGGCTATGGTTAAAGAAGCGCCCGGGCAATACACCTGATTACCGGCAACTGTAAGCACCGGAGGTTGATCCAAAGTAGGCACTATGGATTCACTTAAATCATCGGTAGTTGTGTCACTATCTGTTTGATCAGCGGTTACTGTGGTAATTGTATTCGTGATCGTTGTACCGTTTGTTCCTGAGTTAACACGTACCGTTATATTCAAGGTGGCTGTAGCGCCGTTGTTAAGGTTTCCTACAGTCCACACACCGGTACCGGAATCGTAAGTACCATCATCACTAACATAGGTTACCCCGGCTGGTAAAAGATCTGTAACGCTAACGTTTGTAGCATTCTCTGGACCGTTGTTGGTTACCGCTAAGGAGTATACAATATTGGTGTCTTCCTTTGGGGTGGTATTATCCACTGTTTTGCTTACAGCTAGATCAGTTGATGCCGTACCGGCAGTGCACACCTCAATGGAAAAGCTATTCAAAGTACCCGTATCTCCGGTAAAGTCGTCGAAAATAGAAAGTGTCCAGGTTCCACTTGGGTCTTGGCCATTAAAGTCCGAAAGATTACCTTCAGGAGAAAAGGTGCCGGTAAATGGTGCTGAACCCGCTGTTATGGACGTAGCCCCAGCATCGTCAAATATGGTGCTGGTGTAATTGTCACCGGACCCGCCGTTATCATTTGAGAGGACTACCGTTGTACCTGAAGGACTTGTTAAACTGATATCCAAATCTTCAACCCAGGTATGGGTAAGATTTAGGGTAACATTTACATCGAGAATCGTTCCGGCAGTAAATCCACTTAGGTTTGAACTTAGTGTAGTTAAATCGTTTATTGCTGAACCGGGAGAAGAAGAAATTGTGGTACACGTACTGGACACAGCAGTGCCTTGCACCAAAACATTATCTATTTCATATAATTCAGAGCCACCTGTGTTGTAAAAGGTAATGCGAAACTCCAAGGTATTTCCGGATAACCCTGTTACATTGTAGGAAGATTGTAGTGGGTCTGAGGGTGAATTATCGCCTGAGGCATTTTCAATTTCCACATAGCTCCCGCCATCGATACGATATTCTATTTGGAGAAAGTCCTGGCCTGAATCTAAGGTACCACCCTGGCCGACATCCAGACTAAAAGAAACGTTGGTAAACCCTGAAATTGTAATCGGATCGGTTGTCCATCTGGCTGTAGTGTTATCGGTATTTTGACCACGCAATACCTGACTGCCTCCTGAAGTATGAACATCTATATCTACATCATTGGTTGACCATGATGCAGTACTAACACCTGTTCCCGATCCAGTTTGATCCCCATTGGTATTATCCTCGAAGTCTTCGAGCCAAATTGTAGTTTGCCCGATACTTAAAAAGGTACCCAGAAAAATAAATAATACAACAAGCCAGCTTCTATACATTCTATTGATTGGTGGAATACTACCCTCAAGCCCAGCTTCTTCTTTGCAAGAACTAGAGGTATCTCCAAAAATAGAATGCTACTACAGTATTGCCTAAAAATTGTTGTATATGATTAAAATCCAGCTATGTACCTATCGCATAGCGAGGTAAGTTGAACAAAAAGTCCCTTTTCTGATAGTATCTGCCAATTGTATTCTCTTTATTATCAGGAATTACCGGTGATATTATTCAAGAATAATAAATTCGGACCTTCTGTTTAATTGGTGCTTCTCTCTTGAGCAAGACACCCCATTTTCACATTCGTTCAGCAGTAGTTTCTCCCCAAATCCTTCACCAAGCAACCGATCTCTTGATATCCCTTTTGAAACCATGTATTCCACGGTAGATTCCGCCCTTTTTTGTGAAAGCCAAAGGTTATAGGCATCCGCTCCCCGGCTATCCGTATGGGCATTGACTTTGATCTTTAAGCTGGGATATTTTTCCATAGCTACAATAACTTTTTGAATCTCGATCTCCGCATCCGGCCGGATATCAAATTTGTTCAGATCAAAATAGATTGTGCTCAGCTGTAATAATTTCGCCAAATCGTCCCCAAATCCACCCGTTACTACATCTCTTTCGAGATAAAAATCTACAATCCTGGGTTTTCCGTAAGAAGCAGGTAAAAACTCTTCTGATGGAATGTAGCCCTCCATCAGTGCTCTTACAAAATTTCCCTTGGAACAATCAAGACTTAACAGGTATTCTCCTTTGGAATCGGTTATGGTTGAGGCTACCTCTTTGTTTTCCTCATCAATTATTTTCACTGTTGCTCCAACCAAGATTTCATTGGAGATCCTATCTCTTACGGTACCTGTAACCTCTTGTATACATTCCAGTTGGATCGGTTCATTTTCTATAAAGCCATAGATATCATCATCGCCAACACTTCCTTCAATTCTATTGGATGCGAAGTAGCCCTTTTGAGTAGCTTCATCAATAATAAAAGAGAAGTCGTCATACGGCGTGTTTATGGGTCTACCCACATTGACTATAGGTTGGTCATATTCGTCAAAGGCAATTTTCGTTGCAAATACGTCTAACCCTCCCAGCCCCGGATGTCCATCCGAAGAAAAATACAATACATCTTGATCCGTGATAAACGGAAAGGTTTCCCTGGCCTCTGTGTTAATGTGATCCCCAAGATTAACCGGAGGGCCATAGGTACCGTCTCCAACGATTAGAACCTTAAAAATATCCGATTCTCCAAGGGAACCAGGCATATCCGATACAAAATACAGTTGTTTTTCATCCGGGCTTAACATGGGATGAGCTACTGAGTAGTCATCACTGTTAAAGGGTAGTTCAAGGATATCGGTCCACTCTCCCTCAACAAGAGTGGCCTGATAGATCTTTAGCCTTGTGGTTCCCTGTCCGTCTTTGTACCGCTTACCATCTAAAAAATTGTTCCTTGTGAAATACATGGTACTTCCATCTTTGGTTACCACTGATGTAGATTCATGCAATCTTGTGTTTACATCACCTTGCAACTTCTTTACCTGGTTAGTATCGCCATCAGTACCTACCGCAAACAGGTCCAAAAAGTCTCTGCTGTTCCAGGTATGCCGATATCTGGCTAGATTTCCGGTATCGCGATCGGAAGAAAAAATCAATCCATCTGCATAAAAGGAAGGCGCAAAATCAGAAAGTCTTGAATTGTAAGGAAAGGGTTCTAGCGAATATCTCCCGGAGTTTTCTTCTATTTTGTCTAGGTAATCTTCCGCATAGGCTTCATCGATTCTGCTGTTATCTGCTAATTCCGCAAACCGTGCCATGGCTGCATTTGCCGCTTCGTACTCCCCTAGAGTTTTTAGTGTTTGGGCATACCTAAAATAATAATCAGGGGTAATTAATGTATCGTATTGTTCGATCAATAATTTGTATATGGGAGCGGCGTCGTTATATTTTGCGTTGAAATAATACGAGTTTCCTAGTTTTTTTAGCAGATCAGCCGATTGGTATCCCTTATCCAACACCTTTTTGTAAATATCTATGGCCGGGCTGAAAGAATACTCTTGGTATTTTTTATCCGCACGTTCCAGTCTACGTTCCTGGGATAGCCCTATTTGCAAAATCCCGAACGCCGCAATAAACAAAAGGAGTACTGTTCTTAGCATACTCTACAATTTAGAAAAAACGTGGTGAAACGGTTCGTTGGAATCTTTTTAAAAGTTCCAATCTCAAAAATATCTCAAAAGATCCATCATTAAACTGGGTACCTCCTAAATCCGTAGTCTCACGATCATACGCTAGCCCTAGCATTATTTGCTCCGAAATCTGGAAGCCTGCCAAAGCACTGACGGCAGCATCCCAACGATAAGCAGCTCCAAAACTGAACTTTTCATTAAAAAGGAAATTTGCGGAAACATCTACCTGAAGTGGAGCGCCTCCGACTGCTTTTGTCAATAACGCAGGTTTAAAAAGCAGATTGGGGTTCAGCTCAAAGACATACCCTGTAATGAAGTAAAAATTTATCCGTTCGGTAGCTAGAAAATTTACGGAATTTGCATCGTTGGCGTCGTTGTCAAAAAACTCAGTTTCCAAAATGTTTGGTGCTGAGAATCCGGCATAAAATTTATCCGTGTGATAATAAATACCCAATCCAAAATTTGGCGAAAACTGATTATCAATATTCTCTTGATCTACTACCTCAGCATCAAAGTTGCGCAATCCTTGAAAATCCAGACTTAAGAAGTTCCCGCCACCTTTGAGACCAAAAGAAAGTTTGGACGCTCTAGCTAGTTGGAGGGTGTAGGAAAGTACAAAATCAAGATAGGTTTCCTGGACAACGCCGTCGCCTATATTATCATTAACAACAGAGATCCCATATCCCAACCGACTGTTACGTATGGGTGAATGTAAATTAATAGTAAAGGTTTCCGGAGCACCTTCCAACCCTACCCACTGCGAACGATACAACCCGGCAAAAGACAATTGCCCCCGGGAACCTGCATAAGCAGGATTAACACTAAGGGTATTAAACATGTACTGGGTATACTGCGCATCCTGCTGTGCCGTTAAACTCTGAGAGAAGATAATTACCAATAGTATTGGCAATAGGATGTTTTGTTTTAACATATTGTCTATCAGTATTTTATCTGCTTACGTAGAAATAGTCACTGTCAGTTATTCTGCCTTGATCGGTATCGTATTCAAATATATAAAAATATACTCCAGCCGGTAGGAAATCGTCTACACTTAGCGTAGATCTTCCTCTGGACCTTCCATCAAAGACGTCATTAATATTGTTATAATCTGAACCTTCATAAACGGCCACACCCCATCGATTAAATATTTTCAAGGTATTGTTTCTCGCGTTTTCTACCCCCCTGATAAATAAGAAGTCATTTCTTCCATCTCCATTTGGTGTAACCAATTGGTTCACTTCAACCTCATCTTCTGATGGGGGAGTTGGATTATCCACAGGATCCAAAAAATCCGGAGTACCGTCTTCGTCTGTATCGTCGTCAGTGGGGTCTCCATCCCCGTCAGCATCTTCATCCGGGGTATCTATGCCATCACCGTCATCATCCAGATCGCGATAGTTTACATCTCCTTCCCCATCGGTGTCCGGTAGGTCATTCGCCGGATCATTGATCTCATCATTCACATCAAAACCATCGGCTACATCACTGCCTTCGTATCCATCATCCAAACCGTCATTATCTGTATCCGTACCGGTAAAGGTTTGATCAGGTTCTCCATCTTCATTAAAGTCGTTCCCTTCATTGTTGTCAGGAACCAAATCGTTATCACTGTCATCATCTCTATAGTCAGGAGTGGTATCACCGTCTGTATCTTCCGGAGTAACCCCGTCATCGCCGGTGCCTTCATAGGCATCGTCCAAACCGTCGTTATCGGTATCGTTACCCGTTGGTGGCACATAACCCTCAGTAGGTTGCCCTTCTACATTGTCTGGAATACCATCATTATCACTGTCTATGTCAAGGCTATCTGCACGACCATCTCCGTCTGTATCCACACTACCATCACCTTCCACGGTATCTAAAATACCATCATTGTCATCATCAATATCCACTACATCAGGAACACCATCTCCGTCAGTATCTATTCTATCGTCATCGGGATCCAAAAAGTCCGGGGTACCGTCTTCGTCAGTATCATCATCGGTTGGATCTCCATCGCCATCAGCATCTTCATCCGGGGTATCTATGCCATCGCCATCATCATCCAGATCGCGATAGTTTACATCCCCCTCACCGTCTGTATCCGGTAGATCATTTGCCGGATCATTGATCTCATCATTCACGTCAAATCCATCGGCCACATCGCTGCCTTCATAACCATCATCCAGGCCATCATTATCAGTATCCGTCCCTGTAAAGTTTTGATCAGGCACTCCATCTTCATTAAAATCGTTCCCCTCATTGTTGTCAAATACCAGATCATTGTCACTATCATCATCGCGGTAGTCAGGAGTAGTATCGCCATCGGTATCTTCGGGTGTAACCCCTTCATCTCCCGTACCCTCATAGGCATCGTCCAAACCGTCGTTATCTTCGTCATTGCCGGCAGGGGGTACATACCCCTCTGTAGGTTGCCCTTCTACATTATCCGGAATACCATCATCATCACTATCAATATCCAAGCTGTCTGCCTGGCCATCACCGTCAGTATCAACTGTTCCGTCTCCCTCCACAGTATCCAAAATACCATCATTATCATCATCAATATCCACTACGTCAGGAACACCATCTCCGTCGGTATCGATTCTATCATCATCCGGATCTAAAAAGTCCGGGGTGCCATCATCATCGGTATCATCATCGGTAGGATCTCCATCGTCGTCCGCATCCTCATCAGGAGTGTCTATGCCATCGCCGTCATCATCCAGGTCGCGATAGTTTACATCCCCCTCACCGTCCGTATCCGGTAGATCATTTGCTGGATCATTGATCTCATCATTCACATCAAATCCATCCGCTACATCACTGCCTTCATAACCATCATCCAGGCCATCATTATCGGTATCTATTCCGGTAGGGGTCTGATCGGGAATACCATCTTCATTGAAGTCGTTCCCTTCATTGTTGTCAGGGACCAGATCGTTATCACTATCATCATCCCGATAGTCAGGAGTGGTATCGCCATCGGTATCTTCAGGTGTAACCCCTTCATCTCCCGTACCCTCATAGGCATCGTCCAAACCGTCGTTGTCTTCGTCATTGCCGGCAGGGGGTACATACCCCTCTGTTGGCTGTCCTTCTACATTGTCCGGAATACCGTCATTATCACTGTCGATATCTAGGCTATCTGCACGACCATCGCCATCGGTATCTACACTACCATCGCCTTCTACGGTGTCCAGTATTCCGTCGTTGTCATCATCGATATCCACTACGTCCGGGACACCATCACCGTCAGTATCATCACCGTTATCCGGATCCAGGTAATCCGGGGTACCGTCATCATCGGTATCATCATCCGTAGGATCTCCATCGCCGTCAGCATCCTCATCAGGAGTGTCTATACCGTCGCCATCATCATCCAGGTCACGATAGTTCACATCTCCTTCTCCATCCGTATCCGGTAGGTCATTCGCCGGATCATTGATCTCATCATTCACATCAAATCCATCCGCTACATCACTACCTTCATAACCATCATCCAGGCCATCATTATCGGTATCTGTTCCGGTAGGGGTCTGATCGGGTTGACCATCTTCATTGAAGTCATTCCCTTCATTATTGTCTGGAACCAGATCGTTATCACTGTCATCATCCCGATAGTCGGGAGTGGTATCACCATCCGTGTCCTCCGGGCTAATTCCTTCATCTCCGCTGCCCTCATAGGCATCGTCCAAACCGTCGTTGTCTTCGTCATTGCCGGTAGGGGGTACATAACCCTCTGTTGGCTGTCCTTCTACATTGTCCGGAATACCGTCATTATCACTGTCGATATCCAGGCTATCTGCACGACCATCCCCATCAGTATCTACACTACCATCGCCTTCTACGGTGTCCAGTATTCCGTCGTTGTCATCATCGATATCCACTATGTCAGGGACACCATCATCATCCGTATCCTCATCGTTAATAGGATCCAGATAATCCGGGGTGCCGTCATTATCGGTATCATCATCGGTAGGATCCCCATCGCCGTCAGCATCCTCATCTGGGGTGTCTATACCATCGCCATCATCATCCAGGTCACGATAGTTCACATCCCCTTCCCCATCCGTGTCGGGCAAGTCATTTGCAGGATCATCTATTTCATCATTCACATCAAATCCATCCGCTACATCACTACCTTCATAGCCATCGTCCAAGCCATCGTTATCGGTATCCGTGCCCGTGGGGGTCTGGTCGGGGATGCCGTCTTCATTAAAGTCGTTCCCTTCATTGTTGTCAGGAACCAAATCGTTATCACTGTCGTCATCTCGATAGTCCGGAATGGTATCACCATCCGTATCCTCCGGATTCAAACCTTCGAAATCTCCGTCGTCGTAGGCATCATCTAACCCATCATTATCGGTATCGTTGCCAGTAGGGGGTATATAGCCATCAGTGGGTTGCCCTTCTACATTGTCCGGAATACCATCATTATCACTATCGATGTCTAGTCTATCCGGAAATCCATCACCGTCGGTATCCACATCTTCACCAAAACGGGTTGTTTGTGGATCCAGGAAATTTTCTAAGCAGGAGAACTGGATTCCGGATTGTCTTACAATTGTTTCAAAGTTTTCATCAGTAGTGGTTTGTACTCCAAACCGAAATACGAAAGTGGAAATATCTACGAACTCTACCGCAACATTAACTGATGGATTGACATTTGAAATACCAGGATATTCCGTAGTACCCCCATTAATAAGGAGTCCACCGGAGGTATTATTTACAAATACTTCGGTTGGATTATCTACAGTAAAGCTTATTGGCGTATCGAACCGATTAAATTCCTGATATTGTCGTTGACCATCTACATCGATAAAATTTGCAATCAGTTCTTCCAGTATTACCGGAGTATTTGACCCCTGCTCCACCAAAGAAATACGCAAGTCAACGAAAGGTCTTCTGATAGCATCGGTAAACTCAAACTGGATCTCTGGCTTGAAGAACTCAGGATCTACTGTATTTTGGTCGAGAACATCGATGCGCCCATTAACAATGGTTTCAACGGTAATAAGCGCGTCAATGTCTTGAAAAACTTGACTTATGCGATAGACTGCTCCTTCCTGAAAGGCTTGGCCATCTTCTAGAACAGGGGTATTACTAAAATCCAGATTTGGGATCGTATTACAATCAAAACTTCCATCTACAAAACTGGCTTCGGTCTGGTCCAATATCCCATCATTGTCAGAATCGATATCAACATAATCGTCTATTAGATCTGTATCTGAATCAATAGGTTGAAGTCCAAGATCTGGGCCCATTTCATAGGCATCATCAAGACCGTTATTATTACTATCCGATCCTGAGGGGGGTATGTAATTAAGAGGAGATTGGGCCTCTACATTATCCAGAATACCATCATTGTCAGAATCAATATCCAAATAATTGGGAATACCGTCTCCATCAGTATCTGTAGGATTTGTAGTGGGATCGTTATCCTGATCAAGGTTAAGGTCCTCTACGTCATCGATTATCCCGTCATTATCCTTATCTAAGTCCTGTGCTCCTAATGGGATATTCGGTAGTTGATCAGATGGAAAACTACTAATCAAAAAACCACTAATAGCAAGCACAAGAATTAGGGTATTTTTTTTACCCAAGGTTTTACTGGCTGAGCTGTGAAAAGTACACATAAATGATAGTTTTGTTGAAACATATCACCATGGCTATTGTAGGCTTTTCAAATTTAAGATTAGGGATAATCTAAGTGCTGCAAGATATCCATTTCCAAAAATTATTGGAACCTTATCCGCCGCATATTTGTGTAAACTCCTATTTTACTCGATTAAATACCATTTTTTGGTCATATCCTATCTACGAGCTTACGCAAAAGATGGATGATTTATCTTCGAAAAATTGACAGAATACCTAAAATCTTGTTGAAAATATCCCATTCGATATACGTAAAATCGTATTCTTTTAACATTTTATCCCCTATATATTAACAATTAATGGAGCTTTTGGTCCCGTACCTAAGGTTTGCAGTATTTTTGCACAAATTTTTTTGATGGACTTTGAAGGAGAAATTGCCAAGCGGCGAACTTTTGGAATAATTTCCCATCCCGATGCCGGGAAAACCACATTAACTGAAAAACTATTGCTATTTGGAGGTGCAATACAAGAGGCGGGTGCGGTAAAGAGTAACAAAATAAAGAAATCCGCTACCAGTGATTTTATGGAAATTGAACGTCAACGGGGGATTTCGGTAGCTACTTCGGTACTTGCTTTTATTTACAGGAATAAAAAGATAAACATACTCGATACCCCCGGGCACAAAGATTTTGCCGAAGACACTTTCCGAACATTAACAGCGGTAGACAGTGTTATTGTGGTAATTGATGTAGCCAAAGGGGTTGAAGAGCAAACGGAAAAACTGGTAGCCGTTTGCCGGATGCGCAATATCCCAATGATCGTTTTTATCAACAAGCTAGACAGGGAGGGAAAAGATGCCTTTGATCTTATGGATGAGGTAGAGCAAAAACTAGGGTTGTCCGTAACTCCTTTGAGTTTTCCGATCGGAATCGGCTATGATTTTAAAGGTATATACAACATCTTCGAAAAAAATATCAATCTTTTCAGCGGGAGCAACAAGCAACATGTGGAAGAAACCATAGCTTTTGATGATATTTCAAGCCCTGAACTTGAGAAAATTATCGGTGAAGCTTCAGCAAATGAGCTACGGGAGCATTTAGAATTGGTAGAAGGGGTGTATCCGGAATTTGATCAACAGGCGTATCTAAATAGTGAGGTGCAACCCGTATTTTTTGGATCTGCCCTAAACAATTTTGGTGTACGCGAGCTGTTGGATTGCTTTATTGAAATAGCTCCACCTCCAAAGGCAAAGAAAGCTGAGCAACGCCTTGTGCACTCAAATGAACAGGACTTTTCGGGCTTTGTTTTTAAAATCCATGCCAATATGGATCCCAAGCATAGGGATCGGTTGGCTTTCATTAAAATTGTTTCCGGCACTTTTGAACGAAATACTCCCTATCTGCACGTACGGTTAGACAAGAAATTAAAGTTTTCCAGTCCTAACGCGTTTTTTGCGGAAAAAAAGGCCATTGTCGATGTGTCATATCCTGGCGATATCGTAGGACTTCATGATACAGGAAACTTTAAAATTGGTGACACGCTCACAGGTGGAGAAAAACTACATTTTAAAGGTATCCCAAGTTTTTCCCCGGAGCATTTTAGATACATTAACAACGCAGACCCTTTAAAGGCCAAGCAGTTGAACAAAGGTATTGACCAACTCATGGATGAAGGGGTGGCACAATTGTTTACCCTTGAATTAAATGGTAGAAAGATCATTGGAACCGTGGGTGCTTTACAATATGAGGTAATTCAATATCGCCTGGAACATGAATACGGAGCAAAATGTACTTATGAAAACTTCCCTGCCCATAAAGCGTGTTGGGTGGAACCTGAGGTGGACAATCCGGAGTTCCAGGAATTCAAGCGTGTTAAGCAAAAATTTTTAGCTAAGGATAAAAGCGGACAATTGGTGTTCCTTGCAGACTCCGCCTTTTCTCTACAAATGACTCAACAGAAATATCCAACGGTACAGCTACGCTATACTTCTGAAAAATAACCGCTAAATCTGGAAACAGTTGGATTCTGTTTGCTCTAAATCTTTGTACCGTTTGGATCCCTAAACTATTACGTCAATCATCCCAACCTCAAACGGGAATAGAAAGCCTCATATTTTATTTTGGTACCAGGCCTGTTTTATAACTTTTTTGCTAAGAAGGCCAAGCATTGTGGTTGGCTGAACTAACTACCACGTATAAAAAACCCCGGTAATAGTACCGGGGTTTTTATCTTAAGCTTCTCCTGTTGGCCCAAAATTCAATGGAATTGCAGGCTGTTCATAATCCTTAATGGTGCCGTGTGCCTGTTCAAAGCGATGTACGTTATCATGTAAGGCTTTTAGAAACTTTTTGGCATGCTGAGGTGTTAAGATAATTCTACTTTTCACTTTAGCTTTTGGTGCACCGGGCATTAGACTAATAAAATCAACCACAAATTCGGATACAGAATGATTGATGATTGCCAGGTTAGAATAGGTTCCTTCCGCTAGCTTCTCATCCAATTCAATATTGATCTGTTTTTGATGTTGCTTTTTCTCTTCCATTTACCCAATTAGAATTTGAACTCTTCCTTACGCGCCATAATCTCATCGTATTCTTCCTTGGAACCTACGATGATATTGTCATAGTCGCGCATTCCAGTTCCGGCAGGTATTTTATGGCCTACAATTACATTTTCCTTTAAACCTTCCAGCGTATCTACTTTACCACTAACTGCTGCTTCATTCAATACCTTGGTGGTTTCCTGGAAGGAAGCTGCTGAGATAAAGGACTTGGTCTGTAATGAGGCCCGTGTAATTCCCTGTAAGATCGGCGTAGCTGTAGCAGCAACCGCATCTCGTGCAGTTACCACAGTTTTATCGGATCGCTTCAATAACGAATTCTCATCCCTTAGTGCTCTGGCAGAAATTATCTGGCCCGCTTTAAGATTTTCAGAATCCCCGGCATCTTCCACCACTTTCATACCAAAGATTTCATCATTTTCTCTAATGAAATCGTCCTTATGCACCAATTGGTTCTCCAGGAAAATAGTATCTCCGGCATCTTCGATCCGTACTTTACGCATCATTTGACGTACTACTACCTCAAAGTGCTTATCATTGATCTTCACGCCTTGCAAACGATATACTTCTTGTACTTCATTCACAAGATACTGCTGCACCGCCGAAGGTCCTTTAATAGCCAAAATATCCTCTGGAGTTATAGATCCGTCAGAAAGTGGCATTCCCGCACGCACATAGTCATTTTCCTGTACCAAAATTTGATTGGAAAGTTTGACCAGATACTTTTTAACTTCTCCAAGCTTAGACTCGATAATGATTTCACGGTTACCTCTTTTGATCTTGCCAAAAGAAACAACACCGTCAATTTCGGAAACAACCGCCGGATTCGATGGGTTTCTTGCTTCAAACAATTCCGTTACTCGTGGTAAACCACCGGTGATATCCCCTGCCTTGGCAGATTTACGTGGAATTTTCACCAAGGTTTTACCCTCTTTAATTTTCTCCCCGTTATTCACCATTAAGTGCGAACCAACTGGAAGCGTATACGAACGAAGAGTTTCTCCTTTTCCATCTTTTATAAGTAAAGTTGGGATAAGCTTTTTGTTTCTGCTTTCAGAAATCACTTTTTCCTGGAAACCGGTTTGTTCATCAATTTCCACCTGATAGGTCACCCCTTGTTCAATATTTTCATAGGCAATCTCACCCGTAAATTCGGAAACGATAACACCATTGTAGGGATCCCATTGACAAATAACATCGCCTTTCTTGATTTTACCACCGTTTTTCACAAACAGTTGTGAACCATAAGGTATATTATTAGTGCTTAGCACGATACCTGTCTTCTCATCCACAATTTTGATCTCCGTGGTTCTGGAGATTACGATATTGGCCTTTTCGCCTTCGCTGTTTTCCCCAACCACTGTTCTCAAATCCTCAATTTCCGCTACACCTTCAAACTTGGCCTCTAACTTGTTCTCCTCAGAAATGTTTCCGGCAATCCCCCCTACGTGGAAGGTCCGAAGGGTAAGCTGTGTACCTGGTTCGCCAATGGACTGAGCAGCAACCACTCCTACAGCTTCACCACGTTGAACCATTTTATTGGTAGCTAAATTTCGACCGTAGCACAGCGCGCAAATCCCTTTTGGCGCTTCACAAGTTAAAGGTGAGCGCACTTCCACTTTATCAATAGGGGAAGCTTCTATTTTTCGCACCTCTTCTTCGGCAATCTCCTGACCTGCGCCAACCAATAATTCCTCCGTTAGCGGATGATAGACATCATGGAGTGAAACCCGTCCGAGAATGCGTTCTCCAAGGGTTTCTACTATTTCTTCATTCTTACGAAGCGGTTCCACTTCTATCCCTCTCAAGGTGCCACAATCTTCGATATTGATGATCACATCCTGTGAAACGTCCACCAATCTTCGTGTTAAGTATCCAGCATCCGCAGTTTTCAAGGCAGTATCGGCAAGACCTTTCCGCGCTCCGTGCGTAGAGATAAAGTATTCCAAAATAGAAAGCCCTTCCTTAAAGTTCGAAAGGATAGGATTCTCAATAATCTCACCTCCACCTGCGGTGGATTTCTTTGGTTTTGCCATAAGGCCACGCATCCCGGTCAACTGACGGATTTGCTCTTTTGAACCCCTTGCTCCGGAGTCCAACATCATATACACCGAGTTGAATCCTTGCTGATCCTCACGTATGCGTTTCATCGCCAGCTCAGTAAGCATAGCATTGGTAGATGTCCAGACATCGATTACCTGATTATAACGTTCATTATTGGTAATCAGACCCATGTTGTAATTCATCATAATACCATCCACCTGCGCATTAGCGTCTACAATCATCTCATTTTTTTCCGCAGGGATAATGATATCTCCAAGACTAAAGGACAACCCACCCTTGAAGGCAAATTCGTATCCCATGGTCTTTATTTTATCCAAAAACTCCGAGGTACGCGGTACATCCGTAACGGCTAGGACGTCTCCGATGATGCTTCGAAGCGCTTTTTTGGTCAATACCTTGTTGATATAACCGGCTTCTTCCGGTACTACCTGGTTGAACAATACACGCCCCACAGTAGTCTCAATGATCTGATTTACCAGTTCCCCAGCTTCATTAAAGTCTTTGGTCCTCACCTTGATACTGGCATTCAATTCTACCCGCTTTTCGTTAAAAGCGATCACAACCTCTTCCGGAGAATAAAAGGTTAAACCTTCTCCTTTTACGGTGTACTTATCATCTGTAAGGCGCTTTTTGGTCATATAATACAGCCCCAAAACCATATCCTGAGAGGGCACCGCTATAGGTGAACCATTTGCAGGATTTAAAATATTTTGAGACGCCAACATCAACATTTGTGCTTCCAGAATGGCTTCAGGACCTAGAGGCAAATGAACCGCCATTTGATCCCCATCGAAATCTGCATTAAACGCAGTGCAGGCCAAAGGGTGAAGTCGTATTGCTTTCCCCTCTATCAATTTAGGTTGGAACGCCTGAATTCCCAAACGGTGCAGGGTGGGCGCGCGGTTTAATAAAACAGGATGTCCTTTAATTACATTGTCCAGGATATCCCATACCACCGGCTCTTTTTTATCTATGATCTTCTTGGCAGATTTTACCGTCTTTACAATACCCCTTTCGATCAATTTACGGATAACAAAAGGTTTGTACAGCTCAGCCGCCATATCTTTAGGGAGACCGCATTCGTATAAGTTCATTTCAGGCCCCACAACGATCACGGAACGCGCAGAATAATCAACTCGTTTACCCAACAAGTTCTGACGGAAACGTCCCTGCTTTCCTTTAAGCGAATCTGAAAGCGACTTTAGCGGTCGATTAGACTCGGTTTTAACAGCAGATGCCTTTCGGGTATTATCAAATAAAGAGTCTACAGATTCCTGTAACATCCTTTTTTCGTTCCTCAAAATCACCTCCGGCGCTTTGATCTCCATCAACCGCTTTAAACGGTTATTTCGAATAATTACCCTACGATACAGATCATTAAGGTCGGAAGTTGCGAAACGACCACCATCTAAAGGCACTAAAGGACGAAGCTCTGGTGGGATAACCGGAATAACCTTCATGATCATCCATTCCGGGCGATTTTCGCGATTATCCTGAGATTCTCTCAATGCTTCAACCACCTGTAGCCTTTTCAAAGCTTCCGTCTTACGCTGTTTAGAGGTTTCGGTATTCGCCTTGTGTCGAAGTTCATACGACAATTGCTCCAGATCGATACGGCTCAACAGATCAATTAAGCACTCCGCTCCCATTTTAGCAATAAACTTGTTTGGGTCGTTATCCTCCAAATATTGGTTTTCCGCTGGAAGATCATCTATAATATTCAGGTACTCTTCTTCGGTTAAGAAATCCATCTTTTGGATCTCTTCTCCCTCCGGACCTTTAGCGATTCCCGGTTGAATGACCACATATCGCTCATAATAGATGATCATATCCAATTTTTTGGAGGGAAGCCCTAAGAGATATCCAATTTTATTGGGTAACGAGCGGAAATACCAAATGTGCGCTACCGGCACTACCAAATTAATATGGCCTACCCTATCCCGACGTACCTTTTTCTCTGTTACTTCTACCCCACAACGATCACACACTATACCGCGGTAACGAATTCTCTTGTATTTTCCACAAGCACATTCGTAGTCCTTAACAGGACCAAAAATACGCTCGCAAAAAAGTCCGTCCCGTTCGGGCTTGTGCGTGCGATAGTTAATAGTCTCAGGCTTTAATACCTCTCCTCTGGATTCCGCCAAAATTGCTTCTGGAGAAGCTAATCCAATTGAGATTTTGTTAAACCTTTTAGGTGTGTTATTATCTTTTAATCTAGCCATGGTGCTATGTAGCTAATGTTACTGTTTTTTCATTAAAATTATTCTTCCAATCGAATATCCAAGCCCAATCCTTTGAGCTCATGCATCAATACATTGAAAGATTCTGGCAATCCAGGTTCTGGCATAGTTTCCCCTTTAACAATGGACTCGTAGGTCTTGGCCCTACCAATTACATCGTCGGATTTCACTGTAAGGATTTCCCGAAGTGTAGAAGAGGCGCCATACGCTTCCAGGGCCCAAACTTCCATTTCTCCAAAACGCTGACCTCCAAACTGCGCCTTTCCACCCAACGGCTGTTGTGTAATTAACGAGTAGGGTCCAATAGAACGCGCGTGCATCTTATCGTCTACCATGTGCCCCAACTTCAACATATAAATTATCCCAACAGTTGCAGGCTGGTCAAAACGTTCTCCTGTACCTCCATCATACAGATACGTATGACCGAATTGGGGTACACCCGCTTCTTCGGTAAATTTGTTGATCTCGTCCAACGAAGCCCCGTCAAAAATAGGTGTAGCGAATTTTTTACCCAGATTGGCACCTGCCCATCCCAACACGGTCTCATAAATCTGTCCGATGTTCATTCGAGAAGGTACACCTAATGGATTCAAAACAATGTCTACAGGGGTTCCATCTTCAAGGAAAGGCATATCTTCCTGTCTCACAATACGTGCTACAATACCTTTATTCCCATGGCGTCCCGCCATTTTATCCCCTACTTTAAGTTTTCGCTTTTTGGCAATATAGACCTTAGCCAACTTCATAATACCAGCAGGCAGTTCATCTCCTACGGAAATGGTAAACTTATCGCGCCTTAGGTTTCCTTGCAGATCATTTAATTTGATCTTGTAATTGTGCAGCAGATCCGCAACTAACTCATTGGTTTTATCATCAGTGGTCCAAACACCGCTTACCAAGTGGGCAAAATCATCTACAGCATTAAGCATCTTAATGGTGTATTTTTTACCTTTTGGTAATACTTCTTCTCCCAGATCATTTTGAACCCCTTGGGAAGTCTTCCCATTTACCAAAGCAAACAATTTTTCGATGAGCACATCCTTCAATTGTTGGAACTTCACTTCATACTCCATATCCAATTTGGAAAGTGCTTCTTTATCCTCAGAACGTTTCCGCTTATCCTTTATAGATCTTGAGAACAGCTTTTTATCAATCACCACACCGGAAAGCGATGGTGGTGCTTTGAGTGAAGCATCTTTTACATCCCCCGCCTTGTCTCCAAATATGGCCCGAAGTAATTTCTCTTCAGGTGTGGGATCCGACTCTCCTTTTGGCGTGATCTTTCCAATCAGGATATCGCCAGGTTTTACCTCTGCTCCAATTCGGATCATTCCACTTTCATCCAGATCCTTAGTTGCTTCTTCAGAGACGTTCGGAATATCATTCGTAAGTTCTTCTGCTCCTAATTTGGTATCCCGTACTTCTAAGGCATATTCGTCTATGTGGATCGATGTAAAGATATCTTCGCGAACCACTTTCTCCGAAATCACAATGGCATCTTCAAAATTATATCCCTTCCAGGGCATAAAGGCTACCTTCATGTTTCGCCCAAGTGCTAATTCTCCTTTTTGTGTAGCATATCCCTCGCAAAGCACCTGTCCTTTAGCTACCTTATCCCCTTTCTGAACGATCGGTTTCAGGTTAATAGAGGTTCCCTGATTGGTTTTTCGGAATTTGATCAGATCATAGGTTTTGTAATCTTCCTCAAAACTGATCAATTTTTCCTCTTCCGTACGCATATATTTGATGACGATCTTCTCAGCATCAACGTAGTCCACCACCCCGTCTTCCTCGGCGTTGATCAATACTCTTGAATCCTTAGCGACTTGAAGTTCCAAACCGGTTCCTACTATTGGAGACTCCGGACGCAATAGCGGTACGGCTTGTCGCATCATATTGGATCCCATCAAGGCCCGGTTGGCATCATCATGTTCCAGGAACGGGATCAAAGAAGCGGAAATAGAAGCAATTTGATTGGGAGCCACGTCCGTATAGTTCACTTCGGATGGATCTACCACCGGGAAATCTCCTTCTTCCCGAGCAATTACCTTTTCCTGTTCTATTGTTCCATCCTCTTTCAAAGGAATATTCGCTTGAGCGATCTTCATTCCTTCCTCCTCCTCAGCACTTAGATAAATATGTTCCTTAACCTCTACTTTTCCACCGTCAGCTTTGCGGTATGGGGTTTCCAGGAATCCCATTTGATTCACCTTGGCAAATACCGATAAAGAAGATATTAAACCAATGTTCGGACCTTCCGGGGTTTCGATCGGACATAATCTACCGTAATGGGTATAGTGAACGTCGCGCACCTCAAAACCTGCACGTTCTCTGGAAAGACCACCTGGCCCTAATGCTGATAATCGCCGCTTGTGAGTAATCTCAGCGAGGGGATTGGTCTGATCCATAAATTGTGACAACTGGTTGGTCCCAAAGAATGAGTTAATCACAGAAGACAGGGTCTTTGCATTGATCAAATCAATTGGTGTGAACACCTCATTGTCCCTTACGTTCATACGCTCACGGATGGTACGCGCCATACGTGCCAATCCAACACCAAACTGTTGGGAAAGCTGTTCTCCAACCGTTCTTACCCTTCTGTTGGAAAGGTGGTCAATATCATCAATTTCTGCCTTTGAGTTGATCAACTCAATCAGATATTTTATGATGGTGATAATATCCTCTTTGGTCAAGACCTGCTTATCCATTCCGATATCCAGACCTAGTTTCTTATTCATTCGGTAGCGACCTACTTCTCCTAAGTTGTAGCGCTGATCGGAGAAAAATAATTTGTCGATGATCCCCCGGGCAGTTTCTTCATCAGGTGGTTCGGCATTACGCAATTGCCTGTAGATATGTTCTACCGCCTCCTTTTCAGAGTTGGTGGGATCTTTTTGTAGTGTATTATGTATGATCGCATAATCGGACTGCGAGCTATTTTCTTTATGGAGTAAGATGGTCTTTACGTCTGCATCGGTAATTTCATCGATATGTTCTTTTTCCAAGACCGTATCGCGATCCAGAATGATCTCATTTCGTTCTATTGAAACTACTTCACCCGTATCTTCGTCCACAAAATCCTCATGCCATGTATTTAACACTCTTGCCGCAAGTTTTCTTCCCAAGACCTTTTTTAAACTAGCCTTGGAAACTTTCACTTCCTCAGAAAGATCAAAGATCTCCAGAATATCCTTATCCCGTTCAAAACCTATGGCTCTAAACAAGGTGGTTACCGGTAATTTTTTCTTTCTATCAATGTAGGCGTACATAACGCTATTGATATCGGTAGCGAATTCTATCCAGGAGCCCTTGAAAGGAATGACCCTGGCAGAATACAGTTTTGTACCGTTCGCATGAAAAGATTGCCCAAAGAAAACCCCGGGAGAACGGTGTAATTGGGAAACCACTACACGTTCTGCTCCATTGATCACAAAGGTACCACTGGGGGTCATGTACGGAATAGTGCCCAGATACACATCCTGAACTATGGTCTCAAAATCCTCGTGTTCTGGATCTGTACAATACAATTTTAATCGCGCTTTTAAGGGTACACTGTAGGTTAACCCTCGCTCGATACATTCTTGAATGGTATACCTTGGGGGATCAATGAAATAATCCAAAAATTCTAACACAAATTGATTACGTGTATCGGTAATCGGAAAGTTTTCCATGAAGGTATTGTACAGGCCTTCATTACCACGTTCATCAGATTTGGTTTCGAGTTGAAAAAAGTCTTGAAAGGACTTGATCTGGATGTCCAAGAAATCCGGATATTCCGGCATATTCTTAGCCGTTGCAAAGTTTACTCTTTCTTCAGTATGATTATTGAACATCTACGGACAATTTTTTAGTGAATTCTCAAAAGGGATGCGCATTGCTTCATACGCCATCTATAAACAGGCTAAGGTCTTAGCCGATGTAACGGTAAGACCTTAACCAAAAAGTATAGTTCTACTATTATTTAAGCTCAACTTCTGCTCCTGCTTCTTCCAAAGATTTCTTAATTCCTTCCGCTTCGTCCTTGGAAACTGCCTCTTTTACGGCTTTGGGTGCGCTATCTACAATTTCTTTAGCATCTTTTAATCCAAGACCGGTGAGTTCTTTTACCAATTTTACTACGGCCAATTTAGAACCTCCTGGAGCTTTTAATATTACGTCAAATTCGGATTTTTCTTCCGCTGCCTCTGCTTCACCTCCGCCAGCAGCACCACCGCCAGCAACAGCAACTGCTGCAGCAGCCGGTTCAATTCCGTATTCTTCTTTTAAAATGTCGGCCAACTCGTTTACCTCTTTTACGGTAAGGTTTACCAACTGTTCTGCAAAATCTTTCAAATCTGCCATTCTTCTATCGTTTTTAATCCGTTTTTTAATATTTAATTTTAGTGCGTGCGAAACTATTTTTCGGACAAGGTTTTAAGTATACCCGCTAATTTGCCTCCTCCAGATTTTAATCCGGAAATCACATTTTTAGCAGGCGACTGTAACAAGCCAATAATATCTCCAATGAGTTCCTCTTTAGACTTAATACCAACCAAGGTCTCAAGGTTATCATCACCGATAAATATAGCCTCTTCAATAAAAGCACCCTTTAGTAGGGGCCTGTCCGATTTTTTCCTAAAGTTTTTGATCAGCTTGGCTGGAGCGTTTCCAGTTTCAGCCAGCATTAAGGAAGTATTTCCTTTTAACACTGTTGAGAGCTCACCAAATTCTTTATCTGATGCTTCCATTGCCTTAGCCAGCAAGGTATTCTTTACTACCGCAAGTTTGATATTGGCTTTAAAGCAAGCCCGTCTCAAATCCGAAGTAGTAGTAGCATCCAATCCAGAAATATCTGCCAGATAAATATTGACGTTATCCGCCAATTGAGCAGTCAAATCATCAATTACTATTGCTTTTTCTTCTCTTGTCATTGTAAAAACTTTGAACTACTCCTGAAATTAAACTGCCTTTGGATCTAATTGTACACTAGGACTCATTGTACTGCTCAAGTAAATGCTCTTCATGTAAACACCTTTAGCAGCAGCTGGTTTTAGCTTTACCAAGGTATCTATAAGCTCCTTAGCGTTTCCCGCAATCTTATCTGCCGAGAAAGAAACCTTTCCAATAGCCGCGTGTACAATTCCAGTCTTATCTACTTTAAAATCAATTTTACCTCCTTTAACGTCAGCAACTGCTTTTCCAATATCCATAGTTACCGTACCGGTTTTTGGGTTGGGCATTAATCCCCGGGGGCCCAAAATCCGACCAAGCGGACCTAATTTTCCCATTACGCTTGGCATGGTAACGATGACGTCTACATCAGTCCAACCGCCCTTAATCTTATCGAGGTACTCATTTAACCCGACATAATCCGCTCCAGCTTCTTTAGCTTCAGCTTCCTTATCCGGGGTCACCAATGCCAAAACTTTTACGTCTTTCCCTGTTCCATGAGGAAGGGTAACAACGCCACGTACCATCTGATTAGCCTTTCGAGGATCAACTCCAAGTCGAACAGCCAAGTCCACAGATGCATCAAATTTTACATTGGTTATCTCTTTTACCAAAGCAGAGGCCTCTTCCAGAGAATACATTTTGTTCCTGTCGATCTTACCGTGTGCCTCTTTTTGCTTTTTTGTTAATCTTGCCATTTTTAAATTGCTTTTCCGATTAAAAAGGTTTAGCACCAGAGACCTTAAGGCCCATTGACCTTGCAGTTCCAGCAACCATTTTCATTGCAGACTCAACGGTAAATGCATTCAAATCTACCATTTTGTCTTCCGCGATTGTTTTTACCTGATCCCAGGTAACTGAACCTGATTTTACACGGTTAGGTTCGCCAGATCCTTTTTTAATCTTAGCAGCTTCCATTAATTGAACGGCCGCAGGTGGTGTTTTTACAACAAATTCAAAAGATTTGTCCTTGTAAACGGTGATAACTACAGGTAATACTTTTCCCTGTTTATCTTGTGTCCTGGCATTAAATTGCTTACAGAACTCCATGATGTTAACACCAGCAGCACCTAAGGCGGGTCCAACCGGTGGCGATGGATTCGCTGCACCTCCCCTAACTTGTAGTTTTACAACCTTATCTACTTCTTTTGCCATTTTTAAAAATTAAATTTCAATTGTGCTATAGTTTGGAAGCAACACAATCTTAAATGTAACAGCTCTTCTATTCTTAGCGTTAAGAATCAAGATGTAAAACAAGAATAATACTAATCGAACTTTAAACTGTCTTGTTTCTTGAATCTCTATTCTTAACTTCTCAATTATATTTTTTCAACTTGCATATAGCTAAGCTCCAACGGGGTTTTTCTACCAAAGATCTTTACCATAACTTCCAGTTTCCGCTTTTCTTCATTGATCTTCTCTACCGTACCGTTAAAGCCGTTAAATGGTCCGTCTATAACTTTTACTGTTTCCCCCAGCACAAAAGGAATAGCTACATTATCTGTACTAACCGCTAACTCATCTACCTTTCCTAACATGCGGTTGACTTCAGTTTTTCTGAGGGGTACAGGATCTCCACCCTTGGTCTCTCCTAAAAAACCGATGACATTGGTGATAGATTTTATGATATGCACCATTTCTCCACCGAGATTCGCCTTTATCATAATGTATCCAGGGAAATAGGTCCGCTCCTTGCTTATTTTCTTTCCATTACGGATTTGCACTACCTTTTCCGTGGGAACCAATACCTCATCCAAATAATCTCCAAATCCAGCACGTTCTACTTCACTTTCTATGTAGCCTTTAATTTTATTCTCCTGGCCACTAACCGCACGTACCACGTACCACTTTTTTTCCAACACCTCAGACATCTCCCTAACCTATTAGTCTTTCAAAGTATAATGCTATTAACTTACTAAAAACCGTATCTACACCCCAAGTCGCTAATGCGAATAAGATAGAGAACACGGCAACTACTACCATAAGGTTCGAGGCTTGTTCGCGGTTCAACCACGTTACCTTGTTCCTCAATTCTTCCCAAGATTCCTTAACGTAAGTCAACATATCAAATATTCTTCTTTCTGGCACGGGAGGAGAGACTCGAACTCCCGACACCTGGTTTTGGAGACCAGTGCTCTACCAACTGAGCTACACCCGTTTCTATTTACACTGAAAGGTATTCCGATTTACGGAACACCTTCAGCATAAACTATTTAGATTAAAAATTTAGTCTAATATTTCAGTAACCTGTCCGGCACCTACGGTTCTACCTCCTTCACGGATAGCAAAACGCAGTCCAACGTTGAGGGCAATAGGCTGAATCAAATCCACAGTAATGGTTAAGTTATCACCAGGCATTACCATCTCAACTCCATCAGGTAAATTAATGTTCCCTGTAACGTCGGTTGTACGCACATAGAACTGAGGACGGTAGTTGTTATGGAATGGTGTATGGCGACCTCCCTCTTCCTTCTTCAGGATATACACCTCAGCCTTAAACTTCGCGTGAGGGGTAACTGAACCTGGCTTACAAATTACCATTCCCCTTTTAATATCCGATTTTTCAATACCTCTTAAAAGAATACCAACATTATCTCCAGCTTCTCCTCTATCCAAAATTTTACGGAACATCTCAACCCCGGTAATTGTGGAAGTCAACTTTTCAGCACCCATACCAATGATCTCAACTGGATCACCAGTATTCGCTACTCCTGTTTCAATACGTCCGGTAGCCACAGTTCCACGACCTGTGATTGTAAATACATCTTCAACAGGCATTAGGAAGTCTTTGTCAATATCGCGCTTTGGTAATTCGATCCACTCATCAACAGCTTTCATTAATTCCAAAACCGTATCTACCCATTTTTGCTCTCCATTTAACGCACCAAGTGCAGATCCTGCGATAACAGGACCATTATCCCCGTCATATTCATAAAAAGTAAGCAATTCGCGAACTTCCATTTCCACAAGTTCCAGCAACTCATCGTCATCAACCATATCCACTTTGTTTAGGAAAACAACAATTCTTGGAATACCAACCTGACGTCCTAAAAGGATATGCTCCCGTGTTTGTGGCATAGGACCGTCAGTAGCAGCAACCACTAAAATTGCACCGTCCATTTGAGCAGCACCGGTAACCATGTTTTTCACATAATCGGCGTGTCCAGGACAATCTACGTGAGCATAATGTCTGCTCTCGGTTTGATACTCAACGTGAGAAGTGTTAATGGTGATCCCTCTTTCTTTTTCTTCCGGAGCATTATCAATAGAATCAAAGCTTCTAAGCTCAGAAAGTCCTGCATTTGCCAAAACTGTAGTAATAGCAGCAGTTAGTGTGGTTTTACCATGATCCACGTGTCCAATTGTACCTATATTAAGGTGTGGTTTGGAGCGATCAAAAGTTTCCTTTGCCATTTTTAACGAATTTTAATCTTAGTTTATATTAGTGTCTTATTTCTATCGAGCCAACGACGGGAATTGAACCCGTGACCTCTTCCTTACCAAGGAAACGCTCTACCCCTGAGCTACGTCGGCGTAAAGTGTTCAATCTACAACCCTTCTCAGAAAGGAGGAGATTACCGTTCAATACGAACAGCTTCGTCACTCTTAGAGCGGGATAAGGATTCCCTCAGCCTTGCTCTGAATAAACTTCTCACCCGATATTTCGGATTCGCAGTCTATCTTGAGCGGGAGACCGGGTTCGAACCGGCGACATTCAGCTTGGAAGGCTGACGCTCTACCAACTGAGCTACTCCCGCGTTTTATTAAATCAATATTTCAATGAAGCGGAAGGCTTTGTTAAGAAACCCAAGCGTCTGACGCTCCCCGCCCGAACGGACAGTTCGGTACGGGCGGGTACCAACTGAGCTACTCCCGCAAAAAAATCTTTTCAATATGTCAAAGCACCTTCACTTTTTCCGTTTTGCCTGTATCAGCACATATCCTTTGGCAAATCGCTGTGGGGAGAGCAGGATTCGAACCTGCGAAGGTAAAAACCAACAGATTTACAGTCTGTCCTCGTTGGCCGCTTGAGTATCTCCCCTCCTTATTTTTAGCACCTTACGAGCCGGTAGAGGGACTCGAACCCACGACCTGCTGATTACAAATCAGCTGCTCTAGCCAGCTGAGCTATACCGGCTTAACAGCCACTTTTTTACATAAAAAAAGCCCGTTATTTCTAACGGACTGCAAATGTATAGATTTATTTGTTTATTCAAAACAAACTCATAAAAAAAATTACCTAGACATGAGCCCTGGTTTTTTCTTTCTTTTTAACCAGTTGTCGCTCCAGCGAATTACATGCAGTATCCACTGCTTCCTCAAACGTCTTACACTGTTTTTTAACCATGATTTTGTTTCCTGGCACATGCACCTTGATCTCTACAATTTTGTTTTCCTTGGCGCTTGTATTATCTACTTTTAAATACACATCCGAACTGATTACTTTGTCATAAAATACTTCCAGTTTATCCATTCGGTTTTGGATAAAACTTAGCAATTTGCTATCGGCCACAAAATTTACAGATTGTGCGTTTACCTTCATAAAACAAGTTTTTAGGTCTGTTGGGTACAGACAGGTTAAACAATACAAAGACTACTGTTCTTTGTTTCTTGGATGGGCGGTTGCGTGTACCTCTTTTAGTTTCGCTATACTGTTGTGGGTATACACCTGGGTGGATGCCAAACTTGAATGGCCCAACAATTCCTTTACCGCATTTAAGTCAGCCCCCCTATTTAACAAATGAGTCGCAAAAGTGTGTCGCAATATATGTGGACTCTTTTTGAGCTTAGGGGATACTGTACTAAGATACCTATTTATAACCCGGTAAACAAGGGTTTCGTATATTTTGGCACCCGATTTTGTTAACAGCAAAAACTCCGTATCCAAAATCGATTCCAGTCTTTTTCGTGCCAAAAGATAATTGGAGATTGATGCTTTTAGTCCTGGTAATACGGGAAGTATTCTTTCCTTGTTCCTTTTCCCTACAACTTTCAACGTGTTGTTCTCTGTATCAAAACCCGCCACTTTAAGGTTAACCAATTCTGCTCTTCGTATCCCTGTAGTATATAGAATTTCAATAATAAGCTTATCTCGTTTTCCTTCAAAGTCTTCACTGTAGTCTATGCTATCTAAAACGGACAACATCTCCTGTTCCGAGAAGGGTATTTGCACTTTCTTTTCAACTTTTAGCGCCTGGTGATTTAAAAAGGGTAGCGTTGATAGCGTTCCTGTTTTCTGTTGAAATTTGTAAAACGCCTTGATCGAAGAGAGTTTTCTATTCACACTTCTGTTGGATATCCCTTTTTGGACCAAATGTACGATCCAGTTTCGTATTGAAACATAGGTAACCTTTTCAAAATCCGTTATTCCCAGCGCGGTTTCGCAAAAGCCAAAAAATTCCTGAATATCTCTTCGGTAGGCAGCAACGGTATGCTTGGAATATTTTTTTTCCAAACTTAAATAAGATACGAATGCGGTTACGCTCATGCTTTAAAGGTATAAATAAGGAAATTATCCGAACTTTATAAATAAAAAAATCCCGACAGTTGCTGACGGGATTTGAATATATTGTGAATCAAAAATGCTAAAGCTCCTCGTTGTCTCTTAGGGTCTGGATATACTGTGCTTTTTGCACAACAGCCCTTCTCTTTACAGAAGGCTTGGTATATTGCTGCCTAGTACGCAGTTGACGCATTGTTCCAGTTTTATCGAACTTTCGCTTAAAACGCTTTAGCGCTCTATCTATATTTTCTCCTTCTTTTACAGGTATTATTAACATTGGCTACAACCTCCTTTCTTTAATTATAAGTTGCAAAGATACAAATGTATTTATAACTCGTATCCTTTTTAAAAAATTTCTCTTTTCGCCTGTACTTGATCTGAGACGGGCCGATATTCCTTTTTGTCAATTACGATCTTTGCAACGATCTCTCTAAGTATTTCAGAAGTTCCGCCTCCAATTGGTCCTAACCTGCTATCCCTAAGCATTCGTGCCATCGGATACTCTTCTATATAACCATAACCGCCAAGAAATTGTAAGCAATTATAAATTACCTCATCTGCCATTTGCGTCCCCTTTAATTTGGAAATAGTTGCTTCTCTAACCACGTATTCCCCGCGATCCATCTTATGGGTAACGGCATAATTATACTGCTTACATAGATCCATATCGGCGTGTAGGTCAACCAGCCTATGCCGCAATGCCTGGTATTGATTAATTGGCTTTCCAAAGGTTTCCCTTTCGGACATGTACTGTAACGTATATTCGAGGGCAAACTCGGCTCTGGCATGTGCGTTTATGCCCATTATCAGTCGTTCCAATGCAAATGCCTCCATGATAAATCCAAAACCCATCCCTTCTTCGCCCATCAAATTGGTAGCGGGAACCACTACGTTGTCGAAGGCAAGTTCTGCGGTATCCGATGCCCGCCATCCTAGCTTATCCAGTTTATTTGCTGTTACGCCAGGGCTTTTCAGGTCTACAATAAAGATACTTATTCCCTTATTTCCCGAGGTAGGATCAGTTTTTGCTGCTAAGATGATGTAATCACCATAAACACCATTTGTTATAAACGTCTTGGAGCCGTTAATGACATAGTTCTCTCCTTGCCTGATAGCGGTGGTGCGCATCCCGGCAACATCACTACCCCCAAAAGGTTCAGTCACCCCAAGACAACCAATTTTCTCGCCATGGACACTTGGCTCCAGATAGGTTCTCTTTTGCTGGTCGTTTGCATTTTTATTCAAATGGGTCATTGCGAGATAAACGTGTGCCCAAATAGCCGCTGCAAAACCACCAGAGTTAATCTTTTGTAGCTCTTCCAAAAGAATAACGGTGTAGAATAGATCAAGATCCATACCGCCATACTCCTCCGAGGTAGCCAACCCGAAATAGCCCATATCAGCAAACTTCTTCCAGATAAATCGCTCAATAGTTCCGGTCTTTTCCCATTTTTCTATATGTGGGACTACCTCCTTTTGCAGAAAGTCCTTCAAGCTCTCCCGAAAAAGATGATGTTCTTCGCTGAAGTACATGCTATTCATACCAACTTATTTAATAGGACAAATATAAGGCTATTCTCTCTATTTTGTTTACCGGAAATCCCTCAACGTTAAACAAATCTTCAAAAGACCTGTATTTGCCGTTTGCTTTTCTAAAAGTGACAATATTTTCAGCGATATCGTAAGAAAAATATACCAAATGTGCGATTTCCTCAACTGTTGCGGAATTAATATTGATCTTGTTAATTTTCGGCGCATTGAGTACTTGAAATCGCTTCAAAGTTCTTTTCACCACTTGAGGTTCCAATCCATAGACATCGTACAATTGCTCATTCACCAAAAACCCTCCTAGGCTATTCCTAAACTTTACAATGCGTTTTGAAAGTACCACACCTATCCCGTTAATAAGTTGTAAGTCGGCAACTGTGGCGGTATTAAGGTCTTGAATTGGTTCCTTTGCCAATAGCGTCTCCGGTGTTCCTCCGGATCCTTTATTTGCTATTTTTTCGTTATACGTCTTTCTGAATACCGGAAACCGAAAAAAAGGGGAGATCATCTTCAATACCGAATCGGAAACCTGTGTCACTTTCTGGAATTCTGCAATGGAATTTATATAACGGTCTTCTTGCCTAAAGACGTGAAGTCTATCAATTTCTTCGGGGGACATCCCCAGTGTGTATCCCTTAAAGTCTGAGATGAAGTTAGGATTAAAGGGACGGAGGTTCTCCTTTTTTGCCCCCTGGGAAACTGCTTGTAAACTATCAAACTGGTGTTGCAACGCTTTATCTACGAAAAAACTAGCATCTTTTGCTGGAACTGATCGCCAATTCTGAAATACACTTACTACTAAAAGTAGCACAACAACCACAAGTAAAAAGAAAATCCCACTTTGTTGCTGTTTACTGTATTTAAACCGGGATGTAAGCCATTTCATTTATTAAGGAGCCGTCTTCGTACTAATGAATTCTTTAATATCAGAGAGGTATTTATTCATCTCTTCCCTAACCCTTGGGAAAAGGATGAGTAATCCGACCATATTAGGAAAAACCAATGCTAAGATCATCGCGTCGGAAAATTTAATCACCGCATCTAATGTGGCTCCTGCCCCTATTACGACAAACAACAGAAACAACACCTTATAAGCGATGTCTGCTGTTTTACCTCTCCCAAATAGAAATTTCCAGGACTGTAAGCCGTAGTAGGACCATGAGATCATAGTAGAAAATGCAAACAGTACAATGGCAATAGTTAGAACATATCGAAAACCAGGTATTACGGAATCATAAGCCATGGAGGTTAGGTCTACACCGCCAACATAGGTCCCACTCTCATTAAGCAAAACGGTGCTTCCCACACCGTTGCCGTAGTCAAATGCTCCAGCATCCATGTTGAAGAAGATAATTACCAAAGCGGTCATTGTACAAATGACCACGGTATCAATAAATGGTTCTAAGAGCGCCACTACCCCTTCACTAGCGGGATATTTTGTTTTGACCGCGGAATGTGCTATCGCCGCCGATCCTGCACCTGCCTCATTTGAGAAAGCTGCCCGTTGAAACCCTACAATAATAACCCCAAGAATCCCGCCTAGACCGGCCTGAGGGCTAAAGGCTCCGGAAAAGATCATTCCGAACGCTTCTCCTATAAATCTGATGTTGGCAAAAATAATAATCAACGATGCAATTACGTAAACCACTGCCATAAACGGTACTATTTTCTCCGTTACACTAGCAATCTTTTTTATTCCTCCTATAATTACTACCCCAACTAAAAATGCAAGGATAACGCCAAGGATAACCCCTGTGGCACCTCCTTGTAAATTTAGCATAGTACTTAGTTGTACCGCCGCTTGATTAGATTGAAAGGCATTACCTCCCCCAAAAGATGCTCCTACACATAGTATCGCAAAAATAATAGCCAACACTTTTCCTAACCCTTTAAGGCCTTTTTCCGACAGGCCTTTGGACAAATAATACATAGGTCCGCCATACACCGTTCCATCAGGGCCAACATCCCTGTATTTAACCCCTAAAGTGCATTCCACAAACTTGGTTGACATCCCAATTAAACCGCAAACAATCATCCAGAAGGTAGCGCCAGGTCCACCAATAGCAATAGCCACGGCAACACCTGCAATATTGCCCAAACCTACGGTTCCTGAAACTGCGGTTGCCAATGCCTGGAAATGACTTACTTCTCCCTCCTTACTCTCATCTTTAATCGTATCGGGTAGGTCTCCGTCCACAACATTTAGCTCGGTTTTTTCTACGCTATGGTGGTCCAGATCATCATATTTCCCTCGTACCGTATTGATGGCCAATGGGAACTTTGAGATGTTAGGAAATTTAAATGCTATCGTAAAGAAAGTAGCGCCAAAGATCAAAAGGACCAATACGATAGGTAAATTATACTCCCCAACTGAAATTGGTGTTAAAATAAAGCTTTCCCACCATACGGCAAAAGGCATAAAGGCATCATTTACCCGTTCATCCAACCCTTTTTCCGATGATTCTTGAGCTATGGAAAATACAGGGATCAAGAAGGATAATAGCGCAGTGCATTTGACTTTCATACTTGGTTTATTTGGTATGTTAAGTTATCGTTAGCGGGCAATATCCTAAAAAATTTCAACCCGATCAAATTTTACCAGTATTTAAGTGGTCTATATGAAACATTTGGTTGAGTTTTCTAATCTGTTCCGGCCGGCCCAAAACAATTACTTTACCCTTAGGTTCCAATTCCATATCTGCTTCCGGGTTAATAGTATATTTTCCGGTGGGATCTATGTAGCCTATTATGGTACATCCTGTTTTTCTGCGTAGGTCTAGATCTCGAATAGAATGAAAGTTTGGGGCCTCATTAAAATCGGCAATTTCAACTTCTTCAAGGTTAGTAGTGTCCTCCCCCTCCATAGAAAGTTGATCCATAAAGGTGATCAAATCAGGCATGACTACCAGCGATGCCATATGATCTCCTCCTATTTTGTCTGGCATAATTACCTTATTGGCCCCGGCAAACTCCAATTTCTTAATTGACGTTACCTGAGAAGCTCTACTGATAATAAAGAGGTTTTTGTTCAATTGGCGTGCAGAGAGTACCACAAAGAGGTTGAGCGCATCATCTGGTAAAGCAGTGACCAAATATTGTGCTTGCCTTACCCCGGCTTCCAGAAGTACTTCATCTTCATTAACATCTCCCTCAACGAACAATACCTCACCTTCATGTGCCTGGATAATTTCCTTATCTTTTTCAATTACTACGAATGGCTTTTTATAGGCACGCAATCGCTCCGCAGCCTGCTGTCCGTTACGTCCATAACCACAAAGTACAACGTGATTTTCCAAATTTTTAATCGTATTTCTCACCCTTTTCTTTTTTAGCGTTTGTAAGGTATTCCTGCTTAAGATATATTCCGAGACTACAGAGATCGCGAAACCAAAAATAAAAACACTACTTACAATTAGAACTATTGTAAATACCTGAGCCTCCGAATCCAGTGGTCTTACCTCCGAAAACCCTACGGTGGTTACCGTAATTATGGTCATATAAACGGCTTCAACCCATGAATAATTCGCGATGTAGCGGTACCCTAGAACACCAAAAAAAAACACCACTACCATTAAGGAAAGTGCCAAGGCGATTTTGGAACGGAAAAATTTTATCATGAGCTAGAGGTCAAAAACAGAGGTTCGTTTTGTATAGACCAAATCCTTAATTCCTAACCAGAATGCGATAAAAAGGTAGAGTGCAAAGCCAAATCCGAGGGTAACGAAGGTTAGATAAATAAAGGTGGTTCGTACCACACGAGCACGGATTCCTAAACGTTCTGCTATTCGCCTGCACACCTCAAATCCTCTCTTCTGGAGATAATACAACAAACTATAAAACCAGCGCATGGTTAAATTTAGAGATTTCTTCCCAATAAAAAAGTTCCTACCGAACATTGTAAACACTTCTGTTTTGTACAATAATTTGCGTGCAATTGTAACTTGGACTGACTTTGTAAAGCGTTAGTTGTGGACCACCCTGCATGTTCGAATCTGTCAATAACCACATTTCGTTCTTTGGGGATGTTCAGCATCGTTGTGACCAGGGTATCCTCCAAACCATTTCCCGTTTTTTTGGCATAACAAAATCGTAAAGGAATCACAGTATTGGTAATAATTAGGTCGATAAATCTTTTATTCAATCTCTTTTTATGGGATTTGGACACCTTTCCAAATACGTAATGGTTATCCCAATATTTTCCAGCGACTACTTCAAATAGCCGGTAGTACGAAGTCCTGTTCTTTACATTGATCACCTCCTGGAATAACCCGCGGCGTCCGGAGTATAACTGCGCTAATTGCGCTAATCGAATAGTAGGAAAATTATGGGGTCGTATCCCATAAAATTTAGGTCGCTCCAAGAATTTTAAGCGACTCAAATTGAATTTTTTCCTTAAAAAGTCAAATTCCCTTTGAAGTCTTGCACGATATAGATCGTCATCGTCACTGCTACTAAGTAGACCAACACTTCCCAATAGTAATGCCTCTAGTAATATGGGATTATGCTGAAGCTTCCTTATAATGGAGAAATCAATGGTCATTGCTGCTTTAAGAAAAACCAAACCATTGGTATTGAGCCCAAAATTCTTCATCAGCATACAAAACAACACTTTTTCCCAATCGTTCTTTGACACTTGTAGTAATTCAAAAATCTGTATTGATTTTTCCTCCAACCGTTCAAAAAAAAGCCGCTCCTCCCAATCCTGCAATATGGAGGGATCCACTTTTTGTAAATCATTTTCACAATTAATGAACGCTTTGCCAAAGTGGGTAAAGAGTGATTGATACCCTTTTAGCAATTTTGCACTCACTATGTGTTTTAATTCCACTGTGGGAATTTCAGATCCATCTTTCCGGAAAACAGGAGTATCTTCTTCCCAGACCACATGTAATACAACATTGTCATAGTTTACATCTTGTTCATGCCCGTGTGCATACCAATCCGATGTCTTCAGGTGTATCTCCACATTACCTGCCCATTGCTGTCCGTCTATTTCCAGCAGGGCATTAAAAAAATCCGGTCCCTCCTTTATATTATGTAAACCTGGTTGGAGTATCAACACCTGTTCCCCGTTTGTGGTAAAAATGTTGTTGGTGGGGAGTTTGTGTGTTTTCCAGATAAAATGAAGAAAATTTTCGCTCATATAGCGAAAATAATAATTTGATCACCATCTTCCTGCATATGTGAGATCATCACTGGAAAAATGTTTGAGATAAGCGTGTTGGATACGATTGATCTGGCGGATATGAAGGTAGTCATGGGCCAGCCAATTAATCAAAAACTTTTGAGCGCTTCTGGGCCCAACTTCCGGATGATCTACGGTTTGCCCCCAATTAGGATTGGGCAAAGGTTTGAACCAGATAACAGATTGCTCCTTTTCCCTCAGGACCTGTTGTAAAACCGACTCAAAATCCCGGTCCAAATATGTTCGTTCCTGAGGCCAAGTCTCGGGGCTAATAGGGACTAACGGTCTATTGGGCTCTAAAAGAATTCAGGATACCCTCGCCCTGAAGTCTTCTAGCTCTTCATCCAATAGATGACATACTATTACAAGTAAGCACCATGCTAGGGGATCCGGCTTAAACCTATATTGTTTAGGAGTAGCAGCGGCTAATAAATCATGAAAAACCTGCCTATTTCGATCTAAACCCGCAATTAGAAATTCGGGCAGCATTTTACCCTTCTACATCCCCTTCCCAATTCATAAATCCACCTTCCAAATTATACGCATTAGCAATACCAATACTATTGAGTATTGCGCAAGCCTGTCCACTTCTATTTCCAGAGCGACAATACACGTAATAGTTTTTGGTCTTATCCAATTTTTCAATCTCATCCATAAAGCCCTGCCCTAAATAGATATCGATGTTCGTGGCACCTGGAATATAGCCTTCCTCGACCTCTTCAGGTGTTCGTACGTCAAGGATAAACCCGTTAGCATCGTTCTGCAATTGTTCTGCCCAGTCTTCCTGGCTTAGATCCATAAGTTGTATCGGTTTTAGTTCAGTAAAAATAAAAGTCCGGGGCAATACCCCGGACTTAAAACTACGTAATTTTCATTTTATACTTTTATCGAGCATCCAATAGCACGTGTTGTGGTTACTTCAATATCCTTTCCCGCTAACATTGCGTCTACAGCATTTTCCACGTATTTATCTTCAACCTGGGAGGCATCTTGATAATTATCATCAATAGCCCCGATATATCGCACTGTATTCCCCTTTTCTGTTTTTTCTAAGAGAAAGACATGCGGGGTCCTGGTAGCACCGTATTTTGGAAAAACTGTTTGGTCTTCATCAAACAAATAGGGAAAAGCGAACCCCTTTTCTGAAGCACGTTTTTTCATTTCATCAAAACTGTCTCCCGGCTTTACCGAAGGATTATTAGGGTTAATTGCGATGACCGGGACGCCATTAGCTGCGTATTTATCATGCAAGGCAATGATCCTATCTTCATAGGCTACGGCATAGGGACAGGTGTTACACGTAAAGATGATCAAAAATCCTTTTGCAGTTTCATAGTCAGAAAGCGATACCATTTTCCCATCAATATTTTTCAGGGAAAAGTCCGTGGCATTATCGCCAATGGCATATCCTTCCGCAACATCCGGGTTAGTAGTTAATGCGGCCAGAAAGAATACGACCGAAAAAAGCGTAAGTGTTTTAAAGATTTTCATATTCGTTAATTGATAAATTTCCGCAGTTCCAAATTCAATTCTTCGTAGGTCATAGATTGCTCGAAAAACGATCGTTTACTGCTGTTATAAATTAAAGTAGCGGGAATTCCTCCGCTCCATTGCTGATCTACCTTAGGGATCCACTCGTTCATTTTGGGATCATCCAAAATGACAACACTACCTTTTAAATCATTTTTTTCTACAAAGGGGACCAAGCGTTTCTGCCACATTGACCGCATATCTAAGCTAACCAAAATGAGTTCCACTTTGTTATTCTTTTGTTCCGCGAAGGTTTTTTCAAAATTAGGCAACTCCTCTACGCAAGGTTTGCACCAGGTAGCCCAGAAGTTCACAATATAGGTAGTATCATTTTTCTTATTGAGCAAGGTGGTTATCGCATCAAAATCATAAACAGGAAAATCGAGCATTGAAGCCGTTTCTACCTCAGCAGCTTCAGCAATAACCGAGTCAGCAACTTCTTCAGATCTCTTGTTCTCAGGACTACTACCACAACCAATCAATCCAAAAAAACATAGCCCTATCAATATCCTCAAATCCATCATATACTGCTTTGAACACTTTAAAATTAAGTAATGTATAAAACGCCCTTTATCTTTTAACAAAAATTTATACCCCCGTTGGGAAAACATTTACTTTATTTTCATATACATTTGTATATACAATTATTGTAAGTACATGAATGTTGAAGCAATCATAAAAACAACGACTTCCATTCCACTGAGGAAGCGGACCATTATTCACATGCAATTGGTCTACAACAAGATGGATGAGGAGCTAACAGGCGCATTAAAACCCTATGAAGTATCCCTTCAACAATTCAATGTGCTTCGGATCTTAAGGGGTCAGAAAGGCCATCCGGCCAATCTTTCCACCTTAAATGAGCGTATGGTTTCCAAAATGAGCAATACCACGCGTTTGGTAGACAAGCTTTTGGCAAAAGGTTTTGTGAGGCGAGAAGTTTGTGCTGCCAACAGAAGAAAAGTAGAGATCTACATTACCCCAAAAGGCAGTGCCATCTTGGAAGAAATGGATACCGCTATCGCTAAGGCAGAGGACGTTATTTTACAACAATTTACCAATCCTGAATTACTACAATTAAACACCCTTTTAGATAAATTTTAATTATGAATACCATCTTAGAAACAAGAAATTGGCGGTACGCCACAAAAAAGTTTGACCCAAGTAAAGAAATAAGTGAGGACGATTTACAGCTTTTGCTTGAAGCTACCCGCTTAAGTGCTTCTTCCTACGGATTGCAACCTTATCATATTTATGTGATTACTGATAAAGATCTGAAAGCCAAACTGCGTCCGGCTTCCTGGAATCAATCACAAATTGAAGATGCTTCGCATGTGCTGGTTTTCGCCAATAGTAGTGATTTTGGGGAAGAATTGGTAGACGATTATCTGGAAAACGTTTCCCAGACCCGAAATATTCCTGCTGACGGCCTTAAAGGTTACGGTGATTTTATGAAGTCTAAATTGCTGGAATTACCGGCAGAAAGTAAAAGTGTCTGGACAACAAAGCAGGCCTATATTGCATTTGGAAATCTGATGCAGGCGGCGGCAGAGTTAAAAATAGACACCTGCCCTATGGAAGGTTTTGAAGCCGAACAGTATAATGAGATCTTAGGGCTAAGTGCAAAAAATCAAAATGCCGCGGTAGTATTGGCTATAGGCTATCGATCCGAGGCAGACGAAACCCAACATTATCCTAAAGTCCGGAAATCAAAAGAGGAATTATTCACATTACTATAAATCTAAAACAGAAATTAATTATTAAAATCATGAAAACAACCCTTTTAAGTTTAGCATTGACCTTGACCTTCGGCGCCTTTGCCATCGCAAATCCCGTGGAAGAAGAGAAAAAAGAAGTAAACGCAGAGAAAAGTACAGTAACCTGGAAAGCCTACAAAGTAACGGGTTCTCATACCGGAACTGTAGCGCTACAATCCGGAGCGCTAATGTTTGATGGAGACAAATTAACTGGTGGAGAGTTCGCTGTTAATATGACTACCATTAACACTACTGATCTGGATGGTGATTATAAAAACAAGCTAGACGGGCATCTGAAATCTCCTGATTTCTTTGGTGTTGAAAATCATCCTTCAGCCAGTTTAGTATTCACCAATGTTGAAGCTTCGGGAAAAAACTCCTACAAAGTTACCGGGGATTTAACCATAAAAGGAATTACCAAGCCGGTTACTTTTGATGTTTCCATTTATGGTAGCAAGGCTACAGCAACTTTAAAAGTTGACAGGGCTGCGTACGATGTGCGTTATGGTTCTGGCAGCTTTTTTGACAATTTGGGTGATAAAACCATATATGACGAATTTGATTTGGTAGTTGATCTGGAATTCTAGATCGAGTACCGTGGTTTAGTGTTTGAAAAGCCGCACAGCATATTGTGCGGCTTTTTCAATGCAAAAGATCTTTGCCCCACTTAAGAAGGTGTATCCAAATAGGCATCTAAATTTACCAAAGCGTTGTCCCAAAACTTTTCGTAGTAGCTTACCCACTTATTTACTTGTTTTAAAGGATTGGCGTTTGCGGTGCAATAGCGCTCCCGGCCTTTGCTTTCAATTACCACAAGCCCAACTTCTTCCAGTGTTTTTAAGTGTTTGGTTACCCCTTGCCTGGAAATTTCAAACTGATTGGAAATATGGGTAATGGGTAAAGCACTCGCAGCCAAAATCAAGGCATGAAAAATCTCGCGCCGGGTGGGGTCCGCTATAGCTTTTAAAATTCCTGTAATGTTATCCTGCATGTATCGCTGCCTTTAGAAAATTACTGAGCTCAACTGCACAGTTATCCCAACCAGCGTCAAAGCTATTAAACATCGTAACAGCAGTATCCCCAGGGTAGCCAGATATTCCGGAATGCTCTAAATATAATTTGGTCTTTCCTTCCAGCCGTTCCAAGGACCATTTCACTGTTGTTACAATATTCGTGTTTTCCACTACCCAAGTATAGATCAGCGTGTAAGGGTGGGCTTCTTTTACCTCCCCGGTAATTTGCGTACAATTTTCGCCTTCGGAGAAAAAGGTATAACAATACCCTTTTTCTGCTTTAAAATCTGCCTTTATAAACCAAGAGGAGATTTGGTCCTCTTCAGAAATTGCCTTCCACACTTTATCAATGGGATGATTAAAAATTTTTTCTTTGAAAATAACGTCTTTCATAACTGTTCGTTTTATAATTGAAATGCAACTAATTGGTTGCTAAAATACGAGTATTTTTTAATTATGCAACCAAAAAGTTGCTTTTTATAATCACGAAATTGTAGTTGAACTTTTCATTTGTCAATTTCAAATTCATTTCTATATTTACACTAATGAAAGAAAAGAACAATAACTGGTGGTGGATTGCCTTGCGTCAAAAGTCGTGAGCTAGTCCCTATTATCATATTATATAAGGCTTGTCATCACGACAAGCCTTAATTTTTTGAACCCATTTGAAATGATATTCAAACTCAAAACACAATACAAACGGATCCTTGCGGATACGATTACGCCCGTTAGCGTATATCTAAAGATCCGGGATCGATTTCCTAATAGCATTTTATTGGAAAGTAGCGACTATCACGCTAATGACAATAGCTTCTCCTATATCTGTTGTAATCCGATGGCCTCAATAAAGGTAGAAAATGAAGTGATCCACACTTCCTATCCTGATGGAAATCTAACGCTCACCAATATTACCGCCGAAACGGATCTACCGGGTGTTTTGGATGCCTTTGCCAAGACCTTTGAGGCACAAGAACTTCCATTTAAGTTTGCCAGCAATGGGCTGTTTGGATATATGGCCTATGATGCGGTACGGTATTTTGAAGCAGTAGACATCGCAAAAAAGGAAAACGCCGTGGCTATTCCTGATATTTTCTATGCAGTGTATCAAAACATTATAGCCATTAATCACTTTAAAAATGAAGCGTATATTTTTTGCCACTCCCTGGATGGCTCAGATAACATAGCAACTATTGCCCAACTTTTGAACATACGCAATTTTGCTACGTACAACTTTATTCGGGAAGGGGAACTGTTGTCCAACCTCGAGGATTCGGATTATCGGGAACATGTTACTTTGGCAAAGAAACACTGTCAAAGAGGCGATGTCTTTCAATTGGTTCTGTCGAGGCGATTTTCACAAAGTTTCAAGGGGGACGAATTCAATGTATATCGCGCGCTGCGTTCCATAAACCCTTCTCCCTATTTGTTTTTCTTTGACTATGGCAACTTTAAAATATTCGGAAGCTCTCCGGAGGCACAGTTAGTGGTAAAGGAGGGTAAAGCTGAAATACACCCCATAGCAGGTACCTACAAAAGGACCGGGAACGATGAAAAAGATGCCGAACTTGCAAAAGCACTTGCTACAGATGATAAAGAAAATAGTGAGCATGTAATGTTGGTAGACCTGGCCCGAAACGACCTGAGCAGAAACGGTAATGCGGTGAATGTAGAAACGTATCGGGAAGTGCAGTATTTTTCACATGTCATTCACTTGGTATCCAAGGTAACCGGGATAAAAAAACCAGATACCTCTACACTAAAGATCGTTGCAGATACCTTTCCAGCGGGAACCTTGAGTGGTGCTCCCAAACATAGCGCTATGCAACTCATTGAAAAGTATGAAAAGACCAATAGGGGCTACTATGGCGGGGCTATTGGATTTATGGATTTCAAGGGAAATTTTAACCATGCTATTATGATCCGAACGTTCCTAAGTGAAAATCATACGCTTCATTTTCAGGCAGGTGCAGGTCTGGTAGCCGCTTCCGACCCAGAAACAGAACTTCAGGAAACGTATAATAAACTCGGCGCATTGAACAAGGCGCTGGAAATTGCAGAAACGGTCTAGACATGAAAAAGGTATTGATGATAGATAATTACGACAGTTTCACCTATAATCTGGTGCACTACCTCGAGGAATTGGGCTGTGAGGTAGTTGTGAAACGCAACGACCAACTTACACTGGATGAGGTTAAGCCGTTTCAGGATATTGTGCTTTCGCCTGGTCCCGGCATTCCTGAAGAGGCAGGACTTCTAAAAGATATTATTGCGGTCTACGGTCCTACGAAACGCATATTTGGTGTGTGTTTGGGGGTACAGGCCATTGGCGAAGTATACGGTGGAACTTTGATCAATCTCGATCAGGTCTATCACGGTATTGCCACCAAAGTGCGAATTACAGGTGAGGATTACATTTTTGACGAAATTCCCAAAGAGATTGAAGTAGGCCGGTATCATTCCTGGGTAGTTCACAACGAATTACCTGATGTGCTGCAAGCCACCTCCTATGATAGTGATCAACAGCTAATGTCGTTAAAGCACAAATCGTATGACGTAAGGGGTGTACAATTTCACCCAGAGTCGATATTAACCCCTTATGGTAAAAAGATGTTAGCGAATTGGCTGAAGGCGTCCCAACATTCAATATCTTAAATATAATAGCACCAAAAATCATGAAAGAAATACTTGCCAGATTGATTAATCACGAAATCCTTGCTAAGGAAGATGCCAAACAAATTCTTGTTAATATCGCCAAAGGAGAGTACAATGCAAGTCAAATTGCCGCATTTCTTACGGTATACATGATGCGGAGCATTACCATTGAAGAGTTGGAAGGCTTCCGCGACGCGCTCTTAGAGCTTTGCCTGGCAGTAGATCTAAGCAGTTATGATCCGATTGATCTTTGTGGTACCGGCGGAGATGGTAAAGACACCTTTAACATTTCTACCTTAGCTTCCTTTGTTACGGCGGGTGCGGGAATTAAAGTAACTAAACATGGTAACTATGGGGTCTCTTCCAAATGTGGAAGCAGCAACGTAATAGAGTTCTTGGGGATACAATTCAGTAGTGATCCCGATTTCCTTGAAAGATGCATTGAGGAAGCAGGAATTTGCGTCCTTCATGCCCCCTTATTTCATCCTGCTATGAAAAACGTTGCACCTATACGGAAAGAACTGGCGGTTAAGACCTTTTTCAATATGTTGGGCCCAATGGTTAATCCCGCCTTCCCCACCAACCAAATGGTAGGCGTATTCAACCTGGAACTGGCACGTATGTACGGTTATCTTTATCAAAACACAACTAAAAATTTCACCGTCCTTCATGCTTTGGATGGGTATGATGAAATTAGCCTTACGGGAGCTACTAAAACCATATCTAATGGTGCCGAAGGTATCTTACATCCCGAAGATTTTGGAGTTGGGCTTATCGCCCCTACAGCAATTGTTGGTGGGGAGGATATTACTGAATCTGCTCAAATCTTTATGACTATTTTGCAAGGAAAAGGGAGCATAGCTCAAAATAACGTGGTATGTGCAAACGCTGGAATGGCTATTGCCACAGCTAAAGGGGTTACCCCAAAAGAGGGTTTTGAGCAGGCAATGGCATCCTTATCGGGTGGAGAAGGGCTAAAGGCGTTGAAAAAATTACAAGAACTGAGCGCAGTATGAATATCCTGGATCATATAATTGCTGATAAAAAAAGGGAAGTACTACTCAAAAAAAACGTAATCCCCGCCTCACAATTGGAAAAGTCTGTCCTTTTTCAGCGCACCTGCGTTTCATTGGCCACAGCATTGCAAACAATGGCCCCGGGCATTATCGCGGAACACAAAAGGCGGTCCCCCTCCAAGGGTACAATCAATCAAAATACCAATGTAGCACAGGTGGCAAAGGGCTATGAAAAAGCGGGTGTATCGGGAATGAGTGTTCTTACTGATATTAAATATTTTGGAGGATCACTTGAGGACTTACTCCTGGCCAGGGCTGCGGTAAGCATGCCATTGCTCAGAAAAGAGTTCATTATTGATGAATACCAGATCCTGGAAGCCAAAGCTTTTGGTGCCGATGCGATTTTGCTTATTGCAGCTGTATTAAACAGGGAAAAAACCAGGCAGTTATCCCAATTGGCCAAAAGCCTAGGGATGGAAGTATTGTTGGAAGTACATAATCAGCAGGAATTAGAACAGTCTCTGATGCCCAGTCTGGATATGTTAGGAGTTAACAATAGAGACCTAAAAACGTTTGAGGTACGGCTGGAAACCAGTAAAACCCTCGCTTCGCATATACCAGATGATTTTGTTAAGGTATCGGAAAGTGGCATAAGTACAATTGCCGCTATTAATGAACTTCAAACATTTGGTTATCAAGGGTTTCTAATAGGAGAAAATTTTATGAAAACGAATACTCCTGCGCAAAGTGCTGTGGAGTTCATTGCTAAACTTAGGGTATGAAACTTAAGGTGTGTGGCATGAAATACAATATAGCTGAAGTAGCTGAATTACAATCGGACTACTTAGGTTTTATATTCTGGGAGCGCTCTCCCCGTTATTTCAACGGGGAAATACCTAAACTACCCCAGGGCGTCAAAAAAGTTGGGGTATTTGTTAACGCTACGCTGAATGAAGTGCTACTGAAAGTGCAACAGTATCAATTGGATGCCCTACAGTTGCATGGCAAGGAATCTCCCGAATATTGTAAGACATTGCAAGAGCGGCTACAACATACTTCAATTCAGAATAAAGGATCAGGGCGGGCCAATAATGATGGGGTGGAGATCATCAAAGTCTTTTCCATACGAGAACAATTTGATTTTTCAGTGCTACGGCCTTATGAAGCGGTTTGCGATTACTTTCTTTTTGACAGCAAAGGAAAATTACCTGGCGGCAATGGCTATACGTTTAACTGGGAGGTGCTAAAAGAGTATCCCTCCACCAAACCTTATTTTTTAAGTGGAGGTATCGGTTTAGAAAATAGTACGGAGCTCCAAGCTTTTTTAAATCACCCTGAGTCAAAATATTGCTATGCACTGGACGTCAATAGCAGGTTTGAAGAACAACCTGGTCTAAAAGAGATTAAACAACTACAAACGTTTAAAAAATTGCTAGAACATGAGTTATCACGCTAATAAAAAAGGATATTACGGTGAATTTGGTGGGGCATATATCCCGGAAATGCTATACCCCAATTGTGAGGAATTACGAGAAAATTACATCCGTATTATGGAAGAACCTTCCTTTCAGGAAGAATTTCAACATTTGCTTCGAGACTATGTGGGACGCCCTACTCCACTTTATTTTGCAGAACGACTCTCAGAAAAATACAACACCAAAATCTATCTAAAACGGGAAGACCTTTGCCATACTGGCGCACATAAGGTAAATAATACTATTGGTCAAATTCTAATGGCGAAAAAACTGGGGAAAAACCGCATTATTGCCGAAACCGGTGCAGGTCAGCACGGTGTAGCTACCGCTACTGTATGTGCTTTAATGGGTATTGAGTGTGTGGTGTATATGGGTGAAATTGACATTGCCAGACAAGCACCTAATGTAGCCCGAATGAAAATGTTAGGGGCAGAAGTACGTGCTGCAAAATCCGGTAGCCGCACTTTAAAGGACGCTACAAATGAAGCCATTCGCGATTGGATCAACAACCCTGTTAATACCCATTACATTATCGGTTCTGTTGTAGGGCCACATCCCTATCCGGATATGGTTGCCCGATTTCAATCGGTGATCTCCGAAGAGGTGAAATGGCAGTTACTGGAAAAGGAGGGAAAAGAAAACCCGGATTACGTAATAGCTTGTGTTGGAGGGGGCAGTAACGCCGCGGGTATTTACTACCATTACCTGGATATTCCGCAAGTAGGTATCATTGCTGTAGAAGCAGCAGGAAAAGGGATCTATTCCGGGGAAAGTGCCGCTACTTCAGCTTTGGGAAAAGTGGGCATCATCCATGGAAGCAAGACGCTTTTAATGCAAACCGGTGATGGTCAGATCACTGAACCCTATTCCATTTCGGCGGGATTGGATTATCCTGGTGTTGGGCCTATGCACGCGCATCTTTTCAAAAGCGGAAGGGGAGAGTTCATATCGATAACCGATGATGAAGCGATGACTGCCGGGTTGGAACTATCACAATTGGAAGGGATTATCCCGGCGATTGAAACCAGCCATGCTTTTGCGGTTTTTGATCACAGATCGTTTCAACCCGACGACATTATCGTAATGAATCTTTCAGGTCGTGGCGATAAGGATTTACAGACCTATATTGACTACTTCAAACTATGAATCGAATCAACCAAAAACTTCAGGAAGGTCATAAACTATTGTCGATCTATTTTACGGCTGGCTATCCGAATTTGGAAGATACTGTGCCAACCATCGAGGCACTTGAAAACGCCAGCGTAGATATGATTGAAATCGGGTTACCCTTTAGCGATCCTTTAGCCGATGGCCCTACCATTCAGGAAAGTTCGACAGCAGCACTTCGCAACGGTATGACCACGGAAATATTATTTGAACAATTAAAAGATATCCGCAAGACCGTTACCCTTCCCCTGATTATTATGGGATATTTTAACCCGGTATTACAATACGGTGTAACGGCTTTTTGCGAAAAATGCCGGGACATCGGTATTGATGGATTGATCTTACCGGATTTACCTTTCGATGTGTATCAACAGGACTATGAAGCAATTTTTAAAAAAAATGGGCTTTCAAATACGTTTTTAATTACGCCGCAGACCAGTGAGGAACGTATCCGAAAAATTGACAACGCAAGCGATGGATTTATCTATATGGTAAGCTCAGCGAGTACTACAGGGGCAAAAAGTGGGTTCGGCGCGGCCCAACAAGACTATTTTGATCGCATTTCGGGTCTTCAACTTAAAAATCCTCAGCTCGTAGGGTTTGGCATCAGCAATGCGGCAACGTTTAAGGCCGCTACGGCAAAGGCTAAAGGTGCCATAATCGGATCGGCTTTTATTAAACATCTCACCCAAAATGGAACAACAACAATAGCTGATTTTATTCAGGGAATTCGTTAATTTGGTCTGTGGTCTATCACACTAAACCTATGAAAAAAACACTCTTTTTTGCGCTATTTTTTTCGACCTACCTTTGTCGTCCTCAAGATTCCACGGCTATTAAGTCCCAGGTAGCTCAGGCTATTCAAGACCTGCGGGAATTTGTTGCCCTTCCTAATGATGCCCTAAACCCCGATGATATCGATGATAACATTTTTTGGTTAAGAAAACAGTTCAATGCCCGGGGGTTCAATACCACAGAGCTGGAAACGGAAAATCTTCCTTTGCTTTTTGCAGCCTTGCCAATGGACGACGCCAAACCTACAGTGCTACTCTATTTACATTTGGATGGACAATCCGTGGAACCAAGTAAATGGGACCAACCGAATCCGTATCAGACGGTACTTAAAAAACCAAAGGGAACAGCATTTGAAACCATTTCTTTTGACGAATTGGGAACGGATATCAATTATGAGTGGCGCTTGTTCGGGCGATCTACCTCGGACGATAAGGGGCCTATTATTATGTTGCTCAATGCAATTGATCTACTAAAAAAAGAAGGAAAAGAACTTAGTTTTAATATAAAGGTTATCATAGATGGGGAAGAAGAGCGCGGCAGTAAACCTTTGCCAAAAGCCGTAAAGCAATACAGGGAGTTGCTGGAAGCCGATTTTTTACTGATAGCAGATGGCCCGATGCACCCTTCCGGTCTCCCGACAGTAGTTTACGGTTGTCGCGGAATAACCACTCTTACGATTACCACACATGGGCCTGTGCGTCCTCAACATAGCGGACATTACGGCAATTATGCCCCTAATCCCGGTTTTCAACTGGCGCGTTTATTAAGTTCTATGAAAAATGAAGATGGGAAAGTTGCCATTTCCGGATATTATGACGGAATAACTTTAGAAGATGCCGTTTTGAATACGCTAAGCAAAGTGCCTGATGATGCTAGTAGTATTGCGGAACAACTTCAATTTAAGTCGGCAGAAAAAGTGGGCAGTTTTTATCAAGAGTCACTGCAATACCCCAGTCTTAACATTCGAGGTCTGGGTTCCGGTTGGATCGGAGACCAAGCGCGTACCATAGTACCAGCAAGTGCTACGGCGGAGCTGGATTTGCGTTTGGTTCCTGAAAGCGATGGCGACCGCCTTAAAAAGTTGGTCAAGGCGCATATTGCCAAACAGGGGTTCCATATTCTAGACCATACGCCTACCAGGGAGGAGCGCTTGGCGCATGACAATATAGTAACGCTCACAGAGGGCACGGTAACTCCGGCGTTCCGTACCGATCTTGACAATCCCTACGGTAAGTTTTTAGTCGACTTGTTGGGTAGTGCCTTAGAACAAGAAGTAGTTCAAATACGAATTATGGGCGGAACAGTTCCTATTGCCCCCTTTGTTAATGAATTACAAGTTCCGGCTTTTGTTGTTCCCATGGTCAATGCCGACAACAATCAGCACAGCCCTAACGAAAACATTAAAATTGGCCAATTAGTCTATGGTATTCGTGCCTTTTACAACATATTCACCAACACGATTGAGCCATAAATTGCTATCATGCTTTCTGAAAATGCAGATTTTGATAGGTCTTGTAAATCGTAAAATTCTTAGGAAAACGACTTTTTAACGAGAATTATCTGTCTTTAACCCCAATTTTACGATAACAACCAGGATCGTATTAACTTTCTTATCCCAAATTGATTACATATGACCTACAAAACAATTATTATTGACGACTCGTCAGTACAGCGTTTGGCTACCACCTTCCTGGTAAAAAACCATCCTAAATTGGAATTCGTCGGTGCCTATGCCGATCCTTATGAGGGTATTCAAGCCGTTTATGAAAAAAGAGTAGACATTCTTTTATTAGACGTACTAATTGACAATGTTACCGCATTTGAACTTTTGGATAGTATAGAAATCCCATCTACTATTTTGATCAATTCTACCTGGGAAAAGTATGCATCTATAGCATCCTCTTATGGTATAAAGGATTTTTTAATTAAGCCTATTCCTAAAAAGGAATTTGATAACAAAATTGATCAAATCACAACTCGGCTGGTAAAATTACAAGCATATTACGAGATCCCTTAAGCCGAATTCATGCTCTCAATTGTTGATGAACAAATAACCGATATTATGGGCAAAAAGCTCTAAGGTTTAGCCCTTTTGGAAGAACGGTACCCATGAAGTCATTTTTTAGTAAATTTTAAGCTGTAGGCTTTATTGTCGTTATGGTCAACAATGCCAACAATCCCCATAGCCCTAACGAAAACATCAAGATTGAACAACTTGCCTATGCAATTCAAGCTTTCTACATTGTTCTAAGCAATGAATTGCAATAACAGGAGTTATAGAAAAACCAATAAATTATAAAATGCAAATACGGCGAAGAAGGGGCTTGTGTTATGCTCTAAGTTTAATATTATTCTCATCATGCAATCCAGTATTTATTTCATCCATTGAAAAAAAATATGACACACTTCCATTTGATGAAGAAATCATTGTCTTGGAATTAAATGAAGAACCTTCAGGGAATTTTGAACTATTAGGTGAAGCCAAAATTAGAGATGGAGGTTTTAGCTCTAGGTGTAACAAAGAGGCATTGGTCGACATAGCAAAAAGGGAAGCACGAAGATTGGGGGGAAACCTAGTTCAAATCACAACTGATAAAAAACCTAATTTTTGGAATTCTTGCCACAGGCTTGATATAAGGATAATTAGAAAACCTATCAGATGAAAAAATATCTACTTCTTCTAGTTTTAGTCATTTTGACGGATCTCATTGAAGCTCAGGACTTGATTGTCACCACATCAAACGATTCAATCAAATGTAAAATAACAAAGGTTAAAAAAGACTATCTATACTTTATGTTTAAAATGGATGACTCCTTTCAAAGCACTCTAATCGAGAAATCCAAAGTATTGAATTATATCCTAGACTATTACCCTGAATACCATATTCCTAAGGATAGCCTCCCTGGATATGAGAAATACCCAAGGCATTCGTTATCTATAAAAGGGGGGCTTAGTTATGATCCCCGCAGACGAAACCCAGCCTTTTTATCTGGCTTTGATGATTATTTAAGGGATTTGCGTTCGGGTTATAATATTGGAGGGGATTATAGTTATTTTTTTAATAGGAATTGGGGGATTGGGATTACAGCCAACTACTTTAACACCAATGCCAATCTGGAAGACGTCTCTGGAACGGATAACACGGGCAATACAGTAATTTCCACTCTTTCAAATGAGATTAGGGTTTTTTATGTAGGTCCATCCATATCCTTGCGATTTATGAATAAGACCCAAAGAAATGCATTTATCTGGAATACTTCAATCGGTTATATAGATTATCAAGATACTTATTTTTATGTGGAAGAGACGATAACCAGAGGCTCTGGTTTAGGAACTGTTTCCACTTTCGGATATTATTTCGGAGTCAATGATAGTCTATCCCTCGGACTAGAATTGGGGTTGGTAGCGTCCTATTTCAGGACTATTCAAATTGAAAGCATTAATGGTTCAACCGAAATTGAACTTTCCGGAGATGAAAGACCTCTTGGTAGTGCCAGGTTGGATTTCTCAATAGGTATTAGATATCAACTTTAGATCATGCAGAATTTCGACTGGCATTAATATTGCCATAAAGCGAACGTGTTACGATTTTTTCATAGAGGTCCTGATGTTCTGAGCCCTTGGAAATATGGTATAAGGCATTCTGTTGGATCACCAAAAGCGGTAAGACAATTTTCTCACGGATCTTAACGGATTCTCGGGAAACTGCCTCATCTTCCATAAGCACGTTATGCCCGGAAATCTGGAGTAACATTTTTTTCGATAACTGATACTCCTCATAAAGAATCCCCCAAAACTCCCCAAACTCTGCATCTTCCTTCATATAACTGGTAAGGTTGAAATTTGTTTTCGCCATAGACATCATACTATTACTCATAAGCGCTCGGAAAAAAGGTACGTCTCGATATAATTTCCGTACTTCACCTATTCTTCCCTCAGCCTTTACCTTTTGGATTGCTGTACCCAACCCAAAGTAGCCAGGGACATTCTGTTTCAACTGGCTCCAGGACCCCACAAAAGAGATAGCGCGAAGATCTGAAAGTGTCAGTTGTTTTTTACTCCCGCGTTTCCCCGGCCTGCTTCCTATATTCGCTCGGGTGTAGTATTTTAGCGTGCTGCGTTGTTCCAAATACGGGATAAACTTCTCGTGCTGTTTCAAGGCTTCATACTTGGCATAACTCAATTCGGACAATTCCTCAATAAGCCTACGTTCAGCGGTTGAAATGACATGTTCCTTGCCGAATAAATTATTGCTTAGGCCCGCAGTCAACAATTGCTCCGCATTGTGAATGAATTGCTGTTTTGTGCCATAGGTACTGGTTATGGTTTGCCCTTGAATGGTTAACTGGATCTCATGATTGGCCACATCTTTGGTCTGAGCAGCATAGAAGCGATGTGTTTTCCCACCGCCTCGGGCTGGTGGGCCGCCACGGCCATCAAAGAAAATTGCCCGAATTCCATTTTTCTTACATACCTTGCTTAAGGTCTCTTTTGTTTTTAAAATGCTCCAATTGGCCTTTACATAACCTCCGTCTTTGGTCCCATCTGAGAACCCTAACATTATAGTGTGAGTAAGATTTCTTCTTTCAAGGTGTTGACGATAGATAGGAATATCAAAAAGGGTTTGCATTACCGTTTCAGAAGCTTGCATCCCTTTCATAGTTTCAAACAGCGGTACTATGTCAAAGGTAATTTCATCGCTTTTCCAACCGCTCCATCGGAACAGCGCAAAAACAAAGAGCACGGAATAGATATCCTCGGAGTTGCTAATGATGTATCTATTGCATCCTTCCTCTCCGTTTTTTCGTTGAATTTCTTTTAATTGACCAATATTGATCAAGGTATCTTTCACAACCGCCTCCTTATAGTCATCAGGGTTCAGTTGCAGATCACGCTCTACTAACCAATGTAGCAATTCTTCGTCAGTGAGTTCCTCCGGACTTTCACGAATGGCGCCTTGTTGTTTTAGTATGGCGGTTATAGCCAACAGATGCTTACTGTGGTCCTGCCGAATATCCAAAGTAGCGAAATGCGTTTTAAAAATATGTACCCGGTCCAACAACATATTAAGCTCTTCCAAATACAGGGAGTGATATTGTGTTATTAGGATCCTCTGAATTTCTGTTAAGCGAGAAACGATCTCATCGTACGGCAATTCGTATTGCTCCTGGAACATTGCCCGATATAATTTCTGATTCAAGGCCGATAAAGGTTCTTGCAATCCTTTAAAGGTGAGTTTTTTCCGCAATGCTTTAAGATCGTTATAGTAACACTTCATGAGCGTGAGGCGCAATTCATCAGCAACCTGTGCGGTAATTTCTGCGGTAACAAATGGATTACCATCCCGGTCCCCACCAGGCCAGAATCCTAATTTTATAAGATTATAGTTGTCAAAAGCTTCTATTCGTAAATTTCGCTTTACGTATTGAAAAAGTTCACCTATAGCATCATAATAGGTATAGCGTAAAATATGGATAATGTTTTTGGCCTCATCTAAGGGTGTTGGCTTCTTCGTGTTGATCAATGAGGTTAACCCTAATTGTTGTAGTGTCAGATCAATATCGTCTATCCGATTCTCATTGATCAAATCTTGTAACTCCTTAATAATATCCAAAACGGAAGGGGTATAGAACTGAGTGGGATGTGCCGTAAGGACAATCCGGGCACTGAAGGTGGATAGCTTTTTAGCGATTTTATCCCAGTTTTTACTTTGATCTACTAGCTCAAAATAGTCCTTTATGGATAAGGATCCGGTAAATTCCTGTAGTTTCGGAAATGCAGCATCTTCCACGCTATCATAAAGTACTACTTGCCGCTCCACATATTGAATGATACGGAACATAAAATCAATTCGCGCGTGCTCATCCTCCAGCGCTGCAAAGTTGACGAAGAAGGACTCCAAAATGTCCTGCGGTTTTTTTCCTGCTCTAAGTCCTTTATCACACTGTTCATAAAGCAAAGGCACCAACATACCCACATTTTTCATATCTGCATAGGGAAGACTTAGAAATAAACTGTTGTAGATATTAAATCGGTTAGTAACTGATTTTTTAAATTCTTCCAGCCGTTTCGATTGTTGTATTTCGTTCATTGCCGAATACTATTTTGATTGATGCACGGTTAAAGTTCGCTATAAATCACATGTAAGCAGAAATGCTACATTTTCATCACAATTTAAGCAAGTGAATCCTACAAACCTAACAAAGCACAGCGGGTTTATTAAAAAAACCTTTGGTACTGCAGCACTCGGAAATCCAAGGTGGTAAAGGAAGGGTCTTTATCCTTAGCTACTTTGTAAGCTTGCAAACTGCCTATGGCTCGGTTTGCTGAACCTGAAGGTGCAATTAAAGATACCGTACTAATAGTTTTTTGTGTTATCGGGTGCACAAATTGATGAATTCTTGGGATGGTGGTATCAATGGATTCTAAAGCGACATGATGATGTTTTAGGTATCTCCGAAAAAAATACTCAGGTCCGTTTTTACTGTTACCCCCTGTAAAAAGCAAGGTATGTACAGATGGATAGACCTCAAGATGGGTTAACAATTCACGTAACTGAACGTTTTCCATACCTAAATCAGAGGCATCTGGCTTTTTCCGCTCAGCACGTTCTACGATATCACAAATCCCAATTTTACGTGCTAACAGAAAGTTTTTACGCTGTGCTATGGCCTCGGCAGTAGTTTCAAATCGAAGCCCTAATCCGAATATCCGGTCTAAAATTACCCACAACTGCCCATCCCGGCTACCGTAGCAAAAATCAACATCTCCTGGTTTTAATGCACCTGTGCTAAAACGCGGGGGAGGGAGTGTTCCAACAATTAACTTTTCTACGCCGGGAAATAAAAAGGGAGGATAGGGATGTTGATGTACAAACATAAGAGGTAAAGATAGCGGAATTGCATTTTTACGTACGATTATTTTTCCGTATTTTATAAGGATTCACAACATGTTTGTTATGGGAAAAGGCGATATTAAAACACGTAGGGGGAAGATAGCCAATACATCCTATGGTGCCCGAAGAAAAAGAAAAATAAGAAAAAAGACCAGCGTAGATCTAAAAATACAGCCCGAAAAGGCAAAGTAATCTAATCTATCTTGAAACGTAGTTGTACCTCACCCGCCTCTGAAATATCAATTTCATAAGTGTACAGTCCTACGGGAAGCGGTTCCAAATCTGTCACTGGAGGGACAAAATTTATGGTGGAAGAATCTGTGGTTACCACAAGTGGTAATGCTTCAAAAGCAGTTAAAAATGGACTGTACTCCGAAAAATCATCCGCAGCTATATTTTCGTATACCACAGAATCATTATTAATCCCTACACTTACAAACCTTACGTTGCTGGTATTTCTAATTCGAATATTGGGAGCATCCAGATTATCGTCACGGTCTTCACAAGCGAAAATCCCAATGAGTAGTGCCCCAACGATCACAAAAGAAAAGATAGTTTTCATTTCCACCGCTTTAGTGTAAAAACGAAAAACTATTGGAAATATTCTATCGCACAAATACAGGCTGATTTTCCTTTATCGTGTGTTGTTGACTAAACTCATAGTCATCATAATTAAAGCCTTTAATATCATCGAAGGTTTGCGCATCAGTGTCCAATATATAGCGCACCATTGAACCCCTGGCCTTCTTGGCGAAGAAACTGATCACCTTCAATTGATCGTTCTTCCAGTCTTTAAAAATTGGTGTAATTACGGGTACCTTCAACGCTTTTTCATCTACTGCTCCGAAATATTCGTTACTGGCCAGATTAATAAAAAGCTCCCCCTTATCAAGTTCGGTATTCAAATATTGCGTGATGTTTTTTTGCCAAAATTCATAAAGATTCTTTTTTCTACCCATTCTTAAAGGTGTTCCCATTTCTAGCCGATAGGGTTGAATAAGATCAAGAGGTTTTAATATTCCATATAGACCTGATAAGATTCGTAAAATTCCCTGAAGACGATCAATTTTTTCTTCCGGAAGGGAGTACATATCCAAACCCTTATATACATCACCATTGAACGCGTACACTGCAGGTCTTGCATTTTCAGAAGTAAATGGTAGTGCGAATTGCTGGTTTCGTTCCCAGTTCAACTGTGCCAGACTATCGGAGATAGCCATTAATTTGGAGAGTGCCTTTGGTTTCTTTTTCGCTAAGACCTTGTTGAGTTTTTCAGAAAAGTCCAAAAACTCAGGTTGGGTATAGCGCTCAGTGGGAAGTTTAGAATCAAAATCCAGCGATTTTGCCGGGGAAATAACGATTTTCATATGTGTGGTCCTTTCTTCAAAAATAAAGAGAGTTTTAATCAATAGAAACCCTCTGTAGGTAGTGAATTTCAATACCGTTATTGAGAGTTCTTATATCAAATACTATGCTTAGCGTAATTGCGCCATTTATCAATACAATTACTCATGTCTTGGGGGAGTTCGGCCTCAAACCGCATGAATTCCTTTGTCCCTGGGTGCAGAAAACCGAGGGTCTTTGCATGCAATCCTTGGCGGGGAAGTAGCGTAAAACAATTCTCAACAAATTGTTTGTATTTAGTAAATGTTGTCCCCTTTAATATCTTATTCCCTCCATAGCGTTCGTCATTAAATAGCGTATGCCCAATATGTTTCAGATGCACCCGTATCTGATGCGTACGTCCGGTTTCAAGTCTACAGGATACCAGACTTACGTAACCCAAACGTTCCAGCACTCTGTAATGCGTAACGGCTTCTTTGCCCGATTCCCCGTCCGGAAACACCATCATTTGCAATCGGTTCTTTGGATTCCGACCTATGTGGCCGGAAATTGTACCTTCCTCTTCTTCTACATTTCCCCAGACCAGCGCCACATACTCCCTTTCCGTACTTTTTTCAAAAAACTGTTGAGCAAGATCTGTCATTGCTTTTTCCGTTTTGGCGATTACCAGAAGCCCGGAAGTGTCCTTATCTATGCGGTGTACCAATCCAGGTCTTCCCGAACTACTATTAGGCAAATTGTTGAAATGATATAACAGCGCATTCACCAGCGTTCCGGAATAGTTACCATGCCCTGGATGCACAACCAACCCAGGAAGTTTGTTCACTACCAAAACCATGCTATCTTCAAAAACAATGTCTAAAGGAATAGGCTCCGGGACCAGGAGATTTTCATAAGGTGGATGTTCAAAAAGGACTTTAACTTCGTCCCCTGCTTTTACCCTGTAGTTTTGTTTTACCGGCACCTCATTAACCCAAATATGGCCTTGCTTAGCCGCCTGTTGAATTTTGTTTCTGGTAGCATTTTCAATAAAGTTCATCAAGAACTTATCTACCCGAAGCGGTTCTTGTCCTTTAGCAGCACTAAATCGGTAATGTTCAAATAATTCTTCCTGGGAAACTTCAGAAAACTTTGCATTTGACATTAGTCCTCAGATTCTGCTTGTATAATTGCTTTCCCGGGAATAGTTCCGTTACCACAGATCAATTCTACCTTAGAGGTTTTAGGAAGCTTGTCTCCCGGGCTAACCTCTTTCCCTTTGAACTTGATGTAGTATACCATGTCTTTTCCCAGTTCATCAATATAGGTAACACGTTGCACATCCAAACCTACTGCCCTTAACATGGAGGTTGCGTTGCGCCGGGTTACCTGAATAATTCGGGGAACCGTCACTTTTTTATAGCCAGAAGGGTTTACCGTAAAGTAGATCTTCCGATTGCTCTTAACTTTAGTACCCGCCGATGGATTTTGTTCTAAAATAGAGAACCGCGGATACTCCGGATTGTAATTGGTGCTATCCAGTACTTCATACCGTAAACCGGCACCTTCTGCCGCTTGCCGCATTTCCATAACCGACATCTTGGAAAAATCAGGAACTAAAACAAAATCACCATGATGGGTAGTACTTTTTAACCAGCGAAGGGCTAAAACACTAACCAAAATCAGCGCCAAAAGAGCAAGCCCCAGTTGTATTAAAAAGGTTTTACTTTTGAGAAATTTCAAAAAGTCGCTCATGCGATGTGGTTTTCGGACAAATATAGAAAAACAGCCTTTTTTAATTACTTTGGTAAGGTTTAAATGATAAAAATGAGCAAGAACATTGCAGTAATTATGGGAGGATATTCCAGTGAATATGCTATTTCCTTGAAAAGCGGGGCGGTTGTTGAAAAGCACTTGGATAAAAACAAGTACCAAATATTTCCCATTGTAATGACAAAGGAGGCATGGTACCATGAGATCAGCTTAGGAGAACGTTATGAAATAGATAAGGCAGATTTTAGTTTACCCTTGCCCCAGGGTACTATTAGCTTTGATTGTGTTTTTAATGCAATTCATGGTACTCCGGGGGAAGATGGCCTGCTTCTTGCCTATTTTGAACTTTTAGGTATTCCCCATACTTCCTGTGGTTCCTACCAGGCGGCCTTAACTTTTAATAAAAGGGATTTGCTAAGCACACTCAAACCCTATGGGATACAATGTGCGGATTCCTATTACCTGAATAAAGGCGATAGGATCACAGAAGCCGAAATTGTTAGAGCTGTTGGCTTACCTTGCTTTGTAAAAGCGAATAAGGCCGGAAGTAGTTTTGGTATTTCTAAAGTCTACAGACAAGATGAATTACACGGAGCAATAACAAAAGCGTTCCTGGAAGATGATGAAATCATTATTGAGTCCTTTCTTGAAGGAACTGAGGTTTCCGTAGGCGTACTTCGATACAAAAACGAGGTACTTGTACTCCCTATGACCGAAATTGTAAGTGAAAACGATTTCTTTGATTATGAAGCCAAGTATTTGGGACAATCCGAAGAGATCACTCCGGCTAGAATCTCTACAAAACAACATGAAAAGGTGGCGCAAACTGCAAAGAAGATATACCGGAAGCTAAAGATGACAGGGTATACCCGAAGTGAATTTATTATTGTGAATGATGAGCCTTACCTTTTGGAAGTGAATACTACACCCGGACTAACGGAAGAGAGTATTCTTCCGCAACAGGCAAAAGCAGCAGGTATATCCCTTACAGAACTTTTTGAAAGTGCAATTGAAGATGTACTTAACTAGCGATTTATATGTATTTTTAAGAAAATAGCTACGGTTAGCACTATGAGGCGAGCAGTTTTTCCAGGTTCTTTTGACCCGCTTACCCTGGGTCACTATGATATCATTAAAAGGGGCATTACCCTCTTTGACGAGCTTATAATAGCCATTGGTATAAATGCCGAAAAAAAATACATGTTTACCCTTGAAGAACGAAAGCTTTTTATTGAAGAAGCTTTTGCCAACGAACCAAAAGTAAAAGTACTCACCTATGAAGGACTTACCGTACATTTCTGTAAAAAAGTAAACGCAAATTTTATTCTTCGTGGCTTGCGCAACCCTGCCGATTTTGAATTTGAAAAAGCCATTGCGCATACCAATAGGAAACTTTCTGAGATTGAAACGGTTTTTTTGCTGACCTCTTCGGGCAAATCTTACATAAGCTCGTCCATAGTTAGGGACGTAATCCGAAATGGAGGAGACTACAAGGGGCTGGTACCTGATACGGTGGCGGTTACTGATCAGCGAAAGTAGCCTACTTCCAACCGGACTTTGATACAGCTCAACAAGAGGACTTAAAACGATAGGCGTTCTTACCACATGTTTTGGGGAATACACAACATAAGGTCTATTTAATAGTTATACTTTTATATTTTCGTAAGAAATTACTTATATTTTCCCAAGTTAAACCTACATTATTGAAAGCTATCGGAATTCACTCAATTGACGATATAGTAAAGCAGCTACCACAACCGGTGGCCTTTATTAATAAAGAATTTGATCTCGTTGCCACCTCAAAAGCATGGTTGGCATTTTTTGGTAACCCCGGATATGAAGCTGATAACAATACTCCTTTACGTTTTTGGGATAGCAAAGAAAATACACTTTGGGAGAAACAGCTACGAAATTGTTTCAAGGGCGGTAAAGAATTTGGCATACACAGCTCCACAGACCAATTGGGTAAAGAAAGATGGTTAAAATGGACGGCACTTCCTTGGTTTGACGAAACTGAAGATATTATTGGTGCTATAGTAAGCATTGAAGATATTGGCCCGCAACTTGAGCAAGAAGCGAAATATGAAAAGTTAGAAGCGTTGTTGCGAGAGCAATCCGAAATTACAAGAGTAGGCATTTGGGAATACCACCTTAGCTCAGACCGGCTCATTTGGTCAGAAATGACCCGGCAAATTCACGAGGTTCCTACTGATTATGAGCCGCAGTTGGACACCGCTATCAATTTTTATAAGCAAGGACACTCCCGAAACACCATCGCCATGTTGGTTCATAATGGAATCCAACGCGGAACGCATTGGAATACAAAATTGCAAATTATAAGTGCAAAAGGGAATGAAAAATGGGTTATTGCTGCTGGAAAACCATTGTACAAAAATGGAGAGATCACCCGGCTTGTTGGTACGCTTCAGGATGTTACAGAGCAGGTAGCCCAGGAAATAAAAACCAAAGAAAGCGAACAACTCCTTCGCACCTTGATCGACAATCTTCCGCTAAATGTTTTTATCAAAGATCTAGATTCCCGGAAAATTCTTGTCAACAAATCGGAAAGCGAGTATCTCGGGGTTGATGATCCGCAAAAACTTTTAGGGAAATCTGATTTTGATCTGTATGATAAAAATGTGGCGCAAATCTCCAGGGATGAGGATTTACAGGTAATGAAAACCAAACGTTCCATCCTAGGGAAGCGCACGATTAACGTAAAAAAAGATGGGAGCTCCACCTCTTTTCTTACCTCCAAAATTCCATGGCTGAATTTGGAAGGCGAAAGTAAAGGTGTTATTGGAATAAGTATAGATATTACGGATATTATTCAAAAAGAAGATCAACTAAGAGATTTGATCAACGTTACCGCAATACAAAATAAAAAGCTGATCAATTTTGCACATATCGTATCTCATAATCTAAGATCGCATACTGCAAATTTCTCTATGCTATTGGATTTCTTAATTCGAGAAAAAGAGGAAACCGAAAAAGAACGTATTCTGAAGATGCTGAACAAAGCATCCGAAAACCTTTCACAAACACTCGAAAATTTAAATGAGGTGGTGGACATCAGCACCAATGTGAATCTCGAGAAAAAATCGCTACATCTTTCCGATGAAATAACCAAAGTTCAGGAGAACCTTGCAGCCTTTCTAAGGCAGCACAAAGCCAAAATTGTCAATACAATTTCAGATAAGGTCTATGTGAAAGCTGTGCCAGCTTATTTAGAGAGTATTCTACTTAATTTGTTAACTAACGCTGTTAAATACAAGCATTCCGAGAGAACTCCGGAAATTACCATGAACACGCGAAAAGTGAAAGGGTATATTGTGTTTAATATTCAGGACAACGGGCTCGGCATTGATATGAGCAAGTATGGTAATCAACTGTTTGGGATGTACAAAACATTCCATAACAATAAGGATGCCCGAGGTATTGGGCTCTATATCACAAAAAATCAAATTGAAGCTATGGGTGGAAATATAATGGCCTGTAGCGAGCTAAACAAAGGATCTACTTTTAGCGTATACTTCAAAGATGAGGATTAATTCGATTTACATAATTGACGACGATAGTATAACCATATTTGGGCTTCGTAAAATATTGGCCAAATTTCATCAAAGCTTGGTCATTCAGGAGTTTGGCAATGGCAAAACCGCTCTGGAGGCACTAAGAGGGCTACAAGAGCAAAACAAAACCTTTCCGGAAGTAATCTTTTTAGACATTAATATGCCCGTAATGGATGGTTGGACCTTCCTAGATGAATTCCTAAAGCTTCCCAATACTTCAATGGTAACAATTAAGATCATCACTTCTTCCATAGACATTCGTGATAGGGAAAAATGGAAATCGTATGTCACAAATGCGAAGCATCAGATCGATTTTATTACCAAGCCTATTTACGAACTGGATCTTCAAGATATGCAGATAGCTTCCTAGTTAGAGTTTTCCTAATTTTGGCCTGAAAGGTTTAAGGTTGGGAAATATGCGAACTATAGCTTTACTCATAGTGTTTTGGATGGTTTTACTGGTGTTAAGCTGTAAAGAAAATACAGAAGAAGACCAGAGTAGTTTCTCCACCCCTTTTGAGCGTTCACAAGGAGTAGAAACCGCCACCTACCAGGAGGTCATCGACTTTTACCTCGCTCTGGCCAAAGAGTTTCCCGAAATTAACGTACAAACCATTGGGGAAACGGATAGTGGGCATGCACTTCATTTGGTCACCTACAACCCGGATGGAAATTTTAATTTTCAGAAAATACGTCAGGAAAAGGCTATACTACTTGTTAACAATGGCATTCATCCTGGCGAGAGTGATGGTATTGATGCTACCATGTTGCTTTTTCGGGACCTGGCCAAAAAAACCATTCCTTCACCTAAAAACACTGTACTCACAACCCTCCCTGTATACAATATTGGAGGCATGTTAAATAGGAACTCTACTACAAGGGTAAATCAAAATGGCCCTAAGGCGTATGGGTTTCGGGGCAATGCCAAAAACTATGATCTAAATAGGGATTTTATCAAGATGGATACCAAAAATACCAAAACCTTCGCTTCCATTTTTCACTTGACCAAACCCGATGTTTTCATAGATAATCATGTAAGTAATGGCGCCGATTATCAATATACTTTAACACATCTGTTTACGCAACACAACAGATTGGGTGGTGATATGGGCGATTATCTAAGTAATGTAATGGTTCCCAAGCTTGAAGAACGTCTCAATACCGCCGATTGGGACATTACCCCCTATGTGAACGTATTCAATCGTCCGCCAGAAACCGGATTCAATCAATTTATGGACCACCCCAGGTATTCTACAGGCTACACTACGCTTTGGAATACTTTTGGCGTCATGTTGGAGACCCATATGCTTAAACCTTATGACCAGCGGGTAAAAGGCACCTACACCTTCATGCAGGAAATGTTGAGTTTATTAGATGCCGACTATCAAAAAATAAAGCAGCTGCGTCAGCAAGCTTTTGAAGAAGATCTGGAGATGACTTCCTACCCTATTCAATGGGATCTGGACACCACAAAAACGACAACTATCAGGTTCAAGGGATACAAAGCAGACACCTTAACAAGTGAAGTTACCGGACTTCCCAGATTAAAATACAATAAGGAAATGCCCTTTGAGAAGATGGTATCCTACAATAACTGGTATAAAGGAAAAGATTCTATTACCGTACCTGCAGCCTACATTGTTAAAAGAGGTTGGCAAAATATTATGGAACATTTAACCGCCAATGAGATCGATTTTTTTGAATTGGATAAGGATACCCTCCTGGAGGTAGGAATGTACCGTATTGTTAACTTTAAAACGTATACCAGTCCGTACGAAGGGCACTATCCGCATTATGAAACCACAGTAGTTAGCTCCAAAAACACCATTGCTTTTCAAAAAGGCGATTTTGTTATTCCAACGCAACAAGCTGGTATCCGATACCTTCTGGAAACGCTTGAACCTGGAGCTGTCGACTCTTTTTTTAACTGGAATTTTTTTGATACCGTTTTGCAACGAAAAGAGGGCTTCTCCCCCTACGTCTTTGAAGATCTGGCCGAACAACTGCTGATGGAAAACCAACCATTACGGGACAGTCTGGCGTACAGAAAGAGTACAGATGAGGCTTTTGCCCAAAATTGGTATGCACAATTAAATTGGATTTTCCAGAATTCCAAATATTACGAAAAGGCACATATGCAGTACCCTGTCTATCGCATACTAAAAGGCAGTGTGGCAGAAAAGCTTTTAGAAGACTAAGTTTTCCTCGAAAAGAATCCTGATGTTCTTATAGGAGTTCTTAAGCGCTTTCTCTACTTTTTTAGGGCCTTTCCACTTCACGGTAGTTATGCCTTCATCCTCCTGAGCGATCAATTTCCCATCATAGGCGGTATACATTTCAAACCAATATACTTTTTTAAGTCTATACTGACCGCTTCGCCGAAAAATATGGTACGTAGTCTGTAAGTACCGTTTAACTTCAAGCTGTGCTACTCCTGTCTCCTCTTCTACCTCTCGTATTGCTGCGGCCTCTATGGACTCTCCTTTGTCCAACTTCCCTTTCGGCAGATCCCATTTCCCTTCGCGAAAAATAAACAATATCTTCCCCTTTTTGTTTTTAACCAATCCTCCGGCAGCCACAACCATTGGAATTTTACTGGTAAACTTTTCTAAAATATCATTTCCGGGTTCATAGATAAAAGCCTCTTTTAAAAGATTTTTGGAGAGCGAGGTAATGGCGTACTCGATAGAATCCTTATCCAGTGTAAATACGTTGCCCTTGGCATTGGGAAGAGGTTGGCTGGTGAGTATTAGTGGCAACTCGTTTACAAAAACTTTATACATTTGCGCAATGATTTTAGACAAGGATAGCGCTAATAAAACAGCCGAGCTGTTGATGCAAATTAATGCAATTAAGTTGAGTCCTGAAAGTCCTTTTACATGGGCTTCCGGTTGGAAATCCCCTATTTATTGTGATAATAGGATACTTCTTTCCTATCCAAAGATCAGGGATTACGTTAAAGACCAGATGGTTCGGCAGATACAGCAGCTCTATGGGAGTCCTGATGTCATCGCAGGTGTAGCTACAGGAGCAATTGGTTTAGGAATGCTCGTTGCAGATGTGATGGAATTACCTTTTGTTTATGTCCGCCCGGAACCAAAAGCTCATGGTAGAAAAAATCAGATTGAAGGACAATTGGACCCGGATAAAACCGTAGTGGTCGTCGAAGATCTTATCAGTACAGGAAAAAGCAGTCTCAATGCGGTAAAAGCGCTAAAGGCAAGTAATGCCAACGTTTTGGGTATGATAGCTGTTTTTACCTATGGATTCAGTGTTGCAGAAGAAAACTTTGCGAAAAATGAAGTAGCCTTGCATACACTGAGCGATTATACCTATTTGGTGCAACAAGCTGCAAAAAGCGATTATCTAAAAAAAGAACAGTTACAAACCCTCTTGGCATGGAAGAACGCTCCAGACCAATGGAAACCTTAAGTTATGCATATTGAAACCAGTAAAAAAACCGTAAATCGAAGTGCAAAGGAAGTTTTCGAATTTCTATCCCACATCAAAAACTTCGAAAAACTTATGCCGGAGAACATACAAAAATTTGAGGTCTTGGATGAGACCACATTTAGATTTGCATTAAGTGGAATGCCAGAAATTGTACTGCGGAAAAAAGAAGAATTTCCGTATCATAAAATCATCCTGGGCGCGGCAAGTAGTAAGCTTTCGTTTTCGCTTATCTGTGCTATTGAAGAGCTAAGCACCACACAGTGTGATACGCAGTTAAGTTTTCAGGGGAAGTTTAACGCTATGATGGCTATGATGATAAAAGGGCCAATTACCAATTTTATCAATACCCTTTCAGATAACCTGGCTGAAATTTGATCAATACACCAATTGAACTTCTTTATGGTAGAACGCCATTGCTGTGCCATCTTCGTGTGTCACCAGCAATTTACCATCTTCAGATATCCCATCAATAGTTCCAAGAAAGTGGTTCCCATGGGTTGGGATAAATGTGGCAGGTGTATTTTTTTTAAAAAGGACATTTTCATATGCTACGTGTAATTGCGCTGTCTGTTGCTCAATATTCTTCATAAAATATTGCAATTGCGTAACTACTTTTTGTAACACCTTATCCAGATCATAATCAAGGCTGGTTATATTCTTTAAGGAAGTCGCTTGGGGTAGATGTTCAAATTTAGTTTGGTTTACATTCAAACCAAACCCAAGTATTGCATGGCGCAATTGTCCTCCTTTTAGTACAGTTTCAACTAAGATTCCACATATTTTTTGATTACCTGACATAATGTCGTTCGGCCATTTTACCATTAGTCCAGGGACCTCAAATTCCTTCAAAGCTTCCAAAATGGCAAGTGATACCGCAAAATTCAGATAAAAAATCCTGGCCATATCAAAAGCAGAAAAGTGTTTTAAAATACTCACTGTTAGATTTTTACCACTTTCAGAAATCCAACTATTACCACGTTGCCCTTTGCCCCTTGCCTGGTACTTGCAGGTAACTACAGTAAAGTCTTTCAACTTCCTTTTCGTGATCAAATCTTTCAAATACAGATTTGTGGATTCCGTGGCATCAAGTTTGATTATTTGCATAGTACTTGTAGCATGCTTTTGTCCTTTCAAGGTTATGTTAAAAACACGATAGGGCAAAACAAAAAAGTAATAACTTTGTAAAAACTAAAATTTTTGAATGCTGAAAACCAAAGTTAGTGCAGATGATCTAATAACTTTAGTAATTGAAGGGATAGAAGAGGTAAAAGGTTTAGAAATTAATCTTCTTGACCTAAGAGAAATAGAAAACACCGTCTGCGACTATTTTGTGATATGCAATGGAACTTCCAATACCCACGTTAACGCCATAGTCTCTTCCATCCAAAAGACAGTTAGTAAATCTATAAAAGACAAACCATGGCACATAGAAGGTGCTGAGAATGCCGAGTGGGTTTTAATGGATTATGTAAACGTAGTGGTACACGTTTTCCAAAAGCATGCTCGAGAATTTTATGATATTGAAGGACTTTGGGGAGATGCCAAAGTTACTTTAGTGGAGAGTGATTACAATCAGTAAAAAATGGCTAAAGAAAATTCAAATACACCCAAAAAACCCAGATTTAGTTCCTGGTGGATTTATGGCGTAATTATCGCACTCATCCTGGGATTTCAGTTTTTTGGTAGTGCAACATTTTCCAATACAGAGAAAACAACTACTTCAGAGCTCCAGGAATTTCTTAGAAATGGGGATATCTCAAAGATTGTTATTATCACAAATACGCGTCGCGCAAAAGTATATCTTACTGATGAGGCGTTAAAGAAGGATGTCCACAGAGGGGTTGCCGATAAGCCAATGCTTCCAACAACGGGCTTGGTTCCGCAATATATTCTGGACTACGGAGATTTGCAGATATTTCAAAATGAAATCACTGAGATAAAAAAGGAAAACAACCTGGATACCATTGTAGAGTTCGATACGGAGAATAACGTTCTCGGTGATCTCTTGCTATCCCTTCTTCCTTTTATTCTTCTTATTGGTATCTGGATTTATCTAATGCGCCGCATGTCCGGAGGTGCTGGGGGAGGCGCCGGGGGGCAGATTTTTAATATTGGTAAATCGAAAGCCCGCTTATTTGATGAAAAGACAGACACCCGTACCTCATTTAAGGATGTGGCAGGACTGGAAGGGGCTAAAGAAGAAGTTCAGGAGATTGTAGAGTTCCTGAAAAATCCAGATAAATACACCTCCCTGGGAGGAAAAATACCTAAAGGCGCGCTCTTAGTAGGCCCTCCCGGAACCGGTAAAACACTTCTGGCCAAGGCAGTTGCAGGTGAAGCCAAAGTACCGTTCTTCTCGCTGTCAGGTTCAGATTTTGTAGAAATGTTCGTAGGGGTTGGTGCTTCTAGAGTACGGGATCTGTTTAAACAAGCCAAAGACAAGTCGCCTTCTATTATTTTTATCGATGAGATTGACGCTATTGGAAGAGCGCGGGGAAAAAATAATTTCACGGGTTCTAATGATGAACGCGAGAATACACTCAACCAGTTACTTACGGAGATGGACGGTTTTGGGACAAACACCAATGTTATTGTTTTGGCCGCAACGAATCGCGCCGACGTATTAGATAAAGCGTTAATGCGGGCGGGACGATTTGATCGTCAGATTTATGTAGATCTCCCGGATATCAGAGAACGTAAAGAGATTTTTGATGTTCATCTAAGACCGATCAAAACAGCTGAAACTCTGGATCTGGATTTTTTGGCCAGGCAGACCCCAGGCTTTTCAGGAGCCGATATCGCCAATGTCTGCAATGAAGCTGCCCTTATTGCCGCCCGTAAAGAACGGAAAGCGGTAACCAAACAGGACTTTTTGGATGCTGTGGATCGGATTATAGGCGGATTGGAGAAAAAGAATAAGATAATTACGCCGGAAGAGAAAAAAACCATTGCTTTTCATGAAGCTGGCCACGCTACTGTTAGCTGGATGCTTGAGCATGCCGCTCCTTTGGTAAAAGTAACTATTGTGCCACGAGGACAGTCTTTGGGAGCAGCTTGGTATCTTCCCGAAGAACGGCTCATTGTACGTCCAGAACAAATGTTGGATGAAATGTGTGCCACTATGGGAGGCAGAGCGGCAGAAAAAGTAATCTTTAATAAGATTTCTACTGGTGCGCTAAGTGACCTTGAAAAAGTAACCAAACAAGCCAGGGCCATGGTTACTATTTACGGCCTTAATGATGAATTGGGCAATATTACCTATTATGATTCCTCAGGTCAGGGCGAATACGGATTCACAAAACCCTACAGTGAGGAGACTGCACAAAAAATTGATGAAGAAATTTCGAAAATTATTGAAGCGCAGTACAAGAGGGCTATAGAAATTTTGGATGCGAATAAAGATAAATTGACCCAACTAGCGGACCGATTGCTAGAGAAAGAAGTTATTTTTAAGGACGATCTGGAAAAGATTTTTGGCAAGCGACCGTATGAGAAAGAAGATGCAGAAGAAAATACCTCCTTGCAGGATACTCCACAAGAAGAAGTTAAATAAAAAGTGAAGTTAGCTTTCGCTCATTTTTTTGATGCACCAATTCTAGCATGGGATTGTTAGACAGAATTTTTGGCGGTGGGAAGAAAGTCCCCAAGGAAACTTTGGAGACAAGGGGAGAACACATGCCCGATCTTAAGATCCCACTTGATGAAAAGTTCACCATATATTTTAAGAAAAACGGAGGCAAATTCATTTATTGTGAGAATTTTACGGAGGTGCAGCTAGCACTCCAGAACATTATTTCCGAAAATAACTGGCAAAACCGATTTTTCTTTACACTGGATAAACGTATCAATGAAAGGTTTGCCGCCGAAAAAATAGCATTCACGGATAAAACTTCAGAAAGTGATATTTTTTTCACTACCTGCGAACATTTGGTTGCCCATAATGGGTCCGTACTCGTTTGTTCCAATCAGATCAAAGAAAAAAAACTCAACGAACTCCCAGGCAACCTTATCGTATTTGCTACTACCAGTCAATTGGTAGAATCTATAAGTGAAGCGCTAAAGGTTATTAAAAAGAAGTATCAAAAAAACATACCCGATAACATTACTACGTTAAAGCATTTTTTACCCACTCCGGAAAATAAAAATGATTTTCTTTCCTACGGAAGTGCCTCAAAAAATGTCTATCTTTTGCTTTTGGAAGACTATTGATCTCATGAGAGAACTTCTCCGTCGATCTATTACTGGTATCGTATACGTTTTTTTACTCTTAACTTCTGTTTTTTTAAGCTCGGATGCATTTGATTTTCTCTTTATGGTATTTGGATTGGGGTGTTTGTATGAATTCAAGCGCCTGGTGAAAATAAGGGGGTACTACGTTTTCCTTGCTTATCTGGCCCTTTGGTGGGCGTTTATTTACATCGTACAGAATTTTGTGGTCATCCGGTTTTTAATGATGGCAACATTAACTGTAAATTTGGCCCTACTCAGCTACCTTTTTTCCAAAAAGCAGTCTCCTGACTTTTCCAATATGCAAAAACTCCTTCTTGCTATATTTTATATAGGCGGAGGTTGTATTTTTCTTACCATGATACCCTACAAGGATAACGAATTCGCCAAATATCTTATCATGGGCATCTTTGTGCTTATTTGGGTAAATGATACGTTTGCCTATCTCGTAGGCAGTACTATTGGAAAAAATAAATTATTCCCCTCAATTTCTCCTAAAAAGACGATTGAAGGTTCCGTGGGAGGTCTTATTTTTGCTTTGATAGCCGCGTATATTATTTCGGGATACGAACCGATCCTAAGTAGAAATCAATGGATGATTTTAGCCGTTGTCCTGGTTATTACGGGAAATTTGGGAGACCTGTTGGAATCCAAATTTAAGCGTGTTGCAGGAGTGAAGGACAGCGGAGCAATTTTACCGGGACATGGAGGGATTCTGGATCGTTTAGATAGTTTAATATACGCAGCACCCTTTGCATATTTGACTTTAATTGTATTTAGCTATGTTTCATAAGGAAGGACAGCATATTATTTTGATCACCTTTTTTCTTTGTGTATCCGCGATTATACTATCGCAGTATTTTGTTGATTCAGATATTTTACGTTGGGGAATACAACTTGCTGCCCTGGTCATTCTTGTACTCATACTTCAGTTTTTTAGGAATCCAAAACGGTTGGTTACCCCTGATTTTGATGAGATCCTTGCTCCCGTTGATGGTAAGGTGGTTGTTATTGAGGAAGTGGAGGAAAACGAATATTTTAAAGCAAAAAAAAGACAGATCTCAATTTTTATGTCTCCGGTGAATGTGCATGTTACCAGATATCCTGCCAGTGGTACAGTGACGTACTCCAAATATCATCCGGGGAAATATTTGGTGGCGTGGCACCCAAAATCCAGTACGGAAAATGAACGCACCACAGTAGTAGTACATACGCCAAAATTTGGCGAAATTCTTTATCGCCAAATTGCAGGTGCCCTAGCCAGAAGAATAGTAAATTACGCCGAGGAGGGAGAACAAGTGGTGCAGGGACAAGATGCTGGTTTTATCAAATTTGGTTCCCGGGTAGATCTCCTATTACCTTTAGACTGTAAAGTATGTGTTTCATTGAACCAAAAAGTAGTGGGTGCTAAAACCTGCATCGCTATGTTAGGGGATAAAGATGAGCGATGATCAACTAAAGCTTGAGTTTGACAAAGCAGTGGATTTTGTAAGCAATTATACACATCCGCTACCGGCAGATGTATTGCTAAAGTTGTATGCGTATTACAAAATAGCTACTAAAAATAGGAGAAATCCAGGTAGTAAAACCCCACTTATAAATGCCTTTAAAGCAAACGCCCTTATCCAGGCACAGCATATAACCATAGAAGACGCAATGCGAAGCTACATTGCCCTGGTAAATGCAGAGTTAAAAGAGATTAAACCCTAGCTTATATAGGCTTTTGAGCTTCCATAGGTCGTTCCAAAAAGCTAAAGTAAAAACCACAGAATATGGTGATGAGAAAATAAATTCCAACCATTGTGGCTCCCCATTTGAAATACGTATTTAATCCAAACCAGTCGCCCCAGACAATAATTAGAAGTAATCCCAAAGTCCCTCTAACAAGTTCTACCCAAAAAGCATATGGCTTTCTGTCCATTAGAGCGGTGTATCCAAATATCCCAACAAATACAAAAGCTCCGAAAAGCAAGAGATTGTTAAACCCGATCCAAGCATAATTGTAGAACATAAATAGCATGAGCCCGGTATTGAACAACAACTGAAAGATGGCATATCCTTTAAGCATCGCACTCGCTTCGGGTTGATATTTTTTAAAATTGAAAACATCTTCGATTTTTGATATCGGATAGTTCTTAGCAACGTCTTCCGGGCGCCATCCCGTTGGCATAAACCAAATCCTCAGCTTGTCTTTCCAGCTTTTTGCGCGCCACGCATCTTTGCATAAGCGCCAGACATGTTGAAAGTTTATAAGGATAGGATTCCAGGTAGAAGCCGGTTTTAAAACCCCATACTTTGGAGGTACATGATCCAGTTCTTCCTGAAAAGTACCAAACATACGATCCCAAATACAGAGGATTTGTCCTAGATTTTTATCGATATACTCCGGATTTATAGCGTGATGCACCCTGTGCTGTGATGGTGTCACGATAATATATTCCAGCCATCCCATCTTGCCTATGTGTTGGGTATGATACCAGAATTGTGCAAACAAATGAACCGGTGCGAGAATAGCAATTACCGTATTCGGGACACCCAAAAGGGCCGCCGGAATTAGCAAGAGAGCAAAGTAACCAATAAGATTGGAAATCGATTGTCGCAACGCACAAGCCAAATTGAATTCCTCGCTGCTATGGTGAATGACATGTTGATTCCAAAAAATATTTATATGATGGCTTAACCGATGATTCCAATACCCTGCAAAATCAATCGCAAGGAAAGCTATTAGCCATACTAGCCAAGTAGTTTCCATTTCCAATAGTGCCAAATGCTCCACCAAAAAGGGATAGCCAACCAAGACTACCACCAGACCTAAAGAGTCTTTTATGATATTGGTCAAGCCCGAACTGAGACTGCTCACGGTATCCATTACGTTATGCTTTTGATCCTTTACCCAATTGCCATAAAGAATTTCCAGCAACACCAAACCTACGAAGAAAGGTATGGCATACAATAAAGCCGTTGCATAGGTTTCCACACACTAAATTTAAACATTTACCACTACTTGACAATTCCGATTACCGTGCCATAATTTTAAGAATGAAACCTTTCCCGTGTACGTTTTCTATTCGAATACCCTTATCTTCTTCCAAATACTTTCGCAGCCTGGTGATAAATACATTAAGGCTCTTGCGATTGAAATAATCATTTTCTCCCCAAAGTTCGGTTAGAATATCCCGATGACTACACAAGCTATTCATGTTACCCGCCAGAACCCGCAATAGTTCGCTCTCTCTGGTAGTAAGTTGGCGCTCGTTGGCACCTAAGGCAAGTTGCTGGTTTTCAGGATCAAAACGATACCTTCCCAACTGAAAGGTAGCGCGTTTTGCTTTTTGAGGCTTAGGTTGGATTCGGGACAAAATAGCATTTATGCGGACCACCAACTCTTCTTCATCAATTGGTTTTTTTAAATAATCTACTGCGCCAAGGGAAAACCCCTTTAAAACATCCACTTTCAAAGAACGTGCCGAGAGAAACAAAAATGGTAGTCCCGGATAGTCTTCCTGTATCTTTCTCGCCAGAGTAAACCCATCCATTTCCGGCAGGGTTACGTCTAATATCGCCAGATCAAACTCCCTGCGGTCCAATAAGGCCATTGCCGCTTTACCCTGAGTAGCCAAATGGACCAAAAAACCTTTCATGTTAAGATATTCGACCAACAAATACCCCAAGGACTCCTCATCCTCCACCAATAATATGCGATTACTTTTTTCCATCTTTGATCAAAGGAATTTGTAGCCTAACTGTTGTGCCTTTACCGGGTGTGCTATCCAGTGTAATACTTCCTCCATGTTTTTTAACAATTGTGCGCACATAATTCAGGCCCAAACCAAAACCTTTCACTCTGTTATTAGCATTGTTCCTGGCCCGGTAATACTTTCGAAATATCTTGTCTTGCTCCTCTTTTGGAATCCCTTCTCCCGTGTCTTGAATTACAATTACCAATTTATCTTCCAGTAGCTTACTTCTTATATTAATGCTGGGATCATTACCATATTTTTTGGCATTGTCCAATAGATTGTTTACCACGTTTTCTAAATGAAATGCCTCTGCTAAAACAGGGTACCTTGAAGGTTCAAGATCATACGTAAAATGTATTTTTTCAAGGTCAACCAGGGTTTCAAATTCCTTGCAGACTTTTAGTAAATGAGGATAAAAATCTACCCTTTGCAAATGCAAAACTGTCTTTTTGCGTTCCAAAGTAGCCAATTCCAAAACCTTATCTATATGTTCTCCCAGGCGTTTGGCCTGCTGCCTGATAATAGTTAAAAACGTTTTGTCCTTATCGAAAACCTTGTCTTCCAGCATTTTTGATGCCATATGAATTGCAAACACAGGCGTCTTTAGCTCATGGGTAAGATTATTAATAAATTCATCTGTAGTAGTGATCACGCTTTTTTGCCAGTAATAGGTTCGCAGCGCCCACAAGACCACAACCACAATTCCGATCATAAACAGCAGACTGGGGAATGTAAGTCCATTGAGTTGTGATAAAAAATAACTGTTAAGATTATTAAATCGTAGATCCAGAATAAAGCGTTGCTCAAACAGCTGGGGTAAATAGCCTTCCAAAAGTAGTGGATAGGAAACTGCATTTTCCTTATCCTTAAAACTATCGGAGGAGTTAAGATAGTACGTAGAATCCCTTGTACTTAAAGCATAGGTAAAGTCTGCCTCTATTCCATTTTTAGTAAGATTTTCCAATAGGTAATCGTTCAAAAAATAGCTGGAAGCATCAATAATACTGTCTGGGCTGGTTTTAAAAAAAGAGGTGTCCTTTTTCATGGCACTAGCCACGAGGTAGGTAAGCTGATTCTGATCGCTAAGTCCTATTTTAATATCAACAATGGCTTTTTCCACCTTTTCGTCAAACTGGACTTTTGCCAGGTTCAATCCAATTTGCAGATATCTGTATTGCACAAAGGCCAAACCAAAGACCGAAACAACAAAAACCGCAATAAATAAGTTCCTTTTCGTCAAACCTATTTCGTTTTCAATCTAACACCAAGATACTAAGCTCGTCTCATTTTTTAGTCCTAGTATTCTTTCGTTATTTCTTTTTCATTTTTCATTGGACCAAAACCTCCTAATTTCAATATGTTTTTCTCAAGTTTAAATACGTTGTGATTCATGATAGCGCCGGGACTTCTTTTATAAGCGGTTTTTGTTTGCCTTGCACCTAAAACCTACTGATATCTTCCGCTGAAGTCAAGTCCGGAACGTGTTCCGAAAATGGAATACACCACATGCCTTTAGCTTGATCACGAATTAGGCCGCGTACCGCGGCAGGAAGTTCTTTTTCCAATCGAACCGGATGTACCGGACAATTTTTCAAATACGTGTAAATATCGGAACCCGTAAAATTGAAAATATTCATACTCACTCTAAGCTTGCCATCCAAATCCCGAAACCCATCTAGTAGTCTCCTATCCGGTTTTTCCACAATGGCCGACAAAAACCCTTCATTTGTAATGCGCAGCAGTGCAAATTTAGTGATCTTTTCATCCGTAAAAGTCAATCCGGAACGGTCATAAGCGATTAAAGCATGTGGTGAAATTCGAGGGTCACGAAGGGCAAACAATGTCTGCATAGAATACAGATTATCCCCATTACAAACTGTAAATTGTTCTCCTCTAAGCTGAGGATACTGTTCCAGGCATTGCAACAAAGCATCCGCGGTTCCTTGCGGCTTCTTAGCACCTTCAGGGATATGTTGTACAGCATACCGAAAGCTTAATCCCTGAAGTTCATTTTCCGCTGCATATCGCGAAATGAACTTTTTAAATCCATCGTTCTCCACAGATGTAACTAGATAAATCGTGGTAATCCCAGCTTGCCTAGCATTGCCTAAAAGATAAAAAAGCAGTGGTTTCCCTTGTTTACCGAGCGGAATAAGACTTTTGTGTTGCTGCATGGCCACCTGAGCTACAGTCTTGCTGATTTGTGTATGTGGTATGCTCTTTCTCATTCGGGAAGACATTCCTGCTACCAATACAATAAGATTGTCATTTTTCATGGCAAAACCAGATTTACGCCATAAGCTGCGGTAGCGCCGTGCTGTAGGAAAGTAGCTATTACATCGTCTTTGTGCTTCTCATTTGTTATGGCCACAATGCATCCTCCACCGCCAGAGCCTACTATTTTAGCCCCGAAGGCTCCCTTTTTCCTTACAGCATCCATCATAGCAATCATGGGCGCCGGAGTATTTCGAATTTGATTTTGCAATATTTGCTGGTGCCTATTCATAAGGATGCCTAGCTGTTCAGGACTACTTTTGTTTTGTAGTAGTACATGCTTCGCCTGTTTGGTAATTTGATAATTCTGTATTGCGGCATACCAGTGATTTCGATATTTAGGATTTATTAAATGCTTGTAACGTTCACAATCGTCGTTTGTAGCTGTATGTAAATCGAATTCCGGATGAGCAGTTTGTACTGCAGCAAGGGCATTTTGCGCAAATACTCTGGCATTCTTTAACACGCTTAAGGTGTTTTTGGGTACACCGGATTCGGCGACCACAAGTTCTCCCAAATGGTTTTCCAACCTTTCAGTACTGCCTGTAATGGTGTCTATATAGCAGAGGCCGCTCTGGGCAATTGTAAAGTGATCCATAAGTCCACCAGGTTGTCTAAAATATTCCACCTCTGCCTCATATGCCCAACGACCGATTTCTTTGTCCTCTGCACTTTCTATTCCCTCCTGAGAAGTTATTAAAAATCGTATCCAAGCCACTATTAAAGCAGAAGAACTTGATAATCCTGCGTTAATTGGGATATCGCTGGTAATTGTAATTGCATATCCCCGGGTGAAGCTTAACCCTTTCTTTTTTAATACTCCCATTGCGGAACGAAAGTAGTCTCCCTGTTCTAGGTTTTCAAGGGATTCTTCCAACCCGATATGGATCGTACTATTGATATCGCTAAGGTTTAAAATGAATGCCTTACTAGCATTGGGAAATGCCTGAAGATGAATAAATCTATCAACCGCTCCTGCGATTACGGGAAGTCCCAAATAATCCTGATGATCTCCAAAGAAACAAATACGTGCTGGTACCTTAAGTGTTACCATCAGCACTAAGAAACGACTTTAAGCGGGAGCGTATCCTTCCAATTCCCACGGGTAAAATCAGGAAAATATTGAAGAGCCCCTGCATTCGCAACCGCTTTTTCGCTTAATGGGGCAACTGCACTCCAAAAACAGCCTTCATATACATTTTGATCCAAAGGCAAACCCTGCTGTAAACATTCCACAATGCGATACACCATAATACCATCCATCCCGCCATGTCCACTGCCTTTGGCCGCTTGGTTCAATCGTTTATACAGCGGATGGTCATAGGCTTCGTAAACGGTTTCTAACTGCTCCCCTTCCACCCAACTATGGTGATCTTTAGTAAGTCCTTTCACCCCATTTTCCAAAGCCACTCGTGTTGGAAAACCAGCCAACGCCCCTTTTGTCCCCTGGATCAGGTTCAATCGGGAATAGGGTCTTGGAGAAGTCTCATCCCACTGCACTAGTATGGTGCGACCCATTTTTGTTTTTAAAATAGAGGTGTTCAAATCCCCTCCCAAATACTCCAATTGGTTCCATTTATGGTCTTCCGGATAGTTTTTTGCAGCGTATTGCTTTCTCCCCAGAGACTGGGTTGAGAAGGATACCAAACTATGAAAGTTATCTTCTCCGCGCGCCAGGTTCATATACTGAGCTACCGGCCCTAAACCATGAGTGGGATATAAGTTCCCATTCCGTTTTGCATAATGATAGGTACGCCATGATCCTGTTCCGCGCTGTTGTTCTTCCATCTGCCACCGCAGTTCGTGAATATAAGCAGCCTCCCCATGTAGTACCTCTCCAATAACACCTTGCCTGCACATATTGAGAAACATCAACTCCTCGCGGTTATAGTTCACATTCTCCAACATCATGCAATGTTTCTGAGTGCGTTCCGAAGCATCCACAATACTCCACATTTCTTCAAGGGTAACTGCTATGGGTACCTCTACAAAAGCATGCGAACCCCGTTCCATACTTTCAATAGCCATTGGCGCGTGATTTGTCCAATTGGTTGCGATAAAAACAACATCGGGTTGAACTTCCTTAAGCATGGCTTTCCACCGGTGTTCATCGCCCCAGAACAACTTAATATCCGGGTGTTGATCCCTTTCGGCCACCTCCCCTACCCAGTGCAACTTTTCCTTGACCAGGTCTTCGTATAAATCGCAAATAGCTACGACCTCTGTTCCCTCTAAAGCAGCAAAGAATTTTAAATGGTCTCCGCCTCTGTTCCCAACCCCAATAAAGGCAGCTCGTATTTTTTTCAATTTAGGTGCAGAAAAATCCCCCATATATCTTGAGGCAAGCGGACGACTATCATTACCATAGAGATCCGAAAACAACGTACTCGCTCCCAATGCCGCCGAAGCCATTGAGGTCTTTTTAAGAAAATTTCTTCGGTCTAACTTTTTCATGGTTACAGATTTTCTTCCCGGAAATTATTTGGTAAAACCATTAACCTAAAGCAGATGCGCTTTAAAGAAATCCATAGTCCGTTTCCATGCTAACTCTGCAGCTTCTTCATCGTATCGTGGTGTAGAGGTGTTGTGAAAACCGTGATTGACATTGGGATACATAAACGCCTGGTATGCTTTTCCATTTTCTTTAAGGGCCTTTTCGTAATCTGGCCAACCAGCGTTTACCCTTTCATCCAGTCCGGCAAATTGCAACATCAAAGGGGCGTTTATCCGGTCAATAGCTTCCTTGGGTTGCCCTCCATAAAAGGGAACAGCAGCCGCCAAATCAGTAACTTTAACCGCCATCATATTAGAGATCCATCCTCCAAAGCAAAATCCTACTACCCCTATTTTTCCTGAACAATCCTCATGCTTTTTCAAGTAATCAAAAGCAGCAATGAAATCTTCTAACATTTCATAACGATCCCGTTGGCGCTGCATAGCACGCCCTTCGTCATCGTTTCCGGGATATCCTCCCAGGGGGGAAAGTGCATCAGGAGCTAAGGTGATAAACCCCTCTAAAGCCGCCCTTCGTGCGGTATCTTCAATATAAGGATTAAGCCCACGATTTTCATGCACCACTACTATCCCGCCAAGTTTACCTTCAAATTGTTTTGGTTTGGATAGCAGTCCTTTGATCGCTCCGCCCCCTTTTTCCGAAGCGTAGGTGATATAGGAGGTCTCCAACTCGGGATCGTTGGGATCTACTAAAAACTTATCCGCATAGTTGGGCATCATAAAGCTCAATAGGGAAGACACGGTTATTCCACCAACGGCGTATAAGGAAAGTTTTTCGATAAACTCCCGCCGGTGAAGTTTGTTATGCGCATAGTCATCATAGAGGTCAAATACCTCTTGTGCTATATCCGTTTTTTTCAATTTTTTCATTTCTTAGGGATTCGCTATTTCTTAAAAGTACCATTATTTATCTTTAGTACCGCACGTATTCCAAATCGGAGATAGTAATGACAATGTAAAATAACGGCATCCCGTTTCCCGGCACTTTGAACTTCCCAATCATTTACAGCAGTACCTGTTTTCTTTGAGTCAGATGCAGGAAGCCAGATGAATACAGTTTTATTTTCATATGACTTGCCCATTAGGGATGGTTAAAATTTCCGAAAAAGAAATCATAATACCCTCCTTTTCTAACTACATCTAGAATTGCAATAACCCGAAAAGAAGATCCTACTATTCTAGTGCAGCTAAGCTTTTTTCTAAGGTCGCTATTTTAGCCTCAGCATCTGCGGCCTTTTTCCGCTCTAACGCTACTACTTGAGCAGGGGCATTGTTTACAAACCGATCGTTGGATAACTTCTTTTCTACCGAAACAAGGAATCCCCGGGTGTAGGTAAGTTCCTCGTGAATCTTTTTGATCTCAGCGGCTACATCAATTGCTCCTGATATAGGTACAAAATATTCATTGCTTTTTACCCGAAAGCTCAGGGCACCTTCTACCTTCCCTTCAACGGTCTCGATATCCTCTATATTTCCAAGCTTTTTTATAATGGCGTCCATGGAAGAAATGGAAGTTTTACCGTTCAATTCCATCAATTGGAGGGCATCTTTGTTTGGGATATTTTTTTCCTTTCGGATAGTACGGATCCCGGAGATCACTTCAGCTGCAAATTCGAACTCTGCAATTAGCTTGCTATCAAAACTGGCGGTATTCGGCCAATCTGCAATACATAGCGCTTCCTGGACCGTACGTTCTGCAATACGCTGCCAGATCTCTTCGGTAAGAAATGGCATAAAGGGGTGCAGCAGTTTTAAATTGCTTTCGAACAATTGGATCACCGTTTCAAAAGTGAGGCGATCAATAGGCTGTTGATAGGCTGGCTTTACAATTTCCAGCAACCAGGAACAAAAGTCGTCCCAAACGAGTTTATAGATCGCCATTAGGGCATCCGAGATACGGTATTTTTCAAGGTAGCCTTCAATTTCCGCTAAAACCTGTTGGTAACGCGCCTTGTACCAGTCCACCCCAATCTTTGCAGCCTTAGGTTGGTCCAGATCAGCTACCTCCCAACCCTTTACCAATCGGAAGGCATTCCATATTTTATTGGCAAAATTAGCCCCTTGCTGACATAAGGATTCATCAAACAACAAATCATTCCCTGCTGCAGAGCTCAGCAATAATCCCACCCGAACACCGTCAGCGCCATAGCTTTCAATTAGTTTTAGTGCATCTGGAGAATTGCCAAGGGATTTTGACATTTTACGGCGTTGTTTATCGCGTACCAAACCCGTTAGATACACATTTTCAAAAGGGCGTTCGTTTCGGAATTCATATCCAGCTACAATCATACGGGACACCCAAAAGAACAGGATATCCGGGGCAGTTACCAGATCGTTCGTGGGATAATAGTAATTAATTTCGGGATTATCAGGAGATAGTATGCCATTAAATACACTAATGGGCCAGAGCCAGGAGGAGAACCAGGTATCCAGCACATCAGGGTCTTGTTTTAGATGGCCAGCAGTAAGCTGTTCGTTCTTTGTTCTCTGTTTTGCAATCTCAAGAGCTTCCTCCGCAGTTTTTGCTACTACAAAATCCTCTTTTCCGTCCCCAAAATAGTAGGCAGGTATTTGCTGACCCCACCACAATTGTCGTGATATGTTCCAATCCCGAATATTTTCCATCCAATGCCGGTAGGTATTTTCGAACTTCTTTGGAAAAAGTTTCACTTCTTCGGATGCGAATACAGCTTCCAGGGCGGGCCTGGCCAGTTCCTCCATCTTTAAAAACCATTGATCTGACAGTCTTGGTTCAATGACCGCTTTTGTCCGCTCCGAAGTACCTACTTTATTCACATAGGCTTCTGTTTTTACTAAGAAACCCTGCTCCTGCAACTCGTTGGCGATTTCTTTACGTACTACAAAGCGATCTTTTCCTTCATAATGCAAACCGTAAGCGTTTAATGAGGCATCTTCATTAAAAATATCAATGATCTCTAAATTGTGGCGTTCTCCAAGTTCCTTATCATTCTCATCATGAGCTGGGGTAACTTTCAAACACCCTGTTCCGAATTCCACGTCTACATAATCGTCTTCAATAATGGGAATAGGCCGATTAGCAATAGGAACTATAGCCCGTTTTCCTCTTAAATGGTGGTATCTTTCGTCTTTAGGGTTTATACAGATAGCGGTATCCCCCAGAATAGTCTCCGGACGCGTTGTTGCAATGGTTACTTTCTCCTCCGAACCTTCTATCGGATACGCCAAATAATACAGTAATCCTTGCTGCTCCTCATAGATCACTTCCTCATCCGAAAGTGTAGTTTTAGCCTGAGGATCCCAGTTGACCATGCGATACCCTCTATAGATATATCCCTTGTTATACAGCTTTACAAAAACATCGATCACGGAAGCTGACATATTGTCATCCATGGTAAACTTTGTACGCTTCCAATCACAGGAGCAACCCAGTTTACGTAGTTGTTTAAGGATAACCCCCCCATATTCATTGGTCCAATCCCAGGCATGTTGTAAAAAAGCATCTCGGGATATCTCTGATTTTGAGATTCCTTCCGCTTTTAGTTTTGCTACTACCTTAGCTTCCGTAGCAATAGAAGCATGATCCATCCCAGGCACCCAACATGCATTTTTGCCTTCTAACCGGGCTTTACGGATTAATACGTCCTGAAGGGTGTTATTCAACATATGCCCCATATGAAGCACACCTGTAACATTTGGTGGTGGAATTACAATGGTATACGGCTCTCGGTCATCTGGGATAGAGCTAAAAAAATCGTGCGTTTCCCAATAGGCATACCATTGCTCCTCAACTTTTTGGGGTTCATATTTGGATGGAATTTCCATTTGCGGTATAATTTTTGTCCAAACAATAAAGGATTGGTTCTGTATTGAAAGCCCTACAAAAAGATAACGTTAAGCTTTCATGAATAACCAATCCATTGAATACGAAACAAAAATAAACATCGTTATAACATAACGAAAGAATTTTGGAGGAAGGTTGAAAACACCTACTTTTGAATTCACCCAAAACTAAAAAAATGAAAAGAGGAATATTCTTATTGTTTATTGGACTTTTTACCTTAGCCGCTACGGCTCAAGATAAAAGCGCCAAGATCGAATTTAAAAGCGAGACCATAGACTATGGTGAAATCGCTAAGGGTAGTGATGGTGTACGCGTCTTTGAATTTACCAATACAGGCCAGGTACCCTTAGTTATTAGTGATGTTAAATCGAGCTGTGGATGTACCATTCCAAAAAAACCTGAAGCACCAATAATGCCAGGTAAAACAGGTGAGATACAGGTGAAATACGATACTAACCGTGTAGGCCCTATTCGCAAGGCTATTACCGTTACTTCGAATGCAGATACGCCAACTAAAGTGCTTAAAATAAAAGGGACCGTACTTTCCGAAGATTCAAAGTAGGAATAGAGATATAGTATACACTTAGAAAGCTCTGAAATCTGTTTCAGGGCTTTTTTGTTTCAAAAAGATCTTTCAACACAAAAGAAAAAAGTAAATCTCTATTGTACCGTTCAATTAAAACCCGAACTCGTTTCCCCTCGCGTTGATTCAACATTTGCAGTACTTCTTGCAATTTATAATCGTGAATCCGCTTTCCGTTTACCGCTAAGATGACATCTCCTTCTTTCAGTCCTGCTTCTGCTGCCGGGCTTCCCGCCCGAATACCCGAAACTACTATTTCAGGCACCAGGCTCAAACGCGTGGTGTTCTGCATAAGTATTTGGACATTTCCGAAGCTTTCGTTCTCTTGTTTTTTAACTACACCTCTGGAATCCGTAATCTTTTCTGCAATATAGCGCAGTCCATTATGCTGGATATCCAGGCCGGCCAGGTTATATTGAAAAGGCGTCTTAAAATAAGCATTTTTGGATAGTGTTATTTTATTGTTTGTGTAATCAAATACAATATTGAAACGTTTTAGCACCTCTCCCCCCAGACTTCCATTCCTACTGCCCAGATCCTTTATAGCGCTAAAAGATTCGGGATACGGAAAGGCTACCTTAGCTTCATCAAACCGGAAACTACCAATACGCATTCCCTTAAGTTTGGTGCGTTTGCCAAAAATGTTACCATTTAATCCCTTACCCAGAAAATCTTCATAATTCTTTTGCGGTATTTCCAGTCCTTTTTCCAGGTCTTGAAATAGCCAAAGCGCGTCGCTGCTCCCGGTATCCAACAATAGTTTAACAGGTGTTTCTGTATTATCCTCGCGGGTTATAGCGGCATCAACATAGATTTTCTTGTTGATCAAGGCCATCGGGATCGTTTCCGCTTTTTTACTTGGTTTATATTTATACTTCTCGGGGGGATACAACTTCACATGTTCCTTCATGTAATTGGCCTCTACTACAAAGTCTCGGAATACATCGTAACCGATAATACCGTGAACGGGCATTCCCAGGGAGGTAGAAAAATTAAGTCCTTTATCCAATATAACATATAGCGCCTGATCGAAACAGGTTGCATTACCCAATTTAAACGTATTATGCACAGATTTCAGCGCTTGTATGGGTTCGCCTTCTCCGAGACCGCGTAGGGCTATCTTGGAAACATTATTGATCTGAATGGAATCCTGATCCGTCAGATTAAACAAAATAGCACTACTTACCCCGGTGTCTAATATGAATTTGAGTTTCGCACCGTTCAATTCAACTGGAACAACCATAAGGTTATTCACCAGTTCAAACGGGATCTTTTCAAACTTTTTCTTGTTGGAAATATGAAAATGCTGTGCTAAACCCGCAGTACAAAAGGTTAAAACTAAAAAAGGTAAACAAATATTCTTCCACCTAAACCGCATAGAAGTCAGCATCTTATTTACTTAAATATAGGAAATAATTTTTGGGGAAAACGTTAATTTAACATTGCATTGGTGAATGCTTTGGCGGTTTCAAGGTTGTTTTCTTAAAGAGGTTTCACCATTTTTGCCAAAAGTTTGAGCCCATGCCAAAGATTTCATCCAAAGGCAACAGAATGCCCTCATCACCCATACGAAAACTGGTTCCTTTTGCTGAAGGCGCAAAAAAAAGAGGAACAAAAGTAATTCATCTCAATATCGGTCAACCGGACATTAAGACTCCAAAAATTGCATTGGATGCCGTCCGAAATGCTAAAATAGAAGTCCTGGCCTACAGTCGTACTGAGGGTTCTGAGGAATATCGCGATAAAATTGCGCAGTATTACAGCAAACATAAAATTTCAATTTCGTCCTCGGATATAGTAGTTACTACCGGAGGCTCTGAAGCCTTGTCTTTTACTATGGGCACCTTGCTGGATCCAGGGGATGAAATCTTGATTTCGGAGCCTTTCTACGCTAATTATAATGGTTTTGCTGCTGCTAACGGCGTTAACGTAGTACCTGTACTATCATCAATCGACACCAATTTTGCGTTGCCGCCAATACACGAATTTGAGAATAAGATTACGGAAAAAACCAAAGCGATCTTAATTTGTAATCCCGGTAATCCTACGGGATATTTATACACCCACAAGGAGATTCAGCAATTAGCAGATCTGGTTAAAAAAAATGATCTTTTCCTTGTAGCGGATGAAGTTTACAGGGAATTTGCCTATGACGGCAAAATGCATCACTCTATTTTACGGGAACCCGGATTGGAACAACATGCTGTTGTAATAGATTCCGTTTCAAAGCGCTATAGCATGTGTGGTGCCCGAATTGGTTGTGTGGTATCAAGAAATCCTTCGGTAATTGCCACCCTTATCAAATTTGCGCAGGCTCGGCTTTCCCCTCCTACCCTGGCCCAGATTGCTAGCGAAGCCGCCCTGGATACTCCACAACGTTATTTCGAGGAAGTAATTGACGAATACGTTTCCAGACGTGACCTTTTGGTTGCGGAATTGGAAAAAATTGAAGGCGTTAAAATAGCACGCCCTAGCGGAGCGTTTTACTGTGTTGCTGAGCTTCCGGTAGAAGATGCGGACCATTTTGCACAATGGTTGCTGGAACAGTTTGAAGTAGATGGAGAAACCGTAATGGTTGCTCCGGCTGCTGGATTTTATGCTTCCCCTGAACATGGAAAGCAACAGATCAGAATTGCATATGTGTTAGAGAAATCCGTGCTTCAAAGAGCGGTAAAAATTCTGAAAGCAGCCCTCTTATCCTATTCCGAAGCGTGAAAATTCTGGAAAACATATCGCTCAAACCGTACAACACCTTCGGAATAGCAGTCAACGCCAGGCATTTTGTAGAGGTAACCAGCCTGCTTCAACTGCAAAAAGTACTTCAACTTTCGGCATTTTCCAGACGCTTCATCATTAGTGGTGGAAGTAACATTTTACTCACTTCTGATATTGATGCCCTGGTTGTTCATCTTAATCTAAAGGGCATATTCGTAGCGCAAGAAGACGACCAAACGATCGTTTTGAAGATTATGGCTGGCGAAAATTGGCATGAGCTGGTGCTTTGGACACTGCAAAGAGATTACGGTGGCCTGGAGAATCTTTCCCTTATTCCAGGAAATGTAGGTACCGCTCCCATTCAGAATATCGGCGCTTATGGCGTGGAACTTAAGGATGTTTTTGAAGGCTGTGAGGCTATGCGTATTCAAGATCAGGAATTGGAAGATTTTACCAAGGAAGATTGCCAATTTGGATACCGGGATTCCCTTTTTAAGAATGCCGCAAAAGGAAAGTATATCATTACCTCGATACGGCTCTGTCTCACCAAAAAAGACCATACACTTCACACATTTTATGGTGCTATTGAAGAAGAGTTAAAAAAAATGGAGGTAGTTATTCCTACTATCCAAAAAATAGCCGAAGCGGTTATCAACATACGAAAAAGAAAACTTCCAGACCCTCAAGTTATTGGAAACAGTGGTAGTTTTTTTAAAAATCCTGTGGTTCCGAAGAAACTTTTTGAAGGAGTTAAAAGAAAGTTTCCTCAAGTTCCTTTTTATGACATGGGTGAAAATTTGATCAAAATTCCTGCAGGCTGGCTTATTGAACAGTGCGGTTTTAAAGGAAAACGCTTTGGAGATGCCGGAGTACATGAGAAACAAGCCTTAGTACTGGTAAACTATGGAAATGCAACAGGGAAACAAATTTTGGATCTTGCCACCAATATCCAAAAAGCTGTAAAGACCAGATTTGGAATTCTCCTGCATCCTGAGGTAAACATCATAAAATAACCCCGGACACTAAAAGCGACCCGGGGTTATACCAAACCAAACTAACCAAACTTTCTATATCGTGATTTATGCTCTTAAGTTGTAAATCTAACAACGCTATAATAATCAATTTTATACTTTAGCGTTATTGGATATACGATGGAATTTCCGATTTGGATTTTTCACGTGTTATTTCAATAACAAACTTTCATGAGCACACTACTGGAAAGACATATTGTTGAACTATTACAGGAACGCGATGAAAAAGCAATCTCGCTGTTATACGATCACTACGCGGACACCCTTTACGGTGTGGCCTACAAAGTGGTAAAAGATGAAGATATGGCTCAGGATGTGGTACAAGAGAGTTTTGTAAAGATTTGGAAAAAATCTGACTCCTACGATGCCTCTAAAGCCAAATTATTCACCTGGTTGTTTCGGATAACCCGAAATACGGCCATAGACAAATTACGAAGTGCAAACACAAAAACGGACAAAGAAATCCAAATAGACGTTTCTGACGTATATAATCTTGGTGAACAAGCCATTAAACCGGAATTTTTGGACGTGAAGGAGAATCTTGCAAAGATAGAGTCCAAGTATCGGATAGTACTTGAGGCGCTTTTTTTTGAGGGAATGACCCAACAAGAGGCCAGTGATGAGTTGGATATTCCGCTGGGTACAATAAAATCCCGACTTAAGATCGGTCTTAGGGAAATGCGGAAAATTTATGGTAGTATGGCGTTTATGTTACTTTTAAATGTAGTAGTATGAAAGAAAAAATACGCATCTTTTTAGATACTGATCTCCTGGAAAAATATCTTCTTGGAGACACTTCCGTTGAAGAAGCCAATAGGGTGGAACGGTATATAACCATGTATCCGGAAGTGCGCGAGGTCTACAATGAATTACAGGAAAACCTGGAGGCATTTGCCAAATTACATGCGGTAAAGGCCCCGGAAGGATTAAAGCAGAAGATCCTGTATAGCATCCGTATGGATCGCAGAAAAGGAAATCGCTTTTACAAATATGCAGTGGCTGCAAGTGTTGCCGCTTTTATTTTTGCGGCATCGGCCTACTTCTTTTACAACCAAAACAAAAGTCTTCAGGAAGAAAATAGCATTGTAAGCAATAAGATTAAAGATCTGGAGATGGATATGAAGGTCCAACTCGAAGACCTTAGAAATCAATATATTGTTTTGAATAACCCCAACACCAAAAGATACAAGGTAATGGGGAATAGAAAAGCTAAAGAGCTTAAGGCAGTTGCTTATGTTAACCCCGTTAAGAAATTGTCCTACATCAATGTAAGTAACCTTCCTCAGCTTCCCGAAGATCAGTGCTATCAAATGTGGGCTGAAGTTAATGGAGAGTTGGTTAATCTTGGCGTAATTCGGCAATTTGAGAACAAGGAAAAGTTGCTTGCGTTACCTTACGGAGATAATGCAATAGGGTACATAACTATTGAACCTAGTGGAGGAAATGAAACACCTACCGTTCAAAACATCGTAGCCAATATTGATTATTAAATCCCTAAAGAAGTTTTAAATACACCGGATTTTCTAAGGGGTTTCGTAAATTTGTACTAACAAGGATTGGTTATGAAACTCGTTTTACTTACCATTGGGATACTCGCTGTTGCCGTAGCTGGAATTACGATAAAAATCTGGTTAAAAAAGGGTGGAGAATTTGCGGGGACATGTGCTAGTCAAAGTCCTTTTCTGAATAAGGATGGCGAAGCTTGCGGATATTGTGGAAAGCTTCCGCAAGAACAGGAGTGCAAACGGGATACTGTCGTTCAAACGCGGTAATCTGGCCCGCTAAATATCACTTATTGAATACCTCGGAAACGAAGATGAAAGAAGTAATAGCTCAGGCCAAAGCCGGGAGTCAGATTGCTTTTAGCCAGTTATTGGATCGCTTTTGGGCAGATGTTTACGGTTTCCAACTTTCTCGTACCAAAAACGAAAATGATGCAGAAGATATTTCAATACAGACATTTGCAAAAGCCTTCGATAAGATCAATACCTATGATCCTGCCTACAATTTTGGCACGTGGTTAACCACCATTTCTAAAAATCTACACGTGGACCTCATCCGGAAACGAAAAAAAAATGTACTCGACGAAAGTGAGGGAGGAAAAACAGATGAAGTAAATAGAGTATTGGACGATAGCCCCACTGGTGAAGATGCGCTGATCATTGAACAAAATCTCGCTTCTTTACTTGCAGACATCAAGAAATTGAAGCCCCATTATCAAAAAGTGATCAATCTTCGCTATTTCAATGAAATGAGTTATGCTGAAATCGCAAATGAGCTCAATGAACCTGTTAACAACATAAAAGTCAAGCTACTACGTGCTAAAAAACTTTTAGCCGCAATTATCAACAATAAGTAGTCTCCTTAAAACAAGGAAACTTCCGTCTACCATTTCTTATATTTGCAATTCAAAAAAATGTTATGTCCGAAGCAGTTGCGGCGCATGTACTACCGCCTTCCAAGAGCAAACCCAAATGGTTAAGGGTAAAACTGCCCACAGGTAAGAAATACACCCAGCTTCGCGGATTGGTAGACAAGTATAGTTTACATACCATTTGTACCTCGGGAAGTTGCCCTAACATGGGCGAATGTTGGGGAGAAGGTACAGCAACATTCATGATCTTAGGGAACATATGCACCCGTTCTTGTGGTTTTTGTGGGGTTAAAACGGGTAGGCCTGAGAGCGTAGACTGGGAAGAACCGGAAAAAGTGGCACGTTCCATAAAGATCATGCAAATAAAACACGCTGTTTTGACTTCTGTAGACCGCGATGACCTAAAGGATATGGGATCCATTATTTGGGCGGAAACGGTAAAAGCGGTACGAAGAATGAATCCTGAGACAACCCTTGAAACCTTAATCCCTGATTTTCAAGGCATTGAAATTCATTTGGATCGCATTTTAACTGTAGCTCCCGAAGTTATTTCTCATAATATGGAAACGGTACGGCGACTAACACGGGAAGTCCGAATTCAGGCGAAATACGATCGAAGCCTGGGGGTTCTTAAGTATTTGAAGGACAACGGAGCAAAACGAACAAAATCAGGCATTATGCTCGGTCTCGGTGAACAGGAGGAAGAGGTTATTGAAACGATGGAAGACCTTCGAAAAGCAGATGTGGATGTTGTAACCATTGGGCAATATCTACAACCTTCCAAAAAACATCTTCCGGTAAAAGCGTTTATTTTACCGGAACAATTTAAAAAGTATCGCGATCTTGGACTTCAAATGGGCTTCCGCCATGTGGAAAGCGGAGCATTGGTGCGATCCTCTTACAAAGCCCATAAACATATAGAATAACCCATTTGGCGTTTCCAAATTCGCAAAACCCTATGAGGAGCATAAAAATAGGCATTAATGGGTTTGGGAGGATTGGCAGGACGCTATTTCGTTTACTGGCAGATCATCCTACCATAGAAGTAGTAGCTATAAACGACATTGCCAATGCGGTAACCCTGGCGCATTTGCTTAAGTACGATAGTATTCATGGTATTTTTCACAAGCAAATTCATGCGGAAGAGAACACCTTAGTTTTCGGGGATCGTAAAATTCCTGTTATCAACGCCTCCCGTCCTTCCGAGATTCAATGGTCAGCATATGGGGTAGAACTTGTGGTAGAGTCTACCGGGAAATTTAAGACCCGAGAAGCACTGGAATTTCATTTGACCAATGGTGCGAAAAAGGTAATTCTGTCCGTTCCTCCCGAAGATGAGTCCATAAAAATGATTGTAAACGGTGTTAATGAAGACATTCTAGGACCGGAAGACAACATTATTTCCAACGCCTCCTGCACCACCAACAACGCTGCTCCGATGATAAAAGTTGTGCATGAATTATGTGGTGTGGAACAAGCCTATATCACTACCATTCACTCGTACACCTCGGATCAGAGTTTACATGACAGGCCTCATGTGGACCTTAGAAGATCCAGAGCGGCGGCCCAATCCATTATTCCTACTACAACTGGCGCAGCTAAAGCGCTTACAAAAATATTTCCTGACCTGGCCGATGTGATCGGAGGATGCGGCATTCGCGTCCCTGTTCCAAACGGTTCCCTAACGGATATCACATTTAACGTATCCCGCGAAACATCTATCGAAGAAATCAATGCTACATTCCAAACCATTTCCAAAAACGAATTAAAAAGTGTACTTTGTTATACGGATGTTCCAATAGTATCTATCGATATAAACAATAGTTGTTATTCTTGTACGTTTGATTCCCAGATGACTTCTGTAATTGGAAAAATGGTAAAAGTCATTGGCTGGTATGATAATGAAACAGGATATTGTTCAAGAATTATTGATAGCATTGAACTCCTTTTAAATAACAAATACTTTTGAGACCGTCACGTCCATATAGGGTACGCGTGAATTTTGTTCTCGCTTTTCTGTTGCTTTTTCCCATTTTTTTGGTCGAGGCACAGCAAACTACTGCCAAAAATGCTGCCGATGCGCTCCAGTCCTACTACCAAAACGCGCTAACCTACAGCCACCAAAATAAAATAGATGCTGCCCTGGAAGAGTTGGAAAAGGCAGCAACCTTAGCCGAAGAAGAGGAGGACTTAAAAGGATTGCTAAACACCTATCACAAATTTGCGCTGTTATATCTGGAAATAAACGATAGGGAGGGTACATTATTTTTTTCGGATCGCGCCGGGCTAACATTAAAGAACATCCAATATCCTTATGGTGAAGCCGTACATAAATTCATTGAGGCTTCATTACTGTATCGATCCGGAAACAATTTCCAGGCCCTCAATATCTTAGATGAGGCCAAAAAATTAAATAATGATAAGAACCTATTAAACAATATTTTGCTTGCCGAGGCCAATATCTATCTTAATATCGAAAGGTTTGACGATGCCTCTACCAACTTCAACGCACTACTCGTAAACTCTGATGAATACGAACGTGCTTACCTGGCTACCAAAGCCAACCTTGGCCTTGCTCAGATGTTTCAAAAACAAGGGCAATTGGAGGAAAGTGCAAAACATGCCGAAGCTTCTTTATTACTGGCAGAAAAAAATGGTTTTTTTAAGCAATTTTTGGAAGCCAGTGTTTTTCTTTCCAAAACCTATGAAGCACTGGGAGACTATCAGCGATCCTTGGCGTTCAGCCAAAATATTGTTGCAATAAAAGATTCCATTTTTAACATTGAAAAGGTAAAAGAGGTTGATAAAACTGCGGATGAGATCCATAGGGAACAACTGAATAAAGCATTGGTTGAGGAACGGGCAAAAAATGAAGAACTTAGTGCCTCTGCGAATCGATCTGAGATTACAGCTATCCTCACTTCTGCCTTCCTAACCATAATTTCCATTTTGGCGGTTTCACTGTATCGGAACAATCAAATAAAGCTAAAAACCAACGATTTGCTGCAAACAAAGAATAAGGAACTTGAGACAGCAAGGGATGCGGCAGTTTCCGCCATGGAGGCCAAAAGTAACTTTCTTTCTACGGTTACGCATGAATTACGCACTCCCTTATATGCGGTTACTGGGCTTACCCACCTGCTGCTGGAGGAAAACCCCGAAGAACACCAAAAAGAACATTTAAAATCACTGAAATTTTCCGGAGATTACCTCCTTAACTTCATCAATGATATTCTACAGATCAACAAAATTGATGCCGACAAATTGGAACCGCTAAACATTGAATTCAAGCTAAAGAAAGTACTCACGGATGTTATTGATTCCCTGCAACAAAATGCCAAGGAAAACAACACTAAAATGGTTTTGGACTATGATAATAACATTCCCTTGAATTTACTGGGAGATCCTCTGAAATTATCTCAGATTGTAATGAACCTCGTTGGTAATGCGCTCAAATTTACTAAAGATGGCCAGGTTAATGTAGCGGCGAAGTTAAAGGAGAAGCAAGAGGATACCATAACCGTATATTTTGAAGTGAGAGATACGGGTATAGGGATCTCGGAGCAGCAACAAAAGAACATTTTTGACAGTTTTGAGCAAGGTTCTATTCAGATCAATAGGGAGTATGGCGGTACGGGTCTTGGACTTACAATAGTAAAAAGTCTTTTGGGGCTTTTTGACAGTAAAATACACTTGAAAAGTGAGCTTGGAACAGGAAGTACTTTCTTTTTTGAGTTGGACCTTAATGTAGAAGAATCCGCTATTGCAGATATTCCTTTTGAAATGACAGTTGACGACTTTGAATTTGAAGGGCTTCACGTGCTAATCGTTGAAGACAATAAGATCAATCAGGTCATCACCAAGAAAATGTTAGCCAAAAAAGGGATTACCTGTGACATCGCCAATAATGGTAATGAAGCAATAGATGCCGCTAAGAGCAACAAATATGCCGCCATATTGATGGACATTCATATGCCCGGGATCAGTGGAACGGAGGCCACACGACAAATACGGAAATTTGACAAGGATATCCCAATCATTGCGCTTACAGCAATTTCAATGGAAGATAGCTTGGACGAGTTTTATGCAGCTGGATGTAATGCCGTAGTCACCAAACCTTTTAAACCGGAGGTTTTTTATCAAAAAATTGGAGAAAATGTTTTTAAGGCGAATATGGAGAACCGGGTTTGATACTTTCCCTAATCTGATGTAATATCGTTTCCATACCATCATCCAGAAAATGATGAGCGACCTGAATAAAGTATAAGCGTTCTACTTTCCCTTCTAAACGGGTATAGTCCTTTTCCGTAGTAATCAGTAACCCTTTGCGGTTTAGTAGTGTAAGTTCCTTTTCTGAAAAAAAATGATGATCCGAAAATTGGAGATGTTCAAACTGTAATCCTTCCGCTTCGAGATAATGGACCAGGGGTTGTGGGTTGGCAATGCCCGTTACCAGGGTAAACCGCTCATTTTTGAGCTTCATTAGAGGCATAGTACCTTCCTGGCTTCCTAAGGTTGAAGCGTACGCTAACGATGAAAAATATATGGGTTGTTGCGCATTTTTGCGCAAAGATAAAGTTAAGCTTTCTTTATCTGTTCCTGACAAAGTAGATGGGCATTTTGTGACCACTATGGCAGAAGCTCTTTTAGCCGCTTTCCTAGCATCCCGTAGCGTTCCCGTAGGAAGAAACCAATCTTTGTAATACGGACGGGTATAGGTTGTGAGTAAAATAGAAAAACTGGGGTTTACCTTTCTGTGTTGGAAGGCATCATCCATTAAGATGATATCCGGAGCCACGATTTTTTCTAAGTTTTGAATCCCTCGCGACCTATCCGCGTCCACAGCAACTGTTATATTTTTAAACTTACTCCAAATCTGAAAGGGTTCATCTCCTAACTGTTCCACAGTGGAATGCTTATTCGCCAGCTGAAACCCTTTGGATTTTCTACGATACCCTCTACTTAGCACAGCTAACTTAGCTTCTTTACTTAAGTGGTGGATCAAAAATTCAATCATTGGGGTCTTCCCGGTACCCCCAACACTTAAGTTACCCACACAAATGGTTGGGGTAGAAAATGTCTTTACCGGTAACCAGCCGATATCAAAAAGTAAATTTCTGAGATGGACGACAAGGCCATAAAGCAAGGCTATCGGAAACGCTATTTTGCGAAGTAGCGACATCCGGCGAATTTATAATATTTTATCTTAGGGTCTTAAAATGAAATAACGATGACCATAAGTGAAATAGGAGCAGTTTTAGAAGAATTGGCACCCCTGTCCTATGCCGAAGATTTTGATAATGTGGGACTATTAATTGGCCATCCGGATACGACTGTAACAGGTATCCTGGTTACCCTAGATACCCTGGAAAATGTTGTTGACGAGGCCATAGCAAAAAAATGCAACCTCATTGTGAGTTTTCATCCTATCATTTTCAAAGGGCTTAAAAAATTAACAGGAAAGACCTATGTTGAGCGGGTAACCATAAAAGCGATCGCAAATGACATAGCTATTTATTGTCTGCATACTGCTTTGGATAATAGTCCCTTAGGCGTTAATTCTAAGATCTGCGAAATTCTGGGTTTAGGGAATAGATCTATTCTTATCCCCAAAGAAAATACCATTAAAAAGTTAGTCACTTACGTTCCAAGAAAAGACGCTGATGTAGTACTGGATGCATTATTCAAAGCGGGTGCAGGGGCCATGGGAAACTACAGTAACTGTAGTTTTACACTAGAGGGTAAGGGAAGTTTTAAAGCAGGAGTTGAGGCCTACCCTGCTGTAGGCGTTAAGGGTGAAACACATTTTGAAGAAGAGACACAAATCAATATTACATTTCCTACAGGTGTGGAAAACAAAATTCTAAAGACCCTTTTTAAGTGGCATCCTTACGAAGAAGTAGCCTATGAAATAACGGCATTAACAAATAAAAATCAACACATGGGAATGGGAATGATCGGAGAATTGGATAAACCCATGGAGGAAATGGCATTTCTTGCGTTTTTAAAAAATAAAATGAAGGCCTCGTCGGTGCGACATTCCAAAGTATTGGGAAAACCCATTCAAAAAGTTGCTGTTTTAGGAGGAAGTGGAGCATTTGCCATTCAAAATGCCAAAGCGAAGGGCGCAGACATTTACATCACCGCAGATCTTAAATATCACCAGTTTTATGAAGCTGAAGATGCGCTTATCCTGGCAGATATTGGACACTTTGAAACAGAGCAATTTACAAAACAGTTATTAGTCGATTTTCTTAACGAAAAAATTCCTAATTTTGCCGTCAATTTATCGGAAAGCATAACTAATCCCGTCAACTATTTTTGATTTATGGCAAAGAAAAACGAAACCACCGTGGAGGAAAAACTAAGGGCGCTATATGATTTACAGTTAATTGACTCCAGAGTGGATGAAATACGGAATGTTCGCGGAGAACTTCCCCTTGAAGTTGAGGACTTGGAGGATGAGGTCTTAGGGTTAAAAACACGTATTGATAAGCTAAAGTCAGATGTAGAAACCGTTAACTTCGAGATCACTGCTAAGAAGAATCTTATTGAAGAATCCAAAGCATTGATCAAAAAATACAACGAGCAGCAAAAAAATGTTCGCAATAGTAGAGAGTTCAATTCCCTTAGCAAGGAAGTTGAGTTCCAGGAACTTGAAATTCAGTTGGCGGAGAAGAATATCAAAGAGTTCAAAGCACAGATCGAGCAAAAGAAGGAAGTCATCTCCGAAACCAAGAATGTACTTAGCGAAAGAGATACGCATCTTAAGCATAAAAAAGGGGAATTAGATGCTATTATGGCCGAAACAGAAAAGGAAGAATCTGCCTTGCTGAAAAAGTCTGAAGAATTTGAGGAGAAAATAGAGGACCGATTGATAAAAGCCTACAAACGTATTCGAGGTAGTGTAAAGAATGGATTGGCTGTTGTACCTGTGGAGCGAGGTGCCTCAGGAGGCTCTTTCTTCACTATTCCTCCTCAGGTACAGGTTGAAATTGCTTCCCGAAAAAAGATAATAACTGACGAACATAGTGGAAGGATACTTGTCGACCCTGTTCTTGCAGAGGAAGAGCAGGAAAAAATGCAGAAATTATTTACCGGATTAAACTGATACCCATAGTATTCAAAAAGTAGAAAAAGCCATCTTATCAGGTGGCTTTTTTTGTATCTTTTCTTTATGAAGAGCGTTACCGTACTTTTGCTGCTTCTAATCCCAGTTTTAGCCATGGCACAGGATATAAACCACTATCGTTGGAAAAAACGGGTGGTTATCCTGATATCTAACGATCAAAACGCAAGTGCTTTCCAAAAGCAAGTGGAGGTCTTAAGTCAATACGAATCGGGATTGATAGATCGGGACATGATCATCCTAAGCCCAAAAGGAGAAGACCGTCATGCCGTATTGACTAAATTGGGTGTTCCAATTAAATTTCAAGGAGTTCTGCTGGTAGGGAAAGATGGCGGGGTGAAGTATAAAGGAAAGTATCCGGTCCTTGCAGAAACGCTTTTTGCATTGGTAGATACCATGCCCATGCGGCAATCAGAAATGAAAAGAAAGAAAGGTAACTAACTCGTAATCCAGCTATGAAATACAGCTTGTATCCCTTGTGTGTTCCAGGTTATCAAGAGGAATATGCTATCGTATTAGCTGGTTTAAACGAAGTATTTATTACTCTTGTTCATATATAAATTCCGGATGTCCGGTTTGCCAATAGGCAAAAGAAAATATATCGGCCCAATCCTCAAGCACCTTTTGTCGTTTATCATCAATACCGTGCCCACTATTAAAATCTACTTTAAATAGCACGGGATGGTCAGAAACACTATAATCCTGCAACTTGGCTACAAATTTTCCTGCCTCCCACGGGGCAACTCTGGGATCATTCATACCCACAGTTAGCAATGAAGCGGGATAGTGTACATCTTTTTTCAAATGTAAGTATGGGTCCATCGCTATCAGCGCTTTGTAATCTAAGGAATCCAGACTGCTTCCGAATTCTCTGGTATTCGTAGGTCCTGCTGGGGCATGTTCCTGACGCAAAGCGTTCATAGCTGGCACCTCTGCAATTATAGCTTTATATAAATCTGGTCGTGTTGTCATTGCCCTCCCTACCAAAATTCCTCCGGCACTAGCGCTCCAGGCCACAATTTTTTGAGGTGTAGTATATTCATTAGCGATAAAGTATTCCGTTGCCGCAATGAAATCCTTCCAGGTATTCGATTTATTCTCTTTTTTACCGGACTCATACCAGACATCTCCTTTTTCTCCTCCTCCCCTAACATGTGCACATACTAAAATGCCACCGTTTTCTACCCAAGACAAAAAAATAGGGTCAAAAAAAGGAGTGAATGAATCCCCATAGGAACCATAACCAAATATAAATAGCGGATTACCGCTATTTTTTTTCAGTTCTTGTTTATGTATTACAGACAGGGGTAAAGCAGTACCGTCATGCGAGGGAATTTCAATTTCTTCTACCAAAAAGTGCTCAAATTCCGGATAGTCCGAAGCAAGTTCCAAATCCTCCTGAACTAACCTATTTTGATCGTAGTCATATCCATATCTGGTATAATCATTTATCCATCCCGAAGTAGTGACCCAAACTTTGGATGAATTTGCTCCGATGTTTGAAAGTGTTATGGTTCCAGCAGATTTAGGGATAACAATTTCAGTCTCAGATCCATTTTCATACCTGTACAATCTAGCTTCAATCCCATTCTTGGTTGTTGTATAAAACAATCCTTTGGAGGTCACTACAAGATTATCCAAAACCTCATCTTCTTTTTCTTTTACCACGATTTCAAAATCCCCAATACCCGCTTTGCTTATTTGCTTGGATAGTATTTGCCCATTAGAAGCGTTGGCGTATGAAATCATATAGAACTGATCCCCAAAAAAATAGCCTCCCCACACCTTATCCTCTTTCCTAAAAAGTGATTTCCAGTTTACTTTTTCCTTATTTAGATCCTGTATATCAGCATAATACCCATCATAATAAGCTGTTGCATTGTAGACTGCCCCATACAAATAACCAACCTTACTATGCTCTACAGAAAGCCAGGTATATTCCTCAGGAAAAATATTTAGCTCCGGATGGGTATCCTTACTAAAAAGAAACTTTCTTGGATTGGCGGGATCACCAAGTGTATGGAGCGTACTTTTCCCATTTTTCGAAAAGAGTTCCGAAGATGGATCGGTAACGGGTGCATACATATAAATAATACTCTTGTTATCCGGGGTCCAACTCGACAGGAAATCAACATTGCCGATCATATCGGGAAGAAGATGCCTTTTCGCCATATCGAAAAATATCATTTCCGAGATTTCACTTCCATCGCCAGTAAGGGTAATGGCCACAACCGAGCCATCCCAATTGGGTAAGATAGCGCTTATTACGTGGTCTTTGTGCTGGTCTTTTCTGAAATCGGAAGGTATAAAGAGAAGTTCTTCTTCTGAATCAAAGGTTGCCCGATAATACAACCCAGCTACTTCCTCATCTTTGTTTCTTTTTAAATAGAAATAGTTTTCGTTTTCCGTCACTACAATATCAGAAATGACAAAGTCTTTTCGGGCGTCGTAGGCTTTGAACGTATCTAAAAGACTTTTTCTCCCGGAGATTCTTTTTAAGACCGCTGCCCCGTAATCTGACTGCTCTTTATACCATTGTAGTGTTGTTGAATCGTTTAAATCCTCCAAATTTCGAAAATGATCCGTGATGGTAGTGTCAAAATAGGTTTCCACAACCGGTCTGGGAGGAATACTGGGGAAGGGAGGTAGATCATTCTTTTGTACATCGGAACAGCCAAAAAAGGAAATTGCCAGCAAGAATATGATAGCAAAAAATAGCTTTTTCATTCGGTCATATTGGGTTATTGAAGAGCTAACAGCAGACCTTCGCCACCAAATTAGTGATTTAGAATATAATCGACAATACTATTTTGATACGCCTGAAGGAAATAAGGTAGACCCCTTATTGGGTATCAAGTAAACTTAATATCCTCTTTTCCACTACCTCGGTATCCCATAAGGTATCGATATCCGGCATATCCATTATCTGTTGCATAATGTCTTCCTGATAGTCGCCTATCGCTAAGGCCTCGGCGTATGGGCGATCTGAGAAAGTGACACGGCTATAGACCGGAATCCACTTATTCGGATACTTTGCGGCAAAGTGCTTTTCAATCTTTTTTTGAAGCAAAAACCTGGGGTCTGCGGTTTTACTACTCATTTCCATAAAATTTCTATAGCTCAACTCTGCAATAGCATCTGCATTGGGCTTTCGCCGTTCCTGATATGTCTTAAAAATAGCCTCCCAATCGTCTCCCAGTTCATGCATTAATTGGTTCAATTCAAAAATATCCTCAAAACCTGCATTCATTCCTTGTCCATAAAAGGGGACTACAGCGTGCGCTGAATCACCAACCAGGGCTACCTTATCCCAATAGGTCCATGGATAACACTTCATCGTCACCATAGCACTGGTTGGATTTTTCATAAAACTCTTGGTGAGGTCCTCTATTTCCTTGCTTACATTAGGAAAATACTGTTTAAAAAAGGCTTTTGCTTCCTTCTTACTGGTAATATTTTCAAAAGAAATTGCGCCCTCAAACGGTAAAAAGAGGGTACAGGTAAAACTCCCGTCAATATTGGGCATTGCAATAAGCATAAACGTACCTCTGGGCCAAATATGAAAGGAATGCTTATCTAATCTATGGGTACCATCTGTATTGGGAGGAATAGTTAGTTCCTTGTAGCCTACATCGATAAAATCCTGAGAATAATCAAACCGGCTCCTGCGCTGCATACGGTGCCGCACTCTGGAAAAGGCACCATCACAGCCAAAAATATGATCAAAACGATAGGCCTTCCACTTGCTCTTTTCAGATTTTCCCGTGTACAAGGTGGCCTCAGGGAGATTAACGTCCCAAACTTTTTCATCAAACCTGAACGTAGCCCCAGCTTTCTCGGCAAGGTCTATCATCTTCTTGTTGAGGTTCCCTCGGGAAATAGACCAAATTGCTTCCCCTTCCTTACCGTATTTTTGGAAATACACCGGTTGAGCATTTACGTGCATCGCTCTTTGATACAATGGAATAGCAATTTCCTGTACTGTTTTTTCTAAACCAACTTCCCGTAGGGCTTTCCATCCGCGGTTGCTCATGGCAAGATTAATAGAACGTCCGGAAAACTTAATGGTACGGATATCTGGCCTGCGATCAAAGATGGTTACCTGATGTCCTAGACGCCGTAAATAAATAGAAAGCAGTGAACCTACCAGTCCGGAACCAATAACCGCAATATTCTTTGGTGTTTGTATCATAAGAGGCCCAGTAGCGATACCTTGTAAGGGCTACAAAAGTAAGAACATTAAACAATATGATGATTTATTGCTGTAGAAAAGTGTACTTTTGTTTGAAAGTTTATAAAAATTGTTAAACAAAATTGGATCGAAAATCCTTTTTGCCCACTAAAACGTGCCCCGTTTGCCATCGCCCCTTTAGTTGGAGAAAGAAATGGGAACGGAACTGGGAAAATGTTAAATATTGTAGTGAACGCTGCAGGCGCAATAAAAAAGTGAATGGGTAGTCTGGTATGGTTTGGGAATAATTTGAGGGTCAATGACAATACTTCGTTGATCAAGGCCTGTTCTTCTGACAGCGTAATTGGAGTTTTTTGCTTTGATCCCCGTTGGTTTCAGGAAGGAGATTACGGTTTTGTAAAAATGGGGAAGTACCGCGTAAAATTTCTTTGGGAAACGGTTAAAGCCTTGCAAACAGCCCTAAAAGCATTAAATATTCCGCTCTTGGTACACTACGAAAAACCGGAAGTTATTCTTCCGAAACTTATTACCGAGCATAGAATTACTACGGTATTTTTTCAAAAGGAATGGACACGAGACGAGATAAAAGTGTGCCATGCGGTGATAGAAAATGCCCCGGATTCCACAAGCTTTGAAGCCAACTACGACCAGTTTCTGTTTCATCCGGAAAATATACCCTATTCTACTACTGAAAATATTCCCGATGTCTTTACCGCTTTCAGGAAGAAATGTGAGAAATATGCCCAGGTACGGTCAGCATTGGAAGTTCCCGAACCAAAAGCCATGGAAAATCTGCCGGAAACTCCCTTGCCCCTACCTACGTTGCAGGAATTGGGTATTTCTGAGTTTGAAACCGATGCCAGAAGTGCTTTTCCCTTTCATGGAGGAGAAGATAGTGCCAATAACCGTTTGAATAGCTATTTCTGGGAGACCCAAAAGTTAGCCTACTATAAACATACGCGCAATGGTTTAATAGGAACAGATTATAGTTCCAAGTTCTCTCCATGGCTTGCGAATGGGGCACTTTCCCCAAAAACCATTTACTGGGAAGTCCGACGCTTTGAAAGAGATATCCGAAAAAACCAAGATACCTATTGGTTAGTTTTCGAACTCATCTGGCGGGACTACTTCAAATACATTAGTTTAAAATACAAGGAGAAAATTTTCGGATTGGGTGGTATCCTGCAAAAGGAGTATCCCTGGAAAAATGAAGAAAAGGCAAAACAAGATTGGATAGGGGGAACTACCACAGCGCCATTTGTAAATGCTAATATGCTAGAATTGGCGCATACAGGATGGATGAGCAATAGAGGACGACAAAATGTAGCAAGCTATTGGTCCAAAACCTTAGAGCAAGACTGGCGTATTGGTGCTGCCTATTTTGAAAGTATGCTTATCGATTACGACGTTCATAGCAATTGGGGAAACTGGATGTATAACAGTGGTGTAGGCAACGACCCCAGGGACAGAAAATTCAATATTAACCGGCAAGCAGAAATGTATGATCCCAAAAGGACCTTTCAAAAACTATGGCTGCAACAATCGTTGTTTTAAAGGAAACGTCCCCCATTCCTCTTAGGGAATTGAAACAAAACGCTGCTGAAATTCTTTCCAATCCCAACATTTTTAGGATTTAACGTTCTTTAACGTCTAAAGTGGAAAAAGGGTCGTACATCTTATAACAATCCCGCGAATGCGTCCTTATATAAAAAAGACCTTCATAGGTTGGCCTATGAAGGTCTTTTCAATTGAAGAGATCAGCATAGTACTTGCCTACTCTAAAATGCCATCAACAATTCCATATTCCAGGGATTCCTTGGCATCCATCCAGTAGTCACGATCAAAATCTTTCATCACCTTATCGTACTCCTGATCGCAATTATCTGCTAGGATTTTAGCGCCCAATTCCTTGGTTTTTATAATTTCCCGGGCTTGGATCTCAATATTCGATGCCTGGCCTTGTGCACCACCACTTGGCTGATGTATCATGACTTTAGCATGCGGCTGAATAAACCGTCTCCCTTTTTCTCCTACTGAAAGCAAGATAGAGCCCATAGAAGCTGCCAAACCGGAACAAACCGTAGACACAGGGCTTTTGATCTGTTTGATGGTATCGTACATAGCAAAACCAGAAGTAACATACCCGCCAGGGCTGTTAATAATTAATTGTATTTCCTTGTTATTCAGCAGATCAAGATAAAGTAAGCGGTCAATAACATGCTTAGCGGATTCGTCATTTACCATTCCCCATAAAAACACTTTTCGTTCTTCCAGTAGTTTCTCTTGGATTTGCTGCTGTATTTTTCCTTTTTTTATACTCATTATAGCCAACTTTTGGAGCTTCAAAAATAACCAATTTATTGTTCATCAAATGATATGGTGCTTCTTCAAAACTGATTTGAAGTGACTTTTACAGCGCAACACGCAATCCGGAAGCAGTTTCATCAAAATTAAGGGGTACTCGTTGTAAGAGGACGACGGATATCGATAAATAGGTACAGTTTATAGATGTAAAAGTTATTAATCGATTTATAACCTCCTAACAACGTGAAATTTATTTATTGGGTTAAATCGAATGTACTTTTACCGCGAATTTGATCCCAAATCAGTTCAAGTAATTAAAACTTAGCCTATTGAATACTTCTACCTTAAACAAAAAGCCACAGTATTTTTCGGTACGCCCAGGGTTAAGTTTTGGAATCAACAATTTCAAAAGCCTTAACCATGAAAACACTGACTATCAATAATTTACTTCTTAGGTGTGCATTGCTTTCTGCGTGCTTCCTGTTGTCAGCGATTAGTACTGCCCAAACTACCTTCACGGAAAGTTCAGCATTGTATGGTCTAAATATAGGGGATGACAAAGATGGTGGACATGCTTGGGCCGATTATGACCTGGATGGCGATTTGGATCTTTTGATCAACAGGTATACTTCTTCTGTTTTGTTGAAAAACCAGTTGATTGAAACGGGTTCCATTTCCTTTGTGGACGTGACGGCTTCTCTTACCGATGGAATGAATACCCAAAGAGAGCGATCAGCCATATTTGCAGATTTCAACAATGACGGTTATCCGGATTTTGCTCGAAATACTTCTTTTGATGGTATTGAAGTACGATTACAACATCCAGCTACACATGTTTTTGGTGATGGTAATGGAGGGACACAACCCTATATCTATGATGATATTGCAAGTGCCACAGCCTACATTAGCGATGGTGTAAATACGGAAGGTATGGTGGCCTTTGATTTTGATCAGGATGGGGATTTGGACATAGCCTTTGACAATCATGATTACGGAATAGACCTTCTTATTAACAGCGGCAATGGCGTATTCACACATGGCACACCGAAAGGGCCCGGTTATGATCAAAATGATCCTGCCACATGGCCATTAGGACTAGCCCAGGATGCCACAGATGGAGATTATAGCTCGGGTACAGACTACGATAATGATGGCTTGGTAGATATTATCTCAAGAAAGCGCGACGAGGTCGATTTCTTCAGGAATACCGGTGGTGCATTTTCTACAACCAGCATCGATATTGATCAAGCGGATAACAACAATAAAGGTGGAATCTCATTCTATGACTTTGACAATGATGGTGATTTCGACCTTTTTTGGACGGAGAACGGAACCAATCAAATTCATGAAAACCAAAATGGAACCTATGTTCCTTTAGGGTCTTCCACAGGGATTCCGACACAATTTTCGGGAGATACAATTGAAGGACTCGCCTGTGGTGATATCGACAACGACGGGGACATTGATATCTTCTTAGCAGGTAAGGATGGCTATCTCTATATCAACCAGATCAATTCCTCGGCCGGAGCAAATACCGGTTCCCCAATGCAATTTGTACGGGATACCTCCACAAATTTCTTCAACGGCATAGGAAACGGAGAAGGATGCACTTTTGTCGATATTGATCGAGATGGTGATCTGGATCTATATGCCAATAAGTCTCAGGGAGCTAATGAGCTGTACATTAATAATCTTAGTAATGCTAATTCCGATAAATATCTGTTTGTTGATATTATTGAGAATCGGGATTTATATAATCTTACCGGAATAGAACAACGATATGCAGTAGGTGCAACCGCCAGAATAGTAAGTTGTGAAGGTGTAGTGATCTCAGGGTTGCGTGAAGTAAATGGTGGAAATGGTCACGGCACACAAGATCCCCAACGGATTCACTTCGGTTTACCCTATGGCGCCGATCAGGAATTTATTGTTGAGGTATTTTTTCCAACAGGGCCTGATGGACGAAAAGTGATCAAGTATTCCTTTGTTCCTAATACCCTAGGTACGGGATGGGAACGTGTAGCTGTTTTTACACCCGATATGGAAACGCCCAATGGAGCTCCGGTTGCAGTAGATGATACCTATGAATATCCTAACGATACGGATACTGTTATTATTAATCCTGTAGAGAACGATACCGACCCCGAAAGCGAGCCTGTCCAAATTCTAAGCATAGAACAACCCGATCATGGTTCAGCGGTGCTAAATGGTGATGGTACGATTTCCTTTACTCCGGAACCTGGATATTGCGGCCCTTCTGTGATGAATTATACCGCAGAAGATATTGCTTCTTGTAGGATCTTTTCCAAAACCGATACCGCTACAATCACATTAACTATCAATACCACACCGGAGGCAAATGATGATACGTATGTTATTCAAGAGGACGTACCCAACAACAGTTTTGACGTTCTTGACAACGACGATTTTAAGTGCGATGGCCCACAGGCAAACACCACAATAACCAATTTAGGAGCTCCTTCGAATGGCGGGGTCACCCTTAATAATAATGGTACACCAAGCAACCCGCTTGACGACTACCTAGTATATACCCCGAACCCTTATTTTAACGGAAACGATAGCTTTACTTACGAGATAACCGACGGTAATGGCACGGTAGATACTGCTACGGTAAACGTTACGGTAAATCCGGACACAAACAAAAACCTTGAAATCCTAACCAATGCTATTTCAGTAGATGAAGGTATTGGGATCGCTACCATAACGGTTAGAATAACCGGAACCTATCAGGTAGGACCGACTATCAATTTTACCACATCTGATAACTCCGCAACGGCAGGAGCAGATTATACTGCTGTCTCCGATTCGCACACCTTTGTTGGCAACGACGGCGAGCTTTTTGATATCGAAATCCCCATACTCGATGATACCCTTATAGAGAATTCAGAGATCATCGATATCCAGGTAGGTTCAACTTCATACAGTACTCCAATTGATTTAGCTACGGATATTACGATAACCGATAACGATGGTGGTTCGGGTAACGGAATTACAGTGAGCGACTTTACCGTGGATGAAGATGCAGGAACCGCCAGCTTTGATGTCAGCCTGAATGCGGATGTTCAGGGCGGCTTTGCTGTGGACTTTGCCATTACCGATGGTTCTGCCCTGGCTGGTAGTGACTATACCGCTGCCGCTAGTGGGACCCTGAACTTTGTCGGGAACAATACCGAAGTACAGTCCGTAACGGTCACCATCCTTGATGATACCGTCATCGAAGGTGTTGAAGACCTTTCTATATCCCTTTCCGGGCTTACCACTACCCTGATCACTATTCTGGACGGGAATGCTACCGGGACCATTAATGACAATGATGGTGGTTCGGGTAACGGAATTACAGTGAGCGACTTTACCGTAGATGAGGATGCGGGAACCGCCAGCTTTGATGTCAGCCTGAATGCCGATGTTCAAGGCGGCTTTGCTGTGGACTTTGCTGTGGCCGATGGTTCTGCCCTGGCTGGTAGCGACTATACCGCTGCCGCTAGTGGGACCCTGAACTTTGTTGGGAACAACACCGAGGTGCAGTCCGTAACGGTGACCATCCTCGATGATACCGTTATCGAAGGTATTGAAGACCTTTCTATATCCCTTTCCGGGCTTACCACTACCCTGATCACTATTCTGGACGGGAATGCTACCGGGACCAT
>JBCDHD010000016.1:0-122438 GCA_038750505.1 Bacteroidota bacterium | reverse complement strand
TGAATGATATCTGCAAGGTACGGATCAGGACCACCAAGCCATTGATGATTGATCCTTACCGGGAGAACAGGACAACAGGAAGTATTATCCTGATCGATGATGCTACCAATGAGACGGTGGCCGCAGGGATGATCGTTTAATATTGACAGATTATAAAAAAAGTGCCGAACAACTGTTCGGTACTTTTTTTATGCACTAAAACGGCTTGCTAGGTTTTTACCTTAATTGTTTTTGCGGGTACTCCTGCTACCACATGCTTTTCAGGGACATCTCTGATCACAACAGCTCCAGCCCCTACAATAGCCTCTTTTCCTATAGTTTTTACACCTGTCATTATTGTAGATCCAACACCAATAAGTGTTCTTTCCCCAAGTACAATATTAGCTCCTACAGTAACTCCTGAGGAAATAAAAGCACCTTTCTTTAAGACGGAATGATGGGCTATTTTGCTACCCATGCTTACAATTGAAAAGTCCTCAATTTTAGCATAAGGCATAATAATAGCTCCGGGCATCAGGGTTATTCCTTTACCTAAAATGATATCTTCGTTGAGGACTACTGATTTATGAATTAGGTTAGGTGTTGGCAACCCAAGATCGCTTAGACGTTGTAGATAATTCGTCCGAACAGCGTTATCCCCTATGGAGCAAAATACATCTACCTTGCCATTCGTCAAATTTGAGCTCAATAGATCCATAAAAGTGCCCAATACCTTAAGCCCCTTCACATGTTTTCCAATGATATCTGGGGTATCATCAAAAAAACCAAGCACTTCATATTTATTTTCCCTGAGATAGGTTAGAAAGACTTCACCATAGGTGCCGGCTCCAATGATAATTGCTTTTTTATTTTGCATAATTTTTCGTAATTAGAACAGGTAACAGAGCTTTAATTATTCCCCGTAAAGGCAGGCATGGTTTTATTCTGATCACTATTTATACCCTCTTTTAGAAGAACTTTTTTGATCGTCTTGAGCAATATTTTAATGTCCAGCCCGAAACTTAAATGGTCAATGTAATAAATATCGTAATTAAATTTTTCTGTCCAGCTAATGGCGTTTCTGCCATTAACCTGGGCCCACCCCGTGATGCCGGGCCGAACATCATGTCTACGAGCTTGCTCCCGAGAATAAAGGTCAAGATATTCAATACGTAAAGGACGCGGGCCAATCAAACTCATATCACCGTTAAGTACATTGAATAGTTGGGGAATTTCATCTAACGAATACTTACGGGCAAAAGCCCCAATTTTTGTAATGCGCTCCGAAGAAGGTAACAGCGCACCTGAAGTATCCGTCTTATCGTTCATTGTCTTAAACTTGATAATCTTAAAAATAGTTTCCCCTTTGCCAGGTCTACGTTGTAGGAAAAGTGCTTTTCCGTTGTTTGCCACAAAAAGACAAGCCCCTAAAAGCAACAAAATTGGGCTTGCCAGTAAAAGCCCGATCAGAGCAAGGAAAATATCCAAAATACGTTTTAAATGTGGATGGTACTTCATGATGCTTAGCTTTGATTTACGAACGGGTTTCAAGGCAAATTATTTTTTTTTGCCTAAAATAGTCTGCAATTGATAGACGAATGACCAAACATATGAGCAAAAATGATTACGAACCATTCAATTGCCACACGAGTTCGCTAAATTGCTTACAGAGAATGGATTTGTCAAAGGTACTTTCAGCTAGTTTTCTTCCGTTGTCTCCAAGTTGTTTTTTCAATTCCGGGTCTTTCTTTAAAAGTAGTATCTGTTGTACCAAGTGTTCTGGTTTTGTAACATCGGCGTAAAGACCACAGGCATGATGCTCAACCATGTCTTTGGTCCATCCTGCAGAATTGACAATTAGTGGTTTACCTGCAGAGAGCGAGTCAAAAAGTTTATTGGGAGAATTCGTAGCCAAAATGGGAAGGTTTTTAAACGTTACAAGGGAAACATCACAAAGATTTACGATTTCTGATAGCCGATCCATAGCGACTCGGCCCAAAAAAAACATATTCGTAAGTCCGGCCTCCTTACATTGTTGCTGTAATAGCTCCTCGGAGGCACCACTTCCCATGAAAACAAATTCTATATCCTTATTTACCCCAATTTGTTTAGCTGCATCCAAAATGTAATCCATCCCGTTGGCCAGGCCCATGGTCCCGAAATAAACCACTTTAAAAGAATTTGGCTCAAGCCCTAGCTCTTTTTCCAGTAGCTGATTTTTAGGTCGGGGCCAAAACTTATCTATTTTGGACATATTGGGGATAACAGTCACCTTCTTACCAGGTATTCCGGTCTTGAGTACCCCATCTCTCATTCCAGGTGACAGCGCAATAATATGCGAGGCATTTTTGTAAATCTGTTTTTCAAACCAATACGCGAGCCAAATGATAGATCTATTGGTAATACCTTTCATTTGAACAGGTACTTCCGGCCATAAATCCCTTACCTCAAAGAGATATGGGATTTTTCGAAGTTTTTTGGCTACCAATGCGGGGAAACCAACGGTTAAGGGTGTTGAAGTAGCAATAACAAGATCCCATTTGCCCTTGGTAAGTACCATCCAAGACGATAGTAGCATGAATTTAACGAAAGAAAATAATCGTTGAAGAATACTCATACTGTTGTTGTAAGGGATATTGAGGTAGATAACATTAATACCGTCTATGTCTATTTGACCCAGCCTTTTATCACTGCGATTGGTTGTCAGCATGGTTACCTCATGTCCACTATTGATGAGTTCTTTTGATATCCAGTAGGAACGGGTTCCTCCGGCATCTTTTGGGGTATTAAAGTATTGGTGTATGTATAAGATCTTCACAGAGCGATAATTGCGGTAGGCTTATTTACTTTTTAAAAGTGGTATTTAATCCCTTATCTTTCGACGGTCAAAAATAGATATTTTAGTAGATTTAAATTTTTGATTTAAATGGTAATCTTTCAACAAATATTCATCCGACCCACGAAATAATTGGAAAAGGTTAACCCAAATAGTAAGATTCATATTGCTTCGTTTCGGGTACAACAATTTTGAAGTATTCTAGTTATAGTCTAAATCAGAAACAACACGTGTAGCATGCTGATCTCCCATAGGAAAAAATTCGTTTTTGTGCATATCTACAAAACGGCAGGAACCTCGGTTATGAACGTCTTTTTACCTTATGCCCGCCAGATTGATAGGATGGTTTTTGATTACTGGTTATCCAAAAAGATCATTTCTCAGATCATAAAACTAATGGGCTGGATAGACGACGGGCAGCGGCAATTCACAGGAGTCCATAAACATGCTTCAGCTCAGGAAATACTTACGTACATGGGAAGAGACAGTTACCAGAGCTATTTTTCTTTTGTTTTTGTTCGTAATCCTTACGACTTGTTGGTCAGTCTTTATTTTTATATTACCCAAGCAAAACGTCACAAAGATCATGATAAGGTGATTGAAATGTCCTTCAAAGAATTTGCGAATTGGCATATTGCTTCCAAACCACCAAGGCAGTGGGATTTTGTTTCGGATTCGGAAACCAATGCGCTAATTGTGGATTATGTAGGAAGATTTGAAACCCTAAATGAAGATTTAAAAACTATTACGCAAAAGTTAACACTTCCAGAGAGACGAGATTTGAGGCATAAAAACCCATCTAGAAAGCGAAAGTCAAAAGACTATCGTGATTATTACGATCCGGAAACAAAAGCGTTGGTCACCGCTTATTTCAAAAAGGATCTGGAACAATTTAACTACGACTTCAATGGGCCGGTAAAGGGCTGAAAACCAGATGAAATATATCCGTCAGTAATATGCGTGCTTTAACTATGAGCAGTACAATAAACAGTGTTTTAAACTAATTTTATGCCTCTACCATTTCAGGTTTGGTATATCCGAAAAGTTTAATATCCTCCTGATATCCTTCGAAAACTAAATCGATTGATTTTTGCGAGTAATACCTAAGAAAACTATCCGATGGTTTTCTGCTTGAATTCAAATGCTTGAGCTCAGAAGTAACCCCTATTTTTTTACAAATGATCTCAAAATCATCATTTAGATTTTCCATTTTCCCAATAAAATCCATCAAACAGGTATCCTCTACATAGAAAAACTCTTTTTGGAGATGGAGATCTTCGTGTACGCGCCAATCAATATATTCATCGAAGGATTTCATGTTCTTTACCAATTCATGCTGTCTGTGTTTTCCCCGTTTAAGCATAAATTTATACAAGGACACCTGCCAATCCCAAGGATTTCGTACGAAGCCGAACTTGAAATAGTTAGTAAAGATATCCTCGGAAATTATTCCCTGTAGTTCCGGGGCTTTTATATGGTGCGCAAATTGTTTTGCGTACACCTTGGGGTAATTCCCCGTAATAAACTGAATTTTATCATTCAAATTTGAAGCCCAAAAAGACTTATTGTTGTAGTTTTTTAATGCGTTCCGAACACTGGTTCCTGCAACTTTATAATTGTGTATGAAAATAAACTGTTTACTGTGGGAAAGGATCATCTCTTAAGGTTTGATTGAATAAAGTAGTACTATACATCTGTACTCGTTGTTTTCGCGGCCAAAATAGTCAATTAGGGTGAGGTACATACTTTTTGATCGATAATTGTACTCCATTTCCGGCAAAAAACCTTTTGCCCATTATGGTTGTGTGCGGTATCTGTTTTTCCTAGAAAGTACATTGACGTAGAAACCGGGAAAATACAATTTCAACCAACCGGCAAGAACCAACATAGGATACCGCAGTGGAAAAAACTTTTTCATGTATTTCAAATACGACTCATAGGCAAGCCCCGTGGGCTTATACAGCTTATTTCTACGTTCTTTTAAAGAAAGCTTACTAAAGTCCTCATACATGTCGGCGTGGTCATTTTCACAATGCCCAAGGTATTCCGGTGCAATAATTACAGGAATACCGTTCCTGTTGGCCGTAAGCGAGTAGTCGTAGTCCGCAATTCCATGCGAGTACCCCTCAGATAGAATTCCAATTTGGGTTACAACTTCATTAGGGACAAACATAATATTGGCATTTGCTAATTCGCATTCCTGAAAATCGCCGTTTGGTGTAAGCCTTTTTTGAGTATACAAGAATTTATTGAGTATGATGGAACCGCTGTAGGTTAATGTCTTTTTTGCTTTGTCTTCCGTGGCACCGATACAAATACCGGGCTTGCCCAACGTTTCCCGACAATAGGAATCTGTCTTTAAAAGTTCCGGAAAAAGATTCTGGTACAACTCCACATCGTCATTTAACAGTAGATAGGCGTCATACCCTTCTTTTAATGCGGCCTTCCATGAATTTCGCATGCCCTCAGCCCAAAATAGATCTCCTTTCGCTTTCAGGATCTTTACCTGTGGGAACTTTGCTGCTACCGCCTCAGCCGTGCCATCCGTCGAACCGTCATCAGTGAGATAAACCACAAGCTCAAACGTAGAATTTGAAGCAAGTTGATGCTGTTCATGAGCATCAAAAAGACTTTTTAATGACCGTAATGTCTTTTCTTTTCGATTAAAGCAGGTATAAATTCCAGAGATTTTCATGGTAAAAGTTTACTGACGTATCGTTTTAGTTTCAATTTTTTTTCCGGTGGTTTCAAAAGAGGACAACGCAGGTTTTTTTAACGTTCTTTTTCCCATTAGGTGAATATACTCCCTTATGAATCCTTGTATAAAGCAATACACCAGGAAAAAGGAAAAAATACCTTCAGTAACGGGCTCTACAAAAAACATGAGGTTCGCAGCTAAAACATATGAAAAAAAGAGGGTAGTAACCGGTAAGGATACTTTGCTAAACCGAATTGCCTTTTTTGTGTTCAATAGGGTGCGTACCGAGAATATAATTAAAATGATAAAAGGGATGATGCCATGGGTCCTGGCCACATCCAGCCACAAATTGTGAGCATATCCAAATTCGGTTTTATCCCATCCCAAAGGTTTGATAAATAAATTTTCCAACGATCTAGTCCACCGTGTCGTACGGCCACCGGCACTACCGGTATTATCACTATTCTGTAAGCGTTGCCCGATCGTTGAGAGGTATTCGGAATCAAGGTCAAAAGGAATATAGATATAAACCAGAACAGCGGAAGCCGCCAGTAGTAATAGCAATCTAATGTTTTGATTCAGCGATTGTTTCGGCAGAATAAAAAGAAGGGTAAGTGCCGTAGTTATCAGAAATATGGCCAGCTGTGTTCTACTGCCCAGGCGGAATACGCATAATAACGATTGGACAAAAATGAGCAATGTAATTGCTTTAAATGCGATATTAAATTTCTTCAGTTGCACCAGGGTTAAAGCAGGAATACACATATTAAATGTGAAAAATGCCGCCATTAAAGTAGCTTTCATAGGTTTGCTACCACTCCAGATCATAGGAATTGCTCTGTCGAAATTAGCATATCCTCCGCTCTTAAGATTAAATGTAACAGATAGCAATGCAGACACAGAGTAAAGCATACCTACGGTAAAAAGGATAACAAAAATATCATCTACCCGCTTTGTTTTACTCATTAAATAGCGCCCCAAAAGAAAGAAAACCGGAGGAAAAACCCCGTAGAAGATAACAGTTTGTGTAAAGATTTCCGGATCGATTAATGAAAATAGCGCATAGACAATTGCGAAAGCCTGAATTAATACGAAATCCGTATCAATACGTCGCAGTATAAAGTCTTTTTTGATGTAAATGAAAGCGGTAAGTAGGTAACCCGCTAAAAAGTTCTTTTGATAGGGGTCTATCAAGAAAAATGCGAGAAGGGCTACGATGTGAAAGCCTACTCTTCTTGAGAATGCTATTATTTCATTAAATACTACCTTCATCTTCTAGTTTTCAGAAGTTCTTTTCGGTGCTTTCAAAAGTAATAAAATGTTATACCCTGACTGGGTTAATCAATTAATTGGTAGTTTCAATCCGTTCTTTATATATTTCTAATAGCCGTTGGGCATTTTTCTGTCTGTCATGACGTTTTTGCCCAGCCTTTATGCCATTTTTAGATAACATCTTTGCGAGGTGATCATCTTTAAAAACCTCCATAATCCTTTGTGCTAGCATTTCTACCTCCTCGAATCGGTAAAGAAGCCCAGTTCTTTTGTGCTCTAACATGTCGGGAACACCACCCACATAGGCCGCAATACAGGGAACACCCAAAAGTTGTGCCTCGCCAAGGGAATTAGGGCTGTTTTCGATACTTGAAGGGCATATAAACGCATGTGCCTTCAAGTATTCTTCAACCATTCCGTCCGCATTTAACGGTCCGGTAAAGGTAACGTGATCTTTTAGCCCTAAGGTATTTACCAGTGTGCTAACATAACTGCCATATCCTCTAATGGATAATCGTTCTTTTATACTTTTAGATTTTAGCAAATTGCTTCCAGCTACACGAACCTTTATATTTGGATAAAACCGTTTCACAATGGCAACGGCTTCCAACGCTTTGTGCAGTCCCTTTAGCGGATATCCGGCCTGACTAAAAAACAAGGAGTGGGTAGTTTTTGTGGTGCTATCCCACTTGACTGAGGAGTAAAAGGGATCTCTAAGTGATTCATTGCAAAAATGATATGTACTTTCCGGATTTACAGTTTTTACGTGATCCAGATCCCATTGTGTTCTTCCTATAAAATCGTTAACCGTACGTAGGTAGGATAGCTCTATATCAATACCTTTTCTTTGAAATTTTTGAAACGCCTGGAACATGGAGTCCCACTTTAAAATATCCCTAAAAGTGATATGCTTTCGAAGGTCTTTACGGGCGATCCCTCCAAAATAATAGCGCGTATAAGCAGAAATCAATCCTTGAATAGAAACGACATATTTAAGGTCTGGGAACGTCCGTAGTAGTGATAGTCCATGGGCATATTCAGTACCATGGATATGGATCAAATCTGGCTGCACACGCTCTACAATAGTCTTCCATTTGTTTTCCAGGGTGGAATCGTAGCGTTCACGTCCTTTTTTTCCTTGCATTAAATAGTAGGTGATAGTATTGATTTCTTTTTGAAAATCAGGGAGATCAGGTCTCGCGGTAACCACAGTCAATTGTACACCGCGTTCAACCATGTCTCTGGCCAAACCATACATCCAACCTCCGGCGGTAGGAAGCTTTTTCCCTAATGCAATGGAAAGGTCTGGAAAGAGTGTATTAACAACCCAAAGTATTTTCATGATTTATTGATAAGTTCTTTCAAAAGTTGTATTTGATAGCGGGGATTGTATTTACTATCAATGACGTTATAGGCATTTTTGCGCACCCGATCTCTTTCTTCAGTAGAAAGATTAATCCATGCTTTGATTTTAGCAACCAAATCGGAAACGTCATCTATTTTATAAAAATCTCCTGTAGCGCCACTTAGAACTACTTCGTGTTCTGGCATTTGTAAGGAAAACTGATCATGCGTAATGATAGGAACGCCATAGGTCATAGCGTGGAGCGCGGTTAGACCTATTGGACCTGGGGACACCACAAGATCTGCGTTATACATTAAATTCCCTATCTCTTCTTCATTGTAAGAAGGGCCATATAACCAGACCTGTTTGTCCAGAGATTCTTGCGATACGAGGGAGGAAAGATTTGTTCCGTCTACATCTTTCCCGATTATGACCAGATTACAGGCTTGCCCTTCGGCCTCTAATATTTTTAGGGATTCCACCAATACATCCAGACGTTTTATTTTTTGTATCCTGCCAATGTAAAGTATCACCGGTAAGTTATTCCCAAAATGGTCCAGATAAATACGGGAGGGTTGTAACTTTTCCCGAACTACCAATTGCTTTTCATAGTCCAGAGAGTTGTATATCAATTTGAGTTTTTTCTCCGGAAAACCCTCCCGAAGCATATTAGCCTTGGAATATTCACCATAAAGTAGTACATAAGAACTCAATGTATGGTATGTTTTATTCAACCATTTTGCCAATCCGGTTTTATGTCCTCGCATCCCGTGGCTCCAGATAAAGGTCCTTTTGTTCATCAATAAAGCGAGAAACATGATAAACCAGTGCGACAGGTATTTTGAATCCCCAGACAGGATATAGTTTTTATAAGGCTTAAAGACCAGTCGTACAGATCCGCTTAGCCAATAATAGTTCCAGCGACTTACCCTCTTTCTGGAAAGGGTTTTTTTGTATCCCCTTAGTTCCGTTACATCCATTTCTGCGATGGGAGTACCTACACTATCCCCAAAATAGAAGTCGCACTGAAGCTCGCGGTCCATTAAGGTGTAGATAGGTCTTCTATAGTGAGGCGCCAGGTTGAAAATACAGCAGGTGTCTGGTTTCAAATGGTTTGTGTTTTAGGGATGGCAGTTAACTTTTAACAATGTCCAGTTTTGAATTTAACCTTTTTAAGGATCCTAACATTTTAGCCATAAACAGCTTAGCTGGAAATTAAACTAGGATAGGTTCATAACTAAAATTGAATTCGTACCGGTACAAAGATGCCTATTTCGAATTGAACGGTTGAAAAAACTTATGTAAAAAGCCGATTTAACCGATGAATTATACGCTGGAATCTCATCATCGAAAGCAGCAGTCTTTCAGAGTAAATACAGCGCTTCGGTACTTCGGGCAATATTCTTCCAATCGTAATACCCTAAAACCTTTTCCCAAACGGTTTCGTCCGGATAAATATCTTTGTTATCCAGTGCTTCTAGTAACGCTGATTTTACGTTTTCCGCATTCAGCGGCTCTTCAATGATGTATCCTACCTTTCCCAGACTAAACGGCTCAGTAAGTCCCCCTCGGTTGGAGACAATAACCCGTTTTCGGTTGCTTAGTGCAGTAAGTAAAAAACCACTTTGTGAAATTTGCAAATAGGGTAGGAGCAAAAAGTCTGATACTTCCAAAAAAGCCTGAAATTCCTCATCGCTGATAGCTTCGTTAACCACGGTGGTATTATCTAAACCTTCTATATACTCCAAAGCCGTAGATTTTCCTTCACCTGCTATGAGCAGATGCATGACGCCCCGCTTCTCTGGGGTAAGTTTACGCCAGGCCTCGGCAATAATAGGTATCCCTTTATATGCGTTGATCCTTCCTAATACCCCAAAAACAACTTTATCCGCGGTTTTAAAATTCGTTACAAAAGCAGATTTAATATTTGCCGTTTTGTCCCGATCTAAATTTTCGATTGGAAATGTTCCATGCGGAATGATCTGAATCTTTTCAGCCGTAATATGGTAATCTTTTACCAATTCTTCTTTTGTTCTTGCCGTGTGGACAATAAGTTGATCTACAGTTAGGTAAATCTTTTTGTAAATGGCTTTAAAGCGATTGCCCGATGAATGCGGTAATAGGTTATGTACAGTTAAAATAGTCTTACTATTGCGCTTAAGCCTTTTAATGAGCAGAAGATCTACTCTGGGCGTTTTTAGCCACTGGAAATGAACGACCCTCGGATTTTTTGATTTTGCAAGCTGGAGCAATTGATATTGACTTCGTATGTAGCTTAGTGCCTTAAAAATTCCTTTTTTAGACGAGTAATCGTAAATCTTCATCGAATCTTGATCAAGATTGTGGGTTTGTGATTTTGTATTGGTCAGATACAAAACAGTAGTGTTTTGAAAATTGGAGACAATGTTGTAATCATATTTACCCAATGTCCCATAACCCATGGGATTCACAAAAAAGATGGTCATGACATGATCAATTGTAGCGATACGAAAATACTAAGGGTGGCCTTACATTAAACATTTTTAGGTAGATTAATTTAACCATCATAGCGGCTAAGACTTCTTATTAAAGAATCCGGTTGTTTTTCTTACAATTGCAAAGGACTCCTCTATTTTAAACAATCTCATGAATACGATGTAAGTCGGAACCGCCACAAGGGTGGCAACAATGATCTTTAAAAGAGATGATTCAATAAAATAGATCGCACCGAAAGCCAGGCCGCCCATAATAACTCCAGATAATCCAATTGGGGCAATGTCTTTTATTTGTGAAAAAGAGCCGTAAGACATGATTTTACCGGGATAATAGGTGTTAATGTAAAAGTGTATTATGGTAGACACCAATTCTGCAAGAGCGATGTATATAATTCCATATTTTAATGCTATTATGAAGAAGACGATGCGCACTGCTAATTTCACCAAAAGTTGTCGCAAAGAAAGATCAGTTCTCCCAATTACGTACAATAGGTTAACATTTACACCAGAGATTAAGGTAATCATTCGGGCAAAGCAAAAGATTTGCATGATCGGTACCGCATCTAACCATTTTTCTGTTAGCAACAATAGAATCAGAGGCTTTGCAACTATTGCCAGTAAAAGGAAAACTGGTACTACGATAACCGATGTAGCCCTTATGATTTTACGGTAATAACTAATTAAGACTTCCCTTTGATCCTGGACTTGAGATAATCCCGGCAAAAGCACTCTTCCAAGCATAGATTTAATGATCTTTTGGATAAAGCTGGTGAATTGTGTTCCCCGGGTATAATACCCTAGATCCTGAGTGGTAGTAAACTTTGCTATAAGAAGGGCGTAAATATTATTCACTATTGAGGTAAGCAAAGAGGAAAGCAGGACATTGGAACCAAATGCAAACATTTTTTTGAAAGAGGATTTTGAGAATATGGTCTTTGGGCGCCATTTAACAAAAACCCAAATCAGTAATGCCTTGACACCAGAGCGTATTATTGTTTGCCAGACAAGTGCCCAAACCCCATATCCCGAGACTGCAAGGTATATTGCAATCCCCCCGGAAATAAGTACCGCAGTTAGGTTAAACTTGGCCAAGGACTTAAAATCCAGTTTAATCGTAAACATGGTAGAAGGCACGGCAAATAACGCATTCAACAATAACGTAAGCGCCAAAATTCTCAGGAGCGATGTTAATTCCTCAAGTTTGTAGAAATCCGAAATATATGGCGCAACCAACCAAAGAATACCATAACACAAAATGCTTATGGCCACGTTAAACAGGAATACGGTGGAAATATCGGCTTCCGTACGATCTTGCTTTTGAATTAAAGCTTGTGTAAAACCACTTTCAATAAATACCTCAGATACAACAATAAAAACCATTAGAATACCTATAATACCGTATTCTTCTGGGGTTAAAATACGGGCAAGAATAATTCCAATAGCAAATTGTACGATTTGAATGGAGATACGTTCAATTGCACTCCAGGCCATCCCCTGGAAGATTTTATCCCCTAGGCCCATAGGTATTCAGATTTTGTTTTGACAGTATCTTTCAAAACAATACAGCGATAAAATTATTGATCTTGGGACTTAAGATACCATTGATAAAGCCTTGTAATCCCTGCTTCTAGTGCTACAGAATGATTCCATCCTAATGCGTTTAGCTTGGAGGGATCGGTAAGCTTTTTCATGGTTCCATCAGGTTTAGTAGTGTTAAAAAATAGCGACCCGTTAAAACCGATCTGTCCCTTAATTAACTGGGCTAAGTTGGCAATGCTAATATCCTCTCCTGTCCCTATATTGATATGGGTATTTCTGATTTCCTTTAAGCCCTCCGGATAGGTGTTCGAAAAACTAAGTTTTTCCATAATAAAAACGCAAGCATCAGCCATATCTTCTGACCACAAAAATTCTCGCATTGGGGTTCCACTGCCCCAAATCTCTACTTGTACCTTACCCGCTACTTGGGAAATACCAAATTCGGAAAGTTTGTTAAGGATGCTCTCTTTGACGGCATCTCCATCAATTCCCTCAATGGGCAATTCTGCCAGATCTTTACGAATTAGCTCCCAATTTCCATTTTCCAAGGCTTTACCTAAATGCATTTTTCGGATAAGTGCCGGAAGTACATGGGATTTTTCCAGATCAAAGTTATCATTAGGCCCATAGAGGTTGGTCGGCATAACAGAAAGAAAGTTGCAGCCGTACTGAAGATTGTAACTCTCGCATGTCTTTATGCCAGCAATTTTGGCAATGGCATAAGGCTCGTTGGTATATTCCAAAACATCGGTTAGTAGATAATCCTCTTTCATCGGCTGTGGGCAGTTCTTCGGATAAATACATGTACTGCCTAGAAATAACAACTTTTTTACTCCAAATTGATAGGATTGATGAATAACATTGTTTTGGATCATCAGATTTTCGTAAATGAAGTCTGCCCTGTAACTGTTATTGGCTACAATACCTCCTACTTTGGCCGCAGCCAAAAAAACATATTCCGGCCGATGTTCTTTAAAAAAAGCAACAACAGCTTTGGTGTCAGTCAAGTCCAGTTGCGCATGCGTACTAGTAAGAAGGTTAGTATATCCTTTATTTTGAAGATTTTTAATAATAGCGCTGCCTACCAGACCACGATGGCCGGCAACATATATTTTGGAATTGGTCTCCATTCTTTATTCGTAATAGTTTAGGATTCTGTATCCTCCTTCTTTCAAGTAGTGTTCTTTTTGCATAAGCTTTAAGTCGCTCTGCACCATATCGCCTACCAAATCCTTAAGTTCGTATTCGGTTTCCCAGCCTAATTTTTCCCGCGCTTTTGTAGCGTCACCAATGAGAAGATCTACTTCGGTAGGTCGGTAGTACTTTGGATCTACTGAAAGTACTTCTTTTCCAATTTCCAATTGATATCTGGGATCACTACAGGCCACTACAAAAGCCTTTTCATTAACTCCAGAGCCTTTGAATTCCAATTCAATACCTGCTTCTGCGAAACTCATTCGCACAAATTCCCTTACTGCCGTAGTCTTGCCTGTGGCAATTACCCAATCTTCCGGTTCATCTGCTTGAAGTATCATCCACATCATACGAACATAGTCTTTGGCATGTCCCCAATCTCTTTTAGCATCTAGATTACCCAAATAGAATTTATCTTGTAAACCCAATGCAATACGTGCTGTTGCTCTTGTAATCTTGCGGGTCACGAAAGTTTCTCCCCGAATCGGAGATTCATGATTGAACAAAATACCGTTGCAGGCAAACATCTTATACGCCTCGCGATAATTCACCGTTATCCAGTAGGCATACATTTTTGCAACAGCATATGGACTTCTCGGATAAAATGGCGTGGTTTCGGTTTGGGGTACTTCCTGTACCTTTCCGTAAAGTTCAGAAGTGGACGCCTGGTATATCCGTATTTTTTGCTCTAATCCTAATAGTCTTACAGCATCCAGGATACGCAACGTGCCCAGACCATCAGCATTACCGGTGTACTCCGGGACCTCAAAGGATACATGAACGTGGCTCATTGCTGCGAGATTATAGATTTCATCAGGTTGGATTTCCTGAATTAGCCGTATCAGATTTGTACTATCTGTCATATCCCCATAATGCAAAATAAACTTTCTGTTTTCAACGTGCGGATCTTGATAGAGATGATCGATACGATCAGTATTGAACAGGGAGGATCTTCTTTTCAAACCATGAACTTCATAGCCCTTTTTAAGTAGAAATTCGCTTAGATAGGCTCCATCCTGTCCCGTTACACCAGTTATGAATGCTTTTTTCATCGATTTAATTGGTTATCACTTCAAGTAGTTAGGATTGCAGTTAGCTTTTCCAATTGCTCAAATCCTTCTGGATTAAAATCTCGAGCTGTGCTATATCCTTTGCATACCAACGAAGTAATTTAGATTTAATTTCATCAGAAAACTTTGGTTTTCCTTCTTTTTTCAAAATTTTTCCAAATATAAGGTCATTTACCAGCTCTATGGTTTTGATACCGGCTTTATCTACAATATTCCTTTTTTTTGGGTACATGCGGGTCTTATCTTCGTTGTATTCAAATCTTAGTGGATTCCTTAAGTTGAGGAATTTTACACTTCGAATAGCGTAATTCACTTTCATAGGGCGTTCGTCAAGAATTTTATGTGGGATAAATACATTATCCACACCTAAGAAAGTGTAACATTTTTTGATTAAACCCAAATGATCATTTTTAAGCTCGTCGAAGGTTAGAATCAAGATATTCTTATCAAAAAGGGCAACATATTTTTTTAAATGCTCCGCATACAATCCAAATTGTAGCACTTCTTTAGATCTTGGATATTCTTTCTCAATGGCACCGCTTAATATTCTTTCGGCTCCGATGTTCAGGGGAAGTGTCGGTCCTACCCCATAATTCATTTGATGAAAGTAGGCCGATTTAAAGCGATCCAAAGGATTGCGTAAAATAACGATTACCTTAATATCGGGGTTTGCCTTAAAAATTCGATCGGGGACTTCGGGTTTACCCAAATAATTAGGTCGTTTAATACCTAAAAGCTTTTTCTGATCTAGAAGCGCTAATCGTTGTTGTAATTTGACTAGACCGTCGTTTTGATAGTCGGGATCTTCAAAATGCGGACACTCTCCTTCAATCATTTCAACCTCCGGATGATTTTCAATCACCCGTTGAACATAGGTGGATCCACATTTTTGACCTCCAATTATGACAAAATCCAATTTCATTGCCGCTTTCGTTTGTATAATGTGCTATTTAGACTGCAGACAGAAACTATGGATTAGATAATTCGTAGCCCAGTGAAGTGAATACTGTTTCTTCGATTTTTTCATTAATGTTTTCCAATTCAGCGGCAGAGTAATCCTTCAGGTATTCTTTATTTCGATAATACTCCATTCGATTTGACGTAAAGGCCGTTGAATGCGAAACCTTTTTAAATGATCCTTGAATTCCGGTAAACTTGGATTTCAGGGTCTTACTGAGATTAAAGTATTGCTGAATCTTTTGCAATTCTTCCACGGGAGAAGTCAACAAGTCGTAATACCGCACGAACATGATTCGTTTGTCTTCCTTGGCAAACGCTATCCATTTGCTATAAAAAAGGTTGTACTCCTCGGCATAGTGATGATCAACAGCCGGCCAGCCACATTTTTTCCCCCATTTGTTGTAGCTTGTCAACCAGCTATAGGGGTCTTTGGAAACCACGATCAACCCATGTATTTCAGCGTCTAATTCCAGCGAATCCAGATACTCCTCGAAGTTTTTATAAAATAAGGCGTTCTGATATTGTAAATCCGGGATGAGCTCCTTCTCATCGTATAATCGAAAATGTTTTTGGACAGGGTGAGCTCTGTCCTCATTCGAATTCAGCATATTAATTCTGAAATTCTTCAACAGCAGGGTTTCCAAAAAGTTTGTACCGCTTCTTTGAAGTCCATAGTGCAAGAGGTTTTTTTTCATAATAAGGGGATAAGCTTGCTATCGGTGCAATGTCTGGTTTTCAGGTATTAAATTTTGACGCACAAATAAACTATTTTTTGATCATACCTTGCAAGAAACTGGACGTTTAAGCTGAATTTATCGTTTATATACGGTTTGAAGATAGATCTATCAATTATCCTTCTGGATTAGGGATTTACCACCGCTCCATACCGTTGTATTCTACCAAATTAGTAGCAGTTTTGCAAAGGTACTATGGAAAGTTCGTAATTGAAACCAATAGGTTGCGGTGAAGCATAGCATTTGGATTAGAAGTATTCTGGTGTGTGTAACTGAAAACTCCTCGTACCAAATACGAGGAGTTTGCTGATATTACGCATTAATGCTATCCTAGATCTTAAAAGATTAGTTATTAATTTATAGTTAAACGATTAGCGATTCTCAGGGTACACAGGTACACCATCATTTAGAATTTTACGATTCAGAGCGGCTATACCCATAGCTTGTGATTCCTGATAATTAACGGATTTCGGATTGTAATATTGACGAATCCTTGCCTGCAGACTTTCGTCAAATCGCCCCACAGCAATCATCCCATGAGATCCCGCATCTCTGTTATTTGCAGCGCCTGATCCATCTACGTTTACGGTAAATTCTATAGGATTATTACGGGTCCATACCACATTTTTAGTAGTGGCCACCAAACCTAACATATCATTCATACTCCAGTACATCCCATTTTCATAGGCATTCACCCAAAAGCTTACAACATCGGAACCATGGTTTACATCTTGGATCTGATCCTTATCCCAGGCTTCGTACCAGGCAATTGCACCGCCACCATTGTCAAACATGCGCGCTCTTAAACTGGCACCATCAAAGTTTGGCATACCGGCATAAGAGATGTTTTCAAAGACTTCGAGGTATTGCTGTCTGCCTGTAATTAAATAGAGTTCCATTCCAATGCGCGCCCAATGGCTAGACATATGGGACCTGCTTCTGTAAATATTACCTAAATTAGATTTACTGGTATACCATTTCTCCCAAATTTGTGTCTCCGTAAATTGTAGAATAGCATCATATCGCTGTCGGTAGTCGCCTTGGGCCATAAGAGAAGGCGATTGATGCATGATTCGTAAAATAGAGGACACAAATCGAAATAAGAAAGATTCCCATAGATTGGTTCCTTCCTGATTACGTTTTTCCCCATACCTGTTTAGGTCCGAAGGCCATCCCAAATACCCTGCATTTAGGCCACCAACCGGCACGGCGTCGTCGATAGTATTTTCAATAAGATCTAAGGCATCGTCTAAATACCTGGTATCACCTGTGGCTTGCCAAATTTGAGTAAGACCATCAATCGCATAAGACATGAAATAATATTCCTGGCGCGTATTGCCACTTTCCGATTGCGCAACCGATTTAGGATATTGTTCGCGCCATGCAATATCAAATTGCTCTTTCCAATAGGCTACATCATCATCCATTGTTGTATCCGGGGGAGTGGGAATATCATCTTCTTCCTCACCTTGCGAAGAGGTATCCCCAGCTGAACCACCTGAATTACCTTCTTGCTCTTCTCCCTGTTCAATACTTCTGGTTCCCTTGGGTACTCTGTAGGAGACGGTTAATTTCGGTCCGTTGTTGGAGGGGTGTTCTTTTGAGGCAAATGCTAGATCATTTCCGTTTTCATGCACCACAACTAAGCTGATCGTCTCAGGTTGAAGATTTACCGCCTGTAAATTTACTTGTTTTGTATCGCCTACCTGATACGAATCATTTATACGGTTTAATTGCGTGCTGGCATCCGGTAAATTATTTACCGTATTGTCCTCTTCTCTCCAATCATTAGAAGTTCCTAGGTAAAATCCAATGTCACCATTCCCTTGATCACTGTAAACAGTGAATTCAAATTCAGCATCGGTAATAATCCCTGCTATTTCCTGAATGGGGCTTAGATCGAACATCAAATATCCCGTACGATTACTTTCTTCAAGACGAACAATACTTTGATCGTGAATTTCGTCCCGTTGTCTGAAGACATCATTAGTTGGAGAAAACGTAAAAGATCGTATTTCAAAATCTCCGTCTTCAGTGCCTGAATTATCATCTTCTATTAAGATATCCGGTTCTTCTAACACAGCTTCGTAAAACAAATCCTCATCACGATTACAGGAAAAGATTACAAATAATGCAATACATACAATAGACAAATTAAAAACTTTAGTGGGGTAAGTTTTCATAAGTAGGTAACTCGGTTTTAAGTTTGCGCATAATTCGCAAGCAATAATATTTATTTTTCCAATTAATTCGTTAAAATCACAGATATTTTCGATAAAATGCACAGTATTAGACGAAAAACCTCTTGATTTAGGGAGATAAGAGCTTCCTTAACTACTGTACTAATTGCCGTTGGAGCAATCGAATATTTGCAATTTTTTTTACGGGATTGTACGGGTTAAAACCCCAAATTGGATCTTTTGAAAATACCGTTTAACGAAAAATTATGAATTTTATCGATGAACGGTTGTTTTAGGCAATAAAACAAGGATTTGTAGTGGAGTAGCCCTAAATGATTGGTATGTCAGAAATACCGCTTATAAACTTAAGTAAGATACCCTAATATATAGTCAACTACCCTTGGCCAGGAATTGCTTTCAGCGAGGGTTTTAATGTTGCTATAGATGATAGCTTTTTCGTCGGCATCAATCTTTTGGAAAAGCGTAAGAATTTCGGTTACATTTTGTTTTGAATCAGTTACCCAACCAATATTCCGTTCGGCCACATAGTTCGTTAGATCAGGAGGCCCCCCTGCTACGACCGGCATGTTGTATGTTCTTGCCAGTTGTGCAGTACCGCTTTCATGGCGGATAAAGGGTTTATAAAGGTTTATGACAAGATCGGCAGCCGTAAAAAATAGTTTTTGCTCGGTGTTTTTGATAAATCTAGGATAGGTGATGAGCTTTTCTTCTACATTGTATTGCTTTGCTAAATCCTTAATACGTGCATATGAATAGTCGCCTTCCGGGCCTGCCACCATCCAAAACCAGTCTTGCGTGTTGCCCAGGGCTTCCAAAATAGGCTCATACTCTTTGTCTGATCGTAACGTTCCGAAGGACAGCAAGTAATGCTTATCAGTTTTGAGCCCCATCTCTTTTTTAGAGGCCAAACGCACCTCTTCGTTAATCTCTTCAGGTAAGGGTGCCCCGTAAGGAATTGCTTTGATCTTGTCTTCATACTTTTTCCCCATTTGAACGATAAAATTGGTTCTCATCTGGGAGCCGTGAACAAAAGACGTAATGGAATGCTTCACAATTCTTCTTGAAGGAATTTTGGCCAAATATTTATATAGGCCTGCAATAAACGAAGTCTGGACAAAATTAAAATTGGTGTCGTGAAACACACAAAAATAATTACTAGAGAAAGCGGGAACGACTCTAGACAAACTGAAGTATTCGAAAGTCTCGAAGATTACGAGCGGTTTAGTTTTAAAGGTGGAGTAAAACGAAGTAAATTCTTGTAAAATTCCCCCTGAGCTAAACAATCTAGAAACTCCCCATTTTACTTTTTGTGTAAATGTCTTTTTTGCTGTAGCGGTATTTTTTTTACTCCTGCGTTCTTCCTTTATGGTTTCTGGGAATGTTAATGGCCCATCAAAGCCAAAAACATAAACAACATAACCTAAATCATAAAATGCTTCAGCCAACCCTTTGGAATAATCAAATGAATGACCGTAGGGCTGAAATGCACCGGGACTATATAGAATAACTTCCTTCATTGTTCAATAATTGGGTTGATCTCTAAAATATAAACGGTTTGTATGCACTAGTACTTTCTATTGATTTGTCGTTCAATTGTCAAGTAATGGTATTCCTAATCGTCCAGCGAAATGTTATAGTACGATTTAAACCAAGTGACATATTCTTTTATACCATCTTTTAAAGTGGTTTTTGGACTATAACCGTAGTCCTTGATAAGGCCTTCCACACTTGCCCAAGTACGCTCGATATCGCCAGGTTGTATTGGGAGCATTTTCATTTTGGCTTTGGTGTTAAGATTTTTTTCAATTTCATTGATAAAATCCATCAAAGAAACGGCTTTGTTGTTTCCGATATTATAAATTTTGTAGTAGTCTTGTTCTTCAAGTCGTTGTTGCACTTTTTTCGCAATCACCCGCACAACACCTTCGGCAATATCCTTGACAAATGTAAAATCTCTTTCCATTTTTCCATGGTTAAAGACCGAAATAGGTTCTCCTTTAGCGATCGCGCTTGTAAACAGATAGGGAGCCATATCTGGTCTACCCCATGGTCCGTAAACCGTGAAAAATCGCAATCCGGTCGTGGCAAAATGGAATAAATGACTATAGGCATGGGCCATGAGTTCATTACTACGCTTACTTACTGCATAGAGACTAATAGGTAGGTCCACATTGTCTTCAACCTGAAAGGGAATATTTTTACTTAAACCATAAACACTGGAACTGCTGGCATACACCAAGTGGGTAATCTTATTGTGCCTGCAGGATTCCAGGATATTTAAAAATCCAACAAAATTACTTTCCATATAAACATCCGGATGCTCCAAACTGTACCTAACACCAGCTTGGGCAGCTAAATTGCAAACAACGTCAAAGTGATGTTGTGCAAACAAAGGAGTTAGCTGCTCTTTTTTACCAATATCTAATCGGACAAAGGAAAAGGGGTAATCCGTTATGGTACTTATGCATTCGTTACGTTCTTTTTTAGCATCGGAGATAGGGATACCAAGATCTTGCAGCCTGGCTAGTTTTAAATTGGTATCATAGTAATTGCTCAAGTTGTCTACACCAACTACCTCGTATCCGTTTTCCAAAAGTTTTTTAGTGACGTGATATCCGATAAAACCGGCAGCTCCGGTCACTAGGATTTTCATGATTGTCCAATTTTGTAAAAATTGAAACCAATTGATTGCATTTTGTCTTTATCTAAAATCCGTCGACCGTCAAATACAAATGCTGGCTTCAACATAGCATTGTGGATTTTCTTCCAATTCAGAGATTTAAACTCATCCCATTCTGTTAGAATTGCTATAGCATGGGCATCGTTTCCTGCATTGTAAGGGTCGTTATCCACTTTTAGGAGTTTTCGATTTTCTTCAGGAGTTCGGGTACCGAGATAATCTAAGTCTCTATAAATTGTTTCTTCGTCAACCTTCGGATCATACACCACAATCTCGGCCCGTTCTTCTAAAAGCAAATCCGCTACATAAATCGCAGCTGATTCTCGGGTATCATTTGTGTCCTTTTTAAAGGCCCATCCGTAAAATGCAATTTTCTTACCGGAGACGGTGTTGTACAACGTGGAAATAATGTTTTCAGCGAACCGTCTTTTTTGATAGTCGTTCATAATAATGACTTGTTCCCAATAGTCAGCAACTTCTTGTAAACCGAAGCTTTTGGCTATATAAACCAGGTTTAGAATGTCTTTTTGGAAACAAGAACCTCCAAACCCGACAGAGGCGTTCAGGAATTTTGCGCCAATTCTGCTGTCATATCCAATAGCCCTGGATACCTCGGAAACATCGGCATCTGTTTTTTCACACAAAGCGGAAATTGCATTTATGGATGAAACACGTTGTGCCAGAAATGCGTTTGCCACAAGTTTAGAAAGCTCTGAAGACCATACATTGGTTTGTAAAATTCGTTCTTTGGGCAACCAGTGCTCATATACCCAGCTAAGGGCGTCCTTGGCTTCTTTACCTGTTGGAGTTTCTGCCCCACCAATAAGCACACGGTCTGCATGTAACAAATCGTCAATTGCAGTGCCCTCAGCTAAAAATTCCGGATTGGAAAGAATTTCAAAGTTTACTCCATTTCCAGTGTTGTCCAAAATACTCTTAATTGCCTCTGCTGTCCGTACCGGAAGCGTGGATTTTTCAACCACAATTTTGTCAGATTTTGCCACTTTGGCAATATTCCTGGCGCATAACTCAATATATTTTAAATCTGCCGCCTGACCTTTACCTTTTCCGTAAGTTTTGGTAGGGGTATTCACAGATATAAATATCATTTCTGCCTCATCTATGGCCGTGTCCACATCCGTAGAAAAAAATAAGTTGTTATTTCGAGTTTCTGATATGATTTCCTGTAGTCCGGGCTCATATACAGGAAGGTTATCTAAATTGTCATCGTTCCATTGATCTATTCTTTTTTGATTGATATCGACCACAGTAATTTTGATGTCAGGACAATTTTGGGCGATTACCGCCATGGTAGGACCACCAACATAGCCTGCACCTATACAGCAAATCTTATTTATTTGATTCATTAAGCCTTAATTTTATTCGGTTGCAAATATCAAGTATAACTTGCCCACTAATACAAAATTGTGGATAAAATGATAAAAATATAGTTCAATTAAACTGTGCAGGTAAAATTAGTTCGATTTAACTTGCTTTCGGAAGTAATACTGTCATTTAATCGAAATTATATCATATTGAACGAAATATCCCTAGGCCGGCTAATTGTTGTTTTACTTTTGGGGCGGCAAGAAGTTAAAATCTCGTAATCAGTTAAGATTTTGATGACAAAAACACGAATATGGCTATCATCTCCTCACATGGGAGGCACTGAGGAACATTATGTGCAGGAAGCATTTGATACAAATTGGGTTGCTCCCTTAGGACATAATGTTGATCAATTTGAAAAGGCTATTTCATCCTACATCGGACAAGGAGTACACACGGCAGCACTAAGTTCAGGGACAGCTGCGCTTCATTTGGCGTTAGAACTTTTGGATGTGGGAGAGGGCGATATAGTATTTTGTCAAAGTTTTACCTTTGCTGCTTCAGCCAATCCAATTCTATATCGCAATGCCGAACCCGTATTTGTAGATAGCGAAAAGGAGACCTGGAATATTTCACCAGAACTTTTGGAAAACGCTATCAAAACTTCCCTTGCAAGGGGTAAAAAGCCAAAGGCTATTATTGCCGTACATTTATATGGTATGCCTTACAAGGTTGCGGCCATAGCTGAACTTGCAGCAAAATATGAAATTCCTATTGTTGAGGATAGTGCGGAAGCTCTGGGGAGTACCTACTTTAATAAGAAGTGCGGTAGTTTCGGAGATATAGCAGCACTTTCTTTTAATGGTAATAAAATAATAACCACATCTGGTGGAGGAGCATTACTCTCCAAGAATGCGGAGATCCGGCAAAAAGCTATCCACCGTGCTACTCAAGCCAGGGATAATGCACCCCACTATGAGCATTCTAAAATTGGCTACAATTACCGGATGAGTAATATCCTTGCCGGAATAGGGCGCGGGCAAATGGAGGTGCTAGACCATAGGGTGCAGGCAAGGAGAGCAAATTTCAATTATTACAAAGAACGCTTGGGCAACCATCCTGAGTTCGAGTTTTTAGAAGAACCTGACGGTTTTTTTAGCAACAGGTGGTTAACCTGCGTGTTGACCCCCTCATATGCCTTTAGAGAAAAGATACGTTTGGCTTTGATGGAAGCGGATATCGAATCTCGGCCGTTGTGGAAACCTATGCATTTACAACCTGTTTTTCAGCAATACGAACACTTCACTGACGGAACTTCCGAAGATCTCTTTAATAGAGGACTCTGTTTTCCCAGTGGTTCAAATCTTCAGGAGCAAGATTTGGAAAGAATAGTTTCCCTTATCTTAAACAAGAGTTACCAATGATAAAAAATTACGTCTTAACCAAATCAAATAAATATGCTTCCAAATGGTTAGTGCTTGGCATTGATACTTTGGTTATAGCAATGTCTTTTATTGTTTCCTATATTATAAGGTTCAATCTCACCTTAAATTTTGATGTAGAGAAGCTTTTTGTCCAGCTTCCCGTTATTACCCTGATTGGGATGATCTCCTTTTTAATTACCGGATCGTACAAAGGATTTGTAAGACATACCGGAGTAAAGGACGTATATAATATTTTTAATGCCATCTGTATTTCCAGTATACTGATTATTTTTCTTGTTATTGTGAACCGGCAACTCGGGGTCATTGACAACTTTACGGTACCGCTATCTATTATTATCATAAATAGTTTGGTAAGTTTTGTGGCCTTGGCATCAGCGAGATATGTTTTCAAAAACATGTTTCACACGTTGGTTAAGCAATTTAAAATAACGAAAAACGTACTTATTTACGGCGCTGGAGAATCTGGTATCCTTACCTACAATGCGATCACCAACAGATCAGGACGTAATGAAAAGGTAATTGGATATGTTGATGACGACAAGCAAAAGGTAGGGAAAAGAATCAATGGGGTTAATGTGTACTCCAGAGACGTGTTGACGGAGTATTTTTTGAACAAAAGAAGTGTTTCCGAAGTTATTGTCGCCATTCATAGAATAGATAATGCCGATCTCAGAAAACTTGTAAGTAGTTTAGTAGACTTTCCAATTCAGGTAAAAATTGTACCCCCCGTTGAAGAATGGATAAATGGCGAATTCAAAGTATCACAAATTAAAAATGTCCAAATTGAGGATTTATTGAACCGGGTACCTATAGCTATCAAGAATTCCAAAGTTTCTAATGAGCTAAAAGGTAAGGTAATTATGGTTACTGGAGGTGCAGGTTCTATTGGGAGCGAAATTGTCCGTCAGATCGTCAACTACGACTACAAATCATTGATCGTTATCGATCAGGCTGAGTCTGCATTATATGATTTACAGCAGGAACTGAAACAAAAAGGAAAACACAATTATATTCCCATTGTATCCGATATTCGCGATAAAAACAGGATGAATGTGTTTTTTAGGGAGCACCAGCCGGATATCCTTTTTCACGCTGCTGCCTACAAGCATGTTCCTTTAATGGAGTACAATGCCTACGAAGCAATTAAAATTAATGTGGGTGGCACAAAAATATTGGCGGATCTCGCAATAGCCCATAAGGTTGGAAAATTTGTTTTTGTCTCTACCGACAAAGCGGTTAATCCAACCAATGTTATGGGAGCATCTAAGCGAATTGCCGAGATGTATGTGAGTTGTGCGCAATACATGAGCAAAAACACCAAGTTTATAACTACTCGTTTTGGTAATGTTTTAGGATCGAACGGTTCGGTTATTCCGTTGTTCAAAAAGCAAATTGAAAAAGGGGGTCCCTTAACCGTAACCCATAAAGATATTACGCGATATTTTATGACTATACCAGAGGCTTCTCAACTTGTTCTGGAAGCGGGTGCCATGGGTCAAGGAGGTGAGATCCTTATTTTTGATATGGGAGAATCTGTTAAAATATTTGATCTGGCCAAGAACATGATCAAATTGTCGGGCTTAAAATACCCTGAAGATATTGACATCAAAATAACAGGCCTACGCCCAGGGGAAAAGTTGTATGAGGAACTCCTTGCTAATGGTGAAAATACGCTACCTACCTACAACAAAAAGATTATGATCAGCAAAGTACGCGAACTCGATTATAAACAAACACTTTCAAAAATAGACCAACTTTGCGTTTCAAATATGTTCCTTAACTCGAACACCATTCAACTAATGAAGGAAATCGTTCCGGAATATATTTCCAATAATTCGGATCTTTGTAAATTTGACCAACAGAAAGTGGAAGATCATTCTGAGAATGCTCTAGAGGAAGGAAAAGAAAAGCAGATATTGCAGACGGAGTCAAACGGTAATTCTTAACCCTTTTTATTACACGAAATCTATATGATCAGGAATAATCTTCATTTTTTTTTAGTGGTCTCCCTTGCTACCTTATGTTTACTTTCATGTGCTTCCAAGAAAGACGTGGTGTATTTTCAAAATGCCGGGGAATTTGAAACGTTGATAGATAGCAATAGTTTCACCCCAAAGTTCAAAGTAGATGATTTGATAAGTATCCATATCTCTACCCTGGATGCTGAGGCAAGCACTCCCTTTAATTTATTTCGTGGAGCATCCGAAGGTGGCATACGTCCGGAGCAAGTAGATTATCTGATCGATAAAGATGGAGAAATTGACTTTCCCGTAATTGGAAAGATCAAAATTGCAGGGCTATCTTCGGAAGAGGTACGTGTAATGCTCCGCGAAAAATTAGCAGATTATCTTAAAGATCCTATTATTAATATTCGGTTGAGAAACTTTACTGTTTCGGTTTTAGGTGAGGTTAATAGGCCAGGTACTTATCCCGTAAATGGAGAAAGAATAACCATTTTTGAAGCACTTGGGCTCGCAGGAGATCTAACGATAAAAGGTATGAGGAGAAATGTTCTGGTAATACGGGATTTTGATGGAACAAAAGTATACAACAGGATTGATCTTACTAGTAAAAAAGCAATGGACTCTCCGGTTTACTATCTCACCCAGAACGACGTGGTATATGTTGAACCCAATCAGTCCGCTATTACCGCTTCAAGTTTGGATAACAGAGCTACCATTGCTATATCAATTGCCTCCATTTTAATTACCTCTACGGTTATATTGATCACCAGGAATTAGAGATACGTTAATTTTCTAACCAAATGATGCTACATAGAGAAGAACTGGATTCCGAAAAGATTGATGTTAAAGAACTAATAGGGACTTACCTAAAACATTGGAAATGGTTTCTTCTGTCTATTGTTATTTGTATCGTACTTGCGTTCATATATATCCGATATTCAGTGCCCAAGTTTGAAGCAGTTGGAAGTATACAAATAGTTGAGGAAAAAGGCGGCGGGGGAATTGATGTTTTAAAAGATCTGAATATTCTCTCCGCTGATAAGAGCAATGTAGAGGATGAGATTCAAATTTTAACATCTCGCTCCAACTTTATAGAGATCGTTAAAAGACTTGGACTTAATACCCGTGTACTAGAGCTTGGAAATATTAGGAATTCCGAAATCTACCCTAATCCTCCATTTAATCTCAATTTCATTGCCGAAGACTCTACTGTTAATAAAGCGAATATCGACTTTTATCTTTCGCTAACCTCAGACACTACTTTTGAATTTAGTGAGAGCGAAGATGGGTCGGGTAAAATATACAGTTTTGGGAACATTGTCTCAACCGCTGTGGGCGATATTGTGATCACCCCTAACGCTGTAAATTTTGATAAGTTCAAAGGAAAAAAACTTAAAGTAGAAATTCGTCCTCCCGCTGGTGTAGCACAGTCCTATAGGAAAAATATGAGTGTATCCCTTAATGAGGACTACTCCAATATTTTAAATCTTGCTATTTCGGATGAGAAGCGGGCTAAGGCCATAGATATCATAAACACTTTGGTTGCTATTTACAACCAAAATTCCATAAACGACAAGAAAATTATAGCAGACCGAACTTCGAATTTTATTGATGAACGGATTACAGAAATTGCGGGGAACCTTTCCAGTGTTGATCAATCTGCGGAAGATTTCAAATCGGGTAGGGGACTTACGGATATTGCTTCACAATCAAACATAAACCTCAATGTTGGGGCAAGTAATCAACAAGAACTTGCTAGTGTTGAAACACAATTCAATATCGCTGCCTCCATGAAGGATATTGTTGATCAACAAGATGGATATCAAGTACTCCCTTCAAATATTGGATTGTCAGACCCTACAATTGCAAGCACTACTGAAAAATACAATCAACTTGTATTGGAGCGGGAACGCTTACTGAAAAGCTCTAATGAATTGAACCCTGTCATTGTTAATCTAGATCAGCAGTTGCAAGGCCTAAAACGCAGTATGCAGTCCAGCTTGAATAGTGCAGTTAACAACCTTGGTCTCCAGGTGCAAACCCTTAGCAATCAGCAAGCTATAATTAACTCAAGGATTTACTCAGCGCCTAAAAACGAAAGGGCGCTACGGGATATAACAAGAAGACAGCAAACTACCGAGTCCTTGTATTTGTACTTGCTGCAAAAAAGGGAGGAAGCTCAAGTAGCAGCTGCTTCTACATCTCCGCGGTCCAAGGTCATCGATAGTGCGTATAGCCCGGGACAAGGTCCCGTATCACCACGGAAAAAAGTAATCTTTATGGCCAGCTTTATTTTGGGCTTGTTGGTTCCATTTGGAATTATTTATGCCGCAGACCTAATGGATAGTAAGATCCACAATATGCATGGCGTACAAAAGATGGTTAAAGACATACCGGTGCTGGGAGAACTTCCCAAATTAGGTAAGAAAGAGGAACGGCTTATTATCCTTGAAGATAGGTCTGTATTAGCAGAAGCCCTTAGAATCATACGTACGAATCTGGATTACCTAATTCGTACAAAAGTGTCTTCTACAAGTGGAAAAAACAATATTATATTCGTTACTTCCGGGGTGTCCGGAGAGGGAAAAACCTTTCTTTCTACGAACCTTTCTATGATTCTGGCAAGTACACAAAAAAAGGTGTTACTGGTAGGTGCAGATATTCGAAATCCAAAGTTTTACAATTTTTTTGTTGGTCAGCATGTAGATCAAATGAGCCTTAAAAAAGAAAAGAATCGTGATGTTGGACTTACGGATTACATATTGGACAACAACCTGGAAGTAGCAGATATCGTCAGTACCATGCTTGTTCATAGCAATACTTTTGACGTTATTTACTCTGGTAGAATTGTACCCAATCCTGCTGAATTGTTGATGAGTAGGCGCATTGAAAAGCTTTTTTCTGAGGTCTCGGCAGACTATGATTATGTTATTGTAGATACCGCTCCCATAATGCTGGTTACGGATACTTTACTCATTAATGATAATGCAAATCATACAATATATGTGACCAGAGCCAATGTTACGGAAGAAAAGACATTAGAGTATCCTATACGCCTTCAAAAGGAAGGAAAAATTAAGGGACTCTCCTTTGTTATCAATGATGTTAAAGTAGCAGAATTGGGCTATGGAGGTAAATACGGTTATGGGTATGGTAGACCTGTGAAAAAATGGTGGCAATTTTAAGAATTTCCCCCGGGATTTTACCACTAACAGTATAGCTCTTATTTTCCGGTCTATAGTTATATACTTCTCAAATACGTTGTCTTCAAAAGGACCATATTATGGCGTTGCTTTTGGTGCCCAGAATACTGTCTAACAGACGATTCATAAGAGTTTAACAAATTAGATGAAACCGTAACGTTAAGGTTGCGTATCCTACTTTTTCAGTTGGTATGATATACTTGTAAAAAGGTAGTTTGCCGATAATCCTCAAAGTTTAATCGAATATTAAAATCCCTTTTTTTTGAGGGGTAGCAATTATGATATATTTGCCCGAAAACCCTAAGCCAAACTGGTTTGCCCCAAAAAAGATGAAAATGAAGAAAAACTACCCGAATTTCTCACGACTAGCTGTAGTACTTTTTTTTATTGCCCAAATAGTCGTTATTCCTCTTGGTGCTCAAGTAGATTTTAATTCAAACACTTTAGATTTCAACGGAGTAGGTTCCGTGAAGAGCGGTACTTCGTTAATGTTTGGTCCCGATGGCCGCTTGTATGTTGCAGAGTATCGTGGGGGGATCAAGATATTTACCATTCAACGGAACGGCCCTGGGGATTATGTGGTAACGGATGAAGAAAACTTGACGGTTACGGACATCCAGAACCATAATGATGATGGAAGCCAGGACAGTGGGACGAAGCGGGAAACCTTAGGCCTAACAGTAGCAGGAACAGCTCAGAATCCTATAATCTATGTGACTTCCAGTGATTTCCGTGTAGGCGGGGGTTCCGGAGGAGGTGATGGCGACGAGAACCTGGACACTAATTCAGGGGTAATCACACGTTTTACCTGGAACGGGAGTTCCTGGGACGTGATTGATCTGGTACGCGGCTTACCACGTTCCGAAGAAAACCATGCAACCAACGGACTGGAGCTCGTAAACGTAAACGGTACGAATTACCTGATCGTAGCATCCGGTGGGCATACCAACGGAGGGGCACCATCTACCAACTTTGCGTATTTAACGGAATATGCGCTCTCTGCGGCAGTCATATCCGTGAATCTGGATATGATCAATGCCATGACCACTCAATTTGATGATGGTCGGGCCTACAAATATGATCTTCCTACCTTAGATGATCCTACCCGTGACAACGTCAACGGGATAACTGATCCGGATGCTCCGGGATATGACGGTATCGATATCAATGATCCTTTTGGGGGTAATGACGGACTAAATCAGGCTAAGATAGATCCCACCGGTCCGGTACAGATCTTTTCACCAGGGTATCGTAATTCTTATGATTTAGTGATAACAGAAAGCGGAGCGGTTTATATTACCGATAACGGCCCCAATCAAAACTGGGGAGGTCTTGCCAATAATGAAGGAACGGCCGCTGTAGATAACAACTACGTGTTGGATGGCAATGGTAATGAATCCGGAGGTAGTTTAGGCACCGCAGCCCCTGATGGGGAATATATGAACAACAAGGACCACTTGCATGTGGCTACAACAGATATTAGCACCTACACTTTTGGGAGCTTCTATGGTGGACATCCCACCCCAATACGCGCAAATCCTGCCGGTGCCGGATTGTTTACAGCCCCTGAGCCCAGTGGGACCAACAATGCTGTATTCCGCACGCTAACCTATGATCCCGATGGTTCCCGTCCGGGCTCTACAACAGATGCCAGCATAGCCCTACCTGCAGATTGGCCACCGGTTCCAATAGCACAGGCTAATCCTGTAGAAGGGGATTGGAGAGGTTCTGGATTACCCAATCCCGACGGGGCAATAGATGATTTGGTCACCATTTGGCCCAATAACACCAATGGTATTGATGAGTATACCTCTTCTCAGTTTTTTAGTGGGGCAATGCAAGGAGATCTGATTGCCGGGAATAGCGATGGTATTTTGTTCCGGGTACAGGTGAACCCTGACGGGAGTTTAAGTAACTTAACGGAATTAGCCAGTGGGCTTCCAGGAATTACAAATCTTGGGATTACCTGTAACAGTGATTCAGAAATATTTCCAGGCACCATCTGGGTCGCACCCTTTTCCAACGAAATACTGGTATTAGAACCCCAGGATACTACAAATTGTCTGGATCCCAGCGATCCGGATTATGAGCCAGATGCGGACTACGACGGTGATGGTTATACCAACCAGGATGAAGAGGACAATGAAACGGATCCTTGTAATGGAGGATCACGTCCAAATGACTTTGATGCTTCAGCTGGAGGAACTTTGGTTTCCGACTTGAACGACACAGATGATGATGCGGATGGGATATTGGATGCAGACGATCCTTTTCAAATTGGAGATCCAACTGTTAGCGGCAGTGACGCTTTCCCCTTACCGGTAGATAATGAATTATTGAATGGAAATCCGGAGTTGAAAGGATTTGCTGGTTTGGGATTGACCGGGTTAATGAACAATGGGGATCCCAACCCAAACTGGTTATTGTGGCTGGATAGGACGGATGACCCTAATGACCCCAATGGTAATGATATTTTGGGAGGAGCCACCGGACTGATGACTATGCAAATGACTCCGGGAACGGCTTTTGGTAATACTAATACTCAGGAAAAAGGATTCCAATATGGGATTCAAACAGATCAGAATACAGGGATATTTACCGTTCGGGGAGCAATGTCAAACTTCAATACCCCTACACAGCTCTATGGTAATACCGAAGCTCCAAATGGAGAATTGGGACTATTTATAGGCGATGGTACTCAAAGCAATTATATCAAATTTGTAATTACTCAAGATGGCCTGGTCGCGCAACAGGAAATTGGAGATTCCCCACAAACAGCATTAACACAAACCATAGCAACACAAGACCGCCCCAATGGAGCGATAGCTTTTTATTTTGTAGTAGACGCTTCAACCGGCGAGATCACTTTTCAATACGAATTTGATGCTTCAGGGGTACGGGAAACTTTAGGAACCTTAACGGCCCAGGGTAGCATATTAGCTGCTATTCAACAATCGAGTACAGACTTAGCTGTTGGAATGATTGGTACTTCTAACGCTTCTGGGGTAGAGCTAGAAGGAACCTGGGAGTCTTTGGATGTGTTATTGGACGAACCGTTCATTGTTGAAGTTTTACCAGACATTAACCAATTTGTTAATGCTCCTGAAGACGAGATTGAGCTTACGGAGTATTTTGATGATGATTTTGGTGCAGAAAATCTGCTATATACAGTATTTGAGAATACAGATCCTACCATCGGAGCTGCAATAGTAGGAAGCGTTCTAACTATCACTTATCCACCAATTGCAGCAACTTCGGACATCACCATACGAGCCACTGATGGCGGAGGCTTATTTGTAGATCAAACATTCAGGGTTGATGTTTCTGATTCACCCACGATATTGTATCGGGTGAATTCCGGTGGACCCGCAATCACTTCAATTGATGGAAACATGGACTGGGGAGCAGACGACCCCAGAGATGTTATTTCACCCTATCTGTCTGAACCAGGGGGAAATCAGGCATCATCTGTAAATATTAATAGTCATACCTACACCTCTGAAGCAAATGTGGGCGTTACAACACCGGAAGATATTTTTAGGCGCGAACGTTTTGACGGCGTCGCCCCTCCTGAAATGGCATACTCCTTTCCAGTAGCGCAATCAGGGAATTATGAGATTCGCCTCTATCTTGCCAATGGGTTTTCGGGGACCTCAGAGCCAGGGGAACGGATTTTTAGTGTTGAGATCGAAGGAACGCCGCTTCCGTTGTTAACGGATTTGGATTTGTCCGCTACGTATGGGCATCAGGTAGGTACGATGATCTCGCATGTATTTAATGTAACGGATGGCGCTATAGACATTGAGTTTTTACATGGAGCCGTACAAAATCCTATAGTTAATGGTATCGAAATATTGGATGTATCTGACGCAAATACCCCGATCTACGTTTTCCAGTTACCAGATCAACGCAATGATCCTGGAGAAGAATTAGACGGTAGTCTAGGACCACAAACTACAGGAGGAGACGGGAACTTGTTTTTTTCTGCCACAGGATTACCAAGCGGTTTGTTTGTAGATCCTTCAAATGGACAAATAGGAGGGACTATAAGCCCTACAGCAGATGAGAACAGTCCGTATTTTGTAACCTATACTATAGATGATGATGACGGGATATCATCCGATGCCGTTATGATGTCCTTTACGTGGGTTGTCGAAGAAACGACCATATTTAGAATTAATTCCGGAGGGGAAGAAGTAACGGCAGGCGATCAAGGACCCAGTTGGGAAGATAACAGTCAAAACAGTTTCCAACAAGGAGACAATTATTCTGTAAATGTTGGGATAACTACTGGTTTTGGTACGGTGACCACCTATGAGAACCGAGATAGTTCTGTTCCTGCGTATATAGACGAAAGTACATTTAACACCCTCTTTCAAAATGAACGTTTTGACCCAGTGGCTTTACCGGAAATGGAATACAATCTTCCTTTGGGAGATGGAGATTATGTAGTTAATCTGTATTTAGGAAATAGCTTTTCATCCACTTCGCAAATTGGAGATCGTGTCTTTGATATTTTTATAGAAGGTGCTTTGGTTGAAAACGATTTTGACATGATAGCTGCCTTTGGAAACGAAGTTGGCGGGATGCTTACCTATCCGGTTACAGTTTCCGATGGCGAACTGAATATAGAATTTGGACATGTTGTAGAAAATCCTTCAATCAATGCTATTGAGGTCTTTATTGCGGATCAATCCCTTCCAGTGCTAACACTCAACCCCATTGCGGATCAGCAGAGTAGTGCAGGGGAGGAAATCAATTTCACGGTTAGTGCTTCAGGTGGGGATACTTCCAGAAGTTTGGAGTACTATATCGCCGGGCAACCTTCGGGGATATCGATTAACCTATCATCCGGAAATATTTCGGGTACCGTGGATTCTTCCGCCTTGGTAGGCGGTCCCAATGGCGATGGGATACATCAAGTGAAAGTGACCATTATCCGGCCAGGTTCTGCCCCTCAAAGTCAAACGTTCCAATGGGATGTATCAACGACCTGGGTAGATAAGGATGAGGATGAGAATTATACTGGGCGGCATGAATGTTCATTTGTACAAGCAGGAGACAAGTTCTATCTAATGGGAGGTAGAGAGAATTCGCGAACTATAGATGTATATGACTATGCGACGAATACATGGAATTCTTTAAATAACTCTGCTCCCTTTTCTTTCAACCATTTCCAGGCCATAGAATATGGTGGTCTTATCTGGGTGATTGGTGCTTTCACCTCAAATAATTTCCCAAATGAACCTCCGGCAGAATCCATTTGGATGTTTAACCCGGCTACCAATGAATGGATTGAAGGAGCTACTATTCCCGAAGCACGAAGGCGTGGTGGTGCTGGTGTTGTAATGTACAATGACAAATTCTACATCTCCGGGGGGAATACTATTGGCCATAATGGCGGTTATGTAGCCTGGTTTGATGAGTTTGATCCGGCCACAGGAGTTTGGACACCTCTTGCTGATATGCCAAGAGAAAGGGATCATTTCCATGCGGTCGTGATTGACGATAAACTCTACGCTGCTGGGGGTCGATTGTCAGGAGGTATGGAAGGTACATTTAAACCTACAATATCCGAAGTAGATATTTTTGACTTTGCCACAGGAACCTGGAGCACCTTGTCAAACGATATCCCTACACCTAGGGGAGGTTCTACATCTGCGGTATTCAATAATAAGCTTATTGTAATGGGCGGGGAAGTATTTCAGGAAGTGGTGTATGGAACGCAAGTGACCGATGCACTCCCAATTACCGAACAATTTGACCCGGTAACCGGGCAATGGACCCGGTTAGCAGATATGAACCATGAGCGACATGGTACTCAGGCTATTGCATCGGGAGATGGCGTGTTCATCATTGCAGGATCTCCTAAAATTGGTGGTGGTCCTGAAGGGAACCAGAAGAATATGGAATTCTACGGTCAGGATAATCCTCAGGGAGAGCCTAGCGTAGCCAGTACGTTAACTGCACCGAGTTCTGTTTTTGTGGCTAATAATGCAAGCCAGGATTTCGACATAACCATTAGTGGAGGAAATGTAGGAGAGTTTATCAAATCTATGGAGATTACAGGTCCGGATGCGGGCGATTTTACGATCACCCAAGGCGAACTAAACAATGCGTTTATTCAACCGCAAACGACCCAAACTGTGACTATCTCACTGGATGGTAATGGTACCAATCGCAGTGCAACCCTCACAATTCGTTACGGAGAAGCTTCAACAGCAGAAATAATTCTAACAAATACAGCTGATTTTGATCTCAATATTGGCAATCCCGGGAATCAATATAATTATGAAGGAGATGCCGTATCGCTACAAATAGAGGCCACAAGTGTTAATACCATTACGAATTATTCCGCGTCGGGACTTCCTCCGGATTTGACCATAAACAGCAATACCGGTGAGATCTCAGGAACAATTTCAGAATTCCAAAGCGGTGATGGCCCATTTTTGGAAACGAATGGTTTTGTGATGATTGAAGCCGAATCCGGAGTGCTTGAAGATGATTGGTCACAGACCGTAATAGATGGCAAGGATGCGATTATAGCAGGAAGCAATCATTTTGGAAATCAAAACGGAGGAACAATACAATATCCTATCACTATAACGGAACCTGGGATATATCGAGTCAATTGGAGTAGTGCATTCACAGGGGGTGCCGGAGATGTTACGAACGATAGCTGGTTGCGTTTCCCAAATACTGATGATGTATGGTTCTTTGCACAACAATTTGCCGGCGGCTTAAGCGATGCTGAGATCATTGCTAATCTGCAGGGAGATCAAAATAATGTGCTTTTCCCGGTTGGAAGTTCTCGGGTAAGCCCGGAGACTACTCCGGAAGGGCAAAGTGGAAGCGGTTTCTTTAAAGTCTTCCGCTCCGGATGCTGTCAAAATGAATTTAAATGGCAGGCGGTTACCAGTGATGGAGACGGGCATAGAATATATGTGTGGTTCGTAAACCCTGGAACCTACAACATGGAGATCTCGGAAAGATCACAAGGACATGCCATAGATCGGGTTACCGTGTACAGGCAAAATGGACCTAGTTATTCGGATGCCGAACTAGACGCTGCCGCTGAGTCGAATCGTGGAAGCGGACTACCAGGTGCCTCAGACAACAGTCCGTATTCGGTTACCGTAACGGTGGAGGATGACGGGAATCCTGCAGGCTCGGAATCGGTTACTTTCAACTGGATTATTGGTTTGCCTGGTGAACTAATTTCGGCTCCTGAAGCCGATCCCATACAAGGGAATGCACCACTTGAAGTTCAATTTACGGGAACAAATTCCCTTGATGATGTCGGAGTAACCAGTTACTTCTGGGATTTTGACGATGGCAATACCTCTACGGAAGCAGATCCTACGCATATATTTACCGATGTAGGCACATATGATGTAGAGCTTACGGTTGAAGATATTGATGGCAACTCAGATACGAACTCGGTAACCGTAGTGGTTACCGAAGCCAATAACGTACCTCCTATAGCAGTGATAACCGCGGATCCGTTGTCAGGAAATGCCCCGTTGCAGGTTGGTTTTACCGGTAGTGGGTCAACCGACGATGAAACAATAGTGAGTTACAGTTGGGACTTTAAGGATGGCGGAACGTCAACGGAAGCAGACCCATTATATGTATTTACTATTCCAGGGGTTTATGATGTGGAGCTTACGGTTGAAGATAATATTGGCCTTACGGATACGGAAACCATAACGATTACTGTAGGAGAACCAAATGCGCCTCCGGTAGCTGTGGTGATGGCAACACCGCTTATTGGGGATGCCCCTTTGTTAGTAGAATTTGTTGGTAGTGGATCTACAGATGATAATGCTGTAGTGAGCTATTTGTGGAACTTCAAGGATGGCGGTACCTCAACTGAAGCTGATCCTACCCATACTTTTACTACCCCAGGTATCTATGAGGTAGATCTAACAGTTGAAGACGCTGAGGGCTTAACAGATACAACCTCAGTTACAATCACCGTAGAGGCGCCAAATCAACCGCCAGTAGCTGTGGTAACAGCAAACCCGGAAGTTGGAGATGCTCCATTGGAGGTTAGTTTTACCGGAAGTGGGTCAACAGATGATGAGGCGGTGGTCTCCTATTCCTGGGTATTTGGAGATGGTGGAACTTCTTCTGATACCGATCCTACCTATACCTATACTACTCCGGGCACGTATACGGCAGCCCTTACGGTAGAGGATGGAGAAGGATTAACAAATACCACTGAAGTAACGATTACAGTTAATGTACCCAACCAACCGCCGGTGGCGGTGGTAACTGCTACTCCGGAACAAGGAATGGTTCCTTTAGAGGTTATGTTTACAGGATCTGGATCAACTGATGATGTAGCTATCGTAAGCTATGCATGGGATTTTGATGATGGTGGAACCTCAACGGAAGCGGATCCTACGTATACCTTTAATGCGTCTGGAACATATCAGGTTACACTTACAGTTACGGATGAAGAAGGGTTGGAAGATACTGCCAACATTAGTATAACTGTGGAAGACCCCAATAATTCTGCACCCATTGCAATAGCATCTGCCAATCCGACTGAAGGTGAAGCACCCCTTGCCGTAATTTTTAACGGTAGTGCCTCAACAGATGATTTTGGAATTGTTAGCTACTTCTGGGATTTCCAAGATGGTACCACCTCGGAGGAAATAAATCCGGTAACTACTTTCGATATCCCTGGTGTATACGATGTTACACTTACGGTAACAGATGCCGGAGGTTTAAGCAATACCGATACAGTAACAATAACAGTAAGTGGTGGGGCCAGTGAAGCTCCGGAAGCTGTCGTAGGCGCAACACCACTATCCGGAGATGCTCCGTTAGAGGTAGGTTTTACCGGAAGCAACTCTACCGATGATGTAGCAATCGTCAGTTATTTATGGGATTTTATGGACGGTGGTACATCTACAGACGCTGATCCTGTCCATACTTTTACGGCTATAGGAGACTTCCTTGTAACATTAACGGTTACGGATGGTGACGGACAAACGGATACCGGGTCAATTACAATTTCTGTCTCAGCACCTACAGGAACAGAAGCACCTGTAGCAGTAGCTAGTGCTGATCCTGTTTCAGGCGATGTGCCTTTAGTAGTAAACTTTACAGGAAGCAATTCTACGGACGATGTTGGTATTGTTAGTTATGCCTGGGACTTCATGGATGGAAATACTGCTACGGAGGCAGATCCTACACACACCTTTATGAGCGCAGACACCTACGAGGTTATGCTTACGGTGACGGATGATGATGGCCTAACGGACTTTGAAATAGTGACCATTACGGTTACCGAACCCAGTACGAATGAAGACCCTGTAGCGATAGCCAGTGCAACACCTTTGTCAGGGGACGTACCGCTAGAAGTGAATTTTACGGGAGATGCCTCTACCGATGATAACGGTATAGTAGCGTACTCCTGGGATTTTGATGATGGCGATACTTCAACGGAAAGTAATCCAACACACACGTTTACTTTTGCGGGGACTTTTGAGGTGCAATTAACCGTTGAAGATGCTGAGGGAGCTACAGATACGGCAACGGTAACCATAGAAGTACAGGACAACACCACTCAGCAAACTGGGGATTTGGTGATGTCGGTGGCGCCTAACCCTGCCACCAGAGTAGCGCAGTTGTATGTTATGGAAATGCCCGAAGATGTGGTGGTTACCAAAATCCACCTCCATGATTCAACCGGACGCCTACTCGGAAGTTTCGAACCACAAGATGTGCTTACCGATGGATTCTATGAGCTTCCTATTGGAACGCTTCGAGATGGACTCTATTATTTGCAAATAGAAATGAATAATGGCGATCCTGTTGGCATACGGCTTCTTATTGAAAATTAGGAAGTAAATTAAACAACAGTTGTCATACCGTGATACAACTATAAAAAGGAGGCCATTTTGGCCTCCTTTTTGTTTTGATTAGACCTTTAGAAATCTTGAGTTAAAGGGAAAGGCGCTTTCCCGTATAAAAAATTGTTCCAAAAACACGACGAAAACTAACCCGTAAATTGTAGGATAAATAGCTGATAATTAATAAAAAAGGACGCTCAAGGTGCGGGTATTTTTCCGAAGGCAACAACTAAGGCTTCCTCCTCTGCTAGCTGTTTTTAGTGTAGGTTAAAACGAGAGATGTCTTTTGTCGAATAATTATATCGCTTAATCGAATTTTACTTTGGCTTTAATCTAGGAATTTACTACGAGAATACATTTGCAATGTTCCCCAGTTTTTTTAATCAACCCTATTTCCTTTTTACGGTCATTAATAGCGCTTTTATGAAAAAGAATTACTGTCCTTACATTTCCCGTATCTCATATTTACTTACTGTCCTTTATTTAATCGTATCAATTCCCCTTAACGCTCAAGTAGATTTTAGTTCGAACACCTTAGATTTTAATGGAATAGGTTCCGTTAAGAATGGGACCTCCTTAATGTTTGGCCCGGATGGGCGCCTGTATGTTGCGGAGTACCGGGGGGGTATCAAGATATTTACGATTCAACGTAACGGTCCCGGTGATTATGTAGTTACGGATCAAGAAAACCTTACTGTAACTGATATTCAGAATCATAATGACGATGGGAGTCAGGATAGTGGCACAAAACGTGAAACCCTGGGGTTAACAGTTGCGGGGACAGCTCAAAATCCGGTGATCTACGTAACTTCCAGTGATTTTCGAATTGGAGGTGGTTCCGGTGGGGGAGATGGCGATGAAAACCTGGACACCAACTCAGGGGTAATTACGCGTTTTACATGGAATGGGAGTTCCTGGGATGTAATTGATCTGGTACGGGGGTTACCGCGATCGGAAGAAAACCACGCTACCAACGGTTTGGAGTTTGTCAATGTCAATGGTACAAATTACCTGATCGTTGCTTCCGGAGGTCACACCAATGGAGGAGCACCTTCCACCAACTTTGCCTATTTAACAGAGTATGCACTTTCTGCAGCAATTATATCGGTTAACCTGGATATGATTAATGCGATGACCACAAAATTTGACGATGGTCGTCCTTATAAATATGATATGCCTACCTTGGATGATCCTACGCGTAATAACGTCAACGGAATAACCGATCCTGATGCTCAGGGCTATGATGGTATCGATATCAATGACCCTTTTGGAGGTAATGATGGATTAAATCAAGCAAAAATTGATCCTACCGGTCCAGTACAGATCTTTTCACCAGGATATCGAAATGCATATGACTTAGTTATAACGGCTAGTGGTGCGGTCTATGTGACTGACAACGGACCAAATCAGAACTGGGGTGGTTTAGCCAATAATGAGGGGACGCCACAGGTAAATAATAACTATGTATTGGATGGTAGCGGTGACGAATCAGGGGGTAGTTTAGGGACTGCCGCTCCCGATGGAGAATATATGAATAATAAGGATCACCTACATGTGGTCACTTTGGATATAAGCAATTATACTTTTGGCAGTTTCTATGGAGGGCATCCTACCCCCATACGGGCTAACCCGGCTGGAGCAGGATTGTTTACTGCACCTGAGCCCAGTGGTACGAACAATGCAGTGTTTCGAACGCTAACCTATGATCCTAATGAATCTCGTTCGGAATCTACTTCAGATGCAAGCATTGCATTACCTGCGGACTGGCCACCGGTGCCTATAGCTCAGGCCAACCCGGTAGAAGGAGACTGGAGAGGTTCTGGATTACCAAATCCGGAGGGTCCTATTGATGATTTGGTAACCATATGGCCAAACAACACCAACGGGATTGATGAATATACCTCATCTCAGTTTTTTGGGGGTGCAATGCAAGGCGATCTGATAGCAGGAAATAGTGATGGTATCTTATTTCGGGTGCAGGTGAATCCCGATGGCACGCTAAGCAACTTATCAGAACTGGCCAGCGGTCTTCCAGGGGTTACCAATTTGGGGGTAACATGCAATAGCGATACCGAGATCTTTCCAGGTACGATCTGGGTGGCACCTTTTAACAATATCATTTTGGTCCTAGAACCCCAAGGGACAACCAATTGTGTGGATCCAAGCGATCAGGATTATGATCCTACTGCAGATTATGATGGGGATGGTTACACCAATCAGGACGAGGAGGACAATGGTACCGATGCTTGTAATGGCGGGTCACGTCCTAATGACTTCGATGCTTCGGCCGGTGGAACCCTTGTATCTGACCTAAACGATACAGATGATGATAATGATGGTATACCGGATGCCAATGATCCTTTCCAAATCGGAGATCCTACTACGGGAGGAAGTGATGCCTTTACCTTACCAGTGGACAACGAACTCTTAAACGGGAATCCTGATCTCAAAGGATTTGCGGGGCTGGGATTGACCGGATTGATGAACAACGGTGATCCAAATCCCAACTGGTTATTGTGGTTAGATAGGGTGGATGATCCAAACGATCCAAACCCCAATGATATTTTAGGGGGGGCTACCGGACTAATGACCATGCAAATGACCTCGGGCACTGCATTTGGCAATACTAACACACAGGAAAAAGCATTCCAATACGGGATACAAACCGATCAGAATACCGGGATGTTTACAGTTCGTGGGGCAATGTCCAACTTCAATACCCCATCACAACTCTACGGTAATACCGGTACACCCAATGGAGAACTAGGACTGTTTATCGGAGACGGTACACAAAGCAACTATATCAAATTTGTAATTACCAAAGAGGGTCTGGTAGCCCAGCAAGAAATTGGAGATAATCCGCAGACTGCATTAACACAGACTATAGCAACCCAAGATCGACCTGGTGTTGCGGTTACCTTTTATTTTGTGATAGACCCTTCTAATGGGGAAGTAACTTTGCAATATGAATTTGATGCTTCCGGGACACGACTTACTCTGGGAACAATTACGGCGCAGGGGAATATATTAACAACAATCCAGCAATCCGGAACAGACTTGGCAGTAGGGATGATCGGTACTTCAAATACTACAGGACAGGAGTTGGAAGGTACCTGGGAGTTTTTGGACGTTACCTTGGAAGGACTTCCTAATCCAGGCTCTCCCACAGTGCTTTATCGTGTAAACGCAGGTGGTCCGCAAATAAATGCCATAGATGGAGGGATCAATTGGGGTGCTGACGAAGTCTCAAATAATTCTCCCTATCTCACTAATCCTGGAAGCAATTTGTCGTCTGCTGTGAACATCAGTAATCATACGTACGATTCAAGTATTGATAATAATTCGGTTCCCAATGGGATATTCAGTCAAGAGCGATTTGATGGTGCGCAGGCACCCAATATGCAATATTCCTTTCCGGTAACACAATCCGGGAACTATGAAATACGCCTTTACATGGCAAATGGATTTTCAGGAACAGCAAACCCCGAAGAACGCATTTTTAGTGTGGAGATTGAAGGAACAGCACTTCCGTTGCTAACGAATATTGACCTTTCTGCTACATACGGACATCAGGTAGCCACTATGATCTCCCATGTTATCAACATCACAGATGGAGATATCACCGTAGAGTTCTTGCATGGAGCAGCACAAAATCCAATAATTAATGGAATTGAAATACTAAAAGCTCCTGATACGAATACGCCAATTTATGCTTTTTCGCTGCCCAATCAAACAAGTGCTGTTGGGGAAGAGTTAGATGGGAGTCTTGGGATAATTGCTTCAGGGGGAGATGGGAATCTTACATTTTTGGCTAGTGGTCTTCCACCGGGGATATCTATGGAACCAACCAATGGACAAATTGGTGGTACTGTTTCCGCATCCGCTAATTTGAATACACCCTACAATGTACAGGTAATAATTAATGATACTGATGGAGATTCCAATGATACGGAAACGGTTGGTTTTCAATGGTCTGTGCTTTCTGATGAATGGATAGATAAAGATGAAAACGAGAATTACACGGGTCGTCACGAATGTTCCTTTGTGCAGGCAGGGAACCGCTTTTACTTGATGGGAGGGCGTGAAAACTCCAGAACGATAGATGTGTACAATTATGCGAATAACAGCTGGACATCGTTGGTAGATTCGGCACCTTTTGCATTGAATCACTCCCAGGCAACGGAATATGGGGGTTTAATATGGATTATTGGAGCATTTACCTCAAACAATTTCCCCAATGAACCTCCTGCTGAGGCAGTCTGGATGTTCGATCCGGCAACGGAAGAGTGGATTGAAGGAGCAAGTATTCCCGCTGCTAGAAGACGGGGCTCCTCTGGAGTGGTGGTTTACAATGATAAATTCTATGTTGTAGGGGGGAATACTATCGGTCACAACGGGGGATATGTTTCCTGGTTCGATGAGTTTGATCCTGCTACAGGCCAATGGACGGCATTAACCGACGCCCCCAGAGCCAGAGATCACTTTCACGCTGTAGTTATTGGGAACAAACTGTATGCTGCTGGTGGGCGTTTATCCGGAGGTGCAGCGGGTACGTTTAAACCCACGATTTCTGATGTAGACGTCTATGATTTTGACACAGGAACCTGGAGTACCTTGTCTAACGATCTACCTACCCCCAGGGGTGCACCTGCTGCGGTTAATTTTAATAACAAGTTATGGGTTATTGGAGGAGAAGTACAGGATGAGGTGGTATATGGTGTCTCTACAACCGATGCGCTTCCAATTACAGAGCAATACGACCCTGCAACGGGGCAGTGGACCCGTATGGCGGATTTGAATAGTGAGCGTCACGGAACTCAGGCTATTGTGTCCGGAGGCGGCGTATTCATTTTAGCAGGATCTCCTAAAATTGGGGGTGGCCCCAGTGGCAATCAAAAAAACATGGAGTATTATGGCCAGGATACTCCTACCGGTAATCCAAGTACTAGCAGTTCGCTTTCTGTGCCTGCGAATGTACAGGTGGCAGAGGGTTCAAGCACAACCATTGCTATGGCAGTGAATGGAGGTACGGTCGGAGTAGTTGTTAAATCCATGGAGATTTCAGGTACGGATGCTCCGGATTTTAATATTACCCAAGGAGATTTGAATGATGCCTTTATCCCTCCCGGAACAACACATGAATTTACGGTAGCGCTTTCTGGCACGGGAGAAAATCGTTCTGCTAATCTAACCATCAACTATGGAAACTCGTCTTCCGAACAAATAGCGCTGTCGTCTACCACATCCTCGGGAGAAGGGGTGGTCAGTTTTACATTGATCAATGCAGATACCGAAAATGATCTTTTTTCACTTGTAGACGGTCAACAAATAGATTTAGCTAGCGTCAATGGAATATCCCTGAATGTACGGGCCAATACACAACCGGCTTTAGTAGGTAGTGTATATTTTGAACTTAGCGGACCGCTTTCAAATACCCGAAACGAAAATGGTGCTCCTTATGCCCTCTTTGGTGACAGTGGAGGAGGATCCAATTATTTTGGGCGAGAGTTTACCGAAGGGATCTACACCTTAACAGCAACAGCTTATAATGGTAGAGGCCGTTCCGGTGGCATCCTTGGCCAGCCTTTAACGATCCAGTTCTCTATTGAGGACCTTCCCGGAGGCGGGAACCTGCCTCCTAATGCGGTAGTTACCGCTGATCCTGAGTCTGGGGTGGTACCCTTATTGGTAAACTTTACCGGGAATGGATCAACGGATGATGTCAATATTGTGTCCTATACTTGGGATTTTAATGATGGAAATACGAGTACAGCAATCGATCCATCCAATACGTTCACTACGGCCGGAAGCTACGAGGTTGAACTTACCGTAACAGATGGCGAAGGACTTACAGATACCAGTAGTATTACTATTACGGTAAATGACCCGGTTGGGAATACTCCACCACAAGCCATTGCTACTGCAAACGTGCAAACCGGTGTCGCCCCTTTAACTGTTGATTTTACAGGGAGTAATTCTACTGATGATCTTGGTGTGGAAACTTATTTTTGGGACTTTAAGGATGGTACGACTTCCACGGATCCTGATCCATCGCACACCTTTAATTCGGCTGGCACCTATATAGTGGAACTTACGGTTACTGATATCGAAAATGCGTCTGACTCTACTACGATCAATATTACGGTAACCGATACAGCAACTACCGGTGTGGTAAGTTTTACGATGGTTGATTCGGTTTCTGATGAAGATTTGTTTGAGATAACGGAGGGTCAGGTTGTGGATTGGAGCCTTATTGAATCGCTTGGCGTAAACATCCGGGCAAATACGATACCCGAAACCATTGGGAGCGTTTTTTTTGAGCTTACGGGTACCGTTTCAAATACAAGGACAGAAAGTAGTGCCCCATATGCGCTTTACGGGGATGGTGGCGGAAATTATAGAAGTGGTGAATTTGTAGAAGGAAATTATACTTTAACAGCTACAGGATTCAATGGGCCGGGTAGAACCGGAGGGGTTTTAGGTGTTCCCTTGGTGATTCAATTTTCAATCCAGGATCTTTCGGGAGGTGGAAACTCACCACCACTAGCAGTGGCTACTGCGGATCCACAGTCTGGAACGGTACCACTTTTAGTGAATTTTACGGGGAATGCCTCCATGGATGATCAGGGAATTATATCCTATTTCTGGGACTTCAAAGATGGCAATACCTCAACAGAACAAGACCCGTCTAATACCTTCACCGTGGCTGGAAATTATGAAGTAGCGCTTACGGTTACCGACGCGGAGAATCTTACCGATACCGCCACGGTTCTGGTAAGTGTGGGGGACGATACGGGGAACCTACCACCGGTAGTACAAAATCCGGGGACCCAGAACAGCACGGAAGGAGATGCAATTTCATTGCAGATACAAGCTTCAGATGATACTACCTTGATGTATGAAGCCGAGGGACTCCCCCCGGGATTGAGCATTAATCCGAATACCGGGGAAATTACAGGAGTTTTACCCGTATCACAAAGTGGGGATGGAGCTTTCCTAGAATCTAATGGTCTTGTAATCATTGAAGCAGAATCAGGAGAATTGGAGGAGGATTGGAGTTTGGTTAGTTTTGACAACGAGATCGGAATCTTAGGCGGAAGAAATTATTTTACACAGCAAAATGGGGGAACGATTCCCTATCAGATAACGATTTCTGAAGCAGGGATCTATCGTATCAATTGGCATAGTGCCTATACCGGGGATCGCCCTTCAGAACGAAACGACAGCTGGCTACGCTTTCCTAACAATAATGACGTTTGGTTTTTTGGTCAGCAGATGGCAGGCAATGAAAATAGTATTATAAATAATCTTCAGGGCGCCCAGGAAAAAGTAGTTTTCCCGAAAGGAAGTTCAAGAATAACTTCCGCCACCACGCCAGGAGGTGGAGGTAGTAATGGTTACTTTAAGGTTTTTCGTTCTAGCTGTTGTTCGGAAGAATATAAATGGCAAGCGGTAACAAGTGACGGTAACGGGCACCGAATATACGTATGGTTTGTAAATCCAGGCACGTATACCATGGAAATTTCCGAACGTTCGGAGGGTCACGCTATTGATCGTGTAGCTTTGTACAGAGTTACCGGACCTAGCTATAGCGATGCGCAGCTATCCGCCTTCCCTGAATCGCAAAGATCAGGATCCGGAAGTGTTGGTGGCGCTTCGGAGAACAGTCCATATACTGTTACCATTACAGTTACAGATGATGGAGTGCCTCAGGAATCAGAACAGATACAATTTGTATGGAATGTAAGCCTATCTGGAAGTGGAAACCAACCACCAATAGCAGATGCTGATGCCAGTCCGCAAACGGGAGATGTGCCTTTACTGGTGAATTTTAGCGGAAGTGACTCCGGAGATGATGTTGGGATTGTATCCTATTTCTGGGACTTCAAAGATGGCAATACGTCTACTCTGGAAAACCCAACCAATACCTTTACCACCCCTGGATTCTACACCGTAGAACTAACGGTCACCGATACGGATGGCGCAACAGATACGGATACGGTTAATGTCACTGTAGTTGATCCTACAGCCACCGGACCGGTTGGTTTTACTATGGTCGACGCTGTCAATGATATCGACCTTTTTGAAATAACGGACGGCCAAGTTATCGATTTTGCCTCTATTGACGGTTTGGGAGCAAATATTAGAGCGAACACTAGTCCTTCTGTGGTGGGAAGTGTATTGATTGAACTGACAGGTGCGCTTTCCCGAACGCGTACAGAAAACGGGGCACCCTATGCGTTATGGGGAGATGGTGGCGGAAATTATCGACTCGGAGATCTTGTAGTAGGCTCATATACACTTACGGCAACAGCGTTTAATGGTGCTGCTCGTTCCGGCGGTATGATTGGTCAACCCCTTACCGTACAGTTTACGATTACCGGACAGGCAGCCCAGGCGCCTCCTGCTCCCAATTTGGGAGTAGAAGAAACTACCGCTTTCAATACGTTATCTGATGTGCCGATGTCTGTTTTGTTATTTCCGAATCCAGCGTCGTCCACGATAAGTATAAGTATTACCAACAGCCCTGAACCCCTGGGAGAAATCCAGATGTATGATATTTCCGGAAGATTAGTAAAACGGATGTCGGGTGATCAGGTTTCGGGGTCAAATACGGTTGCCATTCCGGTCACTGGCTTGGAAGAGGGGCTTTATTTTGTACGGCTTAGATCAAAAACAAACCTTTGGAATAAGGACTATAGTGTGTTAATAAAGAAATAAGAATTTTTAAAATCTCTAGTAGAATTGTTCAATTGTACCATTGATCAATGGATATAGCTTCTTAACTGTGCGATTGCTAATAGCTGTATTTTTTAGTGAATCCAGTTGGCGCATGGTATGGACGTCTGTGCCTACGAAATCAATAAGGTCATTCTCCAATAACATGCCCGCTGTTGCTGTAACCCTCTTGCTGTAATAATCTCCCAGCGAAAGTAAATTGAGTTGAAAAAGAATACCTTTTTCTTTGTAACTGCGATACTTTGGTAGATTATTCTGCAAAAACATATAGCGTTCAGGATGCGCAAGTATTGGAAAGTAATTTTTGGAAATAATCTGTCGGATGGCTTGATTAAAGTTAATTGAAGGCTGCAAAAAGGACATTTCTATTAGCATATGATATTTTCGCAAGGGCATTATTCGATCCTGGGATAATATATGCTCAAAATTATCATCGATCATGTGTTCGGCGGCCATATCGATAGAAACATCGTGCAGTCCTTGATTTGCCATTTCTTTCTTAAGTAAGCTAAAAGAGGCTTGTATGGTTTCGGGAGTATTGTTGTAATAGTTGTGCATGATATGTGGTGTACATACGAAATTGTTAATCCCGAAGTCAGAAAACCCTCGAATAAGTGCCAATGATTCCTCCACTGTTTTAGCCCCATCATCAATTCCGGGAAGAATATGGTTGTGAATATCCACAAACCCGTTTAAAAGATCAATCAGATAACGTTTCTTTTGAAAAAAACTAAGCATATGTTTTTATTTCCCGATGCTTGTAAATGAAGGGGCAAATGCATTCGAGGTGGAGAAATCGATAAAATCCTCCGTTGGCTATTCGTCTTATTTTGTTTTCCATAAAGTCTTGATTGTAATCTAATTTTGCAGTCGATGTTCGGTTTTTGGTGCAAAGCTATGGCTACTTTTTCAAAGTGATTGCCTTGAGTATTAAAATTAATAAGATAATTGATTATGTAAAGAGCCAACATTTTAAAAATAGTATCCTTGCCTAAATAATTGGGTTAACAACAGATTTTTTATTGGTAGTGCCATTTAAGGTTAAGGGATGAGTTTTTTAGAAAGAAAAGTAAAATCATAAAAACACAATCATTTATATACAGCGTAATTCTTATAAAACAACGATTTTCAATCAATCACTTCAGAAAAAGGATAAAGATGTGATCAAATTACAGTTCAACTACTGGGTCACTGACATGAGAAGGAACCACCATTGATCCGGTAAGCTTCCTCTTGGATATTTCATCTAAACTTGTTAGGATTAGTTCCATTCATTATAACTCCCATATTTCTTGTAGGATATTCTTCGGGGTAATGTAAATGGTGTTTTTAATATCTATTGAATAAGCAAAGTAGCAATCTTATTGGACAGCTTCCTCAACTTTCTTATAACACCTCAGCTGTTTGGATTTACCACCGTCCGAAACGTTGTGTGTTGTCTTAACGCGTACTTTCTCTAAAGCCAAATTTTGAAATATTATCTATATGGGCAAGCCAACAGTTCTACGCGCAAAGTAAAAATTTGGAACTTTCACGAACTACCAAACGCCCTATTTGTTATTTACCCTCTAAAGTGTTGATCATACAGCCATTGATAAATGACAACACACAGCTGGATTTCATCTGGCAAAGCATATTCTTTACAGCCCCATAGCAGCAAAGTAACGCCATCAAGATTAGGATGTAACATCGCTTTATTTTTAGATAGTACAGCATATAGTGAATCAATATCTTCAGTCTCTATTCGTAGTTCCGGCCGATCTTTAGCCGGAGATTGCTTAACTTAATTTGATGGATGTTACCATCCCCTTCAATGAATCAATTGTCCTTGTAAAGTGACCGATGACCAGTACGACTTGCGAGTAAAAAGCAGATTTTCATGAAGTATTCTTTCTATTTGATACTTGACACAATTCTGTTTTACGTCCATTTAAACGTCAATCTTAAGTAGATAACTTTACGTAGTGTAAATAAAATATACACTTTTTGTCAAATAATTGGACAGTTGTTTGGATTCATCGATCTGTTATTTTACGTAAAAATTTGATATTAAGTATATTAAAACTGCGGCATGAATTTCGACCTATGCTGTTAGGTTTTGATGCCATGACCAAAATTTAAATTATATCTAGTGCGTATACAATATCATCCTAAACAAGCTCAAAATAGTAACGAATAGCCAACCACTTTTTCTAACAATCTATTGAAAAATAGAATTACAGTGATTTTAAGACCTAGCGGTTGGGGAGATTACGGTCTCGGCAACCATTTATCGCTGTAAATCCAAAAACAATCATCAATTAAAAAACAACATCATGAAAAACCAAAAAAGAATTATTAAAATCTTTGTAGTAGTTGCTTTGATAGGCGTATTCATTCCAAGTGCCTTTAGTCAGGCTAAGAATGAGAAAAGGTCATTAAAATCCATTAATGGTAAAAAAATAATGGAGCAAGATCTGGAAGATTTTTTACTACATCAAATAGATTCTTTAACAATTCCAGGATTATCCTTTGCCTATGTAAATGACGGTAAAGTTGTGTTTAGTAAAAATTTTGGAGTTGCCAATCTTGAAACGCAAGAATCGGTGACCGATAGTTCGTTATTTGATGCGGCATCCATATCTAAAACGGTATTCAGTTTTTTTGTAATGCAAATGGTAGATAAAGGACTACTCAATTTGGATAGCCCGCTATACATATATCTTGAAAATCCGGATATAGCTTATGATGAACGCTACAAAAAAATAACCGCCAGGATGGCTTTATCACACACCACAGGCTTTCCCAATTGGCGCTATTTAACCGAAAACGGTTACGACCCTACAGCTAAACTAAGAATTGACTTTGAACCTGGAACCCGTTATCAATACTCTGGTGAAGGGTATCAATATCTTGCTCAGGTCATGGCACACCTTTTACAGACAGATATGAACGGTTTACAGACGATCATAAAAAAGACAACATTTAAACCGCTAAAAATGGGAGAGAGTAGTTTTGTTTGGAATGATTATTTGGAAAAGAATAGAGTAGTGGGCCATATAAAAGGGCGTACGGATGCAGGGTATAGCGCCAACTCCAAAGACCCCGATTTTAATGCGGCAGCAAGTTTGCAGACAAATGCTATTAGTTACGGAAACTTTTTGTCAGCCCTGATGAGTGGTAAATTGTTATCCGCGACTATCCAAAAGGAAATGGTTAGCATACAATCTGAGCGTCCTGCAACTAAAAGCAGACCTGGAGTAAAATATGGTTTTGGTATTGTAATAGAGCCAACATTCAATGGTACGAATTATGGACATAGCGGAGATAATAACAGTGCCACTTCTCAATTTCTTTTTAATGATAAGCACAAATCTGGTTACGTTTTCTTTACTAACATGGAGTACACGAGAAAAAGAATATTCGACGTTAACTTGAAGAAGTTCCTGTTGCAAAAGGATCAATAGAATATGGAGACTATACTCTTTTTATTGGGTTATTCAATCTGAAATTTTCCGGCCCAACGTATCGCATTTTCAAGCATTTGCAAATGTTCAGGTTCTTCAAAGGCACTACCTGAATGGCCTAATGCCGAATAAAATACCCTACCCTGTTTTAAGTGGCGGTACCAGGCGATAGGATGATCGTTGCCCATGCCAAAATCCTTGCTAGAGACCAAAATCGGGACGTTTCCACTCATATTCATGGTACTCTCATCGACCGTGTATACTACCTGAAATCCTTTCTCTCGCGGATTGTCGTAGAACACATACCACTCTTCCGAACGTTCCCAGGATTTTGGCAGGTCATTGGTCAAGGTTTTGTTTCCTTTTTCCAAGTGCATTAGGGCTTTTTGAAATTGTGGATTCATAGTATGGTGCGAGAATACGGTACCGATGACATTTTGCTCGTACCAATCCCATTGGTGTGAGTTGTCTCCCGCGGCATGGATGCCCACAAATCCGCCACCGTTTTCCAAATAGTCTTTGAAATATTCGCGTTGCGCTTCATTCAATACTTTTCCGCTGGTATTGTTCCAGATGACCACATCGAATTTTTGCAACTGCTCGGGATTGAACACACCGCCATCATCCGTTGAATAAAGTGTCCAGTTGTTTTCGGCGGCCATTTTTTCAAAGGCTGGTAGTGCAGTTTCGATGGCTTCGCCATGACGGAAGCCGTTGGTCTTTGAAAAAAGCAACACGGTTTTTCCCGAAAGATATGAAGGCAATTCATGCGGATCGGTCTCATAGAAATTGAAGCCGTATCTCGCTTTCCAAATAAAGGTCCCCATAGCGATTATTAAAAGGAGCACCAATCCTAAGAATACCTTCATGATAATTTTTAATACACGTTTCATCTTGCTGATTTTTATGGGGTTAGCCCGGATTCAACCAAGGGTTTGGTGCCTCCGTGCCCTTTTCCAGCACCGATGAGCAGTGAAACAACAGCTGGTTTGCTCATTTCCAAGGTACTTAGCTTCCCTACTCTTAGGGTTGGTTAAGAAACTCAAGCCAATCTACGATGCCCACCAATGCCCCTTCTTCTTTCTCCTCGGTCTTAAAAACAACATACAGATCTTGCCTTCCATTTACCGATTTGCCAAAATTCGTTTGAAACTCTTTCAGGCCAAATTCGGTCAGGCCAACATCTATAGTGATTTTACCCAAAAGTTCACCGTCGATACTACCCAAGCGAAACTCTACGTCTCCACCCTTGACAATTCCGGAAGCCACGGCAAATCTCCCTTTAATGGCCTTCACACCGGTCAAGTCCAAATTTTTGAACATAAAATATGCATCCTTTGAACCAATGGCAATACCCAATTCTTCATCAAGATCCGGTACAGTACCTGCGGGTACGTTCATTTTCTGTGATGAACCTTCGTCAAAATTTTCAGCCTCGACTTTGGGGTAGCTTAGCAAAAAGGTTTGTTGTGCGTTCAGCCCTTCGATTTCTCCCCCACCTTGATCGGTATAACTTGCGGTCAAAATATAGGTGCCGTTGGTCTTGCTGCCAATGTGCGAATCGCTGGTATAGCTTCCTACCGGTGGATATTTTGATTTTTGGGGTGCGCTTGATTCGGAAAGTCTCAAGATATATTCCGCCATTTGTTTGGCTTCGGTCTCACTCAAATCGGGGTGGGCAGCCATAGCTATTTGACCCCAATTGCCACTACCGCCATTGATAATCTTATTGGTCAACATTTCTGATGCTCCAAGGTCTGAAGCGTATCTGTTGGCAATTTCAAGGTATGATGGGCCTACGGACTTCTCGTTTTCCTTGTGACATGAGATACAATCGGATCCAGCGATCAAATTCTTCCCGATGGACGCATAGGATGCCTCTGCCATATCGGAATGATCTTTCATAGCAAGCACTTTGTCACTGCCCTCGGCCAAATAATCGAACGATACAATGACACGGGAAGCATCCAAAGAGCCATCGGAAAGATTCCCGTCCTCGGCATCAGTAACGTCCACTTTATATTTGATATCAATTGGACTATCAGGCCAGTAAAAACTACTGTTGCCCGATGTAATTTCCCAAGAAAGTTCTGGTAGTTCGTTGCCGACCATCACCTCAGTCTCTGTGGTCGCCACTTTCCCCGCCGAATCGGTCACTTCCAATTGCACTTTGAACTTACCCGATTTGTTAAAAATGTAGGTCGGATGGATTTCTGTAGATTCTTCGCCTGTATCGCCAAATGTCCATTTATAGGTAAGTTGATCGCCGTCGTAGTCAATGGAATTGCGCCCGGTAAAATTGACGGTCAATGGATCCGCACCAATGATTTTGTCCGCAGCAATTTCAGCTTTGGGCGCGCGATTTCCTGTAATGAACCCGATGCGCGAAAGGGTTGCATTGGCGTTCTGCGTAAACCAACCCGTTCCATATTCCAAAATATAAAGCGCCCCGTCCGGGCCAAAGACCATATCGATCGTGTTGTTTAATTGCATATTCGGAACAATCTGCGTCATTTTTTCAAAAGAACCATCCTCCTTTAGGGTTAGGGTGAAAATCCAACCGCGCATCCAATCGTAAATCAATAGTTTTCCATCGAAGTAGGCGGGCCAATTCAGTCCGCTTTCGGGATAATCTTCACTGTAGTAAACAGGCCCTGCCATTGCATTTCTGGATCCGGCACCCAAGGCTGGAAATTCTTCCGAAGTTGCATACGGATAATAGATCATAGCAGGCTGTGATGCAGGAAGTTCCCGCAAGCCAGTATTATTAGGGGATTCGTTTATCGGTTGTAAAGAGTCATAGGCAGCACCTGTTTTTTCGGTACTATAGTCGCGGGTATGGTACGCCTGGTTATCGGCAATTAGGTATGGCCATCCAAAATTACCCGCTTGCTGCGCCTGGTTGATCTCATCGTATCCTCTCGGCCCAAGGTTCAGGGAATCATTGTTCCCATCAGGGCCGACTTCGCCCCAATAGAGAAACCCCGTGTGCGAATCGACCGAAATACGATAGGGATTTCTGTTGCCCATCACATAGATTTCCGGTCGAGTTTTGGCGGTACCTTCGGGAAAGAGGTTTCCTTTTGGAATACTATATGTACCATCGGCTTCCGGTTTGATACGAAGAATCTTTCCACGAAGGTCATTGGTGTTTGCGGATGACTTTTGCGCATCCCAGGGATATCTATCTTCACGATTGTCAATTGGTGCGTAACCATCGGCACGTGGACTGGTATTATCGCCTGTGGAAAGATAGAGCAAACCGTCGGGACCAAATTCCAAAGAACCGGCTGAATGACAACATTCCTCCCTTTGCGTTACCACTTCAAGCAATATTTTTTCAGAATCGAGAATGAGCTCTTCATTTTTTAATTCAAATCGGGATAGATTTTGTTTGTCCTCCTCAGGTTTCGAGTAATACATATAGACCCAATTGTTTTCTTTGTAATTGGGATCCACGGCCAGCCCTAACAGACCATCTTCCAATCCGGAAAATACATCCAAGGTTGCAATTACCGAATCCTTTCCTTTTTCAAGATCGTAAATATGGATATCGCCTTTTCGTTCTATGAATATAATTTTATCCTCACTTAAGAAGTCCAACTCCATCGGTTCGTTCAAGTTTTGGATGAACATCACTTTACTAAAGCGATTTTCTTCGGGCACCAATTCGGCATAGGCACGACTATAATCCACTGGTTGTCCAAGCCCAATGGCATATTTTATGCCGCCCAACAGGTGGCTCAGGAATTTTGAATTGTAAAACTGTTCGTTGGTGTGCCCCATACCGGTGTAGAACGAGCGTCCACCATCATATTCTTTGTACCAGGCTATAGGATGGTTGGTTCCGTTCGTTCCGCCCTCATAGGTGGATTCATCTACAGTGATCAAAATAGTATTGGTGGGATCTAGCGACTTGTAATTGTACCATTCATCGGCCACAGTCCAAGATTCGGGCAGGGAGTCAGTCGCCGCATGGTTCGGTTGAACCACTTTGACTTTTGCCTCCTGTACATTTGGATTCATGGGGTGGCTTTCAAAATAGGCCCCGACCAGTTTGCCATACCACGGCCAACCGTATTCAGTGTCTGTGGCCGAGTGTATTCCAATGTATCCACCGCCTGCCTGAATAAAACGTTCCATTTGGCTTTGTTGTACGGGATCCAAAACATTGCCTGTGGTGTTCAGGAAGACGACGGCCATAAAATCCTTTAAAAAGGCTTCATTGAACACTGTGGCGTCCTCAGTGACCTCAACGGTAAAATTATTTTCAGCCCCCATTTTTTTAATAGCTTCAATACCCGCTTCAATGGATTCATGTCGAAACCCTTCGGTTTTCGAAAACACCAGGACCTTTACTTCGGCCGGTTTTAACATAAAATAAGCAACGATTGCCAAGAATACCAGCAGGATGCCTAGGACACTAAGAATCCGCAAAATTCTTCTCCTAGTTCTTCTTTTTTTTTGGTGGCTGTTTTTATTCAATTCGTTTAAATGAGTGAATTTCACTTAAATATACATAAAAACTATCAACCGTTTACGTTTTATCTTTGCTATATTCGTTTTTCAATCAAATAATTGCGCATATTTTATGTCCCGATTCACGGTAGAAACCATAGCGCTTATTCGACAAAAGCTGAAACGATGCATCCCCCAACTTTCAATAAACTGCGTCATTTTTCGGTTCGATGGAGAAACCTTACAGATTCCTGTTGTGCAATTAATAAGCGCTGATATTTGGAGTATTCCCGGAGGTTATATCTATCAAAATGAAGATATTGATGATGCCGCAAAACGTATTCTTTTTGAGCAAACGCAGCTGAACAATCTCCTATTAAGTCAGTTCGGGACATTCGGATCTGCGGAACGTGAATTTGTCAAAGAAATTAAAAACTTTACGGAATTGGGATTTCCTGAAGACCTAATAGAATACATATCCAAACGATTTGTGACTATTGGTTATTATAGCATTGTCGGAAGGGAAAAAACAGAACTTAAAACCGATCTGTTTTTCAAGGAAGTAAAATGGATAAATGTAGACGCTGCCGATACATTGGCCTTAGACCATTCGCAATTAGTTTCCGAAGCCGTATTAACATTACGTCACGAACTGCAAAGCAGGCCTTTGATCGCTAGCTTTATGCCCGATACCTTTACTATCCCGGATCTGCAAAAATTATATGAGGCGATTTTAGGAAGGCCTGTGGATCGTGGCAATTTTCGCCAAAGTATTTTAAAATCCAAAATTCTAATTAAAATTGGAGAGTCCAAAGAAAAAACAGGCAGTCGTCCGCCCATTCTTTACAAATTAGACCGCAATACATATGATGCCTCTTTAACTCAGGATGTGAAGCTTGGTTTTTGATCCATATAAATCTAAGCTTGCAGGGAAGGTTCATTGGGAAAATAGGGTCATGGCCTCTCGCTACACGGCATTTTAGGCATATAAAATTTTCACCGTATTAGGGTCTTTAGATGCCGTTAACGGGCTGTTGTATTGGATCCTACAGAAGAAGTAGTTCTAATTCTTAACAAAGTCTTATCCCGGGTTCTTTTCATAGTATCCGAAAATGAGCAGTTCTAATATCTTTTTGAAACTATCTCGGTAAAAATTTATAGTAGGCCGAATTCAGAAATTCTTTCCGTACCTTCCTTTAGCTACCTATCGATAATTTTAGCGCATATCGCAAGCCTTCGGATTTTAAAATGCCGATCGTTTTGAAACCGCATTATTCTCAGGTTAGAGCATAGCATTGGCATCCGGTACTATTGAAAGCGGTTTTTTGGGTATTCTTGACGCTATTTGTAACCCATGAATTTTAGTCGTGTAAACAGCCCTCTATTTATTTCCTGACGCAATAGCTGAAAATGCGCATAAACAAAGGGGTAGGGGCGTTTGAGATGGAAAAATCGGTGAAAACCTTTGCTTTCTTTTGATAGTATTTTGTTTTCCATAGCTATTGATTTGAATCTTCTATTTAACAATCCTCCATCCCTGATTTTAGTGGTCCATAGTTTTATCATTTCTTCGTGCTTTCCCAACATAGCTTTACATTGTAAATCATAATGTACAAAATCGAGAGATTGGTCGTCAATAGATTTGGCCACTTTTAATGCGTCGTTCTGGATGATTTTCACCCGATCTGCGAATTTTTTAAGCCTTCTTTTGCATTTTGCTTCGTTTAAAGGGTTTCGCTTATATGCACTTCCCTCGATAACATCCCATTTGTCAATCCCAATAAGAAACAGTTCTTTATTGAACTTTAACATATAAAACATGCTCCTGCCAGCTTTTGCCCCCAGTTCCAATCCTGTATTGAATCCGTTCTCCTTAATGAAAAACGGCAAATCAAGTAAGAACCAAGTCTTATATTTCAGCCATTTTAAGGGGTGGGGTATTCTCTTGCCTTTTTTTGCTTTTTCCAGAGGAGTTTTCATCATGGAATGATTATGACTCTGACTTTCTCTTCAATCCTTCCAGCCAAATTTGATGCTGTTTGAGCAGTCCTTTTGTGATTAAGCCTCTTCCTATACTTGGCAGAAACCCATATTGGGTCTCTTCTGTTATCACGTTACAACCTTTATCGTTTGGGATTATCAACCAACCGTGATATGCATTGAGTCCGGTTCCTTTGGCTTCCCAAGCCAAGTGTTTATAGGGCTCGAATTGCTTTATCTTTGATTTAATGTTCGTTTTAAAAGTACGCCATTTAAACGCACTATTTGATGTCAAAACCTGTTCCTTTTGGTCAAGGATTTTAATGTTTGAAGAATTTGGGTACCATTCTGGCCAAGTAGTTGCATTTATTAACCAGTTCCAGATAACTTCTGCTGGTGCGTTAATGTTGAGTTCATTTTTTGCGTAAACCGGGCAATTACTAGGATTAAAATTGTCCGGGAAGTTTACCTTTTTAAAATTCATAGCGTTATTTTTTTGATTTTTATATTTAGTTCCTGGTCAAAATATTTTGACTTATTAAATAGTAGCGTCTTAATAGATGGTCTGGATAGGATTAGAACCAAAAGGTCTTTCTTTGGATCCGATGAAAAAAGTATCTCAATTGCCTACCGGTTGATTTCCATTATATATCAATCCCTGGACTAGAAAAATGAAGCAAATCATTTCATCTAGATAGCCATTTCTTGAACATCCCAATTTTTTCAATGGCTATAAAAATTGGCTCATCTTCATTGGGATTTTCTGGATTGAGCTCAATTTTTATTTTCGATTTTGAGGTATAGTACATCTCCTTTATGCTATCGATATGGATTAGATATTTCTTGTTTATCCTAAAGAATTGCAATGGGTCCAATTGCTCTGAAAGGGTCTTCAGTGAATAGTCTAAAGGAACTTTTTGTCTATTTTTTAATAGCATGAAACAAAGTTTGTCCTCAGAAAAAAAATAGCTGATTTCTTCAATGTTTATGGTCTTTAACCGATTATTGATCTTGACCAAAAAGCGCTTTTTAAAAGGGTTTCTCAAATCGTCGACAAGCTTTTTATATTTTTTGTTCTGTTCTTCTCGATTTTTATCGATCTCATTGTAAATCTTGAACTTCCTTAAAGCAAGGGAGAGACTTTCTGTAGTGACAGGTTTCAACAAATAGGAAATACTGTTTAATTCAAATGCCCTGATAGCATACTCTGAGTAAGCGGTTGTGAATATAATGGGCGGCGTTTCAAATCCTATTGACTCAAAAATCTCAAAGGAGAAACCATCCGATAAGTTGATATCCAAGAACATTAAATCGAATTCCATCGTTTTAATGAATGCTATTGTATCCTTGATTGATGCTGTCCTGCCAACAATTTCTATTTTGTAGGGCAACCTATCTATCATCTCGATCAAGCGTCTTGCCGCTAAATCTTCGTCCTCGACTATTAAAGCTCTAATCATCAAAATCCGTTTTAATTAAAGGTACTGCAACCCTGAACTCTTTTCCATTGTTCAAAATTTCCAATGACCTATTCGTTATCAGTTTCAGTTGGTTCTTTATACTATTTAACCCAATACCAAAAGAATCCGATTCTTTGTAAAAATTACTCTTGGGCTGCAAATTGTTACTTACAAAAACTGTGTTGTCGGCGATTTCGATATATATTGCAAGCGGAGCGTTTTTGGAAACACTATTGTGCTTTATCGCGTTTTCCACCAATATTTGTATGGTCATAGGGGGAATCAAATATTTGCTGATATCTTCCTTTAATATCTCTTCATATATCAAAGCCTTACCAAACCTGAATTTTTGAAGATGGATATAGGATTTGTTCATATTCAGTTCATCAGATAGTTTAACCACTACTTCATCACTTTGTGATAGGTTATAACGGTAAATATTGGAAAGTTCAACGACAAATTTCTCCGCTTTGTGTTGACTTGTGGGAATAAGTGAAATCAAACTATTAAAACTGTTAAAGAGAAAATGAGGATTGAGCTGTTTCTTAAGCGAATGGTATTTTGCATATGATTTTTCCAATTTATACTCTGAAAGCTCGAGGGCAAGCTGATGGTTCTTCTTAATGGAAGATAAGTAATCTTCGAAAAAGTAAATAAATACCATGACGGCAAGGTTACTAATGAAAATAGTCAGCAACAACCAGTCGAAAAGCCCATTGTCAACATCTTCCAGAAGAAGTACCGATATTACCCTGGACAACAAAGCAATAACGGTAGATTTAATTGTGATGAGCGTTATGATGAATATGTTCTTGTTCCATTGACTTTGCCCAATGAACTTAGCAACCTTGCCTATTCCCAAAATCTTTTTTCGGCTCCAATAGATCAAGATTAAAAATCCAAAAACCATGGGAAGCAATACCAAGGATTCCATGACCGCTTCCTCGTAATTTGAGAAGACCATCTCAAATATAAAATTGTATAGAACAAAGATGGACGAGAGCGATAGATATATGTATATGCGACCGTTTTTCAACATGGTTCAATGACTTTTTGAAAGGATACGAAATTATTCGGTAATTATTAATGATTCTTCCTCAACATCAGCAGCATAGAAAAAACCTAAAATTCGATTGCTTGGGACAGTGGTATTGACAATATTACTTCGTATCGAAGCGGGAGGAGGGTTCCCTATAATGGGAATCTGGTTCCCTGTTTGCTCAAACAATTGAAGAAGGTAATCATGATATTCTTCTGAAATCCCCAATTGCTGAACAACCGCCGAATCCCCTAATTCGTAAATTACTTCTTCGTTGGGGTTCACCCCGAACCTTTGTTGGCCATCAAAGAATTCATCGCTTTCAACCAAGGTTGTGCTATTTCCAGGATCTGGGATTATTATAAACTCTCCATTCCTGAATGCTCTGTAGTAATAATAGTTTTCAATGTTGACAGGATCTGTGCTGTCAAACTTTACAAAATAGCCTTCTTCAGTAATTAATGTTTCCTCCTCAAATTCAGAATATACATCGTCAAACTCGGCCACTTCATTCAAAGAGTCACTGCCCACATATGTTTCACAATTCCATGTTATGGTTATTGTATAGGTCCGATTTAGCTCAGCGGGAATCTCAGCATTAAGATATATTCCATCTTCAGTATGAGTGAACAAATAATCTGACTGTCCGTCATTGATGCTGACAATTGCATCTTCTACAGGTTGGGACTGGACTTCATCCAAAAAACCTATTGTAGTCGTTAAAAATATTCTTTGCGCAGACACCGGATTTGTTGTGTTACGCTCTATCCCACCTTCCATTACCAGCCTGGGGGTTTCACCGTTAAGTGTGATCTCGTCAGTAACGTCTGTCTCACAAGACGTTAAAAATGCAATAGCAGTTATTAATAGAAAAAAACGTTTCATAGTATTTTGATTTTTTAAAACTTAAATTGGTACATAACAGAGGGAACAATCCCAAAAAAAGCGAGTCTAGTTGCTTGGGTTTCTCCGGTAGCCACTTCTACATCGTTTACCTCACTTACCTCGTTAAAGTAAATCGATGCGGCATTGAGTCGATTGTATAGGTTGGCAATACTAAAAATCCATTTGCCTTTTCGACCTTTTTTGGGATTCAGGGTGGCCGCAACATCCAATCTATGGTACGCTGGAAGTCTATCCCCGTTTCTATTTTGGTAATCGCCAACGACCAACCCATTTTGTGAATATCTACTTGTTGGAAAGGTTACCGGCCTACCGGACCCAAATATCCAGTTGGCACTAAAGTCCCATCTGCTATTGAGTTTGTACATCCCAACAAGGTTCAACTCGTGCAGCTGGTCATTGTTGGAAGGATAATATTCGTTGTTGTTTATACCTAAAATCTGTCTTTCGCTTCGAGCTAAAGTGTAGCTTAACCACCCGGTCAAATCGCCTCTGTTCTTGCTCAATTGAAGTTCCAACCCATATGCGCGTGCATCCCCTTGTACAACCTGGGTTTCTATGTTCTCCGTAAACAACAGGTCTGCGCCATCGATAAAGTCGGTGACATCGTACATTTCTTTGTAGTATGCCTCAACATTGAAGTCATACTCCCCGTCCTTTAAAGATTTGAAATAGCCCAATGCAAATTGATCAGCATACTGAGGTTCTAAGTACTGTCCGCTGGGTGCCCAAATATCTAAAGGGGTTGGAGACGTAGTATTAGATATAAGATGTATATATTGATAATTTCTATTGTAGCTGAACTTCAATGAGGTATCATCATTTACCAAATACCGAGCAGAAAAACGAGGTTCGAATCCGTAAAAGTTCTCAATCGACTCACCACTTGAAAAGCTTTCGGTCCCGATTACCTCGTTTTCTTCCCAAATGTCCTGTACAGCGTTGTAGGTTAAGGGATTCCCAGTTTCGTACTGTAATACATTGTCCTGGCCTATTCTATTGAAATTACTTACTCTAATACCATATTGAAAACTAAACTTATCCGACAGATTTTGTTTAAAATCAACATAAGCAGCTGTTTCAATGGCTCTTTTCTCTTGAAACTGTTGAGGGTTTATCGAGGACCCCTCAATTGCACCGATCTCACCTGGGTTAAAATCGTAGTAGGTAAAGTCAATACCAGTCCTCAAGGTATTGTTGGAATTGATGTACCAACTCAGCCTTGGTTTCAATATATAGTTGACGATATTAGAGGACCAGGTAAATTCGGAGCCGGACCTTAGATTATCAAGATTATAGTCATAGTTACTGTAAATAGCTGAGGTCTGTAAAAATAACTTTTCATTCAGAATACTCGTCCAGCGTAAGGTTCCTGTGGCATTTCCCCATACCGTCCCTAGAAAGCTTTCCAGTTCAAAGCGATCCCTGCCGAAATAACCTGATAGAAAAATCCTATTCTTCTCGTTGAGATTATAATTTGCTTTCAGATTAAGATCATAAAAATTGGCTGTTGTTCCGTCCAGGTCTTCTACCAAACCAGTGAAAAGGTCAGCATAGGTGCGTCTACCGGCTAACATGAAACTACCTTTGCCCTCACCATTTTCCTTTTTAGCAATAGGACCTTCAAGTAAAAGATTTGCAGCAATGGTTCCAATACCAACTTCACCGCTGAAATCCTTGATGTTTCCTTCTCTTTGTTTTACATCCAGAACCGAAGACAGTCTACCGCCATAAATGGCAGGAATACCTCCTTTATAGAGTTTGACATCCTTGATAGCATTGGAATTGAATACCGAGAAAAAACCGAAAATATGAGAGGCATTGTATATAGGTCCATCATCTAGCAAAACAAGGTTTTGATCTGCAGATCCGCCCCTAACATTAAAGCCGGTTGCAGCGTCATTAACACTGGATACACCCGGTAATAGTTGAAGTGAGCGAATTACATCTGGTTCTCCCAACGTTATTGGTAGCCTTTTGACGGTTTTGGAAGATAACTGGACTACGCTCATTTCCGTAGAGCGCACAGATGCAGTCTGTTTCTGTTTACTTGAAGTGACCTGCACTTCTTCAAGTTCATAATTGTCCTCTTCCAGTTCAAAGTCAATCTTTATATCTTGGGTTAAATCGACTTCTCTATCAATCGGCTTAAAGCCTAAATAACTTACTTTTAGATTATAAATGCCATGAGGTACAGTAATGGAATAAAAACCATATTCATTGGTAACTGTTCCTGTGAAACCACCAACAATTATGTTTACCCCAATTAATTCTTCCCCATTTAATTTTTCCTTGACGTATCCGCTAATGGTATGATTACTCTGAGAATAACCCGCAAAGCTCAAAGTTAGGATGGTAATTAATAAAAATATTCTCTCTTTCATTTGGTTTAATTTTCTTCAAAATTCACCAAGTCCAAAGAGGTTGAGAATAATTAAATGATAAAGCTGGAAAAAAGCTGATTAACCTTTAAATAGAGAAGGACATCATGTATCAGGTTTCATAGTAAATTGATAAACCGTGCTCACTTTACTAGAATTATTTTGGCGTGTAGTTCACAAGTGTACCTTACAATTTCAACTAGGAAATAATTAAAAAAAATGATTGTGAAAAGTGTTTTTTAAATGATACAGAACTTAACAACCATCTTTACGTAACATTCAAGCGAATTAATTTAAGAAAGGTTCACAAAGTATCATTTTAGTACTTTTCTAGGACTTATAAAACCCAATAAGAATGTACCCCATATCCAATTCAGGAATCGTATTCGCTGCTTCCCGCATTCTTCGATCAATGATTTTAATGTAAATCTCCATAGTCCGGATTTCTCTATGTCCCAAACGTTTTGAAACCGTATAAATATCTGCACCTTTTTCAAGTAAGAGAACTGCGTTGGTATGTCTGGCACTATGAAAGGTAATAGGTTTGGTAATACCAGCTTTCATGCACCATCTAAGGATTTCAGTACTGTAGACTGCACCATACTTCAGCTACTTAAAAACTCGTTCATTTTTACGGGTTCTTTTTCCGAGAAAGTCTCTGGCTTGTTTCGAAATATAAAGGTATTCCAGTCTATCCGTCTTTTTTGTCTAAAAATAATCCTTGAAGTTTCATCTCCACCCCGCACTTCAGACCAGGTCAGTTTATGGAAAATCAACTTATTTATTTGCCGATGCAATATTTTACAATCCCCAGGAATAAAGGGGTAGGGGCGTTTGAGGTGGAAAATAGGTGAAAACCTTTGTTTTCTTTTAGTAGTGTTTTGTTTTCCATAAAGCCTTTATTGTAATATAATATCGCTGTCTATATTCAGTTTTTGGTGCAAAGCTTTGGCAACATTTAAGGTAATTTCACGCTTTCCATTTAGGTAATCACTAATTCTAGAAGCACTGGTATTTAATAGAGCCGCTAAATCTTTTCTTTTTAAACCCATCTCAAACATACGAAGTTCAATCATTTCCTGTAGGGTAGGTAATCCCATGGGGAAATGAATTTCTTCATATTGTTCGATAATATCGCTAACCCCAATGAGTTCTTTGGACAAAGGAGAATCTTCAGGAGTGTTGTTATCAACCTCCTTTAGAAGTTCTTCCAAACGAAGATTAGCTTCTACATATTGTTTGTGAGAAATTGTGCTCATAGCTTTTACAATTTATCGATGTTCTTTAATCTACTATAATCTTTGTGGTTACCCACCCACCGTATATACACTCTTTTAATTTTAAACAACACGATGGCAACGATCCTGTAATGATTTCCCTTAATGTTAAATACATATCTGTTGTTTCCAACATTATCAGCGGAATTAAAAGTGTTTTTTAAATCCGAAAAACTCTCCCATTCTGCTTTCTTGGTTCTTTTGTACCAATCTTGCAAGGCTACTTTGGCATTCGTTTCTTTTGAGAAATAATCCCTTAGCTTTTTAAATGAAATAACATGCACTGCACAAAGATAAATAAAAATAACATATTTGGTAATTTTATTTCAGTTAATGTAATATTATTGATTTTTATCACCTGTAAATCTCTGAAAGCCGTCTAAGACATCACGGTCATAAACGTTCTTTCTTCTCCATCTCATTTTTCCATTTTCCATTTCGCCGACTAATCCAATTGAAAATGCAGCAGTGCCGTCAATTATTTTCATGATTTTAAATTGGAATACTTTGTGCAATACCATATGATTATCGACAAAGTTTGGGTGAAAAGCCATATTTGCATAAGTCTCCTCTGTTGAAAAGCTGGGATACAGAATAAAATCGTTGTAGATATCCTCAAACATTAATTTTTTGGAAATAAAAGATGAAAGAGAATATTTCGAATCCCTTAGCCTATAAGCTCTTCCAATAAAATTTGTTAGAACTTTGTAATGCTCAGTAAGTTTTGGATAGCTTTTTTTCCAAAGCTTAAGCTGATCTTTATGAATATCCTGAGTAAAATTCCACCATGGATTATGACGCTTCAAAGAAACAGGCAGTAAACAAGCTAATTTCATCGGTCTATTTACGTCGATTCTCCAGACACTTAAAAATCCCTCATCGTTGATTTTTGGTCTCATTTCGTGCATTGCGGAGTTTGCGCTATCTGAACAATAAAACACGGACGTTCCAGCAATATTAGAACGTCCATTTTTTTTACATAGACTTGGTGGAGGATAAAAATATGTGTTTATGAGATTGGTGTCAGTGGATTTAAAATCAATATTCATTCTTACCCTGTAAAAGTAAAAGTTCTCAAACGCTTCTGGATGCAGTTTTTCTTTAACGCTAGGGAGTATCAAAGCATTATCATAGTACAGATTATTGATTTGCTCAAATGTTTTATCGGAAAAATCGTATGCCAACAATGCGTTTAGATTTTTCTTATATCTGGATAGTAAAGGGAAAGAGTTTTCTTCGCTTGGCAACAAAAACATATAATGCGTTCACTTACAATACCGAATTTAATCTTAAACGTTTCTAATCCCAAATCTTACGAAAACTTTGCGTGCGGATCCTGTCCGGTTTTTGTAGTGTTCCGGCAGATAAGCGTGAAGCAAAAACCGGATAGGGCGCAAACTACTTTTTGCCTTTGGGGTTGCGCCATTCCTCGTAAAGGGAACTGGCCTCCGGGATTTCCTCCATAAATCGCTCAAAGTGTCTGACTGCGTAACTTTCACCTTGCGAAAAAGCAGCCTGCTCCTTTTTGGGAATGCTCGAAACCTGTAACATGGCGTATCCCAAGACCAGTAAAACAGTAATCATAAACCCCCAGAACAACTTTATTGCCCATTTTGGAAAGACAATAGACTTCTTGACATGGTAGATGACATTGGCCAATAGTTTGTTCTGTTCTTCAACCGCTTTTTTCTGGCTGTCGTTGTACCCTTTAAGAAGGTAGTCAATATCAGCGGTGTCCGCCGAAACTTTATATCCCATGAGAAACTCTTTCAGTTTTTCCATTCGATCGACCGAGTGTTCAAAGCTTTTCAGTTCCTCTGTCAATAATTCCACTATTTCGTCCAGTTTTGCCATAATTTATTTCTTTTAAATTCCCATCCCAAGGTCTATGCTCTTTTTGATGGTGTGTTTAATGATTTTTGAAGTAATCTTAGCCACAAGGTTAGGGGAGAGGCTTACCGTTTTACCTATCAGTTTCATGGCACTTTCGGTTTTGGCTTTCTCCACCACATTTCTGTTGAAACCAATCTGTTCGGCTATCTTGTTCATGGACATGGAACGGTGAACCTCGCTGCCCTTTAAATTCATCCCTGCAAACTCAAACCGAAATCCCTGTAATTGGTTCAGCTTGTTAATGGATGGGATAACCTTTACAGGATAGACTTCCATAGCCTTGATATATTGGTCAAAGTCCTTTGGCCTAACCTCGCTGATGACTTTTTCATGGATTCTTTTGAGAATCATCCGTATATCCTTGGCCTTGTCCAGTTTTTGTTGCTGTACTTCCCGTACTGTGGTCAAACCCATTTCCTTTGCCACTCGCTCCGCAGCCTGTTGGCTCCGCTTTCCAATAAAGTTGTCCTTGTAGGCCTGACCTTGAAAATTGATTCGGTTCACATACAAATGGATATGGACGTGCTTTCTGTTTCTGTGAACAAATGCAATGGCCTGGTTATCTTGTAACTTCATTTGTTTTAAAAAGCGTTCCGTGATTACTTGGAGTACTTGGTTCCTCATTTCCTTTCCATCTTTAATGGTCGGACTTAGCACAAAACTTAAAGTGTTCTTTTTGCATTGATGGTTCTGTTGTTGGATGGTTCTGAACTCCTGGGTAATTTCTTTGGGAGTATCCCCGGCCAGATATTGGCTATGAACAATCTCCGGTTTCTTATCTTCCCGAAGTCCATAGGCCATGGATGCCGATGTGTGCGATATGGATTTACCCATTCCAATCATATCTTAAAACTTAAAAGGTGTTCCCTGATTTCTTTGGCTAGTTGAGTGACTTCATCCGCCAACTTTGGATTTCGTTTTCGGAACATATTACCGATCCGTTTAAAATTGTTCTGGTATTGCACCAATAGTTTATAAGCCTCAATTTGGTCTTCTGATAACCGCTCGATGATTCTGTCATCAAATGCGGCACGACGGCAGTACTCACTAATGGAAAGACCTGATTTTTTGGCCTTTACTTTCAGTAGTTTTTTCTCATAAACTGAACACCTGAATTGGACGAATTCCCGTTTCATAATCCTTTTTTTCTTTTGCAACCTTCGGGAGCAAAAGCAAGATTTGTCATGACAATGACACATCTTGAATTCTCACTCAATCATCACTTTCATGCTGATTTCGTTCGCCAGCTCCTCTCCCTACCCATCATCAATTCTTCTTATTTCTAAGCGCATATTTAAGTGCTTCCGCTTCCAATTCAGCTTTTGATTTTCTGTTGTTCTGTAATAGCCAAAGATTGAGTTTCTTCTTTTCGAAGAATATCATTTTGCCATTGGGCTTGGAGTGCGGTATCTGTCTTCTTGAAGTAAGCTTGTACAAAAAGCTTCGTGATACGCCCATGTACTCACAGGCCTCTTCAAATGTCAATACTTCCTTATTGCTGGATAGCAATCGTTCTATACGTTCAAGACGTTCTTCTAGTTTTAAATAATCCATTATTCTAAATTTTTGTGTGAAAAAATGGGCAAAAGCTTTTGTACTTTTTAATCGAATTCTTTCAGCAAACTAGCATAGGAAACTATAGGAAAGGCTTGCATCGCATGTGGTGCAAGCAAAAAAGGGGAGAATGCAAGTAAGTATTATGAAAATGGTGCGAATACGGCTTCTAATTCCCCACTTCTTTTGGAGACTCGGGCCCTGGTCAGCGCGTTTCTCACGGTATCGTAGTTATATCTTCGCCCATCCTCACGCCTTAACACGTTCGAATTTTTGATGAAATCAATAAGCTGTAAGTCGTTCTTGGGAAAGCTCATTTTCAGGAGTTCATAAAACTCCTTACATGCAGGGTTTTTTAACTTCAGATGTATCTTCGAATCATGTTCATCCCAATCCTCTAAAAAGCATTGGATAAAATCAGCTTTTGAAGTTCTATCGATGATGACCATATCATAGCGGACCAAATTATCGTAGAGTTTCCCCAATTGGGACTCGCTGATTGAAATATTGAAGTTTCTGGGGGTCTTTAATTTCTCCTTTATTTTGGGAATAAAGATTCTCTCAAACCATTTACTCCATGTCAGTTGGGTCGTGAACATACCTATCAAAAAGAGAAAACCCCCAGTGGCATAGGAAAATATAGGGAATCTTTCCAATGGTTCCACTATGCCATTATATCCCAAGTTCATAGAGAAAAGCCCCAACGCATAGAATACCAACCTTGGCTTTTCTACATATTTGTCCCATTTAAAAGCTTCGTTGAACATAAATCGTATAAATAGCACGAGATAGGGTACCACAATCCTGATAATCACGTAAGCGAAACAGGCAAGCATGAAATACTTAAGAATCAGAAGCATCCCTTCAAATTAACATTTTCTATTGGCAAATCCGCAGGATAAGTATGTAATGTCGCTTTTGACGACCATGCTCCGATAAAATGTATTTTGTGGATAGGGAGAAGAAAGGTCAAGCGGCATGAAGCCGCTTGTACTTTCGCGCTGCTCCGAGGGTGTCGGGAAAACCGCAAGGTTTTGCGACTTCCGCAGGGGCTTGGAAAATAAAATTTTGTTTTGTAAAGTCTTGAAAATGGATTATGGTCCCGAAAAAGGTTCCATTTGCGGCACTGAATAAAATGCGCCGCAGGCCTATTCGACATCATCAGCTCGGCTAAACGTAGTAGCCTCGCATAGGGGCTATTGCCGTCTTAGCTATTGCTACCGCCAGATTTCTTTTCATTTAATAAAATTACACCTTTAATTCTGAATAACATTATTGCCTTTTCCAAATACGAGTTCCCGTAAAAAAAACATATTTCCCCTTTATTTTCAAAGTGTTTTGGTCTTCTAAAATCAATGTTCCATTAATTGTTCTTTTCTCTTTTGGTTGGAAAATTGTTCCACAACAGTATTCTCTTGGATTTTTCTTCTTAAAATTTTTCAGGAGGATTATTTTCTCATACGTCTGTATTTTCTTGTTTTCTTCTTGTTTATCAGCACTTATCAGTTGACCAAAGTAAAGCCCATTTTCTTCATAAATCTGAATAACACCCCCACTTTCATTATCCTTCCATTTCCCTTCAATACTAATTGAAGTTTTAGCTGATGTCATTGCAAATCCAATTGAGATTACAAAAAACAGAGAGAAAATTCTTTCCCATAAAAAATTAGATGGAACATCATTGCCAAATCTCCTTTCTTGAATCACGTCATATTCTTTGACATAATCAGAATGTTCAGTTCCCATAATTCTATCCCAAATTCTAAAATACAAGCCGTAGTTTCCTTTAAACTTTACGTGATGAATATTATGATGTGTGGAGGTATTTATAATTTCAAAAAGCAAAGAATGTCGGAACCATTTAGGTGCAATCTCAAAGCCAAGATGCCCATAGACATTAATTGCAAAACCGAAAAGGGCAAATATTATTAGGGCAATAGGATGCATAGGTATCAATACTAAAATTAATGGAGCTATCATAGCTTCTAAAACTCCTTCAAGGAAGTGAAAGGAATAAGAGGCCCAAGGGGACGGGTTAACAGATTTGTGGTGTACTAAATGAATCTTTTTAAATAATTTTGGATGGTGGACTGTCCTATGCATCCAATAGAAATAAGTATCGTGAAGAACCAAAGCCAATAAAACACTTACTGGAATCCACCATAATGGATAATCTGATAGACTATCGTAAAATAACGTGTAATTTACAATCGGTGTTTTTAATAATATTATTCCAACCCCAGCCAAAATAAAAGTTGTTTGTAGTGAATAGAGAATTTCTCGCACAAAGTCTTTTCTTTTTGCCCACTTCGACTGAATTTTATTTTTTGAAAATACATCGGGAAATATAATGTAGAATATTAGAAATGGAATACCTGCAAAAAGAAAATATCTGGCAATATTTATTGCTAATGGCAGGGTATATTGAGTACTATCGTGCATTGTTATACTTTTTAATGATGAAAAATAACACAAAAGTAAAGCCTTTAATAGGCAAGAGAGATTAACAAAAGATAATGAATGGTGAAACAATTATTTTCTCGTTGTAGCAATTCGTTTCCTAATTCGACTCAATGAAACCGGAGTAATGCCTAAAATATTAGCTATATATTTATCTGGCACTCTGTGGACAATGCCTGGGTTAGCTTCTATATATTTCAAATATCTTTCTTCGGGGGAATATAAGATAAATGAATTAATACGTAGGATAGCTTCTTTTAAGATATTTTGGAGGATAAACTTTCTATTTGCCTCTAATTTAGGATTATTAGATATGATTGTTTGAATAACATCATAATCCATAGAAAGTACATCCGTAGGTTCTATGGTTTTAAAATACAGTTGTGAAGGTTCGTTGAATAAAATAATATCTGGACTCGCTAAAATTTGATTCTCCCACTTTATAAAAGTTGTTATTTCATCCCCTTTGTCATTTATTTTGAAGGCCCTAACCAAACCTTTTCGGATGAAAAAGACCTCTTTTTTTATTCCTCCCTCTTTAAGGAGAAATTCACCTGAAGGAAAGGACTTCATTATAGCCGATTGTAGCAATACTTGAACATCAGATAAATTCAGTTTTCGTCCAAGTTTGTAAATCACTTTTACTTTTTCAAAATCTATCATTTTATGTCAAGCTTGTTTTTTAGTTGGCGGTAACACTGGAATATAGTTATTACTAATATAAAAAGATATAGTTATTGAATTTACTGTATTCATAAGCATATCTATTGAACTCTCATGCGTTTCTTAAATTGGGGAGTTAATGAGACATGATGGGAATCAGGAGGAGATTCCCGAGAATGGTTTGTTTAATTAAACCAAGTTTTTTACGATACGGGTTACGTTAAATAAAATTTTTGAAATTGACCTGAGAAGAACATTTATAACACGCGCGGCTTTGGATATTTAGATAAACATCAGCTATGATTGGCTATAGGAATTTTTAAAAAACCCTAATCCGATTTGAAAGTAAGTACCTTATCAAACTAATTGAAGCATATTTTAAAATAATGACTTTATACCTTTTGATAAATCGGGTTTTGAAATTTATGATTTTGGCATTTTACCATTCTAGAAACGGTTTGGGGATAACCTCAAAAATGGAACTTTAAATGACATATTGTATGTGGGAGCGCTTTTCCGCTTGTCTTCCTCAAAAGCGCTCGTAGCCATGCTTCCAAAATATCGTCTTATGGTATACATTTTTAATGCGAATTGTGAGTTCAAAAGTTGGACTCATTCGAAAATTAAATAATCGATTTCGACCATAAAATCACCTTCCTTCTTTTCGCTAGTAATGAAACCAATCCGTTTGACCCCACTAAGGAAAGCATTTGAGATTTTCTCATTACTGGCCTGTCCCAAATTAAACTGCTTAAATTCCTTAATGTACAGCTCATTAACGGTCCAATCCCCTTCAGTATCCACCAATAACAATTTAAAATAAGCACGATAAAATTTCATATTATTCTCGAGGCTCAGCGATATGGATTGGCCTAAAGTTCTATACCTGATTTTTACCTTGGAAGACCCGCTTAGGTCATAAAGTCCGAAATGGCTCTTAACAGAGGTGAATCCGCCATAATTGTCCAATGATGCCTTACCTGTGAATTTAATGGAGTTCTTATCCAGTTCCAATTTACCCTTGGAAAGGCCGCCCATTACACCATCATTCAAAATTTCCCAGTCCCTACCATCCTTATCACTCCCGAAGTCAAATTTGATATTGTTCATGGACAAAAGTGACACAAGGCCGATTATCATTAAAATCGAGGCTTTCATAGGTTGGATTTTCTATTAATGCAGTTTTTAAAATATACACTTTATTGATCTACATTGTTAATCGTCCACCCGATGTCACCTAGAAAAGCTAAAATGAGGTCCCCCGGTTGATGGATGACCTCTCCTTCAATAAAGAAGGGTTCCATTAAGCGGTTGGGATTGCCCATTATGTAGGTGCCCTGATCTAAGTGCGATATGGAGGAACCGTCCAGAAAAGTCGGCGGGGCAAATATTTTGGGTCTCTGGCCTTGGTTTTCCGCTTCAGTCTTCATTCCCGCGAAGAACAATTCGTCTGAGGTCAACGCCATCCCCAGTTCCTCGGAATCGTTTTGAAACAGTTCTTTATTGGTAAGATTTTCCATCTGTGCCGTTTCCAAGTAGCTATCATAAATTGATGGTAGGCCTTCTAGATCAGGTATTGAGAAACTGGGGATATAGCCATCGATTCCAAAATCCCCAAATGCACCCAAACCATTGTTCACGGCCGAAAGGCTTCCAAAGCCCAGCGAGTGACATACCTCGTGGAGTAGAACGGTAACGAAATCAAATTGGCTCGCTCCAGGATTTCCATCCGTACCGAAATACCAGTTTGCATCGGAAGTTATCAAAATATCCATATCAAATTCATTTGGCCTAAGGCTACTGCCATTTATGGCATTGGCCAAGGAGAGGGGGTACCACACATCTTGGACTGGAGCACCCTCAAAATTCTTGATGCCATTCGGTATGGACCTTCCAAGAAAACCAGGCAGGTTGGGTACAAAAACAACATTGACCCGAATCGTAACATCTGTTTCCAAGTACTGTCCCCATATGGTAAGTGCTTGGGAAATAGCCAATTCAATTTCAGATTCGTCCCTGTTTACCGTGAAATCGAATACATCATTTGTTGGTACTGCTATGGTATCATCGTCTTGACCAATGGGGTCATCTTCTACAGTGTTGATATTCTCCAAGCTTGAGTTATCGGAGCAGGACTGGAAACCAACCACGGACAAGGACCATATTAAAAATACCGTAATCCGTTTTCCTACGTTGCTAAAGAAGTAAATAGCAGGGTTTTTCATGGCAATGTTTTGGGTAAAGATGCTTGTTTCTTTGAGGGTTGCCAGAAATAACAAGGTTTATCAATTTTTTAACGCTACTACAACTTTGCCTTTGCCGCATTTCCGAGGATTTGTAACTTTTTTCTAGAAGTCTTCTACGTTCTCAAACCAGATAGTTTTGGTTTTTACTTATTTGACGTCCCTGATCAACTTATTTTGTTTAGTATTCAGCAAGTAAAATTGTAATTTTAATTAGTGGAAAAACAAACATTGATTATTATTTTTTTTGTGCTTCTCAACTTGGGAATGGGAGTAATATTCCAGCAAAGTTTGGGAATACTTTGTATTTCGGAGTTAGCAATATTGGCGGTATTTGGTTTTCTATATTGGAACGGGATAGCCAATCGAATCAACCAATGGTCCCGTAAATTAACCTTTAAAACCAGTATTGCCAACCTTGCCCTACACGGGGTTATAGGTACGACCGTTTCGGCGACTAGCGTTCTCCTAGGACAGGTACTGGTTATTCTTTTAATGACCACCTTCTACAGCTGTTCGACGCCCAGTTTTGACTTTTTGAACGCCAGTTTGACGAACAATATGGGGATTAACTTGTTCTGTTACATGGCTCTTTTCTTCCAGTATGGTTCCGAAAAAAAGTCGATACAGACTTCATCGAACGATCAAAGCTTCCCACCATCTAATTATCGTGTGCCATTGACAAAGAATGGCTCGGTCTTTCATTTGGCCCAGTCCGAAATTGAATATATATCTGCCAGTGGGAATTGTGTCCTTTTCCATACAACAAAAGGGAAATTCGTAAAATATGGATCTTTAAGGTCTACGCAATCTTTGCTTTGTAAGGATTCTTTTATAAAAGTGCACCGTTCTTTTTTGGTCAACCGAGACCACATAGAACATATTCGAAAGAAACGTTCTGGAGATGGCACTATCTATCTTTTGTCAGGCGAAACGGTCCGCTTTAGCAGGACTTATAGGGATAGGGTATCTAGGCTCTAGGAGCAACGCTTGGCACTTATTTTCCCACGTCCTACACTCTTCCTTTCCATATCATTTTTATTAAAGGCTAGATTTGGGTCACTGACACTTCTTTTTCTATCATGAGAACTACGATTCATCTGGGAAATGCCTTAAAAGGGTTGGGCATATGTGCATTGATTGGAGGGGTGACAACCTTCTTGAATACCATGGCACCTAAATTTTATAAAGCCACAGGATTTGATGCACAAATGGAATTGATTTACAATCCAATCTATGCCGCGCGCCAATGGGTGTTGTTGGTGCATCCTTATGTAACCTTAATGCTTGCACTGGGATTATTGCTAGCTCTTTTCCATAGAGGGCCTGGAAGGACGTCCAGCGCTTTTATTTTCGCATTTGCAGAAAAGATGACCGAATTTTTATTGGGCACCTTGATTTTATTTGTAGTGAATGGGGTTTGGAAAACGGGCTATTTAGCTGGTGATGGGTTAATCCCTGCCCAAGTTTATAAATCTCGAATTGAATCTTTTTATGATTTGCTCGGGGGCTGTTTTTTTCTGCTGTGGATAATGTATATACTCTCCACAGGGCTTTTTGCCGCTTGCCTTAAGTGGAATAATAAAAAAGAACGTCTAATTGTCATCACCTCAGTAGTTACAATCTTATTAACGGTATGTATGATGTTAGGGCGCTATGCAGGGCAGTCCGCTTGGACCACACCCTTTATAAAATATGGTTACGGTCCAATTCTGACCCTCCATCGGGTTTTAATTGGATTATGGCTTATCCAAGAGGGACGAAGATGGGCCACTCAAAAAAGGAGGTCAAATGCATAGACGGAGCATCGAACTGGTTCATGATGAAAGATTGGTTATGCAATTATGTGGAATAGCCGCCATGGTAACGGCCTTGACCACCTTTTTGCTATGGCTGCTCCCTAAGTTTTATCCCGCTTTTGAACAGTACGCGACGGCTCCAGAATTACATGACAACATTTTTTATATTTCAAGACAATGGGTGAACCTGTTCCATATTCCCTTAGCCATTGCAGGCTACTTTGGTCTTGCCTACACTTTAAGGGAAAGGGAACCAGCTAAAGTATGCCTGGGGATGCTCTGGTTCCTTATATGGGGAATTGTGGAAATGATGGGAGTATCCGGAATCATTTTTGCCGTAAACCGTAACTGGCGCGCTAAATTCCAGAGAGCGGATACTATTGGAAAGGAAATGCTCCAATCCAGTATTAGTGAGTATTTTGCCATTTGGGACGGTATGTTCTTTGTACTGCTCATTTCCTTTCTTTTGGGAACAACATTTTTTGGTTGGGCTACATGGAAGGGTAACGGGCTGGAACGATGGTTGAGTTATTTTTTCTGGATGGCAGTTCCCCTGACTTTGCTCATTATTTTTTCACGTTATTTTGGAATAAATTGGGCTGGGGGTATTGTCGGAATCATATATCCCATTTTACAGCCCATAAGCCGTTTTGTACTGGGGCTCCATCTGATAAAAAGGTAGTATAATTTTAATCATCCCTCGTTAAATAAGAAATCATGATAGTAGAATACATCCGTTATAACATCAATGCTCAAAGACAACAGGATTTTGTTGCCGCCTATTTAAAAGCGTCCCAATATTTGCAAACTTCGCGGTTCTGTCTTGGATATGAACTTGCTCAATGCGAAGAGGAATCGGCCAACTTCATACTTCGTATCGAATGGACGTCCACGGAAGACCATCTTACTGGATTTCGTAAGTCATCAGACTTTCCAGGTTTTCTACGCCATGTGCGTCCTTTTTTCAGTAATATAGAAGAAATGAACCATTACAGGTTGACTCCAGTCGTAAAGAAAAGGGAGTGAGACGTTTTTACTTTTCTATGGAATCAGATGGTATTCATGCCACTTGACTGTTTTGTAATTTGAAAACTCAGCAAGATCCTTGGTTTTATAAGACAGAAAATATCCATCTGAGATTAATAATATTGGATTACAGTTGTTGTTCCAAAGTTTGACAGAAAAGAAGTTGAAGAATGGAAATTCCACCTGCAATGAAATATAAATCTTAATTAGCTGTTTTTTTGGAGTCTGTATCGCGAACAACAGTCTATTTCGAATCTTATCTTTTTCCAAGAAATTAAAGAATTAGATAGCTGAACAAGTAAAGCAATTATTCCAACTCCCATTGGGTCAGTTGCCACAACGAGAGCAAGTGTAAACACACAGATCCAGTTGAATATTTGGATGGCTAGCAAGAAAGGTCTTTTAAGATTATTTGAAATTAATATAAGGTTCATAAATCCAACTAGAATAAGGAATAACCCAAACGATTGAAACCATAGTATTTCAGAGTTAAATTGTTTTGCAAATAAAATTCCGAACATTATGTGTATAAGCCCAATTGCCGCTAAAGTTATGCTTCCGATTTTATGGGTTTTTTTCATATTAAAAGTATTTAGTTTAAAGATAAAGCTAAAAATCGCTTATGATTGTTAACTATAAATCCTATTCGCATACAATAAAATTAATCAATTTAGATATAAAATATTTTATAAGGATGCTGTTACATAAAACGGCCGATTAAAAGGACAGAATATTCGGACGTTCTGGAAAAAAGAGAAAGTCTCTCAAATCGTTCAATTTAGTAAACTATAGAATATACCGCTAGCTCCGCGCTTTGTGCATTCCAGCGCAGGCATATTCGACATCATCGGTCCCGTATAACCGTCAGTTACGGGTTTTAAGGTACTATTTTTCGGTTAGGCACTGACGCTCGCGGTTGCGGCGGATTCGGACATAGTTAAATCCACCGTAATTGCGGTTATACATTGTTCTACACAGGTTTTATTTTATTCCATTCCGATTTATAAATTCGGAAAATATTCACTTTGTTTTTATTGTATTCAGTTACTTTTTCGATTGTCATTCCGTTTTTAAAAGCAACACTTTCAGATGGTTTATTGGTCAAACTGATTATAGAAATTAATGAATTTGAAAAATTGTTTTCAAATGCAAAGTCTCTACATTTTTTTGCCGATTCTGTTGCAAATCCTCTATTCCAAAATTCGGGTAAAAGTGAATATCCGATTTCTAATTCAGATTGTTCATCAACGTTTTGGATTAAAAGTCCACAATGTCCAATTAATTTTCCTGTTTTCTTTTCAATTAGTGCGTTCATTCCTCCCAAGTCATTCTGATAGCGGTAAAATTGTTTTTCATACCAATTTTTACATTCTATTTCAGGACTTTCTAGTTCAGAAATCCAGTATTGGGAAGTTGTTGGGTTTTTATGAAATTCTAACCAATCATTAAAATCAGATTTCTTAATTCTTCTGAATATAATTCGTTCAGTTTCTTGATTTTCAAGCAGGTATTTCATTCGGTTCTTAACTTGTGTACAACAAAGGAATATAGTTATTCACTAATGTAGGAATATATCATCATTGATCATATACCGTTAAAATGTCTCACTTCTCTACAGATTTACATCTCTTAAATGGGCCGATTTAAAGGACAACACTATTAATTCAATATGCCCCAAAGGTATAAGTCTCATTTTTGGTCTTTTTTAGTAGTACCGTTTTTAGACCTTTTATCGGACTCTTTTAAAATCAATTCAGGTAGAATTTAACCCATATCCAACTCAGGAATTATATTAGCAGCCTCTTTCATTTTCTTATCAATGATTTTAGTATAAATCTCAGTGGTTCTTATTTCACGATGCCCTAAACGTTTCGAAACCGTATAAATATCGGCTCCGTTTTCAAGTAATAGAACCGCATTAGTATGTCTCGCGCTATGGAAAGTAATATGTTTGGTTATTCCAGCTTTCATGCACCATCGAAGGATTTCAGTATTGTAAACTGCACCGTATTTTAATCCTTTAAAAACTCGTTCATTTTTATGAGTTCTCTTCCCCAATAAATCTCTTGCTTGACCTGAAATATAGAGGTACTCAAGCCCATCGGTCTTTTTTTGCCTAAAAATAATTCTTGAAGACTCATCTTCATCCCGTACTTCAGACCAGGCTAATTTATTGATATCACTCCATCGCAATCCAGTAAGACAACTGAATATGAAGGCATTCTTAAGAATGGGATATTTACATTCGGTTTGTGTTAAGGCCTGTAATTCAGAATAGGTCAAATATTCCCTTTGTGATTCGGCCTGTTCAAATCCTTTGACTGATTTGATCACATTGGCATCAATATAGTTCTCATTATAGGCTTCCCGAAGTGCGGCTTTGAGTTTATTGAAGTAGGTGTATTTCGAATTTTGGGATAGAGGGGTGTTACTTTTGGTTTTAGCCTTGGTATCTAAGTATCGCCGGAACCCCCTAACGAAATCTGTATCTATATCCTTTAACTGAATGTTAGCAGGAGCGTACTTTTCTAGGTGTTTAAAGGCGGCATCCCAATTCCCGTAGTTTCCTCTGGATTCGTAACGTTCTTCTTGAAGGGTTTTGTAGAAATCAAAAAGAAGGATATTCCCTTTTTTATTGTCCTTCATCTTATACTTTCCCTGAATATATTCAGCTTTTCGAATAGCAAGAATGTTCTCCGCAAGTTCCCACGTTTCTTTATCCTTTCGTTTTTCATCAGTAGATTCAGGATGCTCCGAAACATAGAGTTTTAGATATTCAAATTTTCGGCGGTGCTTTTTCACCCCGTCTTTGTCAATGGTATACCCATTATAAAATTCAATAAACAAACTCAACTTGTTGTTTTTTAGCCGCTTACTTTTTAATGAGATTTTCATGAGGTTCGTATTTCGAGGTGTAATTTTTACACCTTTTCACCTCAAAAATTCCACGAGGTGTAAAAAAGGTGTAATAAAAGTATGAAAATAGGCTATTAAAGGAAATGAAGAAAAGACATAGTTTTCAACAACTTATTGAAAATCAGTAAAATGAAAATAAATGAATCTAAATGAAATTTAAAAATCAAATTATTTATTTGCCGATGCAAAAATTTGAAAAAATATTCCCCAAAAGATCATCTGTGGTAACCGAGCCGGTGATTTCACCCAAATGATAAAGTGCCTGCCTGATGTCAATGGCCAATAAATCCCCGGGTATCTCCATTTCCACACCATGCTTCACTTTTTCTATTTCCTCCAGGGCTTTGAGTAAGGCATCATAATGCCTGCTATTCGTGATCACAATAGCATTCTTTCCTAAACTCCCGCTTAGAGCGAGTGTCGTTAGCTGTTCTTTCAGGGTATCCAAACCTTCACCCGTTTTTGCCGATATCCATAATACGTCTGGCATTTTTTCCTTCAGCCTCAGGAGAGACGAGCTGGAGAGCTTTTCGGATTTATTACCTACCGGAAGTATTCTTTTTAGAGGATAACGCATTTTTAAGGTTTCGATTTCTCCGGAATTGCCATTGCCGGCCTCAAACAGATATAGGACCAATTGTGCCTTTTCAATTTTTTCAAAAGCGCGTTCAATCCCTATTTTTTCAATAGTATCCGTGGTTTCCCGAATACCAGCAGTATCAATAAAACGGAAACTTACTCCCTGAATACTTATTTGATCCTCAACACTGTCCCGGGTGGTTCCTGGAATATCACTTACAATAGCCTTCTCCTCATTTAACAGCGCGTTGAGCAGGGTAGACTTTCCTACATTAGGTTCTCCTACAATAGTTACCGGAATACCATTTTTTAACACATTGCCAACGGCAAAGGAATCAATTAACGTTTTGAGTACTGTAGTAATCTTTTCTAATAATTCCCGAAACGTTTCCCTGTCCGCAAATGCAACATCCTCTTGAGAGAAATCCAGCTCAAGTTCAATAAGCGAAGCAAAGTTCAACAACTCTTCCCGTAACCTTTTTATCTCGTTGCTAAAACCACCCCGCATTTGTTGCATCGCTATGCGGTGAGAAGCTTCACTTTCACTGGCGATTAGATCAGCCACTGCTTCCGCCTGGCTCAAGTCCATTTTTCCATTCAAAAAAGCCCTGAGGGTAAATTCCCCTTCTTTTGCCATTCGACAACCATTGTTCAAAAAAAGTTGGATGATTTGCTGTTGGATATAAAGCGATCCGTGACAAGAAATCTCTACAACATCTTCACCTGTATAGGAATGGGGACCTCTAAAAAGGCTTACCAGTACTTTGTCCAGTGTGGTATTGCCTTCTCGAATGTACCCCAGGTGTATGGTATGGCTTTTTTGTAGTAGAAAGTCCTTATCGCCGAAAGGCACGAACTTCTCCGCCACTAAGGTAATGGCTTCGGGACCTGATATTCTGATTATTGCGATGGCCCCAATCCCTTGAGGACTTGCCAAGGCAATGATATTCCCTTCTTCAAACATGGTGGCAAAATTACAAATTACCACTTGAGCTGTAACAATTTTGAAGGTTTGGCTACCTATAGGTATTACATCAATCAATCAAAACATCATGGAGTTAGTTAATACAACAGTCTTACGTAAGGATAATACCCTGCTTGCAGTCACACATTTAACCCAGTTATTGCATTATGTTACAGGATTTGGTGGTTTTTTGGTTCCGCTTATCATTTGGATATCTTCAAAAAATACGGTCCAGGGAATGGACGAGCATGGAAAAGCTATTATCAATTTTCAGCTAAGTCTTTGGCTGTACATTATACTCAGTATTCCTGCAATTTTACTTCTTGGTTTGGGAATACTAATGCTTATAGGAGTGGCAATTATAGGGTTTGTAATACCTATTATCAACGCAACAAAAGCTGCTAATGGCGAACCACCTTCCTACTTTTTGACCATTAAGTTCTTCTAAGTCTGAAAGTGACGGTCTATAGCTGAAGGATTTACGTATTAAGCATTACGGGCATTACCAACATAGTCACTTGTTCACCATCATCCAAACCGTCAGAGGGCGTAAGTATTCCTGCCCTGTTGGGCAAACTCATTTCTAAGGCAACCTCTTCCGAAGAGAGATTATTCAACATTTCGAGCAGAAAGCGGGAATTAAATCCAATTTGCATATCATCGCCCTGATATGCACAGGAGAGGCGTTCTTCCGCTTTGTTGCTATAATCAATATCCTCTGCAGAAATATTGAGTTCTGCTCCCGCGATTTTTAGCCGTATTTGATGCGTAGTTTTGTTGGAAAAAATGGCGACCCGGCGTACTGAACTTAAGAACTGGCCGCGTGAAATACTAAGTTTATTTGGATTTTCCCGTGGGATAACCGCTTCGTAATTGGGATACTTTCCGTCTATCAACCTGCATATTAGCTCCGAGTTATCAAAACTGAACTTGGCATTGCTCTCATTGTATTCGATCTTTACTTCAGATTCCGACCCAGCCAGTATGCCTTTTAATAGATTTAAAGGCTTCTTTGGCATGATAAATTCCGCCACTTCGCTGGCCTGTATGTCGGTACGCTGATATTTCACCAATTTATGCGCATCAGTTGAAACAAAGGTTAAGTTTTCCGGGGAAAACTGAAAAAAGACACCACTCATAACCGGTCGCAGATCATCATTTCCGGCAGCAAAAATGGTTTTGGAAATGGCGTTGGCCAGAATATCACCCATTATGGATGTGGCGCTGGGATCGGTAAGTTCTACAGCTTTAGGAAATTCGTTCCCATCAGCATAAGCAAGAGAATACTTTCCATGGTTAGAACTAATTTCAACCGTATTATTATCTGATACGACAAAGGTTAGGGGTTGCTCCGGAAAGGTTTTCAGGGTATCTAAAAGTAGCCTTGCCGGAATAGCGATTAATCCTTCTGTATCCGCATCTACTTCTAAAACCGTGCTCATAGTGGTTTCCAGGTCGGAAGCAGAGACCATGAGTTGCTTCTTTTTAAGGTCGAATAGAAAGTTATCTAGTATAGGTAAAGTGTTGCTGGAATTGATAACCCCTCCTAAGACTTGAAGTTGCTTTAACAAATAGGTACTGGATACAATAAATTTCATTTAATCAGTCATTAAACTATATAGCTACTATAAATATATGCCTTAAATCTATTTTCCAAGAAGGCTAAAGACAAATATATTTTAAAACTAATTGGGGAGGAAACTTAGTTATCAACAGCTAGGCCCCATAGTAATGTTTTCGGAGCAGTAAAACGATCACTCCAAGTAAACCAATTAGCAAAAGTGGTAAACCGATACCAAGCCATTGCCATGTTCGTTTTTGAGCAACGATTTTCTGAGGATCCAACAAGGCAATAGCTACCTGCTTGGTTCGTAGTTGGAGTAATCCCAAATCATCCAAAAGGTAGTTTGTGCAATTGATCAGAAATTCTTTGTTTCCGTAAAAGCTGCTTGTCCATTTATCATATCCCAGTTCTAGCGGACGGCCATTGGTAAGTTGATTTTTAATAATATCACCATCCGCTACAACGATCATTTTATTGGCAACACCCTTTTCTTTGGCATTTTTCAATAGAATTGGTTTGATGCGATTCGTATACACTGATGTAAAGTCTCCTTCTATAGCAACAGCGATAGGAAACCCACCTCCTGGCTCATAATCCCTTTGGGATGGAAAAGTTTGAAGCATTTCGAGTCCAATGGATTTAGGAGTACCTTCTTTTTTTGAAAAAGGAGAAGACTGTAGGACTACGGTTTTTTTATTTAGGCTAGCTAAGGTGTCAATTACATTTCCAAATCGAATTTGTATTGCTTCAATGTTCGTATTTACGGGATGATTTTCTTTGGAGAATACCATAGGATAATATACCCAAGGTAAAGGGTTGTATTCTGCAGTACTAGCTTCCCCTGTGGCCAGTACGATAGGGGTATTGTACAGGTCGTTAAGCAATACAGGATTGATCCGTATTCCGTGCTTGAAGAAAAAGTCGTTTAAGTTGAGATCTCTTGGAATTGCCACTGCAGCACCCTTTTCATTAAAAAGACTATCCAGCTCTATCGCAACCTGATCCAACAACCAAAGGGATTTTCCACCATACAGAATGTACTGATCCAATACATATTTCTCCGCTTCTGTAAAGGCTTCGGTTGGTTTGGCTACTAAGGCCATATCAAAGTTGTTCAGTTGTTCCAGAACCTTATTGGGTTGTTCTGCAACTTGATCCAGGGTTATGGCGCCAATATTGTAATACTCCCGGATGGTGGATAGAAAATCTGCCAAATACCGGTCTTCCAACTCGCCATTCCCCTTTAGTACGGCTATCTTTTTCTTTTCCTGTAGTTGCAATTTCACAAAAGCATCGGAGAAAGCGTATTCCAAATTTTGTACAGAGTTGTTAATGCGTTCCTCCTGAGAAGCACCTAAAGTATTCTTTAACAAGGGAACTTTTACGGTTTTATTTTTGTGGTTGACCATAGCCCAGGGGAATATCAATTCCTGAGTGGTTCTTCCTTCGTCTTCAATGGTAACCGTCGCGGGTTTAAGTCCTAGTTGTTGCAGATCAAAAATAGTTTGTTCCCTTTCTTGTGGCTCTTCCAGCGGGTTGATCAGGTTTACCTGAATCTTAGAATTTTTAGATCGAAATTGCTCTAAAAGCAATACGGTTTCCGAGCGCAATCGAGTGAATTCTGAGGGTAGGGGACCATCCAGTAATACATCAATTATAACTGGAGCGTCAAAATCGTCCACTGTGGATACCGCAGCTTGGGAAAGTGTGTAACGCTTATCCTCCGTGAGGTCCAGACGATAGTAGTACAGGCTACTTAGGCCATTCAAAGCAAGTACGACAACTATCCCAACTATACTACGAGCGAATTGCCTTTTCATGCAGTGTTCTTTTTTTTCATTTGTAACACGGTTAGTACTAAGAAAAAAACGGTTAGTGATAGAAAATAGATAATATCTCGGGAATCTAGGATCCCTTGGGCAATACTGTTAAAATGTACCCTGGCTCCAAGATTTTGTAACAGCTGTTGCATACCTCCGTTGCGAAACATCTCCGAAAGCATGTCGGGTATATATAGAAGAACAAAGCATAAAACGGTAGCTGATAGGAATGCCACTATCTGGTTGTTAGACAAAGCGGAACAAAAGATCCCGATCGCGGTATAGAGTCCAATGAGAAATAACGTACCAAAATATGAACCAATGACCACACCAAGATCGTAATTCCCTGTCGTCATTCCTAATGCCGAAATGATGAAGATGTACAGCAACGTTGGAAGCAGTGCAATGAGGCATAAGGAGAAAGCACCCAGGAATTTAGCAATTACGATACTCTTAAGGGGAATAGGCTTAATGAGTAGGAGCTCAAGCGTACCCATTTTGTTTTCCTCAGCCAAGCTTCGCATAGTGACTGCCGGGATGAGGAATAAGAAAATCCAGGGGAGTAAAAGAAAAAAGTTATGCAGGTCGGCAAAACCGGAAGAAAAAATGTTTAAATCATTTGGGAGCACCCAAAGAAAAAGACCGGTAAAGGCTAAAAAAAGAATTAAGATCAAATACCCGAGAGGAGAATAGAAAAAAGACTGTAATTCCTTAATGAAAATTGCGTACATAAAATTAGGGTAAAGCCGCTTTTTTGATAACACTCCATGCTTGTGGTTTATCGCCGAAAAGCAACTTGGTTCTTGACCAGACCTTTTTGAAGAAGTCGGAGTTACGATACGCATCCAAAGCAGCGCCGTTTTCCCAATGGCTGTAGGTAAAAAAGATGTTAGGATCTTTCATATCCTGATAAAGCTCTAGGTGGTAGCATCCTTTAAAATTGATGATCTTTTCCTTGGTTTCCTCAAAAATCGCCTCAAAGCTAGAAATATTTTCCTGTTTAAAAGTCAGCTTCACAATTCTGATGAGCATATCACTGGAAATTAATGGTTATGGTATCTCTGTAATTAAGCCCAATTAGCGAGGCTGCCCCTCCAACGGTTTTCAGATCGCTTTTGTAAATGGCAAGTTCCAAATACCCCGCAGCATTAAACAAAGCCAGAAAGTCGCTGGGTCCTTTTCGCTGGTTTTTAGGCAATTCGAAATCGATAATTTGATTGTAGCAATCGTGTACGGCATTTAAAGTAGCAGTTCTTGCAAGTATTTCGAATTGCCGGCCTTTTCTGTAGGCCTCAAATAAACTCTTTTGGATATTGGTTACTACATTTCCGTAGTGATCTATGTAGATAACGTTTCCAACAAGGGTGCTTCCGTTATTGGTTACCCGAGGAACAAAATCTTTCACCTCCTTTAGTTGTGTAAACGCCTTTCCTACAACTTCCGGTTTGCCTCCTCTGGCCAAATGGCAAGCTACTTTGGTAAATATCTCCAATTCGGGGAATGCCGTAGGTTGGGTATTAGGGATATCAATTTGCAATACTTTTTCGGGTTCGGCATCCGCAGTTATCAAAGAAGGAATACCGTTATTGGCACTGATAAAATAATGCCCTTCAAAGAGGGTGATAATGTGTTCGTTTTCAGGCGAAACCTCGGAATCCATACCTATGATGTGTATGCTCCCGGTTGGGAATTCCCGGTAGACGTGTTTAAGCGTGTAAGCACATTCGTGGATATCAAAAGGTGATATTTCATGGGAAATGTCAATAACCGTGGTATTGGCAACCTCGGAGATTATCCTTCCCTTTATGGCAGCCACAAAATAGTCCTTTCGCCCGAAATCAGTGGTTAATGTAATGATTGCCATAAAGTGCTGTTGATATGTTTTCGATCAGCAAAAATGATTTTTTGGTTAAGTTTGTGGATAAAATTACGCAAAAAGCGAAAATGCGTTTTTTTCGTTACCCCACAACCTTTAAAAGCTGTTTTTTTGAACGAATTAATTATTGAGCTTACCGAAATTAGTCCGAGGGAATTTTTTGGACTTCAAAACGAGAATATTGAGCTGTTAAAAAAGTACTTCCCCAAACTAAAGATCGTTGCCCGGGGCAATAAGATCAAGGTGTATGGCGATGAAGAGATGTTGGAAGAATTTGATCGTCGGTTTGATATGATCACAGGGCATTTTACCAAATACAATAAACTGGATGAGAATTCTATTGAGCGTTTGTTGACGAGTTCTAGTGAAGATACTATTACCGCTTCAGCAGCCAGTGAGGAGGTTTTGGTTCATGGGGTCAGCGGAAGGCTTATCAGGGCCCAAACGGTTAACCAACGCCGGATGGTAGACGCTTGTATGAAAGATGATATGGTTTTTGCCATAGGACCGGCTGGAACGGGAAAAACGTACACCGGGGTGGCCTTGGCCGTAAAAGCACTTAAAGAAAAACAAGTGCGACGGATAATTTTAACCCGACCTGCGGTAGAAGCTGGTGAAAACCTGGGATTTCTCCCTGGCGACCTTAAAGAAAAACTGGATCCCTACATGCAACCGCTATATGATGCTCTAAGGGACATGATCCCCGCTGAAAAACTTGAAAAGTATATTGAGGACGGTACTATTCAGATTGCACCCATGGCATTTATGCGTGGACGTACCTTAGACAACGCATTTGTGATATTGGATGAGGCACAGAATACCACCCATGCTCAAATGAAAATGTTTTTAACACGAATGGGTAAAAATGCCAAGTTTCTATTGACCGGGGACCCGGGACAAATCGATCTGCCTAGAAGGGTCATTTCCGGATTAAAAGAAGCGCTTCTTATCCTGAAAAATGTAAGTGGTATTAGCATTATTCATTTGGATGATAAAGATGTGATCCGCCATAAGTTGGTTAAAAAGGTCATAGACGCCTACAAGAATATTGAGCATCAAAATCAATTTTAGATATGGCCACAAATACCTTGATGCGAACGGACTTTCATTTTCCGGGACAACTTTCCGTCTATCGGGGAAAAGTTAGAGAGGTGTACCGACTAAAGAACGATCTGTTGGTTATGGTAGCTACCGACCGTTTATCGGCCTTTGATGTGGTAATGCCCAAGGGTATTCCCTATAAAGGACAAATCCTGAATCAGATCGCTACTAAAATGATGGCTGCCACCGCAGATATTGTTCCGCATTGGTTGAAGGGCACACCAGACCCAAATGTGGCCATTGGCGAGGCCTGCCAACCCTTTAAGGTGGAAATGGTGATCAGAGGGTATCTTTCCGGCCATGCTGCGCGGGAATATAAGGCTGGTAGGCGTATGCTATGTGGGGTTCCAATGCCTGATGGGATGAAAGAAAATGATCGGTTTCCGCAACCTATCATTACCCCAGCTACTAAAGCGGAAAAGGGAGATCACGATGAAGATATTTCCAGAGCGGATATCCTTGCCCGAAATATCGTTACCGAAGAGGAATATACGCTATTGGAAACGTACACGAAAAACCTTTTTCAAAGGGGTACGGAAATTGCCGCTTCTCAAAACCTTATTCTTGTGGATACCAAGTACGAGTTTGGGAAAACCAAAACAGGTGAGATTGTATTGATCGATGAGATACATACCCCGGACTCCTCGAGATACTTTTATGCAGCAGGTTATCAAGAACGCCAGGAGAAAGGTGAGGCCCAGAAACAACTATCCAAAGAATTTGTACGGCAGTGGCTTATTACCAATGGCTTTCAAGGGTTAGAAGGGCAAGATGTACCGGAAATGAGTGATGCCTATATCAATTCTGTTTCCGAACGGTATATTGAACTATACGAGAACATAACGGGTGATACGTTTGTGAAAGCTAATGTTTCTGATATCCACGATCGTATTAAAAATTGTGTTTTGGATTACCTGGCCACTTAGCGGATCAATATCTTTTGTTCCCAAACCTGGTCTGCGTTACGCATTGAAAAGATGTAAACACCTTCCCTTAAACTACTTACATCCATGGTGTAAATTGAATTTATTCCAATTACCCTGCGAAGCGCCAGCTTTCCATCTAGAGTAAAAAACCGAATCTCATAGGTGCCTTCCGGGATTCCTGCAATTTGTAAACCCAAATCAGAACGCATCACGGGATTTGGAAATACCAGGGGCTCGTCCAATTCTAAAACAGGGATCACGGTAACACGAATATCCTGTACAACATCACTATTCGGTACGGATACTGTAATTAAAGCCGAACCTTCTGTAATACCTGTGATCAGACCTTGAGTATCCACTGTAGCAACCTCAGGATTTTGACTTGACCAAATAACACTGGTATTTGATGCGTTGCTTGGCGATATCGTTAGCGCTAATTGAAGTGTATCCCCCACAAATACCGTGGCTACCTTGGGATTGATTTCTAGTTGATTTATTGCTATTATTTCATCCTCTAAAGGCTCATCATCCGCTCTATTGTTATTCTCCACTACTATCACCCAGTCTTCGCCCGGATCTCGTGGAGGGTCACCGAGGTTTACGATTTCAGACCCTGAAATGGTGTGCTTTGTCCCCTGTTCCAAACTACCTCCCGTAGCGGGTTGGAACCATTTAATAGTATACATTCCTGAGGCATTTGTTAGGTTTAAATTGGTAGTGCCTCCGTTCGGCAAATAGATGACATAGACTTCTCCGATAGTAGCAAAACAGTAGGCATCGCTATCCGAAATGAGATCGTCCGAAGACACCATTTCCCAAAAAGGAATGTTTTGGGTGAAAAAGTCGTATGCAATTTTCGCATCTTCCCATTTGGTGGCTCTACTTCTAAAATCCTGGGCGGTTAAGTCGGTTTCACCGGTTCCATAACCAAAGTAGTATTCTACTCCATAACCACCTGCCAAAAGTGTGCCCCAAAGTGCCTTGTATCTCACATTTTTCCTGTTATCTGCTTGGTTTCCAGTATCGCCTGAATACGAGTTATCTGCAGCAACACCAACCTGTGCATTCCCTTGTTCATCATTGGCTACCGCCCATTTTTTTTCGGAGTTGCGAGAAGCCTCTACCCATTTCTTAACATCCCTATGAATATTGTTTATACCGGATTGTACCGAAGGGCCACTATATTCTGAAGAATTACCAAGTAATGGATTGTAGACCTCATCTTGCTGGTTGGGATAGGTATGAATCACAATATGATGATCATACGGATCTACAGCTTTAATATATTGTGCGGCTTCTTTTCTTTGATTTGTGATCTGAGTATTCTCTTCTCCAACATTCCAATTCAACGCTAAATGATGTCCAAATCGAGCAATTAACTCACGATAATATAGTTTTCGTTCTACCCCTAAATTACCCCCATCCAGCAATTGATCATTTTCGGTTTCCTGGGTTTTGAAATGGAGGAACATTCCCTTGGTATCGGCATGAGCGAAGATGATTTCCCACTGTTCCAATTTTGAAACATCGTAGCGAAGTCGGTTTTGCGCATCATTTCCCGAATCGCCATCAAGATTATTGTTGCTGGGAGATGTCCAGGGCCATACATCTTTTCCATCGCCTTTAACATTCATAGTCAAAAACGAAAAAGCATTCATTCCCTTGCCCGATAAATAATTAATAGCCCCTATGATTCCCTTACCCTGGGAATTTTTCCAGGTAGGATCTCCGGAGTTCCAATCCCGGACGTGAGGGGACCAGTCTTTTTTATTAAGTGTATTATCAAAATCACTAAATGCCAAAAGATTTTCCGGAGAATCCGCACCAACTTTTATAAAATAGGCCTTGGTCTCTTCATATTGTAAATAATGCTCTCCTATATAGTTAAGACGTCCACGAGCCCTATTGTCCGGAAATACCTTGTCCGATCCTGTTGTGGTCAATGTGCCGGTTTCTGAATTAAATGCCGTAGGAGTGCCTTCATTTTCATTTAATGAGATCGCGATCTCGTCCCCGGTCCTAAAAGAGGCAGAATAGGTCCAGGTTCCGGTTTCGTTGGGCGTAAAACGAACATGCCATTTATTCCCACTAGTTGCGCCGGAATTAGCAGCATTCCCATCTGCAGCGAAAAAACCGGGAACAACCCATTGTATTCCGCTGGGTGATGTAAATATTACGTTTAACCGATAATCTAGAAAGGGATTAACAGGGTCTTGTTCTGCTACAAACGGTCCACTAAATGCTAGAGTAACCGTATGCCATTTTCTTAGTTCGCCAGTCACCTCCACCTGCGGAAATGTGAGCACTGAAAATAACATGAGAAACAAAACCAATGAAGACTCTGGGGCAAAAGCTTTCATAATTTTGATACAATTGAGGTTAAGATGCTATAGGTCAAAAAAAATTGACAGTATTACTAACAAATTAAGCAATTCGTTATCATTTTGCCGGGTATTTCGGCATTTAATCGATAAAATGCATCAAATAGAAGTCTTGAAAGATGACTTTCAGTGCCAATTAGGATTGTTGTAAGGAGATTTCGGATGCATCTTGTTTCTCTCTGCCTGCCTTTGGTGTTTGTTAAAGTGTTGAAAGAACAACTTTAAACAGTTAGTTTGTTTAACGCTAAATTAGTATATTTATGCTAAAATAGTATATCTAATATGGAATCCTGTCCAAACTGCTCATCCGAACGATTCATAAAGGCAGGCATAATCAAAAATAGACAGCGGTATCGTTGTAAATCTTGCGGTTATTTCTTCTCTGTAGGCAAGTTGGGGAAACAAATTGATGATTATTACGTAAACAAAGCACTTCAACTATATCTTGAAGGGTTGACCTATCGCGAAATTGAACGAATTTTAGGCGTTTCGCATGTCTCCGTTATGAATTGGGTGCGCAAGTACAATATTAAGCGCCCATACAATAGTAAGTACCATCCTACCTATAAAATATTGAATCAATCAGAGTTGCAGGACTACTTTCAAAATCCAGCAAACATATCAGGAGCAGGTGTTTTGGTAACAGAGTTAGGGGATAAGTTTATGCTTATAAAATGGGAGCGTTTCAGGGATTAGATATATTAAATTAGCAAATAAATATATTAACTTTTTCTTTAGGATTTTTTTTTAAGATGTTCGTTGAGCATGCAACAAATCAATAACATCTTAAAAATGAGAAAATATCTATTTGCATTAGTAGTTGTAGTAGTGTTCATTTCCTTCGGGTTTTCCCAGGGAAATACCGAATACACAGGAGGTTACAAGATAAAATTCAATGAAGATGGCTCAAAATATCTTCGAATAATTGCTTGGGGTCAGTTTTGGGCCCAATACAATGACGATGTTCCTGATGAATCAAGTCAGTTAAATTTCAGTGTAAGGCGTGCACGGGTATTAACCTTTACCCAGTTAAACAAAAAATTCTTAATCCTTACTCATTGGGGATTAAACAGCTTGAATGGTGGTAACACGAGCCCATTGGGTTTTGGTGAAAATGCGCAATTATTTTTCCATGACTTTTGGGGCGAATGGAAAGTAGCTGAGAATCACGATATTGGGGCTGGACTTCATTATTGGAATGGAATCTCGAGGTTAACCAACCAAAGTACGCTCAACATGATGACACTGGACAACAACAGACAGTCCTGGGCTACGCTTGGTCTATCCGATCAATTTGCGCGTCATATTGGCGTATATGCCAAGGGTAAAATAGGAAGATTACAGTACAGAGTTTCTTTTAATGAGGCCGGGGAAAGTACCTTAGATACCAGAGATCCTGTCGCAGATGGAGTAACCGTATATGGAGGAAGAAGGATTTTAGGATCGGCAGATGCCGGTAAAGTAATTCAGGGGTATTTTGATTACAACTTTCTCGATGAGGAGTCTAATTTACTTCCTTACAAAGTGGGAACGTATTTAGGAACCAAAAAGATCTTTAATGTTGGTGCAGGATTTTTCAACCATAAAGATGGGGTAGTGGAGGCAAATGGAGAAGGCGCCAATGTGAATATTTTTGCCGTTGACGCTTTTTATGATGCTCCTCTGGGACAGGACGGCTCAGCAATCACTGCCTACCTTGTGTATCAAAACAATGATTACGGGGAGAATTATAATTTTGGACCTTACGCTACCGGCAATATGGTCTATGGCCATCTAGGGTATCTGGTTGCAGGTGCGCAGGATAAAACCCGTCTCCAGCCGTATCTTTCCTACAATACTAGATCTATAGATGCCATTGACGACAATGCCACGCGATTGGGTATAGGTGCAAACATCTTTATGACGGGACATCACTCCAAATTTAGTGTAGAATATGCTAGCGCAAAGGTTGGAGATGGAGATAGTAGTGGTATTTTAACCATACAAGCAATGATCTATTTATAAACCAACATATTATGTCAGAAAAACAAGAAAAAGCTACGGCTTATTGGAAAGAGAATCTACGCTATTTGGTCATCCTGTTGGTGATCTGGTTCGCAGTTTCTTACGGGGCAGGGATCATCTTTAAAGATGCTTTGAATAACATTCGGATAGGTGGATTTAAACTTGGGTTTTGGTTTGCACAGCAAGGGTCCATTTACGTTTTTGTTGTCCTGATTTTCGTTTATGTGCGATTAATGAACAAACTGGATAAAAAATACGGCTACAACGTCGATTAACTAACCAAAAAACTATAATTATGAGTGTACAAGTTTGGACATACGTTTTAGTCGGTATCACCTTCGCATTATACATTGGTATCGCTATTTGGTCAAGGGCCGGGTCCACTAAAGAATTTTACGTTGCCGGTGGCGGAGTATCGCCCTTAGCTAATGGTATGGCTACCGCGGCGGATTGGATGTCTGCTGCCTCTTTCATATCCATGGCCGGAATTATCTCCTTTGCGGGATATGACGGAGCGGTTTACTTAATGGGTTGGACAGGCGGCTATGTGTTACTGGCACTGCTGTTAGCGCCTTACTTAAGGAAGTTTGGAAAATTTACCGTCCCCGACTTTATCGGAGAGCGCTATTATTCGAAAACAGCACGAATCGTTGCGGTTATCTGTGCTTTAATAGTATCCTTTACCTATGTGGCTGGGCAAATGCGAGGGGTTGGGATTGTGTTCTCCAGATTCCTTGAGGTAGATATTAACACCGGAGTGATCATAGGTATGGTGATCGTATTGTTCTACGCTGTTTTAGGAGGAATGAAAGGGATCACGTATACCCAGGTAGCCCAATACTGTGTTTTAATTTTTGCTTTTATGGTGCCCGCCATCTTTATTTCCATTCAGATGACGGGAAATCCTATTCCTCAGTTGGGTATGGGAGGTACCATTTCCGACGGCACCTATCTTTTGGACAAATTGGATGGCCTATCTACCGAATTGGGTTTTGCAGAATACACCAATGGTTCTAAAAGCCTGATCGATGTATTTGCCATTACGTTTGCGTTAATGGTGGGGACCGCAGGACTCCCCCATGTTATTGTCCGTTTCTTTACGGTGAAACGTGTAAAAGATGCCAGAAAATCAGCAGGTTTAGCGTTGCTATTCATCGCCATTCTCTATACTACTGCTCCTGCCGTTGCTGTGTTTGCAAGAACCAATCTTATTGAGACTGTTAGCGGAGAAGAGTATGCTTCCATGCCAGAATGGTTTAAGAACTGGGAGACCACCGGACTGATCGGTCATGAGGATAAAAACGGAGACGGACTGATTCAATATGTGGCCAATCCGGAAGTCAATGAACTAACGGTGGACCGTGATATAATGGTATTGGCCAATCCGGAGATCGCTAACCTCCCCGCCTGGGTAATTGCTTTGGTAGCTGCGGGTGGCCTAGCGGCGGCCCTTTCCACAGCGGCGGGGCTGTTGTTGGTTATTTCTTCATCAGTTTCACACGATTTGATCAAGAACGTTTTTAATCCTGATCTATCTGAAAAAGGAGAGCTTTGGGCAGCACGTTTGTCCGCGGTTGGAGCGGTTTGTATTGCAGGATACTTCGGGATCAATCCACCGGGATTTGTGGCCGCAGTGGTGGCGCTGGCCTTTGGTCTCGCTGCAGCATCTTTCTTCCCCGCGATAATACTTGGTATTTTTTATAAGAAAATGAATAGTAAGGGGGCAATTACCGGTATGATCGTGGGCATCTCGTTAATGCTTTTCTACATGCTGAAATTCAAATTTGGAATTTTTGATGGAGGAAAGACAGCAGTTGGAAGTTTGAAAGAAAGTTGGTGGTTTGGGATATCTCCCGAAGGGTTTGGAACCATAGCAATGATTGTAAACTTTGCGGTTGCCCTTGTGGTGAACCAGTTTACTGAAGAACCCCCTGAAGATGTTCAGGACATTGTTGAGAACATACGAATTCCAAGTGGAGCAGGAGAAGCGGTGGCACATTGAGTATATTTAGTTGGTTACAGAAAGCGGTGTGGTATGTTTTTGCCGCACCGTTTTCGTAATTTTAAAGAGGACCTTCTATGAAAATGAAGAAAAGACATCAGCAAAAGTTAGTGGTTTTAGGCCTTGTCCTATTTCTGCTGTGGAATGTGCCCTTTGTTAGCATATTTGACGGGGAATTTCAACTATTTGGATTTCCAGCCTTCTACATTTTTATTTTTTTAAGTTGGCTTTTAGCCATTGTAATCGCCTATAGAATCCTTAAAAAATTCTATGAATAATTATCTCCTGATAGTTATAATTGTTGCCTATTTGGCTTTCCTTTTTTTCCTGGCGTACTGGGCAGAAAAACAAAAGGGTAGGAAACTGGTGAATAATCCTTACGTATACGTCCTTTCCCTGGCCATATATTGCACCGCATGGACCTACTATGGAAGTGTTGGTAGCGCTTCACATTCAGGGATCAGCTTTTTAGCTATTTATTTGGGCCCTGTAATTGCTTTACCCCTTTGGATCGTTGTAATGCGGAAGATCATCCGGATTTCAAAGCAGCATAAAATATCCAGTATAGCCGATTTTGTTTCCCTGCGCTACGGGAATAACAGGCCGCTAGGGGCTTTGGTTACTCTTACTTGCTTGTTAGGGATTATCCCGTACATTTCATTACAGCTCAAGGCCGTTTCCGAAACCTTTGCTTTGGTTGCCAACGAAACCAGTTATGTGGACATGGGTGTATTTGGTGATTCTACTTTCTACATAGCCTTACTTATCGCAATTTTTGTAGCGTTCTTTGGTACGCAATCCACAGATGCTTCCAAGGGGAAACGCGGAATTATGGCCACCATAGCCCTGGAATCTATTTTGAAACTTGTATTCTTTCTGGTCATTGGGATTTTTGTCGTCTACATTTTGTTTGATGGGACCACAGATCTCTATCAAAAAGCGGTGTCCACTCCAAACTTCCAAGAACTAAGTTCTTTTGGGGGTTTAGAAAACGGGTTTAACTGGATGTTTACGATTTGCCTGTCCTTTTTTGCAATTTTTCTACTTCCAAGGCAGTTTCATGTTGCTGTTGTGGAAAACCAGGATATAGACCATTTAAAAAAAGCAATTTGGTTATTTCCACTCTATCTGTTGCTTTTCAACATTTTTGTCATTTTCATTGCATGGGCAGGGAATCTAAGTCTCCCTGCTGATGTTAACAATGACTACTATACATTGCTGTTGCCATTGCAACAAGGCCATACCACTTTAGCCCTCATGGTTTTTATGGGCGGATTTTCTGCTGTTATTTCCATGATTGTAGTCTCTACACTGGCACTTTCCACCATGGTGAGCAATAACATTATTATTCCATATGGGTTTATTAAAAAGTTAGTAGAAGGAAATCCTCATGAAAATGCCAAGAGTATTAAGAGTATTCGAAGAATTGCCATTTTTTTACTCATCATTGTAGCCTATTTTTTTTACGAACGGTTTTCAAATCAACTTTCTCTTTATTCTATTGGCCTTGTGGCATTTGTTATTATAGCCCAATTGGCACCCTCATTTTTTCTTGGTTTGTTCTGGCGTCGGGGAACGGCAAAAGCAGCCAAAGCAGGGATTACAATAGGGCTGTTGATCGTTGTTTACACGTTACTAGTACCTATTGTGGTGAATGCGCTATCTACCAGTTCTACCTTCGTAGAGAAAGGATTGTTCGGATATGAATGGTTAAGGCCATCCCAGTTGTTTGGATTGGACTATCTCACTCCTGAAAGTAATGCATTCTTGTGGAGCCTGAGCTTTAATTCCTTGACGTTCATAGGATTTTCACTTGTGGCAAAGGGAAATTATAGAGAACGAAATTACGCAGAGATGTTTGTCCATCATGAGAACTATGAGAACCTACAGGAAGGTGCATTTGTCTGGAAAGGGGAGGCTTATGTGGATGATATCAAAAGACTTTTAAATCGGTTTCTTGGGGAACAAAGAACACTCCGGGCACTGACCATTTTCAACAGAAAATACAATATTTCGGAAGCCGAGGAAAAAGCAGATTCCAGATTGATCAATTTCTCAGAAAAGCTGTTAACAGGCACCATTGGTAGCGCTTCCGCAAAAATTTTACTGGCTTCTGTCTCTAAGGAAAAACCTATTAGCTTAGTTGAGGTATTGAACATTTTGGAGGAAAATAAGGAGACCAAGGCGAACAATAAATTGCTGTTTGAAAAGTCCAAAGAACTTTCTCAAATGGCCTTAAAACTCCAAATGGCCAATGAAGAACTGCTCCAACAAGATAAACTAAAAGATGAATTTCTGGATACGGTGGCCCATGAACTAAAGACCCCAATTACCTCCATAAAAGCGGCATCGGAGATACTAGAGGATGAAGATATGCCTGTACTACTACGGCAACAATTTTTGGAAAATATAAGTAAGGATACAGACCGCTTGGCAAAACTGATCAACAACATCCTGGATTTGGAAAAATTATCTTCTGATCGGACCGAGCTCAATATTGAGACAAGATCGATCAACAGTACGGTTAAAAAGGCAATTCAAGGGGTAGAACGTATTGCTATGCAACGCGGGGCGAAAGTAGATTTTAGGGAATCGGATTATTTACAGGGGATGTACGATGAGGATCGCATTCTTCAGGTGTTGACGAATTTATTGTCTAATGCATTAAAATTCACCGAAAAGGAAAAAGGAATAATACGGATAGTGATTGCAGAGGAAGAAAACGATATTGCCATCGCTGTTGAAGATAATGGGCGTGGGATTCCGGAGGAAGATCATAACTACATCTTTGAAAAATTTTACCAGTCAAAAAATCAGAATACCAAGAAACCCCAGGGGAGTGGCTTCGGACTTGCTATATGCAAAAGGATAGTAGAACGTCATCAGGGAAGTATTTGGGCGGATCGCGAATTCCAAAAGGGTGCGCGGTTGGTGTTCACTTTACCAAAATCAGCATGAAAAAAAAGATATTGATTGTAGATGATGAGCCCAACATTGTGATGTCGTTGGAATATGCGTTCAAAAAGAAGGCATACGAAGTATTTATCGCAAGGGATGGCACTGAAGCTCTGGAAATTGCAGGCGAACAACTCCCTCATGTAATTCTTCTGGACATTATGATGCCCAAGCTGGACGGATATGCTACCCTTAAGGAATTGCGAAAAAACAAAGCATTGCATCGGACCAAGGTTATTTTCCTTTCTGCCAAGAGCAAGTTGGCGGATATTGAAAAGGGATTACAGCTTGGGGCCGATAGTTATATTACCAAACCTTTTTCCATAAAAAAGGTACTTACCGATGTTGATAAAATGATAGCCTGACACATTATGAATTACAACGCGTTTTATTTAGAAAGTATCCAGAACCCGCAAGGCTTTTGGAAAGAACAAGCCAAGGAATTGGCTTGGAACAGTTTTCCATCCGAGATTTTAAAGAAAGCCCCAAATGGTGGGAGTCATTGGTTTTCCGATGGGACACTCAATATGAGCTATTTATGTATCGATAGGCATATTGAGGCGGGATATGGCGATCAAGTGGCTATTTATTACGATTCCCCGGTAACAAATACCAAGTGTGGTATCACCTTTCTTCAATTGCAAAAAGAAGTTTCCAAGTTGGCCGGAGGACTTCAAGGATTGGGTTTACAAAAAGGAGATACGGTAATTGTGTATATGCCGATGATCCCTCAAGCGATATACGCTATGTTGGCCTGTGCACGACTTGGCATTGTACATTCTGTTGTTTTCGGCGGATTTGCCCCTCATGAACTCGCTATACGAATTGATGACTGTAAGCCCAAGGCCATAATTACCGCTTCGAATGGGATCGAAATCAATACGATTATCCCCTATAAACCTTTTGTAGACGAAGCTATTACTTTGGCAGATCATCAACCGGAGAAAGTTGTGATCTATGATAGAAAATTAGGAGTGCATATTCCCAAACAGCATTACGATGTAGATTATGACAGCTTGGTGGCCACGTCCGAGCCGGCTGAACCGGTGGCTGTGGTTGCTACCCATCCCCTTTATATATTATACACCTCGGGCACTACCGGAACACCGAAAGGAATTGTAAGGGATACGGGGGGCTATGCTACTGCGCTTAAATTTTCAATGAAATATGTGTATGGAGTAGAGGCTGGAGATGTGTATTGGGCCGCTAGTGATGTAGGGTGGGTAGTAGGACATAGCTATATTGTCTACGGGCCGCTTTTAAACCAAAACACGACAGTACTCTTTGAAGGAAAACCCATAAAAACTCCGGATGCCTCCACATTTTGGCGGGTTATTTCAGAATATCAGGTAAAAGTAATGTTCACTGCGCCCACGGCTATTCGGGCCATTAAAAAGGAGGATCCGCAAGGCAAATTGCTGAAGAAGTACGATCTGAGTTCGCTAAAGTATCAGTTTTTGGCCGGAGAACGTTGTGATGTTTCTACCCTGGAATGGACCAAGGAAAAACTGAGGGTGCCTGTAATTGACCATTGGTGGCAAACCGAATCAGGCTGGCCCATGTTGGCAAACATGGTGGGTGTAGCACTTCAATCGGTAAAACCGGGGTCCGCAAGTTTTCCGGTTTGTGGATATGACATTCAGATCATAGGAGAGGATGGGGATCCATGTGCACCCAATGAGGAAGGTTTTGTTCTTGTAAGACTTCCTTTACCTCCGGGTTGCCTTTTAGATGTTTGGAAAAACACACCGCGTTTTATTTCGGGATATCTGGAACGGTTTCCTGGGTATTATTTTTCTGGTGATGGTGGCTATAAGGACGAAGAAGGCTATGTGTATATTACCGGAAGGGTAGATGATATTATCAACGTCGCCGGTCATCGACTTTCCACTGCTGAAATGGAGGAAATTGTGGCTTCCCATCCTGCTATTGCGGAATGTGCGGTTTTTGGGATCCACGACGAATTAAAAGGACAACGGCCTTTGGGACTGGCCGTTTTAAAATCTGGATCGAAAATAACTTCGGAAAAACTTGAAAAAGAAGTCATCCAAGAAGTTCGCAGTGAAATAGGTGCGGTAGCCTCATTCAAACAATTGCTGGTAGTACAGCGATTGCCAAAAACGCGTTCTGGTAAAATACTGCGAAAACTACTCAGGAATATTGCTGATAAGTCGGAATATCCTATTCCATCCACCATAGATGATGTAAACATAATCGATGAAATAAAAGGAATCTATAAATCAAACAACTTAGGAAAATTTAAACAACAAGCCCAATGAGTAATTATCACATAAAACATCTGGAAGAGTACTATCAAATTTATCGCAAATCGGTTCGGAACCCAGAAAACTTCTGGGAAGAAGTGGCTGAAGAACATTTTGTTTGGCAAAAACGATGGGACAAGGTACTGGAATGGGACTTTACCAAACCAGAGGTAAAATGGTTTCAAGGCGCTAAGCTAAATATTACAGAAAACTGTATTGACCGTCATTTGCAGATCCATGGCAACAAAACTGCTATTCTTTTTGAGCCTAATGACCCTGGGGAAGCGGCGCAGCATATTACTTATGATGAACTTCATGAAAGAGTATGCAGATTTGCCAATGTATTAAAGGCCAAAGGAATTCAAAAAGGGGATCGGGTAGTGGTATACCTTCCTATGATCCCGGAATTGGCGGTTTCTTTGCTCGCTTGTGCGCGAATTGGAGCGATCCATTCTGTGGTTTTTGCAGGCTTTTCTTCAACCGCCCTGTCTACTAGGATCAATGATTGTGGAGCGAAAATGGTACTAACATCAGACGGCTCTTTTCGAGGGAGTAAAACAATTGATTTGAAAGGCATCGTAGACGAGGCGCTAAAAAACTGTGCTAGTGTTGAAAAAGTACTGGTAGCAAAGCGGATTAACTCAGACATTCATATGGAAGAAGGGCGTGATGAATGGTTACAGCCCTTGCTGGACACCGCCGATGATAGTTGTGAGGCCGAGGCTATGGATGCCGAGGATCCGTTATTTGTGCTCTATACTTCGGGTTCTACAGGTAGGCCCAAAGGCATGCTACATACCACCGGTGGCTATATGGTGTATACCGCCTATACCTTTAAAAATGTATTTCAATATCGGGAAGGAGATATTTACTGGTGTACTGCAGATATTGGCTGGATCACAGGGCACTCTTATATCGTCTACGGGCCCTTAGCAAATGGCGCTACTACAGTAATGTTCGAGGGCGTGCCTTCCTATCCGGATTTTGGCCGGTTTTGGGAAGTTGTGGAAAAACACAAGATCAACCAGTTCTATACAGCGCCTACTGCCATTAGAGCGCTTGCTAAGGAAAACCTGGATTTTGTAAATAAATATGATCTTTCCAGCTTAAAAGTACTGGGTACTGTAGGAGAACCTATTAACGAAGAGGCCTGGCATTGGTATAACGATCACGTTGGCGAAAAGAAATCCCCTATTGTAGATACCTGGTGGCAAACGGAAACGGGGGGTATCCTAATTTCTCCAATACCCTTTGCCACGCCTACCAAACCCACCTATGCTACCTTGCCTTTACCTGGAGTTCAACCTGCTTTAATGGATGAAAATGGTAGAGAAATAGTAGGTAATCCTGCAGATGGAAGGTTGTGTATTAAATTCCCGTGGCCCTCAATGGCACGTAGCATTTGGGGAGATCACCAACGCTATAAAGACACTTATTTTTCTGCCTATGAAAATAAATACTTTACCGGAGATGGTGCTTTGCGGGATGAAGTAGGCTATTATCGAATAACCGGTAGGGTAGATGATGTGATCATTGTTTCGGGACATAATTTGGGAACGGCCCCTATTGAAGATGCGATCAACGAACATCCTGCTGTGGCAGAGTCCGCAATTGTTGGTTTCCCTCACGACATTAAAGGGAACGCCCTCTACGGCTATGTGATCCTCAAAGAAACCGGGGAGTCAAGGCTAAGGGACAATCTCCGCAAGGAAATTAATCAGGTAATTACAGAACACATTGGTCCAATTGCCAAGTTGGAGAAAATTCAGTTTGTCCCCGGTTTACCAAAAACCCGAAGCGGAAAAATAATGCGTAGGATCTTAAGGAAAATAGCTTCCAAGGATACCGGAAATATGGGGGATACCTCTACGCTCTTGAATCCTGAAGTAGTAGAAGATATTATGAAAGAAGCACTCTAATTAACTTAAAACGGTTTCCAAAACTCCCACGGCCTGTCTTTTTTAAGTAATTGCTTCAACGAGACGGGCCGTAAGACATTCAGGATATGTAAAAAAGCAATAGCAGTTATATAAGCATCTCCAAGCGCAGTGTGTCGGTCGGTTTGGGGGATATTGTATTTTTCCGCCAGTTCGTCAAGCGTGTAATGGCCTTCTTTTTTCTGCTCGCTACGTTTCAAGCTTTTGTTATAAAGAATTGCTGTATCCAAGGTGGGGTTTTTCAATTTGGGGAGGCCATTGCGGTGTAGGGCATGATTCAACATTCCTACGTCAAAAGCCGTATGATGTGCTACCAATACCGCCTTTTCTAATAATTTCAATAGGATTTTTAATGCTTCTACTTCAGGGAGTTGTTGCGTTCGCTCTTGTTGAAGAATACCGTGAATCTCTACGGTTTGGGAGGCGAAGATTTCCTGTTTTACAAATACCTCAAAGGCCGCTTTGGGATGTATGGTGGCATTCTTTATCCGTAAGGCCCCGATACTTAATATCCGATCTCTTTTAAAATCGAATCCTGTGGTCTCTGTATCCAAAACAACAAAATTAGTCTGTGCGATCGTATCAGGAAAACCTTTTTCAAAAGACTTCTCATAGCTATTCCAGTAATCGGGATACGTGTTTTGGGGATTCGATTTCATGGACATCAGCGGATTCGGGAAACCATAAAACGCACGTTTAAAAGTTCCTGGATCTCTTTTATGGTTTTAAAAGTACGTTTTAACTTCATTTTTTCTTCCTTATTCAATTTTTCTAAGGAAATATAACGGCCCGTGTCGTTGTGCTGCAGTCCCTGCTTGGTGCGGAATCGCAATAATGCCTTGCTGGCATAGCTACAGGCTTTATAGATATCGAGGTTATTGGGTTCTAATTCTGCAAGCTTTTCGAAGCGTTCCCATGTGTTGCTAATACCCGCTATATTGTGCGCCAGCATCAAGACGCGAGCAGCATCAATTAGCGGCATTAGCGCACGTTGTTTCAAATCAAAAAAGTCTTTGTGTGCGCCGTCTTGCTCAACTAGGAACTGCCGAAAAAAACCTGTTGGGGATGGATTCATTAGGGCGCTTTTAGCCAGGTGACTTAGAAAAATCGGATATTTTTTAACCGTATTAAAAATATATTCAGACAGCGCTGCGACAAGGTCTTTATCCCCATAGGTTCTGTTGTAATCGAAAAAAATATTGGAGAGCAGTACTTCGTCTGGGCCAGGACTCGTGATCCATTGGGCCGTCATTTTTTTATATCCCGATAGCGATTGGCACCACTTGGGATTAGAGGCCATCATATCGGCAGGGCAATAGGCGTAGCCGATTGTATGTAATCCAGTGGTAATATGTCTTGACAACTCAAGAAAATAGGCCTTTGTTTTATCCAACGATGTCTCGGGGACATCTTCAAAGAGTAATGCGTTGTCCTGGTCCGTATGCAATAATTGCTCACTTCGCCCCTGACTTCCCATAGCTAGCCAGGCGAATTTAACAGGTGGGGGCGACGGCATTTTTTGTAGAGCGAGTTGTATAATACGTTGAATACAGGTATCATTTAATTCCGAGATAATTTTGGCCGTAAGCGCCATGGGAATATTTTGTCTCAAGTATCCTCGCAAAAGATTTTGAACACCATTCCGGATCGGTTTGATCTCCTCAAAAGCGTTGGTTCGCTTGATGGCCTTGACCAAAACAGCTGGGTTATTCCCTAGCGAAAGCATAATATCGTGCTTTGAAAGGATACCAATTGCTTTGGTATTGACAGTGCCATCCTGAGTAAGTACCAAATGGCTGATATTACTTTTCATCATGGCCATTTGTGCCTGGGTCACCGTTAATTTTGGAGGATAGGTTATCACCGGAGAAGACATGATGCTTTCAGCTGTTGCGGAAATCGGAAACGTACCGGTAGCTATTTTATTTCGAATATCCTTGTCGGTAATAATTCCGAGAGGTAAGCCTTCTTCTTCAATGAGCATAGCACCAATTCCCTTCTCGGACATCCGTTGCGCAATGCCTTTGATATCGGAATCCGGAGAGCTGAAGACAATAGCTTTAGAGTATTGCACCGCCTGAAGATCTAGAAGTCGTGCCCCGGCAGTATCGGGATTGAACCGAATGGTATCACCGAGAAGTTGTCCCTTATGATCCTGGGAATACGGATTTCGGGTGTTTGAGGCAAAGCTTTCTACTAAAAAATCACGCATGCGTTGATTTTCATTAACGTATGGACGAAATTTATCGATCGGTATGGCGTATAGAATGCTTTCTTCTTCAGCTTTGGCCGCTAATTTGTAGTTTTCATTGGCCATTAAAGGGCGTAAACCAAAAATGTCCCCTTCATCGCAAATATCCAACACCACATCATCTGTAACATTCCAAAGTGCTACAGCACCTTTGTGAACAACATAAAAACTAGAGTGGGGTTCGTCATTTGCGTCAAACACGGTTGCATCTTTTTGCTTGTAGACAATTCCGATTTCCTGTGAAAACACTTCCAACTCGCTCTTGGAAAGATTAGAAAATGGGGGAAATCTTTGAAGAAAATCTGCAATCCGAAAAGAAATGGTATTCCGCATACCCTAAAATAAGGATAAAAGCGGTTAACTATAATTCTAAAGGCTGGAAAAGTGGATTGCCTCTGTCTGCATTGAAGTCTAGTCCAAAACCGCAATAGACTCCCAAAACAACCTTGGTAAATTAGGGAAATAGCAGCCTTGGTTTGGCTCCATCTCTATTGCCCTACAAATGGCCCTAGTTGAGTATGGGAAGGATATCCTGAAAGCTCCCTTTATATTCCAGCACTTTAAAAATAGCAGGGGTTTCCCCTATATTTTCCAGGTCGTTAATATGTTCCTTCTCTCGATTTTCAAAGTATTCTGTATCTCCCTGCTTTACCCGTATCAATGTTATTTTTCCATTGCCAAACCTGCTTTTTAATAAGGCATCTGCTTCGGATATCCAGGAATAGTTTTTGTTATGCCTGAGAAAAGGCATGCGTTCGCCAACTTCTAATTTTAGATTCCATAGTTTTATGGCGTTATCTTCAAACAGTAGCGAATTCCCGAGAGATTCTTTAAATTCCAGGGTCGCTAGCTCTTCGATATATTGTGTTTCCCACTTTGAGAAGTCATGGGACGGATTTAGCACTAAACAGTCCATCTTTTGATTTTTTGAAGCTGCAAAACTAGCAACTTTTTTATGGGTTAAGCTATTAAAATACAAGGTTTAACCTAAAATGTAATTAGTCTGTAATTATGAAAAGTTAATTTGAGATTACTTTAGAAAATTGGTCTGATTACTATAGAAGTAACAAAGAAGGTATGGCTAGGTTTGTAACTACAAAAGGGGAAAAGTCTAATAACATGTAACAGAGTTCCCATACCTCAATGTGCTGCATCAAAAATATTAATATATAAAACCCTTCTACCCTTCCTTTTGGGGATATTTCCAATCTCTCAGTTGTTAGAACAGGTAAATGTTATTTAGAAGGTTTTATCAAAAGAGGAGTTAGGCGAATTACATTATTTTATGTTTTAGGTGTTGGAAAGTTAAGGGAATGTTAGTTTTTTATCAACTTTGTTTGGATTTTGAAAAAGTACGAGAAAAAATTAAGTTTATAAGAAAATTCTTATACTTTTATAAAGTATTAAGATTTAATTTATTCTTTGAATTCGGTGTAGTTCAGAGAAGCGAAGCTGTATCTGTTTGAAATATAACAAGTTGAACCTCTGAGATGCTACCATCGCCAGCCTACTTGTTTACCTACCAAATGATTTGTCTTTTTAGTACCAATTCCAATACAATTTAGTTTGTACAATCATACCCATACCTATTCCCAAATACTTTTTTTGACTAAAGGTAAATTATTCGGGATGGTATGTTTTGTATAGTAAATCTCAACACTGAAAAAATTGATTTCTTATTGTAGGAATTAGATGTGAAATCCTTTCTATCTTCAGTAAGGATGCGAGAATAGATGGATAGAAAACAAAGAGCAGTACAACCACTATTTCCTTTTTATAAGTTCCTAAAAGTTCGTTTTAAGAATGCGGTTTCTGCAAAGATCGAATCTTTACAAAAGAATTTCACGGCAATAGTGCCACCTAAGTATTTATCTAAAACAAAGACCTCTACTACCGTGAATAACCATATCAACCAGTCTTTTGATCACCTGCTGGTATAAGTAAACAAGTGTCATTTCACTGTTTGCCTTCTTTCTAGGTTAACAATCCCATTGGGATATAAATCTATCGTTAATACATTACTAAAAATGAATAAAGACAGCGGAACACTAAAAAGCTCAAAAAAAATCAAGTGGCTGTGCTACGGCATTTTTAGTAGTGCTCTCACCACGATTGGAAACCTACTTATTTCGTTAAAGAATAAGATGGAAACTAAAAAGTTTCTTTACGAATTAAGCGAGGAGGGAAAGGAAAAAGAACAAGAGGATATTTACATATCCACATACATGAAATCGGGTACTACTTGGATGCAAATGATTATATATCAAATGATTACCAATGGAGAAATGAACTTTAAACATATAAATGCAATTTCCCCTTGGATTGATAATTATAATGCGGTGGATAGTATGTATGAAAGCAAAACAGTTCCTCGCATATTTAAGACGCACTTGCAGTATAATTATTTTCCTTCTAAAGTAAATGGTAAGTTTATATGTGTCTTTCGTAACGGGATGGATGTTGCCGTTTCTCAGTTTTATCATATCAAGGATTGGGGAGAACCTGATCTGTCCTTTGCTAAATCTTATGATGAACATTTTAATTCATCTTGGTTTAAATACTCTAAGCAATGGTTGGAGAATAAAAATAACCACAAAATCTTGCTTGTAAAGTATGAAGATCTTAAGAAGGATTTAAGGCAAGAGATTTATAGAATAGCCAATTTTTGCCAGATCAAACTAGATGAAAGCGAATTACCCAGAATCTTGGAAAGAAGCTCTTTCGCTTTTATGAAAAGACATGAGGATAAATTTGGTCTAGAAGTACATAGATTCAACTATAAAAATTTTATAAGGAGTGGAAAGATTAATTCAAGTAGATCTTACTTCGAAGAAGAACAGATAGATAGTTATTGTGAGAACTTTAATAAATATTTATCCAAATTTGATTATTTAACCGAATACCGTGCGGTAATAAAGGAAAGCTAAATTCGTATTAGCGTTATCATGCATTGGAATAAATTATGCTATTCTTTTCAGGAAAAAGCGCTTTACTATCCCGGACAGATTTCCTGGAAAACCATTTTTTTACACAGGCCTTTAATTAATTGCTATTAAGGTCCGTTGTTTTAATTCTTTTGTCTATTTAATTTTTACATTATTTAGTATTCGGAAAGACCAGACTTACGGTGGTTCCCTTCCCTTCGATACTATTAATTTGGATTTTTCCTTTGTGAAGTAGCATGATCTGTTTGCATAGGTTTAAACCTATGCCACTACCTTGATCTTTTGTACTAAAAAAAGGGATAAATACGCTATCCATGATCTCTTCCGCAATGCCTTCACCATTATCCATGACTTTTATAACGTCAGTTCCATCAATATTTTTTTCTCCTATCAGGGTGATTTTAGGATGTTCTTGGTTTTTAAGGGCTTCAACAGCATTTAGGACCAAATTTATCAGGACTTGTTCTATTAGATATGCATCAATTTCCAGGTAAGTTTCTGAATTATCTACTTTGATTTGTAGCGTTATATTCTGTTGATCTAAAGAGGGCTTCAATAAATCCTGAATCCCAGCAAACAGTTGAATAATAATCGTTTTTTTTAAATCGAGTGTTGTTATTTTATTAAGCCCTCTATACTTTTCGGCAAATTTCATTAATCCAATACTGCGTTTTCGAATGCTGTCAATTCCCTGCTCAAGATCTTCAATATCCAAGGAAATATCATTAGATCTGGATCCTTCAATTTTAGCGTGTAATGTTTCGGCCAGAGAGGAAATGGGGGTAATAGAATTCATAATCTCATGGTTCATTACACGCAGGAGTTTTTTCCAAGCTTCATTTTCATTTTGGTTTAAGGTTTCCTCGATATTTTGCAGTACGAGTAACTTAAATGTATTTTGTTTTATATCGAATCGAGAACTGGAAATTAAGATCTTAACTTTATCACCTCCAGTTGTTAATACTATGGTGTTTTGTTTGGAATGATTTGTTTCAAAAACCGTTTCGTATAACTTTGGTTTTCTTTTTTGGACGAAATCAATTTGTTTTAACGTAGGTACATCCAGCATTTTTTTAAAGGAATCGTTTATCCACAAAACCTTTCCGGTTTGAATATTATAGGCCATTATACCTGTTTGGATAAGTTCTAAGATTTTTTGGAGATACAAATGCTGGGTTTCTTTTTCTTTTTTTATTTCTATTAAGGTTGCATTGACATCATTAAAACCTTTTCGTAATTCTTTGATGTCCTCTGCCTTGGTATTTAAAGAAAACCAACGTGAAAAGTCCCTGTGCTTTACCGCTTTGAAAAAGTCATCCATCTCAGAAAAACGTCTGAATGTGAGTTTAAAAAAATCCTTCACCATTAAAATCAAAACAGCTACAACCAGAATAACAAGGGTAAGACTAATAACTAAATTGGAATTGAAATTAAGTGTACTCAGTAATAGGCTTAAAAGCATCATGATCACGAATAATGCTATTAGTCTAATACCTAATACTAATTTGTACTTTTTATAGGCCATACTTTTGTAGTCTCCTGTAAAGCGCCGATCGGGTTATCCCTAACTCCTTTGCAGATTTGGAAATATTGCCGTAGTTTTTTTCTAATACGTTTTTAATAGTACTTTTTTCAATAAAATCTAGGGTTTGATTGTGCAATGTCTTTTGGTTTGAATCCGCTTCGATAGGAGAAAAGACAAAATCGTTTTCGTTCAAAGTACCAGTTTCCGACATTATTACGGCCCTTTCAATAATGTACTGAAGCTCCCTAACATTACCGGGGAAATGATACGTGTTTAGTTTTTTTATAAAACCTTCATTCATGGATAAACCAGACTTAAAGTACTTTTCTGAGTATTGACTAAGAAAATGATTGGCAAGTAATAAGATATCTTTTCTTCTATCCCTGAGAGGAGGAACAATAACTTCTATCGTATTTATGCGGTAAATTAAATCTTTTCTGAACCTATTTTCATCTGCAAGTTGTTCTAAACTTAAGTTCGTTGCACAGATTAGCCTTATGTTAATGGGTATAGGCATATTAGAACCCAAAGGTGTTACACATCTATTTTGTATGACATTGAGTAGGCTAGCTTGCTGTTGTAGGCTGATGTTTCCTATTTCATCTAAAAAAAGTGTTCCTTTATTTGCAATTTCAAACCTACCTTTTCTATCTTCCTTGGCGTCTGTATAGGCACCTTTTTTATGACCAAATAGTTCACCTTCAAATAGTGAGGGATTTAGAGAACCTAAATCTACCTTAATGTACTTTTCATTTTTTCGAAGGGAATTATCATGTATAGCTCTTGCAATTAGGTCTTTTCCGGTTCCGTTTTCGCCAAGTATAAGAACATTTGCCTCGGTAGGAGCAATTTTCTTAATTTTTAGGAAAGTATGTTGCATGATCTTGCTTCGACCTAAAAGTGTTGGTGTATTGTGTTGAGGTACTGATTTGCCTGTGCCGCTTGACCGCTTACTCTTTATTACCTCGGAGATAGATTGAATTAATTTATCATTTTTCCATGGTTTTACTAAAAAATCAGCAGCTCCGGTTTTCAAGGATTTAATCGCTAACTCAATATCACCGTAAGCGGTGATTAGGATTACTGCAATGTTGGCATCTATTCTTTTGATTTTGTTTAACCAAAACACGCCCTCATTACCTGTGTTAACAACACTATTGAAATTCATATCGAGAATTACAACATCTACTTTTCTTTTGGTTAAGATAGCATTTAGATTATTGGGGTTAGCCTCGGTAATCACTTCCTTGACCTTGGCTTTAAGGAGCAGTCTAAGGGCCGTTAGGACATCCACATCATCATCAACAATTAATATCCTAGTGTTTTTTAAAAGCATATTTCTAAAATACCAATAAAGTAAATTCTAAGATGAAGATGATACAGAAATTTTGGGTTTTGAACTCAATGTCCCAGAATCGAACAGTAAATGTCCCAAAATCGAACACTCTGCAACGGTAAACACTTTTAAATAATTGACTATAAAATAGTTAACAAATTGGTACGATTATGCGTCATCAGCTATTCTAACATCAAACATCTCCCTAGTATCTCGCTCACTTAAAATACATTATAAAACAGATTTTAAGTAAAAAATAATAAGGAAGAAGTCAATAAAAAAGTCATATAGTTAACAAATACCCAATGCATATTATCAAAGTAAGAAATCTAAAAAAATTTTACAATACTTCAGAAATTCAGACAATTGCTCTGAACAAGCTTTCCTTCGAAGTACTGGAGGGTGAATTTGTTACAATTATGGGGCCCTCAGGTTGTGGAAAATCTACGCTCTTAAACATTTTAGGTTTGCTAGATGATTGTGATAATGGAAGTTATTTGTTCAATGGGATAGAAGTTACGAATTCCAAAGAGCTAGAACGCGCCGAAATTCGAAAGCATAATATAGGTTTTGTATTTCAGAACTTTAACTTGATTACTCAGCTTACCGTATTCGAAAATGTGGAACTCCCTTTGATCTATTTAGGAACGAAAAAAACCGAAAGAAAAAAGAAAGTAGAAGCTGTCTTAGAGAAAATGCAAATAATGCATAGAGCTTACCATTATCCACAACAACTTTCGGGCGGCCAACAACAACGAGTGGCAGTTGCCAGGGCGGTTGTTAATAAACCAAAATTGATACTCGCGGATGAGCCTACGGGCAATCTGGATAGCAAAAACGGAAACGAGGTCATGGAATTATTGACAGCATTAAATGATCAAGGAACCACAATTATTATGGTTACGCACAGTGAGCACGATGCTAAATTCAGTCATCGGATCATCAGAATGTCAGATGGTCAGAAAATTATTGAAAACAACTTAGTTTAAAAAAACAGCATGGTTCAGAATTATTTTAAAATAGCATGGAGAAATCTGTTAGAACAAAAAGGCTATTCCCTTTTAAATATAGGAGGGTTAGCCACTGGTATGGCAATTGTTATACTTATTGGTCTTTGGATGTACGACGAGTTATCTTACGACATGTACTTTAAGAACTATGATCATATTGCTCAGGTAATGCATCATAATAATTCAAACGGGCAAAAAAATACGGTACAAGATACTCCGCCGGTGTTGGCGGAGGCAATTCGAAATTCCTATGGCAGTGATTTTAAATACGTTTTGCAGGCTTCATTTACAGAAGATTTTTTACTTGAATTCGATAATAAGAAAATAAGGGCTACAGGGAAATACTTTGAACCAGAAGTAACCGAAATGCTTTCTTTACAGATGATTAAAGGAACGCGAAAAGGGCTTATGAACCCGTATTCCATTTTGCTTTCAGAGTCAACAGCGGTTATGTATTTTGGGAATACCGATCCAATAGGTAAGACAATGAGATTTGATAATAGATGGAATATTGAGGTAACAGGGGTATACAAAGACCTACCAAAAAATACCTCATTTAGCGATTTGAAGGTTATTCTCCCTTGGCAATTATTTTATCAAAATCATGGATGGATTCAAACTACAGATAACCTTTGGGGGGGCTATTTTACCTTAACCTATGCCCAAATCGCTGATGGAGCTAATATGGGGATGGTTTCGGAAAGAATAAAAAAAGTAATTTATGATAATGTAAACGAAGGAGCAAAGAATTCGAAGCCCGAAGTCTTTTTGCATCCAATGAAAAACTGGCATTTGCGTTCTGAGTTTGAAAACGGAATAAATACAGGAGGCCGCATCCAATATATCAGTCTCTTTGGTGTTATTGGTTTTTTTATTCTGCTTTTGGCTTGCATTAATTTTATGAACCTTAGTACAGCTCAAAGTGAGAAGCGTGCAATGGAGGTTGGGGTACGCAAGGCACTTGGTTCGATCCGAAAGCAGTTAATTGAACAGTTTTTAACTGAATCGATAGTTATTGCGATGCTTGCCCTTGTCGTATCACTGGTTATTGCACAACTGTGCCTTCCCTTTTTTAACGAAATAGCTGATAAAGAATTAAGAATATTATGGTTGAATCCATTATTTTGGGGTTTACTGATAGTTTTTGCGGTATTAACTGGGGTTCTCGCCGGTTTCTATCCAGCATTTTTCCTCTCCGCATTTAAAACGGTAGAAGTGTTAAAAGGTACACTAAGTATTGGTTCAAATGCCTTCGTTCCTCGAAAGATTTTAGTAGTTGTCCAATTTACAATATCTATTATACTGATTATAGGGACTTTAATTGTTTACAGTCAGATAAGATTTGGCAAAGATCGTTCGGTAGGGTATAGCCGTGATGGTTTAATAACCATAAACGCAACAAGTGAAATACAGAAGCATTTTGAAAGTATTAGAAATGAGCTCAAATCCTCCGGCACTATTGTCGAAATTACCCAATCCAGCAGTCCTACAACTGATGTTTGGTTAATGTCTAGAGGTCTCGATTGGCGCGGTAAAGATCCTAATTTGGTTGTTGCACTACCCATTAATGGGGTAACTTATGAATATGGTAAGACCGTAAATTGGGAATTAATACAAGGAAGAGATTTTTCCCGGGACTTTGCGACGGATTCTACCAATGCTGCAATAATTAACGAAACAGCAGCAAAATTTATGGGTTTGACAAATCCTATTGGAGAGGTTATTAGATGGGGAGGTCAGCAAAAACAGTACACAATAATTGGTGTTATTAAAGATATGATCGTTGAGTCTCCCTTTGAGCCAATTAGACCAGTAGTTTTTAAAATCGATAAGAGTGCTAATGTTGTTATCTTAAAACTAGCTATAAATCAGAATATTAGAAGTACTTTGACGCAGGTAGAACAAATTTTTAGAAAATACAACCCAAACTACCCCTTTGAATACCGTTTTGTGGATCAGGACTATGCGTTGAAATTTGGTAGTGAAGAACGTGTTGGCAAATTAGCTAGTGGATTTTCCGGTATGGCAATTATAATTTCTTGCTTAGGCCTTTTTGGACTTGCCTCATTTGTAGCACAAAGAAGAACAAAAGAAATTGGGATCCGCAAGGTCTTGGGTGCAAGTGTACCCAGATTATGGGGTTTGCTTTCAAAAGAATTTGTCTCTTTAGTAATTCTATCTTGTCTAATAGCAATACCTTTAGCTTGGTATTTTATGAATGACTGGCTTCAGAATTACACCTATCGTACCACTATTTCTTTCTGGATTTTTGCCAGTACTATCTTGGGAGTTTTTCTAATTACAGTTGCGTCAACAAGCTATCAGGCAATAAAGGCAGCTAGGGCCAATCCAATTAAAAGTCTTAGAACCGAGTAGATTCCTATGTATTTTCTTGTGAGCCTCGAAAAAGTACTGGCTAGGATCAGTATTTAACATGAAATTAAGACATATTTGCTTGGAGATAATGATAAAAAAATTAACTTCATGTAAGAATAATATTACAATACTTTAGGTTGATTACTATGTAACCTAGAGTTGGCGAAGCCATATTCATTTCCTCAATTAGCAATGTTTATAGCGTTCTAAAACAGTGCTCGGCTTTTTTTCATACAAATTTAATTCATGGCTGCGCCTGTTGAAATTACCAAATTATCGTGGACATAGCACTTCATTGGTCCATTGCTTATTGCTGTTTTTAGAATGTACTTAACATGCCTGCTATGATGTGGTAAAAAAAATTCAGACTGTATAGGTGGTAATCATCAATCCGTACTCCAGTTCTAAAATTAACTTCTTATGCCTCCCTTTGAAACACTTGTTGATCTATTAACTAGTAGGAAAGATATTCGCTCAAAAGGAATAACTTTCATCGAAAACCATCAGGAGGAAGATTTTGTTTCCTATAATATGCTATATAGGAAATCCCTTAGGGCTCTTGCTGTCCTCCAGAAAAGAGGGATTAACCCAAAAGATGAACTGGTTTTTCAGGTAGAGGATAATAAATCTTTTGTTATTCTTTTTTGGGCATGTATTCTTGGAGGAATAATACCTGTTCCGCTTTCTATTGGAAGAAATGATGCACACAAACGAAAGCTATTTTTAGTTTGGAAACGTTTAAATCGCCCATATTTAGCATCTTCCTGTAACCTGCTTTCTCAGCTTAAAGTATTCGCTAAAACAAATGGATATAAGCAAACCATCGCGCGGTTTAAACGGACTCATGTAGATGTTGGATTAGTTTTTGAGGAGAAAGAAAATGGGAATGTGTATAAGGCCAAGGCAGATGAAATTGCGTTTATCCAATTTTCTTCGGGTTCTACGGGAACCCCAAAAGGGGTAATATTAACTCACAAGAATTTGATTACCAACATAAGCGCCATTGCCGCCACTGCAAAGTATTCGGAAAGTGACACTTTGTTGAGTTGGATGCCCTTAACTCATGACATGGGGATGATAGGTTTTCATATTAATCCGTTGTATTGTGGAATACAGCATTACATCATTCCTACCAGTTCATTTGTTCGAATGCCAGCCCTTTGGTTTGATTCGGTTACCCGGTACAATGCTACTGTTATTGGGTCGCCGAACTTTGGATATAGCTATGTATTAAAACATTGTCGTGGTAAAAAACAAAATTGGGACCTATCTTCTGTTCGAATTCTATACAATGGGGCAGAACCAATATCGGCAGGTCTATGCGATGAGTTCTTGTACTATATGGAGTTGTATGCACTAAAGCGAAATGCCATGTGTCCTGTATACGGTTTGGCAGAAGCCACATTGGCTGTCTCCATTTCTGGTTTAAAGGATAATATCATTAGTTATAGTTTTCAAAGAAATAAGCTAAACATTGGTGATAAGGTTTCCCTTGCCAATAGAAAAGAAGGCAGTGTAGCAATTGTTAACCTTGGCAGTAGTATCCCAAACTGTGAAATTCAAATTGTAGACCATTCAAATAGTCGCTTACCTGACAAAACAATTGGTCACGTTTGGATCAAGGGAGAAAGCGTTACCAAGGGCTACTACAATAATTCTGAAGCAACTAAAAGGGTACTTAATAATGATACTTGGCTAGATACCGGAGATATTGGATTCATGGATAATAAGTCACTTTTTATCACGGGGAGAGCAAAGGACATCATTTTTGTTAACGGACAGAACTATTATCCTCATGATATTGAGAAAATTGCTGAAGGAGTTGAGGGAGTTGAATTAAACAAGATTGCTGTCCTTGGCTGTTATGACAAACGATCTCAAGAAGAAAAAATAGTTTCTTTTGTCTTCTATCGCGGTAAAATGGAAGACTTTGTCATTTTGAGCAACCAGATCAAAAAGTTAGTTAACCAGAAGATAGGGCTTGAGATTAACCGGGTTTTACCAGTAAAAAGTATTCCTAGGACAACTAGTGGAAAGCTACAGCGCTTTAGACTGTTAAAGGAATACTTGCAAGGAAAATATGAAGATTTAGAATATAAACTAGAACGACTATCTCAAATTAAGGAAACGCAGACTGTAGAACTCCCTACAAACGAAATTGAAAAAAGGATAGCTAGTATTTGGAAGAAAGTATTGAAACTAGAAAGAGTAGGAGTACATCAAAGCTTCTTTCAAATTGGAGGAAGTTCTCTGAAATTAGGCGAAATGACTATGGAGCTCCAAAAAGAATTTTCGGTACAACTTCCTTTCGCCACCTTCTATGAAATGAAAACTATCAGAGGGATTTCCGAAGGAATACATACACTGGAAAAGAAGAAATACGCTCCAATCCCAAACAATACAACGGTATCGGAATATCCGTTGTCATTCAGCCAGAAAAGACTGTACTACGCCTGGCTATTGGATAAAAGTTCAACGGCATATAACGTGCCAGTCGCCTACAGCATTGACGGAGCTTTAAATATTCCGCGATTAGAATCATCCATATGTGAGTTAATAGATAGACATGCATTGTTACGGGCGAGATTTATTCAAAAAACAGCACCCATATTAACGATAACTGAAGTGCGTCCCTTTGCCCTTATAGTTGATTCTTGTACACCCGAAAATTTAGACGCTTTTTTGAATCAATTGATCACTCCTTTTGATCTGGAAGCAGGACTCTTATTCAGAGCGCAGCTGATTGTATTGGACGAAAAACGTACGGTGCTTTTCCTGGATTTTCATCATATTGTGGCGGATGGCCTTTCGGTTAAACTTTTTTTGGAAGAATTACTTACCATCTATTTCGATAAGCCTATTGATAACATTCCTTTTGCCTACAGCGATTACGTTTTCTGGCAACAGAAAGAGATGCAAACTGAAAACTTGATATCTCAAGAACACTTTTGGTTGAATTTTCTAAAAGAAGAGATACCTGCCTTGGAACTACCTTATGACAACCCAAGGCCCCAACGTTTAACTGCTGAAGGAAAAAAAATTCAATTTCAAATTGGTAAAGAGAACAGTGAGCGTTTAAGAAAACTTGCAATAGCGCACCATACGACGATACATAATCTGTTGTTGAGTATTTACAAGTGGTTTTTAACCAAACTTAACGGACAATACCAACAAGTAATTGGTATCCCCACCACGGGGAGAACACATCCTTCTTTACAACGAATGTTTGGCATGTTTGTTAACAATTTAGCGATAAAGGTAGAAACGTTAAAAAATGAATCCTTCCTAGATTCCTTAAAACGGGATGTTTATATCATAAACCAAGCTCTGAATAATCAAGAATATCCTTACGCCCAATTGGTAGAAAAGCTTAATTGGGGTAATGAATTGAGCAGGAACCCTTTGTTTGATACCATGTTCTTGTTTCCACCTAACGATTTGAATGTAACTACAAAGAACTTACACCTAGAGCGATATTTTTTTGATCCAGGTCACTCCAAATTTGATGTATCACTGGAAGTGTTGGACAAAGAAGATATCGTAGGTGCATTTGAGTTCGCTACTGCTTTATTTAAGGAGACTACGATATTACGTTTTTCCGAATACTTCAAGAATCTTGTAAATCAATTGGTGGTAGCTCCGGAAACTGTTTTTTCTGAAGCTTCTCTACTGTCTCAAAAAGAGGTTGTCGCACACTTGCAGTTGTCCAACCTAACAATGGGTTTAACGAATTGGTCCGAAAATGAAACGGTAATTTCTTTGTTCCAAAATCAAGCGAGCCTGAAACCTGACAAAACGGCTTTGGAGTTCGGATCAGGTAAAATGAATTTTAAGGACCTAGACTATTACGCAGAAAGCTTTAAACTACATTTAAAACAATGTGGAATTTCTGAAGGAGAAGTAGTCAGTGTCTGCGTCAAAAGAAGTCCAGAATTGGTGGTAGCGTTGTTGGGTATTTTTAAGCTGGGGGCCGTTTATCTTCCAATCGAATTTGATACGCCAGAAGAAAGGATAAAGTATATCATTTTAGATAGTAAGAGTAAAATTTTGGTATGTGATAGTCAAGAGCAAAAATTTAAAGACCTTGCGGTCGAAAAGATTGCGGTACAATGGAACACCTCTCTGCGGCAAGCAAACGGACAGGATAGATCAAATCATTTGCCGAATACTCCGGCCTATATCATTTACACCTCGGGCACTACTGGAAATCCGAAGGCCGTGGTAATATCACATAACGCATTAATGAACTATCTCGATTGGTCGTATTCTACTTATCTCGAAGATAAGCCAGCAACTTTTGCTCTCTTCACATCTATAGGTGTCGATTTGACTTTAACCTCAGTATTTTTACCTCTGATCTCTGGGAATAAGATAGTTATCTATGAAAATGAACAGGAGGATGCATTGGTTACTATTTTCAAGGAAAACAAAGTTACCCACTTGAAACTTACACCTTCTCATATGAAATTGGTGATCAATAATGAGTTTCCGTTTACACCAACTAATTTGGAAAAACTTATAGTTGGTGGAGAACTATTGGTATCTGATACTGCCATCCGGTTTGATGAATTATTTGATCAGAATCTTACAATTTACAATGAGTATGGTCCTACAGAGGCTACCATTGGATGTATGATACATGTATTTGATCCTAACCAAGAAGAGGGTGCAGTTCCTATTGGCCGCCCAATTGCCAACTGTAATATTTATCTATTAGACGAATTTTTGCAACCGGTACCAACTGGGGCGGTCGGAGAACTCTACATTTCCGGGGATTGTTTAGCTGACGGTTATCTTTACAATAGCGCTCTTACCGATGAGAAGTTTATTTCCAACCCATTTATAGATAATCAATTGATGTATCGCTCTGGGGACTTAGCAAAGAGAACGCCTTCAGGAATTATTCATTACGTTGGAAGAATAGATACTCAAATAAAGATTAGAGGTTTTCGTATTGAATTGGAGGAAGTTAGAAAACAAATATTGCAATATGAAGGGATTAGAGAGGTAGTGATTGCCAGTAAGGAAACCTGGCCGGGAGCGCTCGATCTTTATGCTTTTTACATCAGCGATGCCGGAATTAGCCCAGTAGCCTTAAAGTCATTTTTGCTTAAAAAAATTCCGCATTATATGATTCCTACTTTTTTTGTAGAAATTGATGAAATACCACTAGAAAAAAATGGAAAAGTTCATACAAAACGGCTGTTTGAATTTAAGCGAAAGAGAGAGCAAAAAAAGACAAAACAGGGTGCTGAATTTTATCAGGTATTAATTTTCGTTTACCAGGAAATTTTTGAGGAATCCGGAATTACTAGTGAAAGCAACTTTTATGAACTTGGGGGAGATTCTATAAAAGCAACTCAAATTGCCTCCAGATTATTTCAAAAGGGTATAAAGGTCTCGCCCAAAACAGTATTAACGTATAATACAATAGAACAACTTGCTTATTACATTGAGATCAACAAAAAATATGAGCAAAATACCATTTCCTTGCATCAATCAAGTCTTACGGGCCAAAAGGGTACAACCCCAATTGAACAGTGGTTTTTAAACCATGATTTTAATAACCCAAATTTTTACAATCAATCCATCTTACTCAACTTAAAAAGGAAAGTAAAAGTCAAGGCCCTGGAGGAGGTGTTTTCAAAGCTTGTAAATCATCATGATGGTTTGCGGTTAAATTTGAACAAGAAAGATCAGGTGCTTTTTTTTAACGAAAATCATCTTAACAAAGATTTTGTAATAGAAAGCTTCTCTTTTAGATCTTCTCAGGAGTTAGCGGTAATTCTTGAAACCAGCAAAAGCCGTTTTAACATCCAAAAATCACTCTTAATTAAGGCGATACTGCTCATAGACCAGAGTAGATCGCCAAACCGAGAACTACTTTTTATAACGGCACATCATCTTGTCATTGACGGTGTTTCATGGCGGATCCTATTAGAAGATATCTATACCATGTGTCGAGCGTTACTAAAGAATAAAAAATATCACCTACCCCAAAAAACGACCTCTCTTATTGCCTTTAAAAATGAGTTGGATCGCTACATAAAGGAAAAAGAAATCCATAAAGAAGATAGATTTTGGGAAGAAATACAAGAGGCAAAGTTTACCATTCCCCTTGATTTTGAGACACAAGAATGGACTATTGAAAACACGACTGCGCTATTTGGAATATTTGATAAAAAAAGCACCGCGTGGTTACTCACGGATTCTCATCATTTCAGCGTTGACATCCAGATACTCCTCCACATGGCGATAGCTATGGCATTAAAGTTCTGGTCCAATACTTCTAATGTGAAAATTGAAATCGAAAATCACGGGAGACATTTAGAAGGTGTAGACTTATCAAGGACTATAGGATGGTTTACGATAATGCATCCTATAATCTTTCAGCTAAGCGATGATTTGAAAGAAAATATTAAGGTTGTGAAAGAAACTCTGGCAAAGATTCCCAATCACGGGATAGGATCTAGCCTTCTAAATTCAAAGAGCACTTCAAATGCTATTAGCGCCGAACCTTCAGAAGTTCGATTTAATTACTTGGGTCAATTTGGCAGGGAATTATCAAATGATTTGTTTACGCTTGAAAGGTTTTCAACAGGAAAAGAATCGGCACAAGAGAATCGCATGACGACCAAGCTCGAAATAAATGCAATAGTTATTGATGGTGTGCTCCAAATGGAATATTTATTCAATGCGAAAGCTCATAAGAAAGGTACTATTGAAAACTTAAGTGAATCCTTTTTTGCACACTTACGCGTTTTGATTGATTTTCTCAAGAACAACGATGATTCTCTATTAACACCGTCAGATTTTGACACTGCAAACATATCCCAACAGGAGTTGGACAGTCTTTTTGAGTAGCCTTGGGTAAAAAAGCTGTTCTTAATACGCATACAAATCACTTACATTTCTTTGAGCAGGGTTTCTGAATAATCACTCTGATTCCCCCTGATAATAGCTAATGTTCGCATACCTATCAAGAACTACTCTCTAGGATTTTTCATTTTACAAATCACCATTTCCATCACAATTATCAAATGAATATTCAAAAGTCAAATATTAAAGATATTGTCGAACTCAATATGCTCCAACAAGGAATATTGTATAACACGCTCAATGATGAAAATGAAAGCTTGTATAATGTTCAGATAGCTATTGAAATTAAGGGAGAGTTTGACTTAACTATTTTCTTACAAGCCCTAAAAGAGGTACAACGTACCAATGACGCGTTACGATCTATTTTTAATTGGGAACTAACCAGTAAGACCTTACAGATTGTACTTAAAGAAGCAGAAATCAATGTAAATCAGTATGATTTCTCTGATGATGAAAATCAGGTAGAAGATTTTCTTATCAAAGATAGGGCGCAAAAAATCGATCCAAATAAGGGTGTGCCAATCAGAATAAGTCTACTTAAATGTGCTTTAGACACATATATCCTGGTAATTACGCATCATCATATCCTTTACGACGGCTGGAGTACTGGGATTTTGCTAAAAGAACTGTTTTCCTTTTACAACGAATTCAAGGAACATTCAGGACGCCTGGAAAAAAAACATTTCAAGAGTGATTACAAAGAATTTATTAAGAAAATAGCGGAAAACCAAGATAGTAACGGGGTAGCGGGATATTGGCTCGATTATCTTGAAGGTTTTGAACCGAAAGTCCTTCCAATACAAGAAGTAGAAGATAGTGTACACCGGCTAGAAATTCAAAAATTTCAAATTCCAATTGAAGATCTTAAAGTATTCGCGCAAAATGAAAAAGTTACCATGACTTCGGTCATTTATCTAGCTTACGGACTGCTTCTTCAGTACTACAAAAATTCGGATGATGTTGTTTTTGCTACTCCTGTTTCCAATAGGGATCCATTTGTACCAGGATCAGAAGAGGTTATAGGAAATTTTATGAATACTTTGCCACTTCGAGTTTCGGGTATTAAAAAAGCATCGTTAAGGGATGCCATCAAAAAAATAGATAGCGAAGTACGGATAAGAAATGAATTCTCTCATTCATCGTACTACGAAATAAAGAAGATCAAGCAGTTAAAATCCAGTGAAGATTTATTTGATTCTTTATTAGCAGTGGAGAATTATCCACTGGACCTGAAAGCGATCAATGGTAATAAGGAATTCACCTTAAATCTTAGATCTTCCTCAGAACAAATTGAGATTCCCTTGCTCATTCAGGTTTTTCTAAAAGATACATTGGAAATAGTATTTCAGTACAACACCACTCATTTTAGTGATGCCTTTATTTCAACCTTTTCCACCTGCTTTAAAAATGTTTTGATTCAAAGCTTTAATAGCCCGAATCTTGGAGTTTCTGATGTTGATTTTTTAACAAGATCGGAAAAGGATAGCATTCAAGCCTATTCTAAAGGAAAGATCTCCGCTTATCCAAAAAACCTCACAGTTTTAGACCTTATCAACAAAAGGGTACAGCTACAACCAACCGATACAGCCTTGATCTATGAAGGGAAAAGACTAGTGTATGAGGATTTGAATAAACAGTCAGATGCCCTTGCACGTTTTTTGGTTACCCAAGGAATTCTTCCAAATACCTTGGTCCCCATTTGTCTTGATCGTTCTATTGAGATGGTGGTAGGTATATTAGGAGTGTTAAAAGCAGGATGTGCCTATGTTCCTATAGACCCTGCTTATCCTACTAGACGCATTTCTTATATCCTGGAAGATACCCAAGCAAAACTAATGCTCACTCAGGAGAAATATGTTGAGGAATTGCTAGCGCTTAAAGGGGTGAAAATCGTACCACTGGACAATGAGATACCTTATATGAATACTTCTGAGACGCTTTTACCCGGAATAACTCCGGATGTGCTCATTTATGTAATTTACACTTCAGGTACTACTGGCAATCCGAAAGGGGTAATGAATGAACATGGTGGTGTGGTCAATCGTTTATTATGGATGGAGGAGTATCTGGAGATGTCAGATGAGGATGTGATTTTACAAAAAACGACCTTCTGTTTTGATGTTTCGGTCTGGGAAATATTTCTCCCTTTAATTACAGGTTGTCAGATGGTACTTGCCGTTTCCGGGGGAGAAAAGGAAAGTAAATATCTCCAGGAACTCATACAAAACGAGCAGATAACCATAATGCATTTTGTTCCTTCTATGCTATCGGCATTTTTATGGGATGTTGATCCTTTTTCCTGTTCTAAGTTGAAACATGTTATTTGTAGCGGTGAGGAATTAAAAGCTACACAAGTAAAGGACTTTAGGAGTAAGTTGCCTTCAGCAAAACTACATAACCTTTATGGCCCTACCGAAGCTTCAATAGATGTTACAGCCGTTGAGGTAAATACATATGCGAAAGGTATTGTTCCAATAGGTCGGCCGATTGCGAATACCCAGATATTCATTGTTGACCACTACAAAAGACTACGCCCTGTAGGGTTACCCGGTGAGTTATTAATTGGTGGGATTCAGATAGCCCGTGGGTATTTAAACGGAGATGCTCTCACGAGTGAGAAGTTCATTGCGAGTCCTTTTACGGAAGGGGAGCGTTTGTACCGTACGGGAGATCTGGCCAAATGGTTACCGGATGGTAACATAGCGTATTTGGGTAGGGGA
>JBCDHD010000015.1:0-135550 GCA_038750505.1 Bacteroidota bacterium | reverse complement strand
CAATTTTTTTTTAATCACGAAAGTTTTTGCTTCAAAATTCGGCCCTATATTTAGCCCGTATGGAAGCGCTTACACCTAGTACTTTTTTAAAAGTATTAAGTTTCTATTTGAAATAGAATGATGGATTTATATTTCAAATAATATAATCGTAATAGATATTTGTTCCCTAGCAATAACCAATAGGAATGTTATGTGTGGAATAGTTTGTGCGTTTGATCTAAAAGAAAGTGCAGAACGGCTTCGTCCCCAATTGCTGGAGATGTCCAAAAAAGTAAGACATCGCGGTCCGGATTGGAGCGGTATTTATGCGGATACAAAGGCTGTCCTGGCCCATGAGCGCCTGGCTATTGTGGATCCGGCCTCGGGAAAACAGCCGTTGTTCAGTCCAAATGGTAAAGTTGTATTGGCGGCTAATGGAGAGATCTATAATCATCGGGAGATTCGTAAAGAGTTTAAAGACAGGTATGCCTTCAGGACACAGTCGGATTGCGAAGTGATCCTGGCGCTGTATCAGGAAAAGGGAGTAGATTTTATTGATGAAATGAACGGTATTTTTGGCTTTGCCTTGTACGACTCCGAAAAGGAGGAATATTTGGTGGCCAGGGATCATATGGGTATCATTCCCCTCTATATGGGATGGGATGCGAATGGTACCTTCTATGTGGCCTCCGAGCTAAAGGCCTTAGAAGGTACTTGTACTAAGATCGAGCTCTTCCCTCCGGGGCATTATCTACATAGCCGAACCGGCGAATTGGTGCAGTGGTATCAGCGCGACTGGATGGCGTATGACGAAGTCAAAGAGAATGAAACCAGTATATCTGCTATCCGGGAGGCATTGGAAGCAGCTGTACACCGGCAATTAATGTCCGATGTACCCTACGGCGTATTGTTGTCGGGAGGGTTGGATTCTTCGGTAACCTCCGCTATCGCAAAGAAGTATGCGCAAATGCGTATTGAGAGTGACGATACAAAGGAGGCCTGGTGGCCACAATTGCATTCATTTTCTGTAGGATTGGAAGGATCCCCAGACCTGGCTGCGGCTCAAAAAGTAGCAGATCATATTGGAACCATCCATCACGAGATCAAGTTTACCCTACAGGAAGGGCTGGATGCACTTCGGGATGTCATATATAATCTGGAAACCTACGATGTTACTACCGTACGGGCCTCTACACCTATGTATCTTATGGCGCGGGTAATAAAATCTATGGGGATAAAAATGGTACTTTCAGGTGAAGGTGCGGATGAGTTATTTGGAGGATACCTTTATTTTCACAAGGCCCCCAGTGATAAAGATTTTCACGAGGAGACCGTTCGTAAACTGGACAAGTTGCATATGTATGACTGCTTACGGGCAAATAAATCCCTAGCCGCTTGGGGTATTGAAGGGCGTGTTCCCTTTTTGGATAAAGCATTTATGGATACTGCTATGCGCCTTAATCCTAAAGATAAGATGATTACGCCTGAACGTATGGAAAAGTGGGTAGTACGTAAAGCATTTGAAGACTACCTTCCGGAAAGCGTGGCATGGCGACAAAAAGAACAATTTTCAGATGGGGTGGGCTATAGCTGGATAGATACGCTTAAAGCACTGGTGGAAGAGGAAATTTCAGACGAACAAATGGAAAATGCACATTTTAGATTTCCGCTGCAAACGCCAACCACTAAAGAGGAATACTACTATCGTTCCATTTTTGAATCGCACTTTCCGTCCAATGCGGCTGCCTTAAGTGTTCCGCAGGAACCTTCGGTAGCCTGTAGCACAAAAATTGCTCTGGAATGGGATGAAGCATTTAAAAACATGAATGACCCCTCCGGAAGGGCGGTGGCCATGGTGCACGAAGATGCTTACATAAAATAATACGCTTACCGTTCCTATTTCTCAGGAGCATTTTACACAAACAATTGGTTTTGAAAAGCAGCTGTTTTTGGTGCTTTTCCTACGTAAAAAGCGAGGAATTCACACCTATTGTTTTCCACAGTTTTTTGTTGATAACTTGAAAAGTGCAATATGCTCCAACCCCTTATTTTCGCTAGGGTTTTCGTATATTTGTAAGATTTGAATTTTGCAAAAAAAACGTAACAAAGATCTATGAGTGAAGAAGTGAAAACACCGCAATATTCTGCAGATAGTATCCAGGCTTTAGAGGGTATGGAGCACGTGCGGATGCGCCCTTCTATGTACATTGGCGATGTAGGCCCAAGAGGACTGCACCATCTGGTTTATGAAGTAGTAGATAACTCCATTGACGAAGCCATGGGGGGCTATTGCGATACGATTACTGTCACGATCAACGAGGATAATTCGATCACCGTTGAGGATAATGGACGGGGTATCCCGGTTGGACTCCACAAAAAAGAAGGGGTTTCTGCCCTGGAGGTGGTAATGACCAAAATCGGTGCCGGTGGAAAATTTGATAAAGATTCGTATAAGGTTTCCGGAGGATTGCATGGTGTTGGGGTGTCTTGTGTTAATGCGCTTTCAGAACATTTAAAGGCTACCGTACATCGCGAAGGAAAGGTGTGGGAACAGGAGTATGAAAGGGGCAAAACCTTGTATCCTGTTAAAAGCGTAGGCACTACCAAACGGACCGGAACGGAGGTAACCTTCCATCCGGATCCCACCATTTTTTCCCAAACAACGGAATATAATTACGAAACCTTGGCCAACCGAATGCGGGAACTGGCGTATCTGAATAAGGGAGTAACCATTAGCCTTACCGATAAAAGACGAAAGGATGATAAAGGAGCGTTTGTTGCCGAGACCTTTTATTCTGAAGAAGGACTTAGAGAGTTCATCAAATTCCTGGATGAAACCAGAGTTCCCTTGATTCAAAACGTAATTGCCATGGAAGGGGAGAAAAATGGGATCCCAGTGGAAGTGGCTATGATATACAACACGGGGTTTTCCGAAAATCTCCATAGCTATGTCAATAACATCAACACCCATGAAGGAGGAACACATCTCTCCGGGTTTCGAAGGGGATTGACCACCACCTTGAAAAAATATGCAGATAACTCCGGCTTGTTGGACAAGCTGAAGTTTGAAATCTCAGGGGATGATTTTCGGGAAGGGTTAACCGCCATTGTATCGGTTAAAGTAGCGGAACCTCAGTTTGAAGGACAAACCAAGACGAAATTGGGTAACCGTGAGGTGACCAGTGCCGTTAGTCAGGCCGTTTCCGAAATGCTAACGGATTATTTGGAGGAACATCCCGATGATGCCAAACAAATTGTTGAGAAGGTAAAGTTAGCAGCGCAGGCACGTCATGCAGCGGCCAAGGCCAGAGAGATGGTGCAGCGCAAGAATCCTATGGGCGGTGGCGGATTACCCGGTAAACTTTCCGATTGTTCAGATCAGGATCCGGAAAACTGCGAGTTGTTCCTGGTTGAGGGAGACTCGGCGGGCGGTACGGCAAAAATGGGAAGAGATCGAAACTTCCAGGCAATCCTACCCCTTCGTGGTAAGATCCTAAATGTGGAAAAGGCCATGCAGCATAAGGTGTTCGAAAATGAAGAGATCAAGAATATTTATACGGCTTTGGGGGTCACTATTGGTACCGAAGAAGACAGCAAGGCCCTGAATCTTGAAAAATTACGATATCACAAAGTAGTGATCATGTGTGATGCAGATGTGGACGGAAGCCATATCGAAACCTTGATCCTCACCTTTTTCTTTCGCTATATGCGCGAGCTGATCGAGGGAGGGCATGTCTATATTGCCACGCCACCCTTGTATCTGGTCAAGAAAGGGAGTAAAAAGCGCTATGCCTGGAATGACAAGGAACGCGATGAGATCATAGAATCAATGAAGGGTGGAGCTACGATCCAACGCTACAAAGGTCTTGGAGAAATGAATGCGGAGCAGTTATGGGATACGACCATGAATCCTGAGTACCGTACACTTAGAAGGGTAACGATTGAAAATGCAACGGAATCGGATAGGATCTTTTCTATGCTTATGGGCGACGAAGTTCCGCCAAGGCGCGAGTTTATAGAGAATAATGCGGTCTATGCCAACATAGATGCTTAGTTTATAAACCATAACGCTAATTTCACAACAAAAATCCTCGACATTTGTCGGGGATTTTTAGTTTCGTAGTAAAGAAAAGTTTTACAAAATGAGAAAAATAGCACTTTTAGTTACATTTTGTGGTAGTATACTGGTGGGTAACGCCCAGGATTTGAATGATCTTTTCATTTCCGGACTAGAGGATGCCGAACGTTTTGCTAACGACTACCTAGCGCCTTTACAGGAAGCAGGATTGTTCAGTGTTGCCAATGGATGGTATAATTCCGGTGAAGCAAAACCCCTCGGTGGCTTTGAGATCTCCATAGTAGGGAACATCACCGGATTTCGAAATAAGGATGATAAAAAAGCATTTGTGTTGGATCCTGCGGACTATGATAACCTTGATTTTGTGGACAATCCAGGTCAGGCACGGTCGGTATCCACCGCACTCGGAGATATAGAGGGTGTAATGGTATTTGTAGAAGAAGGTGGAGTAATCGAGACTTTTGAATTGCCTGCCGGTCTGGAAGCCGAAGATTTCAATTTTATTCCAACAGGGTATATTCAGGCCAGTGTCGGATTGATCAAAGGTTTGGAGGTGAAAGCACGGTTCTTACCGAAGATAACCCTGGATGATGAGGCAGAGATCGGGTTATTTGGTGCGGGTATCCAATACGAATTTACCAAGTTGCTACCAGCAGACAAATTGCTACCGGTAGCGATTTCCGCAGTGATCGGATATACTGGTCTGAATGGGGAATATGATTTTACAGATTCCTTTGATGTTCAAGGGGAAGGACAACGTGTTGATGCTTCTTTCAATACCTGGAACTTTAGCGCTGTAGTATCAACAAAAAATATCCCGGTAATTAATTTTTACGGCGGATTGGGCTATATAACAGGATCATCTGAAGTTGACCTTTTAGGAGAGTATGTAGTGACCTCAGGTCCCATACAAGCCACATATATAGATCCTTTTACCGTGTCCACAGATGCTAGTGGTGTTGCCGCCACTTTAGGGACTAAGATCAAGCTTGGATTCTTCAGAATCAACGCCGAATACAATATCGCCGAATTTAACACCTTTACCGCAGGAGTACATTTCGGCTTCCGTTAAGATAACTACTCAACCGACCAGAAAAAGCCCTGATGAACGAAGTCATCGGGGCTTTGCATTTTCACAAGTGTACCTGGATTATTATTCTCGGGTGGCAAACACCTTACCACCGGGTAATTCCAGTAAATTGTTTTCATCCGATTGGGGCATAAAGACTTCCACATCAGGCAACCCTGGAAAAGAGTAAATGATAGTGTAAGTACCATCAGTCACCTCCCAACGAAAATCGGTTTGTACTACAATCGTATTGTTGGCGTAGCGGTGGTATCTTCCTAAATAAACGTCATTAAAGATCCATTCTTCGCGTTCGCCAAGTTCTTGATCTTCTGAACTATCCGGGGGTGCAATGGTCCGTGACCAAATACCCAGTACCGGATCGTTGTTTTCGGGAATTCGGCTACAATTGCTCACACCAATAATAGCAATTATGGCCAAAAAACATAAGAGCCTCTTCATAAGCAGGTTTCATAAGGTTTGGGACTAAGAGAACGGTAGAGGCAAAGCGGGTATTGTAAAATTTCGATGTATGACCGGATTGCGGTAATTTCTTCGATAAAAACCCCTTTTTTTTAACAAATGCCTTAGATTTCCCTATTTTTTTCGAAATGGTAAAGCGAAGCTACTGTCCGAAAAAACAATGATATTTTTCATAAAAAAATGGTCTGAAAAATCCCTATTTTTGGACGATTTGAGAACCCAAAAACATATTATATGAAAGTCACTGTTGTAGGTGCAGGGGCAGTAGGTGCCAGCTGTGCAGAATATATAGCAATTAAAGATTTTGCGGCAGAAGTAGTCTTGTTAGATATTAAGGAAGGCTATGCGGAAGGGAAAGCCATGGATTTGATGCAAACCGCTTCTTTAAATGGTTTTGATACCAAAATTACCGGAAGTACCAATGATTATTCCAAAACAGCCAACAGTGATGTTGCCGTAATTACTTCCGGAATACCCAGAAAACCTGGTATGACTAGGGAAGAGCTTATTGGGATCAATGCCGGTATAGTTAAAACGGTAGCGGAAAATTTATTAGCGCATTCTCCAAACACTATCATAATTGTGGTAAGTAACCCAATGGATACAATGACCTATTTGGTTCATAAAACCACTGCACTGCCCAAGCATAAAATAATTGGAATGGGAGGGGCATTGGATAGTGCCAGATTTAAATACAGACTGGCGGAAGCCTTAAGCGCTCCAATATCTGATGTAGATGGTATGGTCATCGGCGGACATAGTGATACCGGTATGGTGCCACTTATTGGTCATGCGACCCGAAATAGTGTTAAGGTCTCTGAATTCCTTCCGGAAGATAAAATGGATTGGGTAGTCGCAGAGACGAAAGTAGGGGGAGCTACCCTTACCAAACTACTAGGTACCAGCGCCTGGTATGCTCCTGGTGCAGCGGTTTCTGCATTGGTCCAGGCGATAGCATGTGATCAACATAAAATGTTTCCTTGCTCTACCTTTCTCGAAGGGGAATATGGCCTTAATGACATTTGTATAGGAGTCCCTGTACTTTTGGGTAAAAATGGCATCGAACAAGTGGTAGAAATTGAGCTTTCGGATGCCGAGAAAGAAAAACTTACATCAAGTGCGGAAGGCGTAAGCAAAACCAACGGATTGCTGCAGCTGTAAGAGTAATGATTGTTATGAACTGCTGGGGAGTATTTCAGCAGAAATTTGTCAATTCGAGTATTCGCCATTGGCGGATGTATCGAGGATCAGAATTTTTGCACTAAAATTTGGTCTGCTTATCAGAGAAGAAGGTTCTCGATACCCGTTTGCATGGTAAGCGGATTTTTCTAGACTTGGACGGTGTTTAGCCTGACGGGAAAACTCTAACCAACGGATTGTTGCAATTGTAACCAACAGCGACTTCGGTTAAAAATGTCATTTCGAGTAGTATAAGAAATCCTTTTTGAGGTTTCTTCGAATTCCACAATCTGGTGGGATTTTCTCGAGATGCCATTTTTTCTTTGCCCTATGCAAATCACAATAAGGGCATTTCTATTGGCTTTTCCTTTTTGAAATGATATATTTGCACGCTGTTTACAAAAAATTCAAAATCAATGCAAAATAAGGGATTAGTAAGGCTTTTTGCACTGCTTTTTGGCTTGGTGAGTATCTATCAACTTTCGTATACCTTCATTACCGGAAAAGTAGAGAATGATGCAGACCGCTATGCCATGAATCAGATTTCGGAAGCGGAGGAGGATTATGTTGCTAAACGAGAAGGTTTGGAGGCATCCTATTTGGATTCAATTGGCGGCGAGCCTATCCTTGGCTATACAAGCTATGATGATGCCAAAACCAAGGAATTGAACAAGGGTCTTGACCTTAAAGGCGGTATTAATGTAACCCTTCAGATCTCCGTAAAGGATATTTTAAAGGGTTTGGCCAATGCCTCTAAGAATCCGGTTTTCAATAAGGCGCTGGCCGATGCGGACGAAGCTTCTAAAAGCAGTGATGCCACCTATCTGGAACTATTTTTTGATGCTTTTGATGCCATAAAGGGGGATACAAAACTGGCCTCTCCCGACATTTTTGCAAACAAGACCCTAAGCGACGAGATCAATTTTCAAATGACGGATGATGAAGTAAAACCCATTATCCGAAGAAAAATAGATGAATCTGTAGTTTCCGCTTTTGAGGTATTACGAAAGCGGATAGATGGTTTTGGCGTTACCCAACCCAATATTCAAAGAGAAGGGAATTCCGGACGTATTTTAGTAGAATTGCCGGGAGCACGGGATGTGCAGCGCGCTCAAGAGCTATTGTCCAGTACCGCACAGTTGGAATTTTGGGAAACATATGCCCAAAACAACCAAAGTCTCGGACAGTTTTTTGTTAATGCGAATGAGCGATTACGGGAAATCCTGGAACCCGTTGAAAAGGAAAAAGATACCCTAACGGCACAGGTGTCGGAGATCGATTCCTTACTATCGGATGTAGCTGAAGATACGCTTGATTTGTCTGCCCAGTCCAATCCGTTGATCAGTAAACTTTTACCACCTATACCTGGGAGTCATGCGATTGCCAGAGTAACTGTAGCCGATACGGCGGAGATTGGAGCATATCTCAGAATGCCCGAAGTGAAAAGATTGTTACCGGCGGATGTTCAATTTACCAAGTTTGCGTTTGAAAAACCGCCAAAGGATTCGGAAGTTGCTGAGCTCTATGCACTGAAGTCTAACCGCGATGCGGTTCCAAGAATAAGCGGGGATGTCATTACAGATGCCCAGGATACTTTTGATCAGTTTAGCAAGCCTGCGGTAAGTATGACCATGAATACCCGTGGTGCGCGTGATTGGGAAAAGTTAACCGGAGACGCCTTCAATAATCAAACCGGTATTGCCATTGTTCTGGACAACAAAGTATATACAGCTCCTGGCGTTTCATCAGGGCCGATATCCGGAGGACGTTCTGAGATTACCGGAACATTTACCATTAACGAAACCAAAGACATAGCAAATGTGTTGCGAGCAGGAAAACTTCCTGCTTCCGCGGAAATTATTCAATCTGAAGTGGTTGGACCTTCACTAGGTCAGGAGGCTATCGATAGTGGTTTTATGTCTTTTTTGATCGCTATGGTCTTTGTCCTTATCTGGATGGTCTTCTACTACGGTAGAGCTGGTATTTTTGCAGACACTGCATTGATATTCAACATTTTGTTGATCTTTGGGGTGCTGACCAGCCTCGGTGCGGTATTAACGCTGCCCGGGATTGCAGGTATTGTATTGACCATCGGTATGTCCGTAGATGCTAACGTTCTTATTTTTGAACGTATCAAAGAGGAGTTAGCACGCGGGAAAGGGAAAGCCCAGGCGGTTGCAGACGGTTTTAACAATGCATTGTCCTCTATTTTAGATGCGAATATAACAACGGGTCTAACCGCCATTATCCTGTTTATTTTCGGATCAGGTCCGATTAAAGGATTTGCTACCACCTTATTGATCGGTATCGTCACCTCTTTATTTACTGCAATTTTTGTTACGCGATTAATGGTAGATTGGTATCTCTCCAAAAAGGGAAGGAAATTGGCCTTTTCTACCCCTTTGACCAAAGGACTCTTTACCAATCTGAAGATCAATTTCCTGGGCAAACGAAAGATCGCTTATGTGATCTCGTTCATTTTGGTGGGTGTTGGAGCGTTCTCCTTGTTTACCAAAGGTTTGCAGGAAGGTGTGGATTTTATTGGTGGACGGTCCTATCAAATCCGTTTTGAGAAGGAGGTGAACCCGTCTGAGATCGCTTCGGGCTTAAATGAAGTGTTTGGAAGCGGTACTCAGGTAAAAACGTTTGGTGAAGCCAATCAAATTAAGGTCACAACGCCATATAAAGTAGATGTAGAAGGTATAGAAGTGGACAACGAGATCCAGAATAAACTTTTTACTGCTTTACAGCCATATTTGCCCGATGGTACCTCTTTTGAAGATTTTACCGTGGGAGCGTCTGAAAAGTCCATTGGTATTTTACAATCCACTAAGGTAGGTCCTACAATTGCCGACGACATAAAGCAGAATGCGTATTATGCTATTTTGGGATCGTTGGCAGTAGTATTCCTTTATATTTTATTGCGATTTAAACGATGGCAATTCTCCTTAGGTGCTGTAATTGCAGTATTCCATGATGTTATGATCGTGCTGGGCATCTTTTCATTGACCAGTGCTATTATGCCCTTTAATATGGAAATTGACCAGGCCTTTATTGCTGCGATCTTAACGGTGATCGGATACTCACTAAACGATACGGTGGTCGTTTTTGACCGTATTCGGGAGGTTGTGAATCTAAAGGGATGGAAGAATGGCGAACATATCAATCAGGCGCTGAATAGTACCCTGAGCCGTACTTTGAATACCTCGCTTACCACCTTGATCGTACTGTTAGCTATCTTTATTTTCGGCGGCGAGAGCTTACGAGGATTTATGTTTGCTATGATTGTTGGTGTGCTCGTAGGTACCTACTCCTCAGTGTTTATTGCTACTCCTATCATGTTTGACGCACTTCGTAAAAAAATTGCAACTCCGGCAGTTGCATAGCGATTGCAACGAGTAAAGTATACACGCCGCATCGGAATATCCGGTGCGGTTTTATTTTGGCGGTAAGGAATTCACATAGTTATACCCTCGTTTTAGGAATGTGCTGAGGGCCATTTGATCGTTAAGCAGTTCGGATGGAACCAAAACGTATTCGCGCATCGTAGCGCCATAGGACATAAAAGGTTGCGCCCCGTAGGTTACATCAAAGTGGGCCGTGTCTTCCTTGGAAAGGCGAATGCCCAGTTCTCCTGCTTTGTTCAACTGCGAAAACATATGGCCATTGGCCGAAGTATAGGGCATGGATTTTCCCTTTCTTTCCAGCCCCGCTAATTCTAGTGCCGCTTCATATTGCTTTAAAATGTCTTCTCGGGAGGTCATTTTACGGTTTTAAGGTTTCCTTGCAAGGTAAGGGCTACCTCTCTAATGACTTCCAGGAGGTATTCTGTTGTTGCTTTGGTTTTTCTATGATTAATAAAACAGGCACGAATGGCGTATTCGCCCTTTAGAGTAGTCCCCATAATAAACACACGGCCATCCTTTTCCAGTTCCGGCATTAACTTTCGATTGAAGGCCTCGATCTCTTCTTTGGAAGTCATATTCCCGATATACCGGAAACACGAAACCGCCAGTTTTGAATCGGCTATAAGTTCAAAGTCGTCATTTTGGGTAATTAATGTATTTAAATACTTGGTCAGATCAATGTCTTTTTGGATCATGGCCCGGATCTTATCCATACCATAGGCCTTAATAGTCATCCATACCTTAAACGCTTTTGCATTTCGGGACAACTGAAAATAGTGCTCGTTATACTCCAGGCGATCTCCGTCATTAGCCAATTCGGTATCCAAATAGGCTGCTTTTTTAAAATAGGACCGTCTTAAATGGTCCCAGCTTCGTACAATGGTGCACCCCCCTTCAAAGGGCACATAAAACCATTTGTGGAAATCCAGTGCAATGGAATCTGCCTTCTCCATGCCTTTATAGTCAGAACGCAAGCTATCCAAGATCCCGGCCAGGGCGCCGTAGGCGCCGTCTACATGGTACCAAAGACCATATCTTTTGGCAATTGTCGCCAGGGCATCCAGATCATCAATAGCTCCGGTATTTACGGTACCTGCATTTCCGATCAGGCAGAACGGCTGTAAACCCTGTTTTACGTCTGCCTGGATCTGCTCCTCCAACTTATCTAGTCGGATCCTAAACTGAGTATCGGTTCCTATTTTTCTTAGATGATCTGTGCCGATACCCAGGAGTTCTACACTCTTATCCACACAACTATGCACCTCCTCTGAGGCGTACACCACAAATGGTGCTTGTTGAAAAAGACCTTTCTTCCGGATATTTTGCTTTTCAAAAAAGATATTTCGTCCAACGGTCAGTCCGGTAAGATTGGCAGCAGAACCACCGCTCACCAGGACACCCCCGGATGCAATCGGAAAATTCAATAGTTCGGCTGTCCATTGTATCACCCGCTTTTCAATTTCGTTAAGCGCGGGAGCAAGATGCCATTTTGTTTGGTTTTGGTTTATGGTTGCGGCTAGTTTTTCCGCCAGGATCGCGATTTGATTTCCTCCGGACATTACATAAGCATACATATGCGGGCCAAGATTTCCTGTAGCTGTACGTAGTATTTTGTCTTGAACCACATCCAACAATTCCGACGCGTCCATTTCCTTCTCCGGTAGGGGTTCGTCAAACCAACCTGCTATTTCGTTTTGTGGGAAAGGATGATAGCCCTTTAAGTCGTCAATCGATTTAAACCGATCGAGCACAAGTTCCGAACTTTTGTCCAGCAGTGCTTTCAACTGCCGTTCCTGAAAATCTAAAGAATCCAATATGAAGTTACCGTTTTGGGTTGTACTAAAATACTGTGTTGTTATTTTTGTTTGGAAAGTACCTCCAGCCAGGAAATTAGCTGGCTGAACAGCGTAAAATGCTGAATAACGCGAAGTTGTCCATTAAAGCCCCATTTATCCCTTTCTTTTGGATGATTGAGCATGTACGCCAGGGTTTCGGCAAGGCGGTCAATATCCGTGGGATCTTCATTGATCTTTCCGTTTTTGTTATGTTCTACCTGAAATTTTAATCCGGCGGCACCTGATACCAATACCGGCTTGCGTTTCCACATGGCCTCGGTTGCGGTTAATCCAAATCCTTCCTGTATGGAATTCTGTACAATGATCGTTGATGACCGTTGTAAGGCATTCACAATTAATGCGTTTTCTTTAGGATTGTCCAGAGGCATCAAGAGAATTGCAATATCATTTTGCATTTCAGGATCTACACTTTGGTACTGTTCGGTAAGCTCTTTTAATACCGCGTCGCCTTCGGGGTCATCAGAGACAAAAGCAGGGTCGGGGCCTGCCAGCACCAAGAGTGTCATTTTGATCCGTTTATATTCCAGGCTCTCACGATCCCCATGTTCCCGATTGTCTTTTTTCATTTTAATAAAAGCCTGCATCAACTCTTTAAACCCTTTTAACCGATCCCATCTGGAGATTTCGGTCACAAATGTTCTGTAGATAAGGTGTAAGCTATTATTTTGGTTAGGACTGCCGAAGCTGCCATCCGGCATCACTCTACGCACCAGGTGATTGTATCTATGGTAAAGAATTGCTTTATGGTCATCCAAAATACCGGATTGATAAAGAATACCAATGTTTTTATGCAACTGTAGTGCCCGGTTCTTGTGGCTTAACGGATCAATTGCCGGAGGAATTATACTGGTCTTATCTTTAAGCGGTTTGGGGATGTAAGAAGGAAGACTAAAGACAAAGTGATCATAATCATTGGTATATGAGGACAGGAAATCCCAGACGGCATCAGTAACCGGTGTATCCGCTTCCAAACCGATATGACACCGCCAAATTATGGCTACATCTTTCTGTTTTTTGATCATCGCTGCCAGGGGCATGGGTTGCGGATCGTGTACCACAACAATATCTCCATCTTTGATCAACTTAAGCGCATCCGCAAGATTGGCTGTATTGGTAGCTTCAAAAATCTCGCGGTCGGCTTCGGTAAATACGCCATCCCCGCTACCGTGTATCGCATTGTGAATACGTTTGGTAAGATCAAAGAATTTGGGGTCAGATGCTTCAATAACCAGCCACTCTATAGCTACCCCAAGTTCCCGTAGTATCCGCATTTGGCTGGGTAGCATTTCGGCAACCCCTCCTCCGATAGCCGTAGAATTGATCATCCAAATGGTACTGCCATTTAAGGAAGCTATGGGTTGTTCTGCTTTTTCGATAAAATCTAAGACGGAAGAATAAAGCGATCCATAGGCCTTGTAATCATCAATTTTGGCACCGGGTTTAACCTTGATCTTTTGCATGGAAGTAGTTTCGGTTTGATGGAACAGAAGATACGAAAAACCCAATAAAAAGGGTGAAGATGAAAGAAATTAGGCAGAAGCTATTTTACCTTCTGCTCCCTCTAAAGTCGGATGAAGCGCATAGATAAAATGGGGGTGTAATCCCGGTTCCTCCCGATGCGAAACAAAAACAATAGCCGAAGTACTTTGTACAGCGTAGGAATTGACCAAAGCGACGAAAAAGGCTGCACTGGTATCGTCCAATCCTATAGTGGGTTCATCTAGTAGAAGTAAAGGAGGATGTTTTATCATAGCTCTCGCCGTCATGACCAACCGTTTTTCCCCCTCACTTAATGTCTTGAAATAGGAGGATCGCTTTGCAGTTAATCCCAAAATACCAAGCCACTTTTCCGCTAATCTCCTTTCCACATCCGATGGGGAATGGTACAAACCCACAGAATCGTACAGTCCGGAGATCAACATATTTTCTAAAGTATGGTACCCCTTAAACTGATCGATCATTGCAGGAGAAAAATAACCGATGTGCTCCTTGAGATCCCAAACACTTTCTCCGCTTCCTTTCTTACGTCCAAAGAGGCTTAGATCTTGACCATAGCCTTTATGACTATCTCCCGTTATTAGGTTCAATAAGGTACTTTTGCCACTCCCGTTAGGTCCCTTTAATTGCCAGAATTCTCCAAGTTGTATCTTCCAGGTAATGTTTTTCAAGACCGGTTTAGTGCCAAATTGTACGGAAACACTATTCATCTCTATCAATACCTTACTTTCTGGCAAGTTAGGTGCTATCGGTGGGGGGATTTCGCCAATTTTTTGAGGACTATATGTCTTGTGCGCTGCAAAAAGCGCCTCCCGATCAAGGTGCTTTCCAAGTCCTTCCACCGTAAAAGAATAATATGTGGTTATAAACGAAAAAGCGTCTATGGCTCTTGTGCCGATCTGAATGAATTGCAAGGAAGCTGACAACTCTTGAAAAGTCTTTTTGAAACCTTGTTGTGAAGCGTGATCCATATTGTCCAAAGGATTGCTCAGGATGATGACTTCCGGAGCAGATTGCAATATGTACTTCAACAACGCCTTTTTGCGTTCACCGCTACTCATTGAACGGAGGGATTGTGAGGTTCCTGCTGTCAATAGTTTCCGATCATGCCGTTCTTCCTCTTCAATAAAGTGTTGTAGGTGGCCAGTGGAAAACACTGCTACCTTTTTTTTCTTCAAGTAATGAAAATCAGGGAAGTCTCCCGAGAGTAAGTGGCTGGTAAGCGCAGCGCTCGAAACAGCATTGTGGATCAATAGAAATGTGTGAGTAGACATTGGATGACGCATGAACCGGTACTACCAAAAATAGTAACAATCAAAGCTTCACTCTAAAAATATGCACTGGATTATTCTTGTAAGAGGTGGTTTTTTCCAATTGCATTCCAACGTTAATCGCAACTTTTTGTGAAGGCAAATTATCTACATGAATAATAGAAATTAGAGTAGCGGCCAGGAGATGTTGTTTTGCGAAAGCCGTACATTTTTGGGCGGCTTCAGTGGCATACCCTTTACCCCAATATTGCGGTAAGATCGAATAACCGATTTCTAGTTCCTCAATAGCATCTACCTGCTGTACTAATAGGCCACAAAGTCCTATCAAGTTCCCGGATGCTTTCGAAATTAACGCATTCATTCCTCCCAAATGCTTTTGGTAGCGTTCAAAAATGCGATCAAATTGTTGCTGGCAAGCTTCCGATGGGTCGGGAGGTAGCCCCTCCCAATATCTAGTGCTTTCCGGATGGTTATAAAAGGGTAACCAATCGTCAAAATCGGACCATTTCACTTTTCTGTACCAAAGTCTTTCCGATGCCTCATCGGGTAATAAAAAATTAGCATCCTTCTTCATGTTGTCAACCAATTTAAGGCAGGTTTCCAAAACTCTTCTTTAAATGTTTCTTTGAAGAATCCAAAATGCCCTGGCCTTTTCCCCTTTGCGTTTTTATCATAATGAATTCTCTCAACCTGAGCATTTTTGTATTGTTCTGTCAACCAATCCACTCCTTTTTTCGAAGCAAAACTGTCATTCGTGAAGCTGAACATACGCAGGGGTACCTTTAACGTGTCAAAATAGTATTCCCGCTCGTTGTAATACTGCATAAAATACTCTTTTTTAACGCCCCACTTTCGCCATTCTTTCACAACACTTTTCGGAAGGTTATCCACAATCCCAATCCGTTTACCGGGATAGTAACCAAAAACAGGGGTAAATACCGGAATGAAAAAATACCAGAACAAACCTAGTCTAACACGATCTAATCCTGTATATGTTTTCCAATAGCCACTTTGCGAAGCTACCATGATTACTTTTTCAAAAGCGGTATTAAGGGGATTAAATCCAGCAATTTGTCCTCCTATGCTGTGTGCTACTAAAACTATTTTTAGTTCGGGGTGATTTTTTTGTATCAGTTTTACCATGGCCGCCTGATCTATGGCGCCCCATCCTATAACTCCGCCTGTATGTGATCTTAAATAATCAATTGAATTCCCAGAATCCCCGAAGCCACTATAATCAAAGGTATATGTCGCAAATCTGTGCTTGGCAAAATACGACGCAAACTTTTTGTAGTATTGCTGGGGTACAGCCGTTGCCGATGAGATGAGTAGGGCCTTTTTAGGTTCAGTTTCCGGAAGGTATTGCACATATGAAAGTGCATGGGTACGGCCTACCTCCAAACTCAATGCTTCCACAGCTATGGACATCAATCGATCTTGTTATATGCGATACTATCGCCCACCTTTATATTCCACTTTTGCGTTAATCCCGCATTAATTTCTAGGACATACTTTATGGGAACTTGAGAGGAAAGGCTGGTTTCATCCAGCGGTTGGGCGTTTTCGGTGATGCTGGCTACTTTAAGGGACGGATCAATAAAAAGGAGATCTAAGGGGAACTGGGTGTTTTTCATATAAAAGGAGTGCAGCGCTACATCGGGAAAAACAAATAGCATCCCCTCATTTTCTCCCATAGATTCCCGATACATTAGTCCGGTCTGTACTTCGTAATCCGAGTCGGCAATTTCGATATCCAGGAAGGCAATTACGGAATCCTGCTGCAGTATTTGAAGGTCCCCTTCCTTGGTAAAATCAATTTTTTCCGTGGCAATACCGGATGTTGCTTTTTCTTTGCAGGACAGGAGCAAAATACCTGTTAAAAATGCTACTATCCAATAAAAACGCAAGCCCTTCACAACCTTTTCTTTTATCTTTTGGCTACCGCTGTTGTTGGGGCAGGACGGAACATCAGGTATAACCCGATAAGCACAAAGGGAATACTGAGCCATTGCCCTGTTGTAAAAGTCCCCCAGGTCTCTTCAAAGCCACCTTGACTCTTTTTGAAATATTCCAGTATAAATCGAATAGGGCCCCACATGGTAGCGAGCCAAAAACCAAAAAGGAAACCTTCCTTTTTTCGCAAATCGGTTTTCCAATACATCCAAAAATACATAATGAGAAAGACGACCAGATACCCAAACGCCTCGTAGAGTTGCACAGGATGTCTATAGGGAATTGCTTCCAGAGCTGTAGCAAATTCAGGATTGGTTTCTAATGCCCTGTAGGCTGCACTGACTGTTTTTTCTTTGGTCAACCCCATAGCTTTATAGGATGGCATATCATCGGAATCCCGTATAAAGCGGACGGCAAAGGCAAAGGTCCCATCCACTATTTTTCCGTTAATTTCAGAATTGAAAAAATTGCCAAGGCGCACAAATGCACCACCAATGGCGCAAGTAATCGTTACGCGATCCAGTAGCCATAGTACGCTCATATCTTTGTTTTTTCTGGAAAAGAGGTACAAACCAATAACCCCGGCAATTGCTGCTCCATGACTGGCTAAACCAGTAAAACCTGTAAACTCGTAACCATTAATAATGCCGAAAAGCGCCTCTCCCGAACTTTCCCGTATGGGCAGTAAGATTTCGATCAAATGGTTTTTGTAATAGTCCCAATCGTAAAAAAACACGTGCCCCAGACGGGCCCCCAGCATGATGGAAACTACACAATACACAAAGACGGAATCCAGTTTTTCCATGGACTTCCCTTCATTTTTGAAGATACGTTTCATGATATACCAACCCAGCACAAAAGCAAGTATCCATAGCATGTTGTAGTACTTTATCTGGAGTACTCCAAGTTTAAACAGCGTGTCGTCTGGATTCCAATTGAAACCTAAGAAGTACATATAATGTCGGTTTTGGGGCTAAGATAAATAATAGCGACAAGACCGCTTTGTTTTCGGTCTTTAGATTTCAAATAGGTTAACATATTATTCTCAGAATTTGAGATTTGGAATTTGCAATTCCTTCAGGGAACCGGATCGTAGCCGCTACCTCCCCAGGGGTGACAACTGAGAATACGCTTTATAGAAAGCCACCCTCCCTTGAAAAGACCATGTTTCCTCAGCGCCTCAAGAGTATAGTGGGAACAGGTGGGTTGATACCGGCAAGTAGCCGGGGTTAAGGGTGAAATTAAGTGCTGATAGGCCTTTACCAAAACTATAAAGGGTGCTATCAGGATTTTTTTCAAAGTAATCCGCATTTTAACATGCAATTTGTTCTCTTGTTACCAGCAGAACCAGCTACGTTCATAAAGATCAATTGATACTAAAGGTAGTACCCTCCTTACCGTCTTTAAGCTGGATCCCTAAAGCCTTTAGCTCATCCCGGATCGTATCGGATGTGGCGAAGTCTTTATTCGCTCTTGCTTTATTTCTTAGGTCAATAAGCAAATGAAGCACACCGTCCAACGTTTCGGAAGTAGTATCATTTCCTTCCGGGGCCATAAGACCCAGTACTTCAAAAATAAAGACGTTAAGACTATCTTGCAAGTCAGTAAGATCTGTTGCGTTAATCTCAGCCTTGCGGTCCTTTATCAAATTAATTTGCCGTACAGCTTCGAATACATTAGCGATCAGTATAGGGGTGTTAAAATCATCATTCATCGCTTCATAACACTTCTTTTTCCAATGTTTCACATCAAAATCTGAGGTGCCTGATGGCGTTATGTTGGCAAGGGATCTCAGCCCCTCCATCAATTTGTGGTACCCTTTTTCAGAAGCTAATAGGGCAGCATCGCTTAGATCGAGAATACTGGTATAATGCGCCTGCATCATGAAAAAACGGACTACGGCAGGCGAATAGGACTTGCTAAGGATATCGTTCTCTCCGCTAAATATTTCTGAGGGGTAGAGATTGTTACCTGTAGATTTAGACATTTTCTTGCCGTTTAATGTCAGCATATTGGCATGCAACCAATAGTTAACGGGACTCCGGTTATTACAGGCCTCCGCCTGTGCTATTTCACATTCATGATGCGGAAACTTGAGATCCATACCCCCCCCATGGATATCGAATTGCTCGCCCAAATATTTGGTGCTCATGGCGGTACATTCCAAATGCCAGCCGGGGAAGCCATCCCCCCAGGGAGAGGGCCACCGCATAATATGTTGGGGTTCCGCTTTTTTCCAAAGCGCAAAGTCCTGTGGGTTATCTTTTTCCTGTTGCGCAGCGAGTTCGCGGGTATTGGCAATCATATCTTCCAGCTTCCGACCACTAAGTTTTCCGTAATCGTGAGAAGCATTAAACTTCACTACATCAAAATAAACAGAGCCATTTCGTTCATAGGCGTAACCCTTCGCGAGGATCTGTTGTATAATCTCTATCTGCTCAATAATGTGGCCGGTTGCCGTAGGTTCAATACTTGGAGGAAGTAAATTTAGTTTTTGCAAGGTTTCGTGAAAGTCAACCGTATACCGTTGTACCACTTCCATCGGCTCCAACTGCTCGAGTTTCGCTTTTTTGGCAATCTTATCTTCTCCGTCATCGGCATCGTTTTCCAAATGCCCCGCATCGGTGATGTTGCGCACATAACGTACTTTATAACCGAGGTGTCTGAGGTACCTAAAGATCATATCAAAAGACATGAAGGTCCTGCAATTTCCGAGGTGCACATTGCTGTATACCGTTGGCCCGCAAACATACATCCCTACGTAGCCTGCTTTGATTGGGGTAAATACTTCTTTAGTGCCGGAAAGTGAATTGGTAACTTTTAATTGCTGCTGTGTGTACAATTGCATTAAAACTCGGTGTCTAGGTTGATGTAGTCCAAAAATTCTTTTCTTACTGCCTCTTCCTTAAATCTTCCCCCGTATTCCGCCGTAACGGTACTACTTTCAATATCGCGAATACCCCTTGAATTAACACACAAGTGTTTAGCATCTATCACACAGGCGACATCTTCCGTACCCAATACTTTTTTCAGCTCCTTCACGATCTGAATATTTAGTCGTTCCTGTACCTGAGGGCGCCTTGCATAATAATCAACGATCCTGTTCATTTTGGAAAGGCCTACAACCGTACCATTTGAAATATAAGCAACATGGGCTTTCCCTACAATAGGCAGTAAATGGTGTTCACAAGTAGAATATAAGGTGATGTTTTTTTCTACTAACATCTCGCCGTACTTGTACTTGTTTTGAAAAGTGGAAGAATTGGGTTTTCTTTTAGGATGTAATCCCCCAAAAAGTTCGTTTACATACATTTTCGCTACGCGATTTGGGGTGCCTTTCAGACTGTCATCCTCAAGGTCCAAACCAAGGGTCAACATAATTTCCCGTACATTCTGTTGTATGCGTTCAATTTTTTCGTCATCGTCTAATACAAAAGCATCTTCCCGTATGGGCGTTTCTTGGGCAGATCCTATATGATCATCACCACGTTCTTCAAATTGCTCTTCCAAGGGCTGTTCCAGTTTCATTATCCTTATCAATAAAGCCCACAAAGATATACATTAATGCCTTATTTAACAGCGATTTGTCTGGGTTTGACAACATAAATTATTGTTAAGTAAAATCGCGTTTTATTTTTGTATACTCCAAATTCACAGCTACTTATGCACAGTATCCACAAAGCATTTACCATGCTCATGTTACTGAGCCAGGGTGTTTTTTTTGCCCAGGTTTCATCGGATTGTGCAACAGCGGTTCCCATTTGCAACAATACCCCTGTTAATGGAGGCGCCATCGGATTTGGGAATGATGATTTCAATGGGGCTTCCACTAGTGGATGTTTGGAACAAACACTTTCAGGAGCTATAGAATCAAATTCGGTTTGGTATCGATTTCGGACTAGTGCCGCCGGGCAATTGGGGTTCAATATAGGACATGACCCTGCTGAAGATTGGGATTTTGCACTATATCAAAGTGATGACTGCAATGATCTGGGCGAACCTATTCGTTGCAATTTTTTTGATAACAGTGATCAAAATGCATTTATTGGAGTGGGTGAGGATCCCTCCGGACAATCGGATACGGTTCAATATGAGGATTGGCTGCAGGTAGCACCGGGCCAGGAGTACTATTTGTTATTGAACAACTTCAGTAACGATAATTCGGGTTTTTCTATACAGTTTTCGGGTCAGATATTTGCCGATTTTCCGTATACTGCCTTGGATTGCTCCATTGTAAGTAACCTCCTGGGTCCACCAATTGCCGCCTGTAGTAACGATATTGTAACCTTAGATGCCACCAGTGCAGGAGCCATTGCGTATAGCTGGTATCAGGATACCGGCTCCGGCTTTACTGAGATCATCGGAGAAACCAACCCTAACCTTGAAGTGGTGGACAATGCCACCTATCGTGTACGGGTGATCACCAGTACCAATACCTTAACAAGTGACGTTCAGGTAGCGTTCACGGAAGCTCCTACAACACTACCGACAAGCGATATCACGTTTTGTCACACTCCTGATGGTGTTGTAGATCTCTCCCAGAAGGATATGGAGGTACTCGGCACACAGCTCCATGCGATGTTTTTAGTAAGCTATCATACTTCGCAGGCAGATGCGCAATCCGGGATAAACCCATTAAATAAGGCATATCCCATACTTCCCGGGAACCAAACCATCTTTATTCGGGTAACTGCAATACAAAACGCTCAATGTTATGATGCTACGGAAAGCTTTGTATTATATGCTCTTGAAACACCTAATTTAAATTTAGAAACAGAAGTTACACTTTGTCATGAAGGTGAGGCCATCACTATTGGAGCATCTATTCCCAATGCGATGTATGCCTATTTGTGGAGCACCGGAGAAACCACGGCAAGCATTGCGGTAGAGCAGGAAGGAGAATATACCCTAACCGCAACGCATAGTTTGGGTACAGAAAGTTGTTCTACCACGCAAACGGTTGTGGTAGCCGCATCGGCTGAACCAAGGATTACTGAAATACAAGTAGATGATTTGCAGGCCAATAACAGGGTAGAAGTGCTTACAGATGTCATTGGGGAGTTTGAATATCGGCTTGACGGGGGAACATTTCAATCCAGTCCTGTTTTTAGTAATGTGTTACCTGGCACCCATACCCTAGTTATGCGGGATATACACGGGTGCAATGAACTCATGGAAGAAATAGTAGTAGTTGGCTTTTTAAATCATTTTTCACCGAATGGAGACGGGAGTAATGAAGATTGGCATATAGATGGACTGGAGTTTTTGGAAGATCCCGTGGTTACCATATTTGATCGATATGGGAAATTATTACAGCAACTTACCACTTCGGAAGAAGGATGGGATGGCACGTATAACGGACAAGCAGCTCCCGCCACGGACTACTGGTTTAAATTATCGTATCGGGACGCCACAGGGAATAGGGTATACGCCCGGTATATACAGAACCATTTTTCACTTAGGCGCTAGCCAAAGTTTAAATTAGGGGTAGCCATTTGTCGAATGTGTACTTTTTTTTTGCTTTCGGCATACTAAACCAGGGTTTCGAGCAGTTATAGGGTAGAATAAAATACGATAAGCGTAGCCCCAAGCCTTATGCGAACACTATTTTATGCTTTTTCTTGTTTCTTTCTTTTCACGATATCCGTAAAGGCACAGAACTCACCGGATTGTAGAACGGCTATTCCCATTTGTGCGGATGCTCCTATTGATGGCATTGTTGATGGCAACGGTGATATCAACGATTTTGATCCGGATGTTATACGACAAACCGGGTGTTTGGAAAAGGGAAGTGTTGTCTCTGCTAATATTGAGAACAACACGGCCTGGTATGTTTTTCGGGCGGGAACGGATGGCCAGATCGGTTTCGATATTGAGGCGCTACCCGTAACACCTGGAGCGCCGGTAACGGCTGAGTACGATTTTGCCTTATTTGGCCCCTTTGATCAAACCACCGGAGATAACTTTTGTGGCTTGGTCAGCGCTGGAACTGCCCAACCGATACGTTGCAATTATGAGGTAAACGACACCAATTTTACCGGAATGGGTGTAAACCCGGAAAATGGTCAGATAGGGGCGCCAAATGTTACCGGAAGCCAAAATACCTATGACGAATTTTTGGATGTTATTGCAGGAGAGGTGTATTTCCTTCTTATCAATAATTTCAATACAAATTTTGACGGAGACGCGGAGATGTTCACCCTTACCTTTACTGGAAATTCCGTAGATGCCAATCAGGATACCGCTTTGGATTGTACCTTACGCGACGAATTCCTGGGCTTTGATATTATTGCTTGCGAAGGGGATCCCGATATTGTATTAAGTGCATTGAACTCCCCTGCGGGACCAAATATTGTAAATATTACCTGGTCTGTTGATACGGATGACGATGGGACTATTGATACTGTCCTGGCTACAGGTGCCGGTGCAACCGAATTCACCGTAACCAGCCCAAACTCCGGGAGATACTTTGTGTCCATAGAAACTACGTTTGGAGAAATCATTTCCGACGATATCTTGATTACGTTCTTTGGAGTACCCGAACTTGATGAAGTACTTATTGTAGATGATTTGGTAAATAGTAACCAAACCGATCCGTATAATGTAGAGATTGTTCCCTTGGGGAATGGGGACTACGAGTATGCCATTAACGGAGGAGAATTTCAGGACGATCCCGTCTTTTTAGATGTTCCTCCGGGAATAAATACCGTAGTAATTAACGACAAGAATGGATGTGGAACTACAGCGCCTATTGAGTTCCTGGTGGTGGGATATCCGAAGTTTTTTACACCCAATGGAGACGGTATCCACGATCTTTGGCAGGTCCTGGGGATTGAACAGTTAGATGCTCCCACGGTTTTCATTTTTGATAGGTTTGGCAAGCTCGTTAAACAACTTACCCAGGATTCTACAGGCTGGGACGGCACCTATAACGGAAGGGATTTACCTTCCTCTGACTACTGGTTTAAGTTAGATTACGGTCGTGATGAAGACGGGGTTATTGTGGCCCGTACTGTACGACGCCATTTTTCCCTGGTCCGCTAATGGAAAAGGCCGGCAGTTAGTACCACCGACCTTTATCCAATCCCTTATATCGGGTATATTTTTTAGAACTTTAATGTGTAGGACACTATAATATTCGTGTTTGTGCGGTTTACCATGGCGCTATTGGCGGCTCCGGAGTCAAAGAACAACTCATTGACATCCTGCTCGGTTCTGCTAAAAGCAAGATCTAATTTACTCCCTCCAAAATCAAAACCGAGACCTCCGGAATATCCTTCCAAATCTCCAATTATAGTATCGTCCTCATAGGGACTTTCTTCAATACGGTACCCTCCTCGTAAGCTTACTTTACCAATTCGGTACTCTCCGCCAAAACGGTAGGAATTCACAATACCTAATTGATCCGCAATAAATTGGTTCTCCAGTGCAAAACTAGGATCCGTAGTGGGTCGCAACTCCGCTTCCGAAAAATCCTGATAACCGTAGTCAAAACTCAATAAGCCATCTTTACCAAAGACCAGTGCAGCGCTTCCGGTTATTTTACCAGGCGTTTGAATACGATATTCCTCGAAGAGATTAACGATGTTAAAGTCGATGAAACCAATATCGTCATCTGCAAGATCCGAGTTAATGCGTTGCGAGGTATCATCCGTCAAACGATACCAGGTGGGCGACTGGTAGCTACCCCCGATCCGGATACTTTCGTTTAGTCGGGCTATGGCACCCACACTGAATGAGAAACCTTCTCCCTGGGTACGCAAAAAGTTATCAAAGGTGGCAAATTGAACGGGCGAATCCGCATCGTAACCACTTTCGTCCAGCAGCGTTAGCCGTTCGTAAAGCACGGAGTGGAAATTAACTGAAGCTCCAATGTGCAAGCTATTTTGATATTGTCCCGAAAAGTTTGCCGTAAACTTGTTGTTGTATCCATTGGTCGTTTGGCGATAGCTCTGGTTAACGTTGGAGTAAAGGGCATTGGATACATAGGCGGTCCCCGCTTCGTTTGTTTCATCAACGGGATCGATCAAGCCTCCAAAGTAGCCTAAAAAAGCCTGCTGGTCACCAAAGCCTTGCTGTTCACCTATTCTGAGATACCCTTCCTCAACAAACTCGTTGTTCCCAAGCAATAGATTTCCAAAAGGAACGCCTTGGGCAAAATTTAAAAAGTAGTTGTCAATACCCTGATCCGTATTGCCGGTAGCAAAAAATTCGTTATCAAAATTTTCAGCCAGTTGGTAGTTCAATGCGAAGGCCAGTTTTTTCCAGGCCGAGGAGTTGGATTTGAATACGAAGACCCCTCCTGCCTGACTGAATTCAATGTCATTAAGCTCAGAATTTTGGGTACTGCTTCCATAAAGCGCATCGTTATTTCGATTGTAATTTGCTGCGGTAATTGTAAATTGACTGTAGTTAAACACCGAGGAACCGGCGGGATTAACATTTAGGGAAGACAGGTCTCCCCCAAGGGCTCCAAAAGCACCTCCCATGGCTTGGAAACGGGCAGTTCCTTGAGGTTCTTCTATGCTGTAGCGCAATACGTCATTGATGTTTTGGGCAGTTCCCACTAGGCATGACAATCCCAGTATGAGTGTTATTAACCTTCTCATAGCTACTTTTTTTATGATTGAACTTGGACTTTAATTTCTTCTTCCGCCGCCACTTCTACCTCCTGAAGAACGGCCTCCACTTCGGCCTCCGGAACTCCTAAAACTTCCGGAACTCCTCGAGCCTCCTGAACTTCTATAGCTACCTGAACTTCGTGAGCTTCGCGAGCCCGAGGAGCGGTATCCACTGCTTCGGCTTCCGGAGCTAGATCTTCCGTATCCACTACTTCTACTCCTGCTTGAGGAGGATGAAGGGGAATAGGACCTCGTGCTTCTTCCTGAACCGCGATACACACCCGAGCTTCTGCTGGTACCCCCGGAACGATTGTAAACACCACTTCGTGAACTACCTCTGGCACTTCCGTTATACCTGGGATTGCTTCGCGTTATACCACTATATCTTGGGATAGAGCGTGTGCTTCTACTAGAGCGGTAGCGCTGATTTCGAGCAATGGCATCCGCACTAACGGACCTTCCCGATCGGCCGCTATTACTCCTGTAGCTGCTCGAAGTTCTCCCCGTATTGCTCCTGTTCAGACTAGACCTTCCACTATTGGAACGCAAACGGGAGTTGGAGGTACCGGTTCGTGCGTACAAACCACTCGAACGACCTCTGAAGGCATTATTCGCCAGGCTATTATTTCCGTAACCTCTTCGTGATCTATTGAAACCTACATTGCGATTGTAGAAAGGTTGATTCCAACCCCAACCGTAGCCACCACCCCAGCCCCAGCCGAAGCCTCCTGCCCAGCCCCAACCGGCATTCCAGACCCAAGGATTGTTCCAACCCCAACCGAAGCCACCCCAGCCCCATCGGTTCCAGCCCCAGCCTCCCCAGCCAAAGCCACCACCCCAGCCCCAGGCGCCGTTCCATAACCAGGGATCATTCCAACCCCATCCCCAACCTAGGCCACCACCCCAGCCCCAATTGTCGTACACATTGATGGTTAAATTGGTGGGATTATCCCCCCAGCCAGGGTTACCGTTGTAGTCGTTATTGGCAGCAAAATAGTCTACCTGAGCGCCTATGGCAATACTATCGTTCTCAACACCACTGTAGTAATCATCCACATCAGTAAAAACCTCTGAATCCAGGATTTGTTGGTATTCTTCAGCACGCTGTCCAAAATACTCCCCATAAACATTACTTTCTTTAGCTTCTGTTTCTACTGCTTCAACATTCTTTTTTTCTACCTGTACTGCGCGATTACCAGAAGAGTAAATACCGTCATCATCATAGTAGGAAGCTTGCTGGTAGGAACCACAAGAACCCAGGGTGAGCAACAATGCTCCCAGAAATGTAGCAAGTATGAAATTTACACGGGGTAGCTTAGGATACATATCGTTACTTTTATTGTTCAACATACTAAAAAAGTGGTAGTTTTACCGCTTAATTTTGGTTAAATAAAATACAAGTTTTGTGCCAAACTCTTATCAATGGGAAAAAATTTAACAACGAGAGCAGAGGACTATTCCAAGTGGTATAACGAATTGGTGATAAAGGCAGACCTTGCCGAAAACTCCGGTGTACGGGGTTGTATGGTGATCAAACCTTACGGATTTGCTATTTGGGAGAAGATGCAAGCAGGGCTGGACAAAATGTTCAAGGATACCGGACATCAAAATGCCTATTTTCCATTGTTTATCCCCAAATCCTACTTTAGTAAGGAGGCAAGTCATGTAGAAGGATTTGCCAAAGAGTGTGCCGTGGTCACGCACTATCGTTTAAAGAATGGCGATGATGGCGAAGGCATTGTGGTAGATGAGGAAGCCAAATTGGAAGAAGAATTGATCATACGGCCCACCTCGGAAACGATCATTTGGGATACCTACCGCAAATGGATCCAGTCGTATCGGGATCTTCCGTTGTTGTTGAATCAATGGGCTAATGTTGTACGTTGGGAAATGCGTACCCGTTTATTTCTCAGGACAGCAGAATTTCTTTGGCAAGAAGGACATACGGCCCACGCCACCGAAAAAGAGGCCCTTGAAGAAGCGGAGATGATCATGCACCTGTATGCTGATTTTGCTGAAAATCATATGGCGGTGCCCGTTATTAAGGGGACCAAGACCGCCAGCGAACGTTTTGCCGGAGCAATAGAAACCTACTGCATAGAGGCGCTAATGCAAGATGGTAAAGCGTTGCAATCCGGAACGTCGCATTTTCTTGGGCAAAATTTTGCCAAGGCTTTTGATGTGAAATTCGCAACGAAAGAAGGGAAGCAAGAACACGTTTGGGCCACCTCATGGGGTGTTTCTACCCGACTTATGGGGGCTTTGATCATGACCCATAGTGATGATAACGGCTTGGTACTACCTCCAAAACTAGCGCCCATACAAGTGGTTATTGTCCCTATTTATAAAGGATTGGATCAATTAGAAGCAATTACGGAAAAGGTACTTCCTGTAGTAGAAGCCCTAAAGGATCTGGGAATTTCGGTGAAGTACGACGATAGAGATACCCATAAACCTGGATTTAAGTTCAATGAATACGAATTAAAAGGGGTACCTGTGCGTATTGCCATTGGACCACGAGATTTAGAAAATCAAACTTTTGAGGTGGCTAGACGCGATACTTTAGAAAAGGAATCCGTACCTATGGATGCTATTATCGCGAAGGTAGAAACCCTTTTGCAGGAGATCCAGGCGTCTATTTTCAATAAAGCTAAGGCGCATCAGCAAGCAAACATAACATCAGTGAACAGTTATGAAGCGTTCAAAGAAGTACTGGAAGACAAGGGAGGTTTTCTCGCCGCGCATTGGGACGGTACTGCTGCTACGGAAGAAAAGATCAAAAATGAGACCAAGGCTACGATACGTTGTATTCCAATTGATGTAAAAGAGGAGGCCGGAGCATGCATGGTAACTGGAAAACCTTCCCCATACCGGGTGCTTTTTGCCAAGGCCTATTAGATCGCCTAAAAATTCGTACAGCTCTATTGCAATAGTTAAAAATAGTTGTATTTTTGCGTCCGCTAAGAAGTGACCTTAGGGCCCGTTCGTCTAGGGGTTAGGACGCCAGGTTTTCATCCTGGTAACAGGGGTTCGATTCCCCTACGGGCTACTAAACAAAGAGATTCCCTGGGAATTTCAATTGGTGTTATTGAAATTAGGTGTACGCTTAGTTGAACATTTGGCCCGTTCGTCTAGGGGTTAGGACGCCAGGTTTTCATCCTGGTAACAGGGGTTCGATTCCCCTACGGGCTACAAAAATAAAGGTAGAAAGCGGAATTAGAAATGTGGAATAACTGTTTTGTAATTCTCAATTTGTAATTAAAAAATATGGCAAATCATAAGTCTGCATTAAAGCGAATCAGAAGAAACGAGGCGGTACGATTGCGTAACCGTTATCAGCACAAAACCGTGCGTAACGCGATCAAGAAGTTGCGCAATGAGGAAGATAAGAAAGCAGCGGAAGAGCTTTTGCCGTCTGTAGTAAGTATGATTGACAAGCTGGCAAAGCGCAACATCATTCATGCGAACAAAGCTTCCAATTTAAAAAGTAAACTGGCAAGTAAGGTGGCCGCTATGTAAGCTCCACCTACTACAAAATAAAAACCCTTCCCTATTGTGGAAGGGTTTTTTTATGCGCCCAATTCTTATTCGAGCTGTGAAACATTTCGATACCCTATGTTGTCCTTATACCAGTCGTTATAGGTGTTCCCTCCTGAGGAGGCCCACTGATTGAAAAAGTTATACGCCTCGTTTACCGGTACACGTTCTTTAGGAACCCTAAACTCATGTACAATATTGATCGCCCAGGGCAAACGGGATTCCGTTTGATAATTACCATCAATATCTTGATTAACTCCATCAAGATCTGTTGCATTCACGCCAAGGGTAGTTCGCAGTCTATTGGGTAAATGGATTTCCCGCCCCCGGTCTTTATTCACAATTAAAAAGGGGTTAAAAGGTGCTATCCCCAACTGTGCGATGCTTAAAGGTGTGGTAAATCGTACCCGAACTTGCGAAGGTATATTCAACATCGTTTCGTTATTATCAAAAAGAATGACAACGGCACGATTTTGGCCTTCTTCCAGACCGTTGGGGGCCACATTAATGTAGCCTTCGGTCAGTGTAGTTCCGGTAACTGACGCGACCTGATTGGGGGCAATACTTTCAAACTCAATTCCGAAGGCATTGATCAATCCGGCGCCGTCTGAGGTTACTTCATAATTGATCTCTAACTCCACCACCTCGTTTAGGGAATTAATGATGGCAACAAACCGATAGTTTACAGCCGTATCATTAAAATCATAATCCCCCATAAAGGGCCAGAGGTCCTCAAAGGCTACTGTTCCCCAACCGTATTTACTAGGGGTAAATTGCTCAAATGCCTTTTCTGCATCCTCCGGGAATTCGTCGTTACTATCGGTAATGCCATCCCCATCGGTATCAGGATCTTCCATTTCCTCGTCGGTAATGGTAAAAGTGGTCAAATCGTTGATGGTTCTTCCAAAATCGATACCGGAAGTGGAATTAGGACCATAAATGTATTCCCACCCTCCGGTGACGGTGTCCATAATAATAAGTTCCGAACTGGAGTTATTATTGGCCAACCAAAGTTCATTATTAGAGTCGAAGGTCATAGAAGTAGGATTGAACGGTAAGTTTTCCCCACTTATCCGCGTTGCCTGATACACATTGTTATCCAGGTCCAAACGGTATAATCCACCAAAACTACTTAGGAACAAAGTGCCGTCTTCAGCAAAGGCTAAATCTCCACCATTGGTAACATCAAGATTATTGATGTCTCTGGTAGAAAGTATATTGCCGTTTGCGGGGTCAATAGTATACACCAGGGCCTTTCGGGAAAAATACAAAAGGCCATCCTCTTCCCTATACTCCAGTCTGGGCCCTCCCATACCTACATTGCCAACGGTGCTCCAACTATCATTGATCATATCATAGCGCATTAATGGGTAAGGATTACTTCTACCTATCGAATATAGATAAAGATTGGCGTGGTCAATGGCTGCTGTCCAGCTCCCTTGAGGCATAGCAGCGAGATCTGTTAGGTTTCCGTTTAAAGGGTTGACGGTAAACAACTGTCCGGAGCCATTTACACAGTAGAGGGAATCGATTTCTACACTTTTTCCGGCAAAGGAGTTATATTGATTTTTCGACTTAAATCGGGCCACTTCAGCCTTTCTCCTTTTTCCGGAGGTATCGGTATGGGTGTAATTGGCTGCTCCATTAGCGACATCCACCACCTCGGAGCTAAATGTACTACCTTCTTTTCGTCGTATATAAATTTTTGAGTAGTAGGAAGGGAGGCTTATCGTATACTGTAGTGTTCCGTTAACCGGCCTTCCGGTGAACAAGATTTGATTGAAATCGTCCGATTCAAAGGCAGTTACGGACTCGGCCTGGCCATCGTCATTGATCACTTCATCTTCCTCAATGGATAAGGGTATATCGTTGTACGCATAAACCGTATAAATGGCGTTGGATGAACCGTCATTAATGGTGACGTTAACTGTTTCTGAGGTGCTAAATTCAAAGTCCTCAGGAATGACCAGATCAACAATTGATGAGGATCCCTCCGGTGGTTCTTCTTCCTCTTGCGTCTCTTCAGGTATCGTATCATCCAGGTTGTCCTTCACACAGGAACTTAGGAGGAAGAAAAAAGAAAGTACTACAACAGATTTCGTGGTAAGCATTGCATATTTCATGACCATAACATTTCTTCAAAGGTGCTTCGTAGTGGGCGCATTTTCCGTTACTTTTATTTGGAAATTAGAAAGCTGTCGACGAACAGCAGCTATCTGTAGACGGACGCACACCGTACTCCTTATATTTCATTATTTGAACGAAAAAACTTACGTAATCATTAAAAAAACCGATGAATCACCCCCTAATGTTGTGAAATGCCCGCTGGATGATGTGAAAATACTACGGAGCAGCTAACGAAAGGCCCTTCTACGACTGATGATAAAGCCGATGCAGAATAGGGTGTACATGATCACAATAAGAATTCGAAGGACAGTCCTCAAATGATATTTTTCCCAAATATCAAAACGCCGATACCCAATAATTAAGATATAAGGAAATAATAGATAAAAAATGAAAAGTCCCACGGAGACCCAAGTCATCAGGTTGTACTGGTCTCTTTTCCAATGAAAGGATGGGTTAAGATTTACAAAGTAGAGTGCACAACATAAAAGCAAACCACCTGATCCTACTGCATTGGCATAGATTAAATCATGGGTTATTGGGTTTTGATAAAATGAATTAATCAAATAGGCTATTGATGTTGCTATTGCTACACCAATTATTATGTTCTTGGTTTTGGTATTAGAAATGGTACGATGATATACAAAAAAGAAGAAGAGAAAGAAGATAATGATATAAATATTATAAATGATTTGATTAGAATCTGTACTCTCCGTCCGAAAGGCAAAATTCTCGTTATACCGTATGACATTTCCTAAAAGTTCATTAAAAAAAGTGTAAGCGATTATTAATGGAAAGTATCTAAGGACAGTGTCAAAGTATTTGCGATAATGAAATACCGACACTGCTAAAGAGATTAGATACACTACAACAAAAAAGTAATTTGTAAAAAGTTCTACCAAACCCAGAAAGATAGCACATTAAAAGTCTGTACCCGGGGGAGGACCGGAACCGCCATGATTCAAAATCAAACTTTTGTCGTCTTGAAGTAAGGGTAAATTGAAGCTGGGAACAAAGCTCGCCTTGGATTTGGGGTCCTCTTCCTGACCGTCATTTTGATCCGATGGCCAATACTTCCGGATCAGCTTGGCTTCTTCTCCGGCAATATAAAACCCCCCATAATCGCCATCTACTTTGGCCGTAGGTAATATAAATAGGGTATTATGGTTGGGATCTTTTCCTTCCATTCCGTAGTTGGCCAGGTAAATCCGTAGACTATCCGGAGCTACATTGACCTTGCTAGCTTCCTGCTCTACATATTTAATATATTCTTTGAGCTTTGCGAGGTCAAACGCGACGAACTGAGTAGGTATAAATTTTTCCTCCGCATCGCCTTGCGCCGCCTCAAACTTGACAATTCCTGGTATTCTGCGTCGCTCATAGTTCTGGCAAAGTTCTTTGGCCTCATCCAGGGAGATAAGATCTTCCGGTCGCTTTACTTCTTTGACGATCTCTTCCTCCATTTCCTCGGGTTTATCCTTTTTCGGGGATTGGTTGCAGCTAGCCAATAGTACAAGCACTACAAGAAGTAAGAGGCGGTTGGTTGGTGATGTTGTTGCATTCATAGGGTTGCTCATGTTAAAAGGTTATGTATTGTGGGGGAAATCTTGCTAAAGATAGGGGTTTTTATCCTTTTTTTTTAACAAAAAACCCCAGTACTAGATGACTGGGGCAAGTAATGTATGATAATATCATTAATCCCAATGGGTTGGAGGAGGTCCCCCAGTTCCATAATTGAAAAACGCGGTTATTTGTGCACGATCGATCTTAGTAGCCGGAAATTCCCATTGCCTTTTTGATACATCGAAGATAGTATCTTCGGGCATATCCAGGGAAGACACCAACTTCTCTTTGCTACCGTTTTTAGTAGGTGCAAAGAATAGGGTAATATGATTCGCATAGCTACCTTCGTCCTCAGAATCTGCTATAGCAGCAAAGATCATAGCAATACCGTCAAGGGCAATGTCGTGCGCACTACTTTGCGCTTTTAGATAGGAAAGATAGGCTTCAAATTCTCCTTTTTCATAATACACAAAGCGCGTATCTAACGGTACTACAGGGGTAAACGGCCCGGTTTTTACGTCGTAGTAGTGGTTATATAAGGCAATAGCCTCTGCGGAGGAGATATGCCCCTTATTTGAGAGAATAAGGCTTTGGTCCGTAGACTGTAAGTGCTCAAATGCTGTTATCGTAGAGTAGTTTTCACCGGGAAAACGGTACAGGAAAGTAATCTCATCATTATCCAGGGAAAAGGCCCGGTGCAGGTCCAATTGCGCGTCGTAAGTCGCTGGGGCAAGGAATACGGTCCGTTTTCCTTCGGGATCCGCACCCAATAGAAATACGAAGCGGGTGATGGTAATATTCCGTTTTTCGCAAGTCGTTACGACCTCTTTAAAATACCGTTCCAGCATGCTAAACTCAAACCATACGGCTCGAGTACTATCGCTAGGATCGTGTAAGATACGGGTGTTATAAAAATTGTTGTAATAGTTCACCGCCTTTTCAAGGGAGATGCTCTTTTCCGGAATTGCGATACCGTCCCGTACCGTTGGTTCCAATGTTGTGGGGATTCCTTGGTCTTTTTTCATGTTAGAAGACGTAAAAGGTTATTAATTAGGTTAAAAATCCCTTCAATGTAAGAAAAAACCTTCAAAAATAGACTAAAGGAAGGTTAGAAAATGGGGGAGAATTACTATTTAACAAAAAAGCCTTGTGGTGGTAACACAAGGCTTGCATTTTACGGCTTTTCCGAGAACGGATTATTCGTTCATCGTCATCAAAAATTCTTCGTTGTTACGGGTCTGCTTAATGCGCTGCTCCATAAATTCCATAGCCTCTACCGGGTTCATATCCGCCAGATATTTTCGCATGATCCACATGCGTTGAATGGTAGTATCGTCCAACAACAGATCGTCGCGTCGGGTAGAGGAGGAGATCAGGTCAATAGCGGGGAAGATACGGCGGTTACTCAGGCGTCTATCCAGTTGCAACTCCATATTCCCGGTACCCTTAAATTCTTCAAAGATCACCTCATCCATTTTAGAACCGGTCTCGGTAAGTGCGGTAGCGATGATCGTTAGCGATCCCCCGTTCTCAATATTACGGGCCGCCCCAAAGAAGCGTTTGGGTTTATGCAAAGCGTTGGCATCCACACCCCCGCTCAATACTTTTCCGGAGGCCGGTTGTACGGTATTGTAGGCACGGGCCAAACGGGTGATAGAATCCAACAGGATCACCACATCATGACCGCATTCTACCAAACGTTTTGCTTTTTCAATGACGATATTCGCTACGCGAACATGCTCTGAGGCCTCCTTATCAAAGGTAGACGCTACCACTTCGCCACGTACATTGCGTTGCATATCGGTTACCTCTTCCGGCCGTTCATCGATCAATAGGATGATCTGATATACTTCCGGATGGTTGGCCGCGATAGCATTGGCAATATCTTTTAACAACATGGTCTTCCCCGTTTTGGGTTGGGAGACGATCATTCCCCGTTGCCCTTTTCCTATGGGCGAGAACAGATCCATAATACGTGTGGAAATGGTACTTTGGCGTTCGGCAATATTAAATTTTTCTCTTGGGAATAAGGGGGTAAGGTGCTCAAAGGAAACCCGGTCGCGCACCACCTGGGGATCCAGACCGTTTATTTTGTTCACCTTGATCAGCGGGAAATACTTTTCTCCTTCCTTTGGTGGCCGGATATTACCCAATACGGTATCTCCGGTTTTTAACCCAAACAAACGGATTTGCGACTGGGAGACGTAAATGTCATCCGGAGAAGACAAATAATTGTAATCCGAGGACCGTAGAAAACCGTATCCGTCCTGCATAATATCAAGGACTCCCTCACTTGCGATGATGCTATCGAATTCAAATTCGGGTTCCTTGTAGCGATTTTTTAGGTCTTTGTCAAAGTTGCTGTTGCGCTTGTCCTGATGTCCTTTTTGATTATGGTGGTTTCTTCGCTGCCCCTTGTGTTGCCCGTTTTGCTTGTGTTGTTCCTTTTGCTCCCTGGGCTCCCTGGGTTCCCTTTGTTCTTTAGCCTCAGCGCCTGATTCCGGTGCATTTACTGGTTTTTCAGGGCTTTCGCTTCCTGGGTTGTTCGTTTTACCTTCGGCCACAACAGCTGGCTCTTTTTTTCTAGGGGTTCTTGCCCTTCTGGGCTTCTTTTCCCCTTCGCCCGCCTTATTTTTCTCAGGTTCAACCGTAGCGGTTGGATTTGCTGCCTGCACATCCAAGATCTGGTATACCAGGTCCAGTTTCTTTAAGGTCTTAAATTTGGGGACGTTAAGTTCTTTTGCAATCTCCTGCAATTCAGGGAGTTTTTTTGCTTTTAGATTAGAAATCTCAAACATTAATTAATCAATAAGTTAAACTTGTATTACTGGTTTAGAAGAAAATGTTAGTTGTAATTACAAATAAGGAAAGACTTTCCTGGGTAAGTATTCTAACTAATACTGCTGCAAGTATACAAAATATTTGTAAGAATTCGCCCTATTTGTCGAGAAAGCGGTGTAATTTTGCCATCCATTCAACGAATTGTCATGATTCAGCGCATTCAAACTATATATTTGAGTATCGTAGTGATTGCCGCGGGACTGTTACCGTTTGTCCTTCAACTGTGGATACAGTCCGATGGTGCGGCCGTATATGCAAGGGACAATTTGTTCGTATTGCTTTCGTTTGTTGTAATAGCCGTTCTTGCTATTATTGCTATTTTTCAGTTTAAGAAAAGACAACATCAGTTTGTAATAAACAGGCTGAACCTTATAGTGAACCTTTTTATACTAGGATTTTTCGTGTATCAGTCGCTAAACTTATCCGGAGAAACTGCGGTTTCTGAGAAGGGTATTGGGATGCTGATTCCTGTATTTTCTATCGTTTTTCTGGTCCTGGCCAACAGGGCTATCAAAAAGGATGAAGATCTTGTAAAATCTGTTGACCGATTGCGTTAGACCTTACATCTTAGTAGTATTAGTGCGAAAAACCCCGGATGCAAGCATCCGGGGTTTTGTTTTGGAGTGATCTCCTAAGGGTAACCTAACCCATTGCAGTACGGCATAATTTCATCATTTGGTAGGCATTGTAAGCGGTAAAGGCTCAAATTTATATTGAACATCTACCGCTGGCAGGCAGGGAATAGTTTCTGGTTTCAACGGGCTGCTCGATATGATTTTTCGTACCACTTCTGCAGGCTCCAGGAACACTCAAAATGCACCTGACTGACAAGCTTTGGCCTTTTCACATTCAAAATGGACCACGGGTGGACCTATTCCATTGTCATCAAATTTGCTGTAGTAAAACCATTATTGAATTGAATATTGGACAAGGTCTGTACCAGGACCGGGTCTTCAGGATACGTTCCTGTTTCATCCGGAAGAAGATAGGTCCGTTTGGTGGCTATTTTTTGCCCGTTCACCGCTTCATAGCTATAATCTGCAATAAGAACAGGATCGTTAACGCCCATAAAAGGCAATGAAAAATAAAAACGGTCAATTAATTTGGTTTCCGGATTAACATATAAAACATAACTATCGTTCTGTTCTTTGCCGGTGATCTCCGGGTCGTAGGTAATCTTTATGGTATCATACGAAATACCGTTGAATTCTTCCTGCCCCTCAAACGTAGCGATCGTACCAGGGTCGTTTAATTTATACGGCATCACAAACCAGAAATAGTTAGCTTTTCTTAAAAAATCTGCAACTGCGTTACCCTGAGGGTCCTCATTTTTTTCACCATTCACCAGTACTTGGGTACTTTCTCCGTCAAAACATTGGGTCACGGTTCCTTCTGCATCGGGCATTACGTTGATCTCGTGTTGCGTATAATGGCCATAGGAAGCTTCATTCCGAAATATGTAGCGTTCTTCGGATAGATCGGTTGTATTCAATACGGGATTATGGTACCGATAGGTGAATTTCACATCCCGTTTTTTCCATAGGTCGCCCCATCCGCCATGGGCATGCGCTATGGCTGCCAAAACAGTTTCGGGTTTAGCGGTGTCGTAAACAGGTGCCTCCGGGCTGGATTCTTCAGTCGCTACGGTGGTAGGGGTCGCTCTCTTAGGTTGTTCGGCACAAGATACCAGCAGTATCAAGGTTAGCGCAGTAAAAAAGTTGAACAAGGTAGTTTTCATTATAATCTCTTACGTGTTTACAGCTTTGGACGGAAAAATGGGAATACCTTACGGCACGATATGCAATTTAAAGCTTGAGGAGCTGTCCGAACCGGGCAATCTGATACCCTTGTTGTAGCACTGCTGCGCTTGCATTGCTATCCGTACGCAACAATGGATTGGTATGGTTAAAGTGAATGAAGTGTATTTTTTGCCGTTCCGATAGCGGAAGCGTTTTAAACAGTGCTATGCTTTCCTGAACGAAGGGATGTGGAATTTCAGATAGATCGCGCGTATTAATTTCGTCCCCATCGAAAAAAGTAGCATCCAAAAAGGCATAATCAACATTTTTGATCTCAGAGCGTATATCTTTTCCCCAGCGTTCCCATTTATCAATATCGGGGATAAATAGCACTTTTTTATCGGGGCCTATGATCTTAAACCCCGCTGTTTCAGAAAATTCATCACGATGAGGTACTTGAAGGGGGATGATCTGAACATCGCGACTAAGCTGAATGGTCTCTTCAAATTCTACTTTAACGGGAAGTATATTCCCAAGCCTTACCAATTGACTCCATGGACCATTAGTTTCCAAAAAACGTTTCATTCTGGGCAAGGTATAGACCGGTACTTTGTTGGCATTCATGGCTTCCTTGCCCAGATACATCAATCCGATATAATGTCCGATATGTGCATGAGTAACGAATATACCGTTTGGTGCTTCCGTATCCATTTGTGCTGTGGTGTTCAACAATTTCAACTGTTGGGGTAGATTGGGAGTAGCTTCGAGCAAGAAGGTCATATTATTCTGGTGGTCAATGATCCCCAGTGATACTACTTTTCTGCTGGGATCGGGTTGCTCAAAAAGAAGCGCGCAACAGTCCCTTTTACAACCAATATGTGGGCTACCCCCATCCTGTACTGTGCCCAGTACGATCAAACTAACCGATGGCTCCTGGGCAATCACCGGAAAAACAATAGAAAGGGATAGTAGAAGATGTTGAAAATACCGCACCATTTTTTTGATGAAGGTAGTTATTCTGAATAGGTATTGATCAGGCGAACCATGAGAGCGTTCAGTTTTTCTACCTCAAATTGCCCTACGCTAGGTTCCAGATGGTCATTCCCAATGCCGCTATCGTCTGTGATAAACACATAGGTACCATTAGTAGTAACACTCAAGAATCGCAATAAAAACTCCGTTTCTTTGTCAATACCACTCGCCGAAACAGGGATAAGTTTAATACCTGAGGTTGCCGCCACTCGTACAGAGTGTCTAATGGCATCGAGTACCTGTGGTTCATAGTGGGGTGGGGCATCCAATAGCATAAATACTAATTTGGACTTGGCGTTTTCGGACCATTGCAATTGCCCCAAAATAGTATTCAATGCGGTATGCACTGCTTCCGGATAATCCCCTCCGCCGTCCGCACCTTGCGCGTTAATGAATTCCAGGGTGGTAGCTATGTCTGTTGAAAAATCGGAATGCCTAACCACATAGTCGTCCCCTATATCCCTGTAGAAAACCGTGCCCGTTACGAAAGTAGTACTGGTATTTTGGTTTTCTACCTGGGAAATAACACTTGCCAGATCGTCTTTTAGAAATTCCAGTTCGTCACTCATAGAGCCCGTTGCATCTACCATAAATGCGATCTCTACTTTTTCCTGAGGAGTAGCATAGGCATCCATTTCCAGTTCTAAGATTCCGGCATCACTAAAAAATTGAGGAAGTGTTTCGGTAGCTATCCCATCAATATGGATCGAATATTCTTCAAGATCGATTTCCTGTTTGGGTTGAAAAAGGCCTATCCAAAGCTCTGCATTTCCATGGTTATCCGTTTTCGTTTCCCAGACTATTCCTTCTGTAGTAGTAAGGCTTACCGCAACATTTTTTGCTGGCAGCCCGTTGTTGGTAAGGTGAAGAGCAATCCTGTTTCCGGTGTAAAATCCCCAGTACTCCGGCATATGGGAAAAGTCCTGTCCATTGAGGAGGTTGTTCCAAAAATCCCAATGCGCTAAGTCGTTCCATTCCCCTGCAGTGATCAGTCCGGAAGTATCGCCATTCCCATTTCCACCTCCACCAGAATCGGAAGAGGAAAATTCATCTAAGCCGGTAGCAGGATCCTCGGAAAGACGATCAGCTCCTTCATTTTCACAACTAAAACTAAGGAACAGCAAGGCTATAAAAAATACAAATCGGTTGATAACTTTATTCATCGGTATAGGTTTTTGTTATCTAAGAGAGGCTCTCTTACCCAATTCGATAGCTTCCAGTTGTGTTAAGTTTTTGTTATCTATTTGGAAACGGAGCATGGTACGTATGGTATGGAAGCCATGTCTGCCGCATGCTCCGGGGTTCATATGCAATACATCCAGCTTTTTATCATGCATCACTTTGAGGATATGCGAGTGCCCACTGATGAATACATCGGGTGGGTTTTTTTGTATACGCTCACGCACTCGGGAACTGTACCTTCCAGGATAACCACCGATATGGGTGATCCAAATGTCCATGCCTTCGCAATAAAAACGGGCATCTTCGGGAAACTCCTTCCGGATGCTATGGTTGTCGATGTTCCCATATACTGCACGAACGGGCTTTACAGCACTCAGTTGGTCGGTGACGTCCAGGCTTCCGATATCCCCGGCATGCCAAACTTCATCGGCTTCAGCAGCATATTTTAAAATGGCTTGATCGATATAACTGTGCGTGTCTGATAAGAGTAGAACTTTGGTCATTCGCTAAAATTATGCTAAAATGAGTTCAGCCGGATAGCCTGGTTTTGTATTCGAGTATCTTTAGCCCGAAAATTAGCAGTTTTTGCGGTATTTCATTGAGCTTTCTTATTTTGGTTCGGCGTATCATGGATGGCAACGACAACCCAATGCAATAACAGTACAAGAGGTTGTTGAAGAAGGACTTGCTACTATATTGCGATCTGAAATTCCCCTGGTGGGAGCAGGGCGAACGGATACCGGAGTACATGCCCGACAAATGTATGCCCATTTTGATTTGGACGATACCCTGGAAACAACTGCGTTGCCCCAACGTCTTAACGCCTACCTTCCGCAAGATATCAGTGTCCATCGAATCAAAAAAGTTCGTGCCGAAGCGCACGCCCGTTTTGATGCTATACAACGCACCTATGAATATTGGCTCGTTGGGAAAAAAGATCCCTTTTTAAAAGATAGTGCCCATCAGCTCTTGCTTCCCCTTGATCTGGAAGCGATGAATGAGGCTGCGGAAATTATATTGGGTTACGATGACTTTGAATGTTTTTCCAAAGCCCATAGCGATGTGAAAACCTTCATTTGCGAGATCCGTAGGGCAGTTTGGCAACAAAAAGAGGAGAAGTTGGTTTTTACAATTACTGCTGACCGTTTCTTAAGAAATATGGTTCGTGCCATTGTAGGAACCTTGTTAGATGTAGGGTTAGCGAAAACCGCACCGGAAGAATTGAGACAAATAATTGAAGGTAAGGATAGGAGTAAAGCGGGCGCCTCCGTGCCGGCAAAAGGGTTATATTTGACCGAGGTTATGTATCCAGAGGACATATTCATATGAGTAAGGAACAGGAGTTAGGGAAAGCTTTTGATTTTGGTTTGTTTAAGCGGGTTTTTGCCTTCACAAAACCCTATGGCACCATATTTTGGGTGGTGGCTATTGTGGCAGTTGCCCTTTCTGCATTTGCCATACTCACCCCGGTGCTGGTGAAGGAAATTGTAAATACTGCACTTCCCGGAAACGATGAGGCATTACTCGTCCGTCTGGTACTCCTGATGTTGGCCGTATTGCTGGGACAGGTAGTTTGTCAACTGTCATTCAATTATTTTGCCAATTTATTGGGAGAATCAGTGATCAAAGATTTACGAATTCAACTCTTTCGTAAAATGATGGCATTCAAAATGACCTATTTTGATAATTCTTCTATTGGCGTATTGGTTACCAGGGCGGTTGCGGATATGCAACGGATAGGAGAAATTTTCAGTCAGGGCTTTTTTGTGATCGTAGCAGACATTTTGAAAATGCTTGCCGGGGCTGTTGTAATGTTGTATATCAATTGGAGATTAGCATTGATCGTTTTTGCCATCCTTCCCGTAATTCTTGTTGCTACCCGTCTGTTTCAGCAGGCCATGAAGGTTGCTTTTATAGAAGTACGGGCGCAAGTAGCAAATTTGAACTCGTTCGTTCAGGAAAGGATTGCAGGGATGAAAATTGTGCAACTGTTCAACAGAGAAACGATCGAGAAGGAGAAATTCAGGGGAATCAACGAAAAGCATCAAAATGCCTGGTTGCGAACGGTTTGGTACAACTCCATTTTTTTTCCTGTAGCAGAAATATCATTTTCATTGGGCATAGGCTTAGTGGTTTATTTTGGCGTGATTCAGCGTATAGAAAGTGCATCCCTGGGCGATACGGGTTCCATTTTTGCCTTCTTCTTTTTAATGGATTTACTTTTTCGACCCTTACGTCAGATTGCGGATAAATTTAATACCCTCCAGATGGGAATGGTGGCCGCAAACCGGGTTTTTAAGATTTTGGATACCGATAGTCATATTGCGGATACAGGGACTGTGGCAGTACCAAAGGTTAAGGGCGCAATTACCTTTTCCGAAGTACGATTTGGCTATGTTCCGGACGAAGAGGTGCTGCATGGTATATCCTTTAAGGTAAAAGCAGGGGAAACTATTGCAATTGTCGGTGCTACCGGGGCTGGTAAGTCCACAATTATTAATTTGCTCAATCGATTTTACGAGATCAATTCCGGGTCAATTAAGATCGACAATATTGACATTCGGGAGTATAAACTGGCGGCATTACGCGCGCACATCGCCATCGTCCTTCAGGATGTGTTTTTATTTGCAGATACCATTGCTAACAATATCTCCTTAAAAGAAGAAAAGGTAACCCAAGCCGCCATTGAAGCGGCTGCGAAGGAAATAGGAGTGCATAATTTTATTAGCAACCTGCCCGGAGGATATGCCTACAATGTAAAGGAACGCGGCTCCATGCTTTCAAGCGGGCAACGCCAACTGATCGCATTTTTACGAGCCTATCTCAGCGACCCTGGCATTTTGATCCTGGATGAAGCCACTTCTTCCGTAGACACCTACACAGAACAACTTATTCAACAGGCAACAAATACGATTACCGAGGGTAGAACTTCCATCATTATTGCGCACCGTTTGGCTACTATTAAAAAGGCAGATACCATTATCGTGATGGAAGCCGGCCAAATTGTAGAAATGGGAAGCCATAGGGAACTATTGGAAAAGGGCGGTTATTATAAAGACCTCTATGAAGCCCAGTTCCTAGAAGAAGAAGTAGCGTAACCGCTTATTTTGGCACGAAATCTTCAGGATTTAATTTTCCCGTCATAAAAGCGAGGAGGATGACTACAATTCCGATACCCATAAAAATGATGGCAAACATGATAAGGTATCCCAGGGCACGCACCAGGGTACTTCCCAATCCGATACCAAATAATCGTTTGAATGCGTAAAATTGAAAGCTTACCGAAAAGAGGAGAAAATACCAATTAAAGGTTTGATAATTGATGTCGAAGAAGCCAAATAAGGGTAAACAAATAACGAATTGTAAGAAAGAAACCTGGGAAGTAGTGTACGCATTGGCTACCAAATGTTCGGAATAATTTAGCGTCCGCTTGTCCAGAAATATGATCCACGTGATCAGCGCGTAAATGGGCATAATGAAATAGGACAACAACCCCTGATAATCGAAGATAAAATCCATATCCGGGGTATTCTCAGGATTGATGCTATTTTGAGTCAGCTTCACATTAAACCAATTGCGAAGGATGTAAAATAACAACCCGGATAGTGTAATGGCAATTGCAAAATAGCTAACAGGATTCATGTACTTCTTCCTAGCTCCCGAAATAAAGGAATGGATAACCACATCCGGTTGGGAAAACATATGTCTGAAGGTTTTTACTAGCGTATTGTCTAAATTAAACACCTGAAAGCTAATATCCTGCCAGATGTTCTTGAAGGTAAGACGGTTCTTTATGATCTTAGCGCCACAGGCAGGGCAGTAACTAAAGTCGGAACGTAAGCTGTTCCCGCAGGTTTTACATTGCATTAGGCCAGATCTTTTTTAATGAGTGCCGCTAGTTCTTCAAGACTTTTATACAACACAAATTCCCCGTTTTTAATGTAGGAGATCATTCCGGTTTCTTCACTGACCACCAGGCAAAGTGCATCCGTTTTTTCGGTAATCCCGACAGCAGCGCGATGGCGTAATCCAAATCGCAATGGAATACTTCGCTCATTGGAAACCGGCAAAATTACCCGGGTAGCAGTAATAAAATTGTCCTGTATGATGGCGGCACCGTCGTGTAATGGGCTATTCTTGTAAAAGATACTTTCCACGATAGGTTGGGTAATTTCAATATTCATCTTATCTCCGGTAGATTTGACGAAATCCAGGTTATTGTTCCGTTCTATAACAAGAATTGCCCCGGTCTTGCTGATGCCCATGTTTTTACAAGCACCTATAAGGGCATCCACGTTCACATCTGTAGGGAGGGCTTCCTGTTTTAAGAATTTAAAGTGCCGTATAAAACTGCGTTTTGAAGCAAAGTTGGTTGATCCGATCAGCAAAAGGAACTTTCGGATCTCCTGTTGAAAAACGATGATCAAAGCGATAAGCCCAATATTCATAAAACCGCCCACCATACTGCTGATCATTTTCATTTGTAAGAGCTCTGTTAATTTCCAAAGCGCCCAAACAATAACAATTCCTATGAAGATATTGATGGCAACGGTACCCTTAACCAATTTGTAAATATAATAGAGAAGAACCGCTACAAGAAGAATGTCTATAAGGTCCGTAATCTTGAATTCAAGAAAATTGAGAAATTCCAACGCGGCGATTTTTGTAAAATTAGGAAATTAGGGAACAACTGTGCTACTCTCCCAGTTTTGCCGCTTCAAGTTGGCGGTGCAGGCGAACACATTCCATAGCCTCTTTAACATCGTGCACTCTCAGAATATTTGCCCCATGTTGCAAGGCAACTATGTGTAAGGCCGTAGTACCGTTCAGCGCTTTTTCGGAGGTGGTATTCAAGGTTTTGTAGATCATGGACTTCCTGCTTATACCCACAAGCATTGGTAACTCCAATATTTTTAGGATGTCAAGATGCTGTAATAAGGTAAAGTTCTGTGAAACGGTTTTAGCAAATCCAAATCCAGGATCAAGAATGATGTCGTTTATTTTATGTTGCCGTGCCTCAGCCACTTGTTGCGAAAAATACCGGATAAGGGTTTTGATAAGATCATCATAATCCGTTTGCGCTTTCATGGTTTGTGGTGTTCCCCGCATATGCATTAGAATGTAGGGTACTTGAAATTCGGAGATAATACGCATCATTTTTTTGTCCAGCTTCCCCCCCGAAATATCATTGATCATAGCGGCTCCTGCCTGAAGGCATTTTTTAGCCACACTACTGCGAAAGGTATCGATGGAAAGAAGCACTTCGGGAAACGCTTTTAAAATAAGATCAACTATAGGAAGAATACGATGTAATTCTTCATCTTCACTAACATCTTGTGCTCCGGGACGGGAACTGTAAGCGCCAATATCAACAAACGTTGCACCATCTGAACGCATTTTTTCAACAGCATTCAGGATACCTTTCGCGCTTTTGTACTTTCCACCATCATAAAAAGAATCCGGCGTAGTATTTAAAATACCCATTACCTTTGGGGTAGACAGGTCAATACATATTCCTTTGCAGTTTATCGTCATGAAATCAGGTTCGCTTTAACGCGTTTCAATTATCTTTGGCTGGTGCTATTGAAATAGCCACGAAATGGCCGAAAATTACACAAAATAGCAGACAGATGCAGCAAACTTCTACGCAATACGATACAATTATTCAACAGTGTCGTACGCTATTTCAAAACAAGACCCGGGATTATGGAACAGCCTGGCGTATTTTGCGCCTACCTTCATTAACGGATCAAATTTTTATCAAGGCACAACGGATACGCAGTTTGCAGCAAAACAGCATTAGAAAGGTAGACGAAGGTGAGCAATCCGAATTCATGGGCATCATCAACTATGCAATTATGGCGTTGATCCAACTGGAAAAAGGGGTGGTAGAACAACCTGATCTCAATGCTGAAGAGGCACTTGCGCTGTATGACGAGCAAGTATTTAGGACAAAGGGGCTCATGGAGGCCAAAAACCACGACTATGGTGAAGCCTGGCGGGAAATGCGGGTGAGCTCTTTGACCGATTTGATCCTTCAGAAATTATTACGGGTAAAACAAATTGAAGATAATCAGGGCAAAACCCTTGTCAGCGAGGGGATTGCTGCAAACTATGAAGATATCATCAACTACGCTGTTTTTGCTCTTATTCATTTAAATATAGCTACATGAAGCTTTTGGTAGGATTTGCTCGGGTTTTTGTTGGCCTACTTTTTATTATCAGTGGTTTGATCAAGCTTAATGATCCGGTTGGTTTTTCCTTTAAACTAGAGGAATATTTTAGTCCATCCGTATTGGATCTTCCCTTTTTTGAACCGTATGCCTTGGCCATATCAATTTTGGTAGTGGTGGTGGAGGTACTTTTAGGGGTTGCCTTGCTACTGGGGTTTTTCCCGAAGCTGACCGTTTGGAGCCTTTTAACGATGATCGTTTTTTTTACTTTTCTCACTTTTTATTCCGCTTATTTTAATAAGGTAACCGACTGTGGGTGTTTCGGAGATGCCATTAAACTGACGCCTTGGGAATCGTTTACAAAGGACGTTATTCTTTTGTTTTTGATTCTTATTTTACTGTTTGGGATACGGCATATACAACCTTTAATGAACCGAAATAAGGGCTGGATCGCAATGGGATTGGCCACTTTGGGAAGCATTCTTTTTTGCCAGCACGTATTGGCCCATTTACCGGCCAAGGATTTTCGACCTTATAAAATTGGGACAAACATTCGGGAAGGGATGATCATTCCCGAAGATGCACCAAAGCCCATTCAGGAATTTGCCTGGAAATTTAATGTGAATGGCGAAGAAAAGGTCTATGTAACCAACGGTGCCTATCCTGAAGTGGAAGGCGATTTTGTTGGTGTTGATACCAAGGTAGTACAGGAAGGGTATGAACCCCCTATTCATGATTTCACCATAGAAAAAGATGGGACGGATCATACAGAGTTGATGTTGGTAGAACCCAAATTGGTCATGGTGATTGCATATGACCTGGCGAAAAGTAATTTGGAGGCTTTTGCAGTGGTAAAAAAAGCAACGGATCAAGCGATCAAAAAAGGATATACGGTTATTGGTATGTCAGCCTCAGGAGCGGAAGAAACAATGGCTGTAAGTAAAGAGTACAATCTGGGTTTTGAGTTTTATTTTTCGGACATGACTACGCTCAAGACCATCACGCGCTCCAATCCTTCCATCCTGGTTTTGGAGGAAGGCACGATCTTACAAAAGAAGCATTTTAATGATTTTGACGAACTGGTATTCGAATAACCCTGTGCCAAACTGAAGTTTAAAGTAGATACTATCACCAAATAAACATACTGTAATGAGAACCCAAATAGTTGCTGGAAACTGGAAAATGAATAAGAATTTAGAGGAAACCGAAGCGCTCCTCTGGGAGTTGTCCGCGAAAATACCGGATACTACTGCCGAAATTATTGTGGCGCCTACTTTTGTAAACCTGGCTTCGTCGGTCAGGCATTTGCAAGGCTCAGTAGTACAGGTGGCAGCGCAAAACATGCATTTTGAAGAAAACGGTGCCTTTACCGGGGAAATATCTGCGGATATGTTGCTCAATATTGGTGTAAACACTGTAATTCTTGGACATTCTGAAAGGCGATCGCTTTTTCACGAAGAGGATGCCTTCTTAGCGAAAAAAGTAACTAAGGCACTATCTAAAAATATGCAGGTCATCTTTTGCTTTGGGGAAGAATTGGACCAACGTAAAAATGAAAATCACTTTACTGTGGTAGCCTCGCAGTTAAAAAACGCATTATTTCATCTGGCGGCTTCGCAGTGGACGCAGATCATTTTGGCCTACGAGCCGGTATGGGCCATTGGCACAGGGGAAACTGCCAGCCCGGAGCAGGCCCAGGAAATGCATGCGTTTATACGCAAAACGATAGCGGAAGCCTATAGTTCTGAATTGGCGGATGCAGTTACCATCCTTTATGGGGGAAGTGTAAAGCCTAATAATGCCAAAGAGATCTTTTCTCAACCCGATGTAGACGGCGGACTTATTGGGGGTGCTTCATTAAAATGCGATGATTTTATCGCAATTGTCCAGGCTATCTAAAAGTGAATTACCTGGAATTTTGTTTTGTCGTAGTTCCGCGTAATCCTGCGACAGAGATTCTTATTGCAGCCTTGGGAGAACGCGGTTTTGAGAGCTTTCTCGAAACTGAAACCGGTGTCCAGGCCTACATCCCTGAAAAGGAATTCAGCGGCCTCGATCTTGCTACCCTGACAATACTAGAAATTCCTGATCTCCAAATTACCTATACCTCTCAGCCTATTGAGCAACAAAATTGGAATGCCACCTGGGAAGAGAACTTCCATCCCATTACAATTACGGACCGTTGTAGGATAAGGGCGCCTTTCCATACGATGGAGCCCATTGAATATGATATTGTTATTTCCCCCAAAATGAGTTTTGGGACCGGGCACCATGAGACTACCCACATGATGTTGCAATTGCTTTTAGAAGAGGAAATTAGCGGCCAGACGGTATTAGATATGGGCTGTGGTACCGGTGTATTGGCAATCTTGGCAGAAAAGAAAGGAGCTTCTGAAATACTTGCCGTGGATATAGACCCTTGGAGCTATGAAAATGCTAAAGAAAATGTTACGCTAAATCAATGTAGTTACATAGCAGTTTTTCAGGGGGATGCCGGAAGCATGGGTACAACAAAATTTGATAGGATACTGGCCAATATCAATCGAAACATTTTATTGGAAGATATCCCTAAATACATCGCTCAACTGAAAACAACCGGGTCTCTATTGCTTAGTGGTTTCTATTTGAAGGATTTAGATGCAATTTCCGCAAAATGTATGCAGTATGATTTGAAACTTGAAAAAAAGTTACTCAGAAATGACTGGGTTGCTGCAAAATATGTACATTAGATCTATAGTACTTCGGAATGGGGACAAAAGAAAAAATATCAGAAGAGCTATTGTTGGAGGAGGAAGCGATTCGTCAGAACGAGATTGTCCTGTACAATGATGATGTAAACACTTTTGATCACGTTATTACCACCCTTATTGACGTCTGCGAGCATACCCCGGAGCAGGCGGAACAATGCTCTCTAATAGTACATTACAGAGGAAAGTGTACCGTTAAAACCGGAGAGTATGATGATCTAAAACCGCGTTGTTCCAGATTGCTTCAAGCTGGATTAAGTGCCGAGATCGTATAGTCCTTGTTTTTTCTGGAAATAGGTATTGCTTTTTTTTACTCTTTTTATTAGCATATAGTTAAAAAACCCTTCGTTTTTTTGAGAATTTGATGTTATCTTATTTGAGGATAATAATTTGTTTAGCTTTTTTCAAAGAAAACAGCAGTTTTTGAATACGATCTTTAAACAAATTTTTATTGAACGCAACACTAATCTTAAATAGTCAGTAAAAATGAAAAAAAAAGGAGCGGTATTGGCCGTAGTAATTTTAGTTGTTTTTGCCGGTAGTATTGCCTGTAAAGATGATGATGATGTTTCAGCTCAGGGAGTCATCCCTGAAAACTTAACAATTGACGCTAATGTAGCTATGGATGGTTCGGGTCTGGTGGAGATTACACCCAATGCAGAAAATGCGGTGACCTATGTAGTAAATTTTGAAGAAGGTGCAGCCGCTGTTGTGGTGGCTAATGGTGAAACAGCTTCCTATCAATATGGTACAGAAGGCATATCTACTTATGAAATTGCAGTTACGGCCTATAGTTTGGGGGGAGCCTTACTTCGATCTTCAATCAGTGTTGAGGTTGAAGTAACTATTGACCCTAATGCGGCCTTGTTTGGTTCCTGGGTTATGGCTAATGCATCCGGTTCTCTGGGCGTTGGTCCTGCACCGGGAGATATCAGTTGGTTTGCAATAGATGGCGTGGGGCTTGTGCAAAGGTCGTGCTATTTTAACGACACCTACGTTTTTGGTGAAGACGGTACTTTTACCAATAATTTGGGCGATGAAACCTGGCTCGAAGGGTGGCAAAGTGGAGCAGCGGATGCCTGCGGCGCTCCGGTAGCACCACATGATGGTTCAGCTGCTGCTACATATTCTTACGACCCAGCTGCGGGTACACTTACCTTAAATGGCGCCGGAGCCTATTTAGGATTGCCAAAAGCTGTTAATGCAGGCGAGCTTCCGAATGTAGATGTACCCGATGCCATTACCTATCAGGTGACCCTTTCCGAGGATGGAAATGCTATGGATGTAATTATAGAATCGGGTACAGGCGTTTATTGGCAGTACAAGATGGTCAAAGGGGATGGTAGTGATTTAACTATAGGTGGAGACCCTTTGGAAACCATATTTACCAACTTAGTGTGGTCCGATGAATTTGATGTGGATGGTGCACCAAATCCCGCCAACTGGACCTATGATCTAGGTGCCGGAGGATGGGGTAATGGTGAGTCACAAACCTATACGAACAATCCTGAAAATGTAAGAGTAGAAGATGGGATTCTAAAGATTACAGCCATTGGAAGTGGAGGACCCGCTGGTGTTATCCACTACTATGATGATATTACTTTGATGGCTACAGGAGGAGGAACCTCAGTTATAGAGGATTTTGAGGGTACCCCTCCGGCATTTACTGGTTTTGGAGGTGCTAATTCTATGGTAGTTGATAATCCGGATCCCTCGGGGGAAAATACTTCTTCTAAGGTGGGTGAGTCGTTGAAGAACTTTGGTTCTGAAATATGGGCCGGTACCTATTTTGATGTGGCTTCTCCTCTTGATATGACCACCTACGGCAGCATTAGTGTAAAAACATGGTCACCCGCAATAGGGGCCGTTGTTCGACTCAAATTAGAAAATCAAGCAGATGCAACTGAATTTGTTGAAGTAGATGCTACAACTACGGTAGCCGAAGAATGGGAAACCTTGACTTTCGATTTTAGCACGCAATCTCCTACAGGCACCTACAATAGGGTGGTACTGTTCTTTGACTTTGGCGTGAGCCCTACAGGCGGAGCGGCCTACACTTCAGCTCGTATAAAATCTGAAGATCTATTTGAATTCACCTATGGTCGTGTGGAAATTAGGGCAAAATTGCCTTCAGCGGGAGGAACCTGGCCAGCATTATGGCTGTTAGGCGGCAACTTTGCAGAAGTAGGATGGCCTACTTGTGGAGAATTGGATATTATGGAACATGTGGGTAATAATTCGAACGTGGTTTCAAGTGCCATACATTACCCTGAAAATTTTGCGGGTAATGCCATCACTGACGCGCGCCCCTTAAGCACTGCTACCTCTGAGTTCCATAATTACACTATGGAATGGACGCCTGATAGTATCAAATTTGTGGTGGATGACGATTTGGTACACCTGAGTTTTGATAATGACATGAGTACACCCTTCAATAGCGATTTCTTCTTTATTATGAATATTGCTATGGGCGGTACGCTAGGAGGTACTATTGATCCGGCTTTTACTGAAGACACCATGGAGGTCGATTATATCAGAGTATATCAATAGATTATAGATACAGTTGAAATAAAAGACCAGCAAAGCTGGTCTTTTTTCGTTTTATCCGTTTTAAGTACTTTTTGAATATGATTTCCTTCTTTGTCATTTCGATTTAATCTAAATGCGTTAATTTCAGCGAAGCTATGAAGCACGTATTCAAATTGAAGTATCAGAAATTATGGGCCTTCATATACCTAATGGGGGTAGCACTGCTCAATGCTCAGGAATTACCTCCGATACAGAATTTCTCCCCTTCAGATTACGGAGGGGAAAATCAAAACTGGGCCATTTCCCAATCCGGGAAAAAACTGATCTATGTAGCCAATAACAAAGGACTTTTAGAGTACAACGGAGCAAAATGGACCTTGTTCCCCTCTCCCAATGAAACCATAATTAGATCCGTAACTGTAGTAGGGGATAGGATTTACACAGGATGTTACAAAGAATTTGGTTACTGGATCAAGAACGAATGGGGTACCCTGAACTATTTCTCATTATCAGGAAAAATTAAGGAAGACGTATTAGAAGATGAAGAGTTCTGGAATATTGTTAACGCTGAGGGCCATATACTTTTTCAATCAAAAAAGCGCATCTATATCTATGATCTAAAGAACGAAACCGTAAATATTATCCCTGCGGAAACCTCTTTACCAAGGATTTTCAATATTGATCAAACGATATATTTCCAAAAGATCAACCAGGGGCTGTTTAAAATTGAGCTAGGAGAAGCGGTGGTTTTTAATGAAGCTGAGCCCTTGTTAAGTGATGAGGTCATTACTATTTCCAAGCATAATGATGATCTGTTGCTGCTTACCAGAAACTCCGGATTTTACAAAATTGTAGCGGGTGCTTTGGTGAAATGGAATACAGATGCTGAAGACCTTTTATTAGGGAACAGCTGTTATAGCGCATTACAGCTGGCCGATAAAAGTTTAGCAATTGGAACTATTGCTAATGGGGTGCTGCTCTTGGACGAGAATGGAAATCTAAGACATCATATAGATCAAATAAATGGTCTTAGGAATAACACCGTATTGTCACTTTTTGAGGACGTAGACCGTAATTTGTGGTTGGGTCTTGACAATGGGGTAAGCTACATTAATCTAAATTCTCCCTTTAGAGTATATGAGGATAATAGGGGTGTAATTGGAAGTGTGTATACCGCAGTAAAATGGGGTGATCGGTTATATCTGGGAACGAATCAAGGACTCTTTCACAAAAAAATTGAAGGAGATGCCCAATTTGCATTGATTGAAGGTACGCAAGGGCAGGTGTGGTACCTGGATAGTATTGACGGAACCTTGTTCTGTGGTCACCATTCCGGAACTTTTGTAATCTCAGAAGATCAGGCGCAGAAAATAGCCACGGTACCCGGTACCTGGAAAATTGCCAAGATGCGCTCGCCCACCCCAACACTGTTACAAGGGAATTATGAAGGCTTATTCGTAATTGAAAACAAAAAGGGTAGTTGGAGTGTGCGCAATAAGATTAAAGGGTTCGATTACTCCTCAAGGTATTTCGAAGTTCTGGATAACGAAATATTTGTGAACCATGAGTATAAAGGTGTTTTTAAGGTGACCGTGGACGACTTGTTCACCGAAGCCTTAGCCGTTCAACTGGACTCGCTAACCCCAGGTTTCAATTCGGGTATTATCACTTTTCAGGACGAACTTTTGTACGCCCATAAGTCAGGAATTATGAAGTATAATTCTGAAAAAAAGAAGTTTGAAAAGGATAGCATACTAAGTCAGGTATATGCCAAATCGGGCTATGTTTCCGGTAAAATGATAGTGGACAGTGAAGCAAATTTGTGGCTTTTTTCCAAAGAGAATATAAGCAAGATATCTCAGGGAAAACTCGCCAATACACTGATTATTAGGGATATTCACTTTAAGGAGGACATCAGAAATAGCATCGTGGGATATGAGAGTATTTCCACTTTGGAGGATGGGAAATTGCTATTGGGAACAAGCATGGGATACAGTATCCTTAACCTAAATAGGTTAGCTGAGGAGGAATTTACGGTTCAAATAGGTGCTGTTTATCAATCCTCAAAAAATCAATCACAGGATGCAACACCTTGGATAAACAAGAACCTTCCCGGGGAGTTTGAAAGTAACAACAACAATCTGGGTATTTCCTATTACACGGCTAATTACGATTGGCATACGCAACCAAATTACCAATTTCAATTGAGTGACATTTATCCCAACTGGAGTGACTGGTCCGATGAAGCTTCAGTCACATTTGAAAATTTACCCTACGGCGATTATACCTTTAGTGTTCGCTCAAAATTGGGAAACAAGGTGTCTGCCAATGTGGCTACCTATGTTTTCGCTATCAACAGACCCTGGCACTTTTCCAATACAGCTATTGCACTGTACATTTTCCTGGGAATTGTCGGAACCTTTCTGATCCACTACGCCAATAGGACGTATTACAAAAAAAGGCAACAGAAACTGGTGGAAGAAAATGAACGGGAAATGGAATTGGCCAAAGCACATAATGAAAGGGAGATCGTCAAGATAAAGAATGAGCAACTGCAAAAAGAGTTCCGCAGTAAAAGCAATGAGTTGGCTGCTTCTACCCTAAGTATCATTCGAAAAAATGAACTCCTTACTAAAGTAAAAGAAGAACTGTTGTCCAATGGAAAAAGCAAGGACTTTGTTAACCCCATTATTAGGATCATTGATAACAATCTGAATAAAAGTGATGATTGGGAGCTTTTTAAAGAAGCGTTTAATAATGCGGACAGAAAGTTTTTAAAGAAACTTAAAAAGGCACATCCCAACCTTTCACCTAATGATATCCGACTTTGTGCCTATCTACGCTTAAATCTTTCCTCAAAAGAAATTGCGCCACTGCTCAATATCTCAGCTAGAAGTGTGGAGATTAAACGTTACCGATTGCGAAAGAAAATGGACCTTTCGCATGACGACAATCTGGTGAATTATATTTTAAAGCTGTAATTCCTGTACACAAGGCACCCTGTACCTCAACATTACCTATACAACAACACAACTATATCGTTGTAGTAATCCTCAAAAAGCTTTGAAAACCCTTGAATAATAAGGGGTTTTATGAATTTGATAAAATAGGAAATGTTTTTTTGCTATGTATATTTTTTGTTGAGGTGATTTTTATTGAATTGCTATTTTTTTAAGATATGTTTAACCGTTGGCAAAAGTAGAAGTTCCCCATTTCTTCAGAGGCATTTGTTTTTCGGTTAAAATAGATCTCAGCTTCTTTTTCTGCTAACATCAAACTAAAACTAGACTTTACTATGAAAAACAATGTACTGAGGTTGCTACTCTTCTTATTTACAACAAGCGTGTTTGCTCAGACCGATCAGGTGACGGTGGTTACTGATGAAGGCGGGATGAAGCTCGTTGTTAATGGAGAGGACTTTATGATGAATGGTATGAATTGGGATTATATTCCTATTGGTACTAACACGGTGAATGCAAATTTCTGGACAAAATCAGATGATATTATCAAGGCAGGCCTGGATACGGAGATGTCCTTGTTAAAGAATATGGGGGTCAATGTAATACGGCAGTACACTGGTGTTCCGGCCAAATGGATACGATATATCTATGAGAATTATGGCATCTACACCATGCTCAATCATTCCTTTGGCCGGTACGGCTTAACCTTAAACGGGGTTTGGACGCCGGTTACTATTTACGATGATCCCACCACTATGGAGTTTTTGATGGCAGAGATGGATGCCCTGGTAGAAGGATATAAGGATACTCCCGGATTGCTGCTCTATCTGCTAGGGAATGAGAATAACTATGGTCTTTTCTGGGCGGGAGCAGAGACAGAAGATTTTCCGGACGACGAAGGTAGAATACAGTTTATTGGCGAAAGCAGAGGAAGGCCGATGTATCGGTTGATGAATGAAGCGGCCAAAATGATGAAAGCCAAAGATCCTTCACATCCCGTTGCCATTTGTAACGGAGATGTCTTATTTATAGATATTGTTGCTGAAGAATGTAAAGACGTTGATATCTACGGTACAAATACCTATAGAGGAGTATCTTTTGGAGATATGTTCCAGGTGGTTAAGGACAAGCTTAATAAACCCGTAATGTTCACGGAATTTGGCGCCGATGCCTTCAACGCTATCGAAAACAAAGAAGATCAATACTCCCAGGCGTATTATATGGTAGGGAACTGGAAAGAGATCTATGAAAATGCCGCTGGACTAGGAAAAGTAGGGAATTCTATAGGAGGATTTACCTTCCAATTCAGTGACGGCTGGTGGAAGTTTGGTTTTGATGATCGGAAAAATGCAGATATCCATGATAACAATGCCTCCTGGTCCAATGGTGGATATGCTCGCGATCTAGCGGCACCCGGCGCGAACAATATGAATGAAGAGTGGTTTGGGATATGTGCCAAAGGCGAAACCAACCCAAGAGGACTGTACGATCTCTATCCCCGGGCTGCTTATTATGCGCTGAAGGAGGCACATCAGCTCAATCCCTATGCGGATGGTGTTACCTTGGACTTTGTTCACAGCCATTTTGACAATATTGAACTGATGGATGCTGTTTTGACGGCACGGGGCGATAAAGCCGCCTTGCAGGGGGAGTCGAGCAACCTCCTTCGGATAAGTAACCTTCAAGCAAAATTTGCCACGTTTAGTACCGGGGGTAGTCTTATTACAACGCCCGATACTCCCGACCCGGACGACCCGAATACCTTTCCCAATCAATTAGGGTTTGATCATTTGCAGTCGTATTTCGTTGGTGTGGAAGGTAACCCGGCGCCCAATATGAGGGCAGAGGTGAACGTAAACGTTGTTGGGAATGTGGCTCAAAATCCTATAAATGAGATTTTCTATGAAAATAGCGCTCGCCCGATAGATGTGAGTACGGACCAGGGAGATGTGGTAGTTTCGGATGTCAACCGGGTACGGATCTATCAGGCGGAATTTGAATGGAACGCAAAAGAGTTCGATCTACGGGGGTTCTACCGAACCGGACATTACCATTGGGGATACGAAGGTGACTTTTTTGGGTTCTATCCGGAAGCTAACTATGGACCCAACCTGGATATTTACAATGGGGAAATACTAGGCGCGGAAATTGACGGTAAAGGGATATTTAAAGGACTAAAAGTAGCCATTGGGCCCCAGCTTTGGTGGGGTGCCAATCCTACGATGCTTTTTAAATATAACCGGCACTTTGGTAAATATAATGTCACCGGGATTTATCACAGGGACTTTGAGACGGATATCATTTTTGATGAAAATGGGCAACGTGTTTTGGACATAAATCAATTGCGAAGTGGGGTAGTTCCTCCCTGGCCTACAGAACGTGCTTCGATAGTAGTAGAACGGGAATTTGGCCAATTTGGAGTGGAGTTGGGAGGTATTTGGGCAGGAAGTCCCTTAAATGGGGTTGCCTTTCAAGATGTTCGGGGTACTCCGGGAAACTATGTGGTTTTTGAAGATAGGATCCAGTCCAGCGACAATTGGGGCGGTAAAGTGAAGATCACCTACGAGGGCGGTAAATTCAATTGGTACGGTCAGGGATCCGCCATGGGATTGATTGCCAACGGTGGTGCGGACCAAACGCTAACATTCACAGGCTGGAAATTAAGGGACACAGGAAGTGGTAACGTTACCAGTGTATTATCAGGATTTACGTATGCCACCGGTAAGTTTCAGATTGCTCCCAACTTTATGTGGCAAAAGCCTATTGTAGAGGCCATACCCCAGGATGCCCAAGCTCCTGCACGTTTGCGGAACATTATTGACGATCCTTTTTCGGTTCGTGCCAATCGGGAAACTACAGCGGGAGAAATATTGCTTACCTATGATCCAACACCGGGTACCTGGATGTACGAATGGGATAACAACAGGGCAGAAGATGCCAAGTTCGCCATGAACCTTGGGTTTGTGTACCGGCACTTACCTACCACTATGGATGCACATATCGGGTTTTTGGCAGATCGAACCGTTTTTTCCTTCCCCAATTCAGCGCCGGCAGAAGATCTCTGGGAGGTGCATTCCAGAATGGTCTCCAAAATTGGACCGGATTTCGGTTTGGTGGGTAACTTCTTTTACGGGAATGGGCAAGGCAATGGCGATTCTGATCGCTTGATCCGCCGTTTTGGTGGCGATGTGCAAATCCTGTATAAAAATTTCAGATTGCGATACGAGCAAAAAATTAATGATTGGGGGCCGTTTGACTATCATCGGGATTTTAACTTAACCTTCCCGGTGCAATTGATGTTGGACATTTCTACTACGCTTGGTAAGCCGGATTGGTTCATTTTACCCAGCACCCAGATTGGTATACGCGGCATCTGGCGATCCTTAAATGAATTCTCGCCAAGATACTTGCCCAATGCAACGCCGCAGTTTTCAACCGAACCTACGATAAGCCCTGTTGGATTTGACAACGGGAATGAATGGGAAATTATGACGTATGTACACATCAATATCGGCAAATAAAAAAGATTGAAAATGAAAAGTTATATAGATTTTAAATTGCGCTCAGTTGTTGTTTTAGGTCTGGGAATCCTTCTTTTTTCCGGATGTGAACGGGATTTTTCCGATGAAGTACAGTTTGCAAGATTTAATACTAATCCGGATATTTTCACGGATGATCCGGTAGGCCTTACCGACGAGTTTTTTGAATCCTTTGATCCGAATACAGGGGCTAATCCTGAAGGTTTTGGTACAGATAATGACGTTGCTTTTGCAGGATCGTCTTCCATTCGAGTTGATGTTCCTGCCCCGGATGATCCCGACGGGAGTTTTATAGGAGGGATTTTCCGAGATCGCGGAGAAGGCAGGGATTTAACCGGTTTTGACGCCTTAACGTTTTATACAAGGGGCTCTACTACGGCTACCATCGGGGAAGTAGGTTTCGGAAATGATTTTGGGGAAAATAAGTTTGTCGTGTTGGCGCAGAATATTCGCTTATCTACAGATTGGCGGAAAGTCGTTATTCCTATACCCGATCCTTCAAAGTTGGTACAGGAAAGAGGAATGTTTAGCTTCTCTGCGGGGTCTCAAAGTACCGATGGTTTCGGGTTTACCTTTTGGATCGATGAGCTACGTTTTGAAAAATTAGGGACCATAGCGCAGTCCCAACCTTCCATATTGGGAGGTAATGAAGGCCGTTTTCCTACTACGGTGGGGGAAAGTCTTACCATTGGCCAGTTAGAACAGACGTTTAATTTGGAATCGGGAATTAATCAAACCGTTATTCCAGCGCCTTCTTACTTTGTTTTTGAAAGTTCAGATCCAAATGTGGCGTTTGTCAGTGAACTTGGTGAGGTCACTGTGGTCAATACCGGTACAACCGAGATTACCGCTTCCATTGCTGGAGTACGCGCGGAGGGGGGAGTACTGGTAGAGTCGTCCGAAACATCACAGGTGATTTCTATCTTTAGTGATTTATTTGCTGATGTTCCCGTGGATAATTTCAATGGATTTTTTGCAGGCCAGGGAACATTGGGTGGAGTTGTTAATGAGGACGGCAATGATATTTTACAATATACCAACCTCGATTTTGTCAGCATCAATTTCTTTAGCGAAGAAAATCGGATAGATGCCTCCGAAATGAACACTCTTAACTTGCAGATAAGGGTGGATGAAGCTATTGATCCTGATGATTTTATCCGATTGGAACTAAACAATTTTCTTAACGGGGTTGAATCCGGCTCTTCCTTTACCATAGCATCATCGGAACTGATTGCTAATGAATTTGTAGACTTTTCTATTCCACTCTCCAGTTTTGAAGGTTTGACGGATAGATCCGGACTTGGATTGTTATTCTTTGTGTCCGATGGCACAATATCCAGTATTTCGGTAGATAACATTTTCTTCTCCGCGGAATAATACATAAAACAGTAAAAAGCAATGAAAAATAAAATTCTAAATAGACATTTAAAATCAAATCTGGGCCCCAAGACGCTTATTTTGAGTATGTTCCTTTTAATGGTTCTGGGTTGCGAAAATGATGACACCCAGACTGTAGCCAGGTCCACTACCCTGGTGTGGGAGGATAACTTTAACGTAGACGGTACACCAGATCCGAATCGTTGGGACTATGACCTGGGTGATGGTACCGAACAAGGTATCCCTGGTTGGGGCAATGAGGAATTGCAGTATTACACGGATCGCCCTGAAAATGCTACCATACAAAACGGGGTACTCTTAATTACGGCTCGTGAGGAATCCTTTGAAGGCTTTGAATATACCTCTGCACGACTGTTGACCAAAGACCTATTTGAACAACAATATGGCAGGTTTGAGGCCAGGATCCGTTTGCCCTTTGGCCAAGGGATTTGGCCCGCCTTTTGGATGTTGGGCGCAGATAATGATGAAAATCCATGGCCCGCTGCAGGGGAAATAGATATTATGGAATACCGTGGTCAGGAACCTACAGTATTGGTCGGGAGTGTCCACGGACCAGGATATTTCGGCGGAGATGCTATCTCTAAAGAGTTCACTTTGGAAAATGACCGTTTCGACACGGGTTTCCATATTTTCGGAATAGAATGGGGCCCTGAGTTCATAAACTTTTACGTAGACGATGTACTCTATAACCAAATTACTCCCGAAGACATTGAAGAAGAAACGGATGGCGAAGGGATTTGGGTATTTGAAAAACCCTTTTTCATCCTGATGAATTTGGCTGTTGGAGGCACTTTTGTGGGCCTTCCCAATGCTGAGACACAGTTTCCACAAACGATGCTTGTTGACTACGTTCGCGTCTATGAATTTGACGAGACATTATTTACTAACTAAACTAACTCAACAATACAATGAAAGATTTAATTAGAAAAGCCGGACTACTATTCATGGTAATTTTGGTATTCACCTTTTTAGGATGTGAAGATGATGACGAAGGTGAAGCATTACCAGCAGTAACGGCTGGATTCACATTTGATTTGATTCCAAACACCGGTTCGGTATCTTTTATCAATATTTCGGAGAATGCCGATACGTTCGAATGGGATTTTGGAAACGAGACCACATCAACTGAAATCAATCCCACCGTAACCTTTGTCTCTGGTACTTACACGGTTAGCCTCACAGCAAATAATGTGGCAGGAGCCTCCGCTACGTTTGAAGATGAGATCACCATTAGTATTCCAGAACCACCTGGGCCGGTGGCATTGCCCATTGATTTTGATGCTACCAATGTGGCTTATGATGCTATTGTAGGCGATAATATCGGGTTTTCAATAGTGACCAATCCGGAAACCGGAAATGGAAACACCACCAATGTTGGACAAATGGTAGCCGGTGGTGGTCAATTCCAAAATGTGCAATTCCCTTTGGGAACGGCAGTAGACTTTAGCGGTGAAAACAAGACGATTCAGTTGGAATTATTCGCATCAACAGAAATTGCTGTTTTGGTCAAGTTTGAAAATGGTGCCGGCGGAGCGAGAGATGTGGAAGTTTTAACAACGCATACGGGTTCTGGTTGGGAAACGTTGAATTTTGACTTTGGCACTAATGGAGTAGCCAGTTTCATTGATGGTGATCCCCAAAATGGTCAGCCTTTAGTTCCGGATGGTCAATATGGTCAAATGATATTGTTTATTGGGTTCAATACGGATCCCGGAGTAGAGGGTACGTTCTTAGTAGATAATATTACACAAACTACCGCTATGGGCGGGGGGGGAGGAGATATGCCCACCGAGGCTGCACCAACACCTCCCGCGAGAGATGCGGCAGACGTCATTTCTTTGTTTAGCAATGCCTACACCAACATCATGGTAGATACCTTTTTTACCGGCTTTAGTCAGGGCGGTGGCCAAACCGATGTGCAAGTTGAAGGGGATGATGTTTTACTATATACCGATTTGGATTTTGCCGGTATTGAGACCCTTACCGAAACGGTTGACCTTACTAGCATGACCAATTTTAGTATTGATGTATGGACGGCAACCTCTTTTGATTTAATATCGCGAGTGGTGGACTTTGGCGGCGATGGTTTTGATGGTGGTAACGATACCCAGGCCGATGAAACCACAACCCTAACTGCCGGTCAATGGAGCACTATAGATGTTAGTATAGCTGATCTTCAGGCGGCCGGACTAACAGCTACACCCACAGATTTCAGTCAACTGATCCTGGATATAGTGGACGTTACCGGTACATTGTACGTAGACAATATTTACTTCTATAACGATGGATCAGGCGGAGGAGGAGATATGCCCGCCGAGGCTGCACCAACACCTCCCGCGAGAGATGCAGCAGATGTCATTTCCTTGTTTAGCAATGCCTACACCAACATCATGGTAGATACCTTTTTTGCAGGTTTTAGTCAGGGCGGTGGCCAAACCGATGTGCAAGTTGCAGGGGATGATGTTTTACTATATACCGATTTGGATTTTGCCGGTATTGAGACCCTTACCGAAACGGTTGACCTTACTAGCATGACCAATTTCAGTATTGATGTATGGACGGCAACCTCTTTTGATTTAATATCGCGAGTGGTGGACTTTGGCGGCGATGGTTTTGATGGTGGCAACGACACCCAAGCCGATGAAAGAACAACCTTAACTGCCGGTCAATGGAGCACTATAGATGTCAGCATAGCTGATCTTCAGGCCGCCGGACTAACAGCTACACCCACAGATTTCAGTCAACTGATCCTGGATGTAGTGGATGTTACCGGTACATTGTACGTAGACAATATCTACTTCTATAATGATGGATCAGGCGGAGGAGGAGATATTCCGACAATGCCAGCTCCAACTCCCCCAGCACGGGATGTAGCAGATGTCATTTCCTTGTTTAGCAATGCCTACACCAACATCATGGTAGATACCTTTTTTGCCGGATTTAGTATGGGAGCAGGGCAGACGAATGAACAGGTGGCAAGCGATGATGTTTTACTGTATACCGATTTGGATTTTGCCGGTATTGAGACCCTTACCGAAACAGTTGACCTTACTAGTATGACCAATTTCAGTATTGATGTATGGACGGCAACTTCTTTTGATTTAATATCGCGAGTGGTGGACTTTGGCGGCGACGGTTTTGGCGGAGGTAATGACACCCAAGCGGATGAAAGAACAACCCTAACTGCCGGTCAATGGAATACCATAGATGTCAGCATAGCTGATCTTCAGGCGGCCGGACTAACAGCTACGCCCACAGATTTCAGTCAACTGATCCTGGATGTGGTAGATGTAACCGGAACAATATACGTAGACAATATTTACTTCTACAGTGATGGTTCCGGAGGCGGTAGCACCTGTCCAGCTCCCCCAGCGGGAGAGCTACTATCAAATGGTGGTTTTGAAGCAAATTCCGGGGATGGGGCATGTTGGCAACTTAATCAGGGCGGAGGTTCTGTAACCATTATTGACACAGATGCGAATACAGGGACGTATTCGGCAAGGTTAGTAACAGGAACTGCCCAGGTACCAAACCTCAAACAAGAGCGGTTTGCTCCCGGTATCGCGGGAAATCAAAGCGTACAGGTAACCTTTAGCTATAAAATCACCTCGGCATTTGTTGATGGTGCTATACTTCAGGTTCTAGCATTTTCAGAGCGCTCCGTAGGAGGTGCCGTAGCCAGCGATTTGGGTAATGCGGATACGAGTACGATTGATGTATGGCAAACCTATACCGGTTCATTCACCACAGATGCTGCTGTGGATGAAGGTATCTCGCTGTTGATTCAAGCTACATGTGGTGGTGCAGGCACTTGTGCCGGGGAAGTGCTTATAGATGATGTCGTAGTGACCAACCTCTAAACCTGCTAATAGCTTAAGCCTACTTACGGTAGAACTAGGAGATCTACTGTAGGTAGGTTAAAGTAACAACGATATTTCGGGGTTCATAACGATATTTTACCGTTCACAAAGCTATTTTATGATTAAGCAATAGACATTTTCAAAATTTCCTACTAAAAACCTACCTTATAACAAATCTTTTGAAATGACTCAAGGCGAAATTGATGAAAGAGCGTCAAAATTGACTTTCGATAGCAATAAAGCGATCAAAGGGAAATTTGTGGAGTTTGAAAACGAGAACTACTACAAGATTTCCAATAGTGATGGTCTGCGCCCCTTTTTTATGAGCATTGTAAGCAATTCCAACCATTGGATGTTTATATCCAGTAATGGAGGACTAACGGCTGGTCGAAAAAATGCACAGTATGCTATTTTTCCCTATTACACGGACGATAAGATCACGGAGTCCTCGGAAATTACCGGAAGCAAGACGATTTTGCGGATAGAAAAAGGAGACTTTTCCACTATTTGGGAGCCGTTTTCCTATAGGAATGAAGGCAAGTTCAATACTACACGAAATGTATACAAGAGTCCCTATGGGAATAAAATTGTCTTTGAGGAGATCAATCATGACTTAAAACTGACCTTTAGATACAAGTGGTGTTCCAGTAACTTATACGGTTTTGTGCGTGAAGCAACCCTGGAGAACCATGGAGAGGCTTCTATAGCAGTTCGGGTAGTAGACGGGATTCAGAACATCGTTCCCTACGGCGTACCCAGCGATACACAGAATAGGGCAAGTAATTTAGTAGATGCCTACAAAAGAACAGAATTGGTTGCGGAAGTTGGTCTTGGAATTTATGCCCTCAGCGCCATAATTGTAGATAAAGCAGAACCCAGTGAAGCTTTAAAAGCAAACATTGTTTGGTCTTTGGGAATGCCCGAGGCTACCTACCTTTTATCCTCACTTCAGTTAGACGATTTTAGGAACGGGAAGAAGGTCCAACAGGAAACAGATATCAAGGGAGAAAAAGGCGCCTATTTTTTATGTAGCAACATTGCTGTTGCAGCCCATACGCAACATAAATGGACGGTTGTCGCTAATGTTAATCAGGATCATTCGGATATTGTGGCCTTGATAGAAAGCCTGAAGGATACGCATACAATTCGGAATCGACTGTATGAAGATATAGCCGTTGGTACGCAGAAATTGATTCAATTGACGGCCTCCTCCGATGCCTTACAATGTACATCCGATACCTTGCGGGATAGGAGACATTTTTCCAACACCCTCTTCAATATAATGCGCGGAGGAATTTTTGATGATAACTACAAAATTGAGCGAGGGGATTTTGAAAAATACCTATTCAAGGCAAACAGATCTGTGTTTGCAGCGCAACGGAAAACGGTAGCAGAATTGCCGGAAGTCTTTTCACTACACGAATTGATGCAAGTAGCCAGTAGGTTATCCGATAGTGATTTTGAGCGTCTTGCAATTGAGTATTTACCCCTAAAGTTCAGCAGGCGTCACGGCGATCCAAGTAGACCATGGAATGTTTTTTCCATTAATACACATAGCGAAGAGGATGGATCCAAGATTTTGGATTATGAAGGCAACTGGAGGGATATTTTTCAGAATTGGGAAGCACTTGCCTATGCATATCCGGAGTTTATTGACGGCATGGTGCTGAAGTTTTTTAATGCTTCCACCTTTGATGGGTACAACCCCTATCGTGTCACCAAAGACGGATTTGATTGGGAGATTATCGAACCGGATGATCCCTGGTCCTATATCGGATATTGGGGGGATCATCAAATAATTTATTCCCTGAAATTTTTAGAGTTTGTCCAAAAGCACTATCCCGAACGTCTGAAAAGCTATTTTGACCGGGAAATATTTGTATATGCCAATGTACCTTATAAGATCAAAAGCTATAAAGAAATCTTACAAAATCCTAAGGATACTATCGATTTTGATCTGGAAACCGATAAAAATATCCGAAAAGAAAGAGCAGGTTTTGGTGCTGATGCTGCACTGTTAAAACAACAAAACGGCGCTATCCATAGGGTAAATTTCCTGGAAAAAATATTGGCTTCTGTCTTGGCGAAAATAGCCAATTTCATACCGGAGGCGGGTATTTGGATGAACACACAGCGACCCGAGTGGAACGATGCAAACAATGCCCTTGTAGGTAACGGTGTTTCCATGGTTACCTTATGTTATTTACGTAGGTATTTTAACTTTTTAGAGGAGCTGTTAGCAACTTTGGAAGAGAGAAAGATTATGCTCTCCAAGGAGCTATTGGAGTTTTATCAAGGGGTGTACAAAACGCTACAGGATAATGAAAAGTTAGTAAAACGCCGTATTTCGGATCAAGACCGAAAATTGATATTGGATGGATTGGGCAATGTGGCGAGCAGGTATCGTTCAAAAATCTATAAAAGTGGGTTCTCAGGTAAAAAACAGCGTTTATCCCTGCAACATTTAAAAGCGTTTATAAAAATCGGTTTAGCGTTTCTTGAACATACTATAGCAGCAAACAAAAGAAACGACCATCTGTATCATTCCTATAATTTGATGACGTTGTCAAAGGATGGAGGCGTTTCTATTTCGTATTTAAGTGAAATGCTGGAAGGACAGGTAGCTGTTTTAAGTTCAGGAGTTTTAGACGGGAAAGAAGCACTGGCAGTTTTAGATGGCCTAAAGTCTAGTGTGTTGTTTCGCGAAGATCAGTATAGTTATGTATTGTATCCCAATAAGAACTTGCCTGGCTTTTTAGAAAAGAATACAATTCCAAAGATCGCGGTGAACGACTCGCGCTTACTTTCGGAATGGATTGCCCTTGGCGATTCAAAAATTGTGGAGACAGACCTCAATGGGCACTACCATTTCAATGGAAATTTCAAGAATGCCAATGATCTTAGTGCGGCTATGGAGCAATTAAAGCAAGAGGGTCAAACCATACGGGATACAGAAAGGCAGGCTGTTCTTGATGTTTTTGAGAAAGTTTTCGATCACAAAGCGTTCACAGGAAGGTCCGGAACCTTTTTTGGATACGAAGGACTGGGCTCTATCTACTGGCACATGGTCTCAAAATTAGTATTGGCGGTACAAGAATGTTGTCTAAAGGCCATTGCACAAGGCGAAAGTGCTGAAACTACAGGAAAGCTTATGGAGCATTACTATGAGATCAATGAAGGGATTGGAGTACATAAATCCCCGGAGTTGTATGGTGCTTTTCCTACCGATCCGTATTCGCATACACCTGCTGGTAAAGGAGCGCAACAGCCCGGGATGACAGGTCAGGTTAAAGAAGATATTCTAAGTCGGTTCGGGGAATTAGGCGTTCAGGTGAGTAACGGGCAAATCACTTTTGCACCCTATTTACTTCGCAAGGAAGAATTCCTTACTGAAAAAAAGGTCTTTCAGTATGTTACTATGGATGCTGAACCTAAAGAATTAGCATTGGAACCTAATTCCCTGGGCTTTACGTATTGTCAGGTACCCATTATTTATACTCTGGACAATGTGAATAGGGTAGAAGTGTTGCATAAAGATGCTTCCAGGACCGTTTTTGAGGGGAACACCTTGAACAAAAACATTAGCCAGAACATATTTCGACGGAACGGAGAAATAGTACAGGTTAATGTCTCAGTTATTTGATACGAATCATGAAAAAATCAGTTTTTGCTTTAGCATTTTTAATTTCTTTGGGGACTTTCTTAGGATGTAAAAACATGGATGAACAAACGGAAATAACTGCTTCAGAGGTATTGGAGAACCCAGACTATCAGGCCATTTCTTATGGAGGATATAGACATAAAGATCATGGTATAGAACCTACAATAGCAGAATTAAAGGAGGATATGAAGATCTTATCCGCTTTGGGAATAAAGGTACTGCGTACTTACAAGGTGCATCTGCCCCATGCCGGAAATGTCCTCCAGGCGATACGGGAACTAAAAAAGGAAGATCCCAACTTTGAAATGTATGTAATGCTAGGGGCATGGATCGATTGCAAAAATGCATGGACGGATAAAGCACCGGATCACAATCAGGAAAGTGAGCGGAATGCGGATGAAATAGAAGAAGCAGTTCGCCTAACTAAGAAATATCCTGAAATAGTAAAAGTAATAGCTGTAGGGAATGAAGCCATGGTAAAATGGGCTACAAGCTATTATGTGCAACCGGATGTGATCTTAAAATGGGTCAACCATTTACAAGAGCTAAAGAAAAATGGTGAACTACCCAAGGCCTTGTGGATCACCAGTTCCGATAATTTTGCCTCCTGGGGAGGGGGAGATGCGGAATATCATGTTGAAGCGTTGAACGAATTGATCGTGGCAGTCGATTTTCTCTCCGTGCATACCTACCCAATGCATGATACCCATTATAATCCGGATTTTTGGGGAGTTCTGGAAGAAGAAACGGCTTTATCCGAAGTAGAACAAATTGAGGCGGCAATGCAGAGAGCGCTGGAATATGCCCAAAACCAATACACCAATGTGGTGGACTACATGAAAAGTCTTGGGGTGGATAAACCGGTACATATTGGAGAAACAGGATGGGCGAGTTTTTCGAGTGGGTTTTATGGAGACGAAGGGTCAAGGGCCACGGATGAGTTTAAGGAGGCGTTGTATTATGACGCCATGCGACAGTGGACCAATACCGAAGGAATTTCTTGTTTTTACTTTGAAGCTTTTGATGAGCCATGGAAAGGAGGTGACCATCCGGGTGACTCGGAAAAACACTTTGGATTATTTACCGTAGACGGCAAGGCCAAATATGCAATTTGGGACCTTGTAGATGGTGGTATGTTTAACGGATTAACCCGAGGGGGAAATGCAATTACCAAAACATATGATGGGATAAAAGAAGACCTTATGGCTGATGTACGGACCCCTCCATTTAAAGAAGAAACTATTGCCAATCACTAATACCATGTATCACAAAACAAAACATATTATAATTATTTTTCTAGTACTTATGGCAATTAGCGCTTGTAATAAAGAGGAGACACTACAAGTGGAAGTTGTAGAAACTTCGGCTGCCGGAAATAAGTTGAATTCGATTACCGAGTTTTCAACCGGAGAAAAAGGTATAGAAATAAAATTACTACCTGAAGAAAAGCTCCAGACCATAACAGGGTTTGGAGGTGCTTTTACCGAATCTTCTGCCTACCTACTCAATACGCTGGGAAAGGAGAATCGAAAGAAAATTATTGAGGCCTATTTTAGTCAAGACGGAGCACACTACTCCTTGACAAGAACGCATATGAACTCATGCGATTTTTCCCTATCGAATTATTCGTATGCACCTATTGAAGGCGATAAAGATTTAGAGCATTTTTCTATTGAAGAAGATAAAGCAGATTTAATCCCTTTTATAAAAGACGCTATGGCAGCTTCTACGGAGGGCTTCAAGATTTTTGGCTCCCCATGGACAGCACCACCATGGATGAAGGACAATAATAATTATGTGGGAGGCAAATTGCTTCCGGAATATTACGAAACATGGGCTTTATTTTTCTCGAAATATGTAGATGCCTATAAAGAGGAAGGAATTGATATTTGGGGTTTTACTGTAGAAAATGAACCCTTGGGTAATGGTAACAATTGGGAAAGTATGCACTATACCCCCGAGGAGATGACCAACTTTGTTCAAAATTATCTGGGCCCAAAATTGGAAGCAGACGGCAAAGGCGATTTGAAAATTCTAGGATATGATCAAAATAGGGAACATTTAAAGGAATGGGTAGATTCACAATATAGAAATGAAGCTACTGCTAAATATTTTGATGGTACCGCCATTCATTGGTATGCCAGCACGTATGAAGTTTTTCCGGAGGCGCTTCAATATGCGTACCAAAGGGCGCCGGGCAAGCACCTGATACAATCAGAAGCGTGTGTGGATGCTGAAGTACCCAAATGGCAGGAGGATTCCTGGTATTGGTCTAAAGAAGCCACTGATTGGGGCTGGGACTGGGCTCCTGAAGCAGACAAAAAATACCACCCTAAATATGTGCCGGTATATCGTTATGCCAGAGATATAATAGGATGCCTTAACAATTGGGTAGATGGTTGGGTAGATTGGAATATGGTATTGGATCGTCAGGGAGGGCCTAACTGGTTTAAAAATTGGTGTGTAGCACCGGTAATTGTAGATCCGGAGCAGGACGAGGTGTATTTTACCCCCTTGTATTATACCCTTGCACACTTTAGTAAATATATCCGACCAGGTGCGGTGCGCATAGGCCTGGAGACCAGTGAAAGCGACTTACTAACCACAGCAGTGCAACATCCGGATGGAGCTATAGCCGTGGTAATTTTAAATCAAGGATCCGAACCAAGAAGCATTTCCCTTGTCCTGGGGGAGCGCTCCGCAGACATCCAGATAAGCGGGCAGGCTATACAAACCATAACAATTAGGACAAGCTCTGAAAATAACCAACCCATTTAAGGAACCAATAAAAACAAGAAGATGTCCGAGAATACAACCGCTGCAAAAGATATTGTCCCTTTAGGTCAGAAAGCGGCCTTTGGCGCAGGTCATTTAGTTTTAAACCTTTATCCGGGGGCCTTAGGGTTCTTTATGTTTTTCTTGCTTACCGCTTTTGGTATGGATCCTTTTTTAGCGGGTTTGTTGGGTGGGTTACCTCGATTCTTTGACGCCGTAACTGATCCGGTAATGGGTTTTATATCGGACAACACAAGCTCAAAACTGGGAAGAAGGAGACCCTATATTTTGGTGGGCGGCATACTGAGCGCCATCACTTTTGTACTACTTTGGCAACTTGATGAAAACAATTCTTCAAATTATAATTTTTGGTACTTCCTGATCATGTCCATGGTTTTTCTCATTGGAAATACCATGTTCGCTACCCCCCTGGTAGGACTGGGCTATGAAATGACTTCAGATTACAATGAGCGGACGCGCTTAATGGCCTTTTCACAAACGGTAGGGTTAATTGCCTGGGTGATCGTACCCTGGTTTTGGGTCATCATTGCAGACCCCGACATATTCAGCAATCAGGCCGAAGGGGTAAGGACAATGGCTATTTATGTGGGTGTAGCTTGTTTAGCACTTGGATTGTTACCTGCACTATTTTGCAGGGGAATAGACGCCTCCCAAATGGGAAATAGAAAAAAACTAACATTTTCTTCCATATTCAGCAATTTAAAAGACCTGTTTAAAAGTATTGGAGAGGCAATAAAGAACAAGCCTTTCATGAAATTATGTGGGGCTACATTTTTGGTTTTTAATGGATACCAAACCGTAGCATCTTTCAGTTTCTTTATCTTCGTTTTTTACATTTTTAACGGGAGTTATGAAGCCACGGCAACTTGGCCGGCTTGGTTCAGCTCCATTGGGGCACTGGTTTCAGCCTTTATGGTGATTCCAATTGTTTCCAAAATGGCGGAAAAATGGGGCAAAAAGAATGCTTTTCTTGTTTCAACAGCTATTTCTATAGTTGGTTATGCCATTAAATGGTGGGCGTTTACACCAGATAATGTCTGGCTTTCATTTATTCCCATACCACTTATGTCATTTGGTTTGGGGAGCTTGTTCACCTTAATGATGAGTATGACAGCAGATGTTTGCGATTTGGACGAATTGGATAATGGAATGCCAAGAAAAGAAGGGACTTTTGGCGCATTGTACTGGTGGGTCGTAAAACTGGGGCAGGGATTGGCTTTGGTCCTGGGAGGCCTGGTGCTGAAAATGATTGGGTTTGACGGAAATGCGGCCACACAAACAGCTGATACCTTGACAAAATTGAGAATTGCAGATATAATTATTCCTGTATTGACGGCAGCTTTGGCTATTTGGGTAATGTGGAAATACAGTCTTTCTGAAGAAAGAGCAAAAGAGATAAAAGCACTGCTGGAAGAAAGAAGGGGCGTGCTATAATTGTATTGATAGAGAGATAATAGAAGTTAAAAAAACAAGATGTCTACAAAAATAGTAATCGTAGTAATAGGTGCTTTACTCATTGCAATTGCAATTCTTGGAGGTAGTAAAGGAAATTCCGGCAAAAAATTGCTTAACACCAAACTTGGAGTACTTTTTGGAATTACGGGTGTTTTACTAATGATTTTTGGGAGCTATTCGTCAAATTTGGTCAATTATACTACCCAAATGGAACAAGTATCCATAGGTAAAAAGCTAAAGATCAGCGGACCGGTCAATACCGTAAAAGTGGTTTATCCAATAGATCAAGACTCTGTAGATTGTAGAATTCTAACAATGGGCGTTTATCCCGAATCGCATACAAAAGATATTTGGGTAGTTATCAGACCTACGGATGACAGGTATTATCCGCAATCCGATCATACCAATACTTCCTATAAAAGAGATGGCGAATGGCAGGTGGTTATCCGTTTTGGTGGGGATAGGGGAGAGCCCTATGATCTGATCATCTATGAAGCAGATGCTGCTGCTTCAACATTCTTTAGCAATACCATAGCAAAATGGAAGGAAACTGAGGATTATCCTGGGCTACAATTGGAGGAAATGCCCGCTGGGGCCAAAGAAGTGGAGCGTCTTGTAATTTACAATAGGAAGAACTGCAGAGGGGTTTTCTAGTGGTTAATACCCCTTTTTGGATATATAATTAATGAAAACAACAACTCAAAATAATGCCTACAGCGCATAAAGATGGTGTTCCTTTTGGCCAAAAGTTAGCTTTTGGTATTGGAATGTTCGCCAACCAAATGTTCCCTGCCATTCTAACTATTTTTATGGTAGTTCTAGTAGAAGACTTGGGATTCCCGGGATGGATGTGGTCGCTTATCTATTTTTTTCCAAGGATATTTGATGCAATTACTGATCCAATAATGGGCTTTGTTTCAGATAACACCAAATCGAAATGGGGAAGGCGAAAACAATATGTTTTTATCGGCGGACTGTTAATGGGGGTAGGCTTTATCTTTATGTGGCAGCTATATGCTGAGGATACCTTACAATACAATTTTTGGTATTTCTTTTTGTGGTCCATCGTTTTTTATCTGGGGTTGACTTTTTTCAGTGTTCCTTATGTTGCTATGGGATATGAAATGAGTGACGATTTTCATGAACGAACCAACATTATGGCTATCGCGCAATGGATAGGGCAATGGGCTTGGGTAATTGCGCCATGGTTTTGGGTTGTTATGTACGATCCGGACTGGTTTCCTTCAGCCGATGTTGCAGTGCGAGAACTGGCAATTTGGGTGGCTATTCCATGTGCAATTTGTGCTTTGGTCCCAGCAATTTTTATTAAAAGTAGATCGACACTTCATGAAAATTATGAGCCGTTAAATGCGGCAAATATCGGCAATAGTCTAAAGAAAATAATTGAGAGTTTTAAGGAGGCTTTTAAGATCAAACAGTTTAGAAAATTATGTATTGCGACCTTCCTGATCTTTAATGCATTCAATACCGTTGCGGCACTTACATTTTTCGTTGTCGTATACAAATTATTTAATGGAGATGCCGATGCTTCCGGGATCTGGGTATCCTTGTTTGGGTGCCTGGGGGCACTAGGGACTACTTTTATTGTTATTCCAACGATTGCCTGGATGGCTAAGGTTATGGGTAAGAAAAAAGCGTTTATGGTGGCCCAGGCAATCTCGATCGTGGGCTATATTATGTTGTACTTTCTCTTCGTGCCGGGGAAACCCTGGATGTATATTATAGGACTACCTTTCTTTTCTTTTGGGATAGGGAGCTTGTTTACCATTATGATGTCCATGACAGCTGATGTTATAGATATTGATGAATTGAATTCCGGGAAACGACGCGAAGGTATTTTTGGTGCTATTTACTGGTGGATGGTTAAAGTGGGTTTTGCCATAGCCGGGGCCCTAAGCGGTCTTATAATAGCGGTGGTAGGTTTTAACCCGGATTTGGCGACTACGGAGCAGCAACCTGCTGTGGAAGGATTACTTGCTTTCTTTTGCTTTTTTCCTATGGCGGGAACGATTGTGGCTATGCTTGTAATGCGGAAGTATGATGTTTCGGAAAAGCGCGCCAATGAAATACGCCAGGAACTGGAAAAAAGAAAAGCAATAGCAGTCTAGTTTTGATATTGGAAATCAAGGAGTTGAATAAATACTAATATTCGAAGTATAAAAATATGTCTTATAAAGCAGAGCGATTTCTTACCCTGGCTTCCTTGGATTATGCCGGAAAAACAGAAAAAGAGCTAAAAAGCTTATGTCGGGATATGTTAACGGAAGGAATGCATGGCCTGTGTTTTAGTCCCTACATGGAAGGACAACAGCCTGGGGATCAGATCTCAGAGGATCAAATACGAAGACGGATGGAGCTAATCGCTCCCTATACCCAATGGATCCGCTCGTTTTCCTGTACCGAAGGTAACGAGAGTATACCTAAAATTGCCAAGGACTACGGTATTAAAACTTTAGTAGGTGCCTGGTTAGGGGATGACCCTGATAGTAATGAACGTGAGATAGATGGACTAATAGCACTGGCGAACCAGGGGTATGTAGACATTGCAGCAGTAGGAAATGAGGTAATGTATAGAGGAGATCTATCTGAAGAACAGTTATTAGATTTCATATACAGAGCGAAAAATGCCATTACGGACGTTCCCGTTGGTTATGTGGATGCCTACTATGAATTCGGTGAGCGACCCCGTATTACGGAAGCATGCGATGTTGTTCTGGCCAATTGCTATCCTTTTTGGGAGGGATGTGACCTGGATTACTCGCTGTTATACATGAAAGATATGTATCGCAAGGCCATTCAGGCAGCTAATGGTAAAAAGGTAATTATCTCCGAAACGGGCTGGCCCAGTCAGGGTACAAATCTGGAAGGGGCATATCCATCTTTTGAAAACTTTTTGAAATATTTTATGAACACCCAAAAATGGGCGCGGGAAGAGGACATCGAGATCTTCTATTTTTCATCCTTCGATGAATCCTGGAAGGTGGGTTCGGAAGGTGATGTAGGAGCATTTTGGGGCTTATGGGATAGCAAGGAAAACCTGAAATTCTAAATACTTCCTTTTGTGGTGTAAGCTTTTTCAGCGGGTTATCTTGTTCAGCGGATCACCAAAAATTACTATTGAATTGATTTACGGGTACCACGCTAAGGGCAGTTCAATACTCCATAACTCCCTTATATTAGGATACTTAAAATGCAATTCCGGATAAGCTAACAATTCTTTTACCTTTCATTTGTTTGTCCCTCCAGTTTTCAACTAATTTTGCAGCAACTACAGTTAGAAACCCATAACCAACGCAACTCCAGAAATGAGTGAGTTTTTTAAAGCAGAGCTCAAAGACAAATTTTTGCAGTACGCATCTGAGCGTGATGATTATTTTGAGACGGGATTGCTTTATGATGAATTCTTAAGACCAAACTATAGTTTGGATTACGTGGAAAAACGTATTAAGGAGATCATAGACCACGATCCCGATCTCCTGGATATTATGAGCGGTAATGGTATGAAGATATTCATGTTGTCCTCCACGGCATATACCGTAGATTTTCTGGAAGAAGGAGGGTTTACCAGCCTGTATATTCAGGAAGAGGAAAAATGGGATACCTTCCTGCAACAACTGGCGAATACGAGAAAACTCTCCCGCGAAGAAAAATCGACTTTGGGGAAAACGAAAAAAAAGGCCTATCAAAGAGAACGGATACTGTTGTTCAGTTTGATTGGCGCAGTAGCCACAAGTTTTTTATTTACAATATTCAGCCTATTATCACCCTTGTTTTCGGACAAAAAGTATTTAGGTGTTCAGGAATTTGAAACAAGAATGAAGGCCCTTGAATCTGAAAATGGATACCTCAAGGAACAACTACAGACCATTCAAAACGAACTGGTGGAAAAAGACAGTATCAATTAGAGCTATTGCTGTCTCTGGTACACAAAGGTACGGATACCGGGAAGATCCTCTTCTATATTTTCAATGAGTTGATCTCCATTGATCATAAAAGTACGGCTGACCGATCCTACAAGCAGCAAATTACCTTCGGATAGGCCCCAATCTCCATTCAAATTTTCAACCGTTGAGCAGGAAACACTGAAAAGATCCCCGGTAATTGAAGTTATGTTGGGAGTAACCGTGGTAGAACTCCATTCAAAATTAGTATTCAGCAGAATAGTATCTTCCAGGCAATCTGCCTCATCTAAAAGATTGGAAGAGGAGGTGCCATTAAGATCACCATCTATTGGAGCACTAACGGTAATCTGTGTCAAAACCCACGTTCCTGCCAATTCCAATCCCGCGGGTTGCGCATCATCATCATCTGAGCAGGAAACTAACAATGTGATAACACTAAAAAACAGGGAGAAAGGCTTTAACAAAATTTTCATAGCGAAGTATTTATACGGTAATTTAAGTTTTATTTAGCAGATTACCATGTGCTATATATTTATATTGCCACCAGAATTCAGGAGTATCTGAAAGGCGAGAAGAACACAAAAGTGAAAAATTTTATAAATATAGAAAGCTGATACCGCTATAAATCTAAGGTATGAATAGTATGCCTTAGAATTGTTGTTGACTTATAACTTTAAACAAAAATGACTGCAGATTTACTGGAAAAAGCAAATGAATTCGAAAATAGGACCCTGAGCCATATGTCTACGAGTGACCGGGTTGCAGCTTCTCGAGAAGCCAAGCAACTTATTTTGGCAATAAACGAAATCTATAAAAAGACGAAAGATGGTAATCTAATGGATATCATGAAACGTCTTACTGAGAAAAAACGAAAGATTGAAAAACGATTAAAGGGCAATCCTTTAACCTGACAAGTTTTCTGAAGTCCCTGCTTTTTTAAGGCGGGGCTTTTTTATTTTTATAAGCAGGGAACGAACCCTAATGTCCATACTCCCTATTTTAGTAACACTATAAAGGCTACAAACATGAGCGCCAAAATTCAACACTATTTTACTTTTCTTATCCTGTGTATTGTAACAACAGCAATGGGTCAGGAACGACTTGGAGGGCTTGCCCTGTATACCGTTAGGGATGATATGGCCAAGGATGCACTTGCTACATTGGAGGCAGTAGCTGCAACGGGATATTCCTACGTGGAAGCAGCGGGATATGATAAAGGAAAATATTATGGGATGGCGCCGGAGAAGTTTAAGGAAACCATTGCAGCACTTAAATTACAACCCATAAGTACACATCAAAGCTCCATTACCTTAACAAATGCAGAAGAACAGTTTTCAGCGGCTAAACAAGTAGGGTTTACCTATTTTGTGATACCCATACCGCCAATGGGCATGTTCACCTATGACAGAACTTCTAGGACAATGGGGATGAAAGGTACAGTACAGGATTTGACCAAAATTCTCAACGAACTGGGAGAAAAAGCATCGGCGAATGGATTGCAGCTTTTGTACCACAATCACGATTTCGAATTTAAGCCCAATGAAGATGGGATTATTCCTATGGACTATTTACTTGAAAATACCAACCCGGAATACGTGAATTTCGAAATTGATCTATTCTGGGCCGTTAAGGCAGGGGTCGATCCAGTGGCTTACTTCGAAAAGTATCCCGGAAGATTTAAAGCCTGGCATGTGAAGGATATGAGTGATGAAGGGCAGTTTGCGCCGGTTGGCGAAGGCTTAATCGATTTTAGTCAGATCCTTACACATAAGGAAACCGCTGGAATGCAATACTACTTTGTAGAACAGGATATGACTTTTGATCGTACTCCAATGGAGGCTATCAAAATAAGTCATTCCGGGCTTAAAGAGATCGGGTTCAATTGAGCTGAGAAGCGACTAGCGATCGCTATACCTTCGGAAAATACCCTGCAAAGAAATCAGAACTAATCGTATGGGCTATAACGTACTTGTGGTGGATGATGAGCGAGAAGCGTTAAACCGATTGTTGCTACATCTGGAAAAGTTTTCACCAAAAATAACCATTACCACCTGCAGCAATGGTAAAGAAGCACTCGCTAGTATAGCAGCGAAAGAACCGGATGTTGTATTCATGGATATAGAAATGCCTGAATTAAATGGTATTGAGGTGGTTCGACGTTGTACTCCTCCCTATCCTTATTTCATTTTTGTAACTGCCTATAATTCCTATGCCATTGAAGCATTTGAACAAAATGCGATCGATTATGTCCTTAAGCCCTATAGCCCGGAGCGTATCTCAACCGCGCTGAATAAGGCCTTCGGACTATTGGAAAAAGATCAATTGGCAGAAACGGCTTCAAGATATCAACAATTGCTTCAGGCCTTTACAATGGAAGCGGTTCATCCTCCGGAAAGGAAGTATATTAGGCGCATTGCCGTTAAGTCCATCGGAAAAACAGCCTTTATTAATGTGGATGATATCGAGCTGATAGAGGGAGCGGATCAATATGTGGAGGTAGTAACGGCAAAGAAGCGATTTACGGTGAGGGAGTCCATGGACCGGCTTGAGAAAACCTTAGACCCACAATACTTTTTTCGTACGCACAGGTCGTTCATTGTCAATATAAACCTGGTAGCTGCTGTTGAAAACATAGATAAGCACAGCAGCCTGGTGCTACTGAAAAATGGGAAAAAACTTAAACTGGCGAACAGCAGGAAATCTGATTTCCAAAATTGGATGTATGGGGATTTTTCTACAAAACGCCATAAACCGGATACCAACTAGGAATTTTTCACTATCGCATTTCTGCATTTTACAACATGACTTCCTTAATTACCCATTCTTCACTTTGGAATGGTAGGTAATACAATTAGGTTCGTATCCTATTAAAAACTAAAAGTCATGATGATCAAGAATCTATTAAGCCTGGTGTTACTTGTACTATTCACCTTTGCATCTGTAAATGCTCAGGATGCCAAAACGAACATTAAAAAGGTAGCTGCTACTTTTGTAAAAGGCGCAGACGCACAAGACCCTGATCTGCTCACTGCTGTAATGGAACCAAATGCACTACAATACGTGCTTATTGGAGGGAAGTTCAATACCTTTTCTACCGCACAGTACATTGCAATGGTAAAGGAAAAAAAACTGGGGGGTAAACCCAGAAAAATCACCTACAAACACGCAGAGCTGTTAAGTGATCACCTTGCAGTGGTTGTTTTGAATGCGGTAAGTATAGAGTACGATTTTTTATATCAGCTTTCTATGGCAAAATCAGCTGCCGGAAAGTGGGAGATTGTTGGAATTACCGCTGAAATTAAGGGAGTATAGCATGAGGGGCATAAAAACGATCTGCTTTATGGCCTTATGCTATTTGTTATCTGCTGGCCTTTACGGCCAGCAGAGCATTACTATTCAGGGGATGTCATTTACGTATCGTGTGGATCAGGACCTGCTGCACTGCACTGTGGAAGCGGCAACTAAGGGTTGGGTAGGTGTAGGGTTTAATGCTAAAAATAGTATTGTAGGCAGTGATTTATACCTTTTTCAAGTGGTAAATAACAAGGCCACGGGGGTCGATTTATACGTAAAAGGAGTAGGGAATCCTGTTAAGGATGTTGCCTTAGGTGGGCAAAGTTCATTTAAGATATTAAATGCAACAGAAGTGGGGAATACTACCACAGTGGAATTTACCGTACCACTTCACTCAAAGGACCCCTATGATTTTGTTCACAAAATGGAGGAAGAGTATTGGATCATATTGGCATATTCTGTGGCTGATGATTTTGGGCATCACTCCAGATTGCGAAAACATTTTCCCTTTACCCTCGAAGTTACTCACTGAAGTGTTGATTTTTGTACCTTTTAATGGTGGTGGATAACCGACAAAAAAGAAATATAACGATCCACGTAATTTGGGTGATCGCGGCAGTGTTTACTACAACACAATTATACCTAAAAACCGTGGATGCCGGTGGAAAAGAAAGTTGGGGGCAGCTCTTTGTCGTCCAGCTATTGGTCTGGAGTATATGGGGCTTCCTTAGCCCTTTAATTTTTTGGCTAGGGAAACGTTTCCGAATAGACCGGCAAACGTATTATAGTGGCGCACTGCTACACATCGCATTTGCAGTTATTCTGGTGCTGCTGTATTTAGCGGCATATGCCGTGATCTGGAACCTTTTGGGCGTTGGGGTAGTACGCTGGGAGGTCTTTCTTCAATATTTTAAGATCTTTTTTCTCAATCTTTTTCATTGGCATTTCTTTATTTATATGGCGATAATCGGAGTGGCGCATGCTATCGTATTCCAAAAAGAATCCAGAGAGCGACAAGATGCGGCAGTTGCCTTGGAGAAACAACTTCTGCTAAGTGAGTTAAATACCTTGAAGTCGCAGTTATCCCCGCATTTTTTATTTAATACCTTAAATAATGTGATTAGTACGGTTGAACACGGCAAAACTCAGGTGGCCTCGGGTATGCTTTCGCGATTAGGTAATTTCCTGAGATGTATTTTGGAAGAATCGAAACACCAACTCATTCCTTTAGAGCAAGAAATAGAATACATTAACCAGTATTTGGAAATTGAACGATTCCGGAATAAGCAGCTTGAGGTGGTCATTCACAAAAAGCCGGAGTTGCTGCAACATAAGGTCCCTAATTTTATCTTACAGCCTTTGGTGGAAAATGCCATTAAGCACGGTATCTCAAAATTGAAGGGTGCCAAGCGTATTGAGATCGGAATGGAAAAGGAAACAGGCTGTTTAAAGCTATGGGTCTACAACGAGGGTATAGGGCTAAAACATTCGGGTAAACGAAATAAGGAAGGGGTTGGCCTTCAAAATACCAGATCCCGTTTAGCTTTCGAATATAATAATAAAGCGTCGTTTGAGTTGATCCCGGTTAATTCCGGAGTGATTGCCGAGATACTGCTTCCGATTTCTCAAGACCCCTTGTTTTAAATTGTGGCTATCTCCCTTTTTACTAAATCCAAAAACTCATTTTCAACCTTTTTGCAAATGGTTGTTGAATTGTGCGTACAGTTTTTTAATCGTATCGGATCAAAGCTTGAAATAACAATAGGATCTGTTGCAAATTCCCTGGCTAATACCAGTGTTAACATTTCCAAGGCCGCTTTTGCAGAAGAGTATGCGGTTAACCTATAGTTAGCATAGGAAAATGTTTCGTCCTGCATTTTAGTAATGCTTCCCAATGCACTGGATATATTTATGATGCTCGCGTTATCACTCTCAAGTAATACCGGGTAAAGCTTTTGTATCATACTTAAGGCGGCAAAGAAATTCAGATTAAAAAGTTCCTTTACCTCTTCCATTTGGAGTTCGGTAATTTTTTGACCAAAACCATTGGCCATTTCAGCATTGTTCACCAAAACATCAAGTTTTCCGAAACGTTTTTCGATATACGATCGGAGCTTATCAATATGTTGCGGTTTCGTCACATCTATTTGTATGAGTTGAATTTCATGGAGATCAATATTTTCCAATGTTCTGAAGTTTTTTTCACTGGCTGCGAGGAGTACTTCAAACCCCTGGCCTTGTAGAATTGAAGCAAAGGTTTTGCCAAGCCCATTCCCTGCCTCAGTTACCAATGCAATTCGTTTCGTAGTCATACCGGTATTGTTTTATATCAAAACAAAGATCCGAATAGGGAAGAAGACGAAATAACCATTTTTCTTGGTAAAATGGCAAAAACCTTGTTTACAACGATTGCCGGAATTTATTGGGTGTTGTACCGCTGTACTTCTTAAAAAAACGAGTGAAATGGGTAGGCTCCTGGAAGTTCAGTTGATAGGCAATTTCAGCTACGTCCATACTGGTAAAAGAGAGCATGGTTTTACTTTCCAGGTAAACCCGTTGTTGGATAATATCCTTTGCGGTTTTACCGGTTATGTGTTTAACCATTGTGGTCAAATAGTTTGGGGTTACGTTAAGTTGTTCCGCATAGTCCCCAACATTCTTCGAATCGATATAGAGCTTATCTACCAATTGTTGAAACCGTTGCGTCAGGACCTGAGCCCTAGAGAGATGACTTTCGGTGGTCTTATATCGTTCATAAATGGATTTACAGTAGTACAAGACCGAAATTAGCATACCCTCCAGCATCTTTTCCTGATAGGGGTGAGGATGCTGAAAAACGGAAAGCATGCGTCCCATATCTGTTTCCAATGATCTTTGTTCTTCCGGTGTCATTGAGAAAACACTATTTTCAGAGATCTTTAGGAAGGGGAACGTTTCTGTTAAGTTGGGAACGGTACGGGAAATAAATTCTTTTCGAAATTGAATATGAATACCCTTTGTGTTGGGGTCACGCACCCAGGAAAACACCTGACCTGGCACCACAAACCACAACGGGAATTGGTCCAGATCCACTTTATTGGTATTTAAGTTAATTTTTGCCCCGGCAGATTCACTTAGAATCCCTACTTGATAATATCCTTGTCGGTAGGGTGGCATGCAGCGTCTGGCTGAAGGTTCAAGAGATTGCATTGTAAAAATGTCAAATCCCGGAATATGACTGCGATGATCAAAACCCGTTGCTTCATGAATCTCATTGCTTGTTTCAAAAACGGGAATTTCTTTTTTAGCCATATTTAAAAATAGCAAATTCAACCTAAGTGTAAAATGGTATTTTCCTTTTTAGATGATATCACTTACCAGGGCTAAACGAGCAATCATAGTAATAACCGATACCGTTAAGTAAAGCAGGGTAATAAATGCAAACTTTTTCATGATTATTTGATTTTATGACACAAATTTCGTCAACAACAGGCAGTAGCTGTTAACCGAAAACACTTTGGAAATGACCAAAATCTAATAACTTCATGTTGTTTAATACAGGTAGGGCAGCTTTGGTACAATACGATAGTCAAGACGCTTACGTATATTCGAATTAATCCCTTTGGTAGCTAAAATTTGATTTTTTCGGAAGAATAACTCATCTCATCCAAATGCCCTATTCCTATACGCAATGGGGCTATGGATGAATAGCTATTAAGGTATTGTGCTTTAGGCGCAGGCCAGGTGTTGGTAGAATACTATTCAATTCCTGATTGACCTGAGGTGCGGAAAACGTATTATTCCAGGTTATCATTTAAAAAAGCTATCGCCTTAGCGATCACCTCGGGAGAACGCAAGATCCGGAAATGTCCGGTGTTTTCTACAGGGATTAAATGAGCATTGTTCCAATGTTTTTTTACATTTTTGGATCGCTCAATTGGAATAACAGTATCCTTTTTGTCATGTAGGATCAGTGCTTTTCCCACCTGGATATGACGAACAAAATCACTCACATTCAGATCAGCAACGCTAAGACCAGTTTCAGCCTCCAATTTTGCAATAAGTCTGTTTTTTACATTTTCGGTAATGCCAACCCGTTCGGCCACATCGTTAATACGTTCTACAAAACGATCGGGTACGGTAAAAAGGACATAGCGGTCTATTACTAAATCAGGATTTTGGAATAATGCATAGGTAGTAGCCACTCCGCCAAACGAGTGACTCACTAGTTTCCTAACCTTATATTTTTTGATTAATACACTAACAAGTTCCGTAAATTCAAAAAGACTGGTTTTTCCTCTACTGCTAAATCCATGAGAGGGAGCATCAAAAGCATAGATGGTGTAATTCTTTTCTCGTAAGGCTTGGATAAGATCGGAAAAATTCCCGGCCTGTCCTTCCCAACCGTGAATAAGTAGCACACTTTTTTTACCTCCCGACCAGGTATATAGCTGAATATCAAAATCCTGGAAGCGAAGGGATTCCTGTTCCGATTGCTCTAAAACTAATAGTTCGTGAGGACGAAGCTTTCGGATTTGTGGACTGGTCAGTTGGTGATAAGCAAAAGCAACCACCCTTTTTGGAAAAAGGATGGATGCCAGGTGAACGAGCCTTTTTTTCATGTTGTTCTAGGCAATTTAAAAGCCTCAATTTCCGGTAAAAATCCGAGTCCGGAAAGGAATAAATGCATAAATTATTACAACAGGTACTGAGCTATGCTTACTACGGGCAATGCATTTGCCGAGTCTTCAATAGTCATAATAAAGGTGTAAACGGAAATCCGAGCTATTCCAGTCGATCTAGGCTTCTGCATGGGACTTTATTGGTAACCCATACGATTGAAGATTTTCTATTAAACGTGCCTGGGAAGACGTGCCTGGAATTGAAATGATGTTAGAAGCAAAATGCAATAACCAGGAGAGCGCAAACTCATGGGGAGCAAGGCTTTCTTTTTGTTGGTCTTTATCCCGATTTAATTCTTCGTATACTTGGTTGCAAAGCCATAATATGGCCTGCAAATTGGCTTTGATCAATTCTCGCGCACTGGTTTCCTCACTTTGAAAGTTTTCATGGATCTGTTGGTAATAAAACCGGCATTGCTCCGATCTTTTCGGGGAAAGCTCAAGAAGGTTGGCTTCATAAATATTGAAAAAAGGGAAGGCACTCAATGCCTTTTCCTGAAATACTTGACCCACAAATTCCGGTTTAAAGAACATTACAAATCCAGACAGATCCGGCTGTATACCCCTTCAGTGGCGCACTTGCCCGGGAGCGTTGAATACCAAATATTTTTCGGGAGTAGCAAAGGTTTTATCGTTTATGCGGTATGTTATCGGAGAACCACCCAGCACCAGCGAGATTTCAAAAAAGGCATTTCGAAAGGGAGTAACTGCTCTGGGTAGCGCGGCCCGGATTTCCTCATGGGTGCTGATGTAGAAAGCTTCCGCATTTTTAATCGGCTCCAAACCAAGAAATTCATAAAGCGAGGAAATGATCTTGTTGACCGGGATTGAAGAAACCTTCATACGTTAAAGATACATCAGGATAAATCAATAGGACGTCATACTTGGGCATAATCATATTACCGTTTTGACAACCTTGCTTTGGAAAAAACCTTGGTCCAAAAAGGGATTAATAAATATACCATGAGTGGCACCAGAATAAGGGTCAGTACCAGGGTCCTAAGCAGAATAGGTAGGTGGTTCAGGAGGTCTCCAAATACGAATAATAGTGCCGTAATGGCAGGATAGATGGCTATCCATACAATAAATGTTGATTTTAACTTTTTCATCATCTTTCCAATTTGATTACAGTACAAATGTACTTCTGGCAGTCGCCTTCTAATAAACCAGAAACCAAGGAGAAATGACCAATATTACGTATTGCGAAGTTGTAGTGGGGTCTTGCCGGTTTTCTTCTTTACAAAACGCACAAAATGGGTGGGATTGTCAAAGTGGAGGTCGTAAGCAATTTCACTTACCGTTTTGGAAGTTTGAAGCAGTAGGGATTTTGCCTCCTGCAATTTTCTATTATGAACAAGCTGTAAAGCAGTATTTCCGGTGAGACTTTTAACGACGTAATTTAGATGTGTCGGATGGACAGATAGGGTACTTGCAAATTCTTGAACGGTTTTGAGCACGTTTTCTTTGTCTGTCCCGTATTGTTGTTCTATCAGTTTGTTATAGCCGTTTAAAATCCGCTTATCAGAATCCTGTACTACAGCACTGGTGCCCAATTTTTCTTCGTATAAATTCTTGGATTCCAGTAATAGAATGTTCAGATACGAACGAAAGATATCCTCTTTGTTCGATAAGGGTTGTTCGGATAAGGTAATGATGTTTTCACAGGTCTGTTGCAGGTGTAGGCTTTCCTTCGGAGTTATCTTTATGCTCATGGAAGCGTTATGGGTAAAGAAAGGAAAGTCAGAGTGCAACTTGTTCTTCTTGTGGACTACCGAATAAAAGTCCGAGGTGAAATAAATAACAAAACCGCTCATCGGAGCGATGCTCTCCCAAGATTGTATATGCCCTTCCCCAGAGAAAAACAGTGTATTGGTTTCCAGATGGGCATTGTTTTGATTGTTACGCATCTCAATCGCACCGCTACGGATAAGCATGATTTTGTAAAATCGCTTGCGGTAGGGGGGCATTTTCTGTGGGATCACTTTGGCAGAATCTTCTAATCTGCCTATGGCAAATCCATTAAAAACGGGGCATTCAAAGTTGATAAAGTCAAAATACTCTTGAATGGTGGATAAAGTATAAATGCCATCTACTTTCACCTTAAAAAGGTATTGCTTTTTCAGAAAAATAAAAACAGCGACCCTCAAAAGGAGAAGCCGCTGTCTATCCAACACTAAAATCCATGAAACACTAAACCGAAAAAGGCTTTTGCTGTATTCCATTCAGCTTGTGGAAATACCCCCACGTTCAACTTGAGGTTTCATTGCAGGGATCGTTATTTGGATGCTACTCGTTTCATTTTTTTAAATTGCCCATCAATTTCTTCTTCGGCAATAATTTCCCATCCTCCGCCCAGAGCTTTGTAGATCGCTATTAGGGATGTTGCTGCTGCTATCTCACTAGTCGCTAAGCTGTTTTCAGCAACCAAAAGGGTATTATCTGCACTGAGGTAGTCAATAAAACTGTCTAATCCGGCATTATAACGTTGTCTTGCAATTGTAGCAGCTTCTGCGCTGGCCAATGCAGATTTTCGCAGGGTTTCCCTTCGTTCCAATTCGTTGGTGTAATTGGTCATCGCGGTGCTGATTTCCTCCAAGGCTTCTAAAACAGCTTTTTCGTACTGTTGCAGTGCGGCCAAAGCCAAGGCATCCTTCTGGTGGATCTGTTGTTTTACCCTCCCTAAGTTAAAAGCGGCCCAGCTAATGGTGGGGATCACCGTCCAGGTGAAGGAATTATTACTTCCAAAGTTGGAGAAGTCCACGGCAGAAAACCCCAAAGATCCGCCAAACTGAATATTGGGATAGAGTTCGGCGACAGCGAGATTGTATTGAGCGATTTGCTGTTGCAATTGGGCCTCGGCTTGCTGCACATCGGGACGTCTCCGTAGTAAATCAGTTACACTGCCTATAGCTACGGAATTGGGTAGGCTGGGTAGGGGTTTTTGATTTACTATTCCTTCTTCAAGGTTGCCGGGAACCTCGCCAATCAAAACACTAATGCTGTTTTTCAATGCCTCCATTCTGGCTTTTAACGGCGGAATAGTTGCTCGGGTATTTTCCAACTGGGCCAAGGCTCGGGAAACATCCAAACTATTGCTGGTGCCTGCATCTTTTAAGCGAACGGTTAAATCGTATGTAGCTTGTTGCCCTTTCAAGTTCCGTTGCGCAATATCCAATTGATATTGTGTGCCCCGGAAAGCAACATAATTGCTGGCCACTTCGGCAAAAATGCGGACAAATACCCCTTGTAGATCCGCTAGTGCAGATTGCTGGTTGGCGTAGGCCCCCTTGATCCGGTTAGATACCCTGCCAAATACATCGGTTTCCCAAAACGCATCGAAACTTCCGCTGTAGGTGGTAAATGTTGGATTGGCTCCGGGAACAAAAATGTTTTCCCCTAAGCGGGTCCGGGTTACATTACCATTGGCAGTAACCGTAGGTAAGCGATCCAATTTGGTTCCCTTTAGTGCCGCGCGGGAAGCGTAGAAATTGGCAACAGCTGCGGTAATATCTAAATTGTGTGTTCGTGCTTTTTGGATCAAGGTGTCCAATATAGGGTCGTTGAATTCAGACCACCATTCGGTGACAATTGCGCTTTGGCCTTTGGCAAAAACAGTGTCTTGAGTCACTTCGGTAAGGAAATTGTCTTGAATTTTATTTTTCGAATTCACTTCAAAATCCCTCTTGGTAATTCCACAGGAAACCAGTAAGAGGGCGAGTAGTGGTACTAGTGTTAGATTTTTCATGATTTCTATCTTTTTGTTAGGGTCAAAGTTCGGTCAGAAGAGGTGTTTCCGTTTAACCAAAAACACCCGTTCTATGACCAAAATCTAATATCTTATTGAACTGTCTGTATGCGCTTCTGGGTAAGGTTGGCAACCTCAGCGTTTTCTTTTTTAGATGTTTTTGAGGTCCACTTTCTGCCCAGATAGTAAAATACCGGGGTAAGGAAGATACCAAACAAGGTTACACCTAGCATGCCACTGAAAACTGCAATACCCAAGGCATTTCGCAACTCAGCTCCGGCTCCGGTGGCAATAGCTAAAGGTACTACCCCCAGAATGAAGGCCATCGCAGTCATCAAAATTGGGCGTAAGCGCAACTGGGACGCCTCTATCACCGCTGTACGAAGGTCTTTTCCTTGATCTTCAAGTTGCTTGGCGAACTCAACGATCAGAATAGCATTCTTACTGGCTAATCCTACCAGCACCACCAGGCCAATTTGTACCATGATGTTGTTGTCTAAACCGGCGAGATCAATCCCGATCATGGCGGATAGTAGGACCATGGGAACTATAAAGATTACCGCAAGTGGCAGTACCAGACTTTCAAATTGAGCTGCCAAGAGCAAGAACACAAAGACAACAGCCAATAGAAAGGCAATCCCTGCTGTGTTTCCTGTTTGTTTTTGTTGATAGGCCATTTCGGTCCATTCAAAAGAAATCCCCTGAGGTAAGATCTCTTCGGCCAGTTCCTCCATCCGATTCAAAGCTTGTCCTGTGCTGAAACCGGGGGCAATATCCCCTACCAGTGATGCTGATGGATATAAGTTAAAGCGTGGGATCCTATTAGGACCGGCAATATCTCTTTGGGTACTTATGGTGCCTAAGGGAACCATATCACCATTTTGATTGCGTACTTTAATTCGTGAAATATCATCGGGAGTCAATCTATTTGGGGCATCGGCCTGGGCGGTTACCTGATAGGTTCTGCCTAAATAGTTGAATTCATTCACAAATGCCGAACCCAAATACACTTCAAGGGATTGGAATACTTCGGCAACATTGATCCCCAATTGCTCTGCCTTCACTCTATCAATATCCAAATACAATTGTGGGGTTTGGTTATTGAAGAAGGTGAATACGCTATTCAGGATAGGATCTGCATTTGCGGCAGCAGCTAATTGATACGTAGCATTCAACAAAGCTTCGGAACCAAGATTAGCACGATCCTGTACCATCATACGAAAACCACCAGCATTTCCGATACCCCGAACAGATGGGGGTGGGATTACCACGACAAAGGCATCATCCACTTCCGCCATTTTCCCCCGTAATGTTCCTAAAAGAGCTTCATAACTAATACCTTTTTCGTTGCGCACATCGAAGTCTTCCAGGGTAACAAAAATGGCGGCGGCGTTGGAGGCATTGGTAAACGATGCACCGTCAAATCCGGTAAAGGAAACGGTGTTGGCCACGCCGTCCACTTCCAATAAGGTATCAATGGCATCCTGTACTACTTTATCCGTCCTGCTTAACGAAGCACCCGGGGGTAATTGGATAGCAGTAATAAAGTACTGTTGGTCCATAGCGGGAACAAAACCGCTAGGCACCCGGTTAAACTCAAACCCCGTTAGGGCAATCAGTCCCCCGTAGACGACCATCACCATAGTACTTGTCCTGACCAATTTTCGGACGCTATTTCCGTAACGAACGGATAGGGCGTCCATAAAACGGTTGAATCCATCTCCTATAAATTTCAATGGGCGCAAGAATAGCGGAGTCTTCTTTTGGGGATCATGTTCCTTATGACGCATTAGCAAGGCAGCCATGGCGGGACTCAGGGTGAGCGATACAAAAACCGAGATGGCAGTGGCTACCGCAATGGTCAACCCGAATTGTTTATAAAACTGTCCTGAGATCCCTTCAAGAAAGGTGGTGGGAATGAATACTGCAATAAGCACTAAACCAATCGCTACCAGTGCGCCACCTACTTCATCCATGGTTTTACGAGCGGCCTCTCTTGGCGAAAGTCCCTTGGCCAGATATCGCTCCATATTTTCCACCACTACTATGGCATCGTCTACTACGATCCCAATGGCAAGTACCAGTCCGAAAAGGGTTAAATTGTTCAAGGAGAATCCTAATCCTTGCATCACTGCAAATGTTCCGATCAGGGAAACCGGAATGGCTAAAATTGGAATGATGGCCGCTCTCCAGGACTGTAGGAACAGTAGGATAACCACTACCACTAAAATGATCGCTTCGAAAATAGTACGATACACTTCATCCACTGATTTTTGAACAAATTCGGTAGGATTGTAAGCAATTTTATACTCCAAGTCTTCAGGAAAGTCTTTAGAAAGCTCCGCTACTTTTTCCTGAATGGCGGCTGCGGTTTCTAATGCATTGCCCCCAGGTTGCTGGAAAATAGGCATTGCTATAGCGGGGTCTTTTCCCAAATAGCCTTTGGTAGCATAGTTCTGAGCACCTAATTCTACACGGCCTACATCCTTTAGTTGCACAATACGACCGTTCTCACCGGCTTTGATGATAATATTTTCAAATTCTTCCTCCGTGATCAGTTTTCCCTGGGTTTGGATGTTGATCTCAAAGGCAGATTGGCTACCGGAGGGAAGGGTGTTTAAGGTGCCGCTGGCAATTTGCACATTCTGTGACCTCAGCGCGGCAACCACCTCACCTGCGGTCATATCTAAGTTGGCAATACGATCAGGGTCTAACCAGATGCGCATGGCGTATTCGGCAGCACCGAAGATCTGGATATCTCCAACACCTTTTATCCGTGCAATTTGGTCAATCATTTGTAAGGTAGCATAATTGCCGATATAGGTTTGGTCGTAGGTTGTATTGGGCGAATACATATTCACGACCAGCAGAATATCAGGGGAAACTTTGTTGGTTGTTATTCCTAGTCTACGCACGGATTCTGGTAATCGGGGCTCCGCGACCGCCACCCGGTTTTGAACCTGTACTTGGGCACGGTCCAAATCGGTTCCCAATTCAAAGGCCACTTGAATGGTGACCACTCCATCTGCCGATGATTGAGAGGTCATGTAGAGCATCCCTTCCACGCCATTAATTTCCTGTTCTAGTGGAGTGGCTACGGTTTCTGAAAGGGTTTGGGCATTAGCCCCGGGGTAAGCTGCAACCACTTGTACAGTAGGAGGAGCTACATCGGGGAATTGTGAAACGGGAAGTGATACGTAAGCCAAGCCTCCCACGATTATTATCAGGATACTGAGTACCGCTGCAAAAATGGGTCGTTTAATAAAAATGTGACTGAATTTCATGATTTCTAGCTTTTAGTGTTGAACAGAGGTCTCCCTGTCGCCTGCTCTTCACCATTTTAAAGGATGCCGCTAGCGATATGGAATACCCGTAATTTTTTTGATCTTTCTTATTTGGCAGTAGCCAATGCTAAGGAGGTAGTAGTATCCTGAAGCGATTTTTCTGTGGGTTGTACCGCAATCCCCGGACGTATTTTCTGAATGTTGTTGGTGATCAGCTTATCTTCAGGGTCCAATCCTACTCTCACAATGCGTAACCCATTGGTGTGCAAGGGGCCTAATTCGATATTCTTAGTGCGTACTGTATTGTTTTCCCCAAGCACATAAACAAATCGTACCGATTGATTGGTACCAATGATCTCATCTGGGATCATGATGGCTTTGTGCTCAGCACTGCCCAATAATCTTGCTTTTCCGAACATTCCTGGTTCAATAAGACCATCTTTGTTTTCCAAAGTAGCTCTGCCCTCAATGGTTCCTGTGCTGCGATCTATTTCGTTGTCCACAAAATCCATAACACCTTCATGTACATATTCCGCTTCATCCTGCAATTTTAAGAATACCGGGTTAGCGGTTGATCGGGAGGAACCGCGTTCTCCGGTTCTGGCCAGACGAGAATATTTTAGGAAATCCGCTTCACTCCCCCTAAAGTAAAAGTGGATAGGACGGGTAGCCACAATAGTAGTTAATAAGGTAGAGTTGGAAGTTCCCCCATCAATTAGGTTCCCCTGATTGATCATATCACGGCTTACTCTTCCGGAAATCGGAGCTTTCACTTTGGTAAACTCCAGATTTAATTTGGCGTTGTCCACGGTGGCCTGTGCCAACTGTAAACTCGCTTTTGCCCCTGCAAGTGTCTGTTGGCGGCTGTCAAATTCTTCCACAGATACCGCTCCCGTTTCTCGTAGCGTCTGAACGCGATCAAAATTATCCTGCGCTTGTGTAAGCATGGCTAAGGCTTGTCCGTAAGCAGCTCTGGCCTGGTTTAAAGCGATAATAAAAGGACGTCTGTCAATCACAAAGAGGACATCTCCTTTAATGACCTCCTGTCCGTCTTTAAAGTTTACACTTTCTACATAACCACTTACCCTGGCACGAACTTCAACGCGGTTGCTGGCTTCAAAGCGACCGGTATACTCGTCCCATTCGGTAATGGTTTCGTAGAGCGGTGTTGCAACCTCAACAGTTAATCCCTGGGGCGCCTGTTGAACAATTTCTTTTTCTTCTTTATTTTCAAATGCCGAAAGGAGCACTATTGCCATTACAGCAAGCATCATAGCAAAGATCACGTACACCTTGGCGTTAAATTTTACTGTTTTTAAACTAATTGTTTTCATCGTTCCGTATTTAGATTTTTCGTTTGTATTTAAATTGTACACTACAAATGTATTCTGGGAATGGACCCCGGGGTTAACCAAAATCACAGTGGAAATGACCAAAATGTAATATGGGAAGTAACATGATGCCAATAAAGCATGGAATGTGTATCGGCGATAGCTTAGTTTACGGCTACTAAAGGTGTAATTTTGAAAGAAACAGCTTCTACGAATATGTATTTGAAAGCGTAGTTAGTACGTAAGAGCGATATGTTTTCAAAAAAAGGAAGCCTGTAAATTCAGAGTATGGAATTGAAGATATATCAAGTTGATGCCTTTACGGACAAATTGTTCGCCGGAAACCCGGCAGCGGTCTGTCCATTGGATGCTTGGATAGACGCGGAATTAATGCAGCGCATAGCTGCCGAGAATAATTTGGCGGAGACGGCTTTCTTTGTTAGGAACAAAAACGTCTATGAGATCCGCTGGTTCATGCCACATGATGAAATAGACTTGTGCGGTCATGCTACCCTGGCTTCTGCCTTTGTCATCTTCAACGATCTGAAATCCGAAGCACAGACGATCCATTTCACTTCCCAAAGTGGTCCCTTGGTAGCTCAAAAAGAGGAAAACGGAAGCATTGTCCTTGACTTTCCGTCCCGTCCTCCAAAAGAAATTCCTATTCCAAAAGCGGTATTTTCAGCCTTTAATTATGCCCCGGTAGCTGCAGCTGCTAGTAGAGATCTTGTTTTACTCTTTAGGAGTGAGGAAGAAATCAGCACCTTGACCTATGATCTAAATCCACTTAAATCCCTTCCTTACCTGGGTATTATAGCGACTGCAAAGGGAGATACTGTCGATTTTGTTTCACGGGTATTTGATGCCAATGCCACTATGCCGGAGGATCCAGTCACCGGCTCCTCTCATTGCTCCCTAACCCCCTATTGGCATAAAAAATTGAATAAAAAGGTATTAAAAGCCCGACAATTATCGGAAAGGACGGGCGATTTATTGTGCACCTTGGATGGAGGTAGGGTTTATCTGGCAGGGAAAGCCGTGCTGTATTCGAAAGGCACGATCTATTTTCCGGGTTAGCTACCGTATAGCTATTAGGCGGCGTTGGAAAGGCCCACCCACAACGATGGAGTGAATTTTCCTGTTCTAAACTATCCTTTCTTCGGTGGGCAGGCACACAGGGTTAAGCAGCCCTTAAAGACAGTTAGGCCCTAGATAGTGAGCCTTCATGTGGTATGAGGGCATATTTTAAATGAGATTATCCTGGTGTGGCTCCTGTGCTACCCCTTACAAATAGAAAATCCAGGGCGTTACCCTTTCCTTGTGCCAGCGTATTCGTTTGCATATTTGCAGCACTACTATTTTGGCAACAGCCTGAAGTATTTGGTTGACGGATACACCTTTCCGCATTTTACCTCATACCCCGGCCCAACCGGACAAAACGTGTTGATCTCAATTTTATCCCACAAAATTTTGCCAGCTACTGTTTTCTTGATAAGACTCGACGGGTACCACAGCATTGGGCGAGTTAAAGATGTTCATAAATTGGCTTACCTCAAGTCTGATGATCTCCAGGCAGCTATCGACCAAATCCGGGCGAAACCCTTCGGCCCTCATGCCCATCACATAATTGAAGGAGATAATTCGTGAAAATACCTTGCCAAGGTCAATCATCTTTCTCTGGTTCAGTCCACTGCTAAAGTTGAAATCCAATTCTTTTTTAAAGTAGTCGCAGGCCTTATCGGTAAGATGAAAATCCTTAAAAAAACGGTAGACATTGAACTCCTTTTTAACCTTCATCAGCTTTGCGATCTGCTCTGAGATTTGAGTATACAACATTTCGTTCGACCCCTCAAAGATCTGAAACGCCCTACTGTCCATAATTCCGCGGCCCCCAATGCTCTCCATAATGTATCCTTTCGAGCCCAAAAGTTGCGTAACGGTCTGCGCCGACTCGTGCATCAAATCGGTGACAAAGGCCTTCATTGTATTGGCCTCAATACCATGGTTGGCCAGGTCGTGTTCAATACCACTGGTAGAGCTACTTCTAAAACACATTGCCGAAGCAATTGTAAAGGCACTTTGTATCCTTGAAATTTGATATTGGATTTGATCCAGTGCCATCAGTTTTCTGCCTGCTACAATTCGTTCGTTGCAGTGCTTGATACATTCATCAAGCATGCGTTTGATAAAGCCAATCGCCATTCCCGGAAACTGCATCCTACTGCGGTGCAGCAGGTCTAGCAGCATCTTTACACCCGAACTTTTGGGTTGAACCTTAAATTCTGAGGGTATGGCGACATCAATCTTGTTTTTTCCATAGGGAATCATGTAGAGGCCAATATTGTCATAATATTCCTCAACTATGATCCTTTGATTGGGTTGGCTTACATCGCATATAAAGAAGTCGATATCCCTATTCAACCGTCCATCTGCCCCCTTGGCTCTGCAGGTAATCAACCAATAATCGGCCATCCCTGTAAGACCCTGCCAGTGTTTCGTTCCACTGATCCTATACGTATTGCCATTTTTTTCATTAAAGGTTTGCATATTGAGTGCATCACTACCAAAATTGGGTTCGGTAATCATCAGACCTCCCATATTCTGCTTTTCAAGAAAGCGCTTAAAAATATCTGATTTCACCTCATTGTTGGCATATTTGGCCACAGGCTCTAAAAACAGGGCAATATTAATACCAAAGGTTAGGGAGAGGGGTAGTGATTCATAGGCTGCTGCAGATAATACGCCCAGACATTCCTTTACTTGGGCACCACGGCCCCCGTACTCCTTCGGTATGGCTACTGACAGCGGAGCGTCGGCCATTATATCACGAAGTACAACAGCAGGCAACCCACGTGCTTTACTAAATTCATTGATGTCATAACGCTCGTGGAATACACCACGCAAGGTCTCTTGAAATTCTTTCAGGTAGGTCGAAAATGGTTTTTGCATGTTTCTGATTGTAGGAGGTATGCCCGGCTAAATTTTGATCCAAAATACCTTTATTAAAAATGTACGCTTTTTACAAAATTAAGCAATCACATTATAAACTTCTTTCATTTGTTTGGTGTTGCCTAGGTGTAGGTCAAATAGCTACGAAGCTAATGTTCCGGACATTGGTACCGTTGTTGTAGTCCTTGGGTTGCAGACCTTTTTCATCGTACCTGAACAACCAAAGCAAAACCAGTGTGAAGTGTACCGTTGCCTACACGCTATCAAGTAGTCAATACGTGTTGAACAGCGAAGATTATGATAGCTATAAAACGTGCCTACAAAATTTGTTGACGGTTAGTTTGACAGCAAATGCTGTTGTTTGGTTTTTCATTGTTACACCCGTCCGGAATTTTACCATTCCTCATTTAGGTCAACTATAGATATTAGAGATCTTCACCTTTTTTGGTTCTAAAGCGTTCTTCCCATAGTCGGTAAAATAGTTATGATCCTGTAAAAACATATTGTTGTTCGCTATCCATTCCTCATCGGTATAGGATAATCCAAGTTCCATTTCCCATTCAGAGCGTAGCATTTCTCTATATATCGGATAACTTTCAAAAGATAAATGAATAAGGTCCGCATCACAGACAACTTTCTCCAAAAGATGCTTTGGACGTTGAGGTATTCTGGTTGCACCAATGCAGCTAAGAATGATGGGGATTTTATCTTCGGGATACCCTTGTTCCGTTAACCACTTTTTTGCTAACCGCATACTTGCTTCTTCATGACCGCTGTAACATTCTATATGCCCCAGATCATGAAAAACTGCCGCAAGCAGAACCATTTCCAATTCAGCTTCCGTTAAATTCTCAGCCCTACCAATTCTTCCTGCACCCTCCAATACCGTTAGGGTGTGATGTAGATTGTGAAATACCCTGTTTTTGGGCTGCTCTGCAATAATTAGCTGTGCTACGTACACAGCTGCACGAAGTACGATGTTTTGATTGTTCATTTTAGGTTCTCTTTATTTTGTTCCATATTTCCTTAGTTTTCTGGCGATGTGCAAATCGGGGACCCTTCCCGGGTGAAATAATGGGATCAAGCCGTTGTATTACAAAAATAGGACTACCAATCCCACCCAATTCCGGTCCTTACGATGTAGTCCGTTTCACTTGCGTTTTGGGCCGGTCGATTATCATAATTCAGCGAGACACCTAACCTGATAAAAAGGTCCAGCGGGAGTTCATATTTTGTATCAAAATTAATATCTGCCCGATATCGCCCTGACTCTGTCAAGCTATAATATCCCATAAAATCCAAAACCAGTTCCAGATCTCCTGTATCATAGAGGTTCAATTCGCTACCTAAATACCCTTCCCAGGTATTCCGATTTGATGTTGCATTGGTGAAGCGCTCAAGGTTATTGTTTACCCCTATTTTTATACCCCAGTATGCCCGGTTCGAACTTAGGATGAATTTACCGACCCCCAATTGGGAATTGGCACGTAAGTCAATAAGTTGTTCTGTATTCGACAGTGTAGCTACCGTACCGATTAAATACCAACTTTTGGTCAAAATTCGACGGTAATTGAATAAGCCATCCGTTCTACTTACAACTTCAGCATTATCCTGGTCTGATCGTATTATGTTATAGGCCAGGTCCGCACCCCATTTATCAGTGGTGTATCCGATTGAACTTCGCAATGACAATTGACGCAAATTCTGCGCTTTCGTTAAATTGAAACCTACCTCTATGGCAGCATTGAATCGGTTGGAAAATCCTTCCTTAAAAGGAATTAAATAGACGATTTCGTCAAGAGAACAGTTAGCGTAAATGGAGTCCTTATCAAAAACTTTTATGCTTTGCGTTTCAGTTGAGGCTATTCTACCGTGAAATAGTTCGTCTGCAATGCTTACCACAAATTTTGATGTTGTATAAATTTCTTTGATGTTCAACCATTTTACCTTGAAGTTCTCATCCCCATAAGGAGCATCAATCTCAAGTACCCCTTTTTCCATTTTCTTTATTTCGCCAATCATTTTATTTCCCGAATCAAAAACAAGAGTATCGGATTGACACCGTATCTCTGATCCGTAGGGAAAAACGAAAAACAGCAAGGTTAGTATCAGTGCAGAACATGGGGTTGGCGTTTTCATTGATCCGAAAAACTATTTTGAACTCAGGTACTTTGCCAAGGCGTGGTAAGCTGGTAAAGAAGTAGGGTCTATCTCAGCGTTTTTTGCTTGTGGATGTGAAGCAAACCGAACCAGCACCATTTCCGCCAGCGGATCAATATATATGGTTTGTCCATGAACGCCTCGCGCTGCAAAGGCGCCATGTTCGTTATGCGTGATCCACCACATATTGCGATAGCTCCATCCTTCTAATGCGCTATAAGCGGATTTGCGGAAAGCTTCCCGATCTCCGCCATGCCTAATATCTTTAATCAACGCTTTTGGTACGATCTGTTGGTTGTTAAAGAATCCTTCTTGTCGTATCATCTCCCCAAATAGGGCCATGTCCCGCATGTTGGCGCTAAAACCACCACCAGCAAAGGCAACACCTGCACCATCCACTTGAAAATAGCCATCGAAATGGGTTCCTAAAGGCTTCCAAATTCGTTCGGATAACAATTCGGGAATGCTTTCACCGGAAGCTCTGGAAACGATCCAAGCTAGTACGTCCGTGTTGATCGTTTTATACCCAAAAACCTTCCCATGTTCTCCTTCTTTCTGAACCGTTGTTAAATAGTCATAGTAATTTGTGGGTCCCTGATAGGAAGGTGGTTTTGGGAAAGGATTACCAGCTGCGGAAAAGGCCCATATTTCTGCCTTGGGATCAGAGTAGTCTTCACTGTATTTCAAGCCGGTGGTCATATCCAGGATTTGGCGGATGGTGGCATCTCCAAATGCCGAGTTTTTTAATTCAGGAACATAATCGATTCCCTTTTTGTTTTCATCCAACAGCCCCTCCTCAATCAATAAAGCCCCAAGGGTCCCTGTAAATGTTTTGCTTACGGACATTGCAGCGTGCAGCCCATTGGGTTGTAGTTCACCAAAGTAGTTTTCGTAGACAATCGCTCCTTTGTGTAGGACCAGGATACCGTCAGTGTAGTTCTTTGTAAGGGACTCCCTCCAGGTCATGGGTTTTTGGCTATTCAAGGGAAGGAATGATAGGGTATCAATAGTTGGATCAAGCTTTTCCGGAAACTCATAGCGATTTACAATTGCGGCTTCTACTTCGGTGGTAGGCAAAAATTGTCGCATATGACAAACGCTATAACGCAAAGCCGGAAAACGAAAGAAACTTCCATCAATAGCTGAGATCACTTTATCATTTGGCGGTGGAAATCCTTGCATCCAACCCAATAGGACAGGATCGGATTGTTCGGCGGTTAATGGCTCCTGTGCTCGCGTATTAGCAATAATTAACAGCAGCAGAGACAAGACGATACTAATTTTGGTATTCATATTTTATTTTTTCTTAGCAAATTATAATGTAATCCAAAAGCCAGGTTATTGAAACCTTGAAAAGTGTAATCCAGATTGATGATAAAGCGATTCAAGGCAACGCTTGCTCCCAGGCAGGCTCGTAATCCGGAAATGTTTGCCTGAACATCGAAAGGATCTTCAAATTCAATCGTCTCTTCTTCTGTGGAGATAATATAAGTCCCTTCGAGTAAATAGTTCGACCTGCCGGTCACATACCCTAATCCACCATAGAGGTTCCACACGGGGAACTTTGTTGAGGTCAGGACCTCAAAAAGCCATGAATTTAGAGCGGCATCAATGGATTGCGACGCACCGGTGACAAAACCATCAGTTTCAAAATCGTAATCCGCATCCAACCGGCTAAACGCTGCAAATACCGAAATGGCCAAAGGTAGTTGCTCCAAACCTTTAATGCTCCGGGTCAATTCATTTTTTAATCCAAAACCAATGACCCCAATAGAGGCATCCTCAATGGAAATTTTTGGAAAGAAGCGAAGGCTAAATTCAGAATGCAATGGTAATCCCAAACGGGCTTGTATGAATGCATTAGGGAGCAAATTGGTAGATATCAGGCCTATTCCGGTTGGCGCGTCAAAAACGAATTCCTCCCCATCACGGGTAGCCACAAAGGTTACCTCAGATGCTGTACTTCCCAGTATTGTTGGGATACTTACAAGAGTCCCTCCCCCCTGTACTTCGAGATTATCTATCGCACTGATGTCAATAGTACGCGAGAGTTTCTCACTTGGCACAAAGGAGCCATTGGCCACGAGGGCAATATCCATTTCCCAGGGTTGTCTTACCTGTGCCGAATTGTTCCAGGCGCCTGTTAGCCCGTATAACAAACCTTCACTCAAGGGCTCCAGATAAATGGAAGCCAGGTCTTTGGCTGCTTCCACCCCTAAAACCAGATAGCTCTTAATATCAAAGTCGTCCTGAGCGCTAAGCGGTAGGCTTAGCACCAAAAAGAAGAAATATGTTTTTCTTAAACCACGCAATGCCATTACTATTTTTGGAATAAACGTGTCGCTTTTTCACTGCCAGGGGGACTGCTAATGGAGGTAAAGGACTTACATCTGGAAGGTACGCAACTTAAATTTTTATTTCAAGGGGCATATGGAAAAACCCACCCGATCGGAGCTTTTTGACCATCTTTTTCTTTAAACGAATTTACGGTTGCTGACCGGGTTTTCCGGATTTCAAGAAGTTCCTTATCTCAATTTTGGAGGGTTTATTTGTTTACTTCCAGGGACTACTCCTCTTATCCTTGCACTTCTTCCGTATGGTTTAGAACCAGATTCAATACCAGGTTCCTTCTGCCATCGTCTCTATGTAAAACAGGGGTAATCTGAGTGTTTCGCTCCTGAGCTATTAATGTTTTATGTTCTTATCAAATTTTTAAAGCTCTGGGGGAAGTTGGTGCCACAGTTTATAAATGCTGTTCATTTACAACCAAATGGAAGGATATACTATTTTGATGTCATCTTAAAGCGAAGCATGCTGAATTGTGGGACGTCGGTAGAATGGCATATCCAAATCAAGTACTATCTATTTCCACTATTTGGCAAAATGTTTAGATCTCTTTGGGCCATTTCCACGCTAAGTAAACAATGGAAGTAGTTACCACAGCCTCCAGTAGCGCATAGAAAACATAGAAACTATGCCAGGCACCGATAGAACTGCTTCCCACCAGGACAACGACAAGTGTGAGCAGAAAGCCAAAAATGATATTCAGCCATCTATTCAATTTGGGTCTCAATAGCATTGATAGCGCAATCATCCAGGCAGGTAGGGCTAACATGAATGCTGCCAAACAATTTTAACGGACTGTCCAGAATATTGTTCCCTGCAAGCAGATCTGAAACCTTATTAGGGGTGTACAATTCGAAGTAATCTCCATAAATGTATAGGGCCATTAACGTGTCCCATAGCGATGAGAGTTTTAGTTTAATGTCTATTTTTGAATCCGTTAACTTCATAAAATATCCGTTCTAACAGCTTAAATAAATGGTAATGGCTCATCGTTATGTGTGCTGAATCTTTCTCTAAAACAATGCCCGGTAGGAACAGCGCGAAAAGGGGCTAACCATCGCAATTCCATAATAGATACTATAAATAGCCAGGGTGTTCAATTTGCCATATGGTCTTAAGGCATACAGTGGTGAAACTTCCTGGTTTTTTCATTGGTTCCGTTTTGTTATATGAAGATTGGACTGCTAAATTGTTACAAGGTTTAATGCTATAGGTATAAATCCTACAGGAGCTTTGCTTGGGTTTAATCCGTTTTCAGGGAAGTAGCCTTAGAAGCAATCAAAAAGGAATTCAGGAAATTCCTAAAAAGTGGTTTTTCCTAGTAACCCAACGCTTTCTACTGTTTTTGGCAGCTCTATAATGAAGATAGCCTGGTCTAAACTAAGATCGGATAGTGCGGCTAAGATGACATACGTTCATAGGCGGTGGCATCTTCCGAAGAGACGAAAAACGTGACCGTACCTTTTTCATCTCTTCCAAAATAAAGCATTTCCTTGCCATCTGAACGTACAAATAGGTCCATCTCACGCATAAAATAGTTTTCCCCTCCTATGACCAAAAGACCGTTCTCTTCTTGAACTTCAATGGGGGAACCCCGCCGCCAGGCCCCTTTTTTAAACTCTGCTTCGCTACAGGTATGGCAAAAAACCCCATGGTAATACCTGCCGACATATTCGCTTACACGTTTACCGCTTTTTGATTTGGGTACGATAAAAGGAGCCGCTTTGTCTATTTTTAAGTGTTCAAATACCAGGTTGAAGATTTCCCAGACAGCGACCCTACCGCCGCCAGATTCCGGATTGCGATTTGCAACGATGAACATACCCAAGTTTAGCTCTGGGGTGAAATTAAAGTTGCAAGAGGTACCTATCATCGAACCTCCATGCCCTAAAGTCCTTATCCGGAAAGCATTCGGTCTTGTTCCAAATGCATTACCTTCCCATAAACCATGTGACATTCCAACAAATTCCGGATGTGGCCTAAACTGAGGAGATGCGACCTTCTTCATCATAGTTTGGGAGAACAATTGACCGTGAGAATTACTGCCATTACTTGTTAAAGCTTCCAAAAGCCTTCCCATATCCGAAACTGTGGCATCTAAGGATGATGCCGGAAGTGTTAGATATAGTTCATACGGTGTTTTGAAGTAAGTCCCTTCCTTATATCCATGGCCACCGGCAAGCCATTGCCTATATTCTTTTTTAACTTCCACAGCTGACAACTGCATCCCTAAGGGTTGGAATACAAGTTGTTCCATCGCCTTTGCATAGGGAAGACCGGTAACCTCTTCTACAATTGCACCCGCCAAACTACTGCCATAGGTGTCATACGTGAAATAGTGCCCCGCGGGCCGTATGCGTCTCACATTTCCGGCTTCCAAAAACGCTTTTAGGGAGGGGCGCTTCTTTTTGCGCTCTTCAAGCGAAAGGTCGAAATCCAAGATCTGACGTCCGATTCCTATCTGATCCAAACCTGCTGTATGGGTAAGTAGATGTTTTGTTTGTATCGCGTCGGTAAGATCCAAGGGGTTTTGAACTTTTGAAAAATGATCCTTAACAGGGGTCTCATAGGTTAATCTACCCTGATCAATGAGTTTGGTAAGTGCGAACATGGTAAGGGCCTTGGATACCGAACCAATCCTAAAGATGGTTGAATCGACATTCACTTTTTTACCGGTAGTAATATCAGCTATTCCAAAGCCTTTTTTATAGATCGTTTGGCCATTTTGTACCAATACGAACGCAACCCCCGGAAGATGTTGGGTAGCCATCTTGTTTAGGATAAAACTGTCTATTTTTTGGCCAAGTAATCTGGTGTCAACAGTAATTGGTTCCAAGGTGTTGGCTACAAGCGCATCTTTTCTTTGGTGCTTGCAGGCGCAAATCAGAAGCAGGGTAATGGTTAATAGTAAACCGTTTATGGTTTTCATGCGTTGCCTTTTCTTTATGTACAACAGAATAGTAAAAGCGTTACAACGGATTGAAAAATTCTTTTGGGTTGTTGCTATTGCGCCTTTATGGAGGAATAAGTGATTTTATTTTCAGTGTTCTCCTCGGTACGCCAAGTTACCTGCTAAGTGCTGGAAGGATATAGTCTCTAAAGATTTCCAGGGATTGATTTGTTTTCCCATTTCGATAATTACCGGCTGTGATCACTGCTACAACCTCTAACTGCGGCACTACAAAGATAAATTGCCCCCCTGATCCTCTTGCTTCCATAGTGGCAATGGACTTTCCATTTACCGCATAGGTGTGGTGATACCAGTAATAGCCGTATTCATCTTTATCGCGAAAATCCTGAAGGCGGGTGTGTTTTTTAAAAGACGCTTGTATCCAATTATTGGAGATGATTTGCTTTCCGTTCCAGCTTCCGCCATTGAGGTACAGTTGTCCAAACTTGAGCATATCCCTTGGGGTTAGGTTCAGACCACCTCCAAAATAAGGGAGTATCCCTGTATCGTCCGTATTCATTACGTAATTTGTAATCCCTAAGGGCTCAAAAAGTTTTTTGTGCATGTAAAACTCCAGTGGAATATCCAGGCGATTTTTTAAGTATACGCCTAGTAAAAATGGATTAGCCGAACCGTAATCTGCATACGTACCCGGTTCGTGAACCATGGGAGCTTCTAAAACGGTTTTTAACCAAGGGCCATCAGCTTCTTCTTGATAGTAGCCCTCATACGCTTTGTTACTTACGTCCAATCCGGAACGCATCGTCAATAAGTCGTTAACTGTGATTTTAGATTTTAGCGGATCCTTGGTGTATTGGTATTCCTGTGGGATAAAATCGAATAGTTTTTCCTCAACACTTTCTATTATCCCATCGTCAATAGCGATACCTATCATGGCTGACGCTATACTTTTTGAGGCAGAGCGGGTATCGTGTGGCGTATTGACATCGAAGCCGCTGAAATAGTTTTCATACACGATTTTACCGTTTCTTGCAATCAGAACGCCTTCTACTCCTACCAGGCTGTCCCGCTGAATGTCCGTTTCCATTTCAGGTAGCGATAAGGAATTTTTTGCTATTTCCCAACCATCGTTTAGGTCGATGTTTTGGTTAATTGAAATTAAAGGCGGTTTTCCCTGCTCCGTTTTTTTAAATAGTATTTTCGTTACAACATGGCCGGCCAAACGAATTTCAAAGGCAATCTCAGAAGGCTTTACCTGCCCTTCAAATTGTAGTCCTGTCTGATAATCGTTAAATGATATTTTGTTTTTTTCTTGTTTAAAATCACTAACCCAAAGTGTTCCAAACATCGGATATAGGGTATAGCCGTTTTCGTTTACTTCTCGTATGCGCAATCGTAAATTGTTTGGCTTTAAATGATGTAATCCTGCAAAATTCAACTGTCCTATATAGAAATCCCCTTGGTTATAAAGTTTAACCGGATAAAAGTTTCTTTGCAATCCTATAAACCCATTTATCAAAGATCTATCTTTATTAACCTCGCCGCTAAACGTAAGATTATCCTCTAGCTCCAGCTTAAACGTATCGCTAAATTTGAACTGATCTGTTACCCGATATTTATTTTTAGAAAGGGTTAGAATGGCATTTTCTCCTTTCAGCTGTATTTTGATATCCAGGGTTAAATAACTTGCATCTTTTTGTATTCCGATCCATTCACCCACAAGGTCTTTATCCTTTACCTCTTGGGCATAATTGGATAGGGCAGATAGGATACAGCATATAAAAAAACATGGGTATTTAAACATCAGTCTGGTTTTAATTGCATTCAAAAATAAATGGTCCTGTCTCCTAAAAATCGGATCAGATTAACAGGACTAATTCCTACTAATTTTTTTGCGATATGTGCTTGGATTCATTTTAAAAACCGCGTTAAATACCCGGTTAAAATGACTTTGGTCGGAAAACCCGGCTTGATACGCGATTTCGGTCAGTGAAACAGAAGGTTTTAATAAAAGCGGCATCGCTTTTTTCAGCTTTAGCTGTCGTATATATTCCCCGAGGCTCATGGATAGATATTTGGGTGCAGCTCTGGAGATATGTACCGGATGTACACCGAGCGCATCAGATAGGTAATCGAGACTTACATCTGAAGTATCATAATGTAGTAATTCCTTTAAATCCGCTACCCAGACAGGATGCTCCGTTAGATTATCATGCTTTAGGTTGCTTAACACATCGCAGATTTGAAGTAACAAAACCTCTACAGATACTTCGCTAAGTTGGTCCATAAGGATAAATTCATGATAGAGATGTGCAAAGAGAAGGTGTAGTCTTGGATTTTGAATAAGTTGACTACCCTCCCATAAATGCAATGGAATGTCTTTATTTTTAAGCCAGGTCTTCTCAAATTCCAAATGGAATCCACCGGCAATATCTGAATGCTTCGACCCATAATGGGGTTCCTGCCAATTGTTGAACATTAAACTGCCAGCAGGGCAGTGTGTCTTTACCTTGGTATTGCAATCTTTCATATTACCCTGCAAGACATACATGAAGTAGGGATTTTCGTGATAATGCCAATCCGTTTTGTCCCCCGTATAGGTATACTCCGATAATAAAATACCATTAAACGAAGCTTCCAATTTCTGGTTTCCGTAATACTGGCCTTTGCTAAGGATCTTCATGTTATTCGATCTACGCGTAAAACTAATGAAAGTAAAAATCATCTACGTATCCCCGCCATTCGAGTTACGCTCCAATATATGTACTAGACAACTTACATTTTGTTACACCCCAGACGTAAAAATGCAAGAAAATGATGTTGCTTGCTTTTTCGATGGATTAGTGACCTATGTAAGGGCTGATCGGTCACCAAAGGTCGGATAGACCTTTAATAATAAAAAGTAGGGTAGTACCCGGAATAGCATAGGCACTTAAAAATAGTACAAAACCTGTTGACCGAATTGACGACGATCTATTTGATCACAAATGATGTTATTTGACTTTCATTCAAAATTTATGAAATTCTATTTAATGGAGAAAATCACTTTTTTTGATTGTCCTAGATAACCTTCAATTAATGGTACTTTAAAGCAGTTAGCTTACAATTGAGGAAATTTCTAAATTTCAAATCCTGCGAAAATGGTTTAAGACATATAGTGTTTGGGCTGATTTAGTATCTGAGGAGCTAACTGAAACAATAAAATTCGTATTCTTCACTCGTTTTTTTCCAAGGTTGCCATCAGGGCAAAACAAAGCTGGTCTATGTTCCCTTTTTGTGGATGGAAAGTCGATACATTAGAAAGGACTATTACCGCTTGACGATTATTTAAATCCAGAGCCATGGATGAAGAATAGCCTCCGGTACCACCATTGTGCCAAATCAGCTCCACGTTGTTTTTGTCCAAAATGTGCCATCCCAACCCTACCTTGAATTGGTCATTGGCATTGAAGGTAGGCTGTTGCGTAAGGACAAGGGTTTTGTCATTGGAATTGAACTGGGCATTGGCAAACTTTACGAGGTCTTCTACTGATGATATGGCGGCAGCTGCCGGTGCGATTGCCAGAAAATCCCAATTGGATATTTCCTTTCCTTCAGGATTAAGACCGGGAACTATTTTACCATTGATCTTGGCTCTATCCGTTGTGGAGTTTGACATTCCATATTCTTTGAAAATCTTATCATGGAGCAATTCTTCAAAGGAAGATTCTGTGATTTCCGTCATTACAAAGCCCAATACGGCTGCCCCCAAATTCGAATATGCATAATCTTTACCTGGTTGGCTTTTTAGTTCATGGTTATCTGTCAAGTATTTCTTCAGTTTATTTTGGTCATAAGTTTTATAGGGATTCTCTGGATATTCGTAAAGGTCCAGATTGGAGGGTATCCAGGAAAGTCCAGAGGTATGATTTGCCAATTGCTCAAAAGTGATTTCTTCATCGGTCTTGAGGTTAAAGTCCAAATATTTTTGGATGGGGTCCTTTAGCTTGATTTTTTCCTCTACAACCAAGGAAGCAAGTATGGTCGCAGTGAATACCTTTGTTATGGAACCAACCTCAAAAAGATGCTCGCTGTTGTCAACGTGCTCAATGGTGTCCTTTTTCCATCTTCCACCATAATATTTTGTGTCGTCTCCATTGATAACGGCAATTGAGAACTCTGTACTATTTGTAAAGGCCTTGATAGTATCATAGACCAATTTGACCTGCCCAGTGGAGAGCGACTTTTCCACTTCATTGTCCTGAGAGGTTTTCTCCGTTCCGTTCTTGCAACTGAATGCAAGAAGTCCGAATAGAAAGAGGAAATGGTTTCTCATTGTAAAACAGCGGAACATTGTAAGTAAAAATTTATTCAAGTGAAATTCCATCCAAGTTCTCCAGTTTAGCGATACACCCCCAATTGTATTTCTGGCGATTGTCCCCAGAGAGCACGAACGACAACCAATTTAGGCCTTTGCGCAATTTCAATGTAGTTCGTTCATCTTCCACGAACACCCTTCCTTCGGCACCCTTGTCAGGGGGAGGGCGAAAGTCCATTCCCCCATCGAACAGCGTTTCGGAGTTTAATAAAATGACCAAATGATCGGCGTAATCAAAATTGAGTTTGACCTCTTTCTCTGAATCTGATACCATTTTACTAGTGAGTAAAATTGTGTTATCCATGTCATCGTAGAAACGACTGATATTTACAAGCCCATCTTTATCGGCATTAATTTCTTTGAATTTGTTCCTGTGCTTTAGCAATGAATCCGCTTGCTGCAGAAAACTGACAGAGTCCTTGGCAAACCTATCGGATATGTACCACTTCGTAATATAGTTTGGGGCAATTTGTGCTACATCATTATCGGAGCTTTGAGTTTCGCCACTTTCGATTTCAGAAATGGAAAAGTCACTGAAATAGACTTCACCAAAATTACTATACAGACTGATTCCACCCGCTCGGGTGTCGTGCTTTAGGTCGTCGACAACAAAAGTAGGTGTATCCATATCGTCTACGTAAACAGACATCTTTTTTCCCAATACCTCTGCCTTCACATGTACCCAAGTACGGATATCCAAAAAGGCGATGCCATCTTCTTTTATTTCAAAAAGCAGGGCCTCGCTGCTCTTCGGGTCGTAGATATAGGCCGGACTTGCATCAGGGACATCCACAAAAGATTCCCCTGAAAATTCAACACCTTTATTTCTAAGGGCCGTCAGAAGGCTATCACTGGCCTGCCCGTTTACCAGTTGCTCCTCCAGGGAAAGTGGTATTGTCGCCACTTCCCTTCTTGGATATGTCGCATTTCCTTCGTACTGAGGATAATTGTACAATTGCCAGGGCAGGTTTCCGTTATGAATGGGAGTGTACTGTAGCGCGTCCCTATTTCCGCTCATCATCATCCGGAGGTAAAGATATTCATAGTTCTTTGGGTCCTGTACCCTAAAGCCAACTCCTGGGACCTGGCCATTGCAATGGAATTCCACTGCAAAGTCTTTGAACTCTGACTCCTTCAGAATGGCCTTTTGACCTGGCTCCAGCAATATGGACTGCCTTCCTTGGTGGTCCACAATTTCCAAGGAATCCACTGAACCATCGGGGTTTTCGATCCTCCAGTGACTGTCGTTAAAGGCATATTCTTGGACAGGATTGTTCTCTTTATTCTGACGATTACAGGATACCAATGAGATACCTATACTACATATTAGAAAGTTATAAATGTTGATTTTCATAATAGAATACTAACTTTATGGTATGGATCTTTAAAAGCTAAAATAATGTTACCGACCCAGATTTTATTTGGGTATTTCATTCATCTTTGTTCAAGTTCGTTCATGGTTGAAAAAGTCCTATAAATGGAAAAGTGTACCGAACATATTGAATCCTGTTTTAAGCTAGTGGAGCGAAAGTTCGGCAGGGGGGCCTCAAGTGCGTGGGACACCAATGATTTTAATGATCTCGGTAGGCATATCCAAGAAGAGACCGGTACGCTTTTAAGCGTTTCCACGCTAAAAAGGCTTAGTGGAAAGGTCAGTTATGCATCCCAGCCCAACAAAGCTACTTTGAATGCCTTGGCGGAATATATCGGTTATACAAACTGGATTTCCTTTACCCATAAAGAAACTGGGCAGGTCTTGAAAAGACGTGATTGGGGCAAAACGAAAATACCGACAACCTATGCGATACTTATTTTGTTGCTCATACTAGCGTTCTTATCGGCTGCGTATCTATCAATCAATCTTGGCGGGACCACTTATGATTCTGACAATTTTGTCTTCAATGGCGAATCGGTTTCCAACGGACTTCCCAACTCGGTTGTTTTTAATTATGATGCCTCGGCTGCAGACGATCAGTCAAAAATCGAGATACAACAGGACTGGGATGAAAGCAAGAGAGTAATCGTCAACAAAAACGACAGTGTATCCACTAGTATCTATTATAAGCCTGGATTTTTCAAATCAAAATTGGTGGTGGACGGAAATATCGTTAAGGAAAAGGACATTCTAATTCCGACCAAGGATTGGGTTGGAGTCATCGAAACGGATTCCATTCCTATTTATTTGGATATGGAAGATTACCAATCTGAAAACAGTCTGTCAATAAAGGCTGGTTCATTGGAAAAATATGGAGTTGACCCAAGGGCGGCCCGAACTCCTGTCGGGTTATATCAGATAAAGGATTTTGGAGAGCTCTATACTTCCAATTTTGAAATGTCAGCCTTGATCCGAAATGATTTTAGATCCGGGAAAAGTATCTGCCAATCAGCTCAGTTGGTAATCGTCCATGAGGATGGCCCAATTAGTATCATGCTCACGGACAAAGGATGTATCTCCGATATCATGCTCCACGCATTTGGCAAAACGATTGACGGAAAAAAGACAGATCTTTCAGGCTTTGGTGTGGATTTTCAGGACTTTGTGGAATTGAAATGCGTTTCAAAGAATGGACAACTCGAAATATTGCTTGACAACCAACCCGTATTTTCTTTTAATATTCCTGACGAACCCAAAAAAATTCTTGGCTGTAGTATTCATTTTGAGGGAGCGGGAACGGTCCAAAATTTGGAGTTCAAAAATGAGCGTGGAATGGTTTATTCCTACGGTTTTTGAAACCTTAAAATCACACTCAATTCGATAAATAGCAAAAAGATTTGAATAATATCTGGGCTCTTTTAATCGGTCGGTTTAAAGGACAAAGCTCTGAATTGAATGTTCGCAAAAGGGGTAAGTCCTACACTTCGTCTTTTTTAGTAGTGCTGTTAATTGACTTTTTAAGGAACACTTTCTAGGCTGCCTTTATTCGGTCAACAGTTGTTGACGATTAAAAATTTGTTGACGTTTAGAATCATATAAATTCAAATCTTATTATCGCTCAAAAACAACAAAACCTTGCAAGTCATAGATTTTGCAAGGTTTTTTATTTGTTTGGATTTTACTCCTAGTGACCTTGGCAGGATTGACTTCGTCCTTCCTTTGTGCTCTCTTGTGAAAATAGGAAACCAAAATGCTTTGCATTTTGTTCTGTGTTTCCAATCGTTTATGAAAACCAAGCTTTCAACACTTCCGAAAACACAAAACCACATTCTTTTGAATGTGGTTTCCTGCTTTAAGTGACCTCGGCAGGATTCAAACCTGCAACCTTCTGAGCCGTAATCAGATGCGCTATTCAGTTGCGCCACGAGGCCTTTTAAACGGGGTGCAAATATATTTCTTTTTAAATTTATCACAAAACCAGCGAATTAAAAACCTATGAACTTTGAGACTTTTATCCGGGATATCCCAGACTTCCCAAAACCTGGTATCGTTTTTAAGGATATTACCCCTCTACTACTACATCCGGAGGCACTACGCCAGGCCAGAGATACCTTGTTGGGGTTTTTAAATGGCGAAATGGTGGACAAAGTAGTAGGGGTAGATAGTCGTGGTTTTATCTTTGCGCCTATGCTGGCAGAGCAATTAGGTGCTGGTTTTGTTCCTGTCCGCAAAAAAGGAAAATTACCTTTTGATACCTTGAACGAAAACTATATGCTGGAATATGGCGAGGATACTTTGGAGATCCATAGCGACGCTATTAAAAGGGGGGAACGGGTTCTGGTGCATGACGATGTGCTGGCTACCGGAGGAACCTCCGCTGCGGTTTGTAAATTGGTAGAAAGATTGGGTGGGGAAGTAGTGCAGTGTAATTTTCTAATTCATTTGACCTTTTTAAAAGGAGCGCAGCAGCTTAACGGCTATCCTATCCAGGCTTTGATACGCTATTAATCTATAGCGTTCTTGGTAACATAATACCGCCATCCTACTAGCGCGAGTTGCCATTTGCTGGCCTTAGCCAGATCCAATTGCTTTTTGGTAAGCGAAGGGAGAAGCACCTTATTCATTTTAGCCAAAAGTTGAAATAGCGTTTTTTTCACGGTAACAAAAATATCCGGGAAAGGTACAAAATAAAGCCTGGCATTTGCCAGGCTTTTGGTATTCCCAGATACGGTGATGGCTATTTTTGATTGGTCTCTATCATTTTTTTGGCCAATTCAGCACCAATTAAAGATTCTAACAGATTGCCATTGCCCGCTTTGCCGCTATTCCCTTCCATATAAATTTCAGGAAGCGTAAGACTTTTTAACTGGCCGGCTACACCTACTGCTGTCTTATACTCCCATTCCGCCCGCTCCTGAGGCGTAAGTCCCGCACTGACTAACTTGGCATTTTGATAGGCTTCGGCATCTGCAGCCACTTTTTTGCTTTGGGCCTTGAATTTTTCCACCTCAAACTGTTTTTTCTCTTTTATAAGATTAAACTCCGCCACCTTAGCCTCGGTTTCTGCTGCAATGGTTTTTTGGATCTGCTCTTTTTCCAATCGGGCACGCTCAGCAGCTTTTTCTGCCTCACCACGCGCCTTCTCTTTTTGGGCACGATAAAACTCGCGTTCTGCCTGCTGTTTTTCTAACTGGGTTTGTGCTACCTCCTCCTTTTGTAACTGTAAGCGCTTATCAAAAGTAGCTTCCCAGTCAATTTCTGTTACAACCGCCTGTACCACGGTTAACCCATAGGCTTTTAACGAGTTGCCCTTCTCGCGCACAGGAAGACCATCCTTATACTTTATCCTGAAACGCTTTTGTTTGGTTTCGTTGTTTACAACAGTACGCACAGTGGCAGAATCGCCAATTATCTCTTTGGCCTGATTGTCTGAGTACTCTTCAAGAACGTACATACCGTTCTCCAATTGATCTTTAAAGTAGCGGTCAAAATCTGAGGCCTGACCAGAGATATAATCCTGAGCATCCATAAGCTTACAGGTATTTTTGATACTCTGATCTATATTGGGGATGATTCGGGAGCGGATAAGATTCCGCTCGGTCTTATTCCTATCGGCTACAGAAAGGAATTGCACCTGGTCTTCCGTGTTAATACTTATTACTACGGAAGTGGCAATTCGCGCTTTTACCGCATCACTAAATGCCCAATACTTGGCCTTGTCAACATTAGCGTATTCGCTTTGCTCTCCTAATGCTCCTTCGGGAGTAGGGATGACATATTTTATAGGTAATTCAAATTGGATTGGGATTAACCTTCCCCACATTTTGGTATGAATGCCTTGGCGGAACACGGCTTTTTGTCCGCCCCATGGATATTGCACCGCATAAGCTGTTCCGGGTTCTGCGTAAAAGAAAGTCCCCGTTACGATACTTAAGACCACACCGAGCAGCACTAATTGGAGACTCCTTCTGGGGGTAAACCAGCTCAACAGTTTTGAATTTTTAAATAATGGTTTAATAATCAACGTTACTAAACCAAAGACAATAACAAGTATTCCTAAGAACGTTAACATAGGTTCAAAATTTAAAGCCTACCGCGTCGGCAGACAGGGGTTGGACAAAAGGTTTTTGATTTCGGATCAGGAAATCGGTGGTGTTGGTTGCTCACAAAACCACCTCGAGTAGAAGAAGGATAAATGTGAGCAACAATTTTACTAGGGTTATCATGATTGATGTTTTGATTGTTTCTAAACTCCGTTTCGAATGATTGTTTTTCAATATAAAATGAGAAATATCATATTCGCAAATAAATTGATGCTAAATATTAAAATTGAATACAAAATTGTAATTAAAAAAATGAATATGCCTTCAATATTTAAGTGACCTCCTTGACGTAGATTTCCAGTTGTAGTTGGGAGCGTTGGTTTTACTAAAAAAGTGGAAGGGTTGAAGGCCTTTTTTGGAGCAAAAGCCGGAAACTAAGGGGGATTTTGTTTGGAAAAAGTGCTTTTACGCCTTTTTCGTTTTTGACGAAATAAAAAAACCAACCCGCATAGGGTCGGTTTTCCAGCGCTTTCACCACTTTGCTAATGAGATCAATTTTTGCATTTTGTGGTGATTTCTATAACACCGTTTTTAGCTTTTCTGCCATATTTCTTTTTGGCGCTTTTTCCTTTTAAAACTTCAATGCGCTCGATCTTCCTGCGGGAAAGCCTTCTTACATATTTTGCGGTGGCTTCTTTGCCATCAACAATGTAAAGCGGATCCCCTTCACGATCAGCGTTTACTACTAGAAAACCCTTATTCCTTCCTATTGTAACATTAGCATCACCATCCGAGTCTTTAATGATCGTGACATCGTTACTACCTTTAGAGCCTTGCCTTTTTACCCGTATACGTTTCGTTTCATTTTCGCCGGTAACCAAATGAATTCGTACATCCTCCTCCTCGGTATCTTCAACAATAACAATATTTGAATTCCTTTGCTCTAGACTGTCTTGATCTATTTCGCTGCCATTCAAATAGATCTTTTTACTTCCTTGTTGCTCAATAACCACGATGTCGTCATGCTCACCAATTTCATCTAAGCCGTCCCAAACTTCGGTACTGAAGGTGTTGTTTTGGACCGTGTAATATTTTTGTTGCGCCGCACCAATAGAAATAACGTTGGCGTCATCGTCGTAGAGCACAAAAATTGAAGAAATTGGTCCTTCGGAGTTGGATCGATAATTACCACTAAAGGATTCTCCCTTGGTATTTGTTCCGCTTACTTGCAAGCTGATATCAATGATTTCCCGGTCATCATTGCGGACTACCGTATAGCTAAAGTCAATAGCATCTTCGTTGAGATCGTTTTTCATCTTCTCCAGTTCTTCATCGGAGGTGTCTTTGTTAATCGTAAGTTCCACGGTCTTAACTGAACGCATTTTTTTGGGGGTGGGTGGTGGCTGTTTTGTAACCTGGTTTACGACTTGTTTTGTGGCCAGTTTTGGAGCAGCTTTAAAAGGTATTACACTCGCCGGGTTAATAGGTTGGCCGAATTTCAAAATCTCAAAATGAAGATGGGGCCCGGTAGATTTCCCTGTGCTTCCTACATATCCAATGGTTGCACCTGATACTACCGGGTCTCCTGCATTTACGTTTCTACCATTTAAATGTAGGTATTTGGAACTGTAACCATCCTCATGTTGAATGATCACATAATTTCCATTGACACTGTTTTGAGCAGAAGTGGTGATTTTTCCGTCTGCGGTAGCCATTACTTCTTTACCCACTTGGGCGACCAGATCTATACCGTTATGAAACTTCAGCTCTTTTGTTTCAGGGTCCCTGGCCATACCGAAGCCCGAAGTGATTTTTTTAATATCCTGTTGCCGGAGCGGGGAGGTAAAGTCTACAACAGCCTTTGTTAAGGGTACTGTAGCAGTGGTATCTTCTGAAAACTTAACTACCTCACGGGTATTAAAACTTAGTACAAAGCCTGCCAATAATGGGAGCACCAGAAAGAGTTTTAATTTGTTGATTTTTCTGGACTGCTTTTGATTTAACATGACTATTCGTTTTTTGATGATGGAATTGAAAAATGGATTTACAATAGCGATGTTGTTGATTTTTACCGCCTGTTGTAACATTAAATATTGATATCTTTTTTTGTCTTCGGCCAAGGTACAGGTCTTAGAATCCGCCAAAAACTCCAGATTTTGTTTTATGGCAGCTCTGTAGAACCAGATGGCCGGATTGAACCATTGTACTATAAACATGATCTCTATTAATAGGATGTCAATGGAATGGAGTTCCCGGGCATGCACTTTCTCATGGGATAAAATAGTATCTAATTCACCTGCTGCAAATTGTTTCGGATAATAAAAGATGTATTTGAAAAATGAAAAAGGTGCTATGCGTTTAAGCGTTCGAACATGAAAAAAGCGCCCTTCCGAGATAATGTTACTTTGTCTTTTTATACGTTGTATGGTATACAGTTGAAATAGCAGTTTGAAAGTGAAATAAGCCATCCCAAGAAGATAGATCGTGAATAAAAAGTTGACCCAGTCAAATTTTTGAACCGTATTCGTATCAATCGCAATGGTTTCCGTATTGGTAGCCATTTCCACAATTGTAGTTGGCGTTAGTTCCACATATACGGATTTGGTAATGGTAATAAGCGGTAGTAATAGGGCAATAAGTATCCCGACAACCAGAAATAATCGATTACTTGTAAAAAAGGTCTCCCGCTTTAAAAACAAATGGTATGACGCTAAGAACAACAGAACAATACTAGAAGATTTTAACAGGTACACGAAGAAGGGTTCCATTATTTTTTGTTTTCGATTAGGGATATAATTTCTTTTAGCTCTTCAATTGATATTTTTTCCTCCTTGGCAAAATGCGACACCAAATCCTTGTAAGAATTATCAAAGTAGGCTGCTAAGGTGGCATTCACAAAGCGTTTCCGATACTGCTCCTTACTAATAACCGGAAAGTAACGGTGAGTATTCCCAAAGGCTTCATGGGCCACAAACCCCTTTTCCTGAAGATTGCGAACGATAGTAGATAAGGTGTTGTAGTGCGGCTTATCTCCGCTTATCTCTGCCAGTATTTCCTTCACAAAAGCCTTGCGAAGACGCCAGAGGATCTTCATGATCTCCTCTTCTTTGTTTGTTAGTTTTACCATTGCTCTTAATTTCATGTCAAACATAATACGACTTTTTTAGTTAAACAACTATTTTTATAGTTATTTAACTATTAGTGTAGTTTTAAGTCGCTTTTCTAAGGATTCCTGTTATGATCTTCTTGGTCAAAGAGTATATTTGCCGCTGAGATTTAGAGGTATGCTAGATGCGTTGTTACTAGTTGGTGGTTTAGCCCTGTTGATTGCCGGAGGAAATTGGTTATTGAAGTCGGCGGTGGCGCTTTCCCTTCGCCTGGAGATTCCCAAAATTATAATCGGGATGACCGTGGTTTCTTTTGCTACATCTGCTCCTGAACTCATAGTTAGCGTCAAAGCTGCTTTGGACGGTTCACCTGATCTGGCATTAGGTAATGTGGTCGGGTCCAATATTGCCAATCTCGGCCTTGTATTGGCCGTAACAGTCATTTTGGGGAGTATTGATGTGCGTAGGAGTTTTTACACTACAGATTGGCCCGTGATGATGGTCGCCTCCTTGCTCTTTGTTGGATGTATCTATTTTGATGGGGTATTACAACGGTATGAAGGGACCATTATGGTGATCTGCCTCTTTCTTTTTTTGGTGTATCTCCTTCGTTTCCAAAAAACTGCTGTTGAAGATGAAATGCCAGAAGACGATGTGCTATTGCCCCTTTACAAGACAGTACTCCTTTTACTTATTGGGGGAACTGCACTTTGGGGCGGCTCGGAATTATTGATCACCGGGGCAAAAAACATGGCGACCTCCTTAGGGGTAAGTGAACGCGTTATTGGGATAACCATAGTTTCCGTTGGAACAAGTATTCCTGAATTAGCAGCTTCTGTAATAGCAGTACTCAAAAAAGAGAAAGCCATTTCCGTAGGAAATCTGATCGGCTCCAATATTTTCAACCTGCTCGCCGTTTTGGGAATTACCTCTGTAATTACCCCGATAAAAGTTATTGATCAGGGCTTACTTACCAGTGACATTTTTTGGATGTTAGGGATTTCCTTTCTTATTCTTCCTTTGGTCTTTTTTCCCAAAGGATTGCGTTTAGGTTGGCGAGACGGCTTGATTTTGTTGCTTACATACAGTATTTTTATTTATGTTACTGTACGATGAGCGGTTGTAATGAGCAAGAGATCTTTAGCAGTTGTTGTATTCATTTTTTTTACCTCAATTTCCCTGGTTGCCCAGGTTGAAGAACCTTATATTTTTGGTAAGCTCGTAGACAGTCAAACCAAGGGCCCGGTTGTTTTTGCAACTGTTCGGTTGAAAAACAAATCCTTAGGCGTCATCACAGACAAAAATGGAGGTTTTCGTATTCCGACCGATTTTTTAATCCAAGGAGACGTTTTAGAGATTTCCTGTATGGGGTACGGCTCTAAAGAGGTTGTACTCTCTTCGCTTGCTACGGACAAAGTCAATATAATCATGATGGATACTGCAGTCTTTACTTTAAATGAGACCACAGTTACGGCAGAATTAAAATACCTGTCTGCGGAGACTATCGTTCAATATGCCATTAACAACATTAAGAACAACTATCCTCAGGAACCGTATAGGTATCTGGGGTATTATCGCGATTACCAATTAAAACAAGACAATTATGTTAATCTTAATGAAGCCCTGATCGAGGTTTGGGATAATGGTTTTCAATCGATAGATACGATCTTAACCAATTTTCTATTACATGATTATCGCAAAAATGTAGCATTTGAAATAGACTCGTTTGCTTCAAAACCCTATGATTATACCAACAAGGACAAAGTGGTGCCGTCCGCTTCTTTTGGAAGTCCGGTCAGCAATGAATTCATGCTCCTTCGAATTCATAATCCCATCCGAAATCATCGCACAAATACGTTCTCCTATATCTATCGATTGCCGAAGGATTTCATCAAGAATCATATTCTGCTTTTAAAAGGAACTACGGTTTACAGCAACAAAGAAGTGTATGAGATTGAAATTTTTAGAGAAACCTTAGGATTTACAGTTACAGGAAGGATATTTATAGACAAGGCTAATTTTGCAATTCGCAAACTGGATTATGGTGTAAAACAATTTCCGATTCGAAATCAAGACCTGGGCTTTTCGGACCAGGTGAAGTTACCCAGCACCGAGGATGGCAATACACTTTTTGATATTAATATCGAATACCAAGAGGCCGGGGAAGCGGAAAAGATGTATTTGAATTATATCTCTTTTCGCAATAGATTTAAGATCATCCGGCCAGGAGCGTTTAAAATGGAAAACCTGACAGTAGACAGAAGTAACCGGCACATTGAAGTAGTATTTAATAATAGTTTGGCAAAAGATCAGTTGCTACGGCCTTCTTTTTTTCGATTGCACTATTTGGGTAAAGAAATACCAGTTGTCCAGGTGACCCGCAAAACGGAAAAATCCGTACTCCTGAAATTGGGAAACCCACGGACGGAGGAAAAATTAGTTAATCGCCTTTTCTCTCACATTTTTAATCCGGAAAGGGATGCTTTGGAGCTAAAAATGCGGCGCATCAAGGACAGCGAGGGTAACCTCTTGGATAAAAGGAAAGAGGAAATGCTGGATCAATTTCGTGAGTTTTTCACGCAGGAAGTGATCCTCTCCAAAAAAGATAGGGTTGGGAAGGAGAACTTTATGTTAAAAAATAGAGCGCTTTCCGATCCAAAGCAACCCATGTTTGTCTCCGATAGTACCCGTCGTTATTGGATGAACACCCCCTTAAAAGCGATAAGATAAAACAGCTAGCAAAGGAGCCAAAAATTCTAGTACGGCTGTTTTTCTTCCTCGAAAATTGGTTAACTATTCCACTAAAGTACACTCCCTTTGCCACTATCGGATGTAAGGAAAAAGTGGTTTCGACTTCCTTTAAGGTAATCCACCAAGGACTTAGGGCTAATACCATCTTTGAAATACTCGGGATCTCCTTTTTGATTCTGTCGCTGATTTTCTTTTCAAAAAGACGGTGTTTGGCCGCAAGGGAGAGCTTACTATTGCTTGATTCACAACCTTTGTTTATCTTACTATAGGGTAGATTTTGATTACAATGTGTCTTAGTTTTAAAGCAATTTTTTTTATACTCTTCATCGCATTTCCCTTAGGAATCTCCGCACAGTTTACGGATCCTCAAGCGTACGTGAAAGGGTATTTGTATGATGCTGATAAAAAAGAACCTATCCCATTTGCTACTGTAAAGGTTAAGGGCTGGTCCAAGGGTGTGGTGAGCAATAGAAATGGCAGTTTTAGGATTCCCAAGACGTTTGCGACATTGAATGATACTTTAGTGGTATCCTCTATGGGATACCATTCTAAGGAAGTTCTACTAGGGCAAATGATGACTAAGGAATTGAACGTGATTTTTTTAGAACCCCATGTTTATGGATTGGAAGAGACCGTGGTTTATGGAAAAAGGAAAAGGAAACTCAGTGCAAGGGCTATTGCTAAAAAAGCAATTCGTGCCATACCGGAAAATTATCCTAACTATCCTTTTAGCTTACTAGGATACTATAGAGACTATCAATGGCACAAAAATGATTATCTCAACCTTAATGAAGCAATACTGAGTATCTATGACCAAGGTTTTGAAAGCAAGGATGGTCAATCTACGGCATTCGCCCTGCATACCATCATGATGAATGAAAGTTTTCCCAGGGATACCCTATCTAGTAAACCTTATGACTATGAACAATGGAGTAAGACTATAGATAGAGCCCATTTGGATGCATACGGGGGAAATGAGTTGCGGATACTTAGAATCCATGATGCGATCAGAAATTATGAGGTTTCCTCGTACTCCTTTGTCTATACGTTAAAAAGTCAATTTTTGAATCGTCATCGTTTTGAGCGTAAGCGAGATATTTTCTTTAATGATGAGCCTTTGTACAACATTACTTTTACCAAATCCCAAAATGGATATGCCGCTTATGGCCATCTTTTTATCGATAAAGAAAACTTCTCCATTTATAAGCTGCACTATTCCTTGTTTTTTACAGATACGTATGGGAAGTCGGACACCAGTTCAGATGGCCCTAAAAGAGAATTGATTTTTGAGGTTGTAAATGAATATCGTCCTTTTCAAGATCAAATGTACCTGAACTACATTACATTTAATAATAGTTTTCGTTTACCGGAACCCCCTCGTTTCTTTGCGGAAGAACTAGTTGTTGAGATCGATAAACAGCAGTTAAGATTAAAATTCAATAATCCGGTGGACGAGCAAAAAGCAAGTAGTATTTCCAATTATAAATTGGAGTTCTTTGGTAAACCATTACCGCTAAAAAAGGCAGTTATGGATACAAGTGACCCGACTAGCGTGCTACTCCTACCTAAATTTACAAATGAAAGAGCAAAAATTGATTTTTATGACTACTTTCAACGAAACCGCGGGAATAAAAAAGCAGGAAAGGAACTATTTTGTCAATTAAGCAGTATCACGGATACTGTCGGGAATTTGGTCAATAAAATATATGATTACAGGGAGTACCGGCAGTTCAGGGAATTCTTTACCCAAGAAGTTTTGCAGGATTTTGAGCGACCAGCCCCTGCTTTTTTAATGAACAAGAATATCCCTGTTTTTGAAGGGCAACCTGCTCTGGAAAGGGATGATATAAAAAACTACTGGATGAACACCCCCTTAAAAGTAATCGATAACTGACCTAATGCGCTTTACATCTATTTTATGCTCACTTGCATCAGTGTTTTTTAGTATTTCTCTGTGGTGTCAAGAGGAAGAATTCATTACAGGTTATCTTATTGACCAAAATACGCGGGAACCTATTGTTTTTGCTACAATTAGGCTTTCTTCAAAGGCCCTTGGGGTAATTTCAAATCAAGATGGGAGTTTTCGCATTCCCAAACGCTTTACACGTTTAGACGAAAAAATCGTCATATCCTGTTTGGGGTATCAGGAAAAGGAACTGCTCTTCTCAGAGCTTTCCTTGGAAACGGTTAATCAGATCAGGCTTTATCCCAAGCGGATGGAATTGAACGAAGCAGTTTTGGTAGGGAGGCGAAAACGGCCGCCCTCTGCACGTCAAATTGTTAAAAGAGCTATTGAACGTATATCCCGGAATTACCCAACCGTTCCTTTCGCTTATGTAGGCTATTACCGGGACTATCAGTTGAAGAAAGACGAATACCTTAACCTGAATGAGGCGCTTTTGCATGTTACGGATATGGGTTTTGAGCAAAATGACTTTGACCACACCAAAATCCAGATCTATGATTATAAACCCAATTATAATTTTAAACGGGATTCCATTGCAGACAATCCCTACAATTATAGTACCCAACAAAAAATAATCCAAAATGCTTTTCTTCACGATCTCGGGGGTAATGAACTCAATATTTTACGTATTCATGACCCAATTCGTAATTACGATGTGAAATCTTTTTCTTTCGTAGACATCTTAAGTAAGGACCTTCTTAAAAATCACGGTTTTTCAAGACAAAAGGATTCCGAAATTAATGGTGAACGCATGTATGTTATCCACTTAGAAAAAGACCAGTCCGATGGCATGGAGCCTTATCAAAGTGATCACTTGGGTTTTAGTGTGGCCAATAAACAAAGTAGTTCTCCGGGTTTTAAAAGCAATGTACCCTATAAGGCCACCGGCACCTTCTATATTTCCCAATCCACCTATGCCATTCACAAATTTGAATACAGGGTAGATGACTTAAGTACGATTAAAAAGAAAAGATCAAAAACTAAGGATACCCAAAATTTAATTTTCGAAGTAGCTTTGAGCTACATAACTATTCGCGGGAAGATGCATTTGAATTACCTTTCCTTCCAGAATGTATTTACGGTGAATAGATCCTATTTTAAGGTGGATAAGATTATACTTGACTTGGAAAGAAAACGATTGGTAGTAAAAACGAACAAACCACCCATATTCGTAGTCAAGCAAGGCGAACCTAACATTATAATGAGATACAAAAACAAGAGAATTGATATTCGGGAAATCATCAACACCCAAGATGGTATCGCTTTATATCCGGACGAAAAAACACTTGAAGAAATACGCGAGGAATATGAACGTGTGAGGGAGACCTCTCCTAGGGCAATGTCAGACTTTTTCGAATTTGATTTTATGAATATAAAGGACCGTGATGGTAATTTGCTCAATACTGCGGTTCTTGAAGAATACCATCAATTCCGAGAGTTTTTTACACAGAAGTTTGTTGGCGATTCGATACGGATTCCTCCAAATAACTTCCTTATGAAAAAAGACAGACCCATCTTTCAAAACCAACCCATCAACAAACCCGATAATTTTGATGAGTTTTGGATGAATACGCCCCTTCAAGCAAAACAATAAAAAACCGCCTTCGGAACGAAGACGGTTTCCCAACTAAAGCAACAATTAATTTACTAAACTTCTGCCGATTTTACGGTGGTAATAATACGAGCCGCAACTTTGTAGGGATCGGCATTAGAAGCGGGTCTACGGTCTTCCAACCAACCTTTCCAGCCACTTTCTACCGTGGCGATCGGGATGCGAATGGAAGCCCCGCGATCGGATACTCCATAACTGAATTCATGAATAGATTGGGTTTCGTGATCACCGGTCAAACGCTCATCATTAAATTCGCCATATACGGCGATATGCTCTTCGGTAACGGGACGAAAAGCCTCACATATTTTTTCATAAGTTGCTTTGTTGCCAGCATTCCGCAAGGTGCTGTCAGAAAAGTTGGCATGCATCCCGGAGCCGTTCCAATCTCCCTTGATGGGCTTGGGGTGGTATTCTATATAAAAACCATATTCCTCCGTCAACCGATCTAACATATATCGGGCTACCCAAATTTGATCGCCAGCACTTTTAGCACCTTTTGCAAAGATCTGGAACTCCCATTGGCCACTGGCTACCTCTTGATTGATACCTTCAAAATTCAATCCGGCTTCCAGGCACATATCCGCGTGACGCTCTACAAGATCCCGGCCATGCGTGTATCTACCACCAACAGAACAATAATACATTCCCTGTGGGCCCGGAAAACCACCCCTTGGGAAACCAAGTGGTAAATCCGTTTCCGTATCCATGATAAAATATTCTTGTTCAAAACCAAACCAGAAATCATCATTCTCATCGTCAATAGTCGCACGAGAATTGGAGACATGAGGTGTTCCATCCGGATTCAATACTTCTGACATTACCAGGTATCCATTCAGTCGTGCGGGATCCGGATAAATAGCAACCGGCTTTAACAGACAATCGGAAGAACCCCCCTCAGCCTGCTGGGTAGAACTGCCGTCAAATGACCAAACGGGGCAGTCTTCCAACTTGCCACTAAAGTCTTTTTCAATTTTGGTTTTACTTCTCATGTTGGCCGTTGGAGTATATCCGTCCAACCAGATGTACTCTAATTTAGATTTGCTCATAGTCTGTGGTTATTTTAAATAAAATGCTATAAGCGACAAAAATATTTAATTCATTCTTTAATCGTATTTTTTTAAGGGGTAAAAGCAAAATTATTTTCAAAAATTTTATTTGCCCCTCGATTTTTGGGGGTAAGATGATAAAAAAGCATTTTTTTTCGTTGATACTGCCAAATTGTTAATTTTGATCCCTAAATCCTAGGTAAATGTTAAAGATGCGATTTGAAGCCCTATCCGAAAGCCGTAGCAGAGCACCACTTCCCATTGTAGAAGGAGAGAAACGGTCAGGATTATTTGGCAGGAATGTTTTTAACAATGAAAAAATGCAGCAATTCTTATCGGAAGAAGCGTATGACAAGGTACAAGCCGCTATTTTCTCCGGGAGTAAAATTGATCGGAAAATTGCCGGGCAGGTGGCCGAAGGCATGAAAGCCTGGGCGCTATCTCATGGCGCAACTCATTATACACACTGGTTTCAACCCCTAACGGGGGCCACTGCGGAAAAGCACGATGCTTTTTTTGATATACAGGGGGATGGACGTGCCTTAGAGCGTTTTGGGGGGAAACAACTGGTACAACAAGAACCGGATGCCTCCAGCTTCCCCAGTGGGGGCTTGCGCAATACCTTTGAAGCCCGGGGTTACACCGCCTGGGACCCCTCTTCTCCGGCTTTTATTTATAAAACCACACTCTGTATTCCAACCATTTTTGTCTCCTACACAGGAGAAGCGCTGGATAATAAAGCACCACTACTACGAGCATTGCATGCCATAGACAATGCTGCGACTGCCGTAGCTCAGTATTTTGACAAAAATGTTCGGAAGGTCCATGCCACCCTGGGATGGGAACAAGAATACTTTTTGGTGGACAAGGCGCTGGCGCAATCCCGACCTGATATTTTGATGACAGGTCGTACTTTGGTGGGGAACTCTGCTGCCAAAGGCCAGCAATTGGATGATCATTATTTTGGGGTGATACCAGGTAGAGTACTCAGTTTTATGAGTGCGCTGGAGCAACAATGTATGCTACTGGGAATTCCGGTGAAAACAAGGCATAATGAAGTAGCACCTAACCAATTTGAAATGGCACCGGTTTATGAAGAGGCCAACCTCTCCGTTGACCATAATCTGCTCCTTATGGATATCATGGAAGAGATTGCCGACCAACACGGTTTCAAGGTACTCTTTCACGAAAAGCCTTTTAAGGATATTAACGGTTCCGGCAAGCACAACAATTGGTCCCTGGAAACCGATACGGGAGTAAACTTACTAAGCCCGGGAACTACCCCCATGAAGAATTTACAGTTCTTGACCTTCTTTGTAAACACGATAAAAGCGGTGGATAATTATGAGGAATTATTGCGAGCTTCTATTGCGTCCGCTAGTAACGATCACCGGTTAGGTGCCAACGAAGCCCCTCCCGCCATTATCTCTATTTTTATTGGGGAGCAACTGGCTAACGTATTGGATGAGTTGGAGGGCGTTTCCAAAGGCAAACTATCGCCCCAGGAAAAAACGGAGCTAAAGCTGAATGTTGTGGGAAAAATACCGGAAATCCTTCTGGATAACACAGATCGTAATCGCACCTCGCCTTTTGCCTTCACCGGTAATAAATTTGAGATACGAGGGGTAGGGGCCAAGATGAATTGTGCTAAGCCCATGACCATACTTAACACTATTGTGGCCAAGCAACTTAAAGACTTCAAAAAAGAGGTGGATGCTCTGATCGACGGAAAGCAACTGAAAAAGGATGAGGCGGTCTTTAATGTCCTTCGGGAGTATATTAAAACCTCCAAACGTATCCGGTTTGACGGGGATGGATACAGTTTTAACTGGCAGGAGGAGGCACGGAAACGAAAATTGAGCCATAACCGGAATACTCCGGAAGCCTTGCAGGTGCTAACAGCAAAGGAAAGTATAGCACTTTTTGATGCTACAACGGTGATGAGTGAAGCAGAGTTAAAGGCCCACCAGGAGGTAGAATTGGATAATTATGTGTTTCATCTTCAGATAGAGGGCCGTATTCTGGTGGAATTGGTGTATAACCATATTATCCCGGCAGCAATAACCTATCAAAATCAGTTAATTGCTAATGTAACAGGTTTAAAAGAAGTTTACGGCGCGGCGCATAAGAATTTCACTGAGCCTCAATTGACCATTTTAGAGCAGACCGCAAGTCATGTTGCTGCAATCAAAAAGGTAACGGATGCCATGCAGGATGCCAAAAAACGTGCGGATAATCTGTCTCAGGTCACCAAAAAGGCACAAACCTACTGCAACACGATAAAGCCCTTTTTGGAGACGATTCGAGAGCATGCCGACGCTTTGGAACGCCTTGTTCCGGACGATTTGTGGCCGTTAACCAAATACAGGGAATTACTGTTTGTAAAATAACCTAAGAGGGCATTCCTGCCCGAGCAAGAATCCCTACTTTTAAACCATGCAACTTTCCCTTAAAGACATCAAGGCAGCTAAGGAACGAATAGCACCTTATATTAATAAGACCCCTATTCTAACCTCTACGCTTTTAAATACATGGTTAGCACATGAGGTGTTCTTCAAATGCGAAAATTTTCAGAAAATAGGTGCTTTTAAAGCTCGGGGAGGCCTGAGCACAGTAACCTGGTTGCTGGAAAACGGGCAACGGCCCAAACATATCGTCGCCAATAGTTCTGGAAATCATGCCCAGGCGGTAGCCTATGCCGCCCGGCAATTCAATATACCAGCGACCATTTTTATGCCGGAGTATTCCTCCCAGATCAAGATCCGGGCAACGGAAGGCTATGGCGCCAAAGTGGTACTATCTGCCACACGTGATGCAACCGATGCGCTGGTAAGAGAAGCGGCTCAAGCAGAAGGCACCTACTGGATTCCCCCATTTAATCACGAACAGGTGATTTGCGGACAGGGTACAGCGGCGTATGAAGCCCTTTCCGAATTAAAGGATATTGATGCGGTTTTTGCACCTTGCGGGGGCGGCGGATTGCTCTCCGGAACCCTGATCGCTACCCGGGGTTGTTCTCCTCAGACCCAGGTTATGGGAGTAGAACCACTAAATGCGAATGATGCCGCCGAGTCCTTGCGAAAAGGGAGTATCCAACGCCTTACGGGAATTCCGAATACCCTTGCTGATGGCGCCATGACTATGGCGGTTGGGGAACTTACGTTTGAATACCTTAAACAGCTCGATACGTTTTATGAAGTGGAGGAGGAAGCAATGGTATACTGGACGCAATGGTTATCTCACCTCCTAAAGATTCGTCTGGAACCCACTTGTGCATTACCTATGGAAGGTGTTCGGCAATGGCTCAAAACACAAAGCACAAAACAGCGGGTTTTGGTTATCATTTCCGGTGGGAATGTTGATCAACCCACGATGCGGAAAATTTGGGAAAAGGACCATTTGGATACGCAACCAGGATTGTTCGGATAACCATCCGCTTAAAACGTTTGGTCAATTGACTTCACGATCCATACGGAACAGTGTATTAAAACAAGAGAAAGGTAATACCTTTATATTCGCTGTAGCAGGGAGGTACTGCAAGACAATCAAAATAAACCGTACAATCAAGGCCTATTGAAGATATTTATATCATACTCTTGGGATAGTGAAGCACACAAGTCTTGGGTGCTGAATTTGGCAAATTCCTTGATCAAGAATGGAATTGACGTATTATTGGACCAGTATGAGTTACGACTGGGGAGGAACCTGAATCATTTTATGGAGTCGTCTGTAAATGAAGCAGATAAAATTATAACTGTTTTTACCGAAAACTACAAGCTTAGATCAGAAAACAGAGCAGGGGGTATTGGTTACGAATATTCCATGATAACCAGCGAACTCTACAAAAACCAAATTGAGAACACAAAGGTGCTACCTATCCTAAAAAGTGGTTCACCGGAAGAAAGCATTCCCCTATTTATGACCTCTTTTGTATGGCTCGATATGAGAAATGACCATGAATTTGAGTCGAATCTTGAATTGCTTATTCGGGAATTATATGATGAACGGGAGATTCGCAAACCGGAATTAGGCGCCAAACCCTTATTTACGACTCAAAAACAAGTAAACAACTACAGTGCCTTCAATTGGAAGGCGAAAGTGCCTAAGTATATTGAGTCATTTGACTTTGATCATCCGGAAACTGACCCTTTCGAGGACTACAGCGATGGTATTTGGACAGGAGAAAAAGGTGATGGTGTATTTGTACTTCGCAATGGGATTGATGAAAATGAAGTGAAATACCATCATATACGCTATGATGGTGCCCTAATGTCTAACTATGCTACTTCTGTTGAAATACAACTTAAGGGCAATGCAACTCCAAAATCTAGCGGGGGGTTACTATTTTGCTTTAATGAACGCCTAAGAACGTATTACTCCTTTACCGTAAACAACACCGGACAATGCCGCCTCTGGCTACGAAGTACTGAGGGTTTTACGCCCATTTTATCGGAACGAAGTAAATTGATCCGGCAAGACGATTTTAATACACTAGGGTGCATTGTTGACAATGCAAGCATTCATCTCTTTATAAACGATCAGCTTTTTAAGGTGGTTCAGGAGGATTCCCCGGGTGATGGGGATGCTGGGATTATTGCCATGGGCAGGGGCGAGTTTGTTTTTGACAATCTTTCCTTTTATGAAAAATAAGTGGGGCGGCACTTGATGGATATCGCTTTTTTATCCCTGTTTGGTGACGGATGTGTGATCCATAAAAAGCAACCTTTCTAAGGTTTTACTTTCTAATTTGGGAGAGTATAGCTGTATTTTGCATGGAGATAAACAAGTTGTGGGTAATTAAAAAAACGAAACATATGAATAAACATTTTTGGATTTTAATGTTCTTTTTAGCGGCATGGTGTACAGCAACAGCTCAAGAAAAAGGAGAAGAATTCTTAAATGAGTTAAAACAAGAAATTCAAAATGAAAAAATCCCAGGGTGTGGAATAGTAGTAATCAAAAATGGGCAAACTATAATTTCGGAATCTCTTGGACTGTCTGATTATGCCTTTTCCGTTCCTGTTGATAGTAGTACGATTTTTTCAATCAACTCACTTTCAAAAATATTTGCGGGTACCGCAATAATGCAATTGGTGGAAGATGGTAAAATAAAGCTATCCAACCCAATTTCGGATTATTTGGGTGATTTACCGAATAGGTGGAAAGGAATTACAATTCGACAGCTTTTAAGTCATACTTCTGGTTTACCAGATATTGAAGACACTCAAAATGGTGGACTGATTGGGGGCAAAGGCGAAGAAATTGCTTGGGAAAAAGTTAAAAATGAGAGTATTAGATTTAAAGCAGGAGAAAAATTTGACTATATCCAGACAAATTATGTTCTGATTTTAAAACTGATTGAAAAAGTAAGTGGAATGACTTACCTGAAGTTTTTGCAAAAAAATCAATTTGACAAAATTGAAATAAACAAAGAAATTGTTTTTGGGAGTTCTTTTGAAAGTGTTCAAAACAAAAGCGCAACATACAGTTATTATGAAAAGAACAAACAAACTGGCAAGTATGAAAAAGGAGAAAAGTTATTTGAAATTTCAGAAGATTTTTCCCCACTTGTTTGGGCGGATGCAGGTGCATTTGCAACCACTAAAGCTTTGACTAAATGGATCAAAGCTTTGGAAAACGACATATTCATAACTTCAAAAAGCAGGAAAGAAATGTGGACTGCCGTACCATTAAAGGACGGTCACTATGGAGGGTTTAGTGGATCTTTAAATGGTTATGGATATGGATGGCCTGTTATTATGCGAGAAAATCATCCTGCTGTAGCACCTATTGGTGGTGGGCGGGCAGCTTTAATTATTTATCCGGATGATAAACTAACCATTATTCTTTTGACAAATCTGACAGGCAGTTCACCTCAGAAAATAATTGAAAAAGTAGCCTATCACTATTGGGAATAGAAAAACTATCCACAACAAGGGATAAAAATAATAGCGGGTTAATGGCTAAAACGAAAAGAAGAAAATATAAAAAAGGCCTGTGTTTAACCTAAAAGTTAGTGCGTGCAAATCCGCTACTATTTTTATACGAGACGGTTAAGTGCAAGCTGAAACGAAGAACATAAAAAATATGAATAGATTTCTGATCTTACTTTCAACACTACTGATTTTGACGCGTTGTCAAATGGATAAAAAGCAAGCTGAAAACATTGTAACTTCAGATATCATACACTTTTGGGAAGCCTATGATAAAATCACGTCTACGCAAGATACTGTGCTTCAATACAAATATCTTGATAGCCTATATTTTGAAAAGGGAACCTTGGGTTTGGAAGGAATAAAACAAGCAAGAAATTATACGGCAAATGACTACATAAACGCGATAAACAATTATCCTGAGTTTTGGAATTCAGTTAGAAATAACACCTTAAGAGCGGACAGCTATCGGCAAGAAATACAAGAAGGTATAAAGCAATTGAGACAGCTATATCCCGCATTACAACCACGAAGGATATACTTTACAATTGGTGCTATGCGCACGGGTGGCACCTACTTAGATAGTTTAGTGCTGATAGGTAGTGAGATGGCATTTGCAGATAAAAACACTGTTGCTTCGGAATTACCAGAAGGTAGTCGACAAGGAAGACAAGCGTACTTCAATCAAAATCCTATTGACGATGTAGTATTTTTAGCTATTCAAGAATATGTACATACACAACAAAATCCTTTTGTACATAACTTACTTTCATATTGCTTGCACGAAGGTGTAGGAGATTTTGTTTCAAACACGGCATTAGGTCTTGAACCTAAAGTGCCTGCCATTGCATATGGGAAACAGAACAAAGCCGTAAGAGAAAAATTTGAAAAAGAAATGTTCTATGGAAATAATGTAAATGAATGGCTATGGAGTGATGCTCCGAATGAATTTGGAGTGAGAGATTTAGGCTATTTCATTGGTTATCAAATTTGTGAAAATTATTATGATCAAGCGGAAAACAAAAAAGAAGCCATTAAAACAATGATTGAATTGGATTACGAAAACGAGTCGCAAATTGAAGGGTTTATCCATAAAGCAAACTTTTTTTCTACATCATTAGATGAATTGTATCAAAATTTTGAAAATAGACGTCCAACGGTAATAGGCATTAAACAGTTTGAAAATAATAGCGAAAATGTGGATCCTAAAATCAAGCGAATATCAGTCGAATTTTCAAGACCTTTAAACGGATATAATACTGGAGTAGATTTTGGAGATTTAGGTCGAGATGCGTTTCCAAAAAACGATATCAATGGTAGATTTTGGTCAGAAGACAATACCTCTTGGACCATTCCTGTAGAATTAGAACCTAACAAAACGTATCAAATATTGATTAGCAATAATTTTAGGACAGAAGAAAGCATTCCATTAAAACCATATTTAATTGAGTTCAGAACAAGGAATGAATAAAAAGCAACACCTAACTTAAGTTGTATAGTGTATTGCTGTGGAGATTTCCATGCTTCGACTGCGCTCGGCACAAGCGCGAAAATTCCGGCCTGATTTACTAAATCAGCACTATGGTGAAAAGAATCCTCACGGATTTATCCGCATCGAAATCATAGCCCAGACCCTTGTAAACAATTAGAAATGAATAAAATTATCGCTGAAATAAGGGAATTAGAATCCCAAAACAACACAGATGAATTGGGGGGATATTTGACCAATTTGGTTAAATCCGAAAAGAACCCACAGCACTACGAGAATGAATTCAAAAAACATCTGAATTCGGATAACTGGTATTTAAAAAAGACCGCGGTCTTCTGCTTACTGTTTGCTTTGCAAATCGATAAACCAGAATATCGAAAAAAGCAATAGAATTTGTATCCGATTTAAGCGAGGATGACGAAGTTAGAAGATGGTCAATTTCCGGACTCGGACAAACGTATCGAAACACAAATGACAATGAACTGATTAAACTCTTTTTGCGTAAAATAGATTATAAGAATGACGACGAAAGTTTAAAAAGCAGTTTGGTAAGTTCAATTTTGAACATTTGTGGAATTAGTAGCCATGAGCAATTCATGAGAACAGGAAAAATTAATAACTCTGCTGCTTTTTTAATAGAATCATTTGAAAAGGAGTTTGAATTAATAAAGAATCGAATAAACTAATTGTGCCCAACAATACCTATCTATAGTTCAACGTAGCCTTGGTGTATAAGACAAAGAAAAATTCCTACTTTCATCGCTAAAACATTTCGTAAAATAATTTGGTTTAGCAGCTTGAATGACTCAAAATTACCATCGGCCAGGGCAAGCATGAGCCAACTGCTAACCAGGGCGAAATTATAGCTGGACCTTTACCTGATGATAAAAAACCTTTGTAAATGAATCGAAAAATCTGCCTGGGAGTAATTGCACTCGTACTATTGTCTTGCGCAAACAAAGACTTCAAAATTGATAAAACGAAACTGAAGGGCGTTTGGTCAGGACTATTATTTCAAACAGAAGCCGAATATGATTCTATAGTACTGCAACCCGCAGTAAAACCAGAAAAGGCTACGCTCTACAAAAATGGAAAAGCAAAAAACTATGAATTGAATACTACGGGGGATTATCTTTCGTTCGGGCCTGAGGATGGAGTACGATTTGATGCAAGGTATAGCACCGATCCGCCGGAACTGTATGGTGTTTTAACAAATGCCCTTTGGAGTCAAAGTTTATCCTTTACAAAGACCGGTGAAAAGTGGATTTCCGATATTCGAAAACCTGAAATCATAGACACGGACTACAGCGTTTTTTTAAAGTTTTATGACGATAGTTCAGGAATACTACAAGCAAAAATTCAAAGCAACAAAGAGAACCGAAAATTACACTTTGAGCTTGATTCGGTCAAAATTAGCGGAAATCATATCGATTTTGATATTACCAACGACCGATTTAGGATCTCAGCCAAATTTGATACGATAGAGAACAAGCTTTTACTATCCTATGGCAATGCCGGCGGAAAAAGAAAAATATATTTATCCAAACTTGACTCCACAGATCTGAACGGTTACCAACCCTTAGCAAAAGAAGCATACACCTATGAAATTCCAAGTCCTGTAGACAGTTTTTTAAAAACAGCTACTCTAGAGGAAGTAGGTGTTGATCCGGCAATGCTCGACTTTATGCCTGAAATGCGTGGCGAGAAATACGAACACATACACAGTATTCTAGTTACCAAGAACAATAAACTTGCTTTTGAGGCCTACTTTCACGGTTATAACAGAGCGGACTTACACGATATTAGGTCTTCCTTCAAGTCTATTGCATCATTACTATTGGGTAGAGCCATGATGGAAAATAAAAGCATAGATGTTAACGATCCTGTTGTAGGTTACTATCCTGACTATAAAATTTCAGACAGAATGAAAAGGAAAATAACGGTTCACCATGCTTTAACGATGAGTTCTGGTTTAAAACTGGAAGACGAAGATGAGATGCAATGGAACAATGAGGATTGGGTAGGTTACAAATTGAACCTGCCCTTGGAAAATGCGCCTGGAAAGAAATACGAATACTCGTCAGGTGGTGCAAATCTATTGACTGGAGTTATCCAAAAATCTACTAAAAAATATCTTCCGCTATTTCTCTACGAAGAAATGCTCTTACCCATGGGTATCCAAAAGTTTCAGATGAGGACTTCCCCAAAAGGCAGAGGCTACCTGGCTGGCGATTTTTATCTAAGACCAATTGACCTTACAAAATTTGGACTTTTGGTTTTAAATCAGGGAAAGTGGAATGACGAGCAACTTGTCAATTCTGAATGGATTGAAAAGTCAACACAGGGGTATATAAAAGGGAGTTGGCCTAAAAATTCGGATTATGGATATCTGTGGCGATTATTGGAAAGAAAGGTTGGCGGTAAAAATATGAAGACCATTGAAGCATGGGGAAATGGAGGGCAGTTCCTGATTATTATTCCTGAAATAGAAATGACAATCACGTTTACAGGCGGTAATTATAATTTGTTTCCTGAAATGGAGGATAAGCCCTTTGAAATATTGGAAAAATATATTTTACCTGCAGTACGATTGGAAAATGAATCAAATTAGAAAAGCGAATTCTCGCCGCTGCCACTGCAAATCATAGCTGGCTGCTGTTAGGCAGAGTGGCGACCATAAGTACTAACATAAACATTCATGAAGGAAATCATAAGAACACCGGAAAATAGATTTGATAATTTGGAAGGCTATGAATTCCAAAGTAAGTATACTACTGTAGAAAAAGATGTACGATTGCATTACCTGGACGAAGGCACTAAGAACAAACCGGTAGTGCTGCTACTTCATGGAGAACCCAGTTGGTCGTATTTGTATCGAAAAATGATACCCTTCCTTTCGGATAGATTTCGAGTTATTGCACCTGATCTGATTGGGTTTGGCAAGTCAGACAAATTCGTGAATAGGCAAGACTACTCCTACCAAAAGCATATTGACTGGATCGCAACATTTATCGAGAAACTGAACCTTACCAACATAATTCTTTTTTGTCAGGATTGGGGTGGATTAATTGGATTGCGGGTGATAACTGAAATGGAGAGCAGGTTCGACATGGTTATAGCCTCAAACACCACGTTACCTACTGGGAGCGAGCCCAGACGAGAGAGTTTTATGCAATGGAGGGCGTATTCACAGCATTCATCTGGGTTCGATATTGGTAAGGTAATAGATATGGGGACGCTTCAACCGCTTTCTGAAAAGGTTAAAGCAGCTTACAATGCCCCTTTTCCTTCTGAGCATTATAAAGCAGGAGCACGAATTTTTCCAACATTGGTCCCAATTGAACCGGATGATCCTGAAGCAATAAAGAATCGAAAAGCATGGGATAAATTAAGATCTTGGGACAAACCGTTTTTAACCCTATTTGGAGATGAAGACGCTATCATGATTGGGGCGGAAAAAAAATTACAAAAATATATCCCGGGCACAGCGGGACAGCATCATAAAATGCTCAATGCCGGACATTTTATTCAAGAGGAAAAAGGAGAAGAACTTGCCGAATTGCTAATCGAGTTTTACGAAAAAAATACCACTGCCAATACGGTATAACCATAACCCGCCAGAACATCATGCTTGGGCCGGTTACCGCTCCTAACTGATGGTAAGCTGGGATGTGATTATCCATAGACAACACTTTGGCAGTACTTCAGCAAGATCAGTGTGTCCGTTAGATACAGGGCTATAAATTCTGGTAATCAACTATCTTTAGTCCCAGAGGAACGTTTTCCGTTTGCAGGCCTTGCTCTCCATTACTACGGACAGCTCTTGCAAATTATCGAGAGTGGCAGGTTTGCTGGAAGAAGAAATCCCAGCGGTACGATTACCTTTACGCCGCAAAAACTGCTGATACTTTGAAAAAATTTAGAAAGTTTGTCGAACAGTATGAAAAGATCCCGAATGAAGATTGGGAATTGATTGCTGCGCAATTCAGGAGAAAAGAGTTGCCAAAAAACTTCAATATTTTAGAACAAGGTAAAATCTGTAAAAACCTCTATTTCCTGGAGCGGGGACTTTTGCGATATTTTGTACTTAAAGATGGTAACGAGGTTACAAAATTCTTCACAATTGCACCGTATTGTTTTACTTCACAAGTAAGTTTCAATTCTGGTAAACCATCCAAGGAATATATACAGACGATTGAACCTTCAGTTGTCTGGGCAACCTCATTCAATAAAAATGAAGAACTGTTACAACTCAAATCCTGGAATAGTTTTGCGCGAAAAATAACACAGGAAGTTCAATTTTTTACCGAAGAGATTCTAGAAGAGCTGCAGTCGGTGACCGCTGAAAATCGGTATCAAAAACTGGTAAAAAATCAACCGGAATTACTGCAACGAATACCCTTAAAACACCTCGCTTCATTTTTTGGAGTTGCGCCGCAGTCCTTGAGTAGGATACGAAAGAAATTAACATAGGTGCAGTAGTTTGTCCTAATAATCTTAGAGTTTTATCTCCAAAAACTGAATATGCCATCATTGGAAAGCGCCACTAACTATCATTTTCAATATGCCGTCTTGGTCAATACCACCCAAGAAAAAGCCTGGGATCTTTTAACGGATGTAAGCCGGTGGAACGAATGGGATACTGAACTGGTTGATGCTGAGCTTTCAGGAGACTTCGCATTAGGTGCAAAAGGTGTTCTACGACCAAAAAAAGGGCCTGGGTTAAGGTTTCATATTAGCGAATTGACTGCTACTACCTCCTACACCTTTGTTACAAAAATGCCGGTTGGAACCTTAGAAATAAAAAGAACGCTTAAGAATATAGAGAACCAGGTGGAATTCACAGATGATATAAAGTTTACAGGGTTTCTAAAGCAGTTTTTCGGACGTATTCTTGGTAGTGGTTTCAAAACTGTTTTACCAGAGGTAATGAACAACTTTAAGAAAATAGCTGAAAAGGAATAAACCATCAGGCAGGGACTATACTGGTATACTGCATTGTAAAGATCCTGAAGAAATACTGTAACAATCTTAGGTTTGTGTTTGTCCTTATGATCAAATAAGGCAACCATGAACCAACCACTGCTAACCCTTCTCTTGGGTGTATTCCCATCCAATGCTGCCTTTTCCCGAACTACGGATATACAAATGGGGTTTTCCAAAAGGAATAGTGCGCCAAAAGATTCCGTTTATTTATCAGGATACGGAGGGATATATTCCCGCAGATATTCCGATCCAATCAACCATTTGCTGTGTTGTAGGGTAACCGCATTAAAAAATAACCGCAAAAAAGATAAAAACACCTACAACTACGCTTATACCAACGTACGAGTAACCAAAATAAATACAACGCTTAAAACTAAAAACTAAAAACTCGTCAATGACGGTTATCTATTACCGTTGCGGCGCATTATCTTAAATATGAAAACAACAAGACAAAAGTGGACTCCGAAGTTCGAAACAAAAGTGGTTTTGGAATTTCTTAAAACGTGTTGCTCGCTACACCAATGGGCACAGCAATATACACTAGTTTCTCAACAGCTAAGGTATTGGAAATGGGATATCCGTAGTACTACCCGATTGGAAAAAACTGTAGTTATTGCGATCCTCTGTTTGGTCTTTACCGGGTGTAATCCTAAAGAAGAAACTAAGGAGGCACATACCGAAGTGCAACCGAATGAAGGAACAGCAATAGCATATCCTACGGCTGAAGTGGCTATTCTCGGCACTTTTCATTTTCAAGCGAATATCGATTCCTATAAACGCAAGCACCACATAGATATTTCCACTGAAAAAACACAGCAAGAGATTCAGGAACTATTGGATCATTTAAAGCAATTCCGGCCTACCAAAATAGCACTTGAAGCTCCCATTAAAAAACAGAAAAAACTAGACAGTCTCTATCAGGAGTATAGAAAAGGCAACTTTACGCTTCCCGTTCCAGAGATGTTTCAACTTGGTTTCAGACTGGCAAAACAATTAGGTCATCCACATATTTACGGGGTAGATACTCAAGCTCCACTTCATTTGGAAAACCGTGTGCCAGACTGGGAGCAGTACGCCAAAGCAACAGGGCTATACAACAAATGGCGTTATTTTGATGCCTATTTCAAAGCAAAATATACAAGTAGCGATTCCCTAAAAACAACCATGTCGTTACTGGACTACTACAGTTTTTTGAACTCAAAAGAAGTTGAAGCGTTGAGCGGTCAGGATAAGCTTAATGGTATTATCCAGCTTGGTGCAGGCGACACGTATATCGGAGCCGATGGAATGACAAAAGATTACCGCAGGAACTTAAGGATTTACGCGAATATGCTACATCTGATCGAAAGTGATGAAGATCGCTTTCTAATGATCTATGGTTCCTCGCATAAAAGAATATTACGGCACTTTTTTGAAGACTCCATGGAGTTCAACTATGTAGATATTTCATCCTATTTGGAGTAATGAAATATTTCGAAATTGAATTTGTGATTTTTTACATCCGGTACTGTCCAAAGGTTGATCGAAGACGATTTAGATGCATTGGAATTGATAAAAAATACACCGATTTTTAAATGGTCGCATTGTTGAACTAAAAGATGTTCGCTAACAAAAGTAACCGTTGCACAAGCCTTCCCAATGCCAACAAGTAAGTAAGAATCAGCCCCTCTCTAAGGGGTTTTTTAGTGAGTCGGCTGAATCTGAACTGTCTCCAAAGCAGATTTGAAGAGGCTTAAAATGGTCCTTATTTCGGTT
>JBCDHD010000014.1:0-148779 GCA_038750505.1 Bacteroidota bacterium | reverse complement strand
CGATGGTACTGCCACACCAGGTGGGAGAGTAGGTCGCCGCCTTCTTTGTCACGTTCTACGTGATTTGAGGCACTCATCATCTATGATGGGTGCCTTTTTTTGTTTCCAGATTTGGTGGCAGAGCCCGCCCACTACAAACTACCCGCTGGAATAATTTTGTTCAGACGGCATCCCTACAGACGGGTAGGTACCCCCTTCCTTGTTATGTTTTACGGGATTTGAGCATCCTTCATTACTCGTGAAGCTACTTTTTTTAAATAAGTAAAAAGGTAAGAAAAGTATTACTTTTTGTATATTTAGCCTGTCCCGGTTTACCTCATAACCTTTAATCTGAAGGTGTATCCCCCGCATACCGTTGCTATGCTATACAATGCATTTAATGCTAACCACTATATACTATGAGAAGATCACTACTTTTTTTTCTTGGATTATTATCCTTCTATGCTACTTTGAAAGCGCAATCGTGTAATTGCGATGTCACTTTAACCGGGCTATCGTCCACATCAATAAATCTGATTTGGGCTTCACAAACTAGTTATACCCCTGGGGATACAATTTGTATCCCTGCTGGTACCTATGCAGGATTACGATTTTATGATTTTGCTGGAACAGCAGCAGCACCATTAGTAATTACCAACTGTGGAGGAAAGGTAGAGATCCTTGAGACCGTCTACTCCGGGATCGCGTTTAAGAACAGTAAGTATATTCGAATAACCGGTACCGGCGATGCAGCGCACACCTATGGGATCCATATCAAGGAAACTACTTCAGGGGCTTCAGTTGGTGTGGGAATTGAGGATTTAAGCACCGATTTTGAAATCGATCATATCGAAATCGAAAATACCGGTTTTGCCGGGATCATGGCTAAAACCGACCCCAGTTGTAGTAAACCGGAAACCTGGAGGATAAACGGTTTTGTTCTGGAAAACCTGAATATTCATGATAACTATATCCATGACATAGGAGCTGAAGGGATTTACGTGGGGTACACAGGAGGATACAAAATAAAATCGAATAGAAAATGTAGTGGGACCTATGTATTTGGTCATTGGTTAAAGAATGTGGATATCCACAACAATCTGCTGGAAAACATTGGCTGGGACGGTATCCAATTGAATTTGGTGAATGAAAATGGGAAGATTAGGGATAATTACATCTATAACTATGGTACGGAAAACAAATATGCCCAGGATTTTGCTTTAAGTATTGGGGGAGGTGTTTATCAGGTATATAACAATTACATTGAAAACGGCCCGTCCGGAGTGGGCCAAGGGATGCAATTCATTAGTGCCGAAAGTGGAACCAAGATTTTTAACAACGTCCTAGTACGTCCGGATTTTCATGGCATTTTTATGCACAATCGACATGAGTTTGATGATGTAAACGAAGGCTATTATGTAGCTAACAATACGATAATTGAACCCGGAGATTCAGGTACCTATTACAATACGGTGATCACGCAAACACTAGACCCGGCTAAGAAATACGATACCCAGGAAACGGTCCCTACTTTTTTTGTAAATAACCTGATTGTGGACCCGGGTAGCGATCACGCTGCCGGAAATACGTGGAAAGGCGACCAGGAAAGCTATTTCGATTTTAATAAAAGGATTGAAAGGGACAGTTCCCTGACCAGGATATATTCCAATAGTATGACGCGACAAATGGATACTTTGGGATTGACCGATATTGTTGCTAACGATTTTAGCCCTTTGTCTACCTCCAGTTTAGTGGATGCAGGATCGGATCTTACCTCCTGGGGGATCATTTTTGATATTGACAATGCTAGCAGACCTTCTGGAAATACTTTTGATATTGGCGCTTATGAATATCTGGGGAGCGTTCCCTTACAGACCGTTTTAGTAGCAGACCAAGACCCTTCTCTTGAAAACGATATTTTTCGGGAAATAGTGGTTTACCCTAATCCTGCGAATACCAAGGTTACTATTGCAAATCTCAAGGATACCTCTGCCCGCTTTCAATTGATTTCCTATGACGGCAGGATTGTTAAGGATATTTCAGAAAATCAGGATAAAACGATTCCGGTTGAAGAACTCCCGAGCGGTTTGTATGTTCTTAAAGTAATTACCGGAAATAAGACCACCATGCATCGGCTGATAATTCAATAAAGAAAAACATTTGGTTTGCTTGCTAAGGTAATCTGATTAAACTCTGGGCAGATCGCCTTCTCCTTTCAGTGGGAGATTGGATTTTCCCATAAGATAGGCGTCTACATGATGAGCGGCCTGTCTCCCTTCTGAAATGGCCCAAACAATTAGAGATTGTCCCCTGCGTTGGTCCCCCGCAACAAAGATCCCCGGCACATTGGTGACATAATTGCTTTCTGAGGCCTTAATGTTGGTTCGGCTGTCCATTTCCAATCCTAATTGCTCTGCCACAGTGGTTTCTGAACCAGTAAAGCCTAAAGCAAGTAAGGCTAATTCACATTTCCATGTTTTTTCAGTGCCAGGGATTTCTTTTAATTGCGGAGTGTGGTTTGTATCAAATGTCCAAGTAACTTCTACTGTTTTTAGCCCTTTCAAATTTCCGTTTTCATCACCAAGAAAGGCCTTGGTTGCGATACTGAACACACGTTCTGCTCCTTCTTTATGGGAAGAACTGGTTCTTAAGCGCATAGGCCAGAAGGGCCAGGGCTGGTTAGATGGACGTGCTTCAGAAGCCATAGGCATGATTTCAAAGTTGGTTACCGAATTCGCCCCCTGCCGAAAGGCCGTACCGATGCAGTCGGAACCGGTATCCCCTCCACCTATCACAATTACATCCTTGTCTCCGGCCAAGACTTGGTTAGAAATGATATGCTCAGCAACTCTTCTGTTGCTTTGTGGAAGATAGGTCATTGCCTGTACTACCCCTTTTAGATCTGCCCCTGGAATAGGTAATCTTCGAGATACCGTAGCCCCGCCACAGAGCACAACAGCATCAAATTCGGATCTCAGTGTGCTGGCCGGAATATCAATACCAATGTGTATACCGGTCTTAAAAATGATGCCCTCTTCTTCCAGTATTGCTAGCCTCCGATCAATAATATGTTTTTCCAATTTAAAATCCGGGATGCCGTACCGCAATAATCCACCGATCTTTTCATCCCGTTCAAATACGGTAACCCAATGTCCGGCCCGGTTAAGCTGCTGTGCTACAGCCAGTCCGGCCGGCCCGGAACCTACAACAGCTATCTTTTTACCGCTGCGCTGCGATGGAGGACAGGCATTGATCCATCCACTTTTGAACGCAGTCTCCACAATATTTTTTTCAATATTTTCTATGGAAACAGGATCTTCGTTAATTCCCAGGACACAAGCCTCTTCGCAGGGCGCCGGGCAAAGTCGTCCGGTAAACTCGGGAAAATTATTGGTAGCGTGCAAAATACTCGCCGCCTTTTCCCATTTCCCCTGATAAACTGCGTCGTTAAAATCTGGGATCAAATTGCCCAGAGGACATCCACTATGGCAAAAAGGGATACCGCAATCCATACATCGTGCTCCCTGGTCCCGGAGTTGCTCTTCTTTTAAAGGCGTTGTGAATTCATTAAAATGACGTATCCTTTCCTTAACCGGGGCATAGTCTTCCTCCTTGCGTTTGTACTCCATAAATCCCGTTATCTTTCCCATAGTACCTTTTTTAGATCGTTTCCATTTTTTCTTTCTCCAACCGCAGTAATGCCTGTAGATATTCTTCGGGGAATACCTTGATAAACATGGGAAGATAACTTTCCCAGTTTTCCAGTATGCGTTGGGCTAATGGACTGAGCGTCGCATTGTAGTGCTTTTCTATCAAGCTCTTCAGGTTTTCTATATCCCTGTCTTCAGATACTTCCAACAAATTCAATGCTGGATTATCACATTTTCTTTTGAACATACCTTTCGGATCAAGGACATAAGCCAGGCCCCCACTCATTCCGGCACCAAAATTCCGTCCTACTTCCCCTAAAACGACCGCAATACCACCTGTCATGTACTCACATCCGTGATCTCCAATACCTTCTACAACAGCATGAGCACCGGAGTTCCGTACGCAAAAGCGCTCTCCGGCCTTTCCATTGATATAGGCCTCACCGGAGGTAGCGCCATAGAGTGTTACATTACCGGTTATAACATTCTCTTCAGGAATGAAAGTCGCTTTCTCAGGAACCTTAATAATTAATTTCGCTCCTGAAAGCCCTTTCCCCAAGTAGTCATTGGTATTCCCATTCACGACCATTGTAAGACCTTTCGTAGCAAAGGCTCCAAAACTCTGCCCGGCAGAACCGGTAAAGTTGATCTTCAGGGTATTATCTGGAAGTCCCTCTGCGCCATAAATTTTGGAAATTTCGTTGCTCAATATGGCCCCAACCGCTCTATCAGTATTGTGAATTGGAAAATCTAAAGTGGTTTTTTCCTTCCTGAAAAGGGCAGGATGCGCTTTGGTTATTATCTGAAACTCAATCGATTTTTCTATATCGTGCGATTGGTGTTCCGTATTGTAGAACTTGGTGTCCTTTGGTACAACTATCTGATGTAAAATTGGTGTGAGATCAATCCCTTTCGCTTTGTAGTGGTCTATGGCCTTTTGGCGATCCAATTTTTGTACCTGGCCCACCATTTCGTTTACGGTTCTGAACCCGAGCTGCGCCATGATCTCTCTAAGCTCCTGGGCCACAAAATACATGTAGTTAACAACATGCTCCGGTTTGCCCTTAAACTTTTTTCGTAACTCCGGGTTTTGGGTGGCGATACCCACGGGGCAGGTGTTAAGGTGGCACACCCGCATCATAACGCAACCTGAGGCCACCAGGGGTGCCGTAGCAAAACCAAATTCTTCTGCTCCAAGAAGGCAGGCAATAGCCACATCCCTCCCCGTTTTCAATTGACCATCACATTCAAGTGCCACACGGTTTCGAAGATTGTTTAGAACCAGCGTTTGCTGGGCTTCGGCAATACCAAGTTCCCAGGGTAATCCGGCATGCTTTAAAGAGGTTAGCGGGGAAGCCCCTGTACCTCCATCGTAGCCCGAGATCAATATTACATCTGCCTTAGCTTTGGAGACACCGGCAGCTATGGTGCCAACACCTACTTCGGAAACAAGTTTTACGTTTATTCGGGCTGTTCTGTTTGCTGATTTAAGGTCATAGATCAACTGCGAAAGATCCTCAATGGAATAAATATCGTGGTGTGGAGGTGGAGATATCAAACCGACATAGGGCGTAGAGTTTCGCGTCTTCGCAATGGACGGGTTTACCTTCGGTCCTGGTAATTGCCCCCCTTCTCCCGGTTTAGCGCCTTGTGCCATCTTAATTTGGATTTCACTCGCATTGGACAAATAATTTGAAGTAACCCCAAATCTTCCTGAGGCTACCTGTTTAATGGCACTATTGCGCCAGTCCCCGGTTTGATTTTTGTAAAAGCGTTCAGCATCTTCACCGCCTTCGCCGGAATTACTCTTCCCTCCAATCCGATTCATAGCAATAGCAAGATTTTCATGGGCTTCTTTACTAATGCTTCCATAGGACATAGCTCCGGTCTTAAACCGCTTTACAATTTCCGTCCAGGATTCCACTTCTTCGAGGGGAATGGGATCGTAGTTGGAAAACTCCAAGAGACCTCGAATGGTCATTAGGTGTTTGGACTGCTCGTTGACCAGAGTTGCAAACTCTTTGTAGGTTTTGGCTTCGTTGTTTCGTACCGCTTTTTGCAATTTAGCAACGCTAAGCGGGTTAAACATATGTTTTTCACCATCTCGCCTCCAACGGTACTCGCCCCCGATCTCTAAATCCAGATTGGCGACAACCTCTTCTCTTTGAAATGCTTTTTGATGTCTTTTTGAAATTTCCTTCTCAATTTCGTACAATCCGATACCCTCTATGCGCGTAGGTGTATTTGGAAAGTAGTAGTCAACCACCTTTGTGTTGATGCCAATGCATTCAAATAATTGCGACCCGCGGTAGGAGTTTAAAGTGCTTATGCCAATTTTGTTCATCACCTTAAGAATGCCTTTCCCAACCGCTTTGTTATAATTTATGATAGCCTCTTCAAATGTGAGGTCTGATGCTAGGTTTTCCCGGATCTGTTTTCCGATGATCTCATTTACCAAATAAGGATTTATGGCACTGGCCCCAAAACCAAATAACAGTGCAAAATGATGTACTTCCCTTGGTTCTGCAGATTCCACAATGATACTTAACCGGGAGCGTTTTCCCATTTTTCGCAGACCGCTATTTACATATGAACAGGCAAGTAGGGCAGGAATAGCGGCCATTTCCTTACTTACCATCCTATCCGAAAGGATGATAATATTGGCACTGTTGTCTACTGCCTCTGAAGCCTTTTGTAGCATACTTTCCAAGGCATCTTCAAGTCCATTATGCCCCCTGGAGGCTTCATACAACGTAGAAATAGAAACTACTTTGTAATTTGGGCTGCGATCGTAGTTTTTTATTTTATCCAGATCTTCTTTGGAAATAACAGGATTCTGAATCTTTAGTTTTCTGCAATGCAGTTCGTTGATATCGAAGATGTTGCGATCACTTCCTAGCGTAAGACTAATATCGCAAATCAATTCCTCCCGGATGCCATCAAGAGGGGGATTGGTCACCTGTGCAAATAATTGCTTGAAATAGTTATACAGCAACTGCGGTCGTTCGGACAAGACAGCAATAGGTGTATCAGCGCCCATGGAGCCGATTGGCTCTTTTCCATTTCTGGCCATGGGCATGATGATCGTATCAATATCTTCTCGTGTATAGCCAAATGCTTTGGTCCGCGTTTCCAGAGGAAATTCACCTAAAAAAACAGGACAGTCATTGTAGGGAATATCTCTTAGGTGTACAAGGTTATCCTTCAACCATTTTTGATAGGGATGTTTTTTCGCAATGGCTTCCTTGATTTCTTCGTCATTAATAATTCGGCCTTCTTCCATGTTGACAAGGAACATTTTACCTGGTTCTAAACGACCGTGATACTCAATAGCCTCGGGAAGTACATCTACCACCCCAGTTTCCGAAGACATTATGACATAACCGTTTTTAGTTACGGAATACCTTGAAGGGCGCAAACCATTTCTATCCAGAACGGCACCTATGTAATTGCCATCCGTAAAAGGAATGGAAGCCGGTCCATCCCAGGGTTCCATCAAACAGGAATTATATTCATAGAACGCCCGCTTGCTTGGGGACATTTCAGCATTTTTTTCCCAGGCTTCAGGAACCAGCATCATCATCACCTCCGGGAGCGATCTTCCTGTCATTAGTAAAAGTTCTACCACCATATCCAAACAAGCAGAATCTGATTTCCCCGGTAATACTACGGGCAAAATGGCCTTGATTTCATCCCCAAACCAATCGCTTTTTAGAAGCTCTTCCCGAGATCGCATACGAGCGACATTCCCTCGAAGCGTATTTATCTCTCCGTTATGACACATGTAGCGGAAAGGCTGTGCCAGATCCCAGGTGGGAAAGGTATTGGTAGAAAACCGCTGATGGACCAAAGCAAGGCGTGTCACCACTCGGGGGTCCTTAAGGTCTTCGTAGTAGCGGCTAATATCCTCAGGCATCAATAATCCTTTAAATATGATCACCTTTTGGGAAAGACTGGGCGCGTAAAAAAATCCGCGTTGGGACAATTTGGAGGCATTGATCTCATGTTCTGTTGTTTTTCTGGCAATAAACAGCTTGCGATTGAACTCGAAGGCGTCTTTACAATCCCCTTTCCCGATAAATACTTGTTTTACAAAAGGTTCTGTTTTCTTAGCAATTTGTCCCGGGACAGATTTATTTACAGGAACAATGCGCCATCCCAAGATCTCCAATCCTTGCAAATGGATATTTTTCTCAAAGGTCTCGATACAATAGTTACGTTGATTTTCTTTTTGCGGAAGGAAAATATTACCTGTTGCATAGCTGCCCTGTTCCGGAAGTTCAAAAGGACAAACACTCTTAAAAAAATCATGAGGGATATCAATGAGGATCCCAGCACCATCCCCGGTTTTACCATCCGCGCTAACAGCACCCCGGTGCTCTAGTTTGTCTAAGATCTCCAGCGCCTTGTGAATAATATCATTCGATCGCTTTCCTTCCAGGCTACAAATAAAACCAGCACCACAGTTGTCATGTTCAAATTCCGGTAAATATAACCCCTGTTTCTTCCAACTCATTGTTACGACATTTTCTCAAATATATCTTAATCAATGAATTATATGTAGAAAAAGATGTTAAACGTAATGGAATTTTTAGAGTTAGTAAAAAAACGTTAGAAAAAATGTAGTGTTAAGATATTGATAAAAAATTTTTACGGATTCGTAAAAAGTAGAATTCAGTTTTTGACGGTAAGGTAGAAACAGGGGTAAAACGGATAAAAACTCAACTTTTATCTCAGTATCCCCTTATTTAATAAAGGGCCTGGTAAAAAAAGAGTATTCATTTCAATAAAGCCTATGATGTTTTAAGGGGGCTAGTCTCTTAAAACACTTCTGGAGATCACTATTTTCTGTATCTCGGAGGTACCTTCATAGATCTGGGTGATCTTAGCATCACGCATGAGCCGTTCTACGTGATAGTCTTTTACAAAGCCATTACCACCGTAGATTTGGACGGCTTCCACGGTTACTTCCATCGCAGTTTCTGCGGCATAGAGTTTGGCCATTGCTCCGGAAAGATCATAGTTATGGCCAGCGTCCTTGTCCCAGGCGGCTTTATACACCAGATGCCTCGCAGCCTGGATTTTGGTATGCATATCTGCCAATTTAAAAGCAATAGCCTGGTGATTGCTGATTTCAGTACCAAACGCTTTTCGTTCTTTGGAATATTTCAGCGCCAATTCGTACGCTCCGGCCGCTATACCTAATGCCTGAGCAGCAATACCGATACGGCCGCCGGCTAATGTTTTCATAGCAAACTTAAATCCGAAGCCATTCTCGCCGATTCGATTTTCTTTGGGTACTCTGACGTCATTAAAAATTAAGGAATGTGTATCGCTACCGCGGATGCCCAATTTGTTTTCTTTTGGGCCAATTTCAAAACCTTCCATTCCTTTTTCCACAATAAGGGCATTTATACCTCTATGGCCTTTTTCAACATCGGTTTGCGCAATGACCAGGTACACTTCAGCGGAGCTACCGTTGGTAATCCAGTTTTTAGTACCATTAAGGATATAATGGTCTCCTTTATCTTTAGCTGTGGTCTTCTGTGAAGTAGCGTCACTCCCCGCTTCAGGTTCTGACAAACAAAAAGCACCTATGATCTCTCCGGCGGCCAATTTATGCAGGTATTTCTCCTTTTGCTGTTCTGTACCATAGGTTTCTAATCCCCAGCAAACCAGGGAATTGTTTACGGATACGATTACAGATGATGAAGCATCCACTTTGGAGAGCTCTTCCATTACCAATACGTAGGAAAGCGTATCTAATCCACTTCCGTTATATTTTTGATCCACCATCATTCCCATAAAGCCGAGCTCGCCCATTTTTTTTACTTGTTCTACGGGGAATTTTTGGGCCTCGTCCCGTTCAATAACTCCGGGTAATAATTCGTTTTGCGCAAAATCTCGTGCCGCTTGCTGAATCATTTGTTGCTCTTCTGAAAGGGTGAAGTCCATAGCTGTTGAATTATTAATAATAATAGTCTGCAAAGATAACGGTTGAATGGTGATATTTTAAGAAAATACCGTTGAAACCGAGAATTAGTTAAAATAAAAAAGTGGTTTTGCTATTTGGTAGTTTCTTTAGGCAATCCTTATATTTAACTTGTTACGAAATGCGTTTTTACGCTCCTTGAGCCGAGGCAGTGCAAAATGTAGCAAACTACTAAACCAACTGAATAATGGAAACCATAGTAATCATTGTCTTTTTGGCCGGATATCTGGCAATTACCCTAGAGCACAACCTTAAAATTGATAAACTTATCCCGGCACTGGCGATGATGGCTATTTTATGGGCAATCATTGCGCTAACCCATATGGATGTTTTTGAGGTAAATGCCCAGTTGAAAGAACTGGAACCTACTCATATCGACGAGATTCTGCTACATCATCTGGGGAAAACCGCCGAAATACTAGTGTTCTTATTAGGAGCAATGACCATTGTTGAGATCATTGATTATTTCGATGGATTTGCTACGATCAAAGGATATATCAAGACGCGAAGCAAACGTAAATTACTTTGGATTTTTTCTATTCTGGCCTTTATTCTTTCTGCAATCATTGATAACCTTACCGCAACAATTGTGTTGGTTACCATATTACAAAAGGTGATCAAGGACCGGGAGACCCGACTCTGGTTTGCAGGGCTTATCGTGATCAATGCTAATGCTGGTGGCGCCTGGTCGCCAATAGGTGATGTTACTACCACCATGCTCTGGATTGCTCAAAAAGTGGAAGCCGGTTCCCTGGTTATTCGGGTGTTACTTCCTTCTATTGTATGTATGATTGTGCCTACCGTTGTTGCTATGCGGTTTAAAGCGTTTCAAGGGAATGTCGAAGTGGAGCATCAACAAGAAGCACCAAAATCAAAATACGGCCCTATTATGCTCTATTTGGGTTTAGGGTCAATTGTTTTTGTGCCGTTCTTTAAAACGATCACACACTTACCTCCCTATGTTGGTATGATGCTTTCGTTGGCCATTGTCGCCACATTTGCAGAGATTTACAGCAATGCTAAGTTCGCGATCAGTTCTGCAATCGATGAAGATCACCACGAGACCGCGCATCATAGCCCCGTGCATTCCGCACTGACCAAGATTGAACTTCCCAGTATCTTATTTTTCTTGGGGATACTGTTAGCGGTGGCAGCTCTGGAATCTTTGGGAATCCTGTTTAATTATGCCGAACAGCTCAATGAAGCTATTCCACAAACGGATATTGTAGTCATGCTGTTAGGAATTGGATCTGCAATTATCGATAATGTTCCTTTGGTAGCAGCAAGTATGGGGATGTTCTCAGAGGGTCCGGATCATCCCTTGTGGCATTTTATCGCCTATTCAGCAGGTACCGGAGGCAGTATGTTGATCATTGGTTCCGCTGCTGGTGTTGTTGCCATGGGGATGGAAAAAATAGACTTCTTCTGGTATCTTAGAAAAATTGCATGGTTGGCTTTTATCGGTTTCGTTGCTGGCGCCTTATGCTTTATCGCAATGCGGGATTTTTTATTATAATATACTTTATTCCGTAAATCCCCGTTATTATTGCAATAAAATTGGGGATCACTTATGAGTCTATTTCAAGATCAGGCTACTGCCGATGAGATCATCACAGATGTATCGGAAGAAAAAACACTTTCCGTAGTTGATTTAATTATTAATGGCGGTGCAGCGAGCACTATTATCGTAATCGTGCTGTTTGTACTCCTGTTTGTAGCACTTTACATCTATTTCGAGCGCACATTTGCTATCAGTTCGGCGTCTAAAATTGACAAGAACTTTATGAATCAAATTCGGGACCATGTAATGAGTGGTAAACTGGAGGCCGCTAAATTACTATGCGCGCAAACAGATTCACCGGTAGCACGTTTAACTGAAAAAGGAGTAGCTCGTATTGGAAAGCCACTGGACGATATCAATACCGCAATTGAAAATGCCGGTACGCTAGAGGTGTACAAGCTGGAAAAGAATGTAAATATTCTAGCTACTGTAGCGGGCGCAGCACCAATGATCGGTTTTTTGGGAACCGTAATTGGTATGATTTTGGCTTTCCATGAAATGGCAAGCAGTGGCGGACAAGCGGAAATGGGTTCTTTGGCCTCAGGTATTTACACCGCAATGACCACTACCGTAGCCGGATTAATTGTGGGCATTATCGCCTATATTGGATACAATCATCTTGTAAACAGAACAGATAAAGTGGTCCACAAGATGGAAGCCAATGCCGTTGAGTTTTTGGATTTGTTGAACGAACCCGTTTAAGAACACGTGAAATTAAAAGGAAGAAATAAGATAAGTCCGGAATTTAGTATGTCTTCAATGACGGACATTGTTTTTTTATTGCTGGTCTTTTTTATGTTGACTTCCAACGCTCCTAATGCTTTGGATCTGTTGTTACCCAAAGCCAAAGGGAAATCGACCAACACACAAAATGTTTCAGTCACAATTGATAAGAATTTGAACTATTTTGTGAATAACCAGCAGATTAACGGAGAATACATTGAAATTGAATTAAAGAAAGCACTTGAAGGCCAGGAAAAGCCTACTATTATTCTTAGGGCGGAGGAAAGCGTTGCTATCCGGGAAGCCGTAAATGTAATGGATATTGCCAATCGGAATAGCTACAAGGTAATTTTGGCGGTGCGACCGCGATAATGTCGTTTTTAGATACGAGACACAAAAAGAAATCCTTTACGGTTACTACTTTGCTATTAAGCATTTTAGTACTTCTCTTGTTTTATATAGGGCTAACCTATTTGGATCCTCCGGAAGAGAAGGGTATTGCCGTGAATTTTGGCACAATGGATTTTGGAAGGGGAAATCAACAACCCAGGCAAAAGATCCGATCAACACCTAGGCAGCAACCTCAGCAACCGTCAACTTCACAATCTGAACAGCCGGAAGAGATAGAACCGGAAAAATCCGTACCAAAGGAAACCACCAAGGAAGCGGAGCCCACAGAAAAAGTATTGACCAGCGAAGATCCTGAAACCGTTCGGCTCAAACAGCAACGTGCTGCAGAGAAAAAGGCTGCCGATGCGGCTAAAAAAGCGCGAGAAGAAGCCGAACGGAAAGCCCGTGAAAAACAAGCTGCAGAAGAACGACTACGCAAAGAACAGGAGGCCAAAAAAGCGAAGTTGGACGCCCTGATGGGGGGCATAGGAAAATCGGACGGTAGCGACTCCGGAAGTGAAGGGGATGACAACAGAACAGGAGACAAAGGAAGTCCTCAAGGTAATCCTTATGCTACTTCTTATTATGGAGCTCCGGGTACGGGGGGAGGCGGATATGGTTTAAGTGGGAGATCCCTGGTAAGTAGGGGAAAGGTACAACAAGAATGTAATGAAGAAGGCCGGGTGGTAGTCCGCATCGTGGTAGATCGTAATGGAAAGGTTATCAAAGCGACGCCAGGAGTAAAAGGAACTACGAACAACGCACCCTGTCTATTAGAACCGGCCCGTAAAACCGCTTTTTTGCATCAGTGGAATCTGGATGCCAAAGCTCCGAACCAGCAGATCGGATTTGTAGAGGTGAATTTTAAACTGGGGCAGTAGTGACCTATAAAGCTACCCTGGAATGGATGTATGCCCAACTTCCGATGTATCAAAAAAAGGGTATTTCCGCCTTTAAAGGTAAACTGGACAATAGCATGGCCTTAGCTGAGCATCTTGGGCATCCTGAAAGGTGTTTCAAAAGTATTCATGTTGCGGGCACCAACGGAAAAGGATCCAGTTGCCATATGTTGGCTTCCGTACTTCAAGAGGCAGGCTATACAACAGGATTATACACCTCCCCGCATTTGAAGGATTTTCGGGAACGTATCCGGATCAACGGAAAAATGATACCTAAGGATGTTGTAAAAGAATTCGTCGCACAGCACCGTTCCTTTTTTGAACATTATCAACTCTCGTTTTTTGAAATGACCGTTGGGATGGCATTCTACTATTTTGCGGAACAACAGGTAGATATTGCCATTATAGAAGTAGGATTAGGAGGGCGATTAGATTCTACCAATATCATTAGACCGGAGGTTTGCCTTATTACAAACATTGGGTATGACCATCAGGAGATTTTGGGAGACACCTTGCAGAAAATTGCCTTGGAAAAGGCAGGTATCATTAAGAGAAATGTCCCGGTGGTCATTAGTGAACGTCAAAAGGAAACTGAAACGATATTCCGAATGATCGCCAGTCAAAAGAAAGCCCCTATTGAATTTGCCGATGATCAGGATATCCCATCATATAAAACAGATCTTTTAGGGGAGTATCAGCAAAAGAATAGCAAAGGTGTAGTAGCGTGTTTAGCCCACCTAGCGCAGTTTAGTATCCCAGAGGTAGCGCGGGTAAAAGGCTTAAAAAATGTAGTACCAAATACAGGTATTCTGGGGCGATGGCACATATTAAAAAACCAACCACGGGTCGTTTGCGACACTGCACATAACAAAGCAGGACTTGAGTTTGTGATCCGACAATTAGGGAAGCAGCAATTTCGAAAGTTACATTTGGTGCTCGGTTTTGTAAGTGATAAAAATGTAGCTGAATTGCTGGACGTATTTCCGGAGCACGGGCAGTACTATTTTGTAACCCCAAATATTCCACGTGGGATGAAGGCGGAGGAGGTGAAGAAAATAGCGGCAGGGCTTGGCTATACTGGGAAGTGCTATTCCAGTGTAAAAAAGGGATTAAAAAAGGCCTTGGCCTTGGCCAAAAAGGAAGATATGATCTTTATTGGCGGGAGTACTTTTGTAGTAGCCGAAGTGGTTTAAATATTTTTCGAATTCTTTAGGTATCCAGAAAAAACACGTTATATTTGCACTCCATTTTTGGGTTCTTAGCTCAGTTGGTTCAGAGCACCTGCCTTACAAGCAGGGGGTCACTGGTTCGAATCCAGTAGGACCCACTTCCCACGAAAGCCCCGTATTCACGGGGTTTTCGCATTTTTAGCCACTACTTTACTTGCAAAAAAATGGCTCAAAAAAGTTGCAAAATGGTGCAAAATAGTGCATTTTGCGACACTATTTAAGGCAAAATTTAAGGCAAATTTTATGGCTACCACCGTTACAATTGTCTTGGATACCCGATCTAAATCAAAAAAGGGACATCCGCTTGCAATTCGTATATACAACAAAACGGAACGAAAAATATCTTTAAAGATATATGCATTATCAGAGCAGTGGAATGGTTATGAGGTAACGAGCGATCATCCAAACTCAAAAGAAATCAATCGATTTCTTACCCAACGTAGAGCCAAGCTACTTAAAGAGGTAGAATACTGCAACCAACATAATTTGGATTTAAAAGCCTCTGCAGAAATTATTAAAAATGGTTTACAGGACAAAGCACTGCGCATTGCGGCATTGGAGCAGGAGCTAAGAAAATTAAAGGGGGAACGAGAAACCATGCTTTTTGACTTTTGGAAAGACTATATCAAGGAACGCGAATCCAGGGGCCTAGATTCTAGGGCCATGAGTGAAACTATGGTGCAATTTCAGAACTACACCATGGGCGAGGATATTCCGATTAACACTATCACCTATGAATTTTTGTATGATTTCAGCACATTTAAGCTTTCAGGGAAATGCAACCGTCCAGGATTAAATCATTATTTGCGAACCTTAAAAACCGTATACAAGGAAGCACAGCGGCGAGATAGCCTGCAAATAAAATCAGATAATCCTTTTCGGGGATTAATCACTAATGATAAAAAATCAGACATTGTACAGATGTCACCGGAGGAACTATTAGCATGGATTAATTATACCCCTCACAAATTTACCCATGAAGGTGCCGCGAAAAGCCAATTAAGACGTAAAGACATTTTTGTATTTCAATTATTAATTGGCGGCCATGATTTTGCGGATATAGCTGTTTTGGAATGGAAAAATATCCGAGGAAACCGTATTAGATTCAAGCGGTATAAAAACCGTAGGCATACCAGTGGTGGACCGATAGTCGACAATCTATTAGTGTCTATGGCCACCGATATTATTGCCAAATATGGAACAACAAATAGGGATCGTGTATTTGGTTTTATTCCACACCCAAAAGATAAATCCAGCTATCTTAATTTTCAGAAAAATACTAGGAGGACTTACCGGCGAATTTGCAGTCAATTAGGCCTACAAGATTTGATGAAATCAAAAAGCCCAAGGTATATTTTCAAAACCTGGGCAGATGAATTAGAATTAGATCTAAGGGCTATTAACCAAGTGATGGGGCATAGTCAAAGAACAGGCCAGGGTGTTTCGGCCGGATATGGTGCGCGTTTACATAATGATAAGGCAGATTTTGTAATAAGGCGAGTTACGGAGAGGGTATTGTTAAAAAAATAAAATAAAATATTGAATATCAACCTTTTTGCATGCATTTAATCTAAATTCACATCATTTTTTTGTATCTTATTTTTCTAGGTTGTTTCTTTAAACCTCCAATCAACGATCACTTAGCTATGAAACTTCTCTGGGTTCTTGTTTTTGCACTTTTAATTGTTGGCTGCGCAAGCCAAAAAGAATTTGACGTTGAGAATAGTTCTTTAAAAAATGCAAAAGTTACATTTGGCACTTTTGAATCTCAAAAGGTTACTGAATTCTACAATGTAAAAACTTCTAGAGATTCCCTGATTTTAGTATCGCCGAAAGATAATCGATAGAAATTGCCCCTCCGATTCCAAACGAATTATTTTCCAATTCCTTTAAAATCAAACCGATAGTTTTAATGTTACTAACTTGATTCTTAGGCAGCTTTTTGCTCTCTGACTGATACAATACTTTTAATTGTTTTAATTCGGGCGATAAAGGGGTGGCCATAAACGAAACTATCCCAATAACTCGATCATGTTTCGGCTTACGCCCTTTTTTGATTAATGGTCCCCCGGAGTTTCCTCTATTTATAGTTACATCAATAAAAGCACTTTCTCTTCTATGCCTAATCGTGTCCTTTAAGGGTAATTTGTACCATCTTTTGTCTGCAAACTTTGAGGATATTATTCCTGTCGACATAGAATTATGTTCAATCCCAAAAGGGTGTCCTGAGGCATAAACAACGTCACCTTCCTTAACATCAGACCATGATCCCAATTTTAAAGCTTCAACACTATTTGGTGGGAGTTCCTTGGTTTTGAGTATGAAGTAGTCATTTTTAAATGAATCTTCGTAACCCTTATCTAATAAATATTCTAATCCACCAACTTCTAGCTTTTCACCGGAGGATAATTGAATAAAGACATTGTCCAAAAAATACAAATTAAGATTACTGGGTTTTGGCACTCTTTTAAGGAATGGTTTTATTACATGATTGCAGGTAACTACAAAACCGTCCTTAGAAATAAAAAAACCACTACCAATCGGGATATTTTTATACATTACTCTTACCACAGAAGCCTTTAATTTTGCCACTCTCCTAGGCTCTAAATATTGGGAGTTAAGAAGAATGGTCCAAAAGAAAACTAAAACAAGTAAAAATTTATTCATCAGATAAAAGTAGAAAACACAATTCCTTGAAATAGAGCCTATAATTGCGGGTTATTAACAGTGTTACCAACCAAATTTTCGAAGGATAAAAGTATTACTTCTAAACTTGAGGTTTTTTGTACGAAAAGCCAACAATCTTGCGTGAAACCCATAGAAAAAATGAGGTTTTTCTATAACGAGAAATTAAAATCCCTATCTTATATTGTACCTCCCCTTAGGAAAAATTTGAACTACAAATTTTTTGAAAACTTTTTGATAATTGTTGTAGGAAAGCACAACAATAGCTGATGCTTCAAAATAATTTTAAGGATGTAATCTTTAAAATTATTTAAAATGAAAAAAGCAGTCTATTTTGTGTTTACAACAATGGTGTTGGTATTAGTATTGGCATCATGTACAAACGATTCGAGCAATGAAGATCAATCGCTTTACGAAATTATTGACCCCGCAGCGGATGTTGATCCAGGAACAATCAAAAAACCCGGCGGCGGTAGCTAATTTAATTAAAAGAAGTTTTGGAAGTTTACTGGCCTTGCTTTCAGGTTTGGTCATGTATGTTGATAAATTAGTAGAATTTTGGGGTATCCAAGTCGATTACACGTTTAAGTATTATCACGACTTGGATACTTTTTTATGGACTGTAGGCCAAACAGTTGCGATGTTGTTGCTTGTTTTCTCCTACTTTTTTAGGCCCTACAAATGGTCGTTATTAGCACCGTTGACCGTATTTGGCATTCAAATAATGTATGTGTGGAGGGATGAAAAATGGATTCAAAGGGACTATTATTTGTATTACACAATTGCGTTTATAATATCGTTTATCGCACTAGTTTTTTTTATTAGATGGGTAATACTTCTTTCGACCGTTCTTGTTCTTCGGATTAGGCAGAACAAATTAAAATCGATTATCGGTTTAATAAAGGAAACCAACCTTCACTATAAAAAGCAATTGAATAGGGCGCTAAAGCCGAACCTTGTAGAAAATGCTATAGAGGAAATGACCCAGGAAGAAAAGGACGAAAACATTCAGGAGATCACAAAGGATTATGAAGAATTTAAGGATACCCTTCGCAAGCACACTAAAGACATCCTGGACTAAGGTTTTTGGTAGCCGTCGCCAGTTAAAAAAACAACTCAATGAGGCTGTTGAAGCTAATTTATTGGAAGAGTGTTTGACGGAGATTCAATCGGAGCTTCAAAAAGAAATTGACAAAAAGAAGCGATTGGATACTAGAAGGCAAGCAGTCGAAAAGAAAGGAAAGTGGGTTGATTCCATATACCTAAAACTACAGGAGGGAAAAAAGCTAACTACCGAAGAACAAAATAAACTTAAAAGGTACAAGCAGCTTATCCGCTAACCTTTTTATCATTAATAATTTTTAAGATCTGCTTCAATTTACTTTCAGAAATTTTATCCCTTATATCCAACCAAAGTTCGTCCTTTTCATTTTCGCCCTCCAATTTCATTTGCTTTACATACATTCCATATATAGGATGTTCTTTAAGGTGCTGGTGATTTTTAGTCAAAAAACTGGTTAAAACGGCTATCGAGGTTTCGTTTTTTAAAACTGACTTTAACAGAATAGAAAATTCATTCCCTCCAAGATTGGTCGAATCCAGATCATATTTGCTTTCTCTTTCTTCAACTTTCGACAGAGGTAATCCCTGAGTTTTCCGTTTTAATTCTTCAAACTGTTTATATGGATTATCAATCTTATCAAACACTAGTTCATCTATACTGTAATTGAATTTTGCCGCAATCCTTATTATTAAATCTAAACTCATTTGAGATTTTCCAGAAATGTAATTACTAAGCATTTTTTGGGATACACCTATGGATTTTCCAAATTCTGCCTGGGAAAGCTTACTATTTCGATACAAATAATCAAGATTGTATTTCAGATTGTTATCAAAATTCAAATTGCTACTATTGAAGTTACTAAACGAGTAATATAATTAGTAAGTTTGTTTATCACAAAATTGCCCTAGCAATATAAGAAATATGCTTACACCCATGAAAAATATGAAGATCAAGCGCAACAAAAAGATGTTGCAATTTGTTCTTAACCGTATTAACGATGGGCATACCGCAGAAAGTGCTTTAAAAGAGGTAGGAAAAAGCGATCAATTTAATTTGTCATATCATGTTGCTAAAGCATTATTCTACAAAAGGCAATATCCTAATTCCCCATGGTTTGAATATGACAAAGTTGGAAATGTAGTTTATGAATTGGATTTTGACCTGAAAAAAATCCCTGGCACCGAAACAAAACATTTCCAGACATGGGCGAAATCTCAAACTACTGAAATAGCCTAATGGAAACAATACCTGTAGATATTAACGTATACCGCAAGATGTTAGCGAAACAGCGCCAGGATATACGAAAAGGTATTGGCACTACAACGGAAGTATTAGAGGTATTGGGGATCAGCAAAAGACAATTGGCATACCGAGTAAAGCATAATCTGAGCAAATTAACCCCAAGTACTATGAAAGGAAAATGGATATGGAGTAGTGTAAAAGAAGAATTTAAGGACATCCACGGGGTAAAATACGAGGATGCTATAAGATAGAAGTACCGCTTCGCCATCACCAAAAAGAAAGCGGAGGCACCACCCCCCGCTTCGCCAAATATAATACACCAGTCCAAAAAGGCCCAAGCGGGCGCTTTTGGTTAGTGTCTGGTAAAGGTAAACAATAATGTGATTGGCAGCAAAATAGAGTGTTAACCATAAAAACTATTACATGACAAAACAAGCACTTATTGAACTGTTAGAGGCATATTTAAAAACTGCCGCTATCAAAAAAAGTAAACATATCCTTCTGTATTCTGAGGAAGTTAAGGCTTTGCTTGAAATAGCTAGTAACCAACTTCAAACTTTAATTGGAGGAAGTGAAAACGATGGTCAATGGAAAATTTCGGTCAATTTGATTAAATCACTTGTTGGCGTTTTCAACACCGATGAGCTACCAGTTATGATGGTAGTAAACAACGAAGAAATTGTACCACCCACTAGCCATGAAGATCACAAAGAAGAAATTCCACAAGATCTGTTATCCCCGGAAGTAATCGCAAAAAACCTTGAACACCGTAGGCAGAAAGCGAAAGAAGGCCAGGCTTTTGGGAAGCCGATCCCGCAGATTAAAATTGAACCCAAGGATATTGAAAAAGCACTAAACGAATTGAAAGGGGTCAACCAGAATTATCTGAAACAACACGGTTTCCTTACAAACGTTTACCGCAATGCTGCCAAGCGAACTGGCACCGACATTTCGGCAATAAATGAAGGATTAATGATAAAGTTTGAGTAAAAACCAAGTGGCAGAAATGCCTGGTCGGAATGGGGAGGTGGTTTTATGATTGTAGGCCTCCCCTAACTGACCATTAAACGCCAAATATATGACACCAGACGACGCATTAGATGTTGAGAATTGTGTTGCTATTCTCAGAAAAAAGGTACATCAAAATCACGGATGTTTGTTTTTGATGTATACCAACCCCGCGGTAGGAGCTCTGCCCAATCATTTTGTAAAAATAGCCCTAATTGGCCATTCATCCGAAGTCTCCGACTTATTGGCACTGGTAGCGAAAAAACACCCCGACTTTAAAAAAACGCTTCAAAAAACGGCCGATCTCCTACCACCAAAAATAAGGGTACTGCAGCCATCCGAAAAAGAATTAATGATCAAGGATATTATAGCGCTTGGAAAAATGCGTGATCGTTATCCTGAAATATCACAAATACTACGCATGCTACAGAACCATGTTAAGGAAAAAGTGACCACCAAAAGCAAAATATCGGCCTGATGGGAATGGTTAAGGAACAAAGCGCACGCGGGCTTAAAATAGTACTTGATGGGGTACATATAAAAACTACGCCGTCGCGTTACAAAAGGGTAATTCGAATAAAGCATATCCTTAACCCAAAACGTAAGCGTCTTATCAAGGAAGAACGGTTTTTGTTGGAAGTAGCCATTTACGAAAAAGCGCTCAAACAACATCAGCCTTTGGTCTATGAAAAAGTAAAAAGATCCTCCCCTAAAAATGTGCGGCTTGTCTATCCCCCGGACGGGCCGCGCTTTTATTTGCTTACCTACAATAACCAAATCAAAATTCGCTGCCCCAAACAGATTTATGATGTAGGGTATAATCGCCTAGCACCATTGTATTAACCTAAAGAAATTAAGTGCATTCAAACAGCTATCACATGAAGCATACAATTAATAAAAAATACACCCCATCCGGGGTATCAATTGACCACCGTATTAAGAACGGCAAAACGCTGTTTTATGATAAAAAAGAAAGGGCAGATGCAGAGGCAAAAGCACCTCAAATGCGAAGCTATATGTATCCTGTTTTTAATTCCGCACGTCGCCATATTGGGTACGGTATACCAAAATAATTTAAAACGCCAAATATGATTACATCTACCAGCACCACCAAAGCACCAACCTTGAAGCAATTACAGCATTACAGGGCTAAAAAGCTAAACAATTTGCTAGTTCCTAATCTGGAACAGACCCCCGAAAAGTATCACAATTTGTATTTGCAGATAAGCAAATGCACTTCTATTTCCTGCTTTACTCATGTGGTTAAAGAAAACGAAATAATGCTGCGCCTAACCCTGAGATCCGGGGAAATCTGTAACCAGGTGGTTAAGGCCAAAATCAAAAACCTTTTCGAAGGCTACAAAAGTAATTTGCAGATACACGGCCGGGATATCATAGTAATCCTAAAAGTAAATGATGTACGTGGATAGTGTTTGGTCTTGGATAATCGTAACAATTGTATTCCTTATGGCGGTGGCCATATTGGCATACAATTATTGGTTACATAAACGATGGAAAGCCATTGAGCGCTTTGAAGCCCTTTGCGAAAAAACCATTCGGGAAAAACCTACCCACCCATGGCCTTTGATTTACCAAATATCCGAAAAACGCTACATCGAATTGGAATTAAGGCGCTATCGCAAAAAGAGACCTGACCACAGAAAGCTATTACATAGCACAAAACTACTAACTATCGAAAACTGGTTTTCTCTGGAAGATCAGCGCCATTTATTTGACAGATCCTTATACGAAACAATTAATTCCCCTACCAAAAAAGAAGTTTCAACCAATAAAAAAGTACGTCGATGAGTACCAAAAGAAGCCAAATTAAACAGTCGGCAGGGGAGCTCTTAGAGCAAATAAAAAAGAAGAACCCAGCCTTTCGGATTGAGTATTCTAATTATGGCCCACAATCAAGCCAAGATTATCCGTTAAGGGGAGTTTTCCCGGTAATGTTTGAGCGGGAGAAATCACTTACCATGGGGGCTTATAAACTGTATGTAGATCGTTATAATGCTCGTGTTCGATCTGAAAACCGTTTAATTGTTCACCAACGCAATTTGGCAAACACATATTTTGAAAACTTTCAGGATAAGCAAAAACTTATTTTTCAAATTGGCGGGTTTAATGGCCGTTATCGGCATTTAAACAAATGGGAATTCAATGCTAAAGCAAGGGAATATAACGATAAGTTGGGGAACCAAGTTATTCCGCTCCAAAAGATTCAAACCGTAAAGCAGAGTACGGAAAAAGTATTCTTCACCATGCTTTGGTCCTATTCCAGCCAGTTAAAGCGATATAGTGAGCTTCGTAGGGCCGGGGGGCAGCAATACGTTCGCCAAATCCCTCAAATGGATACTAATAGCATTCATTTACAAGGCCAAAAAGGAGCTTTCGGGTTACACATGCTGGATTACTGCCGCGAGACGATCCGTAAGCATAAGGCGCGCTTACTTGAATGCGGAATACTGATAAATCGCAACTTTAGGGGCCACGAAAAGGGAACTACCCACCACATTACCCCCGAAATTTTGGTTGTTTCGGATGATTTTGATGGAAAATCAATTGTCGTTGAAAATCAATTACTTATAAAGGGACATCCAAAGGTTTTTGGGGATATTGTCTTACATACTAGCTCAATAAGTACAAATAATGTAAACGATGTTGATAAACCAACATCGATAGAAAGGAAAAAATCCAGCAAACAGCATCCAAACCCAAAAAAACAGGTTCCAGGATTTTTGCCTGACAGTCAACCTTCGGTTGAAGGTACTAGCACACCAAGCGGCAGCAATGAAAAAATTGAAATTGCGACGCGGGAAAATTTAGCTGCCCCCATCCGCGATTCCAAGGATGAAGGCCCTGGTACCACATCCCTAGAAACAATTTCCGCTCCTGGAAACACCCCTGAAAAAAAGGATTCCGGACCGCTGCATGTTCCTCGTTTGTCGAATTCCACATCTGACACCCCTAGAAATGCAGATACTTCCGGAAGGCGCCCATCCTTAAAAACAGTTGATCATCCATCCCGGGAAAAGGGGATGGCTCCAGACACCCTTGATAACAAGGATAATGCCGGCAGTATTGCGCTTGAAAACAGTGATTTTTTGTTAAAAACGATACAAGAGGATTGGGCATTTGCCTGTGAGTTAGGGAACAAAGAGCATGTTAACAGCCAGCCAATTAATCCTGAAAATTTGGTATTGGAAATCACTTCAGGGAACCTTAACAATGCTGAATTTGCCACGGTTTTATGTCAGGATCTTTTCCGGCAATTTAGCCGCTTGTATTACCACGCCTGTAGCAAAGGGTTTCCCTGGCATAAACCGTGGCATGAAAAGTATCAGGAATGGTTAAATAGCTGGCCTTTTGTACATAAAAACGGCTATGTACATACCAAAAAAATAGCTTATCGCAATTATTTACGCATAAAATATGCGCTACTCAGTGGCCGGCATGGAGCATTAAACCGGGTAAGGCATGGCAATTTTGAATTAAAAGCCAATACAATCAAATCGTACTTAGATGCTGTCAATCCAAAACCCGGGAGTTTCTTGTTTTGGTACCTACGAATAGCAGATAAAGCCCCGAAGGTAGATGCCCATATTAATAAAATACTGGCCTCTATGAAGAAACGGGGTATGAATGCAAGGTTATATGAGCGGGATTTGATTCGTCTTAAACGTTATTTCAAAAAATGGGAAAAACACCGTGATGATATGCGATTACTTAGACAAGTACAGGAGAATTTGTCACCTGAGGTAATACGTGATTTCCGGTACCATTTTCAAAAGTTTATTCAACCTCGATTTATTAAGAAAATAGCATAAACAATGGAATTACTAACAATATTAGCCTGGTTAGGCGCCGGACTTTTAGCACTATTGATCTTATACACTTTCGTTTTAGAACCTTGGTTAGTCCGTCGAAAAAACCAAAAAGTGGTTACCGAAAAAATGATAGATAGGAATAGCAAAACCCGTTATTTCAAATTTCGATATGAAGGATGGATCTATTACGAAACCCCAACCCAAGCCAATGCCCTACGACTATTCCAATCCTTTAAGAACCAACAAACGAAGTTTGAAAAACTATATAATAAGGGAAGAAAGGTAAAGGAAAAAAAGCGCCGTCAATATTTAAAGACCAAGAAATAAAAGAAGAATTTAAAAAACACCAGGTCATTCAATGACCAAATACATAAAAACACCAAATATATACACCAAAATGAAACTAGAACAACAACTATTAACACCCTACATAGACCATAAATTAAAGGTTTATTGCACAGTTGATGAAAGGGAAAGACTAATGAATTTAGGACAAGGATCATCACTTCATTGGATTGGAATTAAAGCCATTATTAATTATTACAAATCTGGAAAATTTATTCATATCCCTATGGTTCGTCCGCTCTCTCAGATATTGGAACCAATCATGCACGAAGGCCGTGTAATTACTCCGATAAATACACTAGCACTAAATATTGACGAATTCAGGGAAAATCCAGAAAAGAACTATCCAGGATCAGAAGGATATCATTTTAGAATTCTCAATACCTGGTACTGTTGGGACCAATTACCTTATTGGAGAATTCAAATACTACTTAGCTGGCATTTTGACCTTTTTGGCCTTATTCCTGCTGGAATAGGAAAATCTATTCCATCAATAAAAGAATCGAAATATGAGCAGTAGAAATATTTACCGAAAATGGTACGATTACAACCAAGATAATGAGTGTTTTTTAAAGATTCGGCCGGATGGTACTGTGTTAGAAATACAATTCACTAGAGAACCAATTTATGGTGAAAAGGTAGTTGTGTTTAACACCTACCCTACTAATCCATTAGACCCCTTAGTTTTTAAAAAGCATAAAGAGGTTTGTTCAAAAGCTGAATGGCAAAAGGCGGTTAAGCGAGTAGTAAAACGAATGCATAGCTAATGCCAAAAAAGCTATGTACCTGTGGAAAAAATAGGAAAAACCATGAGACCTGCCCTAATTGTTCTATGTATAAAATGGTTTTTCTACTCCGTGACCGGAAAAGTATCTATAAAATTAAGGATACTGCAGGTCGGGATATCAATCCGGTTTTTTGGAGTTTTTTAAAAGAGGATAAGCGACCAAGATCTGTTATCATTAAAAATATGGTTGCTCGAGCAAGACAAATGCGACAATGGAATGCCAGTAATTATTTAATGATCTATGACCGCAGTGGAAACCTTGTTGAAAAAGTTATGATATGCTAAAAATTGAGATTAGCATTACAAGTATGAGCACGGAGTATTTCATTGTGCTCTCCAAAGCAATGGATGCCTACGGTACTTTCCTGTTGGAGCAATCCGAAAAAAACAAAATGGGTAATGAGCGGAAGGACCATAGTATCCTTACCCAGGCATTTTTCAAAGTAGAACCAAAGATTTCCCAAAGAAAACTATTAGAACCCACCTTGTCAAGGGATAGGAAGAACAAAAGCTTGAAAATAGGGGTGCATTCCGGAATGGTAATTTTGGACGCCATTAGTGCTTACTGGCCACTAAAAAGCTTTAGCGAAACACCTGCTTTAGAGCATGTAAAAGATCAAATTTCAAAACAATTGTTATAAATGAGATTAGATAAAGTACACATTTCATTACCGATTATCGAAAGCAAAAAGAGTGAAGTATATCCTTTGATTTTAAGGGATTCGGCAAATGTTTGGCACTACTTTAATGATGATGGAACCTATGATGGCTATTCCCATGATCCTGATGTCTGTGGAGCTTCGGGAGTTAGCTTGAATTGATATTGGATAAACTAAGGGTATTCACCAACCCTTTTTAAATACAAACGCCAAATAAAATACACCTTATGACGATATACTGGATAGATCTATTTTGTGGTGCAGGAGGCACCAGTACAGGAATACATTTAGCAGATGCCGATTGCAAAGTAATTGCTTGTGTTAATCACGACGAAAAAGCAATTGAATCCCACAAAGCAAACCATCTCGACTGCTTACATTTTGTCGAAGATGTTAATAATCCGAAGGTTATAGCGCGAATTGCCGCAAAGGTGCGGAAAATTCGAAGAAATGACCCCAAAGCGATTATAAATATTTGGGCCTCATTAGAGTGTACTAACTATTCAAAAGCCAAGGGAGGATTGCCAAGGGACCCCGACAGTCGTACCCTAGCCGAAACTATTTACCTATACGTGGAGGCAATAGATCCTGATTGCATATATGTGGAAAATGTTCGGGAATTTATGTCTTGGGGACCACTTGACAAAAATGGTAGGCCGATATCGCGATATAATGGAAGGGATTACGTAAAATGGTCGAATAGGATTAAACGGTATGGATATAACTACGACTATCGCCTATTAAATGCCGCTGATTTTGGTGCTTACACTTCCAGGTTACGATATTTTGGACAGTTTGTAAAAAAGCCTTTTCCGCTTTCCTGGCCAGATCCGACCCATGTAAAACATTTGCCTAAAAAAACGGGTCTTTTTTCAGAAAATAGGAAGAAATGGAAGGCGGTAAAAGATGTATTGGATTTGGAAGACGAAGGGCAGAGCATTTTTACCCGAAAGAAACCTCTTGTAGAAAATTCCTTAAAGCGGATATATGCAGGACTTATCAAGTTTGTTGCTGGCGGTGAGGAAGCATTTACCAAAGTTTACAACAGCGGTAATGATTCGCAAAGGGTAAAATCTATAAATGAGCCCGTCGGATCTCTCACCACTCAAAATAGTCATGCGGTGGTATCCACCAAATTTCTTAAGAAGTACTTTTCTGGAAAACCGGAAGGGAAGGTAATAGGTGTAGATGGTCCAGCTGGAACGGTTACCACAGTTGGCGGGCAAGCCCTGGTAAGTACCAATTTCTTTTACCATAATCATGGAGGTGCTCCGGAATCTAAGGTATGGGATATCGAGCGGCCTACTAGGACTATTACTACCACCCCAAACCAACGAATTGTAAAAACCGTTTTTTTAAATAAATATTACCGAACTGGTACCGCATCTTCAATAGAAGAGCCTGGCCCTACTCTTACAACCAAGGATAGGATATCTAAAATTGAAACCCAATTTTTGGCTAATCAATATACCGGCTGGGGGCAATTATCGTCAATAGATGGACCGGCTCCAACTATTACTACTAAGCCAAAATCTAGGGCGGTAAGTGTGCAGATGATGGACCAACAATATGGCAATTCCAAACCAACAGATTTGGAAAATCCAGTAGGATCTATACCAACTAATCCAAAGCACAACTTAATAACAGCATCACGGCAATATCACTATTTACTAAACCCGCAATATCAATCAAAAGGTTCCGACATTGAAACACCTGCCCCTACCATAATAGCACGCCAGGATAAAAAACCGATGTATCTGGTGCAATGTGATGTATCCAGTGGTTTTGCAATTGCCGTCTATCAAGATGATACCCCGACCATGGTTAAAATCAAAGAATTTATGGCTATTTACGGGATTGTAGATATTAAAATGCGGATGCTCAACATTCCTGAATTATTACGCATCCAAGGGTTTCCCGAAGGGTACAAGCTAAAAGGTACTAAGACACAGCAAAAGAAATATATAGGCAATGCTGTGGTACCGATAATTGCCCAAAAATTAGTAGAAATTAACTATACAGCATTAGAAAAGTTTAAACAGGCTGCGGCCTAAATTCAAAATCAAATGGAAGAAAAATTGAAGTTATTTGCGATCGTAGAATTATTTGGACATTCCCGGATCTCGGGGGAAGTTACCGAGCAGAACGTAGCAGGATCTGCCTTTGTACGGGTAGATGTCCCAAAAACTGAAAATCAACCATCGTTTTCGCGTCTTTTTAATCCTCAGGCAATTTATGCGATTAATCCAGTTACACAACAAGTGATGGAATATGCAGCCGAACAAATCAAATCGAAGCCAATCGAGGCGTATGATGCCCGTCAAATGCTTGATCGTATGTTGGAATTAAAACAGCAAAATCAATGACCATGAATTACAAAGAATTAATTACAAGGCTAGTAAAAATAGTCGATCAAGCTGAGTACATACTTAGAGTAAATGGGGATGTGATATTTATCGATGCTGATGAATTTTATTTAACCTACCTGAATAAAATTTTGTTTGTACTAAATCGATACGGTGAAGTTGATTGGTGGATAAAGCCGTCTAACACTTTTCCGAACAGGGTGATGATAAAAGTTATCGTACTAACAGTAATTGAATAAAACATGAACGAACTACCTATCGCCAATGACATGTCATATTGGAAAACCGGAAAATCAGGCGTTGAAACATGGCTGGATAGAACTGAAAAATTAATTGAATCAGTCAATGGGGATATTCATAGCCGAATTATAGGTAAGAACCAAGGCAAAGAAGCGATAATGTTCGCTTTCAGTATTGGCAAAGACTATTTCCGAATGTTTTGGCCGGTACTGAAACCTATTCACGATAAGGATAAAGTTGCGGCACAGCGCCAAGCTTCAACCATGATCTACCACGATGTAAAATCCAGAATTAACAGAATACGAATTTTTGGTCCCCGGGTAGCCTTTAGCGATTATTTGCTATTAGGAGATAAAACCATTGCCGAAAGCCAAGGGGATCATTCAACAATCGGAAAATTTCTTCGATTAGAATAGTCTCAAGATCTTATCCCTACTTTTTGGGATGTGGTCCATATCCTTAAAAATAAGGAGTTGGGCCCCAAAATTAAAATGTTGAACGCCAAATAAATACACCACTTCAAATGAAAGGAATATGCATGATTGAACCCCTTACCAAAAAAACGGAGATAGGGGAAAAGACCGAAACTCGTCGATTATTAAAGATAAATCCGGAAAGTAAGTTTTCACATATCGATACCCCAGGGTTTTTGTACAAAGGGGATAACAAAAATGGAGATCCTATCGAAATAGAAAAACCCTTAGTAGCCTGGTTTGATGGCGAATTTTACTTTGAAAAATTTGGATGGTTAGACCATGCAGGATTTACCCCGCGCTATAACATTGGCGAAGTGGTCTATATCAAAGAACCTTACTGTTTTGACGCCATGGGACGATTAAAATATAAATACCTAATGCCACCGGAAGATCGAAAATTCTTCAAATGGAAAAACAAACTATTTATGCCGGCCAAACATGCCCGGCTACATATTAAGATTTTGGATATCAAAGTAGAACGGTTCACAGACATTAGTTTAGAATCCTTGAAGAAGGAAGGCATGTTTGACCTTCCCCTAGGATTGCCCAAAAAAAAACAATACGTAGCACTTTCCAAGGAACTACCGAAACTACTTTATTGCCTAGACCATTACTGTTTTTTCCAGCTAATCAAAAACCTAAATCCCAAAACACCATTAAACTCTTGGTGCTGGGTATATTGCTATGAACGAATTCAACTACCCAAATGACCTACAAGGAAAAAATACAAGAAACCACTCTGTTGATCAAAGGGCTGCACGACTATGCAGAAACCTTAATAGACACCGACCGGTTCGATAAGTATGCCAGCATTCAGAAGGAAATATTTAGACTAAAGACCTTACTTGATAGTTTGTTAAAAGACAAAATTTCTTTACTTAATACTGAATTTGAGCAGCAGTATTGGATCGTTCAAAGTAAATTAAACTTTATGGAGTAATCGGCTCTCCTAGTGCCTTTAAAAATGCCAAGATCTCATTATTTCTTAGCCATCTTACCCGGCTTGCCTTATTGATATCCATTTCGCGATAAAAGCTCACCACTTTTGCCGTTTGGTTGCGGTAGGTAGGAGCATCTAAAGCCGGAATTTTCCGTAGTAACTCACTTTTTGCAACTCTCCCGCTTTCAAAAACGACTTTCTTTCCAAACCCTTCCGTAGGTTCACCGATCTCTGTCAAGAACTGTAATACTTCGTCGGAACGCAAATATTGAACATACTTTACCTGGTCTATCTCGGTTTTGCGGATGCTGGCCACAATTGGGTTAATGCTTAAGCGAAATTCGCCCCCATACATCGGTTTAAGGGCCGCTAATAGCTTCTTTTTCGTTGTCCGAAAGCTGGTGTATTCTATGGCGTTTTTCACGAATCGTTAAACTCAATTCATTGGTACAACAAAGTTATAGAATAATTAACTGTAATAAAAAACGGATAAGAATGATAAAAACGTAAGAGGAAATGACCGTTACTCCAATTAATTGTAAGGTTGTTGCTTAAATGGTGAAATGGTAAAAGCAAATTTTAAAAAATCGGGAATGTACAATTTACGTTCCCGGCTTTTTCCAACATCAAGGATCATTGAAAATTTGGAATGGAAAGCATAAACGTACGGTTACGGAGGCCAATAAAATCGGGCAAGCAGTACAACAAGTATTTTCCTAATAGCAAATGCGAACGTCATAGAATGCCCAGGGGAGATACTTTTTTGACCCTTCGCAAGATGAAATTATGGGCGGAGAAATATGCGGGGCATACCAAGAAATTGGCTAGTTCCAAGTTCAGGGGAATGACATTGGCAAATACTGCAGCCAACATTCATCATTTTTTGTATTCGCATATACAATATGAAATGGATGGAGCCCTACAGGTTCTAAAAAGCCCTGGCTGTACATGGGCAACAAGAGCAGAGGGTACCGACTGTAAAACCTACAGCATTTTTGCCAGCACTATTCTGCAAAACCTTGGAATTAAGCATTATTTCAAAAAGATAAAGCAGCCAAATCCTAATTGGCCTTATCGTGGGATTGATCCTGGTTTGTGGAGCCATGTTTATGTAATTATTCCAAAAGACCAAAAAAAACTCACCGTTTCCGGTCCGTCTACCTACCACGTGATCGATGCAACGGTAGTCGATAATAAAGAAGTTCCGGCAACGGAAGCAAAATTGGAGTTAATGAGCAACGTATCATTACCGCATGTTGGACTAGCAGCCCCGGGTTTGGGTAGTTGTAGTTGTAGTAAAAAGCAAGCTATGTCCATCAACCGATATCTGCAAAGCAAAAACTCTGCTGATACTATTCGTAGAACTGCTAAAGTAGCCCTTCGTGGATTAGGGGCAACCACTCAGGAATTATCTGAGTTTGAAAAAGCGTTTATAAAATTTGACATTCAGCTAGCCGATTGGGTAGTAAATAAAGGACTACCGGTGTCCCTAGCTAACCAGGCCCGTGAACGATTAGTACGTTATGCTGAAAAGGGAATCGAGCCGACCATTAAAGAACTCTTTGGCCTTGAAACCAGTGCAGGACTAGGCAGCACGATAACTGCACCCCTGCTGACAGACATTAACCAATTACCCCGAAGCACAGGTATATTCAATAGAGGTAGCAGTAATACCGGCGGTTTACTGGATACGGCAAAAGGGGTACTGCCTTTTGTATCTCCCGCTGCATCCATTGTTACCAATATTATCCCCAAAGATCTTTTCGATAAAACCTTTGGAGCGGTATTCGCCAATGGATTTAATTTGAAGTGTTGGGGCGCAAAATGGAATCCCCAACGCGCTGAAACCGAATTTGCCAAAGATGCCGAACTGGTAAAGCAGCGGCTACAGCAGATCCTTACACTTCCAGGAAATCAATTGGAAAATGCGATTAATGAGTTTTGGATTTGGTTTTATGGGCTAAAGAGCACACAACGTAATTGGCTTAATACATCAGCCAAGGACTGTACTAAAGATGGATTAAAAATTTTGATCGGCGCTCACGATGGTTTAGCTGCTCAGTCTAAAAATACCATTTCACAAGTCCTTACCAGTTCAGGCCACGTTATTACAAACGCTCAACCATTTAGAAAAACGTATCCGCCAGAAAGTACTGGCCGACACGCTTGGACTTTCGATGTTCCTCAATACAAAGTAGCAGTAAATCAAAACATCGGCAATCCTACAAACAATACTGTGGGAAGTGGACGAGGGGTAACAGTTGGCACGCGCTCAGGCGCTGTTAGCCGATCCTTTGTAGATGAAAATGGGCAACTCGTATTTGTAGATCAGCCGAATCAAACCCAAAATGCAGGCTTTGGCTGGATGGCCGTAGGAGTGATAGCAGTCGTGGCGATTGGGGCCTACGCATTTAAGGGTAATCAAAATAGTAAAGGCAGTGAAGCTGCCCCAAATAAGCAAGTACAAACAAGTAAATAATTTCAAATGAAAGAAGGTGTAATAGAATCTGTACAGACCACTACGACAGAATTGGTGTCTGCGACAGTAGGGGCGATGGCCTCTAGGGTAGTAGCTCCGCATATTCCTGGTGGACCCGCTGGGAAAATAGGAGCTTCTTTAATTGTAGGAATTTTGGCAGGTAAAGCCAAGGCCAAATCTGGAATGGAAAAAAACCTAAAGGCGGTTGCTTTAGGTGCTTCCGTAGTACAATTCACAGAGGGGGTTATTGCCCTAGTTCAACCCACAGTGGCCAAAATGACCGAAGGGAAAACCGGAGTGCTATATGATGGCCTTCGAAAGTCTGTTGGCCTTGCGGCTCCTGATAGCTCATACTATGAGGAAATTGTTGCCCGGGGATTTACACCAGACACTTTTGATCTTCCTGCCCCGGCCCCTATTGCAGGGCCAGCGGGCGCCTAAATACAATGTTTTTGCCAGCATCACCAAAGTAAAAAAGTAACAAAAACATTTAAAATTTTATACAATGGGAAATAACACAATACGCCATCAAATAGCGTTAGCATTTTTAATTGCAATAGCGGGTGCAGGAAGGCTTTCAGCATCTTTGAACTCCTTGGTAGTAGGTAATAGTGGAGAGCTTACCGAACCCAAAGTTACCCTTAATCCGGTTGATCTTTATATCAAAAAAGATATTACGGAAGCCGGTGCAATTACACCCCTAATCGATGGAAATACCAAAGTGCTTCGGGGGGTAGTATCTTTTGATGCTAATGGTAGATTAAACCAAAACAGGGCGGTAATTTTTGATCGCATCCAGGTGGGATACCAAACCGATGCCGCAGCCGAAAAAGAAGGAGATTTGGTTTACAATAAAGCCCCGATTGGTGCACTTTATAATGCCGATTTGGTAATCCGTCAAGATGGTAGAATAGTATTTAAACGCAACGTCAGTTCCTTAATTAATGAAGGCACACCCCTAAGCATAGAGGATAAGTATGCCAGCACTGATAATTTAAGGTACCTAAGAGACGATGAGGAAGTGGAAATCGATCTTGAATTTGCGGCTAATGTAAATATGCCTGCCTCTGGTGACGCCTACCAATATATCATGGTCAAACTCTCCGGTTTTGAAACTCAAAAGAAGGAATTAAAGTAATTTTTTTTAGTACGTGTTCTCGTTTAAAGCCTTGCCTTTTGTTAAGGCAGGGCTTTTTTGAATACCCTTAAATTTTTCAAAATGGAAAGAGCAACAAATTATAAGCATCGCATGGCGCGAATAGTTATAGCGGTAGGTGATAATGCAAATGACACGAGCTTAAAATTACCGGCAGGCACTTGTATTGCCTACGCAATGAAAGTGTATGGAGGTGATGGGGATGCCAACCCTATTAAGCTGGCTTTAAAGGACGGGGGAAATGAAATTGTAGAGCCATTATCCCAGGGGTTTTTGGAGAAAACCAATGGTGGGAGATATGTAGATAGCATGGTACCTACTTCTTTCCGTTGTGATATCAATGTAGAGATTTTTGCTACTGCGTATCAAAACATGGTCAATGCCGCTATAATAGATGTTTTTTTCCTAATCAATCAAGACGTTCAGTACTAGATGATTTTACCTACCGGACAAATACGGCGGAGCTCAATAAATAATCCCGAACTCGCTTTCGAGGTAGAGGGAATGGTAAACCTTACCATATACAACTCGGGACAAACAATTTTGTTGGTTAACCAGCAGGAAATTTACCCGGGAGAGTATTGGACCGCCGGCGAAGGTATAGTATTAAAAGGTACTATAGAGGTCAATTTTCAGCCCCGCAATAACCCCGACCCTAATGATCGCAACAAAGCAGTTGCAAATTTCATCAAATTGGTTGGAGTGTACGATGTAGAGAAAGAAACGAAATGTTAACCATTTATCCCCCTGACAATGGAAAACACTATTACTTACGATCAGCTAGTCCAAAAATATGATGCTTTTTTGGCTGAAAATAGCGATCATTTTATACGCCTGAAAAACCCAGCGAAGGATGAGTTTTTAACCTTTGCTTCGGGAAGGGAAGGCAGCTACGTTACCAAAGAAAGCGTTATGAAAAACCACCAAAGTTTTGGCGGTTTTTTAGACCATATTATTCTTTCCAATAGCTTAAATGAGATCTGGCTGTATTTCAAAGTAAAAATGGGGGCATCGAGCCGACCGGCAATGGAGCCCCAAAAACTCAACGTTGCGCCACGCCTGGAACTGCTCAAATCCCAATCTGCACATACCGATAATGCTATGACTGAAAAGCAAACCCCACCCGCTGTAACCGGGGGTCACCCTAACCAATATCCTCAGTATTATCCTGAGACACAAATGCCAAAAATGATGCCGCATAATGAGTTTGAAAGAAGGGCCATGTTATCAATGGGTGGTTTAGGGGCGGCGGCACTTTCTGCAGGTGCAGGAATGGGTGAGTTTGTAGAGCTAAAAAAACAGGCTGAGATGTCCGGCCACTGGAAAGAACAAGCCGAATTCTATAAAAAGAAATACGACGAACTCGATATTACAAATCGCAAACTAGAGGCTGAAAAGCAAATTGCCGAAAAAGAAAAGGAAATTGCCATTAAGTCTACCCAATTAGATCAAAAATCATGGACAGATCCTGAAATACTCTCAGGTGCACTCGAAAAATTAGCCCCCGTCTTAACCGCCATGGTCAATCGAACAAATCCGGAAGCATCCCAACAATTAGGGGTAGGATCTCCTGGAAATCTTTCAGAGACAAAGGAGCGCTTTATGGGGTTTTTGCTTGATGAGGAAATGACCGATGAAACGGTATTGATTTTAGAAGCCACTTTAGGCATGTTAACCCATAGGCCGGAGTTTAAAATAGCACTTCAAGGTTTAATTAAAAACAATATGGAAAATGCCCCTACTGGAAGTTAAAAAGTCAAGTTCTCCGATGGCTGATTTGAATAGACAGCAATGCCTGGAATTGGTAAATGAGCTTACCGATACCCAAGTTTCAAATTTGCTCAAACTGGTACAGAGCGATAAGGCAAAAAGTTATCTCAGCAGTAGAACAAAATTTATGGTTTTAAAACCTTTTATCTAATGAGCCAGACAGCCAATATTACGAAAAAAGCTAAAGATGTAGCAGGTCAGGCGGCAGGCTACGTAAGGGCTAATCCTATGACATGGGTTTACCTAGTTGCTGGTAGTTTAGGACTATACTTTTTATATAAGGTTGCTACCGCCGCAGGGGATGCAGCAGATATTTTAAAAACTGATCCTAATGCCGGAGGGAATAACCCCAATATCGATAATCCTACCGGTACAATAAGTGGCAGTAGAATTACCAATACTCAGGCACAAAATGCCGCTTCGGTTTTACTAGATGCGATGCACACTTGGGGTAAGGTAAACGACAGTGAATTTGAGCGTATTAAGAACATTTTACGCGGTAAGAATGCCAATGATTTTGCACTGATAAGCGAAAAGTTTGGAAAACCAAGAAGGAGCATATTTACCGGGGAAGGATCTGTTTTGCTATTGGGCGGTGAGGCGCTTAGTCTATCACAATGGCTTTCCTCTGAATTACGCCCGGAACAGCGAAATGAACTAAGAGCAATTACAACAGGAATTTTTTAAAAGAGTATTATGAGTAGGACAACACAAGAGTTAGAAGAGTGGTTGCAGCGAACAGGGTATTTAGGACGGTACAGCGACGCGGCCCACAACTGTTTTTGTAATGAACCCGCGGGAGACCGCGCAGTAAATACGATCAATTTCAACGCTGTTTTAGCAGACCCAATGGGGCGTTCAGTAGATCCTAGCCGATTGATTAAAAAACCGGCGATTCTTAAACCTGTAATTACAAAATCATCTTTTGACCCTAAAAAGTTTGCTGCTCAGTTAAAACGGGAACGAAACATCCAAACACCTGTTTTGTATGCAAAAACGCAAACAATAGGAAGGATGTTTCCCGGGATGCGCATTTTGGCTAGTCGTGAGGGCTACAGATTTTATACTATCGATAAAGTAGAACCTCCTACAGAAAACGAACAGTTACCGGAAGAAATACCGGAAGTGCGCACGACAACTAGCAATATAACAACGACCTTACCTGATGAAGAAAATTTAGCAGATCTGCAGGTAAAGCCTGTAAAGTTTGGCGGGAACTGGATTTGGATACTCCTTGTTGCAGGTGGTATTTACTATGTATTTAGAGAGAAAAAACCTAAAAAAGTTGAGGCGTAATGTATAGGGGTAAAGTTGTAGATATTAATGGGCAACCACTGGTAGGAGCCAACATTGTTACAGTGTTCCGCAGACCTGAAACAAACAAATTGGCAGGTGTTATAACTGATTTTAACGGTGAGTTTATTATCGGCGATGTTCGCCCTACAGAAGCCTGGAAAATTACCTATGTAGGATTTCACGAAGAAAGATTCAACATGCCACGCGGGGGAGGAAACCGAACTTTTATACTAAAGGAAAATGTTACCGAGCTCGAAGGAGTTGTTGTTCGACCACGCACTCCAATAGATACTACTCCTGTTTTTAATCCAAACGAAGATCTGTTAACAGCTAATCCTAACAGTGCTTCCGATAGCTTCCGAAATTTCATTAGCCGTTTGCCAGACCAAAACAACACAAAAAAGGGTTTTTGGGATACCCTTAAAGATAATCCGCTTATAGCAGTTGGGCTTGGCCTGGTTGCTGCCCTTGGGGTAGGTGCATTACTATCTACCCTAGCGCGTAGTTCAGATAAAACAAGCGAAAAACAACTAGCAAATGCGAAAGGATAATCTAAAAATTAAAATGATCATTAACCCTTAAAAACGGAGATACTGCAGCTTCTATTAAAGATCTAAAAAATGCTAATATTCAAAGAAAAATTACCAAAATCCAATAGGACGGCGATCATAGCTAAGATTGAGCAGGTTGCTAAAAACCTGGGCATTGACCCTAATTGGCTAATGGCGGTAATTAACTTTGAAACTGCAGGAAGTTTTTCAACTTCAATTCAAAATCCATTTTCCAAGGCTACTGGGTTAATTCAATTTATGCCCGATACGGCGCGTTCTCTTGGCACCTCCATTGAAGCGCTTGCACAGATGGATTTTAGCACCCAATTAGATTATGTAGAGCGCTACTACAGGCCGTATCGTTCAAGAATCAATGGTTTTGTTGATCTGTATTTAGCGACTTTCTTTCCATTAGCTATTGGAAAACCAGATAATTGGGTACTTCAAACAAAAACTATTTCAGCAAAAAAAATTGCGGACCAGAACCCCGTTTTTAATGATGGTGGAAAAGTTACTGTTGGAAGTATAAAAAAGGGCTTACTAAGTAAAATCCCTGCGCAATATGCTGTGCATTTGGTTGGCCAAAACAAAGAGTTTATTGGACTTGTGGTGGTTGTAGTATTAGGTATTGTTTTCTACAAACCCATAAAGAAGTATGTGCAACAACAATTTAAAAAAGTAGCATGATCGGAGTGGTACAGCGTAATGCCAGTAGGGAACTTTTTATTAGAGAGGGTCAGCTAATTATAAAAAATGTAGCTGCTGGCAACATTGATCAAAGTGGATCTGAAACTAATGACTGGGTAATTGGGGAAATTGATAATGAAGTAATTGCCCTACCCGGTAAATATAAGGGGGGCGATCGTACAGATCCTGGAAATTATGATAACCCATCAGAAGTTAGAAAAAGTGATTATCAAGATTTATAAACTAATGAAAAGAGCACTATTAACAGTAGCAGGGATACTTCTTTTTTTGGCCTGTGCAGCGCAAAGCCGGCAACCAAAAGGAATCATTCCAGGCAATTATACCACAGTAGAAATGCTGGCAATAGAAAGCCCCAAACAAGGCCAAACTATTTATAACACACAAACCAATACACTTTGGTCTTATGACTATGACACCCTTACTTGGATTGATCAAGATGCAAATACAGGAGGCGGGGGAAGCGTAACGGTAGATCCTGCAATCGCTGACGGATCGACCAACCCCGTTACCAACAATGCCGTTTTTGATAGGTTTGCCACAACTGTAGATGAAGCCGACAACAGCCCGGATCAAATCAAAATGTGGCGTGGTACGAAGGCTCAACTATATGCTATCTATGGTAACCCTCCCTCTGGTATTCCATCAGACACGGACTTTTTGGTAACCGATAGCATTCCTGCCGGATCTGAACCGGCCGATATGTTCAAGATTGATTACGATAGTGACGATGATGGCGCCGTCAATGATTCCGAGCAGCTAAACGGGCAAAACCCATCCTTCTATTTGGACAATGCCACCCATACCGGAGAGGTTACCGGAAGTGCAGCCCTTACTATATCTAATAATGCTATTACCTCCAACAAAATAGCAAATGGCGCAGTCGCTACAGAAGATCTTTCAGATGGGGCAGTAAACAGTACAAAAATTGTAGACGGCGGAGTAGCTGCCGCGGATATTGCGAACTCTGCAGTAAATTCCTCAAAAATAGCAAATGGCGCAGTCGCTACAGAAGATCTTGCGGACGGTGCAGCTACCACTGCAAAAATTGGTAATAATCAGGTTACCGAAGCGAAAATAGCAGATGATGCTATAACTACCGATAAAATCGCAGACAGTCAGGTTACACAGGCCAAGTTAGCAAACAGTTCTATTAATTCGGCAAAAATAGCGGACAATACCATAAATGGATTTTCCGACATCCAGGATGAAAGTATAACGGCCTTTGAGCTTGCAACAAATTCGGTCACTACCTCTGAGATTGCTAACAATACTATTGTTACAGAAGATATAAACGTCGATTTTTTTCAAACAGGATCTTTTACCCCTACAATTCATGGGCTTAGCTCTGGTACGTATACTAGTAGTTTCGCCTCAGGTAGTTACGTACGGGTAGGTAAGCTTTGTATTGTAACGGTATACATTTCAGGGCTAAACGGCACTACTCCTACAGGGGCTTTAGAGGTTAGGGGCTTACCGTTTAATTCGGCTAATGACTTCGCCAGAGGTTCGGTACAGGTAAACAATTCAAGCGTAAGTTTTTACTCCATTTATTGTTGGTCGGTTAGCGGTACCGGTAACGTTCGGTTTAATTACCAAAATAGTTTGGATGGCAGTACCCAGGTAAATACCTATACCAATGTAGACTTTACAAATGGCATCCTTGGATTTTCACTAACCTTTATAACCGAGTAAGATGAAAAAACTTATCCCATATATTCTATTGCTTTCTGCTTTTTACCTCAGGGGGCAAGCTTACATTGTTGATGGTAAGATTATTAAAGGAGGCGGAGGCAGTGGATATGTCAATACGGATAGTATTAACGTGGCATTAAATGGAAAATTACCTACAACGGCCGGTAGTGTAGGAACAAATAATTTGGCAGACGATGCTGTTACCACTGCTAAAATAGGACCTAGTCAAATAGACAATTCCCACATAAAGTCAAACACCATTACAGGAAATAAGATAACGGATGCTCAAATCAATACACAGCATTTGGTTAATGGCGCTGTTGATTCTGATCGCATTGCTGATGGCGCTATAGATGAAATTGACCTTAACATATTTAATACACCGGTAAACAATCAAGTCTTATGCTGGGATCAAATTAACGGTTTACGGTGGTGTGATCCGGGTGCCTCAGGGGCAAGTGAGGAAGTTATTTCGTTAACTCAGGACACAACTTTAACAGCCTCCGCTTTTGATAACACCAAGCTCTACGAAAATGTGCAGGGCTACACCGTCGATGTTACCATTCAGGATGATGGATCGATTCCAAAAGGACGCTTTGTAAAATTTCAACAAACATCTGCAAGCGGAAAAATACGGGTGCGCTATGATAATAGCAATCCTATTCCCGGTATCCTTGCCAGTACTGTAGATAGCATTTCAGGTTTTCGGCTGCAAAAAATGACCACCCATTATATCGCGCAAGGATTATGGGAGCTTTTTAACGATGTTGGTGATCCTCCACTTAGTGGGAATGTAAACCCGGAACTTAACAATAGCAATGCTTCGGGATTTGGTTCTGATAACGCAAACAATTTATGGCCTTCCGGGGGCTCCGATGGGGAATACCAAATCATTGGAAATGTAACCCTTAACACTGTAGCCGACACTTCCCATGGTTTTGGCGGCACCCATGTATTAGAAGTGGTGGATGGAGAGGGTGATGGCGGGGATTATCCACGCGTTTGGCAATCAACCACTACAGGGGAAATCTACGAATATTCAGTTTGGTACTATAATGTGGATTGTGATGATGCAGTGTTTCAAATTGACGGAGGCGGTAGCTCGGTTGGCAAAGAAGTGGATTTAACCGTGCAAGGGGTATGGACCGAAGCAAAGGGCGAATGGTCAGCAGATGATTCTTTAGCAAATTGGCGTGTATTTACCAACAAAAATGGCACTGGTCAGCCGGGGGATCGAATATTAATTCTGGTGTCGATAAAATTAAAGGATGATTAGAGGGATTCAAATCATATTGCTGTTGTCAGTCTTTTGCAGTTTTGGTCAAAAGACTAGCGCCGAGCTCATCGCAATAGGGCAGGCAAACTACAACAATATGCGGGATGATTTTTGGGAAAACTGCGATTATTCCACGCATCTTAATAGTTTAAAACTATATCAAACCGATAACCAGGTGTATAGTTTCGTTATGCACTACGGGGTGACCCGGAATAGTCAAGTGATAGACGATATAATTACTGGTTACGATGATATGATATCGGACGCCGTCCCGGTTTATGGAGGAAATGAGGGGTATTTGGGATGGCCTTCCATTAATGGACCGACCAACGACAAAAGGGCATTAGAAGGCACACCGCTTCACGAGTTTAAAATGGGTGGTGGTATGATGGCCTTTTTATGGCTTGTGCGCACCGATTTTGATTTGTGGAATACACCAGCCTACCAGGAAAAATACAATGTTTATTTGGCTTTTATGTCAACCCACGTAAGCGGAAAGTGGAACCAAAACCAAACCCAAGCCCAAGGTTTTGTTATAGAAAGGGAAAACCTTCATATGGCGAGTGAGAGTAATGAAGTGGAACTGCGACTGCACTATCTGACCCAAGGGGCGAACCCTCAAAATCTTACCAACGCACAAAATTTCATGTTTGCCGGCATGCCATCAAAATCGGATGGGAATCTACGCGATAATTTAGATCAGGGTTTGGCAATTCCACTACCGAATAATGCATGGTATGAGACCTGGCCAAACAGTTCCCCTTCAATACATGATTGGAACCATGCCGTTCATATGGCAGCGCGACTATATATGTTCTGGGAAATGGGATTTCACCTTACCGAGGCCGATATGCAGCGAGTTGCCCAGACTTTTGAATCAAATTTAGTGGGAGTAAACCCGATTACCTCAAATGTCAATCTGGATGGGACAGGAGGCACTAGAAATGCAGGTACACAGGTGGGCTTTGTAATGCTTAGTTTGTTTGACACTTCTTTGCGTAACACCCTAGAAAATAATGTAAATACAATAAGTAGCGGATCTAACAATTTTTTGTTGGCTTCCATTTTAGCATATAATCGATTGATTTTAGAACAGGGAAGACCAAATGCTCCTAGCCACTACAGGCCGGCAGATGGGGAATTCGATTTTGGAGCGGGGACAACACCCCCGGTGGATCAACCTACTCTGCCTTTTACAATTCGTCAATTAAAGAACTTTTGGTTTGCATTTAATTAATGGAAATGACAATAAATAATCCACTTAAACGAAAAGAAGACCAAAGCCTGGGTTCATATACCTGGATTTTGATTTTTCGGATTATTGGTTCTGTGATGTTTGTGGCTGCTGTATTTAAAACTGTGGTGACGATGTTTTGGATAGGCAAAGAAACTGTGCCAATGAACAGGTTTGAAATAGGATTTGCAGTAGTTGGCTTTGTACTGGCATGGGCTGGTAAAAATTTGGGAGAGCTAGCTAATGGGATTGGCAAAAAGATAATTGATAAATTTTTTTAAATCATGTTTTTAGCCCTTTTCACAAATATAATATGGATCATTTTGGTAGGGGCTGCCATGTTGGTGGGTCAGATAATGATTGATAATTATACCGAAAATGAGCGAAGCAAAAAAGATGCAGAACAGCATTCAACAGAAGATAGGAAATCTTCGAAGAATAATTAACAAATACAAGCTGTTTAGCCTAATTGCTTTTTCAGGGGTTTCAGGATCAGCCCTACTTAGTTCTTTGGCAGATGAGCGCCAACGGGAGCGATTTGTAGTTGAAATAAGGCTACTAAAACAAACCCAAGATTCCCTGAGAGCTCGAAATGATTATCAGCGGTATCAAATCGAAAATTTGGCCATGGCCAGGATTTCGGTAGAGCGTTGCATGGAAGTTTTTCCTAAACCTGCTTGGCGAAAAGAATACATCCCCAGTGCAGATGTATTTGTAATGGACGATTTGAATTTGGCGTATGAGGCAAAATATCTGTTCAAAATTAGCCGTGCGCAGTATATGGGGTCATTGGACAAGCACGCCCATGGGGGAGAGATCGCAAAAACCTATGAAAAGTATGATAGGAAGGCTTTAAATGCAGATGGAGAACCAATAATTGAATACGCTTCGGTCCGGGATAAAGCCACTGGGAAATTGGTTTTTGGAAAGTTTATGAAGTGGAGAAAGGATATCGACGGAAGTACATTCATCTATGGGATGGAACTGGAAATATTAGGATTTAGATAGTAACATTTTTAAAACAAAAACAATGGAATTACAAGTAGCAACAAAACTAGGAATTGATGCGGCAAAATCATTTGCTGACGGACTTTTGAACACTTTAGATTTAGGCATTGACGTAGCCCAGGATGGCTTTAGTGCCGATGATCTTATGCAGGCAATCCGAGTACCTGGGATTGTATCGGATTTGCAACAAGCCCCTCTGGCGGTTGCCCAATTAAAAGATTTGGACGAATCAGAAGAATTAGAATTAACACAGCACATTAAGAATAAAGTTGAAACGCTCAATGATGGCTTAAAACCTGACAGAATTGAGAAAATTGCCGGTCTTGTATTGCAGTCAGTAATTAATCTGATTTTAACCATTAATCTAATTAAGAAAAGTTAATTCTCCCATGCCCTTGCACAGTTATGATTAGTAGTGCAGGGGCGGGGTTTTAAACCTATGAAAAGTCTTATTCCCATATTAGACAATGGTCATGGTGGAATGATTAACGGTGTATATCAAACCGCTGGTAAGCGCTCCCCTAAAATTGAGGATAGGGTCCTTTACGAAGGCGCATATAACCGGTGGATTGTAAATGGCATCATTGAAAGCCTGGATACTGCAGGTATTCCCTATTTCCATATTTCCCCGGAGCTCCGGGATATATCCCTACAAACCAGGGTCAATCGCGCCAATAAGATCTTTAAGCAGTTTCCCAATACCTATTTGCTATCTATACATGCGAACATTGGTTTTGGAAAGGGGACGGGCTACGAAGGCTTTACAAGTACTGGCCAAACCCCAAGCGATGATGTAGCGGAGGTGTTTCTAACCAATTTTAAAGCGGATTTCCCCAATGAACGCCCACGGTTTGACACGTATTCCGATGGGGATAAAGACAAAGAAGCCTCCTATAAAATATTAATCCGAACCACAGGAAGGGCATTTCTCATGGAAATGGGATTTATGGACCACCTAGAGGACAACAAAAAATTGCGGGACAAATGGCATCGTCAATGCCAAATAAATTCATTAGTAAGATCCATTATTGAGCTCTATGAAGGTATTTAAACATATACTCCCCTTTATTAGTAAAAACATCCCCATTGTATTACTGGGTTTGTTTGTAGGGGTTTTTATTTGGCTCCTACGAGATCGGTCCAAATTAAAAAAGGACAACCTGCGGCTATTTCACAATATTAAAGAACTTATTCAGGAAAAGGAGCAGTTATTGTCAGACTTTAATGTAACCTCTAAGGAAATGGCGCATTTTATCAATTGGAAAATGCCCGAGCTCGAAAAAAAACTAGATAGTGCTAACCTCAAAATCAAAAACATTCAGCGTGTAGTTGTCCATAAAACCATTTATCGCGATACCATTACCAAGACAACTGACCTAAAGCCTGTTCTTACTGCTATTAGAAAAATTCATAATAAGTCCTTTGCGAGACCTGTAGTCGTGCCGGTTGTTGATCTAAGCCCGTGTTTAATTATACGCGGACTGGTCAGCTATGACGGGGAAAATTTAAGCCTGAGCGTTACCGATAGGGAGTTTAAAAGTTTAAATGAGGTAGTAACTCATATTGAGCGTAAGCCTTGGAATCTATTGGGCATTTCTACTCGAATATTTGGCCGCAAACGCCTTAAGGTAACCGTATTCAACAATTGCGGGGAAACGCAAACGACAATACTCACAAAAAAAGGAAGGAAATGGCTAAAAAGGTAGATTATAAAAGTGTTTTTCTGACCTCCCTAATAACTGGCATAACCGTGGCAATCATCAATAGGGTTTTTGCCAGTGGTCAGGCAAAAGGATTATCTGCGGCCCTCCATGTTTTTGCAAATCTTCCGACACTTGACCAAGCGCGTTTTGCCGATGCTGAAACAATCGAAAATGCGGGCAATCCGAAATGGTTAATTGAACAATTTTCCAACATCAACCCGGAAGATCCCGAGATATATAATAGCATTAATCGAACAAGCATAGCCAATTGCGCTTTTATATCACTATATGGTGCACACCCGGAAAGCCGGGAAAAATGTCAGCAAATATTGAATAATCTTAAAAATCCTCAATTATGATAAAAGGAAAACACATTTTGATTGGCGGCGGTATTGCCTTTGCAATTGCTTCCCTTTGGGGAGGACGCAGAGCATTACAGATTACAGCAGTTGCCAAACAACTAAGAGTTCAATTAAGAGGAATATCATCCTTTCCAGAATTGTTTGGCAGTCGTATTAAATCATCCGTGAATATTGCCATTATCAATCCTACCGATACCCCTTTTAATTTGCAAAGTGGCGGTATGGTAAAACTCAAACAGATACACATTTACAATAAGCAAAACCAATTGGCGGCGGTAGCTTCACCGAATATTGGAGGGATAGAAATTCCAGCCTTTTCAGAAATAGTGCTAAAAAAAATACCTGTAGAATCTAATATACAGGGATTACTAAACACTATCCTCTTAGGAGGTACCCGGGCTGAGGACTATCGTATCGAAAGCCAAATAGAAATCGTAGGTCAAACCTTTAACATTTAAAATTACAGTTATGAATATATGGTTAGCACTAGGTGGAGGAGTAGCAGCTTGGCTGTTATTTACCAGTTTTTCTACCAAAGAAAAAGCATCTGTAAATGAATCGTCGGCCTCTTCGGGCGGTAGCAACGCCGAATTGGATATTGTTGGTCTAAGAGGGCAATTATCCGGCCCTCCTATAAATCCAGGTTCACAAACACCTGATCGACTAAAACTTACGCTTTATAATCAAACAGGAACCGATTTTGATCCAGCAAATAATGCATCTCTTTCCATTTCCAAGATCCACATATTTGACACGAATCAGAACGTTTTAGGAACAAAGGCGGTTAATTTTAAGAATATCGTACTAAAGCATAATTCAGTAAGGACTTTAGGGGTGTTTCCTTCCAGACCTGAGGTCAGAAATGTATGGGAGCTTTTTGTAAATGAGGGTAAAACTCATAAGGATTTCAAATTAGTCCTAGAAGGCACCTACAATGGCCAAACCTTTATTGCCTAATCCGCTTCGCCAAGACCTAAAAGTGATTTACCATGAATGTAGTACAGGAATTTAATGCCCTTGATGGAAAGACAATTAAAAAAGACGATTTACTACGCCTAAAAGAAAGGGCGGTAAATCAACTGCAACAAGCAGTAGTCGATCGTATTAATACCCTGCTGTTAAATTACCCCTCTACGTTTTTGGGAGATAGAGGAATTCTAGTCTCGGTAAAGAATAAAGCAAAATGGGTACCTACTGGTACCGGATTAGGGGCATCTACTAATAAGGGCTTGAAAAAAGAAGCTATAGCAAAAAACGGTAGGCTCAAACCGGGGTTTCAATTTGATAAAGGGGGTGGCATAATTCGATCCAAGAAGCCGCCAAAAAGGAAGATCCGAAAAGGGATAAATGTACCTGGTCTTGGAAAAGTAAATAATTGCCAATTTAAAAACGGCAAATGGCAATATCAAATTGGCGAAAATGGATCGCAGTCAAGTAAATTGCTGGCTGAGGATGTTTTGCTTAAAACCATTAACAACAAAAAGGATGTTCCGGATCTTCTCCCTAAAAAAAAGGATGTTGGCCAAAAGCGAAAAATGAGGCGCATCACCTCCAATAAAAAAGATTACCCCGAGCTCGCATCATCAGGTTTGGGGATGATACCTGGTGAGACATTTGAATTACCAGGATTAGAAGAATTACCTTCCAGTCACCAACAAAATGGGCTTGCTAAGCCGGTAAGCCCGGACGATATTTATGCCTACGTAACAGATCTTATAATAAATACTATTCATAAGGAAGGGCTTTTACCTTGGCAAAAACAGTGGAAGGCCACCACCTTATGGAACGGAACCGAGGCAGCAAATTATGTTACCAAGCGTCCCTACCGCGGGATTAATTTTTTCCTACTCAATTTTGAAACCAAAAAGGATAAAAACGGGGAATATTATTTAGCTCTGAAAATTTGGAAAAATCCCTATTTCCTAACCTTTAATCAAATTGAAAAAAACGGTGGAAAACTAAAAAAGGGTAGTACAGGATATCGGGTAGTGTATTTCACCAAACTTTTTGGACATTCAGAAGGAAATGGTGCTACTAAATTAGAATTCTACAGCTATGACCAAAAAAAGTATCGCGAGTGGATTGATAAGCACAAAAACAGACTGCGGATATTAAAAATTTCAGGATGGACGGTAGAGCGTTTGTCCCGTACGTATATCCCTATTTTAAAATACTATAACGTGTTTAATGCAGGCGATGTAACAGGAATTAATTTTGGCAAGCTCCCTAAGAACCCTAATACTGAAAAATCCGAAGCAGGAAGGATTGAAGTAGCCGAGGCAATTGTAAAAGCTTATCCCAAACCTCCAAAAATGTATTATCGTGGGGACAAGGCATTTTACGAGCCAGGGACAGATACCGTAGTAAATCCTCCCATTAACACCTTTTCTAACCCGCAATTCTTTTACAGTACTTTATTCCATGAGCTAATACACAGTACAGGTCATAAAACCAGGCTAAAACGTGATTTTTCAGGTAGCTTTGGGAGCAAGTCGTATGCCAAAGAAGAACTAATCGCCGAGATGGGCGCGGTATTTCTTTGCGCTGAATCCGGCATACTGTTTACCACCCGAAACAACAGCGCCGCATACCTTAAAGGATGGAATAAGAAGTTGGTAGGTTACATGGAAAAAGATAATCGCTATTTCTTCCGTGCTGCAAGTGCTGCACAAGCCGCTGCCGATCAAATTTTAGTACGTGACAGTAAGGGTGTTCCAAAATATCAAAAATCTGTAGTAAAAAAGGTGAATAATGTTTCAAAAAAGAGGAAAACTGATACAAAATCATCCAAAAATGTCAGAACAAAAAAGCAACCATTACAATTAGGACTTTTTGGTAAGGGCAAAGGCAGAAAGGCAAAGGGAATTTCACGAAAATCAGCTAGCAAATCAAAAAAAGGGCTATCAAGCCCCTTAACGATGGATAATGGAAAAAAGCCATTGCCACCAAAACCGGCGGGGGATGCGGTAGGGGGAACCCCTCCCGCCCAGGTTTTGGAAATACCTGCAGTACCCTTAAATGTAGAGATGATTCCCGAGGCATCCCCAAAACTAAGTATTCCGGATCCGAAATCCCCTAAATTTAAGGTAGGCCGTAAAATGTCCGATGTTGGCCGCTCTAACGCAATTTCTTATCGCCCCGGGGGGGCTATCGGTGAGTTTTTAGGTGACATTGAAGTAAAACCGAAAGGATCTGTTGTAGTTACTTTAGACGCACCTCCCGGAGCCGGGAAAACTCGGTTTTTTTTTCAAAAAATTAATGCTTTTGCGAACGCTGGCTATAACACCGCATTTTTGTCGTTAGAGGAACACCCGGATAGCGATCTGTTTACCTCAAAACGCGATCAGTATTTAAACCAAAAGGCTAAAACATCGGTATTGGTATTAGGCGACGATGATATTAACCCAACAACAGTACAAACAGTATTCTCCGCCTATGATGTAATTTTTACGGATAGCTTCGGTAAACTTCAAAAGATTCTTGGTGGGTTATCCCTTGATGAGGATATTAGGAAAAAGTTTGATGGCAAACTGTTTTTCTTTATCTATCAAAGAACTAGTGCTGATAAAATGCGGGGCGGTGCAGATTCAGCTTTTGATGCAGATATTGTTTCTAAAGTTCAAAAAGATCCTACGGGTGGACGAAATCATTTGGTATATTTTGATAAGAACCGATACGAAGGTATTCCCGGGATCCGGTATAATGTCAATACTCAAAGCGTAGTTTATCCGGCTAGCGAAGAAATCGAACAGGAGGAAGAACCTACCTCCATAATTACAGTTAGTGTTTAGTTAGTTTAGTTGTAAGCGGCACCTTTTATCGGGTGTCGCTACTTTTTTAATGGTAGGCAAAAAAGCACTTCGACCAAATATGGATGTTAATAGTACAATGTATTAATATCCTATCTTTAAAGCATGAAGGTAAGGTTGCCAAAAGGCGAAAGCAAAAATGTTTCAGAAAGCGGTGATATCGCCAGGATCATGCAAAAAGTATTGTTGCGACAAAATAAATTCCACCGCAACAAAGAATATTTTTGGACAATAGGATTGAATTCCGCTAATGATATTCAGTATATCGAACTTGTATCCATTGGAACAAAAAACAGAAACATTTTAGCTCCTGTTGATGTTTATAGTCTTGCCGTATCAAAAAAATGTACACGGGTTATCTTTTGCCACAATCACCCATCAGAAAAGTTAAATCCCAGCGCTGCCGATTTAGATTTTACAAAAAGTATGAAGCAAGCCGGGTCAATACTCGGAATCAAATTAGCCGATCATATTATAATTTCTGAAACAGACTTCGTTTCTATATAATTAAACGAGATCGATTTCGTCTATTTCTAGTTTATTGATCCAAATATAATTACAGCTAATGTTGCATTTTTTTGTTTAAAAAAGCATCTCCTTTTGAGGCTCGTTTTTTGGCAATCTTAAAAAAAATACAGTGCAAGTAAACCAGCCAAACCAATGAAACTTATCAACCAGGCGCCTATAGAACGGATAGAGGCCACTGGATCTTTATCCACCTGGAAAATGTCCTTGCTGGCTTTAAAAACTGTTTTATTAACAAAATTGATTCCACGAATAACAACGCCAGTGCCAAAATAGACCCAAATCCAAAGCGAAGTTATTAAGCAAGACCAGACTAAGGCAGCGGCAAAATAATAGCCACGTATGTTATTCACAATATCTAAAGGTTTTAGGAAGTCAATAAGGAGTATCCAGTAATTTAAGCGAATATACTCCGTTATTCCAGGGCTGTACCATCCCTCGAGATAAAACAGTACAACCATTGTTATCAAAATCCCATGAAACCCGATTAGCGTAGTAAGGATAAGATCGAATACCATATAGAAAAAACTTACTAGAACCGATTTTTTATCAATTTTTTTAAGTATCCAACGGGTTACCCAAAGGGAAAAATAATGAATTAAGATTCCAGTGGTAAAATATTCCAATAGCATTTGACGGATAATATACCAGTTACGATACATAATTGGACCATGGACCGAATCTTTCAACAAGACCTTATCTTCATGTATTACATAGAGTAGCAGACACATCATGGTAAAAAATAAGGTATGCACCATGGTGGAAGCAATAAAACATCTCCAAGACCAGTGTTTTTTACCAAAGATCCATTCGAAACGCGTTAGGATCATACTAAGCCAACTGATATCCTTATTTCGATTCGGCCTGTTCAATAAAAAGTCCGCTAGCGATTTAACAGCTTTTGGATTGTATGCCTTTTCGTCAGAGAGCGCTCCAACCCAAAGCCGTCCTAAACCGAACCAAACAGCTACATAGATTGCGGGTAGTGGAATTTTGAAATCAAGTAAAATATTGGTCATATACACAGTAACTTAATCTTCCTAACTGATTTCGAATACCTTTTTGGAAAATTTACCAAACTTATTTTGCTTTGGAAGCGCTCATAAAATAAGGATCATGATCCAAATTGACGTAGCCCAACAGTTCTCCTTTATAAAATAGCTGGGAAGCATTCCCGAGATTGTGATATCCCACATCCTGCCACAAAAACCCCTTTGGCAAGACAGCTTCAATTACTTTGCGCTCATTTTCGGGGATATGGTCCATAGGAAGCTTTTTAATAAAAAAATACCCTATCTGACCCGCAATATCTTTCGGGTATTTGCTGCAGCCTCACGATACACCGCAAAGGGATTTTTGGTGTAGTGTTCTACTTTTTTCCACTTATGGCTGTAGCTAAATGAGGATGGTCGATCCGGGTGATAGCTAAAGACAAAACTTCCATTATGTGTCCCGATAACAGAACCGTGAACATCTGTTCTTCTGGTTACCTGGTCCAGTGTTATATTTAGATGCTTGCAGGCTTGTAGTGCGTGAGTTAAAAATTGTTTTGGGATCATGTCTTAAAGATAACTATCTTACCCCTATTATGTGTTATGCAGCCCAACAGAAATTAACTATTTCGGAACTTGAAAAAGCAATGAACGCTATTGCTAGGCTTCCGGAATATTTAGATGATGAAGATTTACAACGCTACCATATTAATGGTTATGCTAAACATTATATTGATAATGGTAATAAAATGGCATTACATCCTATAATGCTTATCCAAACCCAAGAAAATCCCAAATATTTGGCACCTGTAATGTGGGGATTTATCCCCAGGGAAGTAAGCGGCGAACAGGCCGAGGCCTACTACGGTAAAACTCGGGAATACGGATCGGGACTTAATGCCACAAGCGAAAAAATGTTTACTTCCAGAATGTTTAAAGAAAGTGGGGAAAAACGTAGATGTGTAATACCGGTAACGGCTTTTTTTGAACCGCATACAGCAACGGTAAAAGGAAAGCCATTTAAAGTTCCTTTTATTTTTGAAAGGCGTGATGGTGCAGTTATCAAATTGGCTGGTATTTATGAACATACCTATGACGGGGAGTTCACTTTTGCTGTTTTGACTAAACCGGCAACGCCTTTATTTGCTAAGATTCATAATACCAAAAAACGAAGACCGGTTATCTTACACGACCAGCAGACCGAAGCCTGGCTGAATAGTTCATCAAGCCGTGGTTATTTAGAAGAAATAATAGCTAACTATATGCCCGATGAATCAATAATTGCTCAACCCATAAGCAAAGACCTTTACGCTAGAAAAGTAGATTCTAACCGACCAAATATATCTGATCCGGTGCACTATACAGAAATCCAGATAGATTACGAAAACAAACCAAAAGATTTATTCGGTTAATGGATATTGCCGCGTATTGTAGGATAAATGAGCAGGCCCAATGGGACTTGCTATGGAGCAAAGGGCAATATTTGAAAAAAGTTAAATTTCAAAATACCACTTTCGAACTATACTGTTTGTTCAATTTTTTTGTGGAAGTTACTGTAAGGAACAATTTGGAAATTCCCTCAGATTTGGTTCCTTTTGAAAAAGGCCAACAACTTGAAAAATACATTAAAGAGGTCGATTTAGCAAAGGCAAATCTTCTATAGTTTGAAAAACATTAATGGCCACCCCGGCCAATTGTTATGATCATACCTCTCTATTTTCAGGGAGTACATATGGAAGTCCAATACGTTCGAATAGGTCTTTTTCTTCATAAACCGGATACTGTTTTCCTCTTTGGGTAAGTATTCCATTTACACTGGTGTATCCGCGCTTTTTCCAACCTGTGGCCAGCACCAAATGGCTATATTTTGCCGACCCTGTACGGATAGCAAGCTGTAATCCCCAATTTTCCGGCTTGACTAGAAAAAGATCTAAAACTATATGGGTAGTTCCGTTCTGTGTTCTTACTGGAATATATCTTTGTGTGTTTTTGCAAGGGAGCTCTCCCTTTTTCTTTTTCCACTGGTTTACAACCGAGGCAATTCCAGATTCAAAAAGGCCCGTTTCATAGGGTTTCGGTATACATACTATTTCAATATCCTTAACCCAGGGACGTTTTCGACGGACGCTGCCGGCAATTTCAATTCTATCACAGTGGGGAGCTAGTTGGCCCATTATAGCATTGGCGATTTTTTGTGCATGTTCTAATTGCATGGGTTTATAAATTGTAGGTTCATTCGTTCACACTCTTTGATAAAAACACTTTTTTCCTTATCAATTTCCTTCCAATACGGATCGACACCTCCATATTGTATACCCCGAGATCCTATCCTTATATCAAAGGATGCATTCCGGTAGATTTTTACCACATCCCGGGAAGGGTGTAAATTATCACCGTGTAAGCTATAGTCAACAAAACCAACAGCGGTAACCCCTTCTAAAAGCAGGGCAAATAACTGCTTATAATCTTTGGATAGGTTATAGTTCGTCTTCATCGCTTTCTAAGTAAGTTTCCCAAAAGAATTCTTCCTCAGTAAGCACATGCATGATGCGATTACCTTCCTCGTCAATTTTTGGTTTCAGGTCGGATGATCCACAATTTCGGCATACCACCTGGTCCCAAACATCGTCCCTTTCAGCGTCGATTTGCTGGATAACAGCCACTTGCCAAGTTTCCTTGCATTCACATCCCGGGCATTCATAGATTTGTGTAAACATTACTTTGAGTTTTTATTAGTATCATTTCCCTTGGAAGCCTCTGCGTTGGCGACCGTTTTAAAGAGAAAACCAGCCAGCGCGGCCAGCGCTAAGCATTGCAGCAAAAGCCCGTAATATTCAGGGAACAGAATGATTAACACGACCAATAAGGCACCTAGCGTAATACAGATCCCAAGCCCTAGTTTTGAATACGCAATGATTTTATGATCCTTCATCTTATTTTCGTTTGATTACCTGTTCGACTTCGTGAAGGCGGCTAAGAAAATATCCCTTTACCAATTCTAATTGGTCTTTATTCAAAGCGTTGTATTCATAAAGCTGTACACCGTTTAAGATCTTTGCTATGTAGTTAATCCGTGATTGGATGGGAAGTTCATTAAGAGCATGTACAAAATCAGACACGTCCACTGCTACGGGTAATTCCTTTTCAATTTTCGTAATCACTTTAATCATGTCCATAGGGAATAAGTTTTGCGTTTTTGGGAACATAGAGCGGATGCCTAGGTGATCCATCTTTATTAATGTCAAGGGCATATCCTGGCCCAAGCATTTGAATAACCTCCTTGGCGCGGTTCTCAGCAATGGGAAATTTTCCCCAGCAGTAAATGATCTTTGCAGAATTGCTAGCAAAAAACTTAAGGAAATAATCCGAACTTTTATCTAACAATTGAATGTGGAGGAGCTCCTTGGAATAGGGGGTAATCCGGGTAAATAAATTTAGCATATAAAAACCGCCATACCCCCATTTTTTGGCAAAGCCAATAACCTTTCGAATAGTCGGATCATCGTTGGTTTCGTTAGCTGTCGAAGGATTAAGCCCTACAAATGCCACCTTGGGTTTGGTATTGTCCCATATTCTTATTAAACAATACCGATGCAACCGATTCTTTGAAAAAGCTGCATCTTTTTTTTCAAAAATTATATGCATAGCTATAGAATTGGAATACGGGTTTGGTTACGCATGTTGTAGATCTGCTCTAATAAATACATGTAGTTTTTAGCAGTTGTCTGTTCGTCCATCATATTCTTATGCGCTTGAATCTTCTTTTCCATCGTGTCAATATTCCATTTTCCGATTTGCATAAGTTTATGAACGGCATGGATCAGATTACGGTCGCGGTTAAAAACATATTCACTAAACAGTCGGTCAACTGTTTTCATAAGATCAACAGCGCTGTGCTCATAATTCACTATAAAAGTCCCATCCCGGAATTTTTCAATATGCTCCCGCCTAGCGTTGGGATGGCCTAACATTAAAAGGGCTATAGCAATGTTATAAGAAAGCTTATACTCCGTTCTGAAGCTTGCTAGCATATCGTAATCTTTAAAGCTTAATTTCCGGTAGCATTGCAAAAAGTTTTCATATGTCCATTTGTCTGTAGCCGAATTCATCCGGGCAATGTCCTGAATCTTGATTTCAGGGGCGATCACATAATATACCGGCACATCCATTTCATAACATGCGGTAAATCGATGCTGGCCATCGATAATAAGTAGTTTCCCGTTAAATTCATTGACCACTATAGGGCAATAGGGGAATAGGTTGAGACCTTTTTTCACATGGGCCTTCAATCGTTCTACTTTTCCGGGTAGTATCCCTCGGTTGCCCGGGATAAAGTCGAATTGATCGTAGTCTGTGGTTGATAGTATTTCCATATTTGGCGTATTTTTTATTAGTAAAAGGGTTAAGGTTGATATTCACAACCTAGATCCTGTATCCTTAAATTCAGGATGTTTAAATAGTTGTCCATCGCTTGGAGTTGCATAGTTAAAAGCATCTGGTGGAATAGTGATATTTCGCTACTGAGGCCTTTTAACAAATACAATTCCAGTTTGTCCCGTTTTCCTTTGAGCTCGTTACGTTCCATTAGTAAGCGATCGATAAAAGTTTCATTTTCCATTGTTATTATTCGTTTTACCTAATTTCTAATCCTGGTTATTCTCTCCTTTAGCTTTTCGATACTGTGGTCTATGGTCCGCTCAATACTGGCAAGAGGCTCAATAAGTTCCTCTAAATCGTCCATTTTAAAGGGAACATTCATCTGGATATATTGCATTCCAAGTTCGGTGATAGACTGTCTTACAGCAGACAGTCGCCCAATAAGTTCTTTTTCGTCTTTAATTGGTTCATTGGCCATCATCTATATTTTTAAGGGTGTTATATCTTGAAGAGCTTCCAGGTAAAAGTGCTGTTCTACCGGCGACATCTTGGCAAACCTTGCCTTTAGCCTTTCGCGCTTTAGTTTATAATGTTCTCGGTTTTTAAAATTTTTCCCGAAATACCGATAGTCGTGTAGCCGATCCGGAAACGGAAAATTATAGTAGACCGTTTCGGTGGCCATCCCTTGCTGGGTTGTCGACTTAAAGGCATATTTATGCCAATTGGAATGCCCAAGCTCCTTACGGTATATTGAATTATCATAAGTGGAAATCAGCACTTTGGCATGCCTAAAAGATTTAAGAATATCCAACAGATCGTTATGGTCGGTATCACTCATTTTAAAGCAATATTGTGAACTACCACTTAACGTATCCAGAGGGTAGGGCGGATCACAGTAAATTACCAAACCAGGGCGGTCTAGTTCATGGGATAATAGGAGATACCGAAAATCCAAATTTTTAAATACAACCGGATCAATCCGGTCCTGATCCTGAAATCGACCATTGCGGTTTTGGCCATAGTAGGTCTGCCAGGAGGAAACCACAAAAGGATCAATATCGGATGCAATGGTATGGGCAGCGGGACGGATGTTACGCAAGATTCCGCAATGCCCTAAAAAAGGCACAATAAAGGTATTGTGGGGAGGGATCAGATTAATTATGTTTTGATAGGTGCCGGAGCCTCCTTTACCCCCAAAATAATGCTGCAATTCCGGTATCTGGATTGGCATGGTGGTGTATTATTTGGCGAAAAATTGTTCGGACCTTATCCCTATTTGTAATGATTTTCCAGTCATCATTTTTATTGCCTTCGCGGCAACGCCACCGGAAAATATCCTTATTTTTAGGGGTACGCCCTGGTAGGGATAAAAGTAGCAAGAAAAAATGGGGCAGCAATGAAAAAACTTAGGCAAAATTTCAGCAAAAATTTTAAAATAGGTGCCTAACTATTTGATAATCAATTAAAAAATAAACACCTTACAAGCAGGGGGTCACTGGTTCGAATCCAGTAGGACCCACATCAAGTAAAAAACCTGCACTTTCCGGTGCAGGTTTTTTGTTTTCCAAAAGAGCCAAGCCGTACTATGCTTTTTAGGGAACAAAAAGTAGAGGGGTCATTTGGCGGCTTTTTTTCTACCCACCTACCGGAAGGCAGGTTTACTGGAAGGAGTTTCCACTCGATCTTCGCTATCACTGTAACGGAAAACCACAAAAACCCTAAATTTAGGGTATAGACCGAAACTACAAATTCTGTAATCTGGAAGATCAGGAGGTATTAAAAGATATCTTGTTTATTGCATGGTATAGCGATTACTAGTACCTCACGGAAAGATTCGCGCGGTAGCAGGGAAGTACCCAAGAAATTACCCGGGCTATGAGGAAAAAGTATAGAAGAGACTACGTTAACAAAGACAACAAAAATGAAACTAAGTGAAGACGGTTTAAAATTTCATAAAAGGTGGGAGGGTTTTGAATCTGAGCCCTACCTGGATATTGCAGGTGTGCCTACCATAGGGTATGGTTCTACCTTTTATCCGGAAGGGACTAAAGTGGCTATGTCCGATCAACCGATTTCAGAGGAAATGGCTACTGAGATCATGCAGTCCGTTCTTTTAAAATTTGAGAATGGGGTAACCGCATTAGTAAAGAAAAGACTTAATCAACACCAATTTGATGCCTTGGTTTCCTTTGCTTACAATTTAGGACTCGGAAATCTAAAAAGGAGCACATTACTAAAACGCATTAATGCCAACCCCAAAGACCCGATGATACCAAATGAGTTTACCAAGTGGGTCCGTGCTGGTGGAAAACCTGTGCTAGGTCTGGCAAGGCGAAGACTTCAAGAGGCGTATTTGTACACGTTTGGTTGGGATGGTTTGGCGTTTTAAGAAATGAAAACTCTTCCAGGCAAATCTGCGGTTACTTTTGGTAAAAGGGTTTGTCATTGGTGCCGGAATAGGGATCAGGGACGGCGACAAAATCACATGAGCTTTCACTGAAGAGACGCTAGTACAATTCCTCTATCAGTGTCCATAGCCAAACCGTCTATCAAAGCAAGCAGGGTTGGCACTTTATAGACAATATCAATTAGAAATAGCATTTAGTTTTGTTATCTTAAGGGTGTGATAGTATACGATCTCGCAACCTATCAAAAAAACACCTAAAACGTTATAGATGAAACCATGAAAAACAACACACATACATCTGGAAAAAAGAGTAAGACTTCCCGAAGGACTTTTGTAAAGAACACCTCTTTGGCAGCTGGAGGCGCCATTTTACTACCCAATATGCATATGAACAGCATGGCGAATGTTTTTAATGAAAAAAAATTAAGAATTGCCCTTGTGGGCTGTGGTGGCCGCGGTACCGGAGCAGCGGTGCAGGCATTGAATGCAGATCCCAATGTTGAACTGGTCGCCCTGGCAGATGCCTTTGAAGACAAAACTAGAACCTCTCTGACGAACATAAAACAGGCTATAGAGAATAGCGAGAAAATTAATGTGAAGGAAGAGCACTTATTTTCAGGTTTTGAAGCCGCGAAAAAGGCCATGGATATGGCAGATGTGGTGATTTTAGCAACGCCCCCGGGATTTCGGCCGGAGCATTTTGAGTATGCGGTTACCAACGGCAAACACGTTTTCATGGAAAAACCGTTGGCCACAGATGTTCCTGGCGTTAGAAAAGTATTAGCTGCCGCCAAAAAAGCAAAAGAGAACAAATTGAGTGTTGTTGTCGGGCTGCAAAGGAGGTATCAAAATAATTATCTCGCGGCTATTGACCAGTTGGAAAAGGGCACTCTTGGTAAAATTGTTTCTGGTCAAGTATATTGGAATAGTGGAGGGGTCTGGGTCAAAGAAAGGCAACCTGAACAGACAGAATTGGAGTACCAAATGCGAAACTGGTACTATTTCAACTGGTTATGCGGGGACCACATCTTAGAACAACACATACACAATATTGATGTGGCCAATTGGTTCATTGGAGAATATCCTGTTTCTGCACAGGGAATGGGAGGTAGACAAGTACGTACGGGAAAGGAATACGGCGAGATCTATGACCACCATTTCGTGGAATTTACTTACCCTAGCGGCGCGGTAGTCGCTAGCCAGTGCAGGCACCAGTTGGACACAATGTCCAGGGTCTCTGAGTCTTTCCAGGGAACAAAAGGAACCATCACAACGGAAGGTTTTACTACTCAAATAAAGGATTGGGAAGGTAATACCGTTTTCAAACACAGGGAAAAAGAAGACCCCAATCCTTACGAAGTAGAGCATGTCAAACTTTTTGAGGCTATTCGCAGCGGTGCTGTTCTCGCCGATGCTGAACATGGAGCAAAGAGCACCATGAGCGCTATTATGGGTAGAATGGCCACGTATTCCGGAAAAAACATTAGCTGGGACGAAGCTATGGCCTCTAATTTGGAGCTGGTCCCCAAAAATTTAAATTGGGATGCGCCTGCCCCGGTTTTGCCCAATACGGACGGAAGCTATAACATACCCATGCCAGGAAAAGCGAATGTAATGTAGTTGTTTTAAGTATTTGCAAAAATGAAGAGGAATACCTATTGGGGTTTGCTGTTGGGAATTTTTCTCACCGGTATGTTATCCATCACGTGTACGTCCACGCAACCCGTACCATCTCAAGCAGTGAACACTACCCGTACCGAAGTAAGCAATGGTACCGAACGTGTACCCATAAATGGGTCATTTAAGGGATATAGGGAACAAATACCATTGACTACAATCGGATTTGAGATGGTAGAAATTCCGGCTGGTTCTTTTCTGATGGGGAGTCCGGAAACCGAGGAAAATAGAAAGGCTGATGAAGGACCCCGGCACAAGGTGGCGTTGGAGGCCTATTATATGGGGAAATATGAGGTAACCTGGAACCTTTTTGAACTCTTTTATAAGAAGAATCAAGAACTATTTGTAAAGCTTGACCAAGAAACGCTTGTTAAAGTAGATGCTATCTCCGGCCCCAGCCCACCGTATGAAGATCCCAGTTATGGTATGGGTAAAGAAGGATATCCCGTAGTAAGTGTCTCTACCTATTCTGCACTGGTTTTTTGTAAATGGCTCAGTACCATCACAGGTAGATTTTATCGTTTGCCCACGGAGGCCGAATGGGAATACGCCGCAAGGGCAGGCTCAGAAGCGCCCTATTATTTTGGTGACGCTGAAAGCGATCTTGATCAATACGCGGTCTATTACAATAATTCCAATGACAAATATGCCAAGGTAGGTACCAAGTTACCCAATGCATGGGGATTGTTTGATATGCACGGTAATGTAGCCGAATGGACTATGGACGAATACCAGGCCGACGCCTACGCTACCCACGAAGAAAAGAATCCTTGGGTTACACCAAAAGTTATCCATCCGCGAGTGTTCAGAGGCGGTTCTTGGGATGACGATGCCGATGCACTACGATCTGCCGCAAGGGGTGGTTCAAGCATGAATTTGCAGCGAAGGGATCCCCAGATCCCGAAAAGCTTTTGGTGGTTTTCCGATAACAATTTTATCGGTTTTAGATTGGTCAGCCCAAAAAATCAGCCTTCTCAAGAAGCGCAAGCAAAATTTTGGCAACTCGTATTGGACGAAGGATAGAATTATACACGCTTTTGCTACAAAGCGGCAAAACCTTAACTACACATTGCAAACCTTTCATCATGAAGCACATCTTTATCTTTTTAGCAGTATTGATTTGTTTAAAGGGAATATCCCAGAAGGCCTACACCCTGTCTCAAGAAAGTAAAATGGAGATTGCGGGCACTTCAACCATTCACGATTGGACGGTTGTAGCCCATACGCTAGAAGGCACACTAGAAACTACTGAAGGCAGGCCAACGGCTATTAGTTTCGCGGTAAAGGTGGCCGATATAAAGAGTGAGCGGGGTGCTGTAATGGACAAAAAGACCCACAACGCCCTAAAGAAAGACCTACACCCCGAAGTAACCTTTAATTTGAAAGCGATAAATACCGCCAATACGATAGAAGGCGTTTTGAGCATGGCCGGAATAGCGAAAACCATTGAAATACCAACGGAAATCATCGATTCGGGTGGAGCGATAAAAATATCAGGTGAGTATCCGATTACGCTCCAGGATTGGGAAATAGAACCCCCCTCCGCTATGTTCGGACAAATAGTGGTAGGTGACGCAGTTACCGTCAAATTTGACTTACTATTTTCGTACTAACTGCTTACAGCGAATAACTACAACTCCTTCGGTTCAGACGGTACCTATCCAGCCAATTTAATAGCTTGATAAGACGAGTTTTTGTTCAAAAAACAACTTTACCCGCAGGCGTCCTTTCCCGAATTGAACCTTTTACCGATAGCTAAAAATTCTACAAAACTATGATAATCAAACCTCTAAATTTAGCAACAACCGGTATTTGGGAATGTTCAAAAATTTGGAAGGTGAAGATCCTCCGGACCATATCAATTGTATAGCAGAAAAAGATTTTATTGCTTTTTAAAGCAACCGTATGGGCATGTTAGACACAGCCCCTAAAGAATAAAAAGCGTATTCCAATTACCCGGTACCCTTCAATCCTCCTGAAAGCACATTTACCAATAACAGCAGCTTTAATAAGAGTTGATTTGCTTGTTCCGGATCTTTTTCCCTGAGCTTTCGCCATTCGATCAGGTAACGCAGCTGAATGTCGTGTAGCATGTTCAACGCCTCTTTTCTCAGTCTGGTATTTTCCAGTCGAGATAGCCTGCGCTTATCTACAGTTCCGCCTAAAAGATGTTCGATCTGATCCAGGCAAAGCGCATAATCTGTCAAAACAAGATCCATGAGCTTCTTTTTTGTAGTACTCTCTGTTACCAAAGCTGCGAATCGGTTCATGATCTCGACATCCGCGTTCAAAAGATTGGTCTCAATCTGGATAAATCCGAATTTTAGAAAAGGCCACTCCTGTGCCGCGGTCTTTAGTAACTCAAAATCTTTGGGAAATTCTTTACGAAACTCATTCAGAGCGGTTCCTGTTCCGAACCAGCCTGTTAGATTAAATCGGGACTGATTCCAGCTAAAAACCCAGGGGATGGAACGCAGGTCACTGAGCGAACGTTGCCCTGTCCTGCGTGCTGGACGGGAACCGATTTTACTTTGTTCCAGTACATCTATAGGAGTGGCTTGTCCGTAGAATACAATAAAATTAGGATGATCCAGTAGTTGCCGATACTTGCTTCTTGCCATAGCTACCAGACGATCCATCATGGCATACCGTTTTTGATTTTTTTCTGTTTCCTTGGGAAGCATGGCTTGCCTTGCTGTACCCGAAAGAAGCATCTCCAAATTATAAGCTGCGTTTAAACGGTTGGCGAATTGATTCGCTATGGTTTCACCCTGTACAGTAATTTTGATATGGCCGCTCATGGCGCCGGGAGGCATGCTTTCTAAAAAGCGATGAATTTTTCCCCCGCCTCTGCTGATCGTACCTCCGCGGCCATGGAAAAATTGAAGTGGTACCCCCAGTTTATCACTCACTGCTGTAAGGCTTTCCTCGGCCTTGTAAATGTTCCATCTGCTGGTCAGTATACCGCCGTCTTTGTTACTATCACTGTATCCAAGCATTACTTCCTGTACAAAGGAAGCATTGTGTTTTCGTTGTTCCTGAACAAGCGGATGGGTTAAAAAGGCATTTAGGATATCGGGTCCGGCTTCAAGGTCATCAATGGTCTCTAATAGGGGTACAACGGGTAGTTGTGCCTCTAGTAATCCGACTTCTCGTAAAAAGAGAAAAACAAGCAGCAGGTCACTTAAACTCCGGGTCATGCTTACGATTACCGAACCGATACCCCCAGGGCCATACTGATCCACATACTTTCTTACCTCCCTAAAATATCCCAGAACGTTGTCTGCCTCCGGACCGCAGGAGACACCTGATACAAGAAAAGGCCGATTGCTTTGCAACTCGCTATTTATAAAGGCAAGTCGTTTTTCTTCATCCCAACTGGCATAATCAGCAGTTGCAAAGCCGCTCTTTTCCAGGATTTGGGTTATTGCCTTTTCATGGTAAGCACTATTCTGCCGAATATCGAGCTTTGCGAGATGAAAACCAATACAGCTTAGCATGCGTTCTACGGGGAACAGATAGTTCTTGGCGACGGCGGTTGCCTTTAATTGAATTAAAAGCTTTCGCAAGAGCGCCAATTCTTCTGCCAGGTCCTTTGCGTGCCTGTAGTATTGCTTTTCTTCCGAAGGAAGCGCAGAAGCGGAGGTATTGTCTAATCGTACAATCATGACATTGACGAATTGCCGCAAGGGTTCGGAGGGATTTCGTTCCAGAGCACGTTGCCCTGCCGTCCCCAAATTTTTCGCTTTCTTTTTGAGCGTATCCAGGAAATCTTCCGGTAGGGTATTGAGATACGAAGAGAAACTTAGTTTTCTGGCCAGCTCTAAAAGTTCGTTCCTAAGAATTTGTAAGGCTGCCTGCCGATGAACTTGTAATGTCTCGGCCGTAAATTCAGGAGTAACGTAGGGGTGCCCATCCCGGTCGCCACCTACCCAACTTCCAAATTGAAGGTTAGGGAACTGTTCGGGCCATTCCAAAAGCGCTTCGGAGAAGCCCATATATGCCCATGCATCCATCAAACGCTGGTCGGTTATATGCAATACCTTGGGAAATACGTTCACAAAGTAATGCATTACATTACTACGCTCATCAGATAGCCTTGGCTTCTCCAAATAGATCTCCCCGGTGCGCCACCAGCGTTCCAAGAGGCTTTTGATCGCATCTTTTATTGCTGCTTGCTCTGAAGCTGACCAAAGTGGATTTTCGTTTTTAGCCAGTAATATGTAAAGTTCGCGGTGGATATCCAATACGGTAAGTCGTTTTGCCTCAGTTGGATGTGCTGTTAACACGGGCATAACCTGTATGCCAGGGAGTAGGCTTGCCATATCCTGTTGACTAATTCCGGAAGCCTTCCATAGTTTTAAGGTTTCCCCCCATGATCCACGAGTGGTTTCCAGTCCAAATTGCGTTTCTGTTTTTCTACGGAATTGAGTGGCGGCGTTCTCTTCCACCAAATTGAGCAATTCAAAGGAAATCCCTATCGCTTGTGCTAATTTCTCGTCAGCTACTACTTTATGGCCTATGGCAACTGTAGTACCTCCTAAGGGGATCATAGCAGCAAGGTCTTCCTCGCCAAGAGACTGTAACATCTCTTTAAAGGTGGTGATGAGGTAGGTAAAGTCGGATTTTATCTTTTGTAATCCTTCCAGTTCTAAGGTATTCTTGTCCATGATCTTTTTTGCTGTTTAAACAAACTTTTATTGGTCCCAGCCAGGCGATTACGCTATCAGTGGAAACAAAGCGAAAATACATGAATCTCTGCTTTGCGCTCGTAATCTAATCGAAATCCGTATATCTCGCATATTTTCTCGTTAATGGCCAGTCCCAGACCTAATGACCCGTTGGCTGCGCTTCCCTTTTGGAATCGTAAGAACAATTTTTCCGGGGCAATATCCAAGGCCTCACCGGAATTGGTGATCTCGAATTTATCCATAGTAAGCATCATTGCAATATTCCCGTCGTCTTTGTTGTGTTGCACAGCATTCTTTATGAGATTTGTGAAAAGAATATCGGCCAGAATATGGTCGCATTCAATCGTTACCGGATGCAGGTCAAGAGACACTTTAAGATCTTTAAAGCTGATCATTTCTTCCATATTGCTAAGGATGTTCTCAATAACCGTATGTACCGCTACTCGCTCAATACGTCTAAATTCTTGATTTTCAATTCGAGAAATCAAGGTTAAGGATTTTCCGATTTTCGAGAGTTTATTGGTCTCCTGGTGCACGGACTCCAGTCGCTTGAGTTCATTTTCATTCAGATTTTTACTCTCCAGGAGCAGAACTACTTTGTTTCGAATGATGGCTAAAGGGGTTTGTATCTCATGCGAAATATTTTCATTAAACTCCTTTAGGTTTTGAAAGTCTTTTTTTACCTGGTCGATCAATGCGGTTATTACCAAATTGAGTTCTTCGAATTCATTGATCTGCGACTGTTTTAGATCAATGGATTCTTGCTGAGTAACATTGTAGTTTTTTAGTGTGGCAAGGTTCCTGAAAAATGGACGCCATGCCCATTTGTAGATCTTTTGATTAATGAAGTAAATTCCTAGCATTAAAAGGAATATAACGAAACTGGTACCAAGGAACAGGAGCCAGATCAATTCTTTGATCTCCAGCAAAGCATGCTTGAGCGTGATCTTTACGGGCTGGGAATTCAAGGAAGCAGGAAAGGTATAGGTTCTGTAGGGGATATGTTTTCCGGCATACTCTTCGTAAAACACGGTATCCTTAAAAGCGGGGGTAACGAGACCCTCTTCTTCATCGGGCGTAATTTCGAACAAATAATTGGAAGGAGGGAGTGCTCCATCCTTTTCCAGATGAAAAAAGACGCGTTCTTGTTCGTGTAGTAGTATTTCTTCTACCTCGCTGTTAACAATGTATTGGATTAGGAAATAATCCACAACCATCATTATTGGGAACAGAAAAGCCAGAAGTACCAGGTAATGTGCATTTGTTTTTTTAACAAGGTTCATTCGCGATCGGTAAATTTATAGCCTACACTATAGATAGATTGAATATAGTTCGCTCCTCCTGTTTCTGCAATTTTTTTCCTAAGATTGGCTAAATGGGTATAGATGAATTTATAGGAATCTGTCATTTCAATATCATCCCCCCAGAGATGTTCTGCGATGGCTTCCTTGGTAAGTAAGCGATGTTTATTGACTACGAAAAAATGAATGATATCAAACTCCTTTTTGGTAAGGTTCAGAAGTTGGTCATTTACATACACTTCGTAGCGATCGGGTCGGATCTCAATTTCGTTAAAGTAAATTTCCCGACTCCCACCGTACACTTTTCTTCGATAGAGTGCCTTTATACGAGCATTGAGCTCTGTCAGGTAAAAGGGTTTTGCTAAATAGTCGTCGGCCCCAACTTCCAGGCCATGTACTTTATCCTCCACAGCATTTTTCGCAGAAATGATAACAATGCCCACATCCATATTCTCCTTTTTTACAGCTTTGATAATATCTAAACCATTCCCATCCGGGAGGGTAATATCAATTACCAAAATATCGTAAGGAAAAATGGCTATTTTATCCTGTGCTATATGGTAGTTCGGTGCAATCTCACAAATGTTCCCTTCCTCCTCCAAAAAACCTTTGATGTCCATGAGGAGTTCTGAATTGTCTTCTACCACCAGTATTTTCATAAGGGAGCTATTTTCTAGGGGTACTCTCGATAGGCTAAAATATGGGGTGGCGCCTGGATAAAAAATGACATTACACCATAACTATCCGGTGGGTAACCCTGTCATTGTAAATATCATTACGAAAAGTGCTACAGTTTCAACGATCCCAATGATCATTATGTATTTAGCAGTATCATTTGCCCCGGAAGCAATGGCATCGCAAGCCCTTGCCCCGGTTTTGCCCTGGAATATTGCCGAACCCGCCATAGCTGCTCCGGCGAGCAGGCCAATAAGAAGTTGCCAAAGGTAAGAGTCCGGAGCAAGATTGGCATCCGCAATAGCATTTTTGAGGATCATCCCATAAATAACCTGAGATAGCGGAGCCCCAACAAAGATCAACAATGCAGTGGCTGCTTTTTGCCCGTTAATAATCATTTTTTTCCAGGAACCAATGGCGGCCATTCCCGCTATTCCGGTTCCAATTGCTGAACCGATTGCAGCGATACTTAACGACATTCCCATGTCGCCAAGTCCTGATACTGTTGTTGTGGCGAATGCTATACTTTCCATATGTTATGATTTCTTGTTTTTAATTTTTATACCGTTGTACCCAAGGGTTGTTGTTCATCGATTTCTATGTCAGACGAAATCAGTTTAAAGGGTTTGTAGGCTTCACCAGAAAATTGCACGCCCAGATGCCCGGCAAATTCCAACATATTGAGCCGTAGGCCATGTACCATAACTGCCATAAGTGCCAAGGCGATATTTAATCCATGTCCAAGTATAAGGGCCACTGCCGCCATTGCCAACTTAAGGAAACCCATACCTGATGCTCCTTCGGGTAAAATCATAGTGTTAAAGCTGGCAGCTACTGCGGCAGTGGCCATCCCTACGGCAAAGAGGCGAACGTAGGATACAATATCGGAGAATCCGCTGATCAGGCTTAAGGGCAAATTTGCAATGGAGATACCCATACTTTTGAAAAAATTCTTGCTTTCTACGGAAAATAGCGCAACCATAAGGGCACCCCCAATAAATAGTGCAAGGCCCCAATCTGGAAATCGTTTTCCCAAGACCAGCTGCTCTGTTAAAAAGAAAAGGCCCCAAACCAGCAGGATCCAGCCTACTTCGCTCCATGCACGGATCGAATTGCTAAACTGAACCACCCGAACACCATGGGCAACGGTTAGATGAAAGGCGCCGATTAGGAACGAGAGATGCATCATAAAAGGGATGTTATCTACTCCAAAACTGGCTATTTCCGGAATAACCAAATCCCGTAAAAAGGGTAACCTGGCAATCTGTTCAGCCCCGAAATACGTCCCACTCAATACCCCCCATAGTACGGTTACGCCACTTAAAACAAAAATCAAAACGCGGAGTTGGGGATGCATCCTTTTACGAAAGCATACGGCCGTCAAAAGAAAAAGAAATCCATAACCCGCATCACCGACTAGCATCGCAAAAAATAGTGCAAAAGCTACCAGAAAGTAGATAGAGACATCAACTTCCTTGTACCCCGGTATAAGGTCTATAAATTGCATTACCGGGTTAATAATACTGATCCATTTGGGATTTTTAATATAGACCGGAACTTCTTCCGGTTTTTCGGGATCAGCAATGTGAACTCCCCAATTGTTTTTTTCTGCCACCCTTACAAAATCCGATACTGCATACCCTGGAATATAGCCCTTAAGATATTTTAGTTTACCTTCAATATCGCCCATGTGCTCCAGTGCCTGATATCGGTTTAGCCTGTCTTTTAGAAGTAATACATAGTCCTGTAGTCCTTTTGTGTTTTTGGATTGATCTTCCAAAAAATAAACAACTTCATTGAGTTGCCGTTTTTTACGTTCAATTTGGCGCGGTATCTCTTCATAAGGGAGTCGGGGGGGCGTTTCCTCTTTGTGGTCCAGTTTTTCTTCGGGATCTTGGGAAACCAGTACTACCGGAATCTTACCATTTTGTTCCGAAAGTTCAACCAGAGTATGTGTTGTTTTTAATTCGGGTATACTGGATTTCTCCAGAATATACAATCGGAGATACATCCCCTTTTCACTCAAATAGTGGAGATCTTTTGTATTCACCGCTTTACCCCAAATGGTATACCAAGCCAATTGTTGGGTGAGTTCTTCCAACCGGGTCTTGCATTTTTGTTTGATATCCCGAGTTTGCAATACACGGTCCACAAGTTGCTTAGGATCTTTAACGGTATATTTTCTCTTTCTGGATGTGTTCTTTTCTTTTGTGGAAAATGCACGCAGTAGCGTAATGGCGCCTTCTGCACGATGTACCAATTCCTTGCGTCTTTCCAATGTGCTGTTTTCTGGATGCTTTACTTCTTTGATATCCACTACGCCAAGTTGTCCCAATTGGCAGATGGTGTTGTCAACCGCTTGTGTTGTGGTAAAAAGCAGTATTTCTTTCATTTTAACGATCATGCAATTGCGCTTTTCGTTTCCTTCTTCTTTTTCACCAGCTTGGCACATCCAATGGCGAGTCGTTCTACATCGCCAAGGTAGATCTCGATCTTTCGGATATTCTCTTGGGTTTCCGGAATGAATACCTCTTTTAAGGCGTTTTTCATTCTTCGCGCCTCGGCGAGTTCTTCCCGTAGTAGTTCCAAATTATGCTGCTCAATTTCCAAAAGTGTGTAATGCGTTTTTTGATCTTGTATCACTTCCAAAGCCGTATCTATCCATAGCGGAGTGGTAAAAAGATCTACCTCAGTAGGTTTAAAAATGATATCTTCAAATACCTTAACAGAAACACCTGCAACATCCCGTAGTCGGGTCATCACTTGTTCTACTGTTACTTTTTCAGATAGGTCAATGGTACTCTCGGCCATTACGGCCGCCCATTCTTTTGTTTCCTGGTTAATTTGGGCAATGGATTCTCCCAAACGGGCAATAGTACTTTCTACGGCCTGCACTACCTCCTTCAATTGCTGTTCTTTCATCTCAAAAACAGGTAGGGCCGTATTGTATTCCTTGAGCTCCGTTTTAAGAGCTGCCAAGGTATTTTTATTCATCAATATTTTATCCGCCATGCTAGTCTATGTGGTACTTTTAATGAAATTCTCAAACCCTTTTTCCTGGTCAAAACTCCACCAACGTAGCAATAGCAGAAGCTTCAATTTGTAGAGCACTAAAGACCCAAAGTCGGTATAATGCCCAAGAGAGAGCTCTTCCAGTTTGTCCCACTGCCATTTCAAGAGCTGCATTTCTTCTTCCAGTGGATTTCCCTGGGTTAGCGGTAGCCTGTGCTGCTTAGGAGGGGGTGTTACAACTCTTTTTTTTCGGGACGCTCGAAGTTGTGTAATCTCTTTTTTGAGCGCATACATATAGGAAGAAAAAGCGGCCAATACGCTATTCGGACTATTTTGGAAGTGGGGCTCATGAATATGCTCCAGGCGAATTAGCCGTAGTATGACCCAGGTTTTCTCTGTTAAAAATTTACCGGCCTCCTGGTCCAGAATAGTGATAATGCCCTGTTCTTCTGAGGAGCCACCATATGTTTTGAATACGGAAAATACCCCGGAGCGCACTTCTTCTGTGTTCCGGAAAGACAGATGCGGTAAACTGCTCATTAAATACTCCAGATTTCCGCTAATCATCCTTCAGGTTTTTGAGTAGTTGCATCCATTTTGGACTAAGATGTGTATGTAAAACTGCTGCTACTTCATCTGGGGTAAAGTGATAGCTCCATCCCTGATCGGTTTTAACAATGGAAAATCCATTTTTTAAAGTAGTATTCCCGGAAATGGAAGTCAGCGCGTCCGATGCTTGTAATCCTAGCTGGATTTTTGCGGTGAATTGTTCTTCCAGAGCTTCAGGGAGTTCTAATGCTACGCCACTGCCTACGTTCTCTGCCACCTTTAGGATGGCGTTCTTCACAAGATCAGGGGTAAAAGCAGCTTCTACTTCCTTTTCTAAAATAGCCTTGAACAAATTCCGTATAGTAGTATGGAGGGAAATCGTCAAATCTCTAGCAGCTTGTTGGAGGGCGCTTTCTCCCTTGTTGCGAATACCTTCCGCTTCCATTTTTGCGTTTTGCAGCAGTACTGCTTTTTCATCTTCAGCTACTTTAAGTATCCTTTGGGCCTGTTCTTTAGCGTTGGCGAGGATTTCCGCAGCTTGATTGTTGGCAGCTTCTATGGCTTCCGATTTCAAAGTGGTTATCAGGTTATCGAGGCTCTTTTCACTCATACGGTGTCCTTTAAAATTTTATACATCCCCTTTTCAGGCCAATAGGTATCGATCAATTTCGAAGAGAGGCCCACCTCTTCCTTTTTGAAATGTGAAGCAAGGATATCCCAACAAAGGTCCAGGGCATCTTCAAGCTCCAGATAGCGAAACGGATCCATCAACTCCCTTTGGAAGGTCTTTCTATAGTCCAATAACCTGAGGGAATACGCATCTTTTACAGAACCGAATTTTTGTGCTTTTACGCGCTCTTCCGCCTCAGATAGCAATCGCGCCATGGCATTCATTATACCTCTGTGGTCAGCGCGCGTCCTATCATTAACCTGTTGTTTTAAGCGACTTAGCGATCCAAACAGTTCCAAATAGCCGTCTTTCATAAAGAATTGGCCTTCGGTAATGTATCCGGTATTATCTGGGACAGGATGTGTTACATCGTCCATAGTGGTTACCCCAAGTATGGTTAAACTACCCGCATTTTCAATATCAGCAGCCTTTTCATAGCGACTGGCCAATTGGGAATACAAATCTCCGGGATAGCCCTGATTTGCCGGAATTTGATCTTGTGCGTTAGCTACTTGCCGTAAATAGTCCGACCACTGCGTCATATCCGATAACAGCACAAAAACATTTTTACCTTGTAGTGCAAACTGTTCCGCCACGGCTAGGGCCAGATCAGGCACCATTAAGCCTTCTACTATGGAATCTCTGTGCGTATGGATGAACATTATGGTTTTATGCTTACTACCCGCTTCTTCAATTCGTTGCCTGAAGTAGTGAAATTCGTCGTATTTGAGGCCAACACCTCCAATAAGAATAACATCGGCATCGGTTTGTGTGGCAATGTTGGCCAGCAGTCGGTTATACGGTTCGCCCGCTTTGGCAAAAATTGGTATTTTCTGAGAACGGACTAAAGTATTGAACACATCGATCATTGGAACCCCGGTACGGATCATATCCTTTGGGATGACCCGTTTTACAGGATTTATGGAAGGCCCTGCGATGCGGATCATATTCGCCAATAATTCAGGGCCACCGTCAATAGCTTTACCATTTCCTGAATACACCCTACCCAACATATCATCTGAAAAGCCCACCTGAATAGGTTTGCCCAGAAAACGAATCTTACAATCTGTAGATACACCAAATCCACCTCCAAATAGTTGAAGGGTTACACGTTCCCCGTCCAGAGCAATAACTTGTGCAAAGGCTTTTTGTCCATTGGGATACAATACTTCGGCCAATTCTTTGTTATGCACCCCTTTGGCGCTAATACTTAAAATAGCCCTACCAATACTATCAATATTCTCATACGTTTTCTGCAACATATTGCCTTTGCTTAACCAGGTTTAACAGTTTGGACTTTTGTTTTTCAAACGCATCTTCATCAGGGGCCATGTAGTTCCAATCCAAAAACGCCTGACGAATAAAATTAAAATGTGAACGTATCGCTTGTTTTCCTTCAATAGAGATTGGGGTATCGATAACTTCTTTGACCATTGTGAACATTAAGCGCAAGCGGTCTGGAGCGGTAACCCCGTCCACTTCGTGGAAGCTATTTTGCTGCAGAAATACAGCATCAAGCAGTTCGGCCTTTTGATATCGGATATAGGATTCATCTGTGATGCCTTTTTCACCCATAAGGAGGATATTGGAGGCGATGTTCTTGCCGTCCCGAAGTAGTTCCAGTAAATAGGTAACTTCTTCTTTTTCCAGGAGCGAAGGGTATTTGGAATTACTGTCAATACGATCAATAGCCGGATATTTCCTCGCATCGGATAAGGCCCTAGAAAGTCCCCAAAACGCTCCGGTACTAAGGAGGGTAGCCTGGGTTACGGGTTCGTCAAAATTGCCACCTGCCGGAGATACTGTTCCTATAATACTCAAAGAACCAGTGCTTCCATCGGGAAGCACTTCTACCCCGGCCCGGTCGTAAAAGGCGGAGATTAAGGTAGAAATGTACATGGGGAAGGCCTCCGGCCCGGGAATTTCTTCCTTTCTCCCAGAGGTCTCCCGTAATGCCTGCGCCCATCTCGAAGTAGAATCTGCTAATATCAGTACGTTTAGTCCTTGCTTTCGATAATACTCTCCAACAGTAGTGGCCATATAAACAGAAGCTTCCCGGGCTGCGACCGGCATGGAGGAAGTATTGCCCACAATATACGTACGGTCCATTAACGATTTTCCGGTTCGCGGGTCAAGGAGTTCGGGAAAATCCTTGAAGACCTCAACGGCCTCTCCTGCCCGTTCTCCACAGGCCGCTATAATGACCACATCCGCTTGGGAGTGCCGCGCTAAACTGTGTTGTAAAACGGTTTTTCCAGCCCCAAAGGGCCCCGGATTACAAGCGGTACCTCCATAAGCAATGGGAAAAAGGGCATCAAGAATACGAATTCCGGTAGGAAGAGATATTTCGGGGACCGAGCGCTCGTGGAACGGCATCGATTTTTTAACGGGCCATTCAAAGGCCATTTTCATTTTCAAGCGCTTACCGGTGGTATCGCGTATTGTGGCAATAGGCTCGTCAATGGTATATTCGCCGGATGCCGCGATATCTTCAAGGGTATAGCTGCCTTGCAAGGAAAAGGGAACAAAAATTTTGTGTTCAAACAAATTTTCGGGAACAGAACCCAGCACAGTACCTCCGGTTACTATAGCGCCAGGTTTTACTTTTGGGGTGAAAAGCCATTTCCTTTGAATGTCCAGCGGCGCTACCTCGAGCCCTCTTTCTAAAAACCATTCGATTTTCCCAAGTTCATACAAGGGATTTTGAAGCCCATCGGTAACAGTCCCTAAAATTCCGGGGCCTAATTTTACCGCCAGCGGGAGTCCTGTAAACTCCACAACATCCCCCACTTTCATCCATTCGGTGTCTTCAAAAACCTGTAGGTACACCGTATTGCCCACTTTAACATCGATCACTTCAGCTTTGAGTCGTTTACCATCCTCAATAAGGATATAGGCTACTTCTCCGTTCATAACCGCACCTGATATCATTTCCGCACCAATGAGCGATGCATTGACACTAATTACTTTTCCGATCGCTTTTTGCATTTTTTACTGTTTTTCAGCTACCGCGAAGTTTACGAACCTCTTCTTCTATTTTTTGATACCAGATTTTATCCATAATATCCTTGGCATTCATTTGATACACTTTGGCACGTATTGGTTGGTTAAGCTTTTCATAGACTTTAGCTAGGCCTTGATATGCAGGAACATGCATGTCGTTAATGGTAAGGCATGCCTTGAAATGGTCAATAGCTTCTTCATAGAAACCATCCTGTATGAGTTCCATCGCGGTCTTATGTAATTTTTCGATGTCTTTGATATGGGTCTCCACCTGCAAGGAGATAACATCCTCGGATTTCAAGGTCAGAAAGGAGCAAGGGACCTCCCGAATCACTTTTTCAGTAACGCTGCCCATAAACATCCGGTTGAGCCCGGTCCTTCCTGAGGCACCCATAATGAGTAAATCAATCATCTTTTTGGAAAGCGCACTTAGGATCTCTTCGGATGGATTACCCTTTGGTGTTTGTCTGGTCCAGTTGATATCAGACAAATTAAAATCCTTTAAAAAAGTTTCAAATTTTTCTTTGTCTCGTTTGCATTTCTGGTCATTTTCAAGTTCCATAATACCTCCGGAAGGCAGCCAGGACGATTTGGATACCTCACAAACATTAAGGATAGTTAATTCCGACTTAAACCTTCGTGCCATGGTTATGGCATTCTTAAGCGCTCTTCTGGAGGCTTCGGAAAAATCTACAGGACATAAAATATGATGGACATTAAGTAATACCTCTTCCTTAATGACAAAAATGGGTTTTTCGCTTCTTTGGATAATCCTCTCGGCCGTTGTGCCCAAACGAAAGGTATCTCCTTTTTGAGTTTCACCGGAACCCAAAAGGATGAGATTGGCATTTATATCTATGGCTGCCCGGGCAATTATATCGTACGGGATGCCAACCATCAAAAGAGGTTCCATGGTCTCAAGCCCTTCATTTTTTACAAGTGCTACGGTTTCTTCGAGTTTAGTCAAAGCTGTTTCTTTTAGCAAGGACCGTACTTTATTATTCATAATGTCATCAGGAAGTACATGGATGGGAACGATAGTAGACTGAAAAATTTTAGCTAGTTCTATAGCACTGGCTATTACATTTTGAGATGATTTTCCAAAATCATGCGCTACTAAAATCTTTTCCAAAAGTTTCATACACTACTTATTTACGTATCGGTATTAATTTTTAAAAATTATGTAGTTCTGCAATTTTGCTAACTACAACACGATCTGGATATACCTTTCAACCAGAAGACTAAAGCTATTACCCAATTCTTTAGAGAAACTTAAGAAGGGACAATTCGATTAAAATGTCTTTAAAATAAATAGGGGCATATACATCTGTTACAGGTCTTTGCTATTTACAGATCTGCATTGGCAGTTGCATTATACTATTGGTTATCAGTATTGTATGTCTACTTGAGTTATCTAAAGTTTTGCTAAAGAATCTGTTAGTACATTTCAATTTGAAACAATAGCTGATTATTCCTCCGCAGTAGCATTCGGCAAAAACGGAGGAAACATTCGGAGGAATACTACACCATTCCCGTAAAACGAGTTTAAAATGAACAAAATCCTTGTACCCGTTGATTTTTCAGAGACTTCATCCAATGCTTTAGTGTATGCCATTCAACTTTTTGGCAGCGCGTCGTTGGAAGTAACCATTCTACATATTTATGGGACGCGATCTACAGCGCTGCTCATGAAAAACATTGATGACGTATTGGAAAAAGATGCCAGGAAGCGGATGGATCAGTTGTTGGAGCACATTCAAAACGCAAATCCGGAAGTGGTCTTTAAACCAAAAATTACCAAGAGCTACCCGGTATCTGCTATAGCGGCCCTAGGGGATAGTGGACACTATGATTATATTGTTATGGGGACAAAGGGGGCTAGTGGCTTAAAAGAGGTATTTATGGGAAGTGTTGCCGGGGGAGTGGTGTCTAAAACTTCTGCTCCTGTAATTGTAGTGCCCGCAGATCATAGTTATAACAGCCTTGGGGAAATTGTGCTTGCCGTTAGTGATGATCCTTTCTCTTCTGCGGAGATTATCGCTCCTTTACGTAAAATCGCCATGATGCAACAGTCCAGGATTAAGGTATTGCATATAGCGGATGAAAAAACCCCTCAATTGGAAAAAGCGCTGGATGCTATTGGAGATTTGAATCCTTCTGTTGATTATGCTTTTGGAACAGGAAACACCAATAAAGATTTAAACGACTATCTGCTTACAGATTTTTCAGCAATGCTGTGTCTTATAAGAACTAAAAAGGGATTTTTAGACCGCCTTTTGAACGAAAGTGTAACCTTGAAGCAGACGTTTAACAGTCCTGTACCTTTGCTAATTCTTCACGATTAAGTACCAAGGATAGTTGAAAAATCAAGAACTACTTTTTGTACAAACTGCTTAAGGTATAGTTTCAAATCATAATGACAAGGGTAGTTTTACTGTATTTACCGCGTATTGCCTACTACGCAATTAACATGCAATAACGGAAATGCTTGCGCTTGTATTGGTAGGCGTTCTGTTCTTCATCTATGCCTTATCCAAACTCTCTGAAACGATGCAGGATATCGCAACGGAAAAGGCAAAACAAGTAGTTGCCCAATACACCCGAAACATAGTATTGTCTATTCTTTTTGGTGCGTTACTCACCATTATATAGGGTTCCTATCGGCCGTAATAATTCTTGCCATTGTCTTTATTAACGCGGGCACCTTAGAATTTAAGCAAGCTATTGGAATACTATTGGGGGAGAATGTTGGGACTACTTTTTCCAGTCAACTGATCGCTTTGTATATAAGGAAGTATGCAATTGTTCCTCGTATCATTGGACGGCTCATCAACTTTTTTGCGAAGTACGAACGCTTCAAAGACTATGGAAATGCACTGTTTTATTTTGGAATGTTGTTTTTTGGCCTTCCTGATGTAACGCTCAGTACTACCCTTAAGGGATAGTCCGTTATTTGAGGAATGGATTACCCGTATTGACCCAAACCTGTTCAAGGGAACGCTGGTTGCAGGGCTAATTACCTTGCAGATACAGTCCTCCAGTGCTACGGTGGGGATGGCGATTGTATTAGGAAGGCAAAACCTAATTTCCTTAGCGGGAGGCCTCGCCATTTTGTTGGGTTCGGAGTTGGGGACCTGTTCCGATTCCCTTATTGCAACGATCAAAGGAAGGTGACAAGCCTTAAAAGCAGGGCTTTTTCACTTGTTATTCAATTTTGTCACAATCGCTACGGGGCTGTTGGTGTTCGATTACTTCTTAACATTGGTTGTAAAAGTATCCCAAGGTCAGGATCTGGACGGTCAGCTAGCCAATGCACATATGATCTTTACTATCTCAGGAGTTTTAGTTTTTCTCCCTTTTCTCGGATGGCCAGCACGTTTATTGAACTATTGGCTGAAAGATTGATCAAGGCAAACAAGATAAAAAATGGTGCACATAGCTCCCAAATGGTGAGAAAGCGGCCTACCGTGCCATGCACTAAATTGGCAACTGCACTATTCTTTTTGAAAAAACGCTCTTTTACTTAAAGCGGTTTCCATTACCAAAAAGCATAACAAGAGAAGGGTTTAGGTCACCTATGGTATTACGTTTACCAAACTGTTAAGATTTCAACCAAACCAGCAGAACATATGTGCCTCCTTTAGAATTTTGTGGTAATTTAGAGTACAATTGTTATGGAGTTCCCCATCCGAAACCTTGCTTTTATATGCTATGCTTGAAGGGATCGACTTATCGGATTACAGGATACTGATTGTTACCTTTCTGATCTTGTTTTTGATCGTTTTTATGCGCTATCTGTTCCTTTCGGGAGCCTATCATTGGTTGTTCTTTGTACAATTCCGGGAAAAGTTTAAAAAGCGGATGCTATTTCAACAGCGACTTAAAGGAAAGCAAACCCGGCGAGAGCTTATCCTTTCTTTGTACAGTGCGCTCATATTTAGTGCCACGGGCTTAGGACTTTTGTTACTATGGCAAAATGGATTAACTCAAATATATACGGATCTCGGAGATTACCCACTATGGTACCTCCCCCTAAGCATCGTACTTTTTTTGATCCTTCATGACACCTACTACTATTGGTTACACAAATGGATGCACGCCTCGCGTTGGCTGCGGCCCTACCATATGGAACATCATAAAAGTGTAGATACTTCAGTGTTTACTTCGTTTTCCTTTCACCCCGTGGAATCTTTTTTACAGGCAATTATTGTTCCTGTTTTAGTAATGTTAGTCCCTATGCATCCCATCGCGTTACTTACTACTTTACTGATCATGACACTCTCTGCGATTATCAATCATGGTGGGGTGGAGATTTATCCCACAACCAAAAAAAATGCTAAAGGGTTAGATCATTTTATTATTGGGGCTACCCATCATGATAGCCATCACAGAAACGCTAAAAAGAATTTTGGGCTATATTTTACCTTTTGGGATAGACTAATGAAAACTGAAAAATAGACGTTCACAGGATCCGTTGGTAAGCCTCTATTTTAATAGTATGTAGGGACTTTTATTAAAAGGTATATCCGATCCGAAGATCAAAAAAATCCGCTACATGGCGATGTGCTTTTAAGGCAAAACCTGCAAATAGATGTTTGTTAAAGCTGTAGGTCAACCCGTAACGTTGATATACATCGTCTGTGGTACGGAATTGATTGAAATAATAGATGCCTAATTGTTGGCTAAAGGTGATTCTTCCCAACCAGAACTCATGCCCCAGCAACAACGCCCCTTGGGGAAAAGAAGCGTCAGCATTTTCCAACTTGATTTGTTCCCTTCTTGAAAAGTCCACAGCCCATTCTGTTCCGGCAGTAAGAGCGCTTCTTCCACCTATCCATCTACTGTAATTTCCGGCAAAACCAAAAACATAGAATCTATCGCGCTCCCCTACAGTGGCATTGCTGATCCCGGAAAAATGTACAAGTGATATCCGGGTTTTATCATCCGGAGGCTTTCGGTTCGAAATCTTGGGTAAGTTGGGATAGATGATGGGTTCTAAACTGCTGTTGAGGCCCACACTTACCGTTGGGAAATTAAGACCTTTATTGGGAGAGCTTACTCCACCATTAGAAATATGACTGTATTTTGCCGCTAATCGGAAATTAAGTTTGTCCGTAATCCTGTAGTTAAGCCCGGCGCCTAATACAATGGCAAAAGCGAGCCGGGTACTGTAGGATTGGTTTCTTGGGTTGGTCACCTCATCAAAAGGATTGGTTAGATATGCGCCACCAAGCCCCATTCGAACAAAGAGGTTCGTTCGTTTTTGGGTGAGAAAGTAAGGCTCCAGATAACCAACACTCACAATACCGCTGCCCAGTACTTCTTCATTGTCCCAGTTCCAATAGGCCAGACTCACTCCAACCCTGGGAAAACAATTGCAAAATTCCCATGACTTTCGGGTTAATAATAACTTGCTGCCATCCATCCGAATGCCAAAAGGATAGGCATCCTCAATTTCCCTTAGGGATTGTGAATGTCTTAGTAGAAAGCCATAATCAAAGCTAACGCCCAGAATTACGGGTCTACTGTCTACATGCAAGGAATCCTTTTTTTGGCAATAGGCGGTGAGCTTCATAAAAAAGAATCCCAAAAGGAATAGCAAAAAGTTCTTCACAGCTAGGAAATTTAAGAATTCGACCACAAAATTTGAAGCCTTATTTACAGTTCTGGTTGAATTTTGTAGTGCACAATTGTTAAATTTTAGGATTTTGGTATAATAAAACGCAATCCGACCTAAAAAATGCTGTATGTTCCTGATAAGATATTTGTTTTGGGTAATCGAAACGATTTCAGGAAACTTTAATTAAAGGCTGCAGTGTTGTTGCGTTACCGTTTAGCCTTGTACTACCAATTCTGCTATCCCTTTAACAAGGAAACTTTGGCCTTGCGCAAAACTGCTTCGCGGGTATTAAAGCCCTTACTCATATCTCTATAGGACCAATAGTACTGAGGTCATATTACTTTACTTTGAAATTTACTTTAACCAGATCGCCACCCGATCGACAAGGTATATGGTAATAGGCAAGATGATAGCATATTTCGGCATACATTATACCCCAGGGTTTCAATAAATGCTATGCTTTGGATTAATTTGACCTGGGAGAAAAAAGTATCGATACAATTTCAAGATAAGTCGTGCTATTACGTATAAATGATGTAGTAATGATGTATAAAAAACTACTTTGCTTTTAGGTACGCTGCTTTTTTTCAGTTTTACAATGGCTAGTTTTGTGTATTAACTTAAAGTGGTCCAAAGGTTTTAAAATATAAACCTTTGCTGGTGGTATGGTAAGACCAACTAAAATAGCAATCCTTTTTATGCTCTTGGGGGTGCTAGTGTCAGGACAAAACCTGTTGCCCCCGGTCAATAATTATTCCCTTTTAGAGTATAAGGGAGCAAGTAAGAACTGGGACCTAACTACGAATGCTGATGGTGAATTGTTTGTCGCCAATAACATGGGCTTGTTACATTTCAATGGCGAACAATGGCAGCTCTACAAGCTGCCTAACAATACGATTATCCGATCGGTACTTTCTTTAAATGATCGGGTATACACAGGATCCTATGAAGAGTTTGGTTTCTGGGAAAAAAATGAAAATGGTAGCCTTGAATACAATTCGCTTACCCACTTAATCCGGGACCACGAATTTACCAGTGAGGAATTCTGGGAAATACTACCCTTTCAAGAAACTATAATCTTCAGATCGTTCTCAGCTATATATGTCTACGCGAATAATACCATTAAGGTAATTGATCCCCCACAGGTAGTCTCTGATTTTATTGAGTTTAACGGACGGCTTTTCGTGGCTACCGGTAGAGATGGGCTTTTTGAGCTTAAAGGGAATATGCTGGAACCGATACAAGAACCAACCTTGTTGGAGCAAAAGACCTTAACAGATATGACCGTAGTGGAAGGTACATTGTTTATTGGCTCCAAATTACAAGGCTGTTTTATTTTTGATGGGGAAGATGTGGTACCCTGGAAAAATCCGTTGAATGAAGAACTTAAATTACATCAGTTAACTAAAGTAATGTATCTGGGCAATGGAAAACTTGCCTTTGGGACTATTAAAAATGGCGTATACCTTTTTGATTCCAAAACCGGTACTTCACAAAGTATCAACAAAAACGGGGGCCTGCAGAACAATACCGTGCTTTCCCTGCTTCTTTATGAGGATCAACTCTGGTTGGGACTTGATAATGGAATAGCACGACTAAAACTTGATAACCCCATTACCTATTATACGGACTATTCAGGAGTTTTAGGAACGGTATATGATATCGCTTTTTACGATAATACGCTGTATTTGGGAAGTAACACGGGGGTGTTTTACTTTGATGATTCGGGATTAAATTTTGTCGATGGTTCCCAGGGTCATGTCTGGGATCTTTTAACCATGGATGAAGATTTGATTTGTGGGCATAATACCGGAACATACAGCGTAAGTACTGATAGTTTTGAAAAAATTGCAACGGTTTCAGGCGGTTATCAAATCGTTAAAGTACCTGAACAGAACAGTCTCTATGTGCAAGGTACCTATTACGGATTGGCCACCTACAAAAGAGCATCGGATGGGAATTGGGAGGCGACGCGAATAATGGGTCTAAGTTTTCCGGTGAAACAACTGTGTTTCGAAGATCAAAAAACCCTGTGGGTAGCCCATCCATACAAAGGATTCTATAGAGTACATCTGGACAGCGACTACAGTAATGTATTACGTATTGAGACGTTCAACGAAGAGAGCCTTCCTAGTGTCTACAATGTAAAAATCTACAGGATTAAAAATCAGATCGTGTTGTATAGTCAAGGCAACTGGTTTAAATACGACGCCATTCTGGGAGAAATAGTGCCTTTTGCCGAGTTCCAGTCATTTAAAGATCATGAACTGTTAAACCATAAAAATGACCATCTCTGGTTTGTGGAGAATGAGGGTAAAGATGTTATACGTACCAATTTCAGGGAGGACAGTTTGCTTATTTCGGATTTATCCTTGCGGAAACGATTGGTTCCGGATTCTCAACGTATGGTTAAAACGAATGATTCCATTGCTTACGTAACATTAAGTGACGGTTTTGCTAGGGTTAATATTGCTAAGCTAAGACGGCAACTGGGCAGCAACAGGTTGCCTGTACCGAAACTAACCTTTATCAAGGACAAATTTGACTCGGTAAGCCCGGTTTCAATCGCGCATAGTTTTTCTTTTAAGCGATCGAGGATTTTGGAAATCGGATTTGCAACACCAAAATTAATACAACCCCGCTATGGGTATGTACTCACAGGTCCGGAGAATCATAAGGGATATGTAGAGGGAGGTAGCGTTACGTTTCAAAATCTGTCCTGGGGTGATTATACCTTCGAGGTAACTACCGTGGGTGTTGATAACAAAATATCGGATACTACTCGTTTTAGCTTTACCATTGCACCACCTTGGTTCTTATCTACTATTAGCTTGTTGTTTTACCTCTTACTAGTTGCAATTGTGGTATTCCTGGTAAGGAAGTACAATCGTAATAAACTAAATAGGAAGCAAAGAGAGCTGGAGGAACAAATGCAAAAAGAACAAGACAAACGCATGGCACAATTGGAGCGGGAAAAACTGGAAAAAGAAGTGAAACTAAAACAAAATGAAGTTGCCAGTACTGCGCTTAATATTGCAAGGAAGAATGAAATGATTCTGGAATTTAAAAATCTTTTGGTCCTTAATAAAGACAAGTTTCCCAATACGCAAAGATACCGGTCCTTTATGCGAAAGTTGAACAATGCGGTACAGGATACTGAAGATTGGAAGCGATTCGAGTTAAGCTTTAAGGAATTGCATGAAGATTTTTTTGAACGCTTGTTGGCTGAATATCCAGTGCTAACCCCAAAAGATTTAAAGCTCTGCGCCTATTTAAAAATGAATTTCTCCTCTAAAGAAATAGCTCCGCTGATGGGAATAACGATTAGAGGTGTTGAAATTCACAGGTATCGATTACGTAAGAAGTTGCGACTGGAGAGCACAAAAAACCTTTCTAAGTTCCTTATCACCTTCTCATAGACAAGAATTGGGTAGTAGTACTGCTTTTTCTCCTGTTTTTCATTACATCAAGACTACATCACTCTGTTAATATCTCATAATGTAATTTTTTGTTTAACTACTGCAAACACCTTGTTTACGAGCATTAATGACGCCCAGGGGAGGTGATGTAGTTTTAATGTAGGCCACTACAACGATTTCGGAATCTTGCTGTATTAATTTAGCAATGAAATAACTTCTTCGTTAAATAATCATGAAAAAAAACAACCAATTTTTATTAATATTACTTTTTTTTACTAACGTAGCGGTCTTCTCACAATCTACCATTACGGTTTCCGGGGTGGTTTCGGAAGTTAGCGGACAACCTTTACCGGGAGCTTCAGTAGTGGTACAAGGTACTTCAATAGGTACACAGACTGACTTTGATGGCAACTATACCCTGGACAATGTTCTGGATAATGGTACTTTGGTTTTTAGCTACATAGGTTATGCCCCTCAGGAAATTGCCGTGAACAATCGGACGGTTATTAATGCTTCCCTGCAAGAAGATACGCAACGCTTGGATGAAGTAGTTGTGGTAGGGTACGGGGAGCAAAAACGGTCGGATATTACGGGTGCAGTGGTTTCCGTAAAATCCGAGGAAATCGTGAAACTCCCCACACTAACAGCAGTACAGGCCATACAAGGTAAAGTTGCGGGGGTAAATATTGTGGCCAATGATGCTCCGGGTTCTACCCCCACCGTTATTGTAAGGGGTGTCGGGACCGCGCTGGCAGGTAGGGATCCTTTCTACGTAGTAGATGGTCAACCCCTGCAAGATATTCGAAGTATTAATCCGGCAGACATTGAGTCCATTGAATTTTTAAAAGGTGCCTCCTACGCCAATATTTATGGAATTCGAGCTGCTAATGGAGTCATTTTGGTAACCACTAAAAAAGGGAAGGAAGGAAAGATCACCTTTAATTTTGATTCCTTTTTTGGATTACGATCGGTACTGAATCGTGTAGAAATGGCCAATGGTGAGCAATACACCCAGTTTTTTAATGAAGAAAACGCGGCTATAGGAGGCCCACAATTGCAACTCAATCAACGTTATGATACAGATTGGTATGATGAACTATTGCAAACCGGGACAGTACAGAGCTATAATTTTTCGGTATCCGGGGCTTCAAAAAAGATCAATTATTTCCTGAGCTACAATTTCTATGACGAAGAAGGGATTCTGGAAGATAGCCGATTTAGCAGAGGAAACATTAGAAGCAATAACACTTTTAAACTATTTGATGATAAAGTTAGGGTCATTCAGAACTTAAACATTACCTATACCAACGAAAACCCAAAAGGGTTTGATGCTTTTAACACAGCATTTCGGCAATCTCCTTTGGTGCCAGTGCGCTATGATAACGGACGGTTCGGACAATCTTTTTATAATGAAACTACTGGAATTGTGGGTTTTGAGGGAGCAGAAGGAGATGTAATAGGGCGTTTGAATAACGCTGGAAATCCTGTAGCTGATGTGTTTTTTGATGATGTAAACCAAAACACTACTACCCTGCAAGGTCAGATTACCTTAGAAGCTGATATCACGGAGTATTTGACTGCAACAGGACGATTTGGTGCTACTCAGGGCTTTCTGAAAAGGAATGAGTTTGAACCCATTCGACAACAATGGTTAAACGCAGACCCAACTCGAACAGTAGAGCAGTTTGAGTTTGAGCGATCCGATCCGGACGGAGACGGTATTATATCAACTGTTTTTGCCAATAATCGCTTTGAAACCCGGGACGAAGAGTTTTTTAGATGGAATGTGGAAGGGTTCTTGACTTTTGACAAATCTTTCGGCCAACACAATTTGTCCGCTACAGTAGGGCTTAGCCGTGAAAATTTTGGCGGTAGAGAAATATTGGAAGCGGAAGGTTTTGACGTATTTGATCAACCCAGATTGCGAAATTTGAATTTACGGACTTCGGCCTTCTTTGACAATACGGTTACCCAGGAGTTCAATCAATCTACCAACCTGCAATCGTATTTCGCTCGTGCAGAGTACGATTTTGCGGGAAAGTATTTTTTACGTGCGGTCATTCGGAGGGATGGAACCAGTGATTTCATAACCGATGAAAACTTTTTTGACAACTTCCCTGCCTTTAGTTTGGGATGGACTTTAACGGAAGAGAATTTTCTTAAAGACAATAGCGTACTCAATTTCCTAAAAGTATTTGGGGGATGGGGGCAATTGGGAAATGCCAATGTCCCTATTAATGTACAACAAGTGAATACCGATCCTGATTCCGGCAATCAGAATTACGTTTTTGGCCCTACGCAAGAATTAATTTTCGGCGCTTCTTTCGGAAGCCCGGTTTTTCCTTTACAATGGGAGGTTACGGAGGAGTTTGAAGCTGGTTTTGATTTTGCCATGCTAGATCGCAAATTATCAGGAACCTTTACCTATTATGATCGAAACAATACCAATGCGATAATTAATGTGCAAAATACGTTAAACTCGGCAGCAGAAGGCGACTTTTTGGCTCAAGCCGCGGAAGTTTCCAATTCGGGAGTAGAGGTGCTGGTGAATTGGAGAGATCGTGTTGGATCGGATTTCACCTATAATATTGGGGTTAATTTCTCTACAAATCGAAATCGAGTAGAAAATGTTGTTCCGGGGTTTGATGGTGAAGTAGGCGGTGGCCTGGCCAATGGTCAAATTACAAAACGACTTCAAGAGGGGCAACCACTCTTCGCCTGGTGGCTTTTGGAAGCAGATGGGGTCTGGCAAAATCAGGAAGAAATTGATAATAACGCTTCTGTAGGCAATGCACGACCTGGTCATTTACGCTATGTAGATCAAAATGAGGATGGCGTGATCGACGACCGCGATAAACGTTTTTTTGATAATTATTTACCTACTTTTAATTATGGAGTAACCATTGGAGCGCAATACAAGAACTTTGATTTTAGCCTGGACGGTTTCGGGGTTGGCGGAAACAAAGTATATAACGGATTGGCCAATACCCGACTGCAAAGTGTAAATATTTCGGAAGAGGTCTTTAACAGTCGTTGGACAGGTGAAGGCTCCACCAACTCAGCTCCGGGAGCAGATCGGGATGCCCTGGCTTCCTCCTTCTGGTTAGAAGACGGGGATTTCTTCAGAATTAACAATATTACTTTGGGCTACACCATTAATAATATGGGGTTCCTAAATAGGGCCAGGCTGTATTTTACCGCCCAAAATCCATTTATGTTTACGGACTATTCCGGGTTTACACCTGAATTGAACCAAAGTGGGACAGATGCGGCAGGCAACCCTACCTTCGGGAATCCTCGTTTTGGAACGGGAATAGAATTAAATGCCTACCCTACTACACGAACCTTTATTCTTGGACTTAGCGTACAGATTTAATGAAAGCAGACAAAAAAACTATTTGCACTATGATAACTGAAACAAGAACTTTTTTCTCGATTCTTTTGATTTGCGGTTTATGCCTTTTTGGTTGCGACGATTTTGTGGAAGAAGTAGAGGTAGTTGACCCCACTGCAGAAGAAAGTGGAGAGGATTTTCAACCCATACAGTTTGTAACCGGGGTTTACGGAAGGCATACTGATTTTTCATATGCGTTTTCGTTTTTGGGCATTACAGAGATTATCTCTGACAACGCGGACAAAGGAAGCGCTCCAACGGATACCGGGGCAGATAAAGATCAGCTGGACGGCCTTACCCATACGCCCTCTAGTGTATCGATAAGGGGAATGTGGACGCAATGGTACAAAACCATAGGAAGAGCCTCTTTGGCCATAGAATTCACCGAAAATTTTGAGGAGCCTATTGATGAGAGTTTGCGCGCTCGATTGATCGGAGAATGTAAGTTCTTAAGAGCGCTTAATTATTTTTGGCTGGTTAGGACTTTCGGAGATGTTCCCCTTCAAGATGTGGATATTTTAACCCGTGCTCCTGTTGCGGATGTATATGCCTTCATAGAACAAGATCTTACAGAAGCCATTGCGGCACTTCCGGAAAAAAGTGAATACGCTCCACAGGATCTAGGTCGTGCTACAAGGGGAGCGGCGCAGGCGTTGTTGGCAAAAGCCTACTTGTATCAGGAAAGGTGGCAGGATGCCGCTGATATGGCAAATACCGTTATCAACTCCGGAGAATATGATCTGGAACCGGATTATGCTACTGTTTGGAGGGCAATCACTGAGAACGGGGTAGAGTCTATTTTTGAACTACAAGGTCGTGGCGAAATTATTGCCCATGGAATACAACAGTATTCATCTACCCAAGGTGCACGAGGGCCGGACGGTTTTGGTTGGGGCTTTAATACCCCTTCCGAGGATCTGTTGAACGCCTTCGAGGATGAAGGCGATGCCATACGCAGGGATGCCACTATCATTTTTAGAGGGGAGACGCTGTTTGACGGGAGGGTAATAAATGAAGGCGTAGAAAATCCAAGATATAACGAAAAGGCCTACTCAAGCTTAAATCAAGGCCAGGCCGATGGGGATAAGAATATCCGTATTCTTCGGTTTGCAGAAATATTGTTGATACGAGCAGAAGCTTTAAATGAATTGGGACAATCCGGAGAAGCACTGGCTCCTTTAAATAGGGTGCGAAGCAGAGTGAGCCTTCCGGATGTAACTACTACCAACCAAAGTGAGTTGCGAATGGCCATTTGGAAAGAGCGAAGGTTGGAATTGGCTATGGAACATGATCGGTGGTACGATTTACTGCGTCAGGGCCGTGCAGCTGAGGTAATGAACGCACTTGGCCTTCCCTTTGAAGTTGGAAAACACGAGTTGTATCCAATTCCAAACGACCAGTTGATACAAACCCCTGATCTAGGGCAGAACCCAGGATGGTAGCAAGGGTTACATGAGAAGATTATTTCAGTTGTTAAGTTTAGTTTTAGCTATGGCCGTTGCATTCTTAGTAGCAGGGTGCAATGGCCAAAAAACTACAGAAAACGTAATAGCTATTCCTTCCGATAACCGCGTGCCAAATCAATATGCTGAGTATTCCGATGAGGCGCTAATGGATTTGGTCCAGAAAGCAACCTTCAATTATTTCTGGGAAGGAGCAGAACCTATTTCAGGTTTAGCGAGGGAACGCATTCATATGGATAATATTTATCCTTCTAATGACCGTGACATCGTAACCACTGGGGGCTCAGGTTTTGGTCTTATGGCAATTTTAGTAGGCATTGAACGCGGATTTATTTCCAGGAACCAAGCACTTGAGCGATATGAAAAAGTAGTAGATTTTCTGTCCAGAGCAGATCGTTTTCATGGTGCATGGCCACATTGGCTTCACGGGCCCACCGGAAAAACAAAACCTTTTAGCCCTAAAGATGACGGCGGGGATTTGGTAGAAACTGCTTTTTTGATTCAGGGATTACTAACTGTAAAGGAATATCTTAAAGACGGAACAGAACGGGAAAAACGACTCACCCGTAATATTCAAAGGTTATGGGAGGAAGTGGAGTGGGACTGGTATACCCAAAATGGAACAAATGGCCTATTTTGGCATTGGTCGCCCAACTATGGTTGGGAGATGAATTTCTTTGTAAGAGGGTACAATGAAACCCTGATTATGTATATCCTCGCGGCCGCTTCGCCAACCCACCCGATTTCCAAGACCGCCTATGACATAGGCTGGGCTAGGAATGGTGAGATATCTGAAGGCGTAATTTACTATGATTTGGATACGGAACTGGATCATTACCCGGGAAGCACATCGCCAGTAGGCCCATTATTCTGGGCCCATTATTCCTATTTAGGACTAAACCCAAAGGGACTAAAAGATCAATATGGTGATTATTGGAAATTAAATACTAATCATGCTAAAATCCATTACCGGCATTGTATTGAAAATCCAAATCAACATAAAGGGTATTCCGCCAATTGTTGGGGACTTACCTCTAGCTATTCGATGAAAGGTTATGCCGGTCACAGACCAGATAAAGATCTAGGTGTTATTGCTCCTACAGCAGCTTTGGCTTCTATGCCCTACACCCCGAAGGAGAGTCTGGATTTCCTTAGGTTTATGTATACCGAACAGGATAGTCTTATTGGAGCTTATGGCCCCTACGATGCTTTTAGTTTTGAACATGAGTGGTATTTACCGAGATATTTAGCTATAGATCAGGGTCCAATTCCCGTAATGATCGAAAATTACAGAAGCGGTTTGTTATGGGAATGCTTCATGAAAAACGCAGATGTGCAACGAGGACTTGCTAAACTCGGATTCTTTTACGAACCTTAGGGAATACAATCCTGGATTGCCAAATTTTTAAAATGGTGCAACGGGTGTAGAAAGTAATGGAGCGATACCACCTAATTCTCAATAATGCAGCTACATAAAAGACATCTTCTTCCGCTTGTGTTGGTCTTCTGCTTTTTTCAGAATTGTATACGAGAAAATGATACAATTCCGGAGGTTGAAGAACTATTGAAAAAAATGACCTTAGAAGAAAAAATAGGCCAGTTGAATCTCCTTACCCCGGGAGAAGGTGTAGCCACTGGATCAGTGGTCAGCGAAAATGTAGAGGCAAAGATTAAAGCAGGACAGGTTGGCGGGTTGTTCGGAGTTGCAGGACCGGAAAGCGTTCGTAAGGCGCAGCAGCTCGCTGTAGCGCATAGCCGATTGAAAATCCCTTTGCTAATAGGTTCCGATGTTATTCACGGGTACAAGACAACATATCCAATACCATTGGGTGTTTCCTGTAGCTGGGATATGCGCTTAATTGAACAAGCTGCGCGTATGGCGGCGACGGAAGCAACTGCAGATGGTGTAATGTGGAACTTTTCACCTATGGTAGATGTTGCACGTGATCCCAGATGGGGCCGAATAGCCGAAGGTGCCGGTGAAGACCCCTATCTAGGAGCTGCCGTGGCCAGAGCAATGGTAAAGGGGTATCAGGGCGATGATCTATCTGCTCCAAATACCATGCTATCCTGTGTAAAGCACCTGGCGTTGTATGGTGCATCTCAGGCGGGTCGGGATTACCATACCGTTGATATGAGTAAATTAAAAATGTTTAACCAATATCTACCTCCTTATAAAGCGGCCATAGAGGCCGGCGTTGCCAGCGCTATGACTTCTTTTAATGATATTGATGGTATTCCTGCTTCCGGAAACAAATGGTTATTGACGGAGCTATTACGCGAAAGATGGGGTTTTGAAGGTTTTGTAACCTCAGATTATACCTCTGTTAATGAAATGACCGAACATGGAGTTGGCGATTTGCAGGAGGTATCGGCCATGGCGTTAAGCGCCGGTTTGGATATGGATATGGTTGGGGAAGGTTTTCTGACTACCTTGAAGAAATCCGTTGAGCATGGCAAGATCACAGAGGAAGAAATAACTCAAGCCTGTCGAAGGGTTTTGGAAGCGAAATACCGTTCGGGATTACTTAATGATCCTTACCGCTATTTAGATGACCAACGTCCGAAAAAAGATATTTTAACTGCAGAAAACCGTGCGCTTGCCCGAAAACTAGCAACACGGTCATTTGTATTGCTTAAGAACCACAATACGATATTACCTTTGAAGAAGGATGCAAAAATTGCATTAATAGGACCCTTGGCAGACAGCCGTAAAAACATGCTCGGAACCTGGGCTCCCACCGGAGATCCGGATCTGGCAGTAACTATTATGGAGGGGCTTAAAAACGTAGCGCCCAACGCAGCAGTATATTATGCAAAAGGGAGCAATATTTCTGATAACAAGGCCCTGGCAAAAAAAGTCAATGTATTTGGCCCCAGGATTGTTATAGATGAGCGTTCTCCTGAATCCATGCTAAAAGAGGCTGTGAATGTTGCCGGATCCTCAGATGTTGTGGTTGCAGTGGTAGGCGAAGCTACAGAAATGAGCGGGGAATCAGCAAGTAGGACAACTATTGCTATTCCCGAAAGCCAAAAGAAATTGATTCGTGCCTTGGTGGCCACCGGAAAACCGGTAGTACTGATTCTTATGAGCGGGCGTCCTTTGACCATATCCGAAGAGTTGGAAATGCCTATTGCTATTTTGCAAGTCTGGCATCCAGGTGTAGAAGCCGGTAATGCCGTTGCTGATGTGATCTTCGGCCATTACAATCCATCGGGAAAGCTTACGGCTACCTGGCCAAGGAATGTAGGACAAATACCTATTTATCACAGCGTAAAGCGTACAGGGAGACCCAATCCGGAGGAAGGATACGAAAAGTTTAAGACAAATTATCTGGATGTGCCCAATACGCCTTTATTACCTTTTGGCTATGGTCTGAGTTATACCGCTTTTCGTTATTCCAATTTAAAAATAGACAAGTTGGAGATCGAGGCAGATGATAGTATTACGGTAACAGTAACGGTAGAAAATATTGGAGATGTGGCCGGGGAAGAGATTGTACAACTCTACCTGCAGGATGTCGTACGCAGTATTACCCCGCCTAGACGTCAATTAAAAGGATTTAAAAAAATAAGGTTAGCACCCGGTGAGCGCAGTGAAGTAGCATTAAAACTCGGCCCGGATGATTTAAAATTTTACAATAGTAATCTGAAATTTGTAGCTGAACCCGGAGAATTCAAAGTATATGTTGGCGGCGATTCTGATACTACCCTTTCCGGTTCTTTTGCTTTAAAGTAACAGATATGAAACTGAAAATCTCTAACTTTTTTTGGCTGCCCTTTGTGTTATCAACAATAATAACCTATGGACAGGAGCGCTATAAAGATTCTCTATTTTCAACTATTAAAGTTAGCACCTATACCTACGCGGATACCCTACAATTGGATTTCTATTCCTCAACAACGGATACGATTCAAAATAGACCTTTACTCCTCCTGGTCCACGGCGGAGGCTTTGCTTTCGGGAAAAAAGACAATCCCCTGGAAAAAGCATTTTGTACCCAAATGGCATACAAAGGCTATGCTGTGGCCTCTATGAGTTACCGGTTAACACGTAAAGGAAAATCTTTTGGTTGTGATTGTCCTGCAAATCAGAAGATTACCACTTTTAAAACGGCTACTGAAGATGTTGTAGCTGCTGTTAATTATTTAGCAAATAGGAAAAACGAGCTAAAAATAGATCCCGGAAAGATCATTCTGGTCGGTAGTAGTGCAGGTGCAGAGGCGGTACTGAACACCGTGTTTATGCCATACCATCACGATTTTAAAGATATATCTTTTCCGAAAGAAAAGTTTGCCGGGGTAATAGCCTTTGCGGGTGCCGTATTGGATACAGATTACATTACAAAGGAGACCAGGATCCCTGCATTGTTATATCATGGGAAAAAGGATAAACTGGTACCTTTCAAAACTGCACCCCATCATTATTGTGATACAAACGCTGAAGGATACCTTATCCTTAGCGGATCCTATGCGATAGCCAAAAAATTGGCAGTATTGAATACCTCTTATGTTTTTATGTTTGATACGGAGGGAAACCACGATTGGGCCAACTTGCCCTATACGCGTACGGATGAAATTTCGGCTTTTATTACAGACATTGTGCTGGAGGGAAGATTTACCCAATCAAAGATTCAAATAGCGCAAAAACAAAAGGATGCAGACTAAATGGTTACTGGTTGTTGTAGTATTGGGTATGCTGTCATGTGGAGAAAAAGGAACAGCAGAAAAGGGAAAAACTATGCCTAATATTGTATTTATAATGGCTGATGACCATGCATATCAGGCCATTAGCGCTTATGGGCATGAAATTGGAAGTGTTGCGCCAACCCCTAATATTGACCGTATTGCTCGGAATGGTGTCAAATTTAATAGGGCTTATGTAACCAATTCCCTTTGTGGCCCTAGTCGAGCAGTTATCCTTACAGGTAAGCATAGCCATATTAATGGATTTAGACAAAATGGAGAACGTTTTAACGGTTCACAACCCACTTTGCCAAAGTATCTTCAAAAGATGGGATATACCACGGCCATAGTTGGAAAGTGGCATCTACACAATTGGCCAGAGGGGTTTGACTATTGGAATATCTTGCAAGATCAGGGCCATTATTATAACCCGGATTTTATAGACAATGGCGATTCCCTAAGATTCACCGGGTATACCAATGATATAATCACCGAAAAAGCCCTTTCCTGGCTGAAGCAGAAACAGGATAGTAACCCTTTTCTCCTCATGATCCAACATAAAGCACCGCACAGAAACTGGATGCCGGCGTTGCGTCATGCTAACAAATATGATAGTATAGACCTACCCATACCAGAAACCTACTTTGTACGGCACGAAGGGCAGCAAGCTGCAAAATCGCAGCAACAGACCGTTTACAGGGATATGTATGAGGGACACGATCTGAAGCTAACCAAAGCCCGGGGTAGTACTGAACTGATGAATAACCCATGGCGTTCGGATTTTGAACGAATGACAGAAGAACAACGCAAGGCATGGAATACCGCTTATCTACCCAAAAATAATGCATTCCATAATTCGGATATAAGGGGACAGGAACTTGCACTATGGAAGGCCCAGCGTTATTTGCAAGATTATTTGGCCACTGTAGCCTCCGTAGATGAGGGAGTAGGTGAAATACTTGACTATTTGGAAACATCTGGACTAGATGAAAACACGATTGTAATCTATACCTCGGATCAAGGCTTTTACTTAGGTGAAAAGGGCTGGTTTGACAAACGTTTTATGTATGAGGAATCCTTTAGGACCCCTCTTTTAATGCAATATCCTGGGATTATCCAAAAAGGTAGCGAGATTGAAGCGCTTGTACAGAATCTTGATTTTGCTCAGACCTTACTGGATTTTGCCGGAGGAAGTGAATACAGCGGAGAAATGCAAGGAGTATCCTTAGTCCCATTATTGACCAAAAAAATGAGGGAAGAAGATTTTCGAGACATTATCTACTATCATTACTACGATTATCCGGCATTTCATATGGTGAAAAAGCACTATGGGGTAAGTACGAAACGCTATAAATTAATCCATTTTTATGATGATATCAACAGTTGGGAGTTCTATGATCTTATAGAGGATCCCCAAGAACTGGACAACAAAATTAATGACAAAGCCTATCAATCCGAAATTGAGAACCTAAAGATACAATTAGATTCCCTGCAGACCCATTATAAGGTAACGGAAAAGGAATTTGAACGTGCTTCTCAAGAAAAGGTGGAAAAGGCCTATCAAAATTTTAGAAAACTTAGAGGTACACCCTTAGAATGAATAAAACAATCGCTCTTGTTCTGATGCTGATCATTCCTGTGACGCACCTTGTATTAGGTCAGCAATTGAATATTATGACCTATAACATCCGATATGATAATCCCTCGGAAGCTCCGAACAATTGGGACAACAGAAAGGATAGAATAGTGGCTCAGATTAACACCTATGCCCCCGTCATATTGGGTATTCAGGAAGGATTGCAGAATCAGGTAGATTATCTGGAAAAGGAGTTAGAAGGCTATCGGTATTTTGGAGTAGGTAGAGAAGATGGCATGTCGGACGGAGAATATACAGCTATTTTTTACGATCCTACCAAAATACGACTACTGGACAAAGCTACATTCTGGCTCTCACAAACCCCACAACAACCATCCGTCGGATGGGATGCGGCTTTAAAACGCATTTGTACCTACGGGCTCTTTCAATACGTAAGTAGTAAAAGTAAATTTTTTGTTTTTAATACCCATTTTGACCACATAGGTGAAAAGGCGCGATTAGAAAGCGCTAAATTAATTCTATCAAAAGCCAAGGCTATAAATTCTGAAAAATTTCCATGGATCCTGATAGGAGACTTTAATTTGGAACCGAATAGTAAAGCAATTCAACTGATTTTGGAAAGCTTATCGGATGCACATAGTGCTGCAGGGAATAATGCTACCGGACCGCAAGGTACCTTCAATGGTTTTGATGATCAACAGCCCGTAACACGAAGAATTGATTACATTTTTTTTGACGCCTCACAACTCCGGGTGTTAAAAAGCACGATCATAAATGATCGCAAAGACGGTCGTTACCCTTCTGATCATTTCCCTGTTTACGCTGAACTATTTCTAAAATGAAAAAAGAGGTAGCTTTCAAAATAGCGGCTTCCCTTCTTGTGGTAGTACTTTTTGTATTGGTAGAAATTGGCTTAAGACTATCCGGATATGGCACCAATTACCCGCTCTTTATTGCTGTGCAAAATAATCCTGAATGGATACATATGAATCCGGAGATTTCAAAAAAATACTTTGGTCAAAACGGAAATGCTACTATTGGATTCCAAGAAATGTTTAAGAAGGATAAAGACCTGGCTACCTTCCGCATTTTTGTCCTGGGGGCTTCAACCGCAGTGGGCTATCCATATAAGAAAAATGGTTCCTTTCACAGATGGTTGCAGTTTGCCTTAAACACCACTTTTCCAAATAAAAAGATTGAGATCATTAATCTGGCACTTACCGCTGTGAATTCGTACACTGTATTGGATTTCACCAAACAGCTTATGGACTATCAACCCGATGCCATTCTCATCTATGCCGGCCATAACGAGTACTACGGGGCGCTGGGAGTAGGAGCATCCAATGCAATAGCAAAAAACCCCAGACTGGTCAATTTGGGATTGGGGATGAAAAAACTACGCTTGGTTCAGGTCATGGAATCTATGATTGGAGCTTTGGGAAGCAGTTTGGAAAAAAATGATGAAGCGCGGAAAACCCTTATGGAAAAAATGGTTGCTAACCGGAAGATCTCCTTTGGCTCCAGGAAATATGAGCAAGGAATACAACAGTTTAACCATAACATGAAAAGGATTGCAGGGTATACTGGAAAATCAGGTATTCCCGTGTTTATCTCAACATTGGTCAGTAATGAAAAAGATCTTAGTCCTTTTGTGAGTGATAGCATCGATCCTAGTACCGCTGCAGATCATTATTTTGATATTGCGAACAAGGCGTATCACAATGGAAATGAAGTACTGGCAAAGCAAAACTATGTCCTTGCAAAGGAATACGATCAGCTGCGTTTCAGAGCTCCTGAAGCGCTAAACAACCGTATTAAAGTATTGGCAGATAGTAATGATCATATTTTTATTGTTGACACGCATTCAAGATTCGAAACGTTTTCGGAAGGGGGTATTCTGGGAGATACTTTCTTTTGGGAACATGTTCATCTTAACATAGAGGGCTATTCGCTTCTAGCCTATACTTTCTACGAAGCTATTTTGGACGCTGGTATATTCGGTTCCTACGATAGAAATAAACTTTCCTGGGAACAGCTAAAGCAAAAAATGCCGGTAACCTGTGTAGATGAATTTGCCGGGAAATATGAAGTCTTACAACTAAAAGAAGGATGGCCTTTCTATCAATCCATGCCTCAAATAGAAAGAGATAGTTTGGAGTTTTGCGAACAGTTAGGTGGAAAACTGGCCACTAAGTTAATAGGTTGGAAGGAAGCCATGCAAACCCTGTATGTTCACTATCGGCAATTAGGTCAATTCGAAAAGGGAATAAAGGTTGCCGAGGGGCTTACATTAGAATATCCCTATGAAGCAAGATTTCATATCGAGACTGCCTTACAAGCGCTTAAATTAAACGATTCGCACAAAATGCTTTATCATTTTAAAAGGGCATCCGAACTTGACTCGTCAGCAGAAAATATCAGAAAAATTGCAGTAACTTTAATTGATGCTGATGCATTCGAACCCGCTCTTTCCTATTTGGAATATATGGAGCAAAACCATCCCAAAGATTTGGGGTTACAACAGTTATACAAAACAATACAAGCTATAGTTTTTGATAAAGGGAAGGACAGCACTCAGTTGGCTAAAAATTTTTTAGCATTGGGTAAAAGAGCTAAAGCCGTTAAAATTCTAAATAAAATAGTACAACAGCATCCGAACAACAAAAGCGCTCTTGAACTACTACAAAATATTGATTGATATGGATACTTTAAAGGAGTTTGGGTTATTTCTGCGAACGAGGAAAAAGTACTGGCTAGCCCCGCTACTGATCTTATTATTTGCTATAAGTATTATAGTAGTGATCACAGCAAATTCAGCCCTGGCACCATTTATTTATTCGCTATTCTAGTGAAGATTTCTCTAAGGCAAAACCGGGAAGTAGGGGTTTTGATAGCACTAGCCTGTCTTATAACTTTCCTTTTCTTTCAGCAACGAACGTATTGGGTATGGTTCGCTATTTCTATCTTGGGAGCAACGCTCATTTTTCCCCGTGTTTTTCAACCTCTAACGTTCCTTTGGTTTGGTTTTTCCAAGGTTTTGGGATTACTGACTACCACCATAGTACTAACAATTACTTTTTTCCTAATGGTGGTCCCAGTGGGGTATCTTCGAAAATTATTAGGTCGGGATACACTACGTCTGAAAAGTTTTAAAAGGTCCGAAGAATCTGTCTTTACCATCCGAAAACACACGTATAAGCCAGACGATGTAAAACATACTTTTTAATGGCAACAGCGATCTTGGGACTTTCTGCCTTTTTTCATGACAGCGCTGCGGCCTTGATCGTTGATGGCGAAATTATCGCAGCAGCAAATGAAGAGCGTTTTACCAGGCTTAAAGGAGATGCTTCCTTTCCTAAAAATGCTATAGATTTTGTCCTACGCGAAGGCAATATTGGTCCAGGTGGGCTCGATGCAGTGGCGTTCTATGAAAAACCACTATTGAAATTTGAACGTCTATTGGAAACCTATCATGCCTTTATTCCTAAAGGACTATCTAGTTTTCAAAAGGCCATGCCCCTTTGGTTAAAGGATAAATTATTTATTCGAAAAAAAATAAAGCGCCATTTTGAAGTCATTGGTTTTAAGGATGTTCTGATTTATTTTCCTGAGCACCACCTTTCCCATGCTGCCAGTTCATTTTTTCCAAGTCCTTTTGACAAAGCCACTATACTCACCTTGGATGGTGTGGGAGAATGGAATACGCTTACCATTTCCTTAGGCATTGGCAATAGCATCAGGGTTTTAAGGGAACAGCAGTTTCCACATTCTTTAGGGTTACTCTATTCCGCATTCACGTATTACCTGGGATTTCGGGTAAATAGTGGAGAATACAAAATGATGGGGTTGGCTGCATACGGTAATCCCGAAGCAGATGAGACCCACAGATTTTCAAAACGGATCAGCGAAAACCTTATTGATGTCAGAAAGGACGGTTCTTTCCTGTTGAACATGACCTACTTTAATTTTGCAGTCCAGCTTACCATGACAAAGGACAAAAAATGGGAAAAGCTTTTTGCAATACCGCGAAGAAACCCAACTGAACCACTTACCCAACAGCATGCTAATTTGGCACTGGCAGCACAACAGATAGTGGAGGATTGTGTGCGTAAACTAGTGACTACCGCTATTCGATTAACCGGATGTTCTAAAGTCGTTTTGGCTGGGGGGGTAGCTTTGAACTCCGTAAACAATGGTAAAATCTTAAAGAACAAGGAAGTTGAAAACCTTTGGATTCAACCCGCGTCTGGAGATGCCGGAGGAGCGCTGGGTGCAGCTCTATCAGTTTGGCACATTCAAATGGAGAAACGACGAACTCCAAGCTATCCGGATGCAATGCATAATGCTTATCTGGGTCCGTCATATAGCCAACGGGACATAAGCAATAGCGCCAGACTACATTCGGATCTAATTTCAGAAAGGGTAGAGGAGGATACCACACTTTTCTCGCTAACGGCTACAGCACTTGCTGAAGGAAAGATCGTAGGGTGGTTTCAGGGGAGGATGGAATTTGGTCCGAGAGCTTTGGGCAACAGGAGTATTTTAGCCGATCCTAGAAATCCTGAAATGCAGGAGAAGATCAACGAAAAAATTAAGTTTAGGGAAGGTTTTAGACCCTTTGCACCTAGTGTTCTGGAAGAGGATGCTTTGGACTATTTTGAAATGAATGCGATCTCACCTTATATGTTACTGGTGCAAAATGTGAAACTGGAACGATTAAAAAATAGGATTACCACAGCAACCGGACTTAGGGAACGATTGAGACAAGTTCGTTCCGATATTCCTTCCGTAACACATGTTGATGGATCGGCAAGAATACAAACAGTAAATAAGGCTATGAACCCAAGGTTTTGGGGACTGCTTAATGCCTTTAAAGACCTTACGCAATATGGTTTATTGATCAATACCAGTTTCAATGTAAAGGATGAGCCTATTGTTTGTAGTCCGGAAGATGCCATCCGATGTTTTAAGCGCACCGGTATGGACATGCTGGTTTTGGGAAACACAATTTTTAGGAAAGACAAAAAAGGGTCTTAGTTAACATTACCATTCTGACGGATCCGAAGATCAATCGCGACCACTTTGGGGCTATCCATTGTCCTCACGGAAACGCCTATCGAAAATAAAAGAAATCCGCTCGGAGAATTGATGCCTTATCATCCGGTAAAATGTACCCGAATTGCGGAAGTAATTGTTTTGCCAAATATGGCGGGGCAGTAACGTTTGAATAACTAATACTTTGGAAAGTGCCATAGTATAACCCTACTAATTGAAATGGAAGTCATTTTTTGTTTTGCTGATAGGCATCCTTGATCACGGTATTTTTACCTGGTTCGAATACTGTACTGTTGTTCTAAGGATGAGCGTTTTATCTAGTGCCTATACCCTTTTACCATTCTACCCGGAAGTAAACTCTTATCGGGAAAAACGCGAAACCTGGTATTTCTTGGTAACTAGAGGTATCAATCAAAAAATCATCAATTATTATGAAGTGGCTTTTTAAACAGATCGCCCTCAAGTACATTTCTGAGGATAAAGTGGGGATGCCTCTGGCACCCGCATCGGAAAAGTACAGGAAATCCGGACTTACACCGGATCAGGCTTTAGCCATAAAGCTAAGGATCACGACAGCACTTGAGCATGACAAGCTGTACAGGAACAATGAATTGGGCTTGGGAGACCTGGCCAGTTACATCGAACAGGACCGATACAAGGTTTCTGAGGTGATCAACACCTATTATGCAAAGAACTTTTATGCCCTATTGAACAGTTATCGGATCGAAGAAGCGAAATTGCTTTTAGTTACACATCCATTGTTAAGTGTAAAGGCCATTATGTATGAGGTGGGATTTAACAGTAAAAATAGCTTTTACTTGGCGTTTAAAAAGGCAACCGGACGAAGTCCTAATGATTTTAGGCATATTGCCTCTTACGAATACCAGCCTGGTATAGCATAAGTCCGGTCTACAAGTAACGACCATTTTTTCATTTTTTGGTACGTTCGTTTAGTGAAATCCTCTGAATTCCGATTCAGGGGATTTTTTTCTACAAAATAGTGGCACAATGCGCTATCTCTTGTCTTCTTAGTACAACCAAATTTTGTTAAAAAAGGTACTAGCCCATGGGCATCTCTTTTTTTGGGGTTCTTCCCGTTGCAAAAGTACTTCGGCAAACGGGCTTATGAATTGTTTTGTTATGCAATTGTAAAGGTAGGGCGGTGAGAGGCCTTACTTCTAAAAACAAAAGATTCCATTTACGTTTTGTTTACTTCCAAGAAGTATTATTTGAATTAGCTATCATCTTTCTCTTTTCCGCCCGCCTTTCTCAGTTGCACTAACTCATTTAATCATTTACAAAACTTTAACTCGTATGAATGTAAAGAAACTGTTTGGGGCCTTGATAGCCGTATGCTGTACCCTGGTATTTGCGCAGGCCCAGGAAAAAACGATCACCGGAAATGTGGTGGACCAGTCAGGGGTGCCCCTACCCGGGGTTAACATTGTTATTCAGGGCACCACTACTGGAACTCAAACTGATTTTGATGGGAACTATTCCATTATTGCAGCTGCGGGACAGACCTTACTCTTTACCTATATTGGTCAGAAAACAGAAAGCAGGGTAGTAGATGCTTCAGATATCATTAATGTTCAAATGCGGCAAGATGCGGAAGCGCTGGATGAGGTGATCGTTGTGGGTTTTGGTACCCAGATCAAAAGGAAGGTTACTGATAATATAGCCAAAATTGAGTCTGAGCAAATTGGTGGAATTGCTACGCCCAGCTTTCAAGGTGCGCTAATTGGAAAAGCTCCGGGGGTTCAGATTACACAAACCAACGGTAAGTTGGACGGTGGGTTGAACATTGTAATCCGTGGGCTTTCTTCTGTTACTGCTTCACAACAACCTCTTTTTGTAATTGATGGTATTGAAATGAATAATAACGATATCTCATCAACTACAGCACCTACCAATCCTTTGTTGGCGCTAAACCCGAATGATATAGCCTCCATTGATATTCTTAAAGATGCATCTGCGGCAGCTATTTTTGGTGCAAAAGGGACCAATGGAGTGGTTTTGATCACAACAAAGAGGGGGGCTCAAGGTAAATCTACCGTCTCCTTGGATATGTCAACTAGCTACGGGCAACCTTCCAACAAAAGAGATTGGTTAAATAGTGCCGATTATATTGAACTTCTGGAAGAAGCCGAAGCCAATAGCGGGTTTTTAGCTTCCATTGGACTTACCGTTGATGGACTTTTACAAGGTTTTGCAGGTGATCAGGACTTTAGGAACGTGGACACGGATTGGCAAGATTTTGCTTTTCAGGATAGTTACATTCAAGACGTTAACGTTTCTGTTTCCGGTGGTAATGAGAAGACACAAAGTTTTATATCCGGCGCCTACACTAACAACGAAGGGATTGTGCGGGGGAACGCATTGGAGCGTTATACCGTGAGAGCTAACATAGACCATAAAGTCAATGATTGGCTAAGTCTTGGGTTAAATTCGAGCTACGCGAGTACTATTATTGATCGAATAGCCAGCGATGCCTCTTTTGTGACCCCTATGCAGGCTATTGCACAAATCCCAACTTCCCCGGCCTTCTTATCGGATGGTGAAATCAATGGGAATACCTTGTATGCCAACTTTTTATTACAAGATCAGAATTCGTTCAGAACAACAAAACGAAGAAGGTTGCTGGGCAAGGTATTTGCTGAGATCAAATTGCATGAAAAATTACGCTGGCAAACAGAACTAGGCTATGACTATCTGAATCAAACGGTGGACCGAAATACAGGTAGATTGGCCCCTTTTCAATCGACCAACGGACAGACGTTCGCTTCGGACAATGGTGCGGAGATCATCTCAACAAACAATTATATAACGTTTGATACCACCTTTGGTGAGGCCTCTAACTTTTCGTTTGTTTTAGGGAACAACTATACCAGGTTCAAAAATAGGACCACGTCGGTAACCGGGGACGGTTTTCCTACAGATGATTTTCGTTCCGTTGCAAGTGCAGCGCTAATTTCGGCTGGAGATGGAACATTTACCAACTGGGCGCAACTCTCTTATTTTGCAAGGGCCACTTATGATTACAGAGGGAAGTATTTGTTTAAGGCAAGTATTCGGCGTGATGGTTCATCGCGATTTGGATCGGAAAATCGCTTTGGATACTTTCCTGCAGCCTCTGCAGGATGGATTATCTCGGAAGAAAATTTCTTGTCAGGTAGCCCAACGCTCTCTTACTTAAAACTACGAGGTAGCTGGGGGATTAATGGGAATACCCCTATTGCCAACTTTGGAAGTTTGGGCCTTTTTGGAGGCGCTAGCTATAATGGCGAGTCCGCATTGGAGTTCACGCAAGGGGAAAATCCGGATTTGAAATGGGAAGAGACGGAACAGATCAATTTTGGGATTGATTTTGGATTCTTGAATAATCGCATCTCAGGAGAAATAGATTATTACAAAAAGAGTACCGAAGACTTATTGTTCAATACGCGGGTTCCGTTTGAGGCTTCCTTACCTTCACATGTGGTATTACAAAATATAGGAAACCTTGAAAATGAAGGCTTCGAGTTTTCTTTGAATACTACAAACATCCAGACACAATTTATGACCTGGAAAACCAATTTCAATATCGCCTTTAATAAAAACGAGATCACCAATTTGCCTAACGGCGAGGATCTAATAACAGTTAGAAACATTCTTAGGGAAGGGGAACCTATAAATTCATTCTTCTTAATAGAGTATGCTGGTGTAGATCCGGCAAACGGAGATGCACTTTATGTATTGAACACTGAGAATCCGGATGGTACCTTAAACAAGAATACGACGAATGACCCTACCGAAGCGGAGCGTATTGTGGCAGGCAATCCTAACCCTGATGTCATAGCAGGTTTTTCTAGTAATTTCGACTTTAAAGGCATTGATTTCTCATTTACTTTTCAAGGCCAATGGGGTGGGCAACGCTATAACAACGCAGGTAGATTTCAGGAAGCCGGTTTGGGAAATGGATTGGATAACCAGGATCAGATCATCTTTGATAGAAGGTGGCAAAATCCAGGGGATATCACTGATGTACCACAGGTAAGATTATCCGTAAACAACGGACACTCCGAAAGCACCCGTTATCTACAAGATGCTGATTTTATTCGTCTTAGAAATGTTTCTTTGGGATATTCCCTGCAGCAAGACATATTGGATCGTCTGGGAATGAGCAGGGTCCGCGTATATGTAAGTGGTTTAAACTTATTGACGTTTACAGATTACAGAGGGTATGACCCTGAATCGTCCGATGATTCGGCAATTTCAAATACCAACTCGGGGACTACTTTTTATTCCGCGCCTCAACCACGGGTATATACATTAGGTTTAAACTTAGCATTTTAAATAAAAAGAGTTATGAAATACATAAAAACTATAATAGTGTTACTAGTATTCGCAGGTATTGTGTCCTGTGAAGACGAATTGGATTTAGAACCGCAACAAAGTATTAGTATTGGTTTGGCCACGGATACTCCTGAAAATATCAATGCCATACTGCTTACGGCATACGACATTGGGAGAAATACGAGTCCCGATAATGTGGCACCTTTGTACAACGGGAATTATAGTGGTGAAATTAGTGTAGCTGTTGATTTGTTGGGTAATACCGACCAAGTAAGTTGGAATGGAACCTTCTCTAACCTTAGAGATTTGTTTAACAAAGCTATGATTAACGACAATCTCAGTGCTTTGAATATTTATGCTGATAGTTATTCCATAATTGGACACGTAAATACGGTTTTGGCAAATCTTGATAAATTCGAAGACGCCTCAGAGGCAAATCGCGTTGAGGGGGAGGCCAAGTTTTTGAGAGGAGTGGTCTACTTTGATATGGTTCGTCTGTATGGTCAGCAATACAATGCAGCTGGCACCAATACGCAACTTGGTGTTCCCATTGTACTTTTACCTCCTGATGTAAGTAGGGCAGTACCCAGAGATACCGTTGAGGATGTATACGATCAGGTAATTAGTGATCTGACTGATGCAGCTTCGTTGTTACCGGGGAACAATGGAGATAGGGCAGACCGATTCGCGGCACTTGCTGTTTTGGCAAGGGTGTACTTGCAACAAGGCAATTTTGCTGATGCCAGGGATGCTGCCAATGAAGTGCTGCAAAGTAGTGGACATGCGCTCACTCCTACCTATGCAGAGGCTTTTGATACGGATGGCAATTCTAGTGAAACGATTTTTTCGTGGGTAGTAACCGTTCAGGAGGGTAGCAATAATTATAATCTCTACTATGCTACCCAGGCCCTTGGAGGTAGAGGTGGTGATATTGCAATAACCCAGGCCTATCTTGATAAGTTTGATTCCCCAACAGATGAAAGAAGAAATTTCACCTATTTGGGCGAAGGTGTCAGCGATGGATTTATCCTGACTTCAAAATTTGCCCGTCAATTTGCCAACGTAAGTCATATTAGAATTGGGGAAATGCATCTCATCCGGGCGGAGAGCAACTTCAGATTGGGTACCTCCGTGGGATTAGCCCCATTGGATGAAATAAATGCGCTACGTGCGCGCTCTTCCGCACCTCCCCTTGGAGCCCTTACATTGGACTTAATTCTGAATGAAAGGGAATTAGAGCTGGCATTTGAAGGCTTCACCTTACACGATTACAAGCGAACAGGAAGAGCTGTTGGCGGATTACCTTTTGACGATAATAGATTGGTATTTCCCATACCACAATCTGCACGGGATAGAAACCCCCTATTGGAGCAGAACCCTGGATACAATTAAGTAATATTCAACTAGACTATTACCTAAGTGAAGAGGCTACTTTTTAGTAGCCTCTTCTTGTTTTAGGATTGCTATTCTTCTTACCGGAATATGCTAAAAAAATCATTTATCTCTAGCTTTTCGATAGATTTCGACGTTTAGCTGTTCAGCGATTATAGAGGGCCGAACATTATAAAGAGAACAAAACAACCACCTCTGATTTGCATATGGTGTGATGGGGAAGGGGCAATCTTAGGGTTGCCCCTTGTTAATTTGAACTATTTGCAAATAATCTGAATTTTTGGCTAGGATCAGATAGTCTTTGTCCTCAACTTTCAATCGCGTACAATCCTTTACATCCCCCGGAGTATACAAACCACTTTCTAAGGCAGATATCGGAGTAAAGCTCCCATTACCTTTTCCCTTAAGGAAAAGACCGTTGCCAGCATCATTTCTTGGGGTTTCTACCTCAGAAGCATAAAGATTTCCCACAATTAGCGCATCTAAATGCCCATCGCTATCGAAATCGTCTATCTCAATCTGATTGATACTTGAAAGCTGAGCCATATTTGGTAATTCATGAAGGGTAAATCCATCTCCCCGGTTTTCCATAAAAACGCTCGCAAAGGACTTTACCTGATAATGCAATGAGTTCTCTAAGGTCTGAGAGGTATATACATCTTCTAAAGTCGCATTGGAAAAGGACTCGTAGTCCTTAAATTTTTCTTTAATGGCGGGCATTTGCTGTGAGGAGCATTCCCGCCCACGGAGAGGATATTTTTCTCCGTCGTTATAATAGCTCAGTACGATATCTCCCGTGCTGTTCTGATCAAAATCATTGAAATAGATATCAAAGGTCTCGGTATCACTGGCTTTGTATTTGTAGTTTAGTCCTAAGTTGCCCACAATGAAGTCTACATCACCATCCTCGTCAAAATCTCCGGATTTTATGCTGAACCACCATCCTCTGGAATCCGCTGTTCCCCATTGCTCGGTTACATTGGAAAAATATCCTTGATTATTCTTCAGTACGGTTATGGGCATCCACTCTCCGGTTAGGATAAGATCTGTCCACCCATCGCGGTCGATATCTTCCCAGACCGCATCAGTTACCATTCCCATTTCCTGAAGGAAGGGAGCGATTTTCGGGGTAGCATTAACAAATTTCACTTCCGTTTTGGTGCTAACATTTTCCAATATATAACTGTCAGCAGGTAGGGGATAGTTTCCCGGAACCAAACGCCCCGCAACAAAGAGGTCCAGATCGCCGTCTTTATCAAAATCATGGCTATGTACCCTAGAGCTACTGGTCAGCATTTCAGGTAAAGCATTGTTACTCTTGGTGAGGTTTCCTTTCCCGTCATTGATATATAATCTATCCTGTAGTGCCGTATCATTACGGTTAAACTCATTTCCACCGCTAGCAATATAGAGATCGTTGTCCCCATCCCCATCAGCATCAAAAATATGGATCCCCATATCCTCGCTTGGCTTGTCCTGAATAAACGGTGTGTCCGTCATTTTTTTAAATCCTTGTCCTTGTTGCAGATAGATGGAAGTGGTATGTAATGCTGAGGCACCAACCACCAAATCTTCCTTACCATCTCCGTTGAGGTCGCCCGTTGCAATATTGGGACCAAACATGGAGGTCTGATGCGGAAGTAAGATCTCATTGTAGAAATCATCGTAATAATTCTCGGTATGAAGATGCTGCGTGATCGCGTTTGGATCCTTTTTAGTGTGGAATAGTTTTTCCTGCTGCTGGGGTATTTTATCTAATCCGAGTTTTGCTTCGGAGTGCGTCAGGACCCTTGTGGTATTTACCGGGACTTCCACAATACGTTGGATTTTTTGATCAGGCCATTGTACAACAATCGAATCGATCTCAGCTATATTGCCCAGTCCGAAATGCAGTTTTGGAGCTACTGAGGATTGAAATCCTCTGGTAAGGGTTAGTTCCTGAAATTGGGACTGACCTTCAGTATATAGCGATACTTTAACGCCAATACCCTGGGTATTCTGCGCAGGGCCTTTAAAGGCAAAAGTAATCTGGTTGCTATTGGGAGTACCCAGGTTTTCAAAAACGGTAGCGACGTCGTCAATATTATTGGTTACAATTTCTAAGTCTCCATCGTTGTCTAGGTCTACGTATATAGCGCCATTGGAAAAACCTGGATGTTCTATCCCCCAATTCTGGTTCACACGGGTAAACGTAAGATCCCTATTGTTTTTAAGGGCGTAATTGTCAATTTTTTCAGAAGGAATTTCTAAGGTTTTTTGTAATAAACTATCTTTTGAAATTCCGTTTTTTTCAATGTCTAAAAAGAAGTCCCGGTTATTGATTTCCCGGCGCGTCCCGTTAGCAATAAAAATATCTTTCCAACCGTCATTGTCAAGATCTGCAAAGAGGGGACCCCAGCTCCAATCTGTTGAGGATACGCCTGCCAGTCTCGAAACGTTGCTAAAGTCCGGGACACTGTCCAGAAGATTGCCATTATTCATTTGAAGGCTGTTCTGCATGTATTGATAATGGAAGCCGGAGTTTACCGTACCCCAGAACAGCTCAGGATTCATACTGGCCATATTGGCCTTGGCCCTCCTGTTGATCTGAGCGGTCATGTCTACCTGTAAAATATCCAATAAGTGATCATTGTTAAAATCAGCAATATCAACACCCATTCCATAAAAAGAGGTGTTTTTAGTTGCATTTTTAACCTGTTCGGAAAACGTACCGTCCTGATTATTGATAAACATATAATCCGGGGTACTAAAATCATTGGATACATAAAGGTCCGGCCAACCGTCCTGATTGAGATCTCCAACAGTGGCGCTTAAAGAAAGTCCAAAAGTAGTTAAGCCTGCCTCTTCGGTAACGTCGATAAACGCCTCATCTACCTTTTTAAACAAACGATCCGTTGTTAAGGGTTTAGGATATTTTTGTTGAAATGCATAATAATAATTAGGAGCATTAAAAGCTGTAGGGGGATAATTGGCTACATAAAGATCCAGGTCTCCATCCAGATCGTAATCAAAAAAGGTAGCCTGCACACTATTGCTGGGATCATCAATACCGTATTCCTCGGCTTTTTCCGAGAAGGTATTGTCGCCATTATTAATAAAGAGCTGATTTTCTTTGGGGCCGAATTTTCCTCCTACCGAACAGTAGATGTCCAGAAACCCGTCGTTATTAACATCTGCCATAGTTGTTCCGGTATACCATCGGGCATCTCCCGAAATACCGGCAGCCTCAGAAATATCTTCAAATTGTAAATTACCCTTATTCAGGTACAATTTGTTGGGGACCATATTGCCTGTAAAGAACAAATCGGTTAGCCCATCGTTGTTAATGTCGCCTGCAGACACTCCTCCACCCATGTAGATATACGCATAGGTAAAATAGTTGAGGGAGTCATTTTCGCTGAGATCATTGGAAAATGTGATCCCCGAATGTTTCGGCGCTAATTTTTGGAAAATTTTGGATTGGGCAAGGGATTTTTCTTCTGCTTGTTGGCTACAATTTAGAGATAAAAAAAGAACAAACAAGGTTAGGACATACTTCAATAATTTCACCATCATTTCTCTACTGTTGAAAGACTATAAAGTTACGAATGGAATGGGTTGAAAGCAAAAACAGGGCAATCAATTGCCCTGTTCTGCAGCTAAATTTAAACTAATAAAACTCAACTAAACTTATCTGTTAGTATCCTGGATTTTGCTGTAAAATCCCATTGCTTAAATCAATTGAAGTAAGCGGAATGGGTAACAAATCTTGTCTTCCTAGATAGGGATTTAACTTCGGGCCAAAATTGGTAATAGTACGCGTTTCATTAGCGTAATACTCTGCTAATACCTGTTCAGTAGTCCCCCATCTGCGCAAGTCAAACAAGCGATGTCCTTCCATACCAAGCTCAACGCGTCGCTCAAACCGAACGGCATCCCGGGCGAAGCCTGCATCGGGAAAAGAAGCATATTGTCCTATCTGATAGTTTGCAGCAGGGCCACTGCCGTCAATGGCTTGTACTACGGTTGAACCTGCAGCTCTTGCCCGGATCTGGTTAACGTAATTCAATGCTGTGGCCAGATCTCCGGTTTCTACGGCAGCTTCTGCAGCCATTAACAATACATCTGCATAGCGAATGATATTGTAATTAAGTCCAGAGTGAACCTGACCCCAGGCGCCAAGACCTGCGGTGTCATCAAATTCTGCGAATTGATATACATTCTTTTTGGGAAGATAAGGTCCGGAGATATCATTAAATCCTGCTCTAATCCACTCTTTACCGATATGTTCTCCAAAACCATTGTAATCAATACCCCGTCTACCTACTGTATAGTCTAGTCGGGGATCTACTGGTGTGGTCGTATCGGGAGTAAAAGCCTCATCACTATTGATACCGTAATCATTTAGAAAATCATCATCGTTATACGCCTCAAAAAGCGGCAAACCATCGGCATCTACTCGAAACGCATTGGCAAGGTCTACAGAGGGTTGATAAAAACCACAACAAGAACCGAAAGGGCCACCCCCTGGAAAATTCAACGTTCCCGCTCTATTTCCATTAAGCGATTGACCGGTATCTTCTGAAAATTGTATGGCAAAGATCGATTCCGTACCGTTTTCACCGGCAGCCGTAAAATTATTCAGGAATTCCGGATCCAAAGAATACTCACCACTGTTAATTACCGCAGTCAATTCTGTTAAAGCAGCCGCCCAGTCAGATTGATAGAGATGTACTTTACCTAAGTACGCTCTGGCTACTACTTGCGTAGGGCGTCCAGCATCGGGTTGATCGCCACGGGTAGCCGGAAGATTCGTTATGGCAACTTGCAAATCAGCTTCGATTTGTGACCAAGCAGGGCCTTCGTTAGGCTGGCTAAATTCCAAGTTCTCATAGTTTTCAACACTTACTATAGCGACATTACCAAAAATTTTCGTCAGTTCAAAATAAAAGTGTGCTCTAAGAAAATGGGCCTCTCCTTCCTGAGCTACAATTGCAGCTTCATCAACAGGGAGGAGTGCCGTACGGTCTATACCATTGATCACAGACAATACTGCGTTACATCGATTCACTCCAGCATATAGGGCAGTGAATTTACCTCTGAAATAATCGTTAGCGGTTTGCCAGTCGTTGGTTTCAATTTGAAACAATTCAATCTGATCTCCATCGGTACTTCCTTTGTGAGCGTCGTCCGAAATCACATCAAACCACCAGTTATCTCCTCCAACGGCAAATTGGTTCCCTCGATTATTACCTTCACGCCAACCATCCAGCATACCATAGGCTCCTGTTAATAATAGGTCTACGCCTTGCGGATTAGCTAAGGATTCATTGCTTAGGGCCCCAATAGCGGGCGTTTCGGAAAAATCATCGCCGCACGAAGTCACTCCGAGCAGCACTAAAAACAAATAAACAAACTTCTTTTTCATCTTTTTTACAATCTTAAATTTACACCTAACAAAAATATCTGGGGTACCGGAAATGTATCTTCGTCAACACCTAAGGAAAAAGCGGAGTTGATATCATCTGAAGGTAAAATTTCCGGATCAATTCCATCATACCCCGTTATCGTGAACAAGTTAGTAGCATTTGCATAAATACGCAAACTTGCTATCCCCCAACTATCTGTAAGCTGGCTAGGGAGGGTATAACCCACAACCAGGTTTCGTAATCGCACGAAAGAACCGTCTTCTACAAAGAAGGAGCTTGGGTTGGTTTCTCCGTTTAATAAGGTAAAGCTTAAAGCAGGTTGCGCCCCATTCGGATTGGTAGTTGGGTTAAAGGCATCCAGCACGCGTGTGCTTCTATTTCCATTGGGAAAAGTAGGGAAGTCGGTAAAGATCCTATCATAGTTATAGATATCATTTCCTGCTACACCACTAAAGAAAGCACTAAAGTCCCAATTCTTATAATTCGCATTCAGGTTAAGACCAAAGGACACATCTGGCGTGGGGTTTCCAATATAATCACGATCGTCATCTGTTATAACACCATCACCATTCAAATCCCTGTAGCGTATTCTTCCTACCCCGTCAGCCGGTGTTGCAAACCCTTGATCCGGTCCTGCCGCCACCTCTGCTTCGCTGCGATAAATACCATCGGCTACCCGGCCAAAGAAAGACGAAATAGGTTGTCCTTCTTCTGTCCGTGTGATAGGTCCACCTCTAAACGATTGCCCTACAATAAAGCCCTCCAAATCAGTAACTTCATTATCAACCGTAGAAACGTTCAAATCCACGCCAAAGGTGAAATCCTTTCCAACATTTCCGTTGTAGGAAATACTTAGGTCAATTCCTGAGTTTTCAACATTTCCCCGATTTACAAAAAAATCAGCGGCGTCAATAGCCGTATCACTAAGTACGGTCTCATCTCTTACGATCAGATCTTGGGTAGTGATTTGGTAATACTCCAGGGAGATACCCAGGGTATTGTTAAAAAAGCCAAGTTCAGCCCCTATATTAAAGGTCTCACTGGTTTCCCACTCGATATCCGGATTAGCCACCCCTACTAAGGCTGCCCCTTGATTTAGATTAGAACCCCCATCAAAAACATAATCCGCAATAACGTTATTCAAGCGATTGATATTTATGCCCGGGTTGTCTGCAGGGAGTTCCTGGTTCCCCAATTGTCCCCAGGACGCTTTAAGTTTAACCCGATTGAGCCATCCATCTTGTGGGAAGAAATTTTCATTACTCATGATCCAACCTCCACTAAAGGCAGGAAATATTCCGCTCTGATTATCCCCTAAAAATCGTGAAGAACGGTCTCTACGCACGGTAGCACTTACCAGGTATTTATCCGCGTAGGAATAATTAACGGATCCAAAAACAGAAGATAGCGTATTGATAAAATCAAAAGTTTCTTCTGCATTTACCAACGGAGTTCCGGAGGCGTTACTTAATAAATAAAAGTCGGGAGTTTCAAAAAGAAAACCAGTTGCGGATACTTCCAGACTCTTCCCGGTATTTTCAACTGCTTCATAACCTACTAGTGCATTTATGTTATGATCCCCAAAAGTCTTGACGTAATTTAGGGTGTTCGTCCATATCCAACTTTGGCTTTGTTGGTTACGTTCTGTAAGGGTATTGGTTGCTCTGGGTTCGGGAGATTCCGGATCTAGTGCGGTAAAGTTACGTCGGGCAAAAATGCTAATGTTACCTCCAATACTGGTTTTAAAGGTAAGTCCATCGGCAAGCAACAAGCTGGCATAGACATCGCCAATAAGCCGTGTTTCCCTAAAGAAGTCGTCTGCATTCCGAGACAAATTCGCTACCGGGTTTTCCGCATTGGAAAGTCCATTGGCATTATTATAACCCCCTGCAAAACGTCCTAAATTATCGCGAACAGGAACCAAAGGACTTAATCGCAAGGCGAATTGGGTTTCGGATTCTCCGAGCTCACCCTGTGTATTGCTGTAGGCAATATTGAAGTGCTCTCCGATTGTAATGCGTTTACCAATTTTAAATTCGGAATTCAAACGCAATTGCCCTCTTTCAAAACCAGTATTCTGTTGAATACCTTCACGGTTTAAATACCCAAAAGTAGCCGAGTATTTGGAAGTTTCATTTCCGTTGGCAAATGTGGCTGTGATGTTTTGTGTAGGTGCACTGTTAAAAATCTCGTCTAGCCAATTGGTGCCATTAGGTTGGCGCACAGGTGCAACGACTTCTTCCCCGGTACCTAAAAAACTAGCCCCTAACAGCTGTGAAGGCACCTGTGGTGAGCCTCCAGTAGGGAAATATTGAGGGTGACTGATTCCAGCGGGATCTTCTCCATTTCGAATAGCATCATTGGTTAAACTTTCAAAAAACACGTCCCCAAGCTGAGGCGCTGTCAAAATATCCGGAAGTCGATTGGCTCTGGAAAAACCAGTTGAAATGTCGATGTTAACCGATAGTTTATTCTGGTTATAATTACCACTTTTGGTGGTAATTATAATAACACCATTGGAAGCCCTGGCACCGTATATGGAAGCTGCCCCATCTTTAAGTACGTTAAACTGGGCAATATCCTGCGGGTTAATTGTATTCAGGATATTGGGATCCTGAGTTTGTGCTCCATCAATAATGTACAACGGGTTGTTATTATTGGGTGTTCCCAAACCACGGATACGAACGATAGGTGCTGCACCTGGATTACCAGCGTTTACAACACTTACCCCGGTTGCCCTACCCTCCAAGGCCTCTGCTACATTGACCAAGGGCTGTTTGGTTGCTTCGGAGACATCAACCGATGCGACCGCACCTGTCAGATCTCCTCTGGTTTGCGCTTGGTAACCGACGATTACCACTTCGTCTAATTTGTTGGCATCCTCGGTCATTTGCACATTAACGGTTGTTTGTCCGTTAACAGGAATTTCTTGCGTGGAGAAACCAATGTAACTAAAAACCAGAACGGCATCATCTGCCGCGGTAATGGTATAATTACCATCAAAGTCGGTTTGCGTTCCATTAGTAGTTCCTTTAACCACTACGTTAGCTCCGGGGAGCGGTGCGCCATCGGCGTCTGTTACTGTTCCCGAAACTATAGTTTGCATCGCAGGGGGAGCGCTTTTTCCAGCAAAGGTGCCGGCGGCCATCCACTGCATGCCTAAAATCACGGTTAGTGCCAAAAGGCCCTTTTGAAGGCCGGAAGACAACTTCCGTAATGGTGTTGACATTAAAACAATGCCAGAGTCAGTTGATTGCTTCATAGTTATTAAGTTGTTAATTGAGAGATGTTAATTTATCAGCTTTTTTCACTTTTCTTTCAAGAAGAAATCCAAATGATCGATAAAATTATACATTCGATATGCATACAATACGTATTATTTTGTCATTCTATAATACTATTTTTCAAGAACGTAAATTTTATGTTAATTCAAATGTTAAATAGCTCTTTTGCTGAATTTTACAATTTTATTTCATTAAATAGGGCTAAGAAGTAGGAAATAAAGGGTACTTCCGCTTACGATCTAGTTAAAATTTTAACATTAAAATTCGGTTTTCGACAGCTGGCTAGAGTTGATGGTCCAATACGATCGCTTCTACTTGATAAAATAGTATTATATTGATATAATTTTTTAGTATTGTGTTAAAGAAATATCAACGGGAAATTACTGCCTTATCGCCACAGGATAGTTTTTTGGTTATGGATCGGAATAGGGACACTTTTGATTACCCTATTCATTTTCATCCCGAACTGGAACTTAATTTTATTTTGGATGGAAAGGGGATGCAGCGTACGGTAGGGTTTAGTATTGAGGAAATAGATGATTACGAGTTGGTACTTGTAGGTCCCAATTTAAATCACGGCTGGAAGATGCACAATTGCGATCATGTGGTCCACGAAGTAACAATTCAATTCCATAACGAGCTCTTTTCGGATAGTTTAACCCGAAGAAGTATTATGAAGCCTCTTCGGGAAATGTTGGAAAAATCGATTCATGGGATACTTTTCGACAAAGAAGAGGCGCAAAAAATATCCCAACGACTCCTAAATGTTTCCAAGTTGGAAGGGATAACGTATTTTCTGGAAATGTTTTCCATTCTATACGATCTCTCCATAACACCGAATCAACGCCTGTTGTCCAGTTCCCAAAGCTTTAGAGATGATTTTGACAACAGTGATAAAATAAAGTTGTTCTACAACTTTGTACAGGAAAACTATCCCAATAGAATTACGCTTGATCAGGTGGCTAACCTGTTAAACATGAGTAAGGTTTCCTTTAATCGTTTTATAAAGAAAAGTACGGAGCGGACTTTTGTAGAATACCTAAACGATGTTCGAATATCTAATGCCTCCAGAATGTTGGCGGAAGAAGAAACACTGGGTATCTCCGAAGTTGCTTACCAATGTGGTTTTCATAATATGGCAAATTTCAATCGGGTGTTCAAAAAGATCAAAGGATGTACGCCAAGTCAATACCGTAAAGAATTTTATCGTTTAACTCGAATTCAATAATCCAGAAATAGCAATTCCTAGTACATGCAAATTATAGAGAACAGTACCGTATACGATGCTATCATTGTAGGTTCCGGTGCCGGGGGCGGCATGGCTACAAAGATTTTGGCAGATGCCGGATTCAAAGTTGCCGTAGTTGAGGCAGGTCCGTTTTTTGATCCCGCCGACCCAAAAACGATGACGCAGTTCAAATGGCCCTATGAGTCGCCCAGAAGAGGTGCAAATACGGATCGAGCGTTTGGGGAATGGGATATGTCCTGGGGGGACTGGGAGGTAGAAGGGGAACCCTATACCCATGCGGAAGGCACTAATTTTATGTGGTGGCGCTCCAGAATGTTAGGAGGGCGTACCAACCATTGGGGACGTATTTCCTTACGATTTGGGCCTAAGGATTTCAAGGGAAAAACACGGGATGGTCATGGGGAAGACTGGCCCATTGGCTATGAAGATATTAAGCCATACTATGATAAACTAGATCAATTAATAGGTGTTTTTGGAACGAAAGAAGGTTTGGAAAATGATCCGGACGGGTTTTTCTTACCGCCCCCCAAGCCACGCCTGCATGAAGTATTTTACATCGATGGAGCGAAAAAAACAGGAGTTCCTGTAATCCCATCAAGAATGTCTATGCTTACCAAAAAACTCAATAAGGATCGTGGTATTTGTTTTTATTGTGGGCAATGCGGTCGCTCATGTTCCGTTTACGCTGATTTTTCTTCGGGGAGTTGCCTAATTTTCCCGGCTCAGAAAAATGGAGGACAGGTGGATCTTTTTGTGAATGCTATGGTACGAAAGGTAACTACCAATGCGGAAGGCAAGGCTACCGGGGTTTCTTATATCAATAAGGAAGACAGAAAAGAATATTCCTTAAAGGGTAGAGTAGTAGTACTGGCCGCCTCTGCGTGTAGTTCGGCTAGGATACTGTTAAACTCCAAGAGCGAACAGCATCCTAATGGTTTGGGGAACAGTAGCGATTTGGTAGGGAAATACCTGCTGGATTCTACAGGGGCGAGCGCTGCGGGTTTTATTCCGGGCTTAATGAACAGAAAGGTCTCTTATAACGAAGATGGGGTTGGAGGAATGCACGTGTATTCCCCCTGGTGGGGGGACAATTCGAAATTGGATTTTCCTCGAGGGTACCATATTGAAGTATGGGGTGGCATGCACCAACCCAATTATGGTTTTGGTTTTAATGCTAACGATTTTGATAAATTCTTCGGTTTGAAAGTAGGAGGGTATGGAGAGCGTTTAAGGGAAGACGTTAAAAAATACTATGGTTCTGTCATCGGTTTTGGTGGCCGGGGGGAAGGGATTGCCCGAAAAGAAAATTACTGTGAAATAGATCCTACTACCTTAGATCGGTATGGGATCCCTGTTTTAAAGTTCAATTACAAATGGTCCGACCTGGAGATAAAACAGGCGAAGCATATGCAGGATACCTTTGAAGAGTTGATCCATAACATGGGTGGGCATTTGTTGGGGGAAAAACCTGATAAAGATCAAGACTACGGATTACTTGCTCCGGGACAGATCATTCACGAGGTAGGCACTACACGAATGGGTGACGATCCCAAAACATCGGTAACCAATAAGTATCAACAATTGCATGATGTGAATAATGTTTTTATTGCTGATGCAGGGCCTTTTGTTTCTCAGGCAGACAAAAATTGTACATGGACCATCCTGGCCCTCGCCTGGCGAGCTTCAGACTATATTGTTGAACAGTTAAAAAAACAAAACATCACATGATGGATAGGAGAAAAAGCATTCAGACTATACTATTGGGTGCAGGAGCATCTGCAGTGGCTTTTCATAGTTGTAGGATGAGTAATGAAACATCCGAACTGCCTCAGCTGCCGGAAACCAACTATTTTGGTAGGACCCCCGAAGAATTGGAACGTCTGGAAAAACTAAAGGCCGAGCAATTGTTCAACGCGCATGAGATGGAGACGATAAGGGTATTGAGCACGATCATTTTACCTCCCAAAGAACCCCACGGCGGTCCTATTGAAGCGGAAGTCCCTGAATTCATTGAGTTTATGGGTAAGGATATTCCCGAATTGGAAATGACACTTTTAGGGGGGTTGATGTGGTTAGATCACAAATGTAATACGGCATTTGGCGTGGAGTTCAAATCAGCCACATTGGAGCAGCAACATCAGATTTGTGATCAAATCTGTTGGTATGACCCCGATACCCCCCTGGAAGAGCAGGCCCTGGAGATCCAATTTTTTGCGTTGATGCGAAATCTGGTAGTATGTGGTTATTATACCTCTAAGGTGGGGATTGCCGATTTAGGTTATAAGGGCAACATGCCTAATATCTGGGATGGTGTACCACAAGATGTGCTGGATCAGCATGGGGTGGCCTATGATCCGGAATGGATCGCCAAATGTGTGGATCAGAGTAAACGGAATACTATTGCCGAATGGGATGACAATGGTAATCTGCTCACCTAAGGCACTAGGCGCTTAAAATAGAGCATTCTAAAATCTATTGCTGCATCTCCGGGAATAGCGGTGGCCTTTAAGCTCAAATTTCCTATTCCTTTATCGGCGGTTAGTACGCCCATTTTTACGGGTTTAAATTCTTTCACATAGGATTCTATCCTCGGAAAACGATCTTGTTCTTTTCCGATCAAAGGTGGATCATGTGATTCGTTGATTGTAGCCGCGATCTTTGTATTATTTAAAGATAACTCAAGCGTAGTCCCAATATCTTCCGGGCTACAAGAATAATAGAGATACACTTCAAAATGGCTATCGTTCAGTACTTCCACATCCCAAGTAATAGAATCCGTTTCCTGCACCCAATTGGTAAAAAAAGAGGCATTAGGCCAGCGATTGCTGCGTCGGATCTTTCCATGGGCACTTCCATCCCTTGCTGGTAATAGTGCAAAACCATGGGTCTTATCCCCTAGGGGAAACCGTCTTTTTCCCTTCGGTTTTTTGTAGGCCTTTACCTCTTTGAGCCACATTTCCTTTAGTGCGATTAGAGTATCACGTGTTTCGGGAAACGTAGTTGCCCTATCCTGTGTTTGCCCCGGATCATTTACAATATCATATAATCGGTTTTGGTGATCCAGACGAAAGTTTTGATTCCGAACACTGGTTTTATCATTCCAATGGTTGTAAACAATTTTATTAGGTTGCACCAGGGTACTGTTTATGATGGAAGTACTCATATCAGTTCCATCTATTTTTGATGTCTCAGGAATGGGAATTTGGGTGAGACCAGCAAGGGTAGGTAGCAGGTCTACAGACCCCATGAGTTGTTGCGATTTCGTCCCCGCTGATATCCTTTTGGGCCACTTTATAAAAAAAGGTGACTTGACACCCCCCTCATCGGTTGAACCTTTTTTGCCTCTGAGGTTGCCGTTCCAGCGCCAACCAGCAGGGCCATTGTCTGACATATAAACCACAATGGTATTTTCTTCGAGGTCATTTTCCTGTAGGAATTTTGTTAAGCGGCCTACATTCCAATCAATATTTTCCACCATAGCCAGAGCAGCCCTGGTAAAGCGTTTATCTTCTTTTTCAGACCCGTGGTAGGCCATTTCCAAAGCCCGGTCTTTTATCCCATTCCAAAACCGATCAGGCACTTGCATGGGGCTGTGGGGCGTATTTACCGGAAGATAAACCAAAAAGGGTTTTTCCTTTTGTTTTGAAATAAAATCGATGGCATGTTCTAAGAGATCATCTACCAAAAAGCCTTTCCCTTTTACAATAGTGCCATTGTGTTCCAGCAAGGGGTTAAAGTAATTTCCCCAATGTCCTGAGCAGAAGCCATAGTACTCATCAAATCCCCTTGCATTGGGGTGATACGGGGGTTGGGTGCCATTGTGCCATTTGCCGAAGGCTGCGGTGGTGTATCCCTCGGCTTTAAAGACTTCTGCAATCGTAGGCACCCCAAGGTCCATTCGTTCTCCTCCGGCAGAAGTATCATAGACACCTAATCGAGGAAAGTATTGCCCTGTTAGGAGTTCGGCCCGGGTTGGAGAGCATACCGGCTGCACATAAAAATTTTCCATAACTGCACCGTTTAGGGCGAGGCTGTCAATATGTGGGGTGGAAAGGTTGGAGTTGCCGTGAAAGCTTAGGTCGCCCCAGGCTTGGTCATCCGTTAGAATAATAATAACATTGGGGGGTTGTGGCAGCGTGAGCTCCGCTTTTTCGGCACAACTAAAAAAACCAAGGGCCACTAATGGGAAAAAAAGGTAAAGAAAACACTTTGTGCTGGACATAACGGTAGAATTATTTGCTTTAGAATATAGTGTATGCCCGCTTTTCAATCAAATAGTATTTTGTCAAAACTATAGGGTAGAGAAAATTGATTTTAAAGTACCTTTGCCCAGCTAAAAAGTGTATACGCATGATTGCCACAATTTGTAGAAAAGCACATTTTAATGCTGCTCACAGATTACATAATCCGGATTGGAGCGACGAGAAAAACCTCGAAGTCTTTGGCAAATGCAATAGCCCCTATTATCATGGGCATAACTTTGACCTGGAAGTGCGGATTCGCGGGGAAGTAGATCCTGAAACCGGTTTTATCATGGATCTTGCCGTATTAGGTAAACTGATTAAAGATGAAATAGAAGAACGTTTCGATCACAAAAATCTCAATGAAGACTGCCCGGAATTTGAGGGGGTATTACCTTCAACGGAACACTTTGTAAAGATCATCTACGATATTTTAAAGCCGAAACTCCAACCCGAACAACTCCTACACATTACGCTTCACGAAACACAAAAGAATTCTGCAGCGTATGGGGATTGGTAACAATTTCCGATATTGCGACACTTTTTGATTGGAGTGTTAGCTCAGCTGGTTTAGAGCACCGCCTTGACAGGGCGGGGGTCGTTGGTTCGAATCCAATACACTCCACTAGGTAGGCAGGGAGTGCTGCTTTGGGCGCTTTTTCGTTTCCTGAGGAGGTAGTTGTTAGGCAATTCCACCAACTGCATGTAGCATACCATTACATTTTTAAGTAATTCGGTATTCCAATGGTATATCTTCGGTTCCGAGAAAACCTGACATTGCGATTTATTCATCCAAAATTTACGTCAGGGCCAACTTTAAACTGGCTCCCTCTTTTGACAAAATTTACGGAGAAAGCGATCAAGAAAAAGATAAGCCAAGCGGAAAAAGAAATACAGGAAAGGGGTTTTCCGTTGGCCAATGGTATGATAGACATGGTTATACTAAGGAAGAAGCCTTTGGTAAGGCGCTCAAATTACCCGAAGCTGGCGAGATAATGGGGTCAGATATCAGGGTAAAACCTCCTGAATCTTTTCGGAACATCAAAGCCAACCGTTTTGTTTAATCAGTACGAAATCTAGACGTGTTATACGCTCCTTCAAAAGGTCTTATCCCCTACTATATGGTAGGGATTTTGATCGGTATTGCACGGTAAACACAAAAGAAATAGTATTTTTCATCCGCAATTACTTTTGCTGTAGATGAAACTTTTACAACTGCTTAAAACGCCCTTTCCAAGCCCTAAGCGCACGCTAAGAAAACTGATATTCATACTACTCTTGGGGGGTAGCTGCAGTCTATTTATCTTTTTGTATAACCCTTTCGGGATTGCGGACCAATCCGGCGAATTCTATGTCAATGTTTTGTTGTTTAGTTTGGGAATCGTCTTTGCCTTTGCCATCATCTTTATGGAATGGGTGATTCCCTGGTTATTTCCACAGTTTTTTAGCAAATGGAATATTGGGAAAGCACTGTTTTGGTATACACTCGTATTGCTTTTTGCCGGGACCATTAATTTCATTTATAAAAATTACCTGGGCGGATTTCGGGAATTTACTTTCCTGGAATTTCTTTTTGTTCTAGCACGTACCTTAGTAATTAGTGGTACAGTGGCATTTTTAATTGTTGGCATCTACCAATTGTTAAATAAGAATAAACTTTCACGCCTGGTTTCCGGAGAGCAATTCACCATTCAGGCCTCAGATGGTAAATCCTACAGCCTGAACTTAAATCAAATCCTGTATTTGTCTAGTGACGACAATTATGTGGATATCCACTATTTAGAAAACAAGGATCGAAAGAAGCTTGTGGTACGGTCCAGTTTAAAATATCTGGAAGCACAACTGGTTAATCCCATATCCCCGATAAAAAGGTGTCATCGGCAGTATTTGATAAACATAAGCCAGTTTACTATCCTAAAAGCGACCAGCCGAAGTATGCTTTTGAAGTTATTGGGCCAACCCGATAGTCTTCCGGTTTCTTCCCAATACGTCAAAGACATCAAAGCAGCTATTGTGCATTAGCCCCAAATACCTGATTATTCCCCACAACCATAGGGTTTAATGGGTTTTAAGCCTCAGTTTGTTCCTTTTTTTGGTCATCGGGAAATAGTTCCCGAAAACATAAATTATATCAAATGAAAACTTTAAAAATGACAAGAGTGCTTACCGCAGTCCTTTCCTACTGTATCGGTAGTACAGGTTTAATTGCGCAAGGAACCGGAGTTGCTGAAGTGGAGCCGGCAGCTACGATCGAATCAAAAATTAGCCGTAAAAAAGAAGTTGAGGAAATCATAACTTCCTATGTTGAAGATTATAAAACAGACCGCCATGCGACGGAAAAGCGAATTGTTGGTATACGGGTGCCGGAGGTTGGTGGCGAATGGACAATTACGGTTACCGGGAGGGAAATAGGTGAGAAAAAATGGGAAGTGCTGGTGACTGAGGGCTTACCTAAGATACCTACCTATGTGTACCGTGCTGAGGTCGGTGTTCTAAGAGCAATTTATACTGGTGAAATGAACGCCCTCACCGCACAAGCAAAAGCATTTTCCACGGATTACGCCCCTTTGGATGTAGAGGAAGTCAATGATTACAAGCCAACGGAAGATGATGATAGCGCACTCAATGCTTTTTCATTTCATTTTTGGACCAAAGGATTTCCTGAAGTGATCCCGTTTCGGCCCAACGCTACACGAAGGGCCCATGGTGCTGGTGTTACGATCTTTTATTATGAAAAGGGATTGCGAACGGGCTGGTACAACATCCTCCCCGGAGAAGGTGTCCGGGAAGATGCGAGGGAACAAGCAATGCCCTTTCCCATGATGGGTGTTTTGATAAAGGGTACTGCCAAAGGCATTGTCGATGGAGAACCTATTACGGTTTCTGAGGGAAATACCGTATTTATCCCTGCTAATGTCCATCATAAATGGTGGAATGAGTCCGAGGAAAACGTAGAACTTATTCTGATCATGTTTGGCAAAGGAGCCTAAAATCTTTAACATTATGGAACAGCACTTACCCTTAACAAAACAATGGATACGATTTGGAAGCTTTTCAGGAATCGTGAGCACCCTACTTTTTTTGGTATTGATTTTAGTTGATTTGCCCATCTCCATGCAGTTTTTATTTGCAGGTCTTTTCGGTATCTCATACGCACCCATCGGTTTCGGCATTCACCATATGATCAAGTTGGAAAGCGAAACCGTAACAAGCCGTTTGGCAGCCCTATTTCTGTTTGTGGCGGGGATATTATTTAATGTAATGCTCATGATGCAATTGACCTTCAAGGGACAATTGGAAATTTATCAAGACGAAATCCTGGCACTAACCGATGCTCAATTGTTTGAGCAATGGATTACTATTACGGACACGCTGCAGTTGGGGATACAGTTTTCAATTGATCTTTTGACGGCCTGTGCATTACTACTTTTTTGCTTATCCCTATACAGACATCGATCTTTTGGTAAGCTCTGGGCTATAAGTGGTGCCATCATTGCCGTATCTTTAGTGGTGGTTAAATGCATTTCATTTCCGCTAACCCCCGGAGAATTAGGAATACCGTATATTTTAGGGCCATTAGTAGTACTTTGGTTTTTAGCTGTTTGCATTCAAAATCTCCGGGTATATAAAAACATTGTGGAATTTAAGGTTGAGGGGTATGCAAATCGTTAATCATAAGGAATATACAAGTAAAACTTGTACAATTACACATGGGAAACCGTTCGGCTTAATTAAGCCATTCTTTACTGATCGAATACTTTCTAACTATTTGCATCGTATGATTTTAACAGAAGCGGGTACTGTAGAAAAGACCAGGAACAGCATTGCTATGTACCTTGTACTGCTGCTTACCCTTGCCGGAGCGTGTGAAATGCTTATTGCTCAAACCGCCCAAAGTACTTTAGATACTACCCGATATTTTTCGTTCCACAACAACTACTGGATTAATCTGCATCATTTCCTTTATGAAAAAGCCAGTGGCGATCAGTTAGCTAAGCTAAAGCAAGATGGAAATGAAATGCTGGTAATAGGAGAAACGACAGTAGAAAAATCGTTAACTCCAGAGCAGCGTTCAAATTTGGACGGTGCTATTGAGTATTACAAAGAAAACATCATCCAAAAAGGCCTTTTAAGGGGATTGGGATATGAACGTTACTGGTTACAGCGGCAAATGGGAGGTAAGGCTTTGGCAGATTCCACGGTTTCACAGGAATTTGTAGATGTCCTTAATCGTGTGTCAAACACCTATGGCGAAACCTATTGGCCCATTCATAAAAAGCATAACGAAGCCATACTGGAATTTCAGATACCCAACATTTCGAAACTCGAAAAACGCATCATACCTAGAATGGAGCAACTTTCGCTAACGCCATGGCCAAGTGGTGGAAAAGTGCGGGTAGATCTAACGGTCTATGCCAACTACGCAGGGGCTTATACACCAACACGGCCTATTTTTAACGTGATCGTATCCACTATTGACCCCAGTTCCTACGGGCCGGAATTCTTGGAGACTATTTTTCACGAAGGTTCTCATCTTTTATTCAGATATGGGGGCACATGGAGAGAACGTATTTTTGAGAATTTTGAACAAGAAGCGTATTCAATTAATTTTCCCAGACATTTATGGCATGCCAGTTTATTCTATCTATGCGGGCAGGTATGTAAAGACGAGTTTTCGGGAGTTGGGATTACTAACTATGAAATGACCATGAAGACCAGGAATATTTTCAGGAAGTATCACAACGATGCATTTTATGCCGTTTTAGATAACTATTTGGAGCATAAATGTACTTTTCAAGAAACCGTTTCTGCGCTTCTGGAAGTTACCAATAAATTGCCAAAAGTAAATTAGTGCTGTTCAGGCACCATCAAAAAATAGTAATTGATGAATACCAAAGAAATAAAGTTTTTTTTAAGCCCTGCTCGTATTTTGCTGGTGGTACTTCCTTTTGTTTTATGGCATGATCATGTTTTTTCTACTATTCAGAATTTTAATACCGAGATCACAAGATCTGAAATTCGTTTAACTGAGGAAGGCTATCGTATCTTTTTAAATGGAACGCCTTTCTACATTAAGGGTGCGGGAGTAGACAGCGGTAGTATTGAAATATTGGCACAACATGGTGCAAATGCATTTAAGACTTGGAGTATGGATAATGCCGAGTCGGTACTGGACGAAGCCCAGCAACTTGGTTTAAAAGTAATGATGGGCATTTGGGTAGGTCTGGAGCGTCATGGGTTTGATTACGATGATGAAAACGCAGTAAAAATGCAGCTAGAACGTATCCGCAAGCGCGTGCTAGCCCTTAAGGACCATCCAGCCTTGATGATTTGGGGTATTGGTAATGAAATGAACCTACAATCGCAAAACCCTAAAGTCTGGGATGCGGTAAACGAAATTTCAGAAATGATCCATGAAGTGGACCCGTATCATCTCACTACCACCTCCCTGGCGGGAATAGATAAAATGGATGTGGACCGGGTGCAAAGTCGTGCATCAGATCTGGATTTTCTTAGTATTCAGTTATATGGACCTATTGACCTACTTCCGGAGCTTATTGCAACGTCCGGCTACAAAGGGGCTTTGTTGGTTACGGAGTGGGGCGCTACAGGGTATTGGGAAGTAGCAAAAACCGAATGGGGCGCGCCAATCGAGAACAATAGCACCAAAAAAGCGGATCTGTATCTGAGCAGGTATCAAAATGCTATTGTCGCTCAATCCCAACAAGTGATGGGCTCTTTTGTGTTTTTATGGGGTCAAAAGCAAGAACGAACACCTACCTGGTTTGGGATGTTTATGCCAGAGGGCAACGAAACGGAATCCGTAGATGTTATGCATTATGCGTGGAACGGAACCTGGCCGGAGAATCGTACACCCAGACTTAATGATTTTACCTTGAAAGGGCAGCGAGCTATGGACAATATCCGGCTCAAAGCAGGCAGTAGCTATCCGGCTGAGGTGAATGTAAGCGATCCGGATAAGGATATGTTGATCTATCGTTGGGAAATTATGAGGGAAAGCGCGTCAACCAAAACCGGAGGAGATGCGGAGTACGTACCGGATCATATTGAAGGTTTGTTCCCTGAGAATACTGGCGCTAGCATTACCTTTCTTGCGCCGCAAGAATCCGGCGCTTATCGCTTATTTATCTATGTGGATGATGGTCATCTTCATACCGCTCATGCCAATATTCCCTTTTGGGTAGAAGAGTAAGATGCTGGTAGCAGTAGGGCAAAATAGGCTAATTCTTATAAATTCGGTTTTATGCGTAATTGCTGGTTAAGATCTTAGAGGCTTATGCTACACGCATTGGACTTTCCAAACCAACGGACACGGTTTCTCGAGGCTAGGTTATAAATAGTATCCCGTATTATTCTTGGGATATAGGCTAATAAGGCCGCCACCAATCGCCATTTGGGAATTTTGGATACTATTTCCAGAAATCCATCCGAATGCGTATGTGCCCCTTTCTCGTCAAACAAGATCACTGTAGTAAGTTCCCGGGTAGGAAAACCATGTTGTTGCAACAGTTTTTGTCCTTTGGGTGATTGAAAGGGTACAAACTGAAAAACTTCTTCCGGAGCAAATCGCATGAGCCAGCCCACTACACCATTACACAAATTACATTCGCCGTCAAAAATGATGATACTTTTTTCCATGATGATTGGTTGTAATGCCCATTTGGTCGAGGGGCAGCACCCATCATTTCATACTAGAGCAGTATTTAAGAAAAGTTTATGAGCACTACAGAATATCCAGAAGGCGTTCCATGGCCATCCCCCGGGACCCTTTGATAAATATGACCCCTTTCTCTAAGGGGTATTGAAGAAGGTGTTCTTTTAAAGATTCAAAAGAGGGGAATTTCCTGAATTGGGAAGTAACCTGGCAAAAATTTTCTCCGACAAGATACACCCTTTCAAAATCCAATGCCTCGGCAAGGTCAGCAATACTTTGGTGTTCTACCGCGCTGGAATCGCCCAGTTCGAACATATCTCCCAGAAAAGCAATTTTTGGAACATCCTTGGTTTTTGCAAAACTCTCTAAAGCAGCTTTCATACTGGTGGGATTTGCATTATAAGCGTCCAAAACAATTCTATAGTCTCCCTTCTCTACGATTTGGGAACGGTTGTCAGAGGGAATATAGGATGCAATAGCCGCTATAATGGACTCCGCAGGCACATTGAAATATTTTCCCATAAGTACGGCCACACAGCAATTGGGAAAGTTATAGTCCCCTACGAGTTGGGTGGCTACCTGGGTATTCTCAAACTCAAATTGTATGAAGGGCTCAGTAGCTAGTACCGTAATGTTAAAATACTGCGCATCGTTTTGGCTAAAACCGATTTTGTTACTGTAAGTAGCTAGTTTTTCCTTTTGAATAGGATCATCAGCATTTAAAAACACATATTTGTTGTGTTGCAAGAGATAATCATAGAGTTCACTTTTCCCTTTGATCACCCCTTCTACACCACCAAACCCCTCGAGGTGGGCTTTTCCGAAATTGGTAATATAGCCAAAATCAGGTTGTGCAATTCCAGAGAGAAAAGCGATCTCCTTTTGATGATTAGCACCCATCTCTATTACCGCGATCTCCGTGTCCGCCGTAATACGTAAAAGCGTTAAAGGTACCCCAATATGGTTATTCAGATTACCTTGAGTGGCTATAGTGGTAAACTTTTGAGAAAGCACAGCATGAATCAATTCTTTTGTCGTGGTTTTTCCATTGCTGCCGGTAAGGGAGATTATTTTGGCGTTGCACTGGTTCCGATGATAGGTGGCCAGTTGCTGGAGCGTAACTAAAACATCTTCTACGCGTATTATCTTATCGGTAGTAACATATTCCGACTCATCTACTACAGCATAAGCGGCGCCTTTATCAAGCGCTTCGGCAGCGAAGGCATTTCCATTGAAGTTGGGGCCTTTTAGTGCAAAGAAAATACTGTGTTTCTCTATTTTTCGGGTATCCGTGGATACCTTGGGGAATTCTAAAAACAATTGATGTAGCTGTGGCAAATCCATAAATCGAAGATAAAAAAAGCCCTTGATGTTACATCAAGGGCTGTTATTTTCTCAAGCAATCTTTTTTACCGTGCCTTTTTGTGACGCACGGTTTTATTCTTGTTTTTGGATTTACTTCCTACTCGGGACATTGCACATCGGAAACCGATATCATCTGTGGCCATGTATTGCGGTAGGTAACGGCGTTGTGCAGGATCCAGCCAAAATGCCCTGTCTCTCCAGGAACCTCCTTTGTAAACACGGACCTCATCATTAATTAAGGAAGTTCGGTAATTAGAGGTATCATACTGTCGTAACAATTTTCCTGTAGAATCCCGCTCGACTTTATGTTTTGGAGAATCGTACATTTTGCGATTATCAGAGGCGTCGTCGCTAAATCTTTCATAGAAGCGCGAAGATCCGGGATCACCATCACGAAACCCTCTGTTATCACTACTGGAGAAATTAGTTCGCAAATAAGTTTCTTCGTCACCAATCGGCACCTCTTTGATCTCACCAGGAAGATTTACCGCAACAATTTTTCCGTTCGGCAGGGTGTCGTAAACGATATCGTCACGAAGGATCTCTACCTTTCCGTCTTCGCCAATAGCTTTTTTAAGATAGATGTTACCGCGATAATAGTTAAAGTCGCTGATCTCGTCATCTACAATAGGCCGATATACATCTGCTACCCATTCACTTACGTTTCCGGCCATGTCATACAAGCCAAAATCATTGGGCTTATAGCTCTTTACCTGTGCTGTAATGTCAGCACCATCATCGGACCATCCGGCAATACCCCCATAATCCCCTTTACCTTGCTTAAAGTTGGCCAACTGGTCTCCACGTCCTACACGTTGACCGTTACGGGTATAATCCCCTTCCCAAGGATATTTTTTTCTACCTCTGTAGTTGTTGTACTCCCGTGATCCAATAAGTGCCTGTGCCGCATACTCCCATTCGGTTTCCGTAGGTAAGCGATATTCCGGAGAGATCACTCCACTACTGCGTTTAGCGAAAACACTTATAGAATCTTTCTTTTGTTTTCCCTGAAGGGAATCGATCTGGCCGCTGTAAACAGATTCCGGATTATTCAGATAGGCTTCCGTACTAAAAGTACCTTCTACATCCCCACTGAGTGCCCCGTACATCGCATCTTCGGTAAGATATCCTTCCCGTACTAAAAGCAATTCGTTAACACGGTCTGTTCTCCATTCTGCATATTGGGTGGCTTGAACCCAATTCACACCAACCACGGGATATTCCGAATAAGCCGGATGCCTGAGGTAGTTGTTGGTCATTGTTTCGTTGAAACCTAACCGATTTCTCCAAACCAAGGTATCGGGGAGTGCTCCTTTATAGATGTTTTCGTACATCGGATTTTCAGGGGGGTAGACCCGCTTCAGATAATCCAGATACTCCATATACATTTTATTGGTTACCTCGGTTTCATCCATGTAGAAAGACTGTACATGTTGTTGTGTGGGACTGTTGTTCCAATCATGCATAATGTCGTCCTGGACCTTTCCTTTAGTAAAGGTACCTCCTTCAATAAACACGGTGCCTGGAGGGGTTTCCTGCTCCTTAAAGTCGGAATTGTATTGAAAACCACCTTCTTTTGCATTGATTTTCCAACCCGTTGCCCGGGAAACATTCTTTGAAGAGGAGGAGGATCCGGAGTTTTTACAACTGGATAAACTTCCTACAACCAAGGCAGAAGAAAGTACAACTTTTACAAAGTATTTTTTCATAAGACTTGAGTTCAAAGCCGATTTGGTTTAGGAATCGGCACTTTAGTTTCAATTTGATTTACATCAGTTTTGGCAATAGAACGGAAATAAAACAACAATATTTTGCAGGAAGCAAATATTTCTATTCCGTATCTTTTGCACAACTCGACAAAGAAATAACGCATTGGATCGTGTTCTAGTATGAAAGAGGGATCATATTAACATTGAACGAGGAATTCTTTTTTTTTGTCGAAAAATGGGATTTATACATAAGAATTGTTTAAAATGCCCGTTTATCTGTAATACGTCTAAAATTTTTTGAGTTTTGGTCGTTTATTTTAGACTTTTGACCGCCACAAACTTAAATGAGCACAATGAAAAAATCCTTTTTTTTGGTAGCGTTAGTCTGTATAGTTGAGGTATTTTCCCAACAGGAACGTGCCATAACTACTGCAGTGCCCTTTTTAAATATTTCTGGAGACGCTAGGGCTTCCGGTATGGGAGATATGGGGGTAGCCACCTCTGTTGACGCCTTTTCGCAACAGTGGAACCCTGCAAAATACGCTTTTGCCACACAGAAATTTGGAATTGGCGCGAGCTATACACCTTTTTTGGAAAGCATAGTTTCCGATATTGGCTTGCTATCTGCTAATGTGTACAATAAAATAAATGAAAGAAGTGCTTTTGCTTTTAGTTTGCGCTTTTTTAGCTTGGGGGATATCGAACTTCGGCAATCCATAAATGATCCCGGCACTACGGTGAGCCCAAATGAGTTTGCTATTGACGGTTCATATTCTCTGAAACTGAGTGAAACGTTTTCTATGGCCGTAGGAGGACGCTTTATTAGTTCTAACCTCCGTTTTCAGGACGCTACTCAAGATTCACAAGCGGCTAATGCTTTTGCGGTGGATGTTGCGGGATTTTACCGTTCCCGGGAAATTGCCTACAATTCTTTTGACGGGCGATGGAGGGCAGGATTTAATGTTTCCAACCTTGGGGGAAAAATCCAATACGACGAAGGCGGACAAGAAAATTTTCTTCCTACCAACTTGAGATTCGGCGGTGGATTCGATTTTATTTTTGACGCAGATAACGTTTTAGGAGTCTACACGGAATTCAATAAGTTGTTGGTACCTACACCACGAGATTTTGACGGTGATGGCGATATTGATGCGGAAGACAACGATGAATACCAGCAAATTGGTTTTTTCAACGGTGTTTTTGAATCTTTTGGTGATGCACCGGATGGCTTTAGTGAAGAGTTGCAAGAGTTTACATGGGCGCTAGGAGCAGAGTACAAGTTCCAGGAAGCGTTTATGTTGCGTACCGGATATTTTAATGAGAATGAAAACAAAGGAGCACGACAGTTTTTTACCCTGGGCGCCGGATTTCAGTTCAAATCCGCTCAGATAGACCTATCCTATCTGTTCTCCACATCGCAGGTAAGAAATCCATTGGAAAATACATTGCGCTTTTCGCTGACCTTTAATTTTGGTGAAGAGTTTTATAACGATTAAGCAACTAAAGATATTGAGCTTAAAAGACCTCGGTAAATGCCGGGGTTTTTTATTTTTATAGGTAATCTATGTTAGCGGTCTATGAAAAAAAGGAGTATTGGCTTTGAGCTTTTGATCTTTGAAAAAATTCAGGAAATGTCCCAAGAGGACCAAAAGCTATTACAAAGGGCGGATAAAGCGCTGGAAAGTTCGTACTCTCCCTATTCAAATTTCAAGGTAGGTGCAGCGGTTCTTTTAGAAAACGGGACAGTTGTTTTAGGAAGTAATCAGGAAAATGCTTCGTATCCTGCTGGGCTCTGTGCAGAACGTGTTGCTGTTTTTAGTGCAGGTGCCCAATTTCCCAATGTACAAATACAAGCCATCGCTATCAGTGCGGCTTCTACGCATAATTTTGTTAGTCAACCAGCGGGGCCCTGCGGGAGTTGCAGACAAGCTATTTTAGAATACGAGGTGAAACAAAAAAGTCCTATTGCCATCCTAATGAAAGGACAATCCGGGCCTATTTATAAATGCGGTTCCATCGCGGCTTTATTACCACTTTCTTTTGACCATACTTTTTTAGGGGATACTTAAATCTTTTTTCCTTAAAACAGATATATATGTATTTTTGTTTTTCGCTTATTTGAGCGCTTCTTTTAACAATTGGTATTGATGAAAAAAATTACAAAAGAGGTTTACCTAAAATGGTATGAGGATATGTTTTTTTGGCGCAAGTTTGAAGACAAACTAGCGGCAGTATACATTCAGCAAAAGGTGCGGGGGTTCCTTCATCTTTACAATGGGCAGGAAGCTGTTTTAGCTGGGGCATTACATGCGATGGATCTCACTAAAGATCGTATGATAACCGCGTATCGAAATCACGTGCAGCCTATAGGCATGGGTGTTGACCCAAGAAGGGTTATGGCAGAGCTGTATGGAAAAGTTACGGGTACCTCTAAGGGTATGGGAGGATCAATGCATATTTTCTCCAAGGAACATCGTTTTTATGGCGGGCATGGGATCGTTGGGGGGCAGATTCCCCTGGGGGCCGGTTTGGCATACGCAGATAAATATTTTAACCGGGATTCGGTAACACTTTGCTACATGGGAGATGGAGCGGTACGGCAAGGCTCCTTGCATGAGACCTTTAATCTAGCGATGCTTTGGCAACTTCCCGTAGTCTTCATTTGTGAGAACAACGGTTATGCCATGGGAACTTCTGTAGCCCGGACGGCTTTCTCTACAGATATATGGAAACTTGGATTGGGATATGAAATGCCCTGTGCACCAGTAGACGGAATGGATCCTGCCATTGTTGCAAAAGAAATGGACAAGGCAATTGAGCGAGCCAGGACAGGGGGTGGACCCACTTTCCTTGAGATGAAAACCTATCGCTACCGCGGGCACTCTATGTCCGATGCCCAGCATTATCGTACCAAAGCGGAAGTAGAAGAATACAAAAAAATAGATCCTATTACCCAGGTGAAAGATGTGATCCTTGAGAAAGGGTATGCTACAGAGGAAGAACTGAAAGTTATCGATAAACGGGTCAAAGACTTGGTGTCTGAGTGTGAAAAGTTCGCAGAGGAATCGGCATTTCCACCCGTTGAGCAATTGTACGATACAGTGTATGAGCAGGAAAATTATCCATTCTTAAAACACAAACTCTAGTGAGATGGCGGAAGTAATCAATATGCCGAGGCTAAGCGATACCATGGAAGAAGGTACGGTAGCCAAATGGTTGAAAAAAGTGGGAGATCAAATTGAAGAAGGAGATATCCTCGCAGAAATTGAAACGGATAAGGCTACGATGGAGTTCGAATCGTTCTACTCGGGAACCCTATTGCATATTGGTATTGCCGAAGGAGATGGGGCTCCTGTAGATGCGCTGTTGGCAATAATAGGAGAAGAGGGAGAAGATATCTCCGGTTTGCTAAATGGTACTACCGTGCTTGCTGAAGAGAAAGTGCAAACACAGCCCGAGAGTGCTAGTGTGACGGATACCGCTATTCCGGAGCCAACTCCGGCCTCGGGAGGTACCGTTCCGGACGGCGTGGAGATCGTAACCATGCCGCGGCTAAGTGATACTATGGAAGAAGGAACCGTGGCTTCCTGGCTGAAGAAAGTAGGAGATACCATTGAAGAAGGGGATATTCTTGCTGAAATAGAAACCGACAAGGCTACAATGGAGTTCGAATCCTTCTATTCGGGAACCTTACTTCATATTGGTATACAGGAAGGTGAAGGAGCGCCTGTGGACGCACTTTTGGCGATCATAGGCCCGGAAGGCACTGATGTCCAATCCGTATTGAATGCCGGTCCGTCTGCCGCTGAAAGTATCGCTCCAAAAACCGAGCTTCCGGTAGTTGATGAAGCTATCACCCCTGAAACTTCCAGTACTAGTGCAGCTGTGGAAAGCGCTACAACTGATGGTAATCGCATCTTTGTTTCTCCATTGGCGCGGAAGATCGCATCAGAAAAGGGAATAGATCTTACGCAGGTAAAAGGTAGCGGGGATAACGGCCGCATTATAAAACGGGATGTTGAAGAATTTACACCACAAGTGGCCCCTGCTGAACCGCAAGTAGTTCCAGCTACTGTGGAAGCAAGCGCACCGGTTGTACCTGTAATTCAACTTCCAGTAGGAGAAGAAGGTTCGGAAGAGGTGAAAAACTCTACCATGAGAAAAGTAATTGCGAAACGTTTAGCAGAATCCAAGTTCTCTGCACCTCATTACTATTTGACCATTGAGGTGGATATGGAGGATGCTAAAGCTTCACGGGCGCAAATCAACAGTTTGCCCGATACCAAAGTGTCCTTCAATGATATGGTTTTAAAAGCCTGTGCCATGGCATTGAAAAAGCACCCCCAGGTAAACACGTCCTGGAATGGAGACACTACGCGTTACAATCACCATATCCACATGGGGGTGGCAGTTGCCGTAGATGAGGGCTTAGTAGTACCGGTATTAAAGTTTGCGGATCAGATGAGTCTTACTCAGATCGGTGCATCGGTCAAAGACCTTGCAGGACGAGCACGAACAAAGAAAATTAAGCCTGATGAAATGGAAGGCAGTACATTTACGGTTTCTAATTTGGGAATGTTTGGTATTTTGGAGTTCACCTCCATTATCAACCAACCCAATTCGGCTATTTTATCCGTAGGGGCTATTGTGGATAAACCTGTTATCAAAAATGGCCAGATCGTGCCGGGAAGCACAATGAAGGTAACTTTGGCGTGTGATCATCGCACAGTGGATGGAGCAACAGGAGCGCAGTTCTTACAAACCCTAAGGGCGTATTTGGAAAATCCTGTAACCATGTTGGCTTAAATCCATTTCCCTGCCGTTGGGAAAACCTTGGAAAACAAAATTATCATACAAAGCATCCCCAGGGATGCTTTTTTTATCTTTAACTATTATGAAGAAAATAGTTCCCCTGTTAGTATCGCTTTTAATTCTGGCCTGTGGCCCGGCACAAACGGTGGCAACAACACCGGTTGAAAACGCCTCCAAAAATGAAGATATACCACAGCCTGCCGGCCCGGATGGACTAAAAGCTAAAATGCCTGGTGAAGAAAATGAATTGGTATCTACCTCCACTGAAACGGTTGGGACTATGATGGCGTTTTTGGCGTCAGATGATTTAAAAGGAAGAGATACCGGAAGTGAAGGTATTGAAAAAGCTGCGCAATATATTGAGGAACATTTTCAGCAATATGGGATTGCCCCTTTTTACACGACCTACAGGGATACCTTGTCCAATTTCAGAAAACCTGCTTATAATATAGTGGGGCAGATAGTGGGTAATGATCCGGATTTGAAGGATCAATATATTATAGTGGGCGCACATTACGATCATATTGGCATCGTAAAACCTGAGAACGGGGACTATATCGCTAACGGTGCGAACGACAACGCCTCGGGGACCACTACAGTACTGGAAATAGCAAAATATTTTGGTCAAAACAGGACCAATAAAAGAAGTCTCATTTTTGCGCTGTTTAGTGCAGAAGAAAAGGGGCTTTTGGGCTCAAAGCATATGGCAAAAAATATGAAGGCCGCCGAGTTGAATCTGTATACCATGCTGAATTTTGAGATGGTAGGGGTCCCACTTAGGTCCAAAAAATATTCCGTTTATATCACCGGATATCAAAAATCCAATCTTGCGGCAATCAGTAATGCCTATGCCGGGGAAGATCTGGTGGGCTTTTTGCCTACAGCCAAAAATTACGGTCTCTTTGAGCGTTCGGACAATTACCCTTTTTACAATGAGTTTAAAGTGCCTTCCCATACGTATTGCACTTTTGATTTTACCAATTTTGCTTATTATCATAAACCGGATGATGAGGTAGCACAATTGGATATAGCCCATATGGCTAAAATGATCAACAAGTTGATCCCTGTAGTAGAAGGGATTGCCAATGGTCCTGACCGGGAAGTAAAAATGGCGCAATAAGATATTTTAGTAAGCCCCAAGATTGAAAACACCTAAAGAATGGTGTTTCGATCTCCTAATCCTAACAACATGTCAAAAAACATTATAATTACAGGAACCAGTCGGGGAATTGGTTTTGAATTGGTTCAACTTTTTGCGGATGAAGGCCATCGCGTATTAGCACTATCTCGAAATCCGAGGCCTGTTTTGGATTTAAATCACAATAATATTGCAACATTTTCCTGTGATTTAGGGAGGGAGGAAACCTATTCGGAAATTGAAGCTTTTATCAAAGATTGGGATCAGGTGGATATCCTGATCAACAATGCAGGAACCCTTTTGAACAAACCTTTCCTGGAAAGTACTATGGCAGATTTTGAAGCGGTGTACAAGGTCAACGTCTTTGCTGTGGCAGAGCTTACGCGATTGATAGTCCCCAGGATGCCGGAAACCGGTCATGTGGTTACCATTAGTTCTATGGGCGGTGTGCAAGGGAGTCTTAAATTCCCTGGTTTATCGGCCTATAGTTCCAGCAAGGGCGCAGTCATTACTTTGACGGAACTGTGGGCAGAAGAGTTTAAAGCAACAGGCCCGTCTTTTAACGTGTTAGCCATTGGAGCAGTACAAACAGAAATGCTTGCAGAAGCTTTCCCGGGATATGAAGCCCGAGTTACTGCGCAACAAATGGCCGCATATATTAAGGAATTTGCGCTGACAGGCCAGCAGTTGTACAATGGAAAACTTTTACCGGTGAGTAATAGTACCCCCTAAACAAATAGGCGTTAGCGCACCGGATTATTACTGCGAGCGCTTCGCTATTCATCCACCCGACGCATAGGGAAGCTGCGCTTTTTCATCTGGTTGTTTACTTCGCCTGAAATCTCGGCAACGATGGAGTCTGTATTGATCTTTATATAGGTGATGTATTGTGGAAAATCGTGTTTTTTGTTTTCAAATGTCATTTTTTCCGGGCTTAATGTAGTGCAGTTAAAACGAACGGCTCGTCCTTTATTCTGCGTTTTTATCGTGGGCTCGTAAAAAACCTGATCTCCATGTTGGACAAGACGAATTGTTTCAAGAATTACCGTATCCTTGTCTTTTATCATATAACTCTTACCTACTAGTTGTTGGCCGTCTACTTTGCTCCAATTTTCATAAATACTTCCTTGTGAGGTCTCATTTACCCAAATACCTTCAAGCCATTTGGCATTTTCAATTGCCACTTGCTGAGCCACTATAGGGCTATTGCAGCACACATATAGTAGGAATAGTTTAAAAAACACTTTTGTCATCATATGAAATAATTAAAATAGATACACTCATTTTTGTTTTACGCTACAAATATGAAGTTCAGCACAACAGTAAAATTGTACAAATGCGACACGGCTATTCGCTTCCGTAAAAGAGTGAAGACATTGCGAGATGTTTCCCGTAAAATTCTTTAGGAGTGAACCCTGTGAATTCCTTGAAGTCTCGTATAAAATGTGCCTGATCGTAATAGCCGCCGTCGTAGGCTAAAGCGGTGAGACTCGTAAAGTTTCCATCAAACAAACGTTTCAAACTTGTTTGTAGGCGCAGGGTTTTGTGTAGTAACTTAGGACTTAAACCGATGTTGGCAGCAAATTTCCTTTCCAGGCTTCTGTGGTTGATCTGATGTTCTTTTGTCAAGGTGTTTATGGAAAGGCGGTCATCGGCAGAAAGAATGACACAGACGGTTTGCTTTACGATGCGGTCAATAGTAGCGCTACTTTGTAGTTGTTTCGAAAGAAATTGCGCAACCTGGAAAATTCGATCCTCCGTTGTTTGACTTTTAAGTACCGTTTTTTCTAATTCCAGACCTTGCGCTCCAAAAAGTTGATCCAGGGGTACCGCATTATTCTCCAGTTGTTTGATTGGCGTTGTAGAAAAAGGCATGAATCCTTCCGGGTGAAAACGGACGGAAAAAATTCCGGTAGCGCCGGTAGGCTCAATTTCCAAAGGTTGTGTTAGTTGTCCAATAACAAAGCATTTGGGTTGTAAAAGGCTTTGTCCGTTGGAGAGGTATTGTTTGTAAGCGTCGCCATAATGAAAAATCATCTCTACACATCCGTCTGGAACAATAGTTTGCCGTTTTAGTTCCTCTTCCTTAGGGATTTCAAGCGTCCAAAAACATTTCACAAATGGAAAGAGTGTGTCGTCTGGTGTATAGGTACGGTAATCCAACGGCTATTTCGTCTTTTTTACATTATCTGGATCGGTATTTTCAAGATAGCTGTTTTTTATCATCGAACTTCAAAAAAGTCCTGTGAATTCATTCGTGTCCAATGTCATTTTCTATTTATTGAATTGGGATACAAAAGTCCACGATCGCTTTTTTCTCCGGATGCTCCTGAAAGTTATTGTGATAGATCTCAAAAGGATCGCGGTCTGCTTTTTGGTATCCGTTTTCATTCATCCATACAAATAGTCCGGTCCAGGCCTTTTCAAATTCCTCCAGGCCAATTTCATAGCTTCCTACAATGAACTTCCCGGGATCAATCGCACTTATCCCTATTTCTCCTTCAACTGTAACCGGTTGCTTGAGCAAGATACAGGCGCTCATCCGTACCTTAGGTTCCGGAGTAACCTTAAAGCTATTGTGGTAGATGGTAACCATTTTGGTCGCCGTATCCCATACTCCGTTTGGGATAGCCCATTGCATTATTTTTTTAAAGGCTGCATCCAGGTTTTGGGGTCCAATAACAGTTATATAAGCAAAATCTCTTTTCGGTAATTCGCGCACTTTGATAGTTGCATTCATGGTGATCCAGTTTTTTAAATTCACAATACCGCTAAGATATTTTTCGGTTTCCGGATAACTTTGGCCATTCTTGCGCTCTATTTGGCGAATCTTGCTAAATCGGTGCGGGTGTTGTGCTTTGAATGCTGTTGGCGATACCCCATAAAACTTTTTAAATATTCTTGTAAAGGCAGCATTATCCGCAAATCCATAATGTTGGGCAATTTCCCCAATCTGGGTTGTGGTATGCAGAAGTGCTAAAGCAGCCTTCTCGATGCGACGTCTTGTTACGTATTGAAGCGGCGTTTCTCCGATAGTAAGTTTAAATACTCTCTGGAAATGAAAAGGAGAAAAAGCCGCTTTTGCTGCAAGGACGTCTAGTGTGAGTTCAGCATCAAGATGAGCATCAATGAATTGAAAAACGGCGTTGATTCTTTTTTTGTACTCGGTTTCAAGAGGATTAGGAGTCGGAACCATTTTCCAAAGATCATTATTTTTCAACATTTACTCCTTACCTGGGTTACTAGTCAAAGATGATCCAATTCGAATGAAATATCCTTTATAAGCGAAAATTATTTAGGTTCAAGCCCCATTACATAGGTATAGCTTTCATTTAAAAAATTCGCTAATTGATCTAGGTCCTGGAACCGGTCCTCGGGAACTAAAACATACCCTCTCATGATTGCTCCATGCGATTTGAAAACCGTACTGTTCCATTGTTTAAGGTACTTTTTTTGAATTTCTTTAGAGAAACGTATGCCTAACTCCCCGTCTTTATTTAATATCGAAAACATATGACCGTTAGCCGAGGTGTAGGGAACGGCTTTCCCTTTTCGTTCAAACTTTGGACATTTGTTTACTAGTGCGTCGTATCGTTTTAGTTTATCCTGCCACATACCTATTGTTTTTCAACAGCATCCTTAAATTGTCTCATCCACTTTTCGCCCTGTTTTCGGTATATTCCCGGGAAAAGAAGGGCCATCAGTTTCGGTAGTATCCAATTAATTCGAGTGTATTCGAATTCGTACACATATCGTGTGGTATAATCGCTAAGTGGGGAGAACGTGTATTTCATCGTATTGTCCATATGCTTATGATGATAGGTAGCTTCAAAGGAATCGGGTAGCAGGTTGCTGGTAACGGTTTCTGTTAGGACCATTTCTTTGTTTCCATACTTGTAATATAGTTCTAAGACAGCTCCGTTTTCACGGGCTTTTCCGATTAACTGTGAAGCTTTTACGAAACCATCCTGCCATTTTTTTTGATTTTCGGGATTCGAAAAGAAAGCTACCACCACGTCCCGAGGTTTGTTAATGTCTAGATAACCAGAGTGTTTCATGATCTAAATTTTGATACGTACTGCATAAATACACATCCTAAAGGTCATAATGGTATCAAAACACTTTTGTAACCCTGGAAATTCAACCCTTTTTCTGATTTTCCAACTTTTTAAGATACTCGGAGGGAGACATATTTTCAAATTCCTTGAAAACCCTATGGAAGGATACTTTATTGCTAAATCCGGATTGATGGGCTACATCGATCAATCTGATAGTTGTTTGATCTGAGTTTTCAAGTATTTTCTTTGCTTCTGCCAGGCGGTACATCTTAATTAGCTTTTTATAGGAACAACCAAATTTTTGATTGATCAATACCGAGATTTGATGTTGTTTAAGATTAAGATAGCCAGCAAACCGTTCCAGGGTAAGCTCTTCGTCCAAATATATTTTATCTTCTTCTAGCTTTTTAAGAATTAATCTTTCCGCATTTTTACGTTCTTCAGGATCCCCAAGAACAGGTGTTTTCGTATTAAATAAGTTGGATTGATCAATTAACTTAAAGGCAATAGCCTGTATAATAAAGGTCATCGCTAACATACTCAACTGATTGATAACCCCAAAATTCAATTGCCCGAGCGGCTGAATTATGAAATATACCAGGTGTATAATTAAAAAACCGGAATACCATAGCAACATAGTTCTGTACCAGTTCACTAAAGTGTTGTTGGTGATTTCCTTTTTGAACGTGTTGAGTGTTTTAAGACTTTTTACAACATAAATTCCTATGTACACGAAGAAACTCAAAGTAAAATAGAATCCGAAACTTTTATACGACGGAATCTCATTCATAAAAGATGTTACCATCTCTAGTTTTTCTTCACCACTTAATGGATAAAAGGGAATGTTAATGGCCAGGATCAACAGAAAGGGAAGACTATGCCATCCGTCTTTTTGGGAAAGGCGAAAGTCTGGTTTTGTAATGGATAGGGCCATTAAAAATAGCAATGGAGGCTTTAGGAAGCTAATGGGGTAGGCAATTCCTAATACATGGGGTGTTGCGTTGATCAATGTTGTTTCTACCAATAACCGTTCAAAGAGAATGATACCCTCAATAATCAGCAATGCACTGAATAGCCTTTTAAATACAGTTCGTTTCGGGGATTTGAGCACGACAAAGGCAATAAAAAAGGCCTGACATGTCCCATAAGCAATAAGTGCATTCAGTATAGAGGAAAAGAGTGTCATAAAGGTTTCATACGATTCTTGCCTATTTTTTTTGCGTTTGATTATGAAGGGGTGCAGAATGTAACCGTGCTCCTACTGTTAAAGATAATTGATTACCGGAATACCGGAAGCTCACCTGAGAAGATAGTGTTCAAGGGATCAGTATTGACCTGTAATAGATTTCCACTTCCGGATTCCGCAAATTCCTTAATGCTCTCATTTCTTTTTTCCAGCAATCCTCTCATATATCGCTTTAAGAACAAAAAGTCTGCTAGTTTTCCCAAAATTCCCCAAGGGGAAGTGTAGTCGAAATAATCCGTCATTAATGTCCTATCCTCAGCAGTTGTAAAGTGGTGTTCATGGCGAAAACTTTTAAAGGTGCCTTCTATCATTTCGTCTACAAAAAAAATTGGTGGATCAAAGGCTGTAATTTTAGAGGTCAATGTTTGATACATCCCAAAATGTCTTGCGCGCCGGGTTACCGATTCATTTAACTCCATTAGCCCTTCGGTTCTTCCCGCTATAGCAGTTTCGTTAGTGTGTGCTGTTGAAATTTTATGTAAGGTAACGCTTCGGGAAAGATCAAAAACAACTTGCTGCTTTGCGTTGATATAGGTTCTTAACTCAATTCTAGGCATAGCTTGGTGTAACGAAATACGACAAACACAAAAACCGAAATTAAGTATTCAAATCTGATTCAGTTGTGCGGCAACGGTAAAACAATCAAAACAAACAAATTGGTGAATGACCATACAATCCGCTAAATTGTAGGTAGCCCCTATGGAATCAATTTGTGCATAAAATGTCATGGGTTTGCCACAATCCTTGCAATTCGGGAATTCCACTCCATGTATGCTATCCGGTGTTCCTCCCAGTTTGTGACGAAATCCAACTTCATTGTTCCATTCAAATCCCACAGCGGCTTTGGCTTTTGGGGTTTCAGGGGCGGGGATCAGTTTAATTTCAGGTATTTTCATTTGTATGGTGTTAGGTGGGGCTATAGCCGCAAGTTATGTTAATTATCTTCCAGGTTCAATTCCATTTCAAACTGTTCCAAATAAGGGGCCAGGCTAATGCGTTGCATAAATCCCTGGAGAGATTTTGAAGTACTATCCACATTCATGAGGGAAAGCGTAGCCCCATAGCGTCGTACTAGTTCGGAGATCAAGGCAGTTCCTATACCTTTTCGCCTGAAATCCCGGTGTACCGCAATTTGTGGTATGCGTTGGTTAGACTGGGTATACATAATATATCCTACGAATTCACCTCCCTTAAGATACGCACCTAAGGCAATTATAGGGTCTTTCGTTACTTCAATTGCATCGATTGCATTTTGCCAGGTGGGAAGAACCTCCCAGAAAGATGCCAGTAGTGACCAGTCGAAGTTTTCCAATTCTCGAATAACTACTGTGCTGCTTGTACTTTTTATCTGAGCTTTTCCCCTGTAACAAACTAATTTTCTTTTGATGGTGAAGCCACATCGTTTATAGGATGTAATGGCAGGAAGGTTTTTTGTAATAACCTCAAGGACGAGGCGTTGTATTCCTCGTTGTTTTAAAAGGGGCAAAATGAATCGATACATTTGTCGGGTAAGTCCGGCCCCCCTTTTTTGAGGAACAACTCCTGTACCCCCGTTATAGCCTACCAATTGATTATTTACCGTTGCAATCCCATGTAGCATAAATCCTACCAAGGATCCCTTTTCAAAGGCACCAACGGATAGGCTGAAATCCGTTTTATCGACTATCCGTTTTGAGTTGAATTGTGCTTCGGATAGGTGAAGCGGGACAAAATAATCCGAGAAAGCGGCATTAAAGGTTTGAAGGATCTCTTTGCTATCTATTCCACTTAAGGTTTTGATTTCCATTGCTTTGAATTTTTCATCTTTCTAAGGTCTTGGAGTGGTGTTTCTTGTCCTAAGGACGTTTACCACCTGAATACGGTGCGATAGTAATCGTTTTTGGTTTTGCACGGCCGTTTGCTTTGTAGCATCATTTTATCATTGATATCCTTTATTACTTACCCATTTTTGGGCTCAGTGCCTACTTTTATAAGTTGTTAATCCGCTCTAATACGCCGTCTAATATTTCGTCTTCTTCATCGATCAAGTGGTCTCTTATGAAGATATCGGGAATTACACCTTCCTCTTTTTCACTTCCGTTTACACGAACAATTCGCCCTTTAGAGATGTTTACAATTATTCCGGTATTTGGTAATTGGTATTGAAATACGGAAGCAAATAGTGAAGGATATTCGCCTGTTTCCTCACCTACAATTTTCCCCCACCCATAGTCTTGTATTTGTGCTGCGGTAACCGTTGCTTGAGATATGGATTGCCTGTTTACCAAAACATACACCTGTCCTTTAAAGCGTTTGCCTACTTCTTGAGGCTGATAGAAATCTAGATTTGGCGCATAGATGTCACCATCTTTATGAACTAAGATCTCCCGGAAATAAGCTGCTGTGGTGTCACCATTTTTTCGCGTATGTTCTTTTAAGGCCTCACTCGTTTTTACTTTGAAATCGCTGCACCATTTAAAGGGTTTATCTGCAAAATAAGACACCATATAATCGCTGAAAGCATCATTCCCCCCGGTATTATTCCTTAAATCAATAATTACGTTTTGACTTTTATTTACGTTAATTGCAACAAAAGAGGAGTCTATGAATTTTTTAAATCTTTGCTCGTCGCCTGAAAAGGCTCCAGGATTTAAGTAAGCGGTCTGGTCAAAGTGTTTTAATTGTCGATCGGAGTGAAATATTTCTTTTCTTTTACTTTCAAAATCTGTGATCGCATTTATCGCTGGTACTTCAAGCGTTTTTATCTCATTTTTATCTTTTAATCGGATACGAAAAGCATCTTGCTTTCCATATACTTGCCAATAATAACGAGGGAAAGCATAAAATTCGATTTTTGCATTTTTAAAATAAGGCCGTTCCGCTGCAATATAAGGATACATATCGCCAATTATCTCATGCACAAACTTTCCGTTGATGCTAAGCAGTTCAGCACCGACTTTTATTTCAGGATGGGTTGACCAATTTTTTCGCACATAAGCTTTCCCGTTTTCAAATGCAATTTCCAATGGGAATAGTGTTCCGCCGGATTGTACATATTGAATATAGGGTTGAATCGGAAAATCGATATAGGTATGGCCATTGTTCACAATTGTTGTAAGCTGTTGGAATAGATTAGTGGTTTGTAAAAGGGTTAGCGAATCTTGCCGAATTTGATCTTTGATAGTAGCATAGGTTGCTGTATAATCTTTTTTGTTCGTGTAGGCAAACAGATCGTAATGGGAGGTTTCCAGTACTGTTTTTAGGGACTCCAGATCTTCAAGTACGTTCTTTTTAGAAAAATAGGTTTGCCCAAAACCATTCGTTACAAAAACGGCTAGACAGAGGATAAGTAGTTGCAATCTCATAGGATGTATAGAGGTTAAAATTTCGTTTTGTATCAGGTGTAATGGTAGGATGTAGTCGTCGGAGCGCTTGCCTGCCGGCAGGTAGATTATCACATAAAACGCTATTACTTTTATACATTTTTGGCAACCGGTATTTTCGATAGTTGGATAGGATCATCCGTTAGTCAACTATAAAATGATCCCAGGCTGCTTTAGCAATATCGGATATTATTTTTTCGTTCGTTCCAAAATCTTCTTCTGATGCAGTAATAAAAATGCTTGTAATGAAGTATTCTCCATTGGGGAGAAAAATAATACCAATATTATTTACCGCAGCAGTTATACCTGTTTTCTTGTGTTTTCCTGACCATCCCGTTTTATGGGCAACAACCGTCTTATCCGGTAATTGCCCCCGTAATCTGTTTTTCCCTGTTTTGGTTCCTTTCATAACGTTCCATATAAAGTCATAGCTCTCCTGGGAAAGTAAACCGCTCTTGTTCTCATAAAATGTTGCTAGTATGGAATTGGCTTCCTTTGGTGTTGTCCAATTTAGAAACTGCAATTCCCAATTATTTTGCATGGTCTCCTCATTTATTTTTACAGCAAAATCCGTAAAACCCAGACTGGAAAAATAATTTTCAACCGCTTCCGGCCCTCCGAGCAGTTTTAGCAAAACATCACAGCCAACATTGTCACTGAGAGCGACCGTGTATTCAATAATTTTTGCAATGGTAAGTGTAGCTCCGTCCGGATATTTTTTTCGTAGTGGACTCCATAGCCCAGGGAGCAATTCACTTTTCCTAATGTCAATTTTTTGGTCAAGTGAAAGATGGCCTTTATCTACTTCAGACAAAACAGTTAATGCAATTGGAAATTTAAAAACGCTTTGCATGGGAAAGTGTTGATAGCCATTGATACTTAGCGTATCCCCAGCTATCATACCATTAATTGCTACGCCAACGATTGCTTTTTTGGTAGTTATGATACTGTCAATTTTCTGTCGTAAGGGTCCATTGTTTTGTGAATAGCCTTGTATAAAGAAGGCGAACAGCATTACGGGTATAAGACGTATTTTTTTCACGTTCCTTTTTTTGCTTGCAGATAATAATCTGTCTAAATGTAGTGAGGAATTTATGGATCCTATTTTTGGTTTGAAAATAATTTTCGCAAGTACAAAATGATTTTGCGCTAAGCGTTTAGCCCTTATTCCATTATACCTTGTTGTGGTTTGTTTTTAGTTATCAACTGCTAAATAAGTGCCGTTTTCACTCGAACCGTTTCATTACCTTCAATAACCTCGTGAAGCAACATCTTTTTTGCTTTTCTATCGTTAAAAACTTCTTGCATGTTTTTTATAATGCCATACGGAATGTTGCTTCGTTCAAGATGCGCAACCCAATAGCTTGTTGTTTTTTGGACTATGCATTCACTTATTTTAACGTTTAAAGCTTCTCTTTTAGCTACGCGTTGTGCATTCGTTCCAAACGCATCAAATTCTATTCGTAAAAGACTAGATAAGTTTTCAAATTGCTTATCAGAACCAACGGCCAAAACCAGTAATTTACCATCTTTTGTTCTATACATATCTCCATAGGGTGCAATGTTAGGATGCTGGGCGCCCATAGGCTGTGGAATATGCTGTTCCATTAACCAGTTGGTAGCTTGATTTGCCAAAGACGCCAAAGCACTCTCGTAAAGTGAAACTTTAATATGTTTTCCTTTACCTGTAGTTAGCTTGTTAATAAGCGCATAAAGAATGGCTTCTTTTAAGTGGTGGGCTGCGAGTATATCAATTAAAGCAACCGGCATTTTTACAGGGTTGCGATTGGGTTCGCCATTCATAAACATAAACCCGGTTTCCGCCTGTAATACGACATCAAATGCCGGTCGTGATTCGTCATCACCAAAACCGGTGAGTTCCGCATAAATGAGCGATTGATTGTAGGATTTCAAATCATCATAACCCACTTTGAGTTTTCTGGCGGTATCGGGTTTATAGTTGGTGATGACAATGTCGGCATCTTTTATATGATCAATTAAAATCGTGTAGTCTTCAATATCTGAGATATTAAGTAATAGGCTTTCTTTTAAAAAATTTGCCGCACTGTAATACGCGGAGATAGGCCTTTCTTTGGCTTCGGTTGGGAGCTTCCATGTTCTTGTCACATCTCCATTGGTACGTTTATTCTCTATTTTAATGACTTTGGCACCTAACTCTGCGAAGAAAGTCCCGGTTAAAGGACCGGCCAAAACGCTTGCCAGCTCCACTACTTTTAAGTTTTTAAACATAATATGATCTCTAAAAGAAGATGGTATTTATTTTGAAGAACAACTATGATCGTCTTCCGTATCTGTAGCTTCTTCCTTGTGTTATAGGTAATGACCACGAACCAGTACGGCTATAATTTTGGCCTGGGAATCTTCTGGCAAAAAATTTTCAAGCAAAAGATCGCGCCTATTCGTTGGTAAAGATATTCAATCCGATACGAAAGAAAAGCGGAATTAGTGGTAGTGTTGGCTACCGTCATTTTATTCACCTAACTGTGATTCAATATCTATTTTTTGATGTAAAATCCAACAGTCGAAATAGTTCACCTTTTCCTTCTGGTTTTCAGAAATTCAATAAGATTATGAACTTCCAATAAATATAGAATACTAAACTAAATAGCCTGTCGAAGGCTAGCCGGGCACAAGCAATTCCTTATACTATTGGTATACAGGTGTTATTTCACTATTGGTAATTCTAAAAAGGAGGTATTCGTTTTATTTCTGTAGATGCCTAATGTTGGTGTTCCTTTGGTCGGAACCTTGTCAAATGTGTCCTTATCTGCCCCGGAAATTGCAATTCTAATAGCATGTCCTGGCTTAATACAAATAGATGTCGGGTGTAATTTAAAGCTCACTTCTTCTATTTTGCCAATAGGCATAGGTGAAGCATCTGATTGGTTAAAGGAATGATACGGTATCCCATCAAACATATCATTCTGAGATAATTTTCGATGCTCAAGCAAAAGCCCACCCTCTGTAATATACCTGCTTCTTCCGTTAGGGTCCACATCTTCCAAGTAGACAAAAATAGCTCCCTCTTTGTGCGTGGAGGTCAGTTGAAGAGAAATTACAGGCGTTCCTGTTATTTGAAGAGGTTCTGTAAGAGGCTCAGTTGTATACGTCAGCATTAAAGAATCAGCAGCATTTCGATTATCGAGGTTAAGGACGTCTTTCCCCATTTGGGTTGTCCATCGATTGTTTGTACCGGTACTTACCGAAAAGTCAACAAGATATTCATCCCTGCCCTGAAGTACATCCGATAATGACGAGGTTAATTTTCCCTTGGCATCTAAAAAATACTTGATTCTTTGTTGCCCTTCGGGAGGCCAAACATTGGATTGTTTAAATGATTCTTCCCCAAAATTGTAGTAACTAATTGCTGGCCAATCTTCCACGCCTTTGTCTTTTCCCTTTAGGTAATGGTCAAAGAAGTCCAGTTGCAGTCTAAGTTGTTCCGCCACCGATGGGACCGGGGCAACAGTTCCGTTAGAAACAACAAATGGGCTGGCATGAGAACGTCCACCATGAGACGTTGGCATCATGACAATCTTTTGCGGATTGGTAAAGTGCTGTAATCGCAATAAAGTGCCTTCTGCTGTTCCCGCGTCAAGCCAACTTGTAAGAACAAGCATGGGTACATTTGATTCCGAAATTTCCTTTTTCCAATGTAAGGGGTCAAGTTCTTCGAATTTGAAATCTCCAAATTTGGAATCCCGGTAGGGCGCTTTGGTAACCGCATCTAATACGATCGGATTGGTTTCATGTTCTTTGATAGCATCCATCGGAAAATCTTCACCGATACGCCTAACACTTGCACCCAGATACGTTACGGAATTTTGGTCCAACCAATTAACATATTGACTCCATGGCGCTATAAAACTTGTGGCAAGCATTCCATAGGGACGAGACGGACTTTGATATACATCAAAATCTGACCATCCGGGGATAACAGCTTTAACGGCGGGATGTTGGGTAGCCGTTAAAAGCTCTGCTGTTGTTCCGGAGTAAGAGGTGCCGTAAGCGCCCACCGTACCATCCGACCATGGTTGGTTTACGACCCAATCAACAATATACCAACCATCTTTCACTTCCGTTGGCGTATATTCCCCTGTACGCAGGCCATATGAAGCACCTGTTCCTCTGACATCTACTTTTGCGAGGATGTAATCATGGTTAAGAAAATAGTTATCCCGCTCACTGAGTGAAGCCATTGGGTTTCCTGTTTTCGCGTCTTCTTTACCTCTCCAGTATCTAGTAAATTCGAAGAGCACAGGAAGTTTTTGATTGTTGTACGCTTTTGGGAAGTAAACATCTACAGCCAACTTGGTGCCGTTGACAGCAGGGACGTAATACGACTTACTAGTAGGTGCTTGCGACAAACCGAATTGATGGGTTAAAACAAAAAAGAGGAGGAATAAAAATCGTTTGGCTGTCATTTTTTAGCGGTGTTAAATTGTGCATAAAGGGCAAGTGTATCAACAGCAACGGAATCTTATTTGGCTATTTTTCAGTTTAGCGATATCGTTGTTTCAATGCAGAAACGGTTCAAGTTGGTACCCAAGCCGCTATTGCTTATGTGTATTATTATGTGCTGGCTTTCTTCCTCTTTTGTTTGTAATATTTTTTATTGGCAATATAAATTGTCTTTTTTACCTCACAATACACTTTAGTTCCATTTCGATTTGTGAGTTTAGTAGTTTTTAAAATCTCTATCTCATTCTCTTTAAGAACTTGTTGTTGTATATCTCTAAGTTCTTCTTTGGTATAATAGAAATCTGCATATAAATTTTCTTTTGCAGGCCTCTTGAAGGATATTTCGGCAGATTTATCCCAAACTACATAGTCATCTCCAATAAGGTTAATTAATTGTACCATTGGAATTGGGTCAACTGCAGAAAACATACTACCTCCAAAAATAGAATTTAAATAATTCCTATTCTTATAGCTGATAGGAAGTTTTACTTTTATTTCTAGTAAATCATCCGATACTTCCGTTATCTTAGCTGTACTTCTCTTGTACATTGGCGAGAGATTAAAGCCATACTTGAAAAGCGTTTTCTTTTTAAATATTTTACCACCGATTTCTGCTACTTTTTGATAGAAAGACATAATTGTTATTGTTGTTTGAAACGGGTTAAAACCGCTTTAGGGTTTTTTCTGTAGGCCTCTACAATTTCCCTTGATTTTTCCGAAACATGTTCGTTAAGATAGACATAGGACCAATTCATGAATTCTGCAATTATTGGTATTAAGTCCAATCCCTTTTGTGTGAGTTTATATATAAACACCTTTTTATTCGTTGGGTGATTGGTTTTAGTCATTACATTCAATTTTTCTAACTTCGATAACCTGTCTGCTAAACGAGAAGACGAGATATTTTCTTTGGCTAATGAAAAGTCTTTGAAAGTACGCTCTTTATAGAAAATTAAATCGCGAATGATAAGTAAAGTCCATTTATCACCAAATAGATCTAAGCTTGCGCTTAAAGGGCAGTTTGACCTAAAATTTTCGATCTCCTTTTTTTCTTTCATTGGAAAGGAAATTATTTTTTACTTCTAAAATGAAAGTAAAATTATATAAATTGTGTTGAAACGAAAAATAGGGTTGGATCAATTGTTACAACAATTGGAATTCTACGGGCAACACTTGGTGTACTAAAATTTTCTAAAGTATTTAGTCAGACGATTTTGAAAGGCTTATTTACTACGGGAATAGGTTTGAATAGCGGTTGGGCAGTCTAGTTTACCGGAACAGGAAGTGTATTCATGATCCAGGGCTTGCACTTAATTGTAAAAAACAACGTGAATTAAACATTCCAAAAAACCTTGGTTGGAGATTTTTAGGTGCTACAATTTTAGGTAGAATTATAACTCCGATTTCAGGGTTTTGTTACTGCCTGAAATCTTAGTCATTTCATCAAAAAGAGCATAGAAATTTTTCACCTAATGTATTCTCAGTTTGTACATAACGGTCGGCGGAGGCACTAAGGATGAAATCAGTAGTATGTATTGTTATTAGTTTCATTTTAGTTATTTAGCCGCGCTGAATTATAGCTAATGTGCCTGTTGCACAACTTTGTTGATAAAGATAGGGTTCAGATGGAAATCTTAAGCATATTCTTGAGAACTTGAAGGGTATGCAAGGGAAAAAGAAATATCAGGAAAAGTTGTTCACGGATTTCCGTCTGAGTGATCGCATCCCGAAGGAGAATTTCTACCGCCGCCTGAAAGGGGCCTTGGATTTGAATTTTCTTTATCCATTGACCAAGGGGTTT
>JBCDHD010000013.1:0-149396 GCA_038750505.1 Bacteroidota bacterium | reverse complement strand
CAACCCTTTTGTATATCCCAGAAGACGGGCTATTTCGTCGCTTTCCCTGAAAAACTGTTGGGCGCGTTCAAATTTGCCTAATGAAAAATGAACTTTCCCAATACAATTGTTTACCAAAACATAGAGGGTATCTTTTTCCGGGGATTGCATTTGGTCCAAGGCCTTGTTGAACTGTTCCAGCGCTTCGGAATACACGCCCATTGTCCGGTAAAATTCACCCAATTCCCAGTAGCCTTGGGAAGTTAACAGCGCATTAGATCCTTTCCGGGCCTCTTCCAGTTGATCCTTAAGGGCAAAGAATACGGAATCTGCTTTTTTATCGGCAATGAAGTTAGAAGGAATGGATTGGCTGGAAATGCTCTCTACCAAGAGTAAGGAAAATACAAACAAATAAATGAGTCCCTGCTTCATCCTTCATTATTGTGAAGGGAAGAATGGTATTTATCATGAACAGGATATTATCAAAGGATTATTAAAACATTAAAAATAAAAACCCCGACCAAATATGGCCGGGGCTTATTTCTTTATTCCGGAAATGCTTGTTAGGCTTCCGGGACTATGGAAACGTAAGACTTTCCTCCCGCCTTTTTCTCGAACTTCACTGTACCGTCCACACGGGCGTGCAAGCTGTGATCCTTACCAGCATATACGTTCTCTCCTGGATTGTGTTTAGTGCCTCGTTGGCGAACAATAATATTCCCTGCAATCGCTTTTTGGCCTCCAAAGATCTTAACACCTAAGCGTTTCGATTCTGACTCTCTACCGTTTTTTGAACTACCTACACCTTTTTTATGTGCCATGATATTTTATTTTATGTGCTGTTCGCTATTTGCTTAAAGCTGCTATCAATTCAGCTTTCTTCATTGACGAATATCCAGTGATCTCCTTGGCCTTTGCCATTTCCTTTAACTCGGCAACTGTTTTTTTACCTAGATCTTCCCCTCCTTTTGGAGCAGCTTCTTTAACGACTTTAGCCTCCGTTTTTGGGGGCTTCGCTACCTTAGTTTCCGCTGCTTTTGGAGTGGGCTTTTCTTGTTTTTTTGCAGGAGCTACTTTTTTTGCACCCTTAGCCACTATTCCTTCAACTACAATTTCCGTAAGGTATTGTCTATGGCCGTTCTTTTTCTTGTAACCCTTTCTGCGTTTCTTTTTAAAGACAATAACTTTATCGCCTTTCAGGTGCTTAACCACTTTGGCTTCTACAGCCGCACCATCTATGACCGGGGCGCCAATAGTTACGTTACCACCATCTTCCAAAAGAAGTACTTTGTCAAAAACAACTTTCTTGCCTTCTTCTTCCTGTAAACGGTGCACGTACACTTTTTGGTCTTTTGCAACCTTAAATTGCTGCCCTGCCATTTCTACAATTGCGTACATAATAAAAATTTTTAACTGTGCTCTATTTAGCGGGTGCAAATATACTGCTAATTCCTTTACTTACAATATTTTTTGCCTTTTTGCCGTATTATTTCCGAGGATTGTTAGACGACTTAAAAAGCTGCATAAAGGACAAGGTGAGGACCATGGTTGTAGCTATTCCCATTATGGCCACTGTAAAAAAGACAATAGCTTTAAAATTAATGTAATCACTGGCCCATTGCTCAGATAGTTCATTGAGGAAATTGGCATTAAGCTCGGTAGCGTAAAGTGCAAAAAATATCGTAAACAAAATTGTAGCCACTACCCCGGTAGTCATCCCTGCCCGAAAACCACTACCATAGGTAAACTTAGCGGCCTCCCTGATCTTAGTGTACTTCAACGTTTCATAAATACCAAAACCTGTAATAATTCCATTGAACAAACTGAAAAAAACATTGGTGTGTTTCCCTAGCAAAGCCAAGATCAAAAAGTAAGCAATAAGCACTGCACTGGTAACTATTCCAAAACGAATAGGAAGCGTTAGGTTCTTCATTTTGATCGATTTGTATGCCTTAAGGTACAAAAAAATGAATTGTATAAATTCTTGTTAATAGCTTCTTAAATTTCCTGCTGTTGCTTATTTTCGACATTCTAAAGATTACTCATTTTATGGTAATGCTAATCCAAATAATTTAAATCTAAAAAAATGAAAAAGAATTACTTTTCCTTAGTGCTACTTTGTTTGGCCGTTAGTTTTCTTTCGGCCCAGGAAGTTGTATTTGAGGAGTATACGCTTGATAACGGTCTTCATGTAATACTGCATCAAGACAATGGTGCTCCTATTGTTACTACTGCAGTTATGTATCATGTGGGGGGCAAGGATAAGGCAGGACAACTTACCGGTTTTGCACACTTCTTTGAGCATCTGCTATTTGAGGGCTCTGAAAATATTCAAAGGGGGGAATGGTTCGAAATAGTATCTGCTAATGGGGGTAGAAACAATGCCAATACCTCAAATGACAGAACCTATTATTACGAAACTTTTCCTTCAAACAATTTGGAATTAGGACTTTGGATGGAATCCGAACGTTTGTTACATCCTGTTATCGATCAAATAGGAGTGGATACCCAGAAAGAAGTGGTCAAAGAAGAAAAACGTTCGAGTTACGACAATCGTCCCTATGGGCAGTTTTTATTTGCCATTCAGGAAAATCTTTTCAAGGAACATCCGTACAAAAATCCCAATATTGGGTTTGAAAAAGATATCGACGCCGCCACTTTAGAGGATGTTGTTGCCTACAAAAAGAAATACTACAATCCTAACAATGCTGTTTTGGTTGTTGCCGGAGATATTGATTTGGATGGAACAAAGAAAATGATAATGGATTACTTCGGGGATATTCCCGCAGGTCCTGAGGTGGAAAGAAATTACCCAAAGGAAGCTCCCATTACCCAAGAAATAAGGGCGGTTAAATATGACAAAAATATCCAGATACCGGCCTCTTTAGTTGCCTATCGAACACCTGGTTTTAAAGAGCGTGATTCCTATGTCTTAAACCTGATCTCAACCTATTTGAGTGATGGTAAAAGCTCCAAGCTTTACAAAAAAATGGTAGATGAGCAAAAACAGGCTTTACAGGTTGGTGCTTTCAATATAGGCCAAGAAGATTATAGTATGTATGTGATCTTTGCGTTGCCCGTGGGGGAAACTTCCATTGAAACCTTAGTTGGAGAAATGGAGGAGGAAGTTGCTAAGATTCGGGAAGAATTGATCTCTGAGAAGGACTACCAAAAATTGCAAAACAAAATGGAAAATGATTTCGTGAACTCCAATTCGAGTGTCGAAGGTATCGCCAATTCATTGGCCACAAATTATATGTTGTATGGCGACACCAATCTTATCAATACTGAAATTGAGATTTACAGGTCAATTACTCGCGAGGAAATCCGAGAGGTTGCGAAAAAGTATTTGGGTAAAAACCAACGGGCTGTAATTGATTATGTACCGGAAACTGAAAATGTTAACTAAAGAAAATGAGAAAGACTGTTTTAACTATATTGAGTTGTTTTACCCTATTGTTTGCCATAGGGCAAATTGATCGAAGCAAACAACCCGAACCTGGGCCAGCTCCAAAGATAAATCTGGGAGACCCCAATACGTTTGAGATGAACAATGGCCTCAAGGTCATGGTAGTTGAAAATAATAAATTACCGAGGGTCAGAATACAATTAAGATTGGACAACCCGCCGGTATTGGAAGGAGAAAATGCCGGAGTCTCAAGTCTAATGGCTAGTATGTTAGGAAATGGTTCTACCAACATTCCCAAGGATGATTTCAATGAAGAAGTAGATTTCCTGGGTGCCACTATTTCCTTTGGTTCCGGTAATGCTTTTGCGAGCTGTTTATCCAAATACTTTCCGAGGATATTAGAACTCATGGCGGATGCCGCTATTAATCCCAACTTTACGGAAGAAGAATTTGAAAAGGAAAAATCAAAGCTGATTACAAATCTAAAAGCTCAGGAAAAAGATGTCTCTGCCATTTCTACTAGAGTACAATTGGCTTTAGGTTACGGAAAAAACAATCCTAATGGGGAATTTACAACCGAAGAAACGGTAAACAATGTGGCACTTACGGATGTGCAACAATTCTACCGTAAAAACTTTGTTCCCGCTAATGCGTATTTGATCATCGTAGGCGATGTGGAATTTGACAGTGTAAAGGAATTGGTTACGGCTGCCTTTACCCCATGGACCCGGGCCGTACCTCCTTCCTTTGAATACAGTACTCCACAAGATGCGCAATACACGCAAATTAATTTTGTTGATGCTCCAAACGCGGTGCAATCCGAAGTTTCAGTACAAAATTTAATTGAACTGACCATGAAAGATGACGACTACTTGTCTGCCCTGATCGCCAACCAGATTCTCGGTGGAGGGGGTGAAGGCCGACTCTTTTTAAATCTTAGGGAAGACAAAGGCTATACCTACGGTTCTTACTCCGGTATTCGCGACAATAAATACGGTCCTACACGTTTTAATGCCTTCGCCGAAGTGCGCAACGAGGTGGCTGACAGCGCGGTAGTAGAAATCCTCAAGGAGATCGATCGCATGCGTAACGAACCCGTATCTGAAAAGGAATTGGCCACGACCAAAGCAAAGTATTCTGGCCGCTTTGTAATGGCTCTTGAACGACCGGAAACAGTGGCAAACTATGCCTACAATATTGAGACCGAGAATTTGCCAAAGGATTTTTACAAAACGTATCTGGAGCGGATTGATGCCATAAGCATTGATCAGGTACAGCAGGCCGCTCAAAAATACTTTTCCATAGATAACGCCCGTGTTGTAGTAGTAGGAAAGGGTAGCGAGGTCCTCGAAAATCTCGAAAAGGTTACCTTTAACAATAAGGCAGTTCCCGTGCTTTTCTATGATAAGTATGCGAGTAAGACGGAAAAACCGAATTACGATGTGGCAGTTCCGGAAGGTACTACAGCAGCTACTGTTTTGGAAAAATATATTGAAGCCATTGGCGGAAAAGAAAAACTAGAGAGTGTAGCATCTTATGCTATTATTGCCGAAGCCGAGATGCGGGGTATGAAGCTGGAATTGGAAATGAAAAAGACTTCAAAAGATCAGTTCATGCAGGATGTAAAAGTGATGGGGAATTCTATGAGCAAACAGGTGCTGGATGGAGACAAGGGGTATATGATGATGCAAGGGCAGCGCAAAGATCTAAGTGAGGAGGAGATCACCAAAATAAAAGAAGAATCTGCACCTTTTCCGGAACTGAATTACCTCACTGCCGGTGGGGTACGTTTAGAGGGTATTACCCCCGTAGGAGATAAAAAGGCCTACGCGCTAAAAATCACAGAAAGCAAAACGGCTTTTTACGATGTGGAAACCGGTTTGAAAATACAGGAAATAAACGTTCAGGAAATGCAAGGGCAACAAGTACAACAGACCATGCAACTACAGAACTATCAGGAAGTTTCCGGAGTAAAATTCCCTTTTAAGCTAATCCAAACCATGGGGCCACAAAACTTTGAGTTCATCGTAAAAGAAATCAAAGTAAATGAAGGAGTGACTCCAGCTGACTTTGAGTAAAACAAGCAGTGATTGACAATAAAAAGGCACCTTTAAAGGTGCCTTTTTTTGTTTTGCAATAAGTACTTTCGGCAAATGCTTTTTACCTTTGCAACAGCAACATTGTTAGGGTGAAAATTAGCCTCTCTTTTCTATTTCTATTGCTTTATCTGACCGCTATGTTTCGGCCTGTTGCACCGCTTCTGGAATACGTGGTACACGAAGATTATATTGCTGAGTTTTTATGTGTAAACAAAGAGAATGCAGCGCTTAATTGTAAAGGGAAATGCTATCTAGTGCAGCAGCTAGCTGAACAGCGGGAGGAAAAAAAACAGAACCTCCCCAGAATAGCAATGGAAGAGTACCCTATAGGATTCGTAGTACTCATGAAAATACAACCCCAAAACGAATTGTCCGTCACCAAAAAGAAGCAGAACCATTATTCCAATAACTACGGGTACCTTTTTACCGCTTCTTCCTTCAGACCTCCAAATACCTTTATTTAATCTCGCAGACACATAATTTACTTTAATCGGTGGCAGCACATCCGTTTTGCCACCTCATCTTTAATTTGATTAGAATATTCTGATGAAAAACTTTATTCTGGTCGGGCTTTGCCTGGCCGTAACACAATTGGCGGCACAAGAAAATGACGATCTCCCGAAATGGTCTGCCAGCAGGCCGGATGGACATGCTCCTATAGCCGTAATGGGAGATCATATGCATGGAAAAGGAGAATGGATGTTCTCCTATCGATATATGTACATGAACATGCAGGATCTAAAAGAAGGAAATGAAGATGCCTCCTTCGAAGATGCTTTGGAGGATTACATGGTTACACCTACTGAAATGCCAATGAATATGCATATGCTAGGTGCAATGTATGCCCCAAGCGATAACATTACTTTGATGGTTATGTTCAACTACCTATCAATGGAGATGGACCATCTCACCCGAATGGGAGGTACTTTTATCACGGAGGCAAGTGGTTTTGGTGATATTCAGGTATCCGGATTATACCGTTTCTTCAATCAAAACCGTAACACGTTACATGGTCAGTTAGGTTTTTCCATTCCTACAGGAAGCGTAACTGAAAGTGATGTTACTCCGGCCTCTGCTCCCAATGAAACGGCCCTACCTTATCCCATGCAAATAGGAAGTGGAACATTTGACACGAATGTAGCGCTTACCTATTTGGGCCAGGGGGACCTACATTCTTTTGGGCTCCAATTAAGAGGTATTTTTCGGTTGGGCGAAAATGAACGCGATTTCCGCTACGGAAATCGCTATAGCTTGAACAATTGGTTTGCTGTTAAAGTATCCGAATGGGTAAGCTTTTCGGCAAGATTGGAAGGTCTGATCGTTGGGGAAATTGAAGGAGAAGATCCCAATTTAAACCCAATGATGGTAATTACCGCTGATACTGCAAACTCCGGAGGCACTTTTGTAAATGGAGGTTTGGGTTGTAACATTTACATCGCTAAGGGAGCGTTAAAGAATCTTCGTTTTGGTGTAGAACTATCTCATCCTATTTTTCAGGATGTTAATGGGATACAACTGCAGACAAGGGAAATGCTACTACTGGGAACACAGTATTCCTTTTAATAACGGAAAGCGGGATGCTAGCATCCCGCTTTCCTATCCATAAAACCATATACAATTAAAAATGAAAAAAATACTACTCCTCTTTACGGTGATCACACTGGGCTGCAAACAGGTTCCAGAAGTTCCATTAAAAACAGAAAATAAATTGATGGCAATAGATAGTATACAACTTCGAAATCTAAAACCTGATGGTTCACCATATACCCATGCTGAACTACAAAATATGGATCACAACAAATTGATGCATATCCTATATGAGCCTCCCAGGGACACCATTTTAACTATAGGCATCCTACTATACGACGGGTACTTTAGTTTAGATGCCATAGGGCCGCATGCAGTACTCAGTGGAATGTACCCGGCCAAAACGTTTTTTATTGCCAAAGAAACGGGAATTGTGACCAGCAATAATGGCCTTAAAACCCCGGTAGACACCACTATTGCCCAAGTAAACCAGTTAGACATTCTACTGGTTCCAGGAGGCACTACGGGGACGCTTTTAGCCACTGAAGATTACGATTTGCTGCAATGGATAAGAGCAATAGACAAAACCAGCAAATATACCACTAGTGTATGCACAGGCGCGTGGATACTTGGAGCGGCAGGACTTTTAAAAAACAGGCAGGCTACTACAAATTGGTATAGGGCGAAAGAGAAATTAGAGTACTTTGGTGCTAATTTTGTAAAGAAAAGATATGTACAAGACGGTAAATACTGGACATCTGCCGGGGTATCCGCAGGAATAGATATGAGTTTGGCTTTGGTAGATCACATTTTGGGTCGAAATTATGCTGAATTTATCATGTTAAACCTTGAATATGATCCCAATCCACCCTTTACCGGAGGATCACCAGAAAAAACCGATCCAATGGTAACAGTTATGACCAAAAAGATGTATGACCTAACTCTTGAAGGAGTAGACAGAAAATCAAATCCGAATAAATCAAAAAAGTAATCATGAGAAAAATAGTATTCCTAGTTTTTACTTTCCTTTTAACCATATCTTTCACAAGCTGTAAGACAGAAAAAAAGGAAGAAGGCCCTACGCAAATGGAACAAGTGATGGCCATCCACGACGAAGTAATGCCCAAAATGGGGAAACTGGGGAAACTCGTCGCGGAGTTAAAACAAAAAGTGGATAGTACCGAAGAAGGTCTACGTTATGACGCAGCTATGAAAGACCTCCAGGCGGCACATCAATCCATGATGGATTGGATGAAGGGCTTTGGAGACCGGTTTGATTCCAGTGAGATATTGGACGGGAAGGCGCTTACTGCCCAAAAGCAAAAATGGCTGGATGAAGAGGAGGAGAAAGTGAAGGCACTGCAACAACAGATCAATTCCAGTCTGGAAAAAGCCGAAGAACTTTTAGCAAAATAGTAGTTGGATAGCGAAGTTGCTAATGCCTAACGAAAACCTTTATTTCCACTTTAGGCTTTCCATGATCTTCCGTATATCTTCCTGCAAATAGATCGCTGCTGGGTAAATGGAATCGTAATTGGGCTTTACATAGAAGTAAAGCGAACCCGTTAAAAAATGCCGGGTGCTGTCCGTTACATAGAACTGGGATTGTGAGGCGGCATTCCCGGTAACCTCATAGAACATCCCGTAGACCTTATCTGCGGGATTTATGAAAGGCTGCTCAATAATATTATCGGCTTTTATTACATGTTCATAAGACAGTTTTTGGGCATCGGTAAGCAAGGTGTTCAAATCCTGATCTACCGTCTTGTAGGTCAGGTAAATGGCGGCTTTCAACTCAGGATAATCCAATACTACACCACAGGCGTTCTCCATATTTGGGATAGCGATCGTATTTTTCTCAAAATCATATGGACAGGTGGTGGAATACCTACCATAGGTATGTTCCGGAAACTCCAGGTGAAGCATCGCTTTGGGTTTTGGTAAAACATTGCCGCCGCATGCGGTTAAAAGCACCATACATACTAAACTCATACTATACTTCATTGGGCAAGCTTACTTTTATCTGTTTTAGTCTTTTTTTGTCCAAGCCCTCAACAGTGAATTCAAAGCTGTTGAAATGTACCTTTTCTCCCCTTTTTGGAAAACTTCCGGAAATCTCCAGGACAAATCCGGCTATGGTTTCCGATTCCCCTTTCTGCTGTTCGAATTGCTCCTGATTATCTTCCGGCAAACGGATGACCTTATAAAAATCCTTTAGATTGGTTTTGCCTTCAAAAACAAAGGTAAATTCATCTAGTTTTGAGTAGATGAGATCCTCATCGTCAAACTCATCACTAATGTCCCCAACAATCTCCTCAATGATATCCTCCAAGGTAACTACTCCTGAAGTCCCGCCGTACTCATCGACGACAATAGCCATATGATTTTTTTGCTCCTGAAATTCCAATAAAAGATCGTCAAGTTTTTTGTTTTCTGGAACAAAATAAGGTTCACGGATCAGGGACATCCAATTGAATGATTTTCGCTCCAGATAGGGCAATAGATCTTTAACATAAAGTACTCCCAGAACGTTATCCATACTATCAGAAAAAACAGGGATACGAGAATATCCGTTCTTTTTGATTTCGTCAAGCACTTCTGAAAACCGCATCTCGTCGTTCAATGCAAAAATGTCAAGCCTTGGGCGCATTACCTGCTTGGTATCGGTATTCCCGAATGTCACGATTCCCTGTAGTATTTTTTGTTCCTCCTTAGTAGTATCCCCTTCAGAGGTAAGCTCCAGTGCTTGTGATAAATGCCCCACACTTAGATTGGATTTTTGTTTTCCAAGTTTTTCCTGCAGAAATAGGGTAGCTGAACGCATTGGGGCACTAAAAGGAGTAAAAAGCGTATCTAGAAAACTCAAAGGAACAGCCATGAATTGAGCAAAAACAACCCGATTTCTATTGGCATATATTTTTGGTAAAATTTCACCAAACATTAAAATAAGAAATGTAGCAACAACGACTTCCAGTAAAAATCGTACTGAAACAACCTCAAATAGTATTTGATCTACTGCCTTAAAAAGCGTATTCCCCATATCACTAAACAACAGCACAATACCAATATTTATGGTGTTATTGGCAACCAAAATAGTGGCAAGCAATTTCTTTGGTTTGGAAAGTAGTTTAACAATGAGATTACCCCTTTTGGTATTTTCTTCCTCAATCTCATTCAATGTAGTTTGTGAGAGCCCAAAAAGTGCTACTTCCGCACCAGATATCAGAGCGGAAAATGACAATAAAACCAACAAAATAATAACGTTTACAAAAAAAACGCTATCAAATCCGCTGAAAAGCAATACCAAACTATGGGGCTCTGGGTCCAAGTAGTAAGGTTTTGTTAGTCGTTATTTAAAATGGTAAATCGTCATCTTCGCCAACTTGAACTGCATCTCCAGAATCCATTGGGGAGTGTTGTTCTTTAGCCTGATGTTGTCCAGTAGATCCTGAGGTGCCTGCCATACCGTCACCTTTGTTGGAAAGGAACGTAAAATCCTGAACCTGTACCTCGGTAGTATATCGGGTAGTGCCATCATCTCCTTGCCACTGCCTGTTTTTCAAACGGCCTTCAACATAAATTTTGTCTCCTTTACTCAGGTATTTCTCACAAATTTCCGCCGCTTTGTTGCGTACTACAATAGTATGCCAGTCTGTATTGGTCACCTTCTCGCCGGTTTGTCTATTGGTGTAGGTTTCGTTAGTGGCTAGAGGAAACCTTCCTATACATCCGCCACCTTCAAAATAGTGCACTTTAACCTCATCCCCAAGGTGGCCGATCAACATCACTTTATTTACTGTTCCGCTCATACAAATCTATTTGGCAAAAGTACTAAATTTTAACGCGCTTAATAACGTCTGCTATTAAAACCGGAACAGGCAATTGGCTTACATTATCCCAAGGAATAGCACCTTCTAGCCTTGAGCCCGTTTTAACCATCCAGAAATGGGTGTGCAGGTGTTGATGGCTTAGTTTATGAATAATTGGGGTTTCATTTATGGGGACCAAAGCATTTATTTCAATAGTATCCCATTTTTTTTCAACGCTTTCCTGTATAAAGGCAGCAGGCATTTCCCGATTGGTTTCTATTAAAGGAAACTGGTACAGTCCTTCCCAAATACCTTTACCCTGGCGTTGTTCCATAAGGGTATCCTTGTTTTCGTTAAGGAAGAGAATATAGTTAAAATAACGGGTTTTGATCTTGGTCTTCTTTGCTTTCCACGGAAGTTGATGAATTTTGTTCTCTGCTAGTGCTACACAACTATCCTGTAAAGGGCAAAGTAGACAATAGGGTTTCTTTGGGGCGCATTGTACTGCGCCAAACTCCATAATTCCTTGATTGTAATCCCGGATGTTTTCACCATCCATTACCTTACGGGCCAGTGCTTTAAAATATTTTACTCCTGTTGTGGAATCAATGGGATGATCCACACCAAAATAGCGTGACAAAACACGATACACATTCCCATCCACCACAGGTTGTGGTTCATTAAAACAAATAGAGGCTATTGCACTAGCAGTATAATCCCCTACTCCTTTCAATTTCAAAAGGTCTTTATAACGCTCTGGAAAATGGCCATTGTGTTCCTGTGAAATCACTTTTGCGGTAGCATGCATGTTTCTTGCACGACTATAATATCCGAGCCCTTGCCATAATTTAAGGATGTGTTCTTCAGGTGCCGCGGCCATGTCTTGTACAGTGGGGTAGGTCGCCACAAATTTTTCGTAGTAGGGTAACCCTTGAACTACTCTCGTTTGCTGTAAAATAACCTCAGAAAGCCATATCTTATAGGGTTCGCGAGTGCTTCGCCAGGGAAGTTCCCTTTTGTTTGCGGCATACCAATCCAGTATGATCTGCGAAAAAATCATGTGAGAAAAATACTATTTAAGTTTTACGGGAGTTTATATCCTTAAATTTTAGGGCATTATACAAAACATTTATATATTTGCAAGCCTAAAAAAAACCAATTTATTATAACGAAATGACGAAAGCAGATATTGTATCTAGAATCTCAGAAAAGCTAGGGATTGAAAAAGGAGACGTGCAAGCAACGGTGGAATCTTTTATGGAGGAGGTAAAAAATTCCTTAGAGAATGGAGATAATGTTTATTTACGGGGTTTTGGAAGCTTTATCATTAAAACAAGAGCGGAAAAAACAGGAAGAAACATTTCCAAGAACACAACTATAAAGATTCCTGCTCATAATATTCCGGCATTTAAGCCTGCAAAGGTTTTTGTTGAGGGAGTTAAAAGTAACGTTCAGGTTAATAAATAATCGAGAAACAAAAATTATCGCCCTATGCCGAGTGGTAAAAAGAGAAAAAGACATAAGGTGGCCACCCACAAGCGAAAAAAACGCAGAAGGGCCAACCGACACAAGAAGAAGTAGTCGCGAAAGACTACTTTTTTATTTTACAAGTTCTTTGACATAACTGGTAACAATTCCTATAGTAATAACGATTATAATAATCAGATATATAACGATTGTGTAATCGGTTGCATTTGTATGCAACCACAAAATTGACAGATGTGAATACAGAATTAATTGTACGATCTAGTTCTGAAGCCGTCGATTTTGCCTTATTGAAAAATGGAAAACTCATTGAATTACACAAAGAAGAAGATGACAACAGCTTTGCCGTTGGAGACATCTTTCTCGCCAAGATCCGAAAACCCGTTACAGGCTTAAATGCCGCATTTGTAAATGTAGGGTACGAAAAAGATGCTTTTTTGCATTACCATGATCTTGGACCGCAACTTTCCACGCTTCTTAAATTTGTTAAACAGGCGAGAACGGGAAGATTAAAAGATTTCTCGCTAAAGAATTTTCCATTTGAAAAAGATATTGATAAGAATGGCAGTATTAACGATGTTATTAAAGCCAATCAATCCATTTTAGTGCAAATAGTTAAAGAGCCCATTTCTACCAAAGGTCCCCGAATTAGTTCGGAGCTTTCTTTGGCAGGGCGTTATTTAGTCATGGTCCCTTTCTCTGACCGGGTTTCCGTTTCCCAAAAAATCGGAAGTAAAGAAGAGAAAGATCGCCTAAAAAGACTGGTAACCAGCATAAAACCCAAAGGTTTTGGCGTTATTATCCGCACTGTAGCTGAAGGCAAAAAAGTAGCTGAATTAGATAGAGACCTTCAAAACCTGCTTACCAAATGGACTTCCATGTGTAAGTCACTAAACAGAGCAGGACATCCTACTAAAGTTCTGATCGAATTGAACAGAGCCTCCTCAATTTTACGAGATGTTTTTAATGATTCCTTTACCGGGATCCACGTTGATGACGAATCGCTTTATGACAACATCAAAGACTATTTAAGTGAAATAGCACCTGAAAAGGAGTCCATTGTAAAACTGTATAAGGGTGCCGCTCCAATCTTTGAGAAATATGGTATAGAACGACAGATAAAGACGTCGTTTGGTAGAACGGCCTCCATGAGCCGAGGTGCGTATTTGGTCATAGAACATACAGAAGCACTGCATGTAATTGACGTAAATAGTGGCAACCGTTCTAATAAAGCCAAAAATCAGGAAGATACCGCCTTAGAAGTAAATCTTCTGGCAGCAAGTGAAATTGCTCGTCAACTTCGTTTACGCGATATGGGAGGTATTATTGTAGTAGATTTCATTGACATGACCCGAGGAGAACATCGACGAAAGCTCTTCGACCACCTACGGGAAGAAATGAAAGACGACCGTGCCAAACACAAGATCCTACCCCCAAGCAAATTTGGTTTGGTTCAGATTACCCGCCAGCGTGTTCGACCCGAAATGAAAATAAAAACGAGCGAAGTTGATCCCAGTGGTAATGGCCAGGAGGTGGAAGCCCCAATAGTGCTTATTGATAAGATCAATACCGACCTGGAACGTATCTTAAAAGGGCCGAATAAAGGAAAAAAACTCGTACTTAACATACATCCTTTTATTGCGGCATACCTTACCAAAGGCATTTCTTCAACACAAATGAAATGGTTCTTGGAGCATAAAAAGTGGGTTAAAATTCAACCTCGTGACGCGTATACCTATTTGGAGTATCGTTTTAAGGATGAAAACGGAAAGGTTTTAAAGTAAAAGGCAACCCCAGAACTGGGGTTGCCTTTTTTTGTTTTACTACTTTTGAGTATGCCTGCATATCAAAGCTTCACCCTTAATGAAGCAATAAAAAGGATGGAGCGCTATTGCGCTTATCAGGAACGGTGCCATAAGGAAGTTCGAGACAAATTACAGCAGATGCGAATGATCCCTGAGGCGGTTGACCATATTCTGGCGCATCTTATCCAAAACGATTTTTTAAACGAACAGCGGTTTGCAAACAGCTTCGTAAACGGAAAGTTTAGCATTAAAAAATGGGGTCGTAATAGAATCCTAAACGAATTAAAACGACGTGATATTTCTCCCTATATTATTACTAATGCACTTAAAGCAATAGAACAAGACGAGTACCTGATTGTATTCAATACGTTGGCACAAAAAAAGTGGCAGCAATTAACGGATAGTGATCTTCAGAAAAAGAAGCGAAAACTAGCAAATTACTTGAGCTACCGCGGTTGGGAAAATGGGTTGGTCTTTCCAAAAATAGAGGAACTCGCTAAGCGCAGCTAAAACAATTAAGAAGACTCTGAAAATCGCAGATTAGTTCGGGTCAATGCTTGCTCATTCTTCCAATCGATCCATTCCTGGCCTCTACGCCTTCTCATAAAATTGTCAAAGTGCCGCATAATAAAAATGTTGTACAGCGCTTTGGCAAGATTCTTCGGCTTTCGTGCCACTGCCCTGAGGCTCATGGAAAATCCGGGTGACAAATACTTCATATGGTGCCAGTAGCCCTCCGGAATGTACAGTACATTCCCGTGTTCCAAATGTGCAATATGCCCCTGAGCATTCTTTAAGGCAGGCCATTTTTTCAAATCCGGCGCCGCAAAATCAATATCCTCTCTGGTGATCAGGGAGTGCGGTATTTTGTATAAAAACTTGGTTTCTGATTGAGCAAAAAGAATACACTGCTTTTTTCCCGCAAAATGAAAATGAAAAATATTGGCCAAATCAATGTCATAATGCATGAAGGTATGGCTGTTAGATCCTCCAAAGAATAGCATAGGCAACCCCTTCATTAAACGTATTCCAAAATCCGGAAAGGTAAAGTCCTTTTGTAGCATAGGGACCTCTTTCATTACATTCCAAAGAAAAATACGGTATTTGGTAGGCTTACTTTTTAGCAAATCGATATAATCCGCCATTTTCATTCGCGCATGGGGTTCATTAAATCCCTCATCGTGTTTTACAGGTCGATCATCATACAATGGTACTTCTTTGGTCCCTGCAACATCTTTAATATAATCAAGACTCCATTTCTGGTATGCGGGCCAGTCTTCAATAAAGTTTTCTATCACAACCGGCTTCTGTGGTCTGAAATACTCCCTTAAAAACGCCCGTTTGGTGATTGTCTTAACACGTGGAATTTGTTGAAGGTTAAGTTCCAAAATAATCCATTTTGAATCGGCTAAATTAATAAAAGCTTTTTAAAAGGGACTTATCTCTTACATAAAGCAGTTTACCGCGATCTTTTTCTAGCTCTTTCGTTCCGTTCGATACGATGAGCAGGGCGCGACCATCTGGGTTTCTCGCCCATAGCAACCAAGGTAGAATCTTCGGCTTCTATTGTCTCAGGTTGCGGATGCTTTTCAAAAGCTTTTTGTGTATTTAGACCCAGGGCCTTAAAAAGTTTCATATCCTCATTCACATCAGGATTGGGGGTGGTAAGTAACTTATCTCCAGCAAAAATTGAGTTGGCACCAGCATAAAAACACAAGGCTTGCCCTTCTGGCGTCATTGCGGTTCTACCTGCCGACAATCTCACCTGGGTTTTAGGCATTACAATACGCGTGGTTGCTACCATCCGAATCATTTCCCAAATTTCTACAGGTTTCTCATGCTCCATAGGAGTGCCCTCTACAGCTACCAAAGCATTGATAGGAACAGATTCCGGTTGAGGATTCAGGGTAGATAAGGTAACTAACATCCCTGCTCTATCTTCCACAGCTTCACCCATACCTATAATACCTCCGCTACAAACGGTAACATTGGTTTTCCGTATATTCTCTATAGTCTGTAACCGATCTTCATAGCCCCTCGTAGAGATCACTTCTTTGTAGTATTCTTCAGAGGTATCTAAGTTGTGGTTATAAGCGTATAATCCTGCTTCAGCGAGCCTTTTCGCCTGATTTTCCGTTACCATTCCCAGGGTGCAACAAACTTCCATATCCAATTTGTTTATGGTGCGTACCATCTCCAACACCTGATCAAACTCCGGACCATCTTTAACATTTCGCCAGGCAGCGCCCATACACACCCTTGAACTTCCGGAAGCTTTTGCGCGAAGTGCCTGAGCCTTTACATGCTGCACAGACATCAGGGCATTCCCTTCAATATCTGTATGATAACGAGCCGCCTGCGGACAATACCCGCAATCCTCAGAACAGCCTCCTGTTTTAATGGATAACAAGGTTGAAACCTGTACGGTATTTGGATCGTGATGCTCCCGGTGTATTGTTGCAGCCTCATGAAGCAAATTCATTAAGGGTGTGTTATAAAGATTAAGGATTTCTTCCTTGGTCCAATTATGTCTGATCGTGCTCATAAATCAAAAATAGAAAAATCTAAAGTTACCCTTTAATGATATTTGACAGATTCCGGAATACTTTATTTTGAAACTAAAATAGAGACCGCATTCCCTCCAAACCCTACCGCATTGATCAAGATATTTCGGAATTTCTTCGGAGGTTCCCCTAACGTAAAAGGATTTGCCATTGCCTGTTGCTCCTTTAGCAGCAAGATAGCAAGTTCTACACTTAACATTCCTGAAGCGCCAAAAGTATGGCCAATCTTCCATTTGTTGGTCGTTACATAGGGTAGATTGGCTCCGAAAACCTGTTGTATTGCATTCCATTCGGAAGCATCCCCTTTCACTGTTCCCGGGCTATGCATGATCACCACATCCACATCCGTTAAGGGAAGGTCTCCTATTGCCATCTTCATGGCGTCTTGAAAGCACCGCGCATTCGCAGAGATTGAAACATTATGATGTAATTCCTCTGTGGCATACCCGATACCCTGAATTGTTGCCAAAGCACTCTTTACTTTCCCCGCCTCCAAACAGGCTACCGCAGCACCTTCTCCTAAAACCATGGTATTCCCACTTTTATTCCCATCCATTGTCCTACAAGGATATTTGCTATCGCGTCCCGCTTGTGAATATAATTTTAGGGCTTGCATCTGCGCTATGGTGAACGGTGTTAACGGCGCTTCACTCCCACCCACTAAAAACCTATCTGATAGTCCACTCAGTAACCATGCTATACCATTTAGAATAGCATGTAATGCCGTGGAACAGGTAATTGAATGGGATATTACCGGGCCCTTGTTTTGCAAATCATGCGATATCCAGGAGGAAATATTACCCAAAGTAGTTGTTGGTGAGGTAAGGGTGGCAGCTTTACCGGTGGTAATGAATTCTTTATGGTACGCCTCAAATAGGGAGGTGGCTCCTCTTGAAGAACCAATATTAATGCCGAAGCTGGTTCCATGAGCCCAACCTGCTTGTTTTACCGCTTTTCGTGAGGCATAAAGCGCATATAAAACGGAATCGTCCAAATTGCTGTATTTTACATTGGAATTTCCAAGCTGATCTATTGCTGCACGCTCCCTGTTAGGCAGGTTTCCTACCCATACTTTTTCCGCTCCGAAATCTTGCAGCGTTAACAAGTGTTCCGGGCTTTGATACGCTTGTAAGATCGACCTGGTATCAGAACCAAGAGCAGATACCGACGAAAGTGCCGTTATGGATACAGGTTTATCAAGCATAACTAAAAAGCATTTAACGCTTTTTCTATGGTGTCGTAAATTTTGTATAATTCCTGGTTTCCGATCACATACGGTGGAATTGTGTATATGGTATTTCCCAGAGGACGTAGGTTTACGCCATGATCCATAAAAAAATGGTAAAGCTTATCTCGAAAATTACCATATCTATCGGTTTCAACCTTTAAATCGAGTGCCAGAATTACACCTTTACTTCGGGCATCCATTACCTTATTATGCGTTTTAACTTTGTCCACAAATTTGCAGTGGAGTTCGGCAATGCTTTTTCTCCGTTCCTGAAGGTCTTCGGAATTAAGTAAATCAAGACTCGCACTAGCCGCAGCGCATCCGAGAGGATGAGCACTAAAGGTATGGGCATGAAAAAAGCCTTTGGTTACCTCATTGCTTAAAAACGCATCAAACACCTTTTGCGAACAACTGGTTATACTCATAGGAAACATTCCTGCGGTCAGGGCTTTTCCAAGACACAAAATGTCCGGTGCATTGTGCAAGTGGTCAGAGGCGAAGTTTTTCCCGGTTTTCCCAAATCCAGTCATGATCTCGTCTGCAACGCATACTACTTCAAATTCCTGGCACTTCTCAATCAGGAGATCCAGCGCTTCAGCGCTGTGGAATTTCATTCCAGCAGCGCCTTGAACCAAGGGTTCAAAAATGAATGCAGCACAGGAATTTTTACGCAGTATCCTATCAAGCTGATCCAAAACTGCAGAGAGGTTCTCCTGCGTTGGCACAGGAATGCGTTCTACCTTAAGCAAAAAATCTTCAAAAGGCCCGTTATAAGACGAAATCCCCGAAGCACTCATGGCACCAAAAGTATCGCCATGAAATCCGTCTTCGAGGGCGATTAAAGTATCTCTCTTTTCCCCTTGATTATGATAGTATTGAATGGCCATTTTGATGGCTGCTTCTACAGCGGTTGAACCGTTATCATTGAAGAAAATCTTGGCTTGATTTTCTGGAAGTATCCCAATCAGTTTCTCAGATAGCTCTACAGCGGGGGGATGCGTAAATCCGCTAAACATAACAAAATCCAACGTTTGCATTTGCTTTGCAACTGCTCCGGTAATATGTGCATTACCATGACCATACATACAGGTGTACCACGATGAAATCCCATCTATATATCGGTTTCCATTTTCATCGTACAAGAAAACCCCCTCGGCTTTTGTAATGGGTACGGTCTCAGGATAAAGTTGATGTTGGGTTAACGGATGCCAAATATGTTTCTGATCCCTATTTTGTAAACTCAAAGCTTGATGTTAAGGGGCAAAAATAAGGCTTCGTACTCAGATTTCCGCTCTCCGAATAGCATTAAGAAGATTAGGTAGCCCCCTGCCCACTATTTAAGAAATACTGCTCTAAAACCAATAAAGACAAGGTTTTTTCCAGCTTGGAATTCCTGAACTTTTTTACATATTCATTTGCATTCTGTATGATTTTCAGCGCTTCACCTTCATGGTCCAAGTAATACGTTAGGCGCTCTTCCAAATCGCTGTAATCCTCCTTGATCGCAACATAGTGTACATTAGGTTGTAAAGTCCCTTCCATAAACCAGGTTTCATATTTTGGAGGGGGCATCACCGCAAGTGAATTCGAAGACATGACCCATTTAAGATTACTGGCAACATCATTCCCTTCCTGGCAAAGTATAAACTTATACCTTAAGTGTTCATTGATAGATATCTTCTTTTTGTACCAGTGATCATGGGACGTTCCCCGATTTATTTGGCCAAGATCACAAAGTGGATGCGCAAAGTACATTCGAAAAAACGCTCTGCGATGTTCTTGTTTTACGTTGGACCGACCGATTAAAAGATTTTTCTTTTTACGATAGGGTATACTGTCCGTGGTAAAGGTAAAATGTCGAATGCTATTAAATTTAAAGAGTACGGCGTTGGTGGTGTTTCCAGAAATTGGCCTGCTTTTCACGAGCGTTGGCCTATCCGGGATCTGGGTGACATCTCCAAATTGGAAATTGATCGTATAGTATGGGGAAAAATAACGGGTGTAGCGGATCAAATCAAAATAGTACGCTTTGTTTTTCCTGGGCAAGGTAAGGTCGGCAATACGGGTTCCCTCCTCTAGAACAAAGGTTGCATTAACTTTATTGTAGTACGCTAATCTTTGCTGTACTATTTCGGGATCAAATCTTTTTAGATGCCTAAGTCCTGTTTTTAGGTGCCGCCGCCATCCCAATTGCTTTAGCAACTCGTACCAGGCGCCATTCAAATAAAAAAAGAACTTAATGTTTTTATGTGTCCAAGGGTTCCTAAGCACAAGTACCAGTTATAAAACCACTATTCAAAAGCAAGCAGATTTGGCCGCAGCAATGCGGCATATCGCTTTATGGTTTTCTTATCAAATATAGCTTCTTCACTGATCCTTCCCAACATGAGAATTCCGGTCTTCTTGAGAATAATCTCCTCAGTGGTAGGATGTTCATTCCCACTAAAAACAACCGCAGTCTTCAGTCCTCTTGCCAACAGGGCATTAATAGTGAGTAAGGAATGGTTAATGCTTCCCAAATAGTGCCGGGAGACCACAACCACCTTATACTCGGGTTGGATCAGATCAAAAATCGTATTGGAATCGTTTAAAGGCACCAACAGTCCTCCGGCACCTTCAATCACCAGAGGATTTGAGGTCTCCGGTTCTTTTATTTGCGCCAGCTCAATTTCTACACCATCTATGGCCGCAGCAGCATGTGGGCTCATAGGGGTAGCCAGAGCATAGCTGTTCTTATGAATTACTGTTTTCTCATTGGAGATCAACTCCCTGACCTTATCACTATCGGAATACTCCAAATCCCCGGATTGTATGGGTTTCCAATAATCTGCTTTTAACGCTTCTACAATAGCTGCGGAAACTATAGTCTTTCCCACCTCCGTTGATATGCCAGTTACAAAAATCTTCATCGATTGGCTCTTGTTAAAAAATTACAATTATTGCATTTGTACTTCTTAGGTTCCAAAAAGGGGAACAATTTGTAAAGCAGTGTTTTTCGGGCATAGTACACCTCACTTTTTTGCGCTCCACAAATAGGACAAACGATAAGATTTCCCTCGTCATCCGTAGCGTAATTTCTAATTTCGTTGTAGATGCTTTTTGCTATTTCCTCGTCTTCCTTGTGTACCAATAGCTTTATCCCCCCCAACGCATTACTGGCAAAAGGTTCAACACTTACAGTGTTGTCATCTTTTAGACGGGTTTCAATTCCTTCAGACGCCAATCTTCCTTTGATGACCTGTACATCCGCCAAAAATTCAAAACTCCCCAAAACAATCCAATCCTTACCCATCCTTAAAATCTGATATCACATTGAGTATCTTGTCTATATCGCCATGACGGTTATAGGCATGAAGACAAATTCGCAAACGTTCCTTTCCCACAACAACTGTTGGCGCCAAAATAGGCTTCGCATCTATCCCCGATTCACGTAAACTTTGGGCGCAGGCCTTTACTCTGTCTATTCCAGGTAGGATAGCTATTTGAATGGCCGAGTTACTAGTTAGGAACATTTCCCGAAGCTTTAGTTGTACAATACGGGAGTTAAAATAATCAATGTTAGCTAATAACTGCTCTTGTGCCCGCATACCTTCGGGGCTTTGTAAATACTCGTAACTCATAAGAACGGTAGCCAGGGTATGTGGGGGTAAGCCGGTAGTGTAAACCAAACTATTTGCAAAATTGGTGAGATACTTTTTCAAAGAAGCATTACCCAATATTGCGGCCCCATGACACCCCAATGCTTTGCCAAAAGTAACCACACTTGCAAAGATGAAAGGTTGTACTTTGTATTGGTGTACTAGTCCTCTTCCAAAAACCCCCACAGCATGCGCTTCGTCAATTATAAGATAAAGATTATACTGGTTACAAAAATGCGCCAATTTGGAAATATCAGGAGAATCTCCATCCATTGAAAAGACACTTTCGGTAACGACATAGATATCGCCCTGTTCTGAGTTTTTTTTTATGCGTTGAATCCGCTTTTGAAGATCTTCAAGATCATTATGCAGGTACTTATACGCCTTGGCATTCCCCATGCGGATACCATCGCGTGTACTCGCATGTACCAGTTCGTCATAAAAAACAATATCCCCGCGTTGGGGTACTGAAGACAAAAGACCCACATTGGCATCATAACCCGAATTAAAGACTATTGCTTCCTCATAACCGTGATATCTGGCTAAGAACTGTTCTAATTTCGGATACAAATAATGATTGCCTGAGAGTAAACGGGATCCGGTTGCCCCGCTCTTAAAAAATGGGTCGTTTTCGAGAAAATTGTGAACGTGTTGTTGTAGTGTTGCGTCCCTAGCAAATCCCAGATAGTCATTAGAAGCAAAGTCGATAAGGTCTTCCTGAGCGGTAAGTGTTCTAAAGCTGTTCTTGAGGCTACGACCCCTTATTTTTTTTGCTAATTTCTCTGGAAATTTCGCCATTCTCCAAAAGTACTATCTTTAGATAAATGGTGCGATATATACAATCCTCTAAAGATATGGAACTGAAGCAAATTTTAGTGCTTCAGCAAAAAAATCTTGCTAAAAATCTGACTGAGGGCGAATCCTATACCGAAGGATTTTTGACTGTAGAGCACACCTTTGAGCTGTTAAAAAAAATGAATACGGTAGCTCCCCATATTCTTGCTATAGATCAGGGACAGGTAGTAGGATATGCGCTCTCCATGTCTCCAAAATTCGGCGATGAAATTGATATCCTTCGTCCCATGTTTGCAGCGATGAACAAACTGACCAAGGGAAAGAGAGATTACATGGTAATGGGGCAAATCTGCATTGCTAAGCACTATCGTGGTCAAGGTCTGTTCCGTGGACTCTACACAACCATGCAACAACTACTCCCGGCAACTTGTACTACGATAATAACAGAGGTAGCTACCTCGAATACCCGCTCACTTCAGGCGCATACGGCTATCGGTTTTCGAGAACTAAAACGTTACTTCAAGGCAAACCAAGAATGGTCATTGATTATTCTGTCTTAAAATCTGCACTGCCCGGGGTAATTTCCTGTTTTCTAAACCCATCCGCCTATTTTTTCATTTAGATATCTTATTGAAAATTCTTAAATTACCAGTTAAAGTATCCAGCCAAACGTACATTTTATGAGATCCTTTTTTACGCTAACCTTACTCGTACTTTTTACTTCAAACGGTTTATCGCAATTAGATACAAAACTCATAGCATCCAAATACAGCGATGGGATCGTAAAAATAATTCTATTCGATTCAGCGCTTGAAAAGAAAAAACCAGGGTCTGGGTATTTAAGCCGTGGTTCCGGTTTTTTTGTAACGGAAGACGGTTATATTTTCACGAATAGACATGTAGTTGAAGCCTGTGTTACCGGTTATGTGGACTACGATTATTACGACGCAGCCGGAAAGAAGAAAGCAGGGGTGGCCCCGTATTCTGAAGACCTTATCAAAAACAAGAATTTTATCAAAGCCTATAATGCGGGACATCCTATACCTATTATTCAGGTTTTCACTGGAAATAACGAAAATGAATACAAATTATACAATGCCGAAGTGGTATCCATTGGCATGGGGGCATTCGATGGTGCGCTGTTGCGTGTAGTAAGTGACGAACAAGGGAAAACCAGCGGGTTTCGGTTTACCGCTATTCCTATTGGAGATTCTGATCAGGTGAGTCAGGGAGAGCAGTTTTGTGTATTTGGCTATCCTGCTCAGATCAAAGGGGGTGCCGATCTTATGTTACGCGATATGAGTACACTGAGTAGGGGTATAATGAGCGGTTTCGATTTTGTCTTCAACAACGACTATGGTTATATGAAGACTGATGCCGAAATTCATCCTGGGAATAGTGGTGGACCTGTTTTTAATGAGGAAAACAAGGCAATTGGCATTGCTACTTCTAAGGGGGTAGCCACAGGAATCGGTCTTGTAGGGGGCATAAATGGGATGTATTATATTGCTGCTACGGATTCAAGAGCGCTGGAACAGCTCAGAACCAAGGGACTTAAAAGTCCAAAACGCGCTTTTAGTATCAATACGATTACCGGTAAAAAGCAGCCCATGAAAACATTGAGTGAAATCAATGGGGGGGCGAGCAATACTACCACAGCAAGTTATTCAGGGGCCAAGGTCTACTTTTCCAATATTTCACCCAAAGCGAACAACAATTTGCTGCCGTCAAAATCGAAACAGTTCAAATCCTTTACAATTTCAAGGCGAAAAGGTGGTGTTGTGTGGATTTTTGTCGACAGTTATCCCGAAAAGCTAAACACAGCTAGTATTGCCGTATTGGTAGATAAAGAAGTAAGTGGCAAATTTGAAAAGTATAAAGACCTTACCTATACCATTCCCTCGCCTACTACAAGCGATAATACGTATTTCTCTTTTACTTTTACTGAGAAGGGAAAATATCGGTTTACCGTGTATTCCAAAGAGCTGAAGCGTATAGGGTCCAACATAGTGGATATTAGCTATAAATAGTCGTTTATTTTGATATGATATCTAACAAGATAAAGGTTTCTCTTGTTACAGGACCCTAAAATAATAAGCCCATTAAAGTAATGGGCTTATGTTCTTGTATGGGTATTGATTGCCCTCTTTTAGTCAGCAAGTACAATCACTTTATTATCCTTTAATTCTACGGTGCCACTACTAATCCTTAAAACAGTTTCGCCATTGGCACCCTTAGCAAACTTGCTTTGGAATTCTTCTTCGATCTTGATATCGCCTTGTACTTTAACCATTCCTTCCTGAAGTAGCGATACGATAGGAGCGTGGTTTTGCAACATTTGGAACTCACCGTTAACCCCAGGTACGGTAACCGAAGTAACTTCTCCTGCAAACAATTTAGCCTCGGGTGATACAATTTCTAAATACATACGCTAAAATCTCAAATTACCGCTGACTAGGCCTCAGCTAACATCTTCTCCCCTGCTTCGATAGCATCATCAATAGTCCCCTTGAGGTTAAAGGCAGATTCCGGTAAGTGATCCAATTCGCCATCCATAATCATATTGAACCCTTTGATCGTATCCTTAATATCTACCAAAACCCCGGGAATACCTGTAAACTGTTCTGCTACGTGGAAAGGCTGAGACAGGAAGCGTTGTACCCGTCGCGCCCGCGCAACAGCTAATTTGTCTTCCTCCGAGAGCTCTTCCATACCTAATATGGCAATAATATCTTGTAATTCTTTGTACCGTTGTAACAATTCCTTTACACGTTGGGCACAGGTGTAGTGTTCTTTTCCTAAAATCTCTGCTGTAAGGATCCGGGAGGTAGAATCCAAAGGATCCACAGCGGGATAAATACCCAGCTCAGCAATCTTACGGGAAAGTACCGTAGTAGCATCAAGGTGGGCAAAAGTAGTCGCCGGAGCGGGGTCCGTTAAGTCATCCGCAGGTACGTATACCGCCTGTACTGAGGTAATAGAACCGCGTTTTGTAGAAGTAATACGTTCCTGCATGGTTCCCATCTCAGTAGCCAATGTAGGCTGGTAGCCCACGGCTGAAGGCATCCGTCCTAATAGTGCAGAAACCTCTGAACCTGCCTGAGTAAATCTAAAAATATTGTCTACGAAGAACAGCACGTCTTTTCCCTGACCGTCTCCGGCACCATCCCGGAAATACTCCGCAATCGTTAAACCGGAAAGGGCAACCCGGGCACGTGCTCCGGGAGGCTCATTCATCTGCCCGAATACAAAGGTGGCTTTAGATTCCTTCATGGCCTCCTTATCTACCTTTGTTAAATCCCATCCCCCTTCTTCCATGGAATGCAAAAAGTCATCTCCATATTTGATAATACCAGATTCTAACATCTCACGAAGCAGGTCGTTCCCTTCGCGGGTACGTTCTCCCACTCCTGCAAATACGGACAAGCCGCCATGACCCTTTGCGATATTATTGATCAATTCCTGGATCAAAACCGTTTTTCCAACACCGGCACCACCAAACAATCCGATTTTACCCCCTTTCGCATAGGGCTCAATCAAATCAATCACCTTAATTCCAGTGAACAACACCTCGGTGGAGGTAGAGAGGTCTTCAAATTTGGGTGCCTCCCGGTGAATAGGAAGTCCATTATCCCCCGTTTTTGGCAAATTCTCCATACCATCAATAGCATCTCCGATCACGTTGAATAACCGGCCGTACACATCTTCACCAATTGGCATTTGTATTGCATTTCCTGTTACTACAGCATCCACTCCCCGGCTCAGACCATCTGTAGAATCCATAGAAATCGTTCTTACTGTATTTTCTCCAATATGAGATTGCACTTCTAATACCAAGATGGTACCATCCGCCTTTTTGATCTCAAGAGAATCATAAATTTTTGGGATTTCGGTTCCGGATTCAAACTCCACGTCAATAACCGGTCCTATGATCTGGGCAACTTTTCCTGTAACTTTAGACATTACTGCAGTATTTCAATTAGTTCACCATTATGAGATAACGAAAATGGCTTATTTTTTCGGGCGCAAAGATAGCGTATTCCATTGGTTTTTTGAAAACATCATCCCTCTTTTTTAGCCATAAAAAAAGGCACCTCATTCGGTGCCTTTTTTGCGTTAAAAAGAATTGCTTTTTTATGGATTGATCGCCCAGGATATATAATAGATAGCTCCCACATTTCCTGTTCCAAAAGCGGTAACATATTCCTCATTAAGGATGTTAGAGCCTCCGGCCTTAAAGACCGATTTTATACTAGGTACCGCATAGTTTATTTGAGCGTCCACTACACTAAAGGATGGAATATCTCCGTCTTCAAAAGTGGCTTCCCAGAAATAGCTGTCACTCCATCGGTAATTTACGCCAAAACCAAAGTTTTTGAACAATTCGGTATGCCCGAACGATGCTTTGAATCTGTGTTCCGGTGTATTGAAATTAAGTCGTATACCTCTCGCCCTTAACTCATCTGCATCCTGAAGAAACGTATAGGTATAATTCACCCCTAGATCAAAACCTCGGATCTTGGTGTCTACACCTATATTGGCACCATAGGAATCAATTTCTTCCGGAGAATTAGTATAAGTTTGGTAGGTTCTACTATCTCCATTCGCAACTGCCTGTTGCGCTAAGGCCTGCTGTTCGGGAGTACCAAAAACATTTCCGTAAAAGGGCACTTCCACAAAGCCTGCGGACACAAAATTGGCATAACGATTATAATAACCATTCATATCAATAGTAAATTTCCCGATTTGAGCGCGATACCCCACTTCATAAGCTGTTATTTCCTCTGGTTGCACCAAAGGTGTTTCAATAGCTTCAAATCGCCCTTCAGTGTCCAAGACGAGCGCATCAAATGCGTTCTCATAGGCGGCCCGTCCCACCACTTCAGCGGTAGAATTTCCAACAATAGTTTGTCCTTGAGGGGTCAAATCAAATGTTCTGACATCACGATCCAGGTTATCCGGAGCAGAACCCACAAGAACAGCTCTACCGGCATCTAGACCGATGAACAGATCCTGAGTAGTGGGGTTCCGAAACCCTTGCTGTACGGAAACCCGAATATTGTGATTCCGGCGCTCTCCCAAGGTAATCCCCAATGCGGCTCGAGGAGAAAAGAAGCCATCAAAAAATTCGTTTTTATCGTACCGGCCCGACGCAGTAATTTTCAATCGATCGTCCAATACTTTCTTCTGGAACTGCACATATGCTCCATATTCGCTATAGGTGATCGGCCCATCTATATCCGTGAAAATGGTTCCCTGAGAATCTAACTCATACTCCCTGAACGATCCCCCAACCTGAATATCTGCCCAGTTATTTATCAAATGAGCAATGTTGTAGTTTCCATTAACATGACGGAATTTCGTGTTGTCAATAAAACGCGATCCTGTGGTTAGGTCTCCATCACTGGTAACCGCATTAAATGCATTTTCAAACTCAGGGGTTCCTGGTAGAAAACGGCCTGTATCGGCCACAGCCCGAGCCTGATCATGAGCGGCCTGCTCCGAAAGCCCACTGTTCCGGGAAACTAAAAATGCCCCAATATATTCACCGTACCACTGTTCATTCGATTTCCAGCGACTGTTTATGTTTATTCCGGTAAATCTGGAATCGTAAGCATTTCCGGAATTCTCAGCAACGATGTATCCTCGAATAAAGAAATTATCATTTTTTAACTCCAACTTATGCTGCTGCATTTTAAATCCATCTACATAATATCTATTGATACCCTGGTAAATAGTAGTTCCCCTACCGATACGTCCATTATAAATAAGTTCCAGGTCATCCCCAAAAGGACGATAATGCAAGGCCAAATCTGCTTTAACACTTTGTGCATCGTATTCAATTAGATCCCTTTCATTATAACCGGTTCTGGAAACTTGCCCTATAGTACCACTGGGTAATCCGGCCAGGGCATCAGCATTTGCTGTTACCTCGTCTCCGTACACGTTCAATCCATCATAGTTAGGATTTGATCTAGTTGCCCCCGGGTTGTTCACATCGATCTCGCTGGTAGCATGCCAATCTTCTCCTTGCAGAAAGGAGAAATTCGCTTTAACTGCAAATTTATCGTTAAACGCATGGGCCGCGCGAATGCCTATGTCGTAATACGGATTGTCCCCAGCTTCTTCTTGAGAGGTGATCCCCGTTTTTAGATAGGAGCTTATTCCCTGGAAATCGAAGGGGCTTTTGCTCTGCATAAAAAGAATACCGTTAAAGGCACCTGCACCATATAGGGCGGAGGAAGCCCCGGGTAATATCTCTACACTTTGCACATCCAGTTCATTCATACCAACAAGGTTTCCTAATACGAAATTTAAGCCCGGCGCGGTATTATCCATACCATCCACTAATTGTAAAAAACGAACATTGGCAAAAGTGGCAAAACCTCTGGTGTTAAGGGATTGGAAAGTTAAACTGTTGGTGTTAATGTCTACACCTTTTAGATTCTGTAGGCCTCCATAAAAAGACTCAGCGGTTGTGTTTTGGATATCTCGGATCCCAAAACGTTCTACGGATACCGGGGATTCAAAAATTCGTTCCGGAGTTCTTGATGCGGAGATCACAATCTCGTCTAATATTGTTGAAGCCTCTGCCAAGGTGATCGACAATGTCTGGTTTGCAGTTGTTACATCTACTACCACATCAGAGTACCCTACACTACTTACTCGTACTTGAAAAGGAGGTGTAGCTGATGTAGTTAAGGTGAAATTTCCGTCAAAGTCTGCTACTGCTCCTTCCGTAGTTCCGATAACCACAATATTTGCGGCAGGAACCGGATTGTTGTCCTCATCCAGAACCGTACCGGTAATGGTGGTCTGGGCAATTACAGCACTACTTACCAAGGAAAGGATGGCAATGAATACTTTTTTCATTCGAAAAGAATTTGCGTTAAGTTAGTTTTAAATCAGTATTAAGTATAGGCAGGGAAGATACATTTTTTTGACCTGTTTTCCACAAAAAAGAAAAAAAATTATGCATGCATAATACTTTTTTCTTAAAATTTAGGGTCTAAGTCTGACGATTTAACAAAAAAACCCCAAGAATTGGGGTTTTATCGTCAAATATCTTAGTGCAATCTGGTTACTCTACGGTAACTGATTTTGCAAGGTTCCGTGGTTGATCCACATTACATCCTCGCATCAAGGCAATATGGTAAGAAAGTAGTTGTAACGGTATCGTAGTTAGTAATGGGGTCAGTGCTTCGGTAGTCTCAGGAACCTCAATTACATGGTCCGCCAATGCATTAACCATTTCATCACCCTCGGAAACTATAGCAATAATCTTTCCGTGTCTGGACTTTATCTCCTGAATGTTACTAATCACCTTTTCATAGTGCCCTTTTCTGGTAGCAATTACTACTACCGGCATTTGATCATCAATCAAAGCAATAGGACCGTGCTTCATTTCGGCCGCAGGATATCCCTCTGCGTGAATGTAACTTATCTCTTTTAGCTTTAATGCCCCTTCCAAAGCTACCGGGAAGTTATACCCCCTGCCCAAGTACAAGCAATTACCGGAGTCTTTGTACACCTTTGCGATTTGTTCAATCAATATATTGGATTCTAAAACCTTTTCCACCTTTGTTGGAATGCCTTCCAGTTCCGTTAATAATTCGTGGAACTTAGATTCTGAAAAAATACCTTTCTCTTTTGCGAGCTTTAAAGCGATCATCGTTAGAATGGTGATCTGTGTAGTGAAGGCTTTTGTAGAAGCCACACCGATCTCAGGGCCCGCATGCGTATAAGCTCCGGCATGTGTTTCACGAGCTATCGAGGAACCTACCACATTACAAACGCCAAAAACAAAAGCACCTTTTTCCTTAGCCATTTTTATGGCAGCAAGGGTATCTGCAGTTTCCCCCGACTGCGAAATAGCGATAAGGACATCGTTATCTGTGATCACCGGATTGCGATAGCGAAACTCTGAGGCATATTCTACCTCTACGGGAATTCGTGCAAGGTCCTCAAAGGTATATTCAGCAACCAATCCAGCATGCCAGGAGGTGCCACAGGCAACAATAATGATTCGGTTTGCATTTAAGAATTTCTCCAGGTTTTGATCAATTCCTGCCATCCGGATGATTCCTTGATTCGCCAAAAGCCGACCTCGATAGGTATCTAAAATTGCCCTGGGCTGCTCATAGATCTCTTTAAGCATGAAGTGGTCGTAGCCTCCTTTCTCTATTTCCTCAATATTGAGCTGCAGTTCCTGAACTGTGGGGTAGGCGATAGCGTCGTCTTTTATTTTGCGAAGTTTGATCTCCTTTCCCAACCGAAGTATGGCCATTTCCTCATCTTCCAGATACACCGCATTATTGGTGTATTCGATAAAAGGCGAAGCGTCCGATGCTACAAAATATTCATTATCACCAATACCAATGGCTAAAGGACTTCCCAACTTAGCCACAACAATTTCATCTGGTTTTGTTCGATCAAAAACCGCTATTGCGTATGCCCCAACAACTTGATTCAAAGCGATTTGAACCGCTTTTCCTAATTTAACTTGCTCCTTTTGTTTTACTTCTTCGATCAGGTTAACAAGTACTTCGGTATCCGTATCTGATTCAAAAACATAACCGCGTTTCTGTAATGCCTTTTTTATAGATTCATAGTTTTCTATGATACCGTTGTGAATAATCGCTAAGTCCCCGGAATTAGAGTAATGGGGATGAGAATTTATGTTATTTGGAACACCATGTGTTGCCCATCGTGTATGGCCAAGACCCAAACGGCCATTGAGGTCAATGCTAGCCTCAGACTTGGTTTTAAGGTCCTCAACCTTACCTTTGGTCTTTGATAAGTGCATCGTAGTACCATCATAAAGAAAAATTCCGGCACTATCGTACCCTCTGTATTCCAGTCGTTGCAGCCCCTTGATGATTATTGGATAAGCCTCACGATGCCCAATATATCCTACTATTCCACACATAAAATATTACTTACAAGATATGCCCTTATTTAAAAATGCAAAGGTAAATTTTAGGTAGGTTCCTCACCCTAAATTAAAGGTATATAACGCAAAAAATCTTTATATGGGGTGTTTCCCCAAAAATCTTTATTAATTCGTTTCGGTAAAGAAGACTTCTAGTTTTAGCTTTTTTTCTTCCTGGCCTTCAGGAGGGTTTGGACCAAACAAAATTGTTCCCAACGGATTAATCGCATTCATAACGGGTAATTCTACCCTGGAAGCCATATCTCCCTCTGCCTCTTGGGTGCCCACGATGGCTATGTTTGAAGTAAGGGCCAAGGTTAAGTCGGCATTAGTAGAGTCCCTGACGATAATATCATTAATATACTCGGTAATTCGAATCGTATATTGCGTACCTCTATTACTACCGTCTCGTTGTAGAATTCCATCATAATTTAGAAACTGCCCCAAAGAAGATTGCGAAGTTGAGCTTTCTGTAGCCAGATTAAATAATGGTGCTGTGGTTTCTCCATTAAAAAGATACAACCGTGGAGGTTCAATAGTTCCCCCTCGATTTTCCAATTCGTTCTGATCTACATGAAATACAAGGTTCGCTTCGTTGATGATCCAATTGTTATCTCGTATTTGATTAATTACGTCCGCTCCTCCGTCTTCCCCAAACAGGCGAATCTCTGTAAAAATACCACTACCCCCTTTTAGATAGATACGTTCGGCATTTTCTTCCGTGTCCAGCGTGGCTGCAATTGTAGCATCAAAAGGTTCATCGATAAAGGTATTTACGGCATTACCATTCGTAAAATTGTTCAAATTCTGAAGCAAGTTCAAGGTGTATTCGGCTTCAACTTTTTCTATGGATCCTTCGGTATCGTCAGAAGTATCGTCGGCGACAAAGTCATCAAATTCGTAGAAAATAGTGATAGTGGCCAGAGAAAGATCGAACAAAACCATTAAATCATCATTTTCCGGTGTTAGCGAAATATGAAGGCCCCTAATAAAGTTGCTAAAATTGGATTGACTCAACAATTCAAAACTCCCTTCTTTGTCCAGAATATTTTCCTGAAAGAAAGTGGTATCCAACGGTACCCATACCCCTGGATTCATTCGCGTTTCCACAATAAGCCCTTCATTGGTGTCCTCTGTATCCGGATCGTCCTCCTGAAACATAACGATTTCCATATTATCTATGCTCACTTGCTCATTACAAAGAGGATCATCTCCTTCTACAAAGGTGGTGATATCCGTATTGGAAAAGTATTCCTGTAATTCTTCAAAATTGGTATTAGGGTCCAGATCTCTCAGGAAAAAACTCGAACGCTCAACAGTTAGGGTGAAGTTTTCTCCAACAAATTGATCTTTATTATCGAAGTTTACAAATCGCGATGAAAAAATACTATCTAGCGCAAAGGTATTCGCAAAAGAATTCAAAACGGTAGCGTCGTCTTCGTCATCAGTAATACCATCATCATCTGTATCGGGATCAAATGGATTTGTACCGCTGGCACGTTCCTCAAGATCTGTTAATCCGTCCCCATCTTGATCACTATTCGGATCCTCCCGGTCCTCCGGAGATTCTAATTCATCCTGTACCCCATCGCCATCCCTATCACGATTGGTAGCAGGTACCAGTTGATAGGGAAGATACAGATATACTTCTTTTACCGTTTCATTTTCGTTTATTGTGTTTTCATCATCATCCGTATCAGCACCATCCTCTACGGCTTGAGAAAAATTTCCAAAGGTGGGGTTACTCTGTAGATTTGGAAAAGTAAGTTGGGTAGTTATGATCGCTTCACGCCTTCCAAATACAGGATCATTATAGACCCCTGCCTGATATAAAGGAAGCCGGTTGGTCTGCACGGCAACCGCTCTCTTATTAAAAGCGAAGACATCAAATTCGGCCTGCCCGGTATTAAAAGGTTCATCGGTAACAACTCCTTCCCCTAGGGTACTTAATTCTTCCTCACAAGAAATCAAAAAAATACCCAAAAAAAAAGTTCCAGCAATAGCTGAAATCCACCTAAACTTCATCATCATTTTCTCCGGATTAGTTCAACACCTGGGTTTTGTAGAAATTTGCGTACGCCTCATCCGTTTCCTGGAATGAGACATAGGGAAGAACTGGCTTATTTTGTTCGGTAATGTAATGTACCAATTCCGATGGCACCTCTTCCGAGGCTAAAATAGTTGCATCCGAATAATCAACTGCCACCTTTAACAAATTATTATAGCTAGGGGTTTGCAGGGATCGTATCTTCTCTACATCTATACCATCAAAACCAATTTTATCCATTAATTTTTTGTCCAGTTCTCCCTCAAAGCCCTGATGATATACTGAGGTGACGATTTTGCTATCTGCAAAAATTGGTTCATCCGCATAGTATTCTCGAAGATATAAGGGTAGCAAGGAAGCCATCCATCCATGAACATGGATGATATCCGGAGACCAGTTTAGTTTTTTTACCGTCTCCACAACCCCTTTGGCAAAGAATATGGCCCTTTCGTCATTATCGGTGAAAAGATCCCCTTCTTTATCGGTAAAGGTTGCCTTTCTTTTAAAGTATTCGTCATTGTCAATAAAATAGACCTGTATACGCTCCCGGGGAATAGAGGCCACTTTTATAATTAATGGCATATCCATATCATTGATCACCAAATTCATACCGGATAACCGAATAACCTCATGGAGCTGGTGCCTTCGCTCATTAATATTGCCATATCTTGGCATAAAAATCCGAATTTGACCACCTGCGCTATTGACCATTCTTGGCGCTTCGTATGACATTAAGGATACTTGATTCTCGGGGAGGTAGGGCACTAATTCAGAAGATACGAACAATATCTTTTTACCATTCATACACACGATTTTTGTTCATCTGACCAAACGTAGCTGCAAAAGTACAAAAATTATGAACAATACCAGTATTTATAGTATTTTTGCACGCTTTTTGCTCATACTATGGTAGTAGCCAGAACAAAAAAAGAAGTACAAAATGCGCTTGCGATTTACAGGAGCCATAACCACCAAATAGGCTTTGTGCCTACCATGGGGGCGTTACATCGGGGACACCTTTCTCTGGTAGAAAGAGCCTTGGGTGAAAATGTGATCACGGTGGTTAGTATTTTTATAAATCCCACTCAGTTTGATAACCCTTTGGACCTTGAAAAATATCCTGAAAATCTGGAAAAAGATGCGGCATTACTCAAGGCGCTTTCTCCGGATATTCTAATTTTTGCCCCATCTCCTTTGGAAATATACGATGGTAACGTCATGGCAAATTCATACGATTTTGGCAGCTTGGAAAAGGAAATGGAGGGGGCCTACCGAAAGGGACATTTTAACGGTGTAGCAACGGTTGTGGAACTGTTATTCAAAGCGGTTTCCCCGAATACCGCTTATTTTGGTGAAAAGGACTTCCAACAATTGCAAATTATTAGAAAACTGACAAGGCAACTGGCGCTACCAATCACTATAATTGGCTGTCCTATTGAACGGGAATCCAATGGATTAGCGCGCAGTTCTCGTAATGAAAGACTATCAAAACCGACTAGAGAACACAGTGGTTTTATCCTTACGACCCTATTAACTGCCAAGGAAAAATTTGGCACGGAAAATGCACACTATATTAGGAATTGGGTGGTTTCAGAATTTTCAAATCATCCCCTATTCCAACTAGAATATTTTGAGATTGTAGAAGAGGAGACCTTGCTCCCTTATAAAGAAAAGAAAGAAAATATAAAATACAGAGCCTTTATTGCCGTTTATGCGGAGCGTATTCGCTTAATAGACAATATCGCTCTCAATTGAATACCTTTGCCGCAATGCAAGTAGAAGTAGTAAAATCAAAGATTCATCGTGTAAAAGTCACCGGAGCGGACCTCAATTATATCGGGAGTATAACCATTGATGAGGATTTGATGGATGCCGCAAATATTATCCGGGGCGAAAAAGTACAGATCGTTAACAATAATAATGGTGAACGTCTGGAAACCTATGCTATTCCGGGGCCAAGGGGCTCGGGAGAACTCACGTTGAATGGTGCCGCCGCCAGAAGGGTAGCCGTAGGAGACGTTTTAATCTTAATTACCTATGCCTGGATGGACATTGAAGAAGCCAGGACTTTTAATCCGGCTTTGGTTTTTCCTAATGAAACGACCAACTTATTGAACTGATTTGTCCAAATCGTTAAAAAAAGTACTCAGAATTATTGTCCCCCTTTCCCTGGGCATTCTGCTTATCCTTTTTGTATACAGCAAAACCTCTCCTTCAGATAGGAAGGCAATTGTAGAAAATATTGCAAATGCCGATCCACTTTGGATACTACTTTCTATTGGTATCGGAATTCTAAGTCACCTTTCCCGGGCAATCCGTTGGAACTATTTACTCGAACCATTAGGGTATATTCCCAAAATTAGCAATGGTTTTTTTATTGTTATGGTGGCCTATCTTGCCAATTTAGGAGTTCCCAGATCGGGAGAATTATTAAGGGCCACCGCTTTAACTACCTATGAAAAAGTCCCGTTTGAAAAAGGGTTTGGTACCATAGTTACGGAACGCGTGGTAGATCTCATAATGTTGCTTCTTATTATCATAATAGCACTGCTTCTGCAAACCAATTTTATTCTTGGATACTTAAAGGTGTATGGGGTAAACCTTGCCTTCAGCATTTTGGCGCTTGTGCTTGGAATTTTAGGGCTTATTGTGCTGTTGCGTTTCACCCGAAAAGCGAAATCAGGATTTCTTCTCAAGCTGAAAGTTTTCTTTGACGGGATGCTGGAGGGCGTTGGAAGCATTCTAAAAATGAACAAAAGAGGGCCTTTTGTTTTTCATACAATTTTTATCTGGGCCTGTTATATTGGCATGTTCTGGATGGTTACGTTTGCTATTCCCGAAACCCAAAATATGGGACTCCCCGAGCTTTTGGTTGCTTTTGTAGCAGGTGCATTTGCTATGATGGCCTTTCCCGGGGGGCTTGGGGGTTATCCTATTTTTGTTAGTGCAGCCCTATCGTTATATGGAGTTTCCTCTAATTCCGGAGATGCTTTTGGTTGGGTAATGTGGATTTCACAAACCCTTATGATCCTGGTCCTGGGGACAATATCTTTTCTCCTTTTGCCGTTATTGAACAAAACCAATACGTAAGGTAATCCCATTTCTACCCCATGAAAAAGCTAATTGTATTCTCCCTTTTGGGACTAATGGCGCTGGCCCTTAATAGCCAGGTAAAAAAAGAGATTTTCGAATCATTCAAACTTCAGGAACGTCGTGATGTTTCCTACTACTTTCCCGAAGGATATAGCGAGGACAAAAAATACCCCCTGATCCTGGTCCTAGATGCCGATTATTTATTTGACCTGGTTGTTTCCCATGTAAAATTTAATAGCAAATATCATCGTATGCCCGAAGCCATTGTAGTTGGAGTGCATCAGGAATATGATGATTTACGATGGGAGGATTGTGATTTTGAGGAAAGTACAGGCCTTCCAACTGAAAAGGGTAAGCGGTTCTATGAATTTCTAGGTACGGAATTGATCCCGTATTTGGAAACCAGCTACAACACCGCACCCTTTAAAATGTTTATCGGTTATGATATCACCGCTAATTTTGGGAATTACTTTTTATTCAAGGATAAATCCTTGTTTAATTCCTACGTCATTATTTCTCCTGTGCTTGCCACCGAAATGGAGAGTCGTATCCCTTCGCGTCTGCTGGATTTAAATCAGGAGCTGTTTTATAACCTGATCCTGGAAAAAGAAAAATCGGAAGATAGGAACGACTTACTTCAAATGAACAATGCCATTGCCTCAATCAATAGGGAAAACCTTCACTACCATTTTGATGAATACGAGAAAGCCGATCACCTTTCCATCATCCCTTACGGCATAAGCAAAGCATTCGATAATGTTTTCCGGCTTTTTCAGCCTATAAGTCCCAAAGAGTACAGGGAAGAAATGTTAACTTCAAATGAACCTGTTTTTGACTACCTGGAAAGCAAGTACAATCGAATCGAATCGCTTCTGGGATATGAAAAAGCCGTGGAGCTTAATGACATTATGGCGGTTTATGCAGGAAGCATTAAGAAAGACGACTACGAGTCGCTTAAGCCCCTGGCAGAACTCTGTAAAAAGCAATTCCCCGAAACAATGTTAGGCTTCTATTTTGAGGGGGAATACCTCGAGTTATTGGGGGAACCTAAAAAGGCTATGAAAGCCTTTGAAAAGTCATTTATGATGGAAGAGATTGACTTCCTTACCAAGGATATGGCATTGGAAAAAATAGACGCCCTTAAGGCCGATTTTGGGTTCTAATTCTTTGCTATCTTCGCAAGATGGCAAAGACAAAAACTGCTTTTTTTTGTCAGAACTGTGGTGCGCAATACGCAAAATGGGTTGGGCAATGCTCCTCATGTAAACAATGGAATACCGTTGTTGAGGAGGTGCTTCAAAAAGAAGAAAAGACCAACTGGAGAGCTGCTTCCAACCCATCTTCTCGTGCTTCAAAACCACTTCGTATCAATGAAATAGATCCGGGAAAAGAACGGCGATGGGATACCGGAAATATCGAATTCAATAGAGTTTTGGGAGGAGGCTTGGTCCCCGGATCCTTAACCCTCCTGGGAGGTGAGCCGGGAATCGGCAAGAGCACCTTGCTATTGCAAATGGCTTTGAAATTGCCTTTTACCACCTTATACGTCTCCGGGGAAGAAAGTCAACGTCAAATTAAAATGAGGGCCGAGCGCATCCATCCGGGCAACACAAATTGCTATGTGCTTACCGAAACAAAAACCCAGACTATTTTTCAACATATCATCCGATTAGCTCCCGATCTGGTTATTATCGATTCCATTCAAACGCTGCATTCCGACTATATCGATTCCAGTGCCGGCAGTATTTCTCAGATTAGAGAGTGTACGGCAGAACTTATCAAATTCGCCAAAGAAAGTCATACCCCAGTGATCCTTGTTGGCCATATCACCAAAGATGGATCTCTCGCTGGACCAAAACTATTGGAGCATATGGTAGATACCGTGCTTCAGTTTGAAGGTGACCGTAATTATGTATATCGCATACTACGTGCTTTGAAAAATAGATTTGGAAGTACCTCAGAACTCGGTATTTACGAAATGTTGGGCGGAGGGCTGCGAGAAGTTAACAATCCTTCTGAAATATTGATCTCCAATACCAGTGAAGCCTTGAGTGGCGCAGCTGTTGCGGCGACCATGGAAGGTATGCGACCGTTACTTATTGAAATTCAAGCGCTTGTTAGTAGCGCAGTATATGGAACACCACAACGATCTGCAACCGGATTCAATGCCAAACGGCTTAACATGCTTCTGGCAGTTTTGGAAAAACGCGCTGGTTTTAAACTTGCTGCAAAAGATGTATTCCTTAACATTACCGGGGGCATCTCAGTAGATGATCCCGCCATCGATCTCGCGGTTATTGCCGCAATCCTCTCCAGTAATTCGGATATCCCTATTGAAAAAGGGCTTTGCTTTGCGGGAGAAATTGGATTGGCGGGGGAGATACGACCTGTACAACGTATTGATCAACGGATCCTGGAGGCCGAAAAGCTTGGTTTTGCAAGAATTTTTATCTCCAAAAGCAATAAGATCGGGATAAAGAAATCTGGCTTAGTGATTCACCAGGTTTCCAAAATTGAAGAAATGGTCTCCTTCCTCTTTGGCTAAAAATCCTCTTTTTTAGAAGTATCTTTAGTCAAAACCTCCAAAAATGCGTCTCTCTTTTCTTCTCTCAGTGGGCTTTTTTTTGCTTTCCTGCGAACATAAACCTACGGTAGATGAAAATACCAGTTTTACGGATTGGCAGCATTACCTGGGTGATCCTGCGAGGACACATTACTCGTCAATCGCACAGATTGACGCAACAACAGTAGACCAATTAACCCTAGCCTGGAGGTATAAAAGCGGTGGGTTAGATTCCAGTAGAATAACCCAAATACAAACGAATCCTCTTATAGTCGGAAATCTATTATATGGCGTAAATCCCGCTTTAGAACTTTTCGCACTAAATGCGGGAAACGGGGAACTGATCTGGACATTTCGTCCTGAGGCCAAAGACAACTCGGGTCTTGGTCTGAACAGGGGCTTAAGTTACTGGGCGTCCCAGGGGGAGGAGGAAAGTCGCTTGTTTTTTTCTTCAGGATCAAAACTTTATGCGGTTTCGGCATCCACTGGGACCCCAATCACCTCCTTTGGTAGTAATGGCAGTGTCGATTTACGAGAAGGGCTGGGAAGAGATCCCAAAAAGTTATCCGTAGTTGCGAATACCCCGGGTGCTATTTATCAGGATGTATTGATCATGGGCACCCGTGTAGGGGAAGGCCCTGGGTCCTCTCCGGGACACATCCGTGCCTACAATGTGATTACCGGAGCGATCGCCTGGACCTTTCATACAATTCCGCAGCCAGGAGAATTTGGCTATCATACCTGGCCAAAGGAGGCTTACAAAACCGTTGGAGGCGGCAACAGTTGGGCAGGTATAGCGGTAGATCAGCATGCGGGAATCGCCTACATCCCAACAGGCTCTGCGGCGTTTGATTGGTACGGCGGGGACAGACATGGTGAAAATCTATTTGCTAATTGCTTATTAGCACTTGATGCCGCTTCGGGAGAACGACTGTGGCATTTTCAGATAGTACATCACGACCTTTGGGATAGGGATCTTCCCGCACCGCCTAATCTCTTTGAATTCAAGCAGGATGGAAGGTCAATCCCCGCGGTAGCACAGGTCACGAAAAGCGGACACATTTTTGTCTTTAACCGGATGACTGGGGAACCCTTGTTCCCTATCGAAGAACAGGCATATCCCAGTTCAACCTTAGCCGGAGAAAAGGCGTTTGCCACACAGCCCTTGCCCACCCTTCCTAAACCCTTTGCCCGGCAGCAACTCACCGAGGAGGATCTGTATGCCCCTGACCAAAAGGCTTTTATCGACGATTTTGTGGATAAGGCGCAAAATGCAAATCCTCCAACAGTTTTGGAAAAATTCCGCACAACCACTTCCATGGGCCAATTTGTTCCGATTGATACCACTGGAGTTGTCCTCTACCCGGGGGCCGACGGTGGCGCTGAGTGGGGAGGTGCTGCCTTAGATCCCTCTACCGGGGTCATGTATGTGAATTCGAACGAAATGGCATGGATCGTTCGGATGAAGGCCGTGGGAGGCGATCCCGGAAAAGAGATGCCAGTAGGGCAGTCACTCACCCAGATCCATTGTGCACGCTGCCATGGTGGAGCACTTCAAGGATTGGCAGGTATCCCGGAACTGCAAACAGTAAAAAACAGATTAGGATTGGATTCCATTCATTCTATAATTAAAAAGGGTAAAGGTGCCATGCCGGGAATGCCTAATCTATCCGATCCTGAGATCAAAGCTATTGCCCGATATGTCTTGGATATGACGGAAGAAACAGATCATAGGGTTGAAGCATCATCGGCAAAGGTACCTTATGCAGTAGCTGGGTTTGGACGCTTTAAGGATGACCGTGGATTCCTGGTTGTTAAACCGCCATGGGGCACTTTAAACGCTATTGATCTGAATACAGGGAAATATCGTTGGACCGTCCCTCTAGGCCATGAAGAAACGCTCAATGATCCTAATGTTCCTGTCTCCGGCCTGGAAAACTATGGGGGCCCGGTTATTACCGCAGGAGGGGTGCTTTTCATAGCGGCCACCAAGGATGAGAAAATACGCGCTTTCGATATGAAAACCGGCGCCTTACTTTGGGAAGATACCTTACCCGCTGGGGGCTATGCTACACCAGCTACCTATAGCGTAAATGGAAAACAGTTCCTGGTTATCGCCTGCGGAGGGGGCAAGATGGGAACTGCCTCGGGAGATGAATATCGTGCCTACACCTTACCGGATAGTTAAGGTGCCGGATTCGGATTTGCGTTGTGAATTGCTTCAATACCTTCTAGAACCGCATCGGACAATTCTACATTGATCGAATCAATATTTTCTTTTAATTGCTCCATGGTGGTTGCTCCAATAATGTTGCTCGTTACAAAAGGTCGCGTATTCACAAATGCTAGCGACATTTGAGCCAAAGATAATCCGTGTTCCTTGGCTAAATCAGCGTAGTGTTGCGTTGCAGTAGTTGCTGTCTCTCCGCTGTAGCGTTTATAATTGGGAAATAAGGTAATTCTACCTTTTCTTGGTTGTACTGCTTCTAAATATTTTCCACTTAATACGCCAAAGCCTAACGGGGAGTAAGGGAGTAGTCCTATTTTTTCTCGTGTTGAAATCTCAGACAGGCCTATCTCAAACGTCCGGTTCAAAAGGCTGTAGGGGTTTTGAATCGTTACCATTCGCGGGAGTGTTTTATGCACCTTGCTCTCTTCCAAAAAACGCATGGTCCCCCATGGCGTTTCATTGGATAACCCTACATGACGAATTTTACCCTCATCCATTAAATCCCGAAGTGTTTCCAGTACCTGATGAATGTTATCCTCCCAAAGATCAACCGCATTTGCGTCATACCCGCGCTGACCAAAAAAATTGGTCTTGCGTTCGGGCCAGTGCAATTGATACAGATCAATATAGTCCGTTTGCAGTCGTTTTAAAATTCCTTCTACCGCAGTAATAATCGATTCCTTACTAAATCCTGTAGTCCGTATAAACTTGGTAAAATCGGCACGGCCCGCAATTTTGGTTGCCAGGATGATCTTATCCCGATTCCCGGTTTTTGTAAACCAGCTCCCTATGAACTCCTCGGTAAGGGCGTAAAGTTCTTTTTTAGGCGGAATAGGATACAATTCAGCTGTATCGAAAAAATTAATCCCCTGCTCCAGAGCATAATCCATCTGCTCATGACCTTCTTCTTCAGTATTCTGACGGCCCCAGGTCATCGTACCCAGGCAGATTTTGCTTACCCTAAGATTGGTATTGGGAATAAAAGCGTATTTCATACTTTTTCAATAATAAGCCGCAAAGGTACGCAAGACTTTGGCTACAAAATGCAAGAAATTGTTATGAATCGATCTCCAAAAGAATGGGGCAATGATCACTGTGTTTTGCTTCTGACAAAATAACAGCGCGTTGCAGCTTCTCTTTTAAACTTTCGTTTACCATGGCATAGTCCAAACGCCAGCCTTTATTATTGGCCCTGGCATTAGCACGGTAACTCCACCATGTATAATTGTGAGGTGCTTTGTTAAAGAAACGAAAACTGTCTATAAATCCGCTATTGATAAAATTTCCGATCCACTCACGTTCTACAGGGAGAAACCCAGAAACGTTTTTATTCCTAACAGGATCATGAATATCAATCGCCTCATGACAGATATTGTAGTCCCCACAAACTATTAAATTGGGATGTGTCTTTCTAAGGTCGTCCGCATAGCGTTGAAAATCTGCCATGTATTTCAACTTATGCTCCAATCGTGCCAAATTTGTTCCGGAAGGCAAATACATACTCATTACCGAAACATTACCAAGATCGACCCGAAGATTCCTGCCTTCATCATCCATATAGGCCATCCCAGTGCCATATTCTACATGATCGGGTTGCTGTTTGCACAATACCGCCACGCCGCTGTAACCTTTTTTTTGCGCACTAAACCAATAATGATGGGTAAACCCAATGGCTTCCATAGGTCCCAGTTCTACCTGTTCTTGCATTGCTTTAATTTCCTGTAGACAAACCACATCAGCATCTACCGTTTGCAACCAATCTACCAGGCCCTTATTCATAGCAGCCCGTATACCATTTACATTATACGATACAATTTTCATATCTTTTCATTCAACATTTACCGCTAAAAATAACCATCCTCAACCGCTCTACATGGAAAAAAACAAAAAACTTAAGCACTATAGTTTGGGGAGGGCTTTCGCCATAAGTGGGATTATCATGACCACTATCGCGCTTTTTATCTATTTTATGGGAGGAGCGCCCTTGTACTACGCCCTTTTGTTTTTAGCAGGAATACTATTCGGCTTTTTAGGAGCGTTCTTCCTTTTGTTGTCCTTTCGGAACTGATTGCATGATTGGGAATATAGCCATTGTTCAAACAGGGCTGCAGATTTGACGGAAAGGCAATGTACTTTTCCAGGCTGTCGCTTTTAATGCGTACTTTTGAGCAAGCTATGAAGCGTTTTATATCGCTGGTTTTTTTAACAGGTTGCCTCACTGTCTGCGCGCAATCACAAAACACGGATTCCATCACTTCGCTTGATGAGGTAGTTCTACTTAAAGAATTTATCTCCAAAAAGGCAGAGGGGATAACAGAATCTTCCAGCCTTAGCATTGCTGATCTGGAACAGTTTAGCCCTACTGACTTTGCGGGAGGTCTTAATCAGATCTCAGGCTTATATGTATTGTCCGGTGCATTAAACACCAACCGTATTACCATCCGGGGCGTAGGTGCTCGAACGCCTTTTGGTACGGATAAACTACGCATGTATTTTAATGGGATTCCAGTAACCAATGGCACCGGTGTTTCCGCTATAGAGGCCTACGATTTTGAGAACATGGGGCGCATTGAGGTGATTAAGGGGCCCAAAGCCGCTTCGTTAGGGACCAATCTGGGAGGCGCTATCGTTTTGAACACACGGCCTCCTCAGGTGGGAAGTACCTTCCTTCGAAACACCTTTACCGTAGGTTCCTTTAGCATGCTGAAGAACAATCTCTCCTTCCGGCATTCCGAAAAAAATTTTAACATTGGTGTAAGTTATAATCACCTGGAAACCGATGGTTTTCGGCAAAACAACAGTTTCGAAAGGGACGGTGTATTACTCACTTCCTCCGTACGACTTTATGATCGGGGAAAATTGGATTTTCTGATGAATCATATCGATTATTTTGCCGGGATCCCCAGTACTTTAAATGGTACAGATTTCCGGGAAGATCCAAGAAGAGCTGCGGCAAACTGGTTAGCTGCCCGGGGTTCCGAAGACAATCAATATACTTTGGCGGGGATGTCTTACAACCACCAATTTAGCAGTAAATGGAGCACTACCCATAGTATTTTCTACACCTACCTTGACCATTTTGAACCAAGGCCCTTCAATATTCTGGATGAGTTTACCCATGGCTTTGGATTTCGGTCCTTACTGGAAGGCCAATTGTTTCAGGGTAATTTCACGCTTGGAGCCGAGCTTTATAAAGACGAATACAACTGGAAAACTTTTTTTAACCAGTTTCGGGACAATGACGGCAATGGCAGCCTCCAGGGACAGCAATTGAGTGAGAACAAAGAATTTCGTTCCCTACTCAATCTCTTTAGCGCATATTCCTATCCGATAACGCCTGATTTGCAAGTGCAGGTAGGGCTGAACGTTAACCAGACCGAATACGACTTTCGTGACCTGTTTAATACCGGGGAGGCCAACACCTCAGCACGTCGCGATTTTGATCCCATTCTACTCCCCAGTCTGGGGGTACATTACCAGCTCTCCAAAGGCCGTGTTTTCGCCAATGTAAGTCGCGGATTCTCCAACCCCGGCCTGGAAGAAACCCTTACGCCGGATGGTGTGATCAATCCGGATATCGCGCAGGAAAAGGGCGTTAGTTATGAATTAGGTGGTAGTTTCCGGCTGTTTAAAAACCGGTTGACCACAAGTTTGGTAGCCTATCAGATGGATATCACTGATCTCTTGGTAGCGGAACGCCTGGATGAAGATCTGTTTATTGGGCGAAATGCTGGTGAAACCCGGCACCAAGGAATTGAACTCGACCTAAATTATCGCGGTAAAATTTCCGAAGAATGGTTTTTTATCCCGCGTTTAAGCTACAGCTACAGCAGGCATAAATTTGTAGATTTTGTAGATGACACTAGTGATTTTTCAGGAAATGATCTTGCAGGTGTTCCGGAACATCGCATCAATTCCGGATTGATCTTACGCTATTCGAAAGGCTTTACCTTAATCATTAATCATCAATTTGTGGATGAGATCCCTTTAAATGATGCCAATACCCTATTCAGCGATTCGTTTAACGTTTTCAATACCCAACTGCGGTATCGCACCACTTTCTGGGAGCAATTCGAATTTGGTCTCAATTTTGGGGTAAATAATATATTTGATTTGAATTATGCCCGATCCGTTCTGGTAAACGCAGTTGGATTTGGCGGTAGTGCCCCTCGCTTCTTTTATCCTGGTGATGGCCGGAATTACTTCGCTGGCCTACAGTTGCGTTACTCGTTCTAGCCACCATTGCCCAAGACTTCCGAAAAACGTATTTTAGAGGGATATACGAACTGCTAAAACCGCCAATGATGAAATTCCTAAAGATAGGTTTCCTCTGCTGTATTACAATGCTATGTCTCTCCTGCGAAAAGAACTGGGAAACTACCTTATACGCTCCGAATGGTCGCAATACATTGTATTTTGAAGTTAACGAATCAGGAATTCCCACCTATTGGGTTACTCATGATCTGGATACTGTTATCGGGACTTCTGCGATGGGTTTCGACTTCAAAGATCAGGATCCCCTAAGAGCGGGCCTTAAGATCATAGGGACCCGTACGCAAACTGTTGATGACACCTGGGAAATGCCCTGGGGAGAACAACGTCAGGTGCGTAACCACTACAACGAACTCGTGGTACAATTGGAGGAGGAAGCAGCGCCGAAACGAAAAATCAATATTCATTTTAAGGCCTATGACGATGGGGTGGCCTTCCGATATGAATTTCTGGAACAACAAGGGGTAGACAGTGTGATCATTTTAGATGAGCATTCAGAATTTCAATTAACCGGTGATCATACCGCATGGTGGATCCCCGGAGACTGGGACATCTATGAGCACCTTTATGCAACAACTAAAGTATCCGAAATTGATGCAACTTCTAAACGGGATCATCCCAATCTGGCAGCCACCTATATCCCTGAAAATGCGGTGAACACGCCGGTAACCTTGCGGACAGCGTCGGGACTTCATCTGAGTTTCCACGAGGCGAACCTTACGGATTATTCCGGAATGACGCTGAAGGTAAATCCGGAAACGCTTCAACTCACCAGTGAATTGGTTGGATCGGAGCGTACCGGATACAAGGTAAAACGTTCCCTCCCTTTTGTAACGCCCTGGCGTACGATACAGATCTCAGACGATGCAGCCGGCCTGATCGATTCTAAACTCATCCTCAATCTTAATGACCTCAACCAACTAGGAGACGTCAGCTGGTTTAAACCTAAAAAATATATGGGAATTTGGTGGGAAATGCACGTCAATAAAGGAACTTGGGACTACGGTATGGAAATGGATAACAATGGGGTGTGGCAAGACACCGGGAAAGCGCATGGGAAGCATAGCGCTACCACCGAAAATACGAAACGCTATATCGATTTTGCTGCAGCGAACAACATTACCGGACTATTGGTGGAAGGCTGGAACACCGGCTGGGAGCGATGGATTGGTTTTGAGGATCGGGAAGGCGTATTCGATTTTGTTACCCCCTACCCGGACTATGATATCCAAGCTCTCGCTGCATACGGCAAGGAAAAAGGGGTAGAACTGATCATGCATCACGAGACTTCGGCAGCGCCACGTACGTATGAACAACAACTGGATACCGCCTTTCAACTAATGAAAGATATGGGGATGCATGCTGTAAAAACCGGCTATGTTGGACAACTGATCCCCAAAGGAGAATATCATCACGGACAATGGATGGTAAATCACTACCGAAAAGTCCTTGAAACCGGAGCCCAATACGATGTAGCGATCAACGCGCATGAACCCATTAAGGCAACCGGATTACGCCGTACCTTTCCCAATGCCATTGCTCGGGAAGGCTTACGAGGACAGGAATTCAATGCCTGGGCTACCGATGGCGGCAATCCGCCGGAACACCTCCCAATCGTAGCTTTTACCCGGATGTTGGCTGGTCCTATTGACTTCACCCCCGGAGTATTTGATATTGACCTGCCTACAAAACCGGACAATCAGATCAATACCACTCTGGCACAACAATTGGCCCTATACGTGGTAATCTACAGCCCTATCCAAATGGCCTGTGACCTTCCGGAAAGCTATGACGGACAACCAGCGCTCCAGTTCATTCGGGATGTTGGAGTAGATTGGGAGCAGTCCAGAGTACTTAATGGTGAAGTGGGTGATTTTGTTACCATCGCCCGGGAAGAGCGTGAGACAGGCAATTGGTTTGTAGGCGCCATTACCGATGAAAATCCACGAGAGATCACAATTCATTTCGACTTTTTGGAAGATGGCAAAACCTACAAAGCCCTGGTATATCGAGATGCAGATGATGCCCATTTCAGGGATAATCCTGAGGCGGTGGTGATCGAAAACATGGATATTGGGGCGAATATGTCCAAAACATTCCAACTGGTAGCAGGTGGGGGACTGGCGATAAGTTTACTTTTGGAATGATGTAGTTTCTACTTCTTGAGAAGAATAGTCCAATGACCATAGCAACCGTACTTGAAAAGGAGTTTGGGCTACAAGAGGCTTCGTTTAAGCTCTTAAACGGCTACGCCAACAAAAACTATTCGGTCGCCTCCGAAAAGGGGAAATTTATCCTGAAAACCTATTTGGAATCCCAGCGTTTACAAGAGGTAGTAGCTGCTGAAAACGAGCTATTGCTTTACCTGAAACTGCATCAGAAAGCAGCAATTCCCCAACCTTTACCCTTTGTTGATGGTTCCTTCCTAAAGGTGTTGGAAGTTGAAGGAGTGCCGAGGCTTTGCCGGTTATTGTCCTTTGTATCAGGGATATTTATGGGTGATATCGCACTTAATTCAGCTCTGGTTGCTTCCCTCGGAGGTTTTGCCGCACATCTGGATAAAGCCTTGCTCCATTTTGATCATGTTGCGTTGCGGGCAAGAGTATCCCGATGGGATTTGCAAAACGTCCATCACAACAAAGCCTATAGTATCCATATCCCATCGGCAAGGAGACGAAATCTGGTCCATTATTTCTTCCAACAGTATGAACAATTTGTACTTCCGGAACTCCCAAAACTGCGAAAAAGTTGTATTCATGGGGATTTCAACGAATGGAATATTTTGGTGGAAAATGATGCGGTCTGTGGGATCATCGATTTTGGGGATTGCTCCCAAACCCAACTCATCAATGAACTGGCCATTGCAGCCACCTATGTGTTTTATGCCTCAAAACATCCATTGGAATATGCTGCACCGTTACTACAATCGTACCATGCAATTCTTCCCTTAGAAGAAAAAGAGATTGCACTACTCTACTGGTTAATCGCCATGCGCCTTTGTACCAGCGTGTGTAATTCCGCATATGCGAAGGTGGTAGATCCTGAGAATCAATACGCTTCGGTTAGTGAAGGGAAAGCCTGGAAGCTCCTGGAACAATGGCTTCGCATTGGGCCGCAAAAAGCAGAAAACTGTTTCCGTAACGCTTTGGGATTGCCCTTAGCGGAATATCCCCCCCTTAGCAACGTATTAAATAAGCGCACTACCTATTTGAGCAAGATTCTTTCGATCAGTTATCAGCAACCTATAGCCATGGAACGGGCCGCATTCCAGTATATGTTTGACCGCCATGGTCATTCTTTTTTGGACGCCTACAACAATATTCCCCATGTAGGGCATCAACATCCTAGGGTGATAGCCGCTGGTACAAACCAACTGGCAAAACTGAATACAAACACCCGATATCTCTACGACCTACTACCCGACTATGCCGAACGCCTACTTTCGAAATTTCCAAAACCCCTGAACAAGGTGTTTTTTGTGAATTCAGGTAGCGCTGCGAGTGATCTGGCCATCCGACTGGCCAAGGCACATACGGGCCTCCAACACCTTTTAGTCATGGAACACGGGTACCATGGCAATACCCAAATTGGAATAGACATTAGTAATTATAAGTTCAACCATCCGAAAGGGCAGGGACAAGCTTCTCATATTTATACAACCGCACTACCCGATACCTTTAGAGGGGCCTATACCAATAACGATGGTTCTGCGGGAAAAAACTATGCTAACGAAGCTATTCAAAAACTTAAGAACAGTGCTACCAGGATAGCTGCTTTTATTACAGAACCTGTAGTGGGATGTGGGGGTCAGGTACCCCTGGCAAAAGGATATCTCAAACCGATGTATGCATTTATCAGAAGTCAGGGCGGGGTCTGTATCAGCGATGAGGTACAAACCGGCTTTGGTCGATTAGGGGATTCCTTTTGGGGCTTTGAACAGCAAAATGTTGTCCCTGATATCGTAGTTTTAGGGAAGCCCATGGGTAACGGCCATCCTATAGGAGCCGTAGTTACTACCCCTGCTATAGCCCAATCCTTTGAGCAAGGGGTAGAGTTCTTTAGCTCTTTTGGCGGGAATCCCGTCTCCTGTGCCATTGGGCTAGCCGTGTTAGAAGTGCTGGAAGAAGAAGGATTACCACAAAACGCACTGGAGGTAGGGAACTATTATATGACATTATTAAGGGGGTTACAGCCCCAATATCCTTGTATCGGTGATGTTCGCGGTTCGGGCCTTTTTATAGGTGTGGATATTGTAAAAGAAGGCACTCTAGAACCGGATACTGCGTTAGCACAATTGCTAAAAAACCAGCTTCGGGAAAAGTACATCTTGGTAAGCACTGATGGCCCCTATAACAACGTAATCAAAAGCAAACCACCCTTGTGTTTTTCCAAGGACAATGCGGTAGAGGTAGTTGACCGGATACAACAGCAACTGGTCCGTTTCAAAGCTTAGGGAAATCCCTGATCATTTTATATTTTTAACCGATTTTAAACAACCTGATAAATACAATTTAACATGAGGAAGCTATTGGTCTGCTGCCTTGTTCTAGGCACTATATTTTCCTGCAAAAACAAAACATCCGATACGAAAACTGTAACCCCTGAGCCCAGAGGTTCGGAAAATGTAGCCTATCAATGGGCTGCATTAGCGCTCGAAGCCACCGCTTTGGATACGGAACGTTTTAGCCCGAGGCCTACAATTACCTCGCGTTATTTGGGTTTGATCTCAGTAGCTGTTTTTGACGCCTGGTCACGCTACGATGCTAAGGCAATTCCTGTGTACCTGGAAGATGTGGAGCGGCGTCCCAGCTCCGAACAGCATTTGAAAAACAAGGAGATCGCGATAAGCTATGCGGCCTTCAGGACCATGAATGAGTACTACTACAGTGACCAACCGCGCTTTACGCAATTTATGGAAGAAGCCTTGGGTCTGGATCCTTATGATACCTCTCTGGATCCCAGTAGTCCGGTGGGTATAGGGAATCTAGCCGCTAAGGCGGTGATAGAAGCCCGAAAAAACGATGGTGCCAATCAATATGGCGAAGAAAAAGGCTCCAATGGGAACCCTTATTTCAATTATGTAGGGTATGAGCCGGTCAATTCTGTAGATAAGAATGTAGATGCCAATCGTTGGCAGCCTAAATATTTTTCTGATGGAAAGGGCGGACGATTTGCCCCCGGTTGCCTCACTCCTTTTTGGGATAAGGTACAACCCATCGCTTTGGAATCGGCCGATCAGTTCCGCCCGGGACCTCCTCCAATGATCGGATCGGAACAGCTGGAAGAAGAGGTAAAAGAGGTTATTGCCCTGCAGGCCAATTTGACCGATAAGGAAAAAGCGCTTGTAGAATTCATGCGCGATGGTCCACAGTCTGTACAGCAGGCAGGACATTGGCTAAAATTTGCGCAGGACGTTTCCCGTAGGGATAAGCACACCCTGGATAAGGATGTAAAAATGTACTTCTACAATCAGGTGGTGGCCATGGATGGGTTTATTGCTTCCTGGGATTCCAAAATGTTTTACGACTATGCACGTCCTTATGCCCTGGTACATGACTACTATCAAGACCAGCTTATTAAAGCCTGGGGCGGCCCTGGAAAAGGAATGGTAGAAATGGAAGGTAACCAATGGCGGCCCTATTCCCCTGACACTTTTTTATGTCCTCCTTTTCCCAGCTATGTATCCGGTCATAGTACCATTAGCGGTGGTTGCGCGGAAGCCCTTAAGTTATGGACGGGAAGTGACATCTTTGGCGAAGAAGTTGAACTCGTAGCAGGAGCATTAACCGAACCAGAAGATCTTGGTGAGACCGTAGTACTTACATTTCCCACCTTTACGGAAACGGCAGAGATGGCGGGCATCTCTCGGGTACTTGGCGGGTATCATATACAAGCCGACAATGTAGCTGGATTGGAATTGGGGAGAAATGTTGCCCATGAGGTATGGAAGTTCTATCAAAAGCATATTGGGGCCACGGAAAGCCTATAACCCAGGGGCACACGCTAACCGGGTGGAACCCAAATCATACTAGTATGGCAAAAGCAGTTCTTTTGGTGGTTTTAGGGGTGGTGCTATTCATGGTTGGCTGTGGAGAACAGCAAACACTGATAAAAGAAGCATCTTATTTTCCGAAAAACATGACCGAAAGGAAATTATCTCAACTAAAATGGTTCAATACTCCGGTATCCAACAAACTTGCTGATAGTACCCTCACCGTTGAGGTGGCCAAAGGAACCGATTTTTTTAATTCGCCGGAAGATACCAGCCGTATCGCCACCGCACCATTACTTTTTGAAGAAGTTGAAGGGGATTTTGTAGCAAAAGCCCTGGTGCAACCGGATTTCTCTTCGCAATGGAACGCAGTAGCGTTGATGATGCACGCCGACTCCTTCAATTGGATCAAGTTGGCCTTTGAAAATTCAGATGCCACTGGGCCTGGCATAGTCACCGTGGTTACTCGTGACCGGTCGGACGACGCCAATGGCGTAGTTCTCGAAAACGAAAACCAGATTTGGTTGGCCATTGTCCGGAAAGACAACCTATATGCTCTACACTGGTCAAAAGATGGGCAGGATTATGCCATGGCCCGACTGTCGAAAATGCCAGAAGCAGCTACTGTAAAAATAGGAGTAGAATTTCAGTCCCCGGTAGGCGAAAGAGCTACCCATCATTTGCATTATTTTGACATCCAAAAACAAACGGTACGCAATCTGAGAAATCTGAACGAATAGGTCCGCAGCAAATGTATCACAACAAAAAACAGCGCCGATTTGGCGCTGTTTACTTTTCTAATCCATAGCAATTGTTAGTTGATATCGAAACGATCCAGGTTCATTACCTTATCCCAGGCCGTTACAAAGTCCTTTACAAACTTCGCTCCGGCATCATGACTGCCATACACTTCCGCAAGTGCTCTAAGCTCGGTATTAGAACCGAAGATCAGGTCTACACGGGTTGCCGTCCATTTCACCGCACCACTGCTACGATCCTTTCCTTCAAATACCTCCTCAGTGGCATCAATCGCTTTCCATTCCGTCTCCAGATCCAACAAGTTCACGAAGAAGTCATTGGTCAAGGTTCCTGGATTTTCAGTGAATACCCCATGCTTGGCACCGTTTGTATTGGCATCCAATGTTCGCAGGCCACCTAACAAGACCGTCATTTCAGGTGCCGTTAAGGTTAAAAGTTGTGCACGATCTACCAACAACTCTTCCGACTTCACGGAGTAGGAAGTTTTCAAATAGTTTCGGAAGCCATCAGCTACAGGCTCCAATACCTCAAAAGACTCTGCATCCGTCATTTCAGTTGTAGCATCGGTTCGGCCGGGAGTAAACGGAACAGTCACCGCATGTCCGGCATCGATTGCTGCTTTTTCAACGGCAGCACAGCCACCAAGAACAATAAGATCTGCCAAAGCGATTTTTTTATTCCCGCTTTGTGCGCTATTAAAGTCGTTTTGGATCCTTGTCAACCCATCTAAAACCTTCCCTAATTCAACCGGAGTATTCACTTCCCAATCGTTTTGGGGCGCTAGGCGTATACGAGCACCATTAGCTCCACCACGGTAATCTGATCCTCGGAAAGTAGATGCTGAAGCCCATGCTGCACGGACCAACTCGGAAACAGATAAGCCGGAATCTAAAATGGTAGCTTTCAACTGGGCTACATCACTATCGTTCACCAAATCGTGATCGACGGCAGGAACAGGATCCATCCAGATCAAGGGTTTGCTGGGTGCCTCAGGACCTAAATACCGGTTGATCGGTCCCATATCCCTGTGGGTTAATTTAAACCACGCCTTTTGATAGGCTTCTTTGAACTCCTCCGGATTTTCCAGAAACTGCCGGGAGATCTTTTCATAAGCAGGGTCCATACGAAGGGAAAGGTCGGTGACCAGCATAAACGGATCATTCATTTTACCGGGTTCATGGGCATCTGGTACGGTTCCGGCACCAGCACCATCCTTAGGTTGGTACTGCCATGCTCCCGCAGGACTTTTGGTCAGTTCCCACTCGTACTTATATAAGTTTTCAAGGTATTTGTGGCTCCACTGAATAGGAGTGTCGGTCCAGGCGCCTTCCAATCCACTGGTAATGGTATCCGATCCCTTACCGGTACCGAAATTACTCTTCCACCCCATACTTTGTAGTTCTATTGGGGCACCCGCCGGTTCAGCTTCCAAAAATTCTGCGTCACTCGCCGCGCCATGGGTCTTTCCAAACGTATGGCCCCCGGCAATTAGGGCCACAGTTTCATAATCGTTCATCGCCATGCGGCCAAAGGTTTCCCGGATATCATGAGCAGCCGCTAACGGATCAGGATTGCCATTAGGTCCTTCAGGGTTAACATAGATCAATCCCATATGGGCAGCACCCATTTGCTTTTCAAGTTCCCCCTTTTCATTGTAGCGGGATTGATTTCCTAGCCACTCTGCTTCCGAACCCCAATAAATATCCTCTTCGGGTTGATAGATGTCTTCCCGTCCACCGGCAAAACCGTACATAGGAAGTCCCATGGATTCGTGGGCTACATTCCCTGCCAATATCAAAAGATCCGCCCAGGAGATCTTTTTACCGTATTTCTGTTTAATAGGCCATAATAATAGTCGGGCTTTGTCCAGATTAGCGTTATCCGGCCAGCTATTGAGGGGAGCAAAGCGTTGTGCTCCGGTACCCCCACCTCCGCGGCCGTCAGCAATACGATAGGTCCCCGCGGCATGCCACGCCATACGGATAAAGAAGGGGCCATAGTGTCCATAGTCGGCAGGCCACCAATCCTTACTGTCCGTCATTAAGGTCGTTAGATCTTTTCTTACAGCTGCTAAATCCAAAGTAGCAAATTCAGCAGCATAATCAAAGTGTTCATCCATAGGGTTCACTTTGGCCGAGTGTTGCCGTAAGATGTTTAAGTTAAGGGCATTGGGCCACCAATCCCGGTTGGTAGTACCGCCTCCGGCGGCTTGTTTTAGTTCCCCGTTAAGGAAAGGGCAAAGGCTAGGATCTCCTTTACCGTTATGCGAATGATCCATCTGTACTCTATTTTAGGTTTTTATTCATTTTAAAAGTAGTATTCAACTCCTTAATAATAAACCGGTGCCAATCTTTTTGCGTTATTTGAATATTGAGAATGTCTATGGGGGTTTTAAAAATCATTGGTTTTGGTTATATTAGACCTGTAGTGGTTTTATCTACAAAGTTATATATGCTTGTTGTATGTAAGCTTGATAAATGAAAATCCAGCATAAATTTTTAGACGAATTAGAACTTTTGGAATCCAAGCAAATTTTTTGTGGAAAGGAATTGGCCAAGCGTTCCAATATTTTAGTAATTGGGACATTTAATCCTAACTCTGAAAGCGTTGAAAAACCAAATCTGGCTACTTGGTTTTATGGTAGGGAATCGAATTGGTTTTGGAGATACCTGCCAGAATCACTTAATCAAATGAGTTTGCATCCTAAAAATGGAGGGAGTGAGACTGCATGGAAAGAATTCTGTCTGATAAATCGTGTTGTATTAGTTGACTTAATAAAGGAGATTGACGGAAAGAATCAACTTCCAGATTTTAAAGACGGTAGAATAGACAAGGCCATTCAAGAAAATCTAGATAACGTCAGTGTTTTTGATTTTGAAAAAGCATTTCAGGGAATAAAGTTTGAAAAAGTAATTTTCACAAGAAAGGGTTGGAATCCATCAACTAACAGGGACATTTTAAAACTGATTAGAATTAAATGTGGAGTCGTGGAATTGTTACTATCAAACAACATTGTGAATGGAATTGACAATGTAAGATATTGTCCTGCACCTTGGACAAAAAGGAAAAGTACATTTGAACAATGGAAATCTGCTGTGAATAACTAAAAAGCCTACAAACAACAAGGACTATAATTCATTGCTGCGTTCTTGCTAACTTTAAACCCATTAACCATAAATACAGCTGGATTTAAGTCCGAAAATTTCCTGTGGAAATCATATCAACTAATTCATAAACAGACATTTACACCATTATAAAGCGGAGAACGTACAACTCAACTACAAGATATGTTACTCTAACTAAAGGTTAAATTAAATCTGAAATGGATAAAAAAGACAAGGCTATGGCAATGGTGTTCATAGTAATATGTACGATTAAGGGATATCTAAAACCAAATGAAACTCGGGTATATCCATAAATGATGGCGCTAAATAATTGAGGTAAAGTTAGGATAGGAAGTAAAAAAATATTTAACCAAATAAACTCATACTTATAAATATGCAGCCAGGCAAAGACCAGGCAAGCACAATAATAAATGATTCGAAAATGAGCATTCCAAAAATCGGTCAAATATTCTTTCACCGTTTTAATATTAAGAATTAAAAAAAGAAAACCTCCGAAAGAGAGGGCTAAAGAAATTCTCAAAACAAAACTTTCGTCCACTGCACTTATTTTGGTATGAAAAATAGCTTTGGTAAGAAAATAATACAATAATGCGCTTGATGATAAAGAGAGGTAAAGGGGCTTAAAAATTAAAGAGAGCCTAAAAGCAATTTCTTCAACAAGAGGTAAGATGAAACCTCCAACCCACAAAAGAGCAATTGGAGAAAATCGATCAGTCATATTAACACTTTGTATATTTTCAGGATCATAAACAAACACAAAAAACAAAACAACCGGAATTAGAAATACTAATTTTAAGATGAAAAGACCAAGTGTTTCATAGACTTTCAGCTTAAACGATTTTTCAAGATCGGGTTTATTATGAGGAGTTTTTATAAAATTGACAATATCATTGAATAGAGAAAAGTAGAATTTAGGTCTAATTAAGGGATAATTCATATTGTAGTTTATGCAGAAGGCGAATCAAAACATGTTTCGTTACATTGGCTGAAATTTTTTAGAGAAAATAAAAGAAACAAAACAGTGGCTAGCAATGTGTATGAGCAATAGCGGTTTACGTGATAAAACCGAAAGGTTGGTGAGTAGAAATCCGCTACTGCTCATACCCGAAACGTTGTGCCTCATCCCGATAGCTATCGGGACCAATAAATAACCCATGATAAAATTCTTTAGCGTATTGAAGCAAAATTTTGCAACGCAAAATCAAAGGTCTGATAGACCTTTGGTTGAGATAGCCGCTTGCGGAAAAAACCCTATGCAATAAATATGATTAAGTTCTTTAGAAAAATCCGTCAACGTTTACTCTCTGAAAATAAATTCAGTAAGTATCTGGTTTATGCGATCGGAGAAATAATACTTGTTGTTATCGGTATTTTAATTGCTTTACAAATAAACAACTGGAACCAAAACGAGCAGTTGAGAAATACGGAGTTAAAAACACTAAAAAGTTTGCATGAGTCAATCAAAATTAATCTTGTAGAGCTCAACCATATTCTTAACGCTCAAATTCAAAGAAACAAAAGTCTACAAGAAGTTCTTTTTGTTGATTTATCCAACCGACCCCTTGTTTATTTGGATTCACTGATAACAGATAATATTGAAAATTACACATTTGACCCCTCAACAGGAATTTATAATTCAATAATAAATTCAGGAAAAATTGAAATCATTACCAATGATTCTTTAAAAAATAGAATTTCAAAGCTATATGATAGCGTAACAGATTATCAAGAGAGCGAGGACGAAATAACGGAATACACCAAAGCGCACTTGGAGGAAAATTTCATCAATAACCTAAATATTAATCCAAAAGTATTGGCCAAACTTAGAGAACGAACGGACGAAGAAAAACAAAAAGACAAAGTGCTATATATGCAGACTTTCAAGTCGCAAAAGCTTAAGAACATGTATATTTTACTTCTCAACAAAATGGGCGAAGTAATAACAAAAGCAGAGAGTTTGGAATCAGAATATCGTGTTTTGATTACTGATCTGGAAAATGAAATCAAAACAAAAGAATAAGGAAAGCACAATAATGTACAACCACAATTACGACAGATTCGAGTACCCTTCAACTTCGCTCAGGCGTGGCCGGAATTGCTAACTTCCGTGCCAAACCGAAAAATAATACCTTAAAATCCGTAACGGATGGTTATAGGAGGCCTTTAGTTTCACAGTCATTAAAAATCAGGTTTTAATAAAAAAATATAAGATGAATCGTAACACAACACTATACGCGGTAAGCCTTGTCTTACTCAGTGGTAGCTGCAAGAATGCTACAACAGAAAAACAAACAGAAGCAACAATTACGAAAGAAACCCCTGCTGTAGTATTCGAAAATAAAGGGCACGAATTAGTATACAATATGGTCGAAAAAGTAGGAGATTATCAGAAACTACGAGTAAAAAAGGACGTTATCTACACCTATACCTATAAAACACCGGATAACAAAATTGACATTTCTACAGAAAAGTACATTTTTGATGGAGAACTTTCATACGGTAGGTATAAACGACATGAACGCACATTACCTGAACTCGAAGGGATAATGGAGCAAGGCTATGATGGGACAAAATATTGGATAAAGGTTGATGGAACAGAAATTTTGGACGAAGCAGCCATTAAGCGGGTGAAATTTACAAGGCCAACCAATTTTTATTGGTTTGCCATGTTTCAAAAATTAGGAGACCCAGGAGTGAACTATGAATACCTAGGACACAAAAAAATAAGAGATACAGGATTTGATATCGTAAAAATATCTTTCGATTCTGAAAACGGCAGGCCTACGGATATTTATCAACTCTACATAAACACGGAAACCGGTTTAGTAGATCAATTTTTATTTACGGTGGCAGATTTCGGTGTAATTGAAACGCCTTTGTTAATGCAAATAGAATATGAACAAATAGATGGTTTTTTAATCCCCACCAAACGCAAGTACAAGAAGTCGACCTGGGATGCCAATGTAAGTGACGCCCCTTGGACACAGGTAAATTGGACGGACATTAGGTTTGATAATAATTTGAAAAAGGAAGATTTTGTTAAATAGCGACTTGTCACAAGGTATAACAAGAGCTACGACCTGTCCTAAAGTGGTCGCTCAGGTTATTGCCTTCCTTCCCCTGATTTTAGGTACATTTATAATGCAATAGAAACAGGCTTAACAACTGAATTCAACAGAGCCTAACTCCTGCAACCTCTGGTTGTTTGTCGGAGGAAAGGCGGAAACCGTTTTACACAATTTTGAAAAAAGAACCTGAAATACGAACCGTAGTGGAATTGGAAAGGTGGTTGAAGGACAACTGCTATGTAATGGACAGGTACAGCATTAACGGAAATGCCATTTTTGAGGGCTATGGACTTGAAAACAATGGTGGCCTCTTTCAGTGGTTTTATACCGAACGTGGAAACAAAGAGACCTTAGAACACTTTGCAACGGAAAAAGATGCCGTGCAATTTGCGCTGAAAAAAATACGCGCGGACGAATACGCAAATCGGAATTATATCGGAATGTATACCTCTGACTCAGAAGTTGGACAGCTATTGTCGGAATTGAAAAAACGTGGAATTGCGTATTGGACAGACAAAATTCCATTCGGCGGAGTTGACGATGTGAGGACACGAATTTTTGTGATCGGTTGTGATATTAAAAAAGCGACAGATCTAAAACAACAAACCACCTAGAGCATTGGCCATAATTCAACTTTGTACTTTAGACCGAAATCAAAAGATATCCCTTTAAAACGGCGCGATCCCTTTCTTGAAAATCCTTTGGATTTCCCAAGTTGAAATTATAATCGAACGGTTTCGCAAACAGTAAAAACAGGACAATGGGTATACTCAAAGACATCCCTGAACTCATCAAAGCTGAGGTTATATCCCAGGAAACTGCAGATAGAATTCAGGAGTATTATAAAACCAAGAGTAGCGCATCAACCAATCGGCTATTCACAGTTTTTGGAGTTTTAGGTGCAATTCTGGTAGGACTTGGTATCATCTTAATACTCGCCCATAACTGGGACCAACTTTCACGAACAACAAAAACATTCTTTGCTTTCTTACCATTATTCATTGGACAGGTCCTCTGTGGTTTTGCATTGATCAAAAAACAAGACAGCGTTGCATGGACAGAAAGTAGCGCAGCTTTCTTATTCTTCTCCGTTGGAGCAAGCATATCTCTTGTAAGCCAGATTTATCATATTCCTGGAAATCTGAGTGTATTCGTGCTTACATGGATGCTCCTTTGTCTTCCATTGCTCTATGTGATGAAATCTTCTATTGTTGCCTTACTCTATCTGGTAGGAATAACCTATTATGCATGTGAAACCAGCTATTGGTCCTACCCTTCGTCCGAATCCTATCTGTACTGGCTGCTACTATCGCTTGCTTTCCCACATTATTATCTTTTATATAAGAAAAAGCCAAAAAGTAATTTCATGGTTTTCCACAATTGGTTAATTCCTTTGTCCGTGATAATTACTTTGGGAACCGTGGCAAACAAAACAGAAGAACTAATGTTCATCGCCTATTTCAGTCTTTTTGGGATATTGTATCTCATAGGTGAACAAGACTTTTTTTTACGTCAAAGATCAAGAAACAGCGGATATAAATTATTAGGCGCCTTAGGTACAATTGTGCTACTATTAACCTTGAGTTTTGATTGGTTCTGGGAAGATTTAAGAAATGGAGATCTACAATTTAATGCGGTACTATCAACACCTGAATTTTTCGCTTCAACACTCCTGTCCTTATTGGGGTTGGGACTGCTGTACTTCCATCAAAAAGACAAAGCACCGAACAAGATTAAACCCCTGGCGCTCGTATTTTTGCTGTTTATCATAGCATTTCTACTTGGACGGTACTCATCAATTGCTGTTGTGCTTATTAATGTCTATGTTTTGGCTGTTGGTATTTTCACAATACGAAACGGGGCCAAACAAGACCACCTCGGGATATTAAACTACGGTCTCCTGATACTAACGGCATTGGTTGTTTGTAGATTCTTTGATACCGACCTCAGTTTCGTTGTTCGAGGAATTATGTTTGTTTCGGTGGGTGCGGGATTCTTTGTTGCAAATTACCTGATGCTTAAAAAAAGAAAAGCGAATGAATCGTAAAAAAATAGTGTTTACCGTCTTTCTTCTTGTTGCATTGGTGCAATTGTACATCCCTGCTAAAATGATCTGGGAGCGAGAGGAGGTATTGGACTCAGGTACAGCATATAAATTCAAGACCGCTCCTATAGACCCTACTGATCCGTTTAGAGGAAAATACATTACGCTCAGCTATGATGAGAATACCGTGGAAGTTGAAAGCGAAAAGGACTGGGCAAAAGGGGATAAAATTTATATTCACTTAACTGTAGACAGTAATGGCTTTGCCAAAATAAAATCTGCTTCTAAAGAAAAACCGCCAGATCGTCAAGATCATCTTAAGGTTAAGGTGAACTACGTTTCAGGAAATGGTTCCAATACGCTAACAATCGACTACCCCTTTGACCGATTTTACATGGAAGAATCCAAAGCATATGATGCGGAACTAACGTATAGAAAATCGCAACGAGATACAAGCAAGGTAACGTATGCTTTGGTCAGTATTAAAAACGGAGAAGCGGTGTTAAAAGATGTTTTGATTGACGGAATTCCAATACGGGAAATCGTTAAAACGAACCAGGAAGAAAATAAATACTAAAAGCAGCCTGCAATAAGGGCTATACTTCCTCCCTCCTTCCCCTGATTTTTAGGTAAATTTATAGTTCCTGAGCAACTGGATCTAAAGCTGTCTTCCGCTCCCCGAATGCTCGGATTCCGAGACCGCAGATCAGACCGGTGGGGCCAAGACAGTGGTACGTTACAAGACAAAAGAATACAATGAACGAAATGACCAAAAAATATAAGGCGTTTAGAGTAGAAGAAGTAGAAGGAAAATTTAGTTCCGCTATAAAAGAAGTAGAAACCTCGCCGCTTGAAGAAGAAGAACTTCTTATTAAAGTGCATTACAGTTCCCTCAACTATAAAGATGCATTATCTGCTACGGGAAATAAAGGCGTAACAAAAGAATACCCCCATACCCCTGGTATTGATGCGGTTGGGAGTATTGAACAATCGCGAAGTGCACGTTTTACGGTTGGGGAAAAAGTAATTGTTACCAGTTACGATCTGGGTATGAATACCGATGGTGGCTTTGGCGAGTATATTAAGATTCCTTCAAATTGGGCGGTACGACTCCCCACAAAAATGGCTATGAAAGAAGCCATGTTGCTGGGCACCGCAGGATTAACTGCCGGAATGTCTGTTGCAAGACTCACGGCCTCAGTTACGCCTGAAGATGGAAAAATAGTGGTTTCCGGAGCAACCGGCGGAGTAGGCTCAATAGCCGTTGCTATTTTAAATACCTTGGGGTATTCGGTAGTCGCTATTACCGGAAAAGAATCGGAAATGGCCTATCTAAAAAGCATCGGAGCATCCGAGATCGTATTGCGGAGTGCATTTGAAGCCTTCGCCAAAAGACCGCTATTAAAACCCTTGTTTGCCGGTGCTATTGATACTGTGGGGGGTGTAATCCTCGAAAATATCATTAAATCGACTGCTGCTATGGGCGTTGTTACCTGTTGCGGGAATGTAGCATCACCGAAACTGGAGTTAACGGTTTTTCCCTTTATTTTAAGGGGTGTTACCCTCATTGGTATTGATTCCCAGAATTATCCCATGGAACACAGAAAAAACGTATGGGAGAAGTTGGCACAAGAATGGAAAATAGATCAAGAAACTCTGGCATATAGTGAGGTCACCCTTGAAGGTATCGAAGAAAAGATAGCCTTGATCTTAAGGGGAAAATTAAAAGGGCGAACCATCATTACACTGGTAGATTAACACTACCACATCCAACATGGGGTTTACACGCTCCGAATTGTGTTTTGGTGGGTGCATTGTTCTCTTTTCTCCTTACTAATTTTGGCTACATTTAACGCCAACCAAACCGGTTTTGCTAGTAAAAAGTGCTTTGCTATCGACCAATCCCTTAGGAGAGCGGAAGGCGAAATCGAAATTATAACCAAACCACCGGGCGCAATTGAACACTATCGATCTTATGAAACCAAGAACAGGAGCATTTCTGATAGTATGGGTCACCCAATCTATTGTTTTCGGACAAAACATGAAGATCGAACCGTACCAATTCGTATCAAAAGCCTATGATACGGTAGCAGCGCAATTGGGCACTTTCACGGTGTTGGAAGACAGAACCAATGGCAGTAACGATTCTATTCAACTTGCTTTTATCCGGTTTAAGAGCACAAACCCAAATCCAAGTAGTCCTATAGTTTACCTGGCAGGAGGGCCTGGGGGTTCCGGAATAGCAACGGCCAGAGGAAATCGGTTCGCCTTATTTATGAAACTACGGGAAATAGGAGACGTTATTGCTTTTGACCAACGTGGCACAGGAATGTCCCAAAAACTACCTGATTGTCCTTATAAAGCTGCATTTGCACTTGAAAAAGCGATTGACAAATCGGAATACGTTAAAAAAACAACTGAAAATATTTCCAAATGCCTGACTTTTTGGACGAAAGAAAATAGTAATATCAAGGCGTACAATACAACGGAAAGTGCCAAGGATATTTACGCTCTACGAAACGCTTTAGGGGTAGATAAGATCTCCATCTGGGGAATAAGTTATGGTTCACATCTAGCGTTTGAGTACATACGGCTTTTTGAAGATACGATCGATAAGATGGTATTGGCAAGCCTTGAGGGGTCGGATGAAACGATAAAGCTACCCCAGGATACCGAGGATTTTGTATTTCAACTAGCCGAATTGGCAAAAGATAACTACGGTTCTGAAAAGAAGTATCCTAACCTGAAAGAAAAAATTATTACGGTCCATAAAAGAATTGCTACCAGGCCAGTAACGAGTTCCTACCAAAATAGAAGGGGGGGAAGAGATACTGTTAGCATATCCAATTTTGAGTTGCAAGCAGCCATTGCTACGTTTTATTTAAAAAACCCAAGTGATTCCAAAGCGCTTCCGAAAGTGTATACCCAGATGTATAACGGAGATTTTTCCGGAATTGCGCCAAATGTTATGGTAATGAAACGGTATATCTTTAACCGTGTAAGACCAATGCCTTTTGCCATGGATATGCAGAGTGGAATTTCTGAACAACGTAGAAAGAAGGTAGAAGCACAGGTAGACAGTAGGCTTCTTGGAAGTAACATCAACTTTCTACTTTTTGAGTGGATGACCCAGTTGGATTTCCCACAGTTACCAAAAGCGTTCCGAGAAGTAAAAAGCAATAAAGTGAAGGCGTTACTTTTAAGCGGTACACTGGACGGACGGACCTATTTGCGTAGGGGAATAGAGATCGCTAAAAGATTTGAGCGTGGAAAGCACCTGATCATCGAAAATGCAGGACACGATTTGTATATGCAATCCCCTGTGATTAGTGATCTGGTCCTTGATTTTTTCAAAGAGAAAGCAATAAACGTTAACCGCATTATTCTTGAACCGATACTATTTGAATAAAAAACTGTGCCCAATAATGGGTAGAGGTAACTCCTTTAATTAGTTACGATAAGGAACATTTGGTACTTCTAATAACGATCTGAAATAACGAAAAATACCCAAGGAAGAATGCAGCTTATAAATGTCAAACTGTTCGTATTGATTCATAGAACATATGTATCATCAAAGAAGTGTATAGTTACTGTAATAGTATTGATGCTAGGGTTTCAGAGTAGCGCTCAAAAAATATCCGGAGAAGAATGCATTTCCTGCGATTTTGATTATTCTTTAAATGAACCTCACCTCGTAGTAAATCCCAAAGATCCGGATCATCTTTTGGTAGGCGCTATAGTAACAAAATCATGGGAACAAGGATCGGAGTCGGATAGCTATATCGTTTTGTATCAAAGTAAGGACGGGGGGAACTCCTGGAAAACCAAACAATTTGACGAGGGAATGAGTTTTGGAGCCGATCCCTGGTTAGGAATAAACGATCGTGGTACCGTGGTTGTGTCTGCTTTAAGTAAGATCGATAACCGTAACGGGGTGTATTTAACTGCTTTTATTTCAAAAGATGCTGGTAATACATGGCTAAAAGATCATCATAATTTTGGCTTCGCCCATGACAGGCAAAGTATGGTAGTGGATACTGAATTCGATGAGTTCATTATCGTTTCGTCTAAGGCAAATCGCAATCCAGAGGGTAAAAACATATGGGGAATTGCAGTAAACCGGCTTTCCGCAGGCGGATCTTTGATAGAATCTACATGGCACGAAATAAGTAATATTGACAAGACCAATGGAACACCCATTCTCAAAGACAATATATTACTGGTCCCTTATGTTGACTACATGGCTAACAATGAAATGTTGGATAGTAAACGGACTTGGATCATCAAATCCAATGACAAAGGGAAAACATTCAAAGCTCCCACCTTACTCGCAGAAAAAGCTACGTTTCCAAAAGTCGTCCTGGGTAAAAATGGAATACTTTACTATTTACGCCTTAAGGATGGGAATTCTCGCGCTGAACTACGATACTCTACGGACAATGGATATACCTGGAAAAGTATTGGGGATTTGATTTCGTATAAAGATGAATCAATAAAAATCAAGCCACCTGAAATTATTGTAAATCAGCAAGGAGTTATTGCTGTATTCTGGCAAGAGCTCAATACGAATACGAATACCTACCAATTGAAATATACCTATGGCACCGAGGATCTTCTACAATTTGAAGAACCGATGAATGTTGCTTCCCAAATGTCAAAATCTGACCCTACTGTAAATGGCAGGGTAGATAAAAGATGGCCTACCGGTGGAGATTACTTTGGGCTTTCCGCATTACCTAATGGCAACTTTGTTGTTATTTGGGTAGATCATAGAAATGGTAAACCCGAACTATTCAAAGCTATTGTGGATTTTCTGGACAAATAATATAAAATATATGTAACATACCATTACACTAAACCAATTGATAAAATGAGACCAAAAGAAGTAATTGAACAATGGGTAGCGGCATTTAATGCTGGAAATGCTGAAAAAGTGGCAGGCTTTTATCACGATGACGCCGTTAACAACCAGGTGACCTACCCCCCTGTGGTCGGAAAAGCGGCTATTCGGGAAATGTTCGAAAGGGAATTTCATCAGGCCAATATGACCTGTATCGTCGAAAACATTTTTGAGGATGGTGACTGGGGCATTCTAGAATGGAAAGACCCTTTAGGGTTGCGGGGTTGTGGTTTTTTCCAAATTGATGCGGATAAGATCAAATTTCAACGAGGTTATTGGGACCAACTATCCTTTTTAAGACAACATAAGCTGCCGATTCCAAAGGAGTAAAATAACCATCGGGAGAGTATGCGCTTCGCAACAGCCGATAAAAAGTGATACGCTCCAAACAATCTGTTGCTACTATGGATAAAATGCCAGAACCTATCTTGTGAATGATTTTACGCCTTGCCTATACTACTAGCCTAAGGTATATCCGCCTACTTAGAATGCTTCGGGAAGATCCCAGAGGCCCTATCTTCCTATTTTGGTGCTTTTTACTATTATTTTTATTGGTTTTATTGCTATTTTAAAGCAGTTCAGATCGGACATAGGCTCTGGTGCAGCATTACTTATGAAACCTAAAAACAACCTAAATTAACATACGACCGATGAACGATCTCAGAGAAGTAACGATTAGAACGCTAAACCCGGAAAACATTTCGGAATTCATCGATCTTTTACGCGTTTTTGAGCGGGCCTTCGAGACAGAAAAGGATATACTTCCTGATACACAACATCTTCATGGATTGTTGAAACGTGATAACTTTATTACCTTTATAGCGGATCATGAGGGCGAAGTTGTAGGCGGGTTAACCTGCTATATTTTGGCTTCCTATTACTAGGAAAAGCCAATAGCGTATATCTTCGATTTTGCCGTGGAAAAACAGCTTCAAAGAAGAGGAATCGGTAAAAAACTTTTTCATGCTGCTCTTGACCACTTCAATAGACAGGGGTTTGAAGGTGTTTTTGTACAAGCAGATAAGGCGGATGACTATGCGGTACGCTTTTACCAACAAACAAATCCCTCACAGGAACTAGATGTCAATCACTTTTTCTATGCATTTAACCATCCGTAAAGGCAATCAAATGCTAAAATCCCTGAAGTACGGTTTACACAGCTACCTGCTACTTTCAATAGCGCTAGTACAATGCTTAGCATGCAATGGACAGCAAAATAGGGCTGCTGAAATTCGGACGGTTAAAGAAGTTGAATCCTGGGAACTCATTTTCGAGGATGAGTTTAACAACGACCTTACCCTATGGAACGTATGGAATAGCGGGGCTTTCAATGAAGAAATTCAAATGTACCGGACGGAGCAGCTAAGGCTGGAAAATGGTATTCTCAAAATTCATGCACAGCGAGAAGCCATAACCGGAGCAAGTACTATTCATGATGCGACACCAAAACGTTTTGAATATGTATCCGGTCGCATTGAAAGTAAGCAGCAATTCGGCCCTTCCGATAAAGATGGGGAACGTGAATATCGCTTTGTGGCCCGTATTAAACTCCCCGCGGGTCACGGTATGTGGCCTGCTTTCTGGACCTATGGCGACCCCTGGCCCACACAGGGCGAAATCGATATTCTGGAAGCACGAGGGGGAAGGCCCATGGAATACCTAAGTAATCTATTTTTTGGAACTACTCCAGGGGTGAATGTCAATCAGGGAGCCGATGTACTTCATAAAATGAGTGAGGATTTGACAGCAGTATTTCACACCTATGAAATGATCTGGAAAACGGATACCATTGCCATTCTTTTAGATGGAACGCTACTACATACCTATACGGCCAATGCCACCAACAACATCGCTAACTTTTTTGGCAAAAAACAAAAGGTAGTACTGAATACTGCCGTTGGAGGCACTTTTTTTAAAGATAGAAATTCCCCTAACTATGTAGACCGCGCAACCATGGAAATCGATTGGGTACGGGTGTATAAACGTTAAATGGTGGGGCGGGGGTTGGGATAACCCAACAAAAAGAGCCGCTTTTCATTTGTTTTCCCTATTTTGAAGGTATTGGGATAGCATCGTGTTCAGAACTCTAATCAACAACACGGATGTAGAAAGCAAAATAATGGGAGATCTTGGAGCAACTAAGAAAACAGTTCAAAACAACCTTTAATATATCCGAAGAAGACTGGGAGATCTTTTCTTCCAAACTAGAACAACACCGCTTCGCAAAACAGCAGAATCTGATCCGTTTGGGAAAAACAGAAAATTTTCTTTCGTTTATAGAAAGCGGTATGGTTCGGCTTTACATCCCTAAAATTGAAAATGACCTAACGTTTGGTTTTGTTTTCAAAGATGCTTTCGTGAGTGCCTATGATTCATTTCTAACCCAAACGCCCACCAAATACGCCATTCAGGCCATTCAAGACACCACAGTATGGCGAATGACCTATGATGATTTACAAATGGTGTATTCTACAACAAAAATTGGGAATCTCATAGGGCGAAAAGCCAGCGAGGAATTGTTTCTGATCAAATCAAAAAGAGAGCTTTCCTTACTTAAGGATACCGCTGAGGAACGGTATATAAACCTGTTTACAGAGCGACCTGAATTGTTTACCTCCGTTCCTTTAAAATACATTGCTTCATATATCGGTGTTACCCCACAGGCTTTGAGCAGGATTCGCAAACGAATTTCTTAACCCAGGTTCATTGTAGCAGTACTTGCTTTCTATGAAATTTGTGCCTTAATATGAAACCACTACTTGTTTTACTACTATCATTTGCAATAGTTCTAGTAGGTATTAAACTTACTAGCGGCCAATTGCGTTGGCCTTTGGCAGGACGGATCGCAATGGCATGTATGCTGCTGTTTACCGCTATGGGCCATTTTATCTTTACTTATGGAATGACTGCTATGATCCCCGATTTTTTGCCCTTTAAAAAGGAAATTGTACTACTAACGGGAGTAGTGGAAATAGTATTCGCTATTGGGTTGCTCATCCCCAAACTCAGATGCCATACCGCTTGGTTGTTGCTGCTGTTTTTTATCCTTATGGTCCCGGCAAACATAAAAGCCGCAGTAGAAAATATCAATTACCAAACGGGGGAATTCACCGGTCCAGGAATAGCATATCTTTGGTTTAGGATACCACTTCAAATGTTCTTCATTGGCTGGGTATATTTTACCGCGATACGAAATTAAAGATTCAGAAAGGCTACTTTCATTGACCTCCTTTTTGATAAGATCCTAATATCCGCCTAGTTAACCAAAAACCGATTATGGAACTTCGAAAATGGATTGGGTAGGGGTGTATAGACACTAGTTCGTATTTTAGATGGATCAATTTAAAATTCCAGATAACCGATAATGCGAATTAGTTATAGAGGGCAAGTCGCTCTTGAAAATCCCGAGCTTTTTACTACCCCCTGGAAACGCACCACAACTACTATTCATAAGGCGGTAAAAGGAGCAGAGGGAGGTTGTATGCTACAACGTAATGAAGATCCTAGTGCGCTTACCACCATAGCCGGAGGGGATTCCATTGCAGATAGGAAACACTTCTGGCAGAATAGCAATCCAAAGCAAAGGCTCGCAATGCGTGATTTGGGAGCTCGCATAGTTATTGAAGTCTTTAACGAAATAGATGCTTTTACGCATTAGGAAAAAACACCGTCCCACAAGGACCTTAAAAGACAAGAATATGCTGACAACTTTCTTTGCAACCCAAAAACCAACATTTTATCTGTTGGCACTAGTAACAATAGGTTCCTGTACCCAATGTCTATGTCAACCTGGGACTACCCTACAACCCCAAGCGCCAACGATTTCTGAAATGGTGGCAAAGATCAACACCCAAGTAGATCCCAATTATGTCTACCCTTTTGAAAAAACGAAGTATGTTCCCCCAAAGGATAAGACCCTATTGATCATGGGACAAACGGTAGAGGGGATCAAGGAGTACAACGCTGCATTTCCGGATACCCCCAAGCCTGGCGGGTGGTCGGCCTACTGGGCTGTGACAGAATTTGTGGGCGTTACCGACTCCCATACCAATACCACGGGTTCAAGCCAGGACCATCAGATGTTAGTAGAACAGTATCCCAACGCAGCTATACATAGTGCTATGTGGATGGTTGGAAAATGGAATGTTGCAAAATTTACCACGGATGGGGCATATGATAAGGTGATCAAGCGGTATTGTAGATGGTTAAAGAAAGTGGATCGCCCCGTATATCTGCGGTTGGGGTATGAATTTGATGGTCCGCATAACCAATTGGAACCAACAGAATATATTAAGGCGTATAAACATATTGTAGATCTTATGCGTTCCCAGGGCGTAAACAATGTGGCGTTTGTATGGCATTCGTATGCATCAACCCCATATAAGGGGTATCCATTATCGCGGTGGTATCCCGGAGATGATTATGTGGATTGGGTAGGCATTTCGCTATTCGGACATTGCTACTCCAAAACCGGTACTACTAATGAGGCCAAGGCCGTATTGGATTTCGCAAAACAGCGTAAAAAGCCCGTGATGATCGCGGAGGCCAGTCCTATTTATGGCATTCCGGAAAAAGACACATCCGTTTGGGAAAATTGGTTTGTCAACTTTTTTTCGTTGACCTACAACAAAAACATTAAGGCGATCTGCTTTATTAATGAAGACTGGACGCGTTTACGAATTGAAGGCCTATCGCAATGGAAAGATGCTCGTCTAACTAATAATTCCCAAGTGGCAAAGGCCTGGTTCATGGAGACGGATAAAGCGCGCTATTTAAAAGCATCGCCGGAACTCTTCCAACAGTTGGGATATTCAAAAAAATAAACAGACCAAAGCCGGAATATGTTATATCTGATTGGTGGTGCCTCGCGAACCGGAAAGACCCTAATGGCCAAACAATTGTCCTCACAAATGGGCATCCCTTATCTCTCCCTGGATTGGATTATGATGGGGTTTACCAATGGTATTCCGGAATACGGGGTACATGATAAATTATTCCCGGATGATATAGCGAAACGCTTATGGCCTTTTTACAAAGCAATGTTTGAAAGCATGATTGCAGTGGATACCACCTGTATTATTGAAGGGGAAGCACTCCTCCCTGGATTGCTAACCCAATTCGTTCAGGAATACCCCAAAGAACTAAAAGTGTGCTTTATGGGTTATGTGAATGTCGATCTTGTTAAAAAAGTTGAGGAGATACGGAGGTACAGCAATGCAAGAAACGACTGGTTAGCAGATAAATCGGATGACTACCTCATAGATCATATACACAATATGATGGTACACAGCCAACACATACAACAATCCTGTTTAGAACATCGCATGCAGTATTTTGACACCGCCGAAAATTTCCCTAAGACCATTGCATCTACAATCCGCTATTTGTTAGCACAGCCATAGGAAATAACAGTCCTGGACAAAATGATGAATAGAAAACACCTAATGTTGTATGCGGTTGGTGTTCTTGCCAATAGTGCAGCTAGACAAGGTGTTTACCCTATCCGCGAATACACAATAAGTCCCAGTCCTGCGATAAAGCATAAAAACATCAACGCGATCAAAGGGTTCGTTCCTTTGGGCGCATCTCTGAATTCCTTCCATATAAATACCCCCCAGGCTGCTGCTACCATAGTAGCGCCTTGCCCAAGGCCATAGGAAATGGCAAAGCCCGCTTTTTCGGAAGCGATAATACTGAAAGACATCCCGATACCCCAGACAATACCCCCCAGGATACCAATTAAATGCAGTCTTGGTGTTCCCAGTTTAAAATAGTCTTTATAGGTGGTCTTTATTCCTTCAACAGGTTTATACATAAACCAACTGTTCCACAAAAAGTTGGAAGCAAAAACGCCCAAGGCAAATACAAACACTGCGCCGTATGGGGTGAACAGCCCGCTCTCCGGCTTTACAAAATCGGTAGCAGTGGAAGCTGCGACGAAACGAAAGAAAAAACCCATTAAGATCCCACCCGCTATAGCGAGTAAAAGACCTTTTAGTACTGAAGTGTTTTTTTGGTTGGGTAACCTATTATAGATTACAGCATCTAGCACAATAGCGAGTACCACCAGACCTACCCCTAAAAACAGGGATATAGGGTCTCCCACAGGATTGGCCATATAATTCACCACAACCCCCAATACCAGAGCAATACCTATCCCTACAGGAAACGCCACAGCCATCCCAGCTATGGAAATGGCAGCTACGATCAATAAGTTCGCAATATTGAACACCACCCCACCAAGAAAAGCGGACCAATACGAGGCCTGACTTCCCTGGGTTAAATCTTCCAAAAAGCTTCTCCCGAATTCCCCTGAACTCCCTAAGGTCAATCCAAAAAACAAGGTCAACAGTACAATTCCAATAACATAATCCCAGTAAAAAAGTGGAAACGCCCAGGACTTTGAGGCTAACTTTTGGGTGTTGGCCCATGAGCCCCAACAAAGCATAGTAACCACACAAAGTAAAACGGCAAGGGTGTAGGTTGCTGGTACGAACATAACTAGTCGGTTTTAGTGGGTACGTCAATGTCTTTTCGAAACGGTGTAGAAGTTTGCGCGCCTAAAATGCCAACAGCATAAGCCGCTGCACGATTTGCAAATTCCACTGCAGCTCGTAGTGCCTTCCCCTCCGAAAGGGCAACGACCAAGGCACCGTTAAAAGTATCTCCGGCGGCAGTAGTATCTACCACTTCGACTTTTTGGGAGGGAATTAATTCATCCAGGTCATCAGAAAGTATATACGCGCCCTGACTTCCCATGGTGATAATAACAATTGCTACTCCTTTTTGTCGCAAAACTTTGGCTGCAGCTCTAGCGGAATCCTTGTCGTTAACCGGTATGCCACTCAACAGTTCCGCTTCTAACACATTGGGTGTAATGATGTGTACTGCAGATAACAGTGTATCGCTCAGGGGTTGCGCGGGTGCTGGATTTAGAACAAGTTTCAATCCATGATCTTTGGCAAGTGTTCCAAGATATTCTACGGTGGATAATGGGGATTCCAGTTGCGTTAAAACGAATGCACTTTCCTGTAATTCCATCAAGGCAGGTTGCACATGTGTTTCGGCCAAAGTGCCATTCGCCCCAAGTGCTACGGCAATAGCATTCTCTCCTTTTTCATCGACCATAATTACGGCTACCCCGGAAGCTTCCACTTCATCTTTAGTGATAAATCGAGTGTCTATACCCTGCGCCAGAAACCTGTTTATGGCTTGTTCCCCAAAGAGGTCATTGCCCACTCTGGTAATGAAAATTACATTCCCGCCAAGGCGGGCAGCCGCAACAGCCTGATTCGCCCCCTTACCTCCAGGGTTCATGGTAAACGCTCCACCTAGAACTGTTTCTCCTGGAAGAGGTAAGTGACTGGATTTCAAAACCATATCTGTATTACTACTCCCTACTACAACAATTTTTTTCGTTCCCATTTTTGGTTTTCCAAAATAATTCTCTAGTTTTGCACAAACGATTGTGCAATTTACGAATTACTACTGGAATTACCAAGTTTTCTAAAAAGCTGTGCGCTCCTAACCACCACCCATGACAATAAAAGAACTCGCCCGGGAACTGGAAATGTCCGCTACAACCGTCTCCCGCGTGCTTACCGGGCAGGAGAAAAAATATCGCATTAGCGACAAGACCGCGCAACGCGTTCGGGAAATGGCGAACCAATTGGATTTTGCGCCAAACCAAATCGCCAGAAATCTGCGATTGCAAAAGACCAATACTATCGGACTCGTTATTCCCAATATCTCCAACCCTTTCTTCGCCAATCTTGCTCGCACCGTTGAGGAGGAATTACGTAACCGCGGAAAAATGGTGTTGCTCTGCGATAGTAAAGATGATACCCGGATCGAGGAGGAGTCCGTCCAATTACTCCTTTCCCGTAAAGTAGATGGGCTCTTAGTGGCGCCTGTGGGTGAAAAATGGGTACATCTTCAAAAAAAGGTCACGGTACCCATGGTGTTACTTGACCGCTATTTTGAAAACGAAGACCTCCCCTTTGTTACCACAGACAACTTCTTTGGAGCGTACGAGGCGACTTCCTTTTTAATTGAAAAAGGTCATCGCAATATTGCTTGTATTCAAGGACTTACGGGTACTACTCCAAATGAACATCGTGTGAAGGGATACCAAAGCGCTATGCAAAACCATGGCCTTGGGCAACGGCTTAGGATTACCGGTAGTGATTACAGCATGAGTAATGGGTACGAAAGTACCAAGGAACTTATAGCACGTGCTGACACACCCACCGCCTTGTTCGCTTTAAACAATCAAATTGCCGTGGGGTGTATGAAAGCTTTAAAAGAATATGACTTTAGCATTCCCGATAAGATCTCTTTGATCGCTTTTGATGACCAACCGTATTTCGAATTACTCTCTCCTTCGCTTACCGCTATCAAGCAGCCTATGGAGGGCATTGGAAAAGTAGCCGTAGCAAGCCTTTTTGAGCTTATGGACAACAAAAAAGTAGCCCCTCAAATGTTGAAACCTATGCTAATAGAACGTGATTCTGTTGCTCCAATACCCCAAAAAACATGAAAAAGCTGTTCCTTACCCTAGGCCTTTCCCTGGTGAGCGGTATCCTATACCCGCAGTGGGAGTATATGGCTGTGGACAGCTTGAAGCAAAAATGGGGCGATTGGAACGAACCGCAGTGGTTGCGCTATTTTGGTCTGGATGCAGGGGATGTGAATCACGATGGGTTGTTGGATATTGTCTCCGGAAGATATGTCTACCATCAACCAAGGCAGCACCTTTCAAACCGCTGGAAGCGCTATGTACTGGACGATAATGTTGATGGTATTTTTATCCTGGACGTAGACGGCGATGCGTATACCGATATTATCGCTCAGGCTTTGCCCGACATCTATTGGTATGAGGCTGTAGATCTTAAGGGAACTCGATATGTCCGGCAGAAAATCACAGAAGTTCCGGCTACCTCCCATGTTAATAGTCAGGGCTTTGAAAAGGCCCAAGTAATTCCCGGCGGAAAAGAAGAACTGTTAATTGCCGGAAATGGCAATGTATATCTGATTTCGATTCCCGAAAGGCCTGATGAAACGGTATGGCCTACCCAGCTGATCGGGGCCAATACTTCCGATGAGGGTATTGGTGTGGGTGATATTGATGGCGATGGCGATTTGGATATTGCATGTGGGAGACGACCTGAAGGTGAGGGCGAACCAAAAATTTTGGTCTGGTTTGAAAATGAAGGTCGGTTTAACTCCGCCTGGAAAGCTCACTTTGTTGCCCAAACCAAACATCCTATTGACCGGGTAAAAATTGGGGATCTGAACGGCGATGGTCAAGTAGAAATTATCGTTGCAGAGGAACGGTATCCCGGTTTGGAACCAGACAGCAATATCCTATGGTTCGAACGGAAGGTTTCCAGGGAGACCTGGACAACCACAACATTAACTACACAATACTCGAGCAATAATTTGGATGTTGTAGATCTGGATTCCGATGGAGATCTGGATATTATCAGCGCAGAACATAAAGGGGAACAACTGGAGCTACAACTTTGGACCAATTCCGGAACAGCCACCTTCACAAAAACGGTTTTAGATACGGGAAAAGAAAACCATTTAGGGGCGAAAACATTTGATATGGATCAGGATGGTGACCTAGATATCATCGGTTCCGCATGGGACAATTATCGCTGGGTGCATTATTGGAAAAATACCTCGAAAGCGAGAACAACCGACAGTCTTATTACCAAATATCAAGATAGGGACCACTATATTATCCAAACCAAATCCGTTACGTATTATTACGATATTGCCGGAGGCGGTTTCTCGCGAATGCTGGATACCTATGGCAACGATTGGATCGCTTTTAAGCAAAGTACTTCAGACTATCCGCATGGGGCCGCAGGAACATTTCGTGGTATCCCCAATCTGGTGTACCAAGGGGGTGATAATGGTGCGGGGCATCCCGGTTTTGACCAATGCACTTCCTGGTTTGAAGACGGTATACTCTATTCGGAATCGATAAGTAAAAAATGGAAATGGCGCTGGACCTTTCACGACACCTATACGGAACTAGAAATGCTAAAAACAGACCCTGATCGGAACTATTGGTTCTTGTATGAAGGTACTCCCGGCGGAAAGTTCAAACCAGATACCTATTACTTCGGTACAAATGCCGAAGCAACACGCTTTGGCACTCCAGATTTTTACAAGGGACAGGCACTATTCCTACCGTTACAATGGGCCTATGTAGGAGTACGAGATCTTGACCTTACCTTCTTTATGCTCCATAGAACGGACAACCCTAAAAAGGGACTGGTTTCCTATTTGGGGAATAGTGAAAAAGCCCTTGAAAGTAGGGATGGGATGACGGTCTTTGGTTTTGGAAGAGGAGCCACTACAAATGCCTTATTTGAAGGTCCTGAAACCTTTGTTATCGGGTTATATCCCGAAGCAATTGTGGATACCGCAGACTACGACCAATTTGTCGAATTTCTAAAACAACACGGACTAAAAAATAAACTATGAAAACGATAGTACAACTTGCCTGCCTTTCCTTACTCCTTTGCCTTGGCAGTTGTAAGAAAATTAAAAAGCCAGCTGTTGAGGAAGCTAAGGTATCCCCAAAAACCCTGGTATTTGAACGTACGACCATTGCCGACTCGGTTGTCTTTTTATGGGCGCACGACCCGGTGGACCTCAACGGGGATGGTATTACTGATCTATTATTTATCGACAACAATGGCTATGGAGGCCAACTTGGTTATTATCATGGGCAGAAAGAGAAAGGCCTCTGGGAAAAAACCATAATTGACCTTCCGGAGGAGTTTGCCATGGGTGATATTGAAGCTGCTGACATGGACAATGATGGGGATATGGATATTGTTGCTGCGCATCACAGCGGGGAATGGGAGGCTGCGAGTTCAGCTTCAGACCTATTCTGGTATGAAAACCCAGGTTGGGAAGCACATGCGATTGGCCAAGCCCCTAATTTTATTAAAGATCTGAGCATTACTGATTTTAATATGGATGGTAAAAATGATATCGCCACCGTAAGTTTTGAGACCAGTAGCATACGTATTTTTCAACAACACAGCGCCAATTATTGGGAATTGGTAAAGGAATACGTCAACTATGGTAACCTTCATGAAGGTATGGATGTTGGGGACATAAACGGCGATGGATTTCCGGATATTGTCGCTCAGGGGCATATCTTCCACAGTCCGGGAAAAGACCTACAATCGCCCTGGGAAACCGATACCATCGATGTGAAATGGAATACTCAAACCGGGGACTGGTCGCGTAACGGTACCAAAGTCTTCCTACGTGATTTGGATGGGGATGGAAAAAGTGAGGTTTTCATTAGCCATTCCGAACGCGCGGGCTACCCCGTATCATTTTATAAAAATGTGGAGGGTACCTGGCAAGAACACATTATCGCTAATAGTATTCCCGCTTGCCATACCTTACAGGTATTCGACTTTGATCAAGATGGCGACTACGATGTGCTTACAGGCGTTAACAAATCCCGAGCCGAAGGATTGGAATTCAACACCTTCCCCATAACTATCTTCCTGGCAAACGCTAATTATACAGAATGGCAGCCCCTGGTATTGGCCCAAGACGGGATCTATAATGGTCAGGCGGCGGATTTTGACAACGATGGGGACCTGGACATCTTTCGCTATCAAACCCACGATGCCATGAGCTATCAAGTATTGGAGAACCTGTTAACCTATTAGTTATGAATTCAAAACACTATGTAATTGCAGGGCTCTTGGTGCTGTTGACCTTTCCTGTTATCGGACAAACCAAGATCATCTTCGATACGGATTTTGGGGGCGATGCAGACGATTTGGGTGCCCTTGCCATGTTGAATCATTTTCAAAATAAGGATGAAATTGAATTGTTGGCCGTTATGTGCTGGAGCACGGAACAATACGCTGTGAGCGCCATTGATGCGGTAAATACGTTTTATGGCAATCCGGATATCCCCGTTGGACGAAGAGCAGAGGAGGTACAGGTCACGGAATGGAACCACACCAAAGTACTGGCCGATGGTTTATTACATGATATTTCTTATGAAAACGCTACGGAAACAACGGAACTGTATCGCGCGCTCCTAGGAAAAGCTGAAGATAAAAGCATTATCCTGGTAACGGTAGGTCCATTGCTCAATATTAAAAGACTGATCGATTCCAATGCGGATAAGCATTCACCAAATAATGGTCTGGAACTGATAAAAACAAAGGTGAAGGAATTTGTGATCATGGGCGGGCAATTCCCCAGAGGAGAACGTAGGGAATGGAACTTTGACGGCAACATGCCGGGAGTGACACAGTATGTCTTAGGAAAATTAAACGATGTGCCTATAACGTTTTTAGGCTATGAAATTGGTGTGGATATTAAAACGGGGGAAGTGTTTAATGAATTGCCCAAAGATTCCCCTCTGTATCTCGGCTTTTATCATTTTAGCAAATATGCCCCTTGGCTCAACCATCAGTTTGAGGGAAAGATCTATGATAATTCAACCTACGATCAAACCGCCGTGCTGTACGCAGTTCGGAACGGCATAGGCACGTATTGGCAACGAAGTGAAAAAGGCATCTGCCTACCCGACCCTGAGGGAAGAAACTCCTGGGAGCCTTCAGCGACTTCAGAACACACCTATCTGGTTTTGGAATGGTCCAAAGCACAGATGGAAGCGGAAATTGAAAAATTTATGTTAGGAAAATTTTAGCTCATGAAAAAAAGCACCCTCCTGCTATTGCTGCTTGCTTTTGCAGCAAATGCACAAAAGAAAGTTATTCTTGATACCGACCCTTCCTACGACCCCGATGATATGGGTTGTATGGCTATGATGCACAATATGGCCACCAACGGGGAGTGTGAGATCCTTGCCATTGTCAACACCATGCACCAAAAAGAATCTCCGCTTTGCATTAGTGCGGTCAACTATTTCTATAACCGAAAGGCCATCCCTGTCGGGGATTATATGGGCTATCCTGAAAAGCATGCCGCTCCCGAGGAAAGTTACGATTACCACATCTCCAGGGACTATCCACGCTATCATGAAAAATGGGAAGACATTCGTGATGCTGTGAAGTTGTATCGGGAAATACTGGAAAGCGCCCAAGACTCCAGTATTACTATTGTTGTGGTGGGTACCATGCACAACGTATATGGCCTGTTAACATCGGAACCGGATGCGATCAGTGCCAAGACCGGAAAACAATTAATGGCTGAAAAAGTAGCCCTTGTTGCAACCATGGGGGGCAACTTTCTGGACAATAAGGGTTGGGACCGTACCAACTGGGGCGGGTCAGAACACCTTTGTACTTACACGGATTGGTCCTGTTTAAATGAGAAGCGCAACCTGATGTGCCGCTATGTCATTGAAAACTGCCCGGCCCCTTTTATGGCTTCAGGATGGGAAAATGGTAATGGCGACTATTTTAATGCGAACAATGGTAATGTAATGACCGGACAGGGGCTCAAACAACTCCCGGAAGACCATATTATTCGTGTGGGGTATGAAAAGTATTTTGAATATCGCCGGGGAGCGCACGATATCACCCGACATAGCAATGACCAATGTGCGCTGCATTATGCCATTCGTGAAGAAGGTGAAAACTATACCGCCTTTACCAATGGTACTATAACCCTAACCAAAAAGGGCGTATGTTCCTGGGAGAATACCCTAGACGGAAAACAGGGTCACATCCAAAAGAAAAGAAAGGATACCTTGATCGCACAAGAAATCGAAGCACTTATGCTGGGTGCTGTCCCCAAATTAGATGAGACACCTCCCACAACTCCAACCAACGTAACCCTAAAGAATGGCGTGTTAACCTGGGAGGCCTCAGAAGATGTAGATAAAGGAAGCTGGGTTGTAGCCTATAACCTTTACAGAGATGGTACATTTGTGCACCAGGCCTACGGTACCAAATACGTTTTGGGAAATGTGTCCGGGGCTTACGAGATTAAAGCCGTAAACGCCAGTGGAACGCTAAGTGCACCTATTCATTTTCATGTAAAATAGCCGCTTGGTATACAAAACTGCACAGGCAATGAAAGCAAATACGTTACCCATAAAAAACGAACAAACAAACGATTACAAGCTAAAACGGAGTATCCCTCTCGTTGCTCTTGTACTACTAACAAGTCTCGTTATGAGCTGTAAAAGTACCTTGCTCACCAAGAGCACTACCCTTGAAGTTACCAACCCCAATGCGGACGAAAGTGTTAAGCATTTGATGCTTCGTATCCGGGAAATCCCTAAGAGTGGTTATGCTTTTGGCCATCAGGATGCTACGGCCTATGGCATGGGTTGGAAAAATGATGGCTCGCTTTACAAAAGCGATGTGGCCGAGGTTTCCGGGGATTTTCCAGGGGTATATGGTTTTGAAATTGGCCATATAGAACTGGGGCATGAACAGAACCTGGATTCCGTCAACTTTAACCTGATGACGAAACTTATCCGTCAGGCGCATGACTCCGGAGGGATCATTACCATAAGTTGGCACCCCGATAATCCTGCCACCAAAGGATCGGCATGGGACCCTTCCCCTGCGGTAGCAGAAATATTGGAAGGTGGCGTGCTACATCCAAAATACCAGGCCTGGCTGGCCAAAGTGGCCAACTTTATGCAGGGGCTCACAACTAAAAACGGAAGATCCATCCCTATTGTTTTTCGGCCCTATCATGAAATGAACGGTTCCTGGTTTTGGTGGGGGCATGGCAATTGCACTCCGGAAGAATTTCAACTGCTTTGGAAGCAGACGTATACCCTGTTGACCCACACCTATAAGGTAAATAACCTATTGTTCTGCTATTCCACCGATGTAGTAAAAAACGAAAAGGAATACCTGAAATTCTACCCTGGAGATTCCTATGTAGATATCCTGGGCATAGACCTCTACCACAAAAACACTACCGAGGCCTATTTGGAGTTGTTGGAAAATAATCTCTCCCTCCTCGCTAAAATTGGGAAGCAGAAAAATAAGCCCTATGCCATGACGGAAGGAGGTTTGAATCAAGTTACCGTTGACGATTGGTGGACTAACGTGCTGGACAAAAGCGTGGCTGATAAAGGGATCGCCTGGGCGCTTTTTTGGCGGAATGCCTGGCCCAATCACTTCTTTGCACCTTATGTAGGACAAAAGAGCAGCGAAGATTTTAAAAAATTTCGGTCCCTGACCAACGTACTCTTTTTAGAAGACATCAAGAAAATACGATAGCATAAACATCTCAACATACCTATGGAAAAAGCAAATCAGACCAAAGCCCGGAATATCTTATTCGAACGTTACACTTCCCTGATCGAACGAAAAAACAGTCCTATCCTGCATCCGTCCAATATTTTTACGAAATACCGCTATCCCATACTTACGGCTGAACATGCCCCCTTGCATTGGCGCTATGACCTGAATCCCGAGACCAATCCTAAACTATTAGAACGTATTGGCGTAAATGCGACCTTCAACGCGGGCGCCATCAAATGGAACGGGAAATACGTACTGGTAGTTCGGGTAGAGGGGAAGGACCGCAAATCGTTTTTTGCCTTTGCTGAGAGCGACAACGGGATTGACAATTTCAGGTTTTGGGACACTCCATTGGTCCTTCCACAAACTGAAGAACCTGATGTTAATGTATATGACATGCGTTTAACAAAACACGAAGACGGGTATATTTACGGTATTTTTTGTACGGAACGCAAGGATCCAGCAGCACCTGCTATGGATACCTCTGCGGCCGTTGCCAATGCAGGCATTATTCGTTCCAAAGACCTAATTAGCTGGGAGCGACTCCCCGATCTGATCTCCTCCTCCAAGCAGCAGCGTAATGTAACCTTGCACGACGAATTCGTTAATGGCCGCTATGCCATTTACACCCGACCCCAGGACGGCTTTATCGATACCGGTGCAGGAGGTGGGATTGGCCTGGGCTATATTCAAGATATGACACATCCCAAGGTTGAAGACGAAGTGATCATTAACCCCAAAGTATACCACACCATTTACGAACTAAAGAATGGCCAGGGGCCTTCTCCCCTTAAAACCAAAGCCGGTTGGCTACATCTGGCCCATGGGGTTCGCAATACTGCCGCCGGACTGCGTTACGTGCTGTACCTCTTTATGACCAGTTTGGATAATATTGAAAAAGTGACCTACCAGCCGGGGGGCTATTTTATGGCCCCGGACGACGCAGAAATTATTGGGGATGTAGGCAATGTGTTGTTTTGTAATGGTTGGATAGCCGATGAGGAGGGCACCGTGTTTATCTATTACGCCTCTTCGGATACGCGTATGCATGTGGCCACCACGCATATCGAAACGCTGGTAGACTATTGCAAGAATACGCCTAAAGATCAGTTGACCTCAGGTGGTTCAGTGCATACTATTTTGTCGTTAATTGAAGCAAATAAAGGCTATTACTAAGCGTATGGGTAACCCAAGCATAGATTTTAAAGCAGGCCTGGAAAAGGAACTCGATAATGTTCTTAGGTACTGGCAAACGTATACCTTAGATCACGATAATGGCGGATTCTATGGCCGTATCGATCATAATAACCAAATCGATATAAAGCATTCCAAAGGCATTATTCTGAACACCAGGATCCTGTGGGCCTTTTCCCGGACAAACAATTTCTATAAAGATGACCGCTATCAAGCCGAGTGCGATAGGGCGTTTTCTTATTTACGAGACACGTTTCGGGATGTTCGGTATGGCGGGGTGTTTTGGGAAGTAGATTATACGGGGAAACCCATAAACCTCCGAAAGCAGATCTATGCCCAGGCCTTTTGTATCTATGCCCTTTCCGAATACTACAAATACACCAAAAAAGAACTCGCCCTGGATTGGGCCATGCAATTGTTCCTGCACATTGAGGAAAAAGCATACGACCCCCGGTTAGGTGGTTATTTTGAAGCCTTTGGAGAACAGTGGGAATCCATTACCGACCTTCGCCTAAGCCAAAAGGACCTGAATGCTCCCAAAACCACCAATACCCATTTGCATATTCTGGAAGCCTATACTACCCTGTATGAGGTGACCGGGGCGGAAACAGTCAAAAATGCCTTGGAGCGCTTGCTCCTGTTATTTAGGGACCAACTATTTGATAGAGAAGGACATTTGCGATTGTTTTTTACAGAAGACTGGAAGGAGCAATCTACGGAAATCTCCTTTGGCCATGACATTGAAGCCGCCTGGTTGGTACTACACGCTGCCCGAACCATTGGAGATCAAAACCAAATAGCTGTTTTTGAAAAGTTAGGGGTGGTTGTGGCGGACACCTTCTTAAAAAAAGCCCTGGACGCTGATTTTGGAGTAATCAACACTACGGATCGTACCAGCGGAGAGTTCGATACGGACCGCCATTGGTGGCCGCAGATTGAAGCTATGGTAGGACTCAGTTACATTTGGAAAATTACACGGGAAGAACGCTATTTTGATTTTGTAAAGAAGATCTGGGCCTTTACCCAAAACTACATACTGGACCTCAAGCATGGGGAATGGTTTTTTAGAGTAGACTCTAAAGGAGTCCCGTATGAGGAAGAAGATAAAGTAGGCCCCTGGAAATGCCCCTATCATAACAGTCGGGGGTTGATCGAGATTTTAGAGTTGCTTTAGGGTGCTATCCTACTATCCCGAAGAGGGATGTTTTTGGGTATCTTAGGGGTATAATGAATATAGGATCAAGATCATATATACTTGTTGTAATCAAGTTGAAAAATGAAAATCGAAAAAGCACAAAGAGCAGATTCTGAAAAAATAACAGATTTAACAATTCGTTCTAAGAACTATTGGAATTACGGAGATAAACAAATAGCTGAATGGAGAGATGAACTGACTATTACTTCAAAATACATTGAAGAAAATCAAGTGTATAAATTGACAATAAATAATGGACTAATTGGGTTTTACGCTTTTCAGGCGCTAAACAATAAGGTAGTCAAACTGAATTACCTGTTTGTCGAACCAAAGCATATTGGAAATGGACACGGAAAAAGATTAATGACTGACTTTTTAAAACGGATTGAAAAAACTGATTATAAAAAAGTCACTCTTGATGCTGACCCAAATACTGAAATATTTTACCAAAGAATTGGATTTAAAGCAGTCGGAAAACTAAAAAGCTCAATTAAAAATAGGTTTTTACCGATAATGGAAATGGAAATAAAGCTTGCGTACAACAAAGAACTGTGTTGAAAAAAAGGTTTTCTTACTTAAATTAATCAAAAAATATCTGGCGACCGCTACAGAGTCATAGCCAAACCTTTGTAAGCCCTTCAGAAGACCTATAAAAACTTGAATGCATAATGAAAAAACACAACTACGAAATTAAGGTCGAATGGACTGGGAACGAGGGAAACGGAACGCTGAATTACAAGTCGTACAACCGCAATCATAAGATCATATCCAATGAAAAATATGATGCGATTGATGGTTCGTCTGACCCTTCATTTTTAGGAGATAAGTCGAGATATAATCCTGAAGACCTGTTTTTATCTTCCTTATCAGCGTGTCATATGCTTTGGTATTTGCATATATGTTCAGTAAACAAAATTATAGTGACAGAATATTTGGACATCGCAACAGGAATTATGGAGGAAATGAAAAATGGAGGCGGAAAATTTACGGAGGTCACACTGCATCCAAGAGTAAAAATCACAGATGAAAATAGGATTGAAAGAGCCAATGAATTGCACGAAGAAGCCAATAGAATGTGTTTTATCGCGAATTCCTGTAATTTTAAAATAAAACATAAACCTCTTACAACCACCGAATGAAAACGGCTTACCAACATATAAGTAATAGCTATGCTAAGTGTTAAAACAAAAGTGTAAACATAAAAACAAAGGCCAGTACAAGCTTGCCCTGTGTGCCTGCGGCAAATACACCAGCATCCGGGACCGAAACGGCTATACGGTATCAAAAACGTTTAACCAGCACGTATCATATGCGATTTTTCTATTTTAAATTTTTGATGTTTTTCGTTTTATCACTACCCCTTTGTTCGCAAAGCCTGGATACTCTGGTAGACATTGGGGGGTATTCCATGCATGTCAACATATTAAAGGGAGCGGGAACTCCAATTCTTTTTGAAGCGGGTGGTGGTAATGATGCTTCTGTTTGGGACGGTGTATTGGAAAAAATTTACAAGGTTACGGGCACAACATTGATTACCTATGACCGGTCAGGATTTGGACAAAGTGAACTAAACCCGAAGCTTAAAAACGATTCGGATTTTGGAATAGTAAATGGGATTAAAGAACTTGAGACAGGGCTTTCAACCCTGGGGTTTGATAGTGAAATTATTCTGGTTTCCCATTCCTATGGGGGGTTATACAATCTGCTCTACGCACGTAAATATCCTAAAAAAGTTAAGTCGGTCATTTTAATAGATGCAACGCCTAGCAATTTCTGGAATGAGGAATTGCTAACAATGAGAGATCAAAATGTAGATATTGGTGCTATACCGAAGCCTTCAGGGGACTATTATTTGAATGCCAATTTCAATGAGACCATGCGATATGTTAGAAACATGGATTTCCCGGAAAACATCCCAATCCTAAATATTTTTCCTGAAAACTCCTTCCCTGGTTTTCCTGAAATACTTTCAATGCGATGGAGAAAACTTCACGAAGAATTTGGAGACAATACCAATACTGTTACAAATATTATTGCCAAAGGAAGTGGTCATGCTATATTTCAAGATAACCCTGCGTTAATCATCCATGCCATTAGTAAAGCATACGCAAAAACATTGGATGAGGCGCAACAAAATGCGTTGTTGCAAAAGGCTTTGGATAACGCCATGGTACTCGCTATTGAAGCTAAGGTGAATATGCGTTCAGAACAGGATTTGAATGCATTGGGATATTCATTTTTGGGAAATGAAGCAGTAGACAACGCCTTAGAAGTTTTCAAAGTAGCTACAATTTTGTTTCCTGATAGCTTTAATGCTTATGATAGTTATGGCGAAGCTTTATTGAAAGCAAATCGAAAAGCAGAAGCAATTGAAATGTATGAGAAATCGATTGAATTAAATCTAAAAAATGAAAATGCAAAAAAGGTTCTACTGCAATTGAAACGCAAATAACGGGATGCCAAACAGGCCATAATCCATCCCGAGCAGGAGTACTGGGGAGAACTCATTGGAGGCCATGGCGATCCGCCCGAACGGAAGAGGCAAGAGCAAGAATCCTATCGGCCTTATGATTTATGTGCTGTCGCAACGGGTAGGGCCAAAACCATTTTACAAAAGCCTAAACTAAGCATGAGACAAAACAGTACAACTTCCGATCCTAGAGATTTTTTCAAAACCAAAACGCATTAAAATTATTGTTGGAATTTTGGCTTTGGTAATTGGATTGTCCATCGTACAAGACTTTATTTTTAGTAAAATTCGCAATACAGGGTTTTATCTCTCCGATACTTTGCTTTACAATACGATTTGGATTTTCCTTATTCCCATTACCTTCTTAGAGATTGGTTTTTTTTCCCGTTGCAAATACAAAACTAAAATTGCCTTTCCGTTCGCTATACTTGCTACCAGCGGAATACTTGCACTACTCCATATTTTGCTTTTTACAACGTGTTTTGTTTCAGTAAGCTATTTGGTTTTCTCACCAGCGCATCGGTTCGTGCGGATATTTAATTCCGCCTTATCGAGCGAGTTCAGCATACTGGTACTCTATTATTTTGGTGTTCCCATAGTCTCAAAGCTGTTGACATATCCCTTGGATAATACTTCCAAAAGAAGCATGTATTCTAAACAAATAAAAGTTAAGGAAGGACGTATTACCATAGTAATAGATACTGATACTATTGAAACGATTGCAACGGACAAACCCTATACCCTTATTGCTACGCATAAGAACAGTTTTTATGACAACCGTACGTTAAAAGAATTTATGACTTTTCTCAACCCAAATGAATTTTTGCGGGTCAACCGCTCCACAATCGTTAACAAAAAGGCAATAACCCAACTTACATCCAGAAAGAACGGGGATTATGATGCAGTACTCCATACAAACAAAACCATTAGATTAAGTAGGCATTACAGGGTCAACTGGAAAATGCTCCTCCAGTAAGCACTTTTTTTATTCCACTAAGCTTTTTTTGATAGCTTGGTGGAACAATTCCTTTATCAAAGTAGTAATGGATAGTATCATAAAATGTATTGAGAAAAGCAAAATCCTCATTTTAATTGCACTATTCTTCATCTGTTGTACGGTTAAAAGTCAGGTAGACCAAAAATGGTTGCATAACTGGAATGTAGCCATTAAAAATAAACCCTCCGAAATAAGATCTCGAGGTAGAATAGCTCCAGTAGATGAAAAAGGCAAACCCCTCGTCATTAAAGGCAATGTCTTTAATCCGGATAATACCCCTGCCAAAGCGGTGTTGGTTCATTCGTACCACCGAGATTCCGAAGGGTATGATTTTGGTAAAAATGATTCCGAATTAAGTACATGGCGACTTCATGGTTGGGCAAAAACTGACCAAAATGGAAATTTCGAGTTTAAAACCATTCGACCTGCAGCAGATTATATCGCCCGAGAAGGACCGCACATACATTTCACGCTGGTATCGGAAAAATACGGTAGACAATAGGCACCAAAAGTATTTTTTGCTGATGATCCTATATTAATTGAGGCACAGCACCAGGATTCCCAAAAAGCTGGGAAATTTGGTTGGATCGTTGAAACAAAAGAGAAAGATGGGATTCAATATATCACCGTTAGTATTAAGCTTAAAACGAATGGTGATTTCTAAAAACCCTGCCGAATACGATGCAAAAATAGCACTATAAAGAGGGTACGGTCCAATAGCGGTTCAAGCTTGCACTTGGACCGTTTTTATTAATTAAGTATCTTTTTGATCGAAAAGTAATTACGAATATATTGCAACTAGACGTATCCTTGAACGTGGGCAATACGGCAAAAAGACAACCCTACATTACATAAAGTAGTAGGACCTGATTTTTTCATTGTTGATATTGCTACGAATGCACAGGACTTATACCCTAACCTCAAAACAGACGGATGTGGCGGTTGAAAAATCTAAGCAGATTGCTCTGAATATCCTCCTCGCTTCCAACCATATCTGCCAGCGGAAAAGTAGCGCCCAAACAATTTGCCATAATTCAACCAAATGATTAGCGTATATCTTGAATCGTACCAAATCCTCACTGAAGAAGACATTAATGCCTTTTTAGATTTGGTAAAAGTAAGGTCACTTAAAAAAGGTGAATTCTTTATCACAGAAGGTAACACCAGCAAGCATATCGCCTACATTCAATCTGGTATTTTTCGGTCGTTTTATCATTCAACGTCGCAAGAAGAAGTTACGTACTGCTTTACCTTTCAAAATACCTTGATCACCGCATACTCCTCCTGGATTACTCAGCAACCCACAAACGAAAATATTCAAGCCTTAACAGATATGGAACTCGTTTTGATTTCATACAAGGATATGGAAAAACTTGATGTGTCACATCCCAATTGGATAAAATTCTTTAAGCGTATTGCCGAGCTTGAATATATCAATTTAGAGAAGCGAATTTTTATGTTGCAACGAGAATCTGCCGAAACACGATACCAAAGCTTGTTACAGCATCACCCAGAGTATTTACATCATATTCCACTTCATTATTTAGCGTCATATCTAGGGGTTACCCAACGTCATTTAAGTCGAATCAGAAAGAACTTTGCTTTTTAGACATTTGTCCTTTACATCCCTTTCCTTCTTAAAATAGTTTTGTCCCATAATTAAAATTATGATACACGCTTTACGAACACCAGATGAAAGATTTCTTAATCTCCCCAACTACAACTTCAAACCTAATTATGTTGATGACCTGCAAGGTTATAAAGGGTTGAGAGCCCATTTTTTAGATGAAGGTACTCCTAATGCGGAAGAAGTTTTTTTGTGTCTACATGGAGAACCCAGTTGGAGTTACATATACAGAGAAATGATTCCAATCTTTACTGAACATGGTTACCGAGCCATTGCGCCAGATCTATTGGGTTTTGGAAGATCTGATAAACCTGTAAATGAAGATACATACACATTTAGTTTTCATCGCAATTTCCTTATTCAATTTATTGAGCGACTGGATATAAGCAATATCACTCTGGTATGTCAGGATTGGGGTGGATTATTAGGATTGACATTGCCGATGGATATGCCTAGTCGATTCAAGAGACTTATTATTATGAATACCGCTTTACTAAATGGAAAACCCGCTGGTCCTGTTTTTGCCGAATGGAAGCGAGAAATAATCGAACCGTATAACGTTGATTTGATCAAACTATTTAAAAAGCATGCCCCCGGGATAAGTCAAATTGATGCTGAAGCGTACGAAGCACCTTTTCCAAATGCTACCTATAAAGCTGGTGTTCGAAAGTTCCCTAAGTTGGTCGTTGAAGAACCGCATTTAGAAGGTGTAGCAACTTCATTAAAAGCAGCTGAGTTTTGGAACACAAAATGGGAAGGAAAGACATTTATGGCGGTTGGTATGAAAGACCCAATGTTAGGTCCTGATGTAATGGCATACATGCAAAATTTAATTAAAGGCCGTCCGGAATGGTTAGAGATTCCTGAAGGGGGACACTTTGTACAAGAAGCAGCGGGCAAATTAATTGCTCAAAAAGCACTGGAACATTTCGGAATGCTAACAAATTAAGAAAATGAAGATCTTACATTTAGTATTTCATCCAAACCTAGAAACATCCAGGGTAAATAAAATTTGGAAAAAGCAACTTTATGAAAGTGGGAAAATCACTATTTCAAGAGATCTATATCAAGAATATCCTGATTTCAAGATTAATGTCGAAAAAGAACAAAAACTATTACTAGCGCATGATAGAATCGTAATTCAATTTCCCTTGTATTGGTATTCTATGACACCACTGCTCAAACAGTGGTTGGATGATGTTTTAACGTATGGATTTGCTTATGGCAGTACAGGTAATAATTTAAAAAGCAAAGACTTACAAATAATTACTTCTGCTGGTGGGCAATCAAAATTCTATTCAGGCTTCGATAAGTTCTCTACCATTTATGATTTACTCAAGCCCTTCGAATTGACGGCCAATTTGACAAAAATGAATTATCTAATTCCCGTGTGGATGTATAAAGCAGATTCCGCTGATGAGGAAACCATAGCAAAATTTGGGAGAAAATGGATTCAATTAATAGACGATCCAAAACGTTCTGACCCTATCTCCTATCTAAATACAGAAATGGATTTCGATAATGATTCTTTTTATGATCTATAAGTATGACTAACAATATTTATAAGCAATAAATGATATATTTAAAGGCTGTTAGCAACTAAGGGTAATCCCTTTGTTGGCCGATTTTAAATAGCCTAAACCCATGAAAAATCCAATTCCTATTCTAGTACTTCTTGCGGTAATGGCATCCTGCCAAAACCATGTAATAGATCAAAAGGCCGAAGCAGAACGCCTTATGGAGTTGTCCCCTGAATGGGCTAAGGCTGCCGTAGATGGCGATCCCGAAAAAGCAGTATCCTTTTGGGCGGATGATGCCATCGTAATATCCCAAAATGAACCGGCTTTAAAAGGTATTGATTCTATAAGGGCTATGGTAAATCGATCCATGCAAATTCCTGGGTTCGAAATAGGCTGGGAACCGCAAGAGGCCTTTGTATCACAAAGTGGCGATCTAGGGTATGTCCTGATCAAGAATTATATGAAATTCCCTGCCGTCTCCCTCGGTAATGTTCCCATCGTCTATAACAAAGGTGTTGAGATTTGGAAAAAACGAGAAGAAGGCTCCTGGAAAAATGTCGTAGATATTTTCAATAGGGATCCTTGGATAACCTCCATAGACTAAACCTTACTTATCTCACCTTTTTCATGGTTCTACTTTACAAGCCCGGGAGACACAAACACATTGACTGGCCTTGCTAAGCCTTTTACAGAAAGCCCATGATCAAATCCTTTAGCGTATCGAAACACAATTTTGCCAAGCAAAATCATAGGTCTGTTAGACCTTTGGTGGAGCTAGCCGCTAGCTCAAAAGAAGAAAGCAATCCCTATGATTAAATTATTTAGAAAAATCCGACAACGGTTACTTTTCGAAAACAGATTAGGCAATTATTTGCTTTATGCCGTTGGAGAGATCGTGCTGGTGGTGGTAGGCATCTTGCTTGCTTTGCAAATCAACAATTGGAGCGAGGCCCAGAAGCAACAAAAGGAAGAAAAAAAGCTACTCACTGCACTGCTCGAAGATTTTACGGAAAACAAGACCCGGATAGAAGCGACGCTTCACCTGGAAACCGATATGCTCCAATTGAGCAAGTCGCTCATTCAAGTAATGCAATCCGAAAAAAGCACCATTCATCCCGACACCCTTCGTTTTTGGGTAGCGTCAGGGGCGAAATCCTGGTGGAAAACCGAGTTTGTTACCGGTACCTACGACGCCATGGTAAGTTCCGGCAAAGTGGATATCCTGGAAAATGACGATCTAAAACAAGTACTTTCCCAGTTTTCGGCAGATATTACTTCCGGCTTCGAAGATCACTATGAGTCCATGCAGTATTTGATTGAAATGAACAAACTATCGGCCAAAATCGCTCCGGCGCTTATTCATGACACCCAACGTGAAGTCCTTGGCGTGCTCCCCGATACCGACTTTGACACTGCCATACTACAACTGGCAGATAATGAAGCTTATCTGGGCCTGTTGATCTCAAAAACCTGGATAGAAACGCTCCGGATCAAGTATCAGCAAAAGTTGTTAGGGTATATTGATGAAATCCTAGTGCTATGTGAAGCAGAACAACAACGCTGAAGCGGCTAAAACGAAATCGTATATCGCTTTAAATCTTCTTCAGCCACGCTTTCATTTCCACTTCCCGGGCAATGATCTCCTTAACTTCAGCTAGGAGAACACGTTGCTGTTCCATAGTATCCCGATGGCGAATAGTTACGGTTTCGTCCTCCAGGGTTTGGTGGTCTACGGTAACACAAAAAGGAGTGCCAATGGCATCCTGCCTTCGGTAACGCCGTCCTACAGCATCTTTTTCATCATAGGCTATATTAAAATCCCACTTCAACGCTTCTACCAATTTTTGCGCTACTTCGGGTAAACCATCCCGTTTTAGCAGGGGTAAAATCGCCGCTTTGGTAGGCGCTAAGACCGCCGGGAGTTTTAGTACGGTTCGCGTAGTGTTATTTTCGAGCTCCTCCTCCTGAAGCGCATTGGAGAATACCGCCAAAAACATACGGTCCAGTCCTATAGAGGTTTCCAGTACATACGGAACATAACTCTTGTTCTCCTCAGGATCAAAATACTGTAGTTTTTTATTGGAGTATTCTTCGTGACTCCCCAGGTCAAAGTCTGTCCGGGAATGAATGCCTTCCAATTCCTTGAACCCAAATGGGAACTTAAACTCAATATCGCAGGCAGCATCTGCGTAATGGGCCAGTTTTTCATGATCGTGAAACCGATAGTTCGCTTCTCCCATACCTAGAGAAAGGTGCCACCGCATGCGTTTTTCCTTCCAGGCTTCATACCACTGCTGCTGGGTACCGGGTTTAATAAAATATTGCATTTCCATCTGCTCAAACTCCCGCATCCGGAAAATAAACTGCCGGGCAACGATCTCATTACGAAAGGCTTTCCCGGTCTGTGCAATCCCAAAAGGGATTTTCATCCGACCAGTTTTCTGAACATTGAGAAAATTCACAAAAATGCCTTGCGCCGTTTCAGGGCGCAGGTACAATTCCATGGCACTTTCCGCTGTAGCGCCCAGCTTGGTCCCAAACATTAAATTGAACTGCTTTACATCGGTCCAGTTCTTAGAACCGGACACAGGACATACAATTCCTAATTCTTCAATTAGGGCTTTTACATCAGCCAGGTCTTCTTTTTCCAGCGATTGTCCCAAGCGTTTTACAATAGCATCCGCTTTTTCTCGATAGCCTTTTACTCGACCATTGGTGGCGAGAAACTGATCCTTATCAAAAGTTTCACCAAAGCGTTTTGCCGCCTTGCTCACTTCTTTATCGATCTTCCCTTCAATCTTAGCAACATGATCTTCAACCAAAACATCCGCGCGATATCTTTTTTTGGAATCTTTATTATCAATTAAAGGGTCATTAAAAGCATCTACGTGCCCTGAAGCTTTCCAGGTAGTTGGATGCATAAAGATAGCAGCGTCAATCCCTACAATATTGTCGTGAAGCTGTACCATGGCTTGCCACCAGTACTCTCGAATATTTTTTTTGAGTTCTGCTCCATTTTGGCCGTAATCGTACACCGCACTCAACCCATCATATATCTCACTAGAGGGAAACACATAGCCATATTCTTTGGCATGCGAAATTACCTTCTTAAAAACATCTTCTTGATTTGCCATTCGGCAAATGTAGTACAATGTCCTAAATCTTAAAACGAAAGATGCATCAGGTTGACGTGTTTTCCTATACCGCTTCTAGCCTTCTAATTGCGTGAAGGCTTTGACCTAGTGCAGCATGGGAAAGAACTTTTTATTTTAATTGAAATTCGGAAGAGGAAAGCAGGCGCTCATCCTCAAAAATGTTGAGTGTATAAATACCAGGATCCAAAGATCCTTCGGGGACAGTGATTGCATCGCAAACGCTTAATTCTTTACCCAAATACACCACTTCTACCCTTTTGCTATAGGTATTTCCGCCTACGGAAACTACATTGGCATTGTCTTCAATAACGGTCATATCCGGATTAAGGAACTGCAAATAGATCACTTTTACCTCTCCTCCCTCATTAGGATTACCCTGTATTGTAACACAACCGCGTAATTTCTCAATTACAGAAGCTTTATTGGTCTTTAAGGGTCGACCTGCGCGTAATCGAAACCCACTACCTTCAGCATTTTCCATGTTGAGGTAGCTTTTTATTTTAAGCTCATTGGTCAGTTCCTGATTCTTCTGGCGTGCCAAAGCTTCCGCCTGGGCCAAGGTATTGGTCTTTCCTCGTAGTTCTTCAATCTGCCGCACGGTACGTTCATATTTTTGAGTCAACAACGAGTTGTTATAGCGTAAAAAGTTGTTTTTCAATTTTAAGCTATCAAATCTGGCCTCGAGGAAGCGTAGTGCCTTTCGATCATCTTTAAGTTTGGTAATATTAAAATTGAGGCGGCCTACCGAGTCCAGTAATTGCTCAATTCGAAATCGGGAAGTCTGAAGTTCAATATCGTTGATCTCGTTAAGCCCGGACAGGCGATCCACCTCGGCCTTCATAAGCGTAAGATCTTTTACCAATAGCTTTTTCTCATCTTCCAGATAGATCATCTGGTTTTGGGACTGGGCGTAGCTGTAATAAAACGCAATAAGAATTGCAATGATCACGGCCACCAAAGCTGCGAGAATAATCTTATAGTTGAAATTGGTATCTTGAGATTCCATAAGATAAGTGGCTGATATTGCAGGTATAAGATTTGTTCATGAACTGGCCGTCAAAGATAATAAACGATATTAACTCCATACTATTGCCACCAGTATGTTTTGGATGTACCGCGCAATTATCCGGCGGAGAACACCTGCTTTGTACCGTTTGTCGACATGATCTGCCGTTGACCGAGTACAATTTTGAGGAAGAAAACCCGGTAGACCGCATATTTTATGGACGTACGCCCATACTAAAGGCCGTTGCGTTTCTCTATTTTTCGGAACAGGGCATTGTAAAGAATCTACTTCATTTTTTAAAATATAAAAATCAACAAGAAGTTGGTACCTTTTTAGGAGATTGGTTAGGTTCGCAACTAGCGCAGCAAGATATTGCAATAGATGCGGTTATTCCTGTACCCTTGCACCCGGTAAAACTGAGAAAAAGAGGCTACAATCAAGTGGAACAGTTTGGAAAACGCATTGCCTATCATCTAAATGCCCGGTATATGGATCGGCTCCTGATCAAGACCCAAAATACCAAAACCCTCACCCAAAAGAACCGGTTCAACCGCTGGAAAAGCAGCCAGGATCTTTATTTAGTAAAAAATGGGGGGCATTTGACAGGAAAACGACTGCTCTTGGTGGATGATGTTATAACTACAGGCGCCACTATTGAGGCCTGTGCTAATGCTTTACTAAAAATTCCGGGAAGTGCGGTTTATGTTGCTGCAATGGCAGTGGTGCCTTAACAGAAGTTAACTTTAGTATTCTTGGAAGAAGTCGTTTCTTTGCCCTACAACCATTACTATGCTCAAGGTAAAGCGACTGTTAGGAAGTCTTTTTTTATGCTGTGTGATCCTGGGACTTTGGCAATGTGCCCGAAGGGGTAACCCCACAGGAGGACCCAAAGATCTGACCCCTCCTGTCTTACTAAGAACAGAACCTGACAATTTTACCACTAATTTCTCTGCAAAAGAGATCCGACTGTATTTTGACGAGTACATTAAACTTGAAGACGTTCAAAATCAGCTTATTGTATCTCCTCCATTAAAATATATCCCTGAAATAACGCCCTTAGGTGGTGCTAGCAAGTTTATTGAAATAACGCTTAAGGATACCTTACAGGAAAACACTACCTATACCATAAATTTCGGGCAGAGTATTGTGGACAACAATGAAGGTAATCCCAATAGTTTTCTAACCTACGTGTTTTCAACAGGAGAGGTGATTGATTCACTAACCCTTTCTGGCGCCATAAAAGACGCTTTTAACCGCACTGCAGACCAATTTGTTAGTGTGATGCTGTACGAAATTGATACAGCCTATAACGATTCTACAGTTTACAAGTATCCTCCAAATTATCTGACCAACACCTTAGATAGTTTACCATTTTTCCAATTAAGAAACCTTAAGGAAGGAAAATATCAACTTTTTGGGGTAAAAGATGAAGGTAAAAACAACGTTTTTGATCAACGTGCAGATAAGATCGGGTTCTTAATGGATACCATCACATTACCTACAGATTCTGTGTATTTGTTGAACCTCTTTAAAGAGGTTCCCGATTACACTGCTTCGGTACCCAGTTATGTTGCCAAAAATCGTATTATCTTCGGCTATCAGGGGGAAGCAAGTGCTTTAACGATTACACCACTTACCGCACTTCCCGATTCGGTGAGGACCCTAATCAAAAAAGAACGGGATAAAGACACGTTAAACTACTGGCTTACGCCAACAGATATAGATTCCATTGTTTTTACAGTGACTAATGCCCCTTTTAAAGCCATTGACACTTTTACTGTAAAAACCCGAAAATTACCTGTAGATACGCTTGTCTTACGCCCCAGTCACACGGGAAAGATTAACTTTGAAGACCGCTTCGGTATTTCTGCCACTACTCCTTTGACCCGCCTAGACACCTCGAAAATCAGCATTATGGATAAGGACTCCATACCTATAGTATTTACCGGCGCCTTGGATACGCTAATTAATGAAGTAGGGGTAGATTTTGAGATTTTAGACAACCAACGCTACGCTATTACATTGCTCCCAGGAGCTATTGAAGACTTTTTTGAACAGCAGAACGATACCCTCGAAGTTCGCCTTTCCACGGATAGCTATGCCGATTATGGTAACTTGAGCCTCACTATCTCCGGAGAAGTTATCTATCCGATCATTGTGGAGCTACTCACCGAACGCGAGGAGGTAAAGCGGACGGTTGCCGCCTCTGAACCCCAGACGTTTGAATTCAACAACCTGGATCCCGCCAACTACAGACTACGCGTTATTTTTGATGAGAACGGCAATGGAAAATGGGATACCGGAAGCTATCTCAAAAAGATACAACCGGAACGCATTAGTTATTATCCGGATATCATTGAAATGCGTGCCAATTGGGAAAAAATTGAAACCTTTATCATAACAAATTAAAGGGATCCCTGTCTTCCAGAAAATGTAATTTTTCCCGATTACCTGTAATATGCTTTTTGGAAAGGGTAGCGTATAAGACTTCCTCCTTTTCAGAAAATACCAGCTGATTCCCCAAGGTATCGTATACTGCGGAATGTCCGGGATATTCATAGCCCAGTTTGTCCTGCCCCACACGATTTACCCCAATACAATAGGCCATATTCTCAATGGCTCTTGCCTTAAGTAAGGTATCCCAGGCACTAATTCGGGGTTTTGGCCAGTTCGCTACATAAAGCAAGACATCATAGTTTTCTACATTCCTCGCCCAAACCGGGAAACGAAGATCATAGCATATTAAAGGAGAAAAAGTGAATCCTCTAAAAAACGCCTTTATTTTTTTTTCTCCTCTGGAGTATACCCTGTCCTCTCCGGCTAAGGTGAACGTATGTCTTTTGTCATAGGTTGAAAGGCCTTTGGGGCTAACAAACCACAATCTATTGTAAAATGTATCTTCTTCAGGATTTACAATACTACCTACAATTGCCGCGTCTTTCTTTTGTGCCCATTCTTGCATCCAGTGCACCGTCTTGAATTTTTCCTCAGTGGGGATATGCTTTGGATTCATAGTAAACCCAGTGGTAAACATCTCAGGCAGAATAATCAGGTCAATATCATTGGGTATAGTGGTAATTTTCTCCGAAAACATCGTTCGATTTCCTTCCGGGTTCTCCCAAAGCAAATGGGATTGTATTAGTGCAATGTTCAAGTTCTCCATGCTATTTTTTAAAGTGCTTAATCTTCATACTCGCCCAAATTAAACCTATCACTAAAATAGTATCAACCGCTACATTCGTCCAGTTTAAATTTACGTTGTGTTGCAAGAGCATTCGTTCTCTTAAATCTAAGGACAAAGGAGGATATATCGTGTACCCAAAAGAAAAAATACTCCTGTCAAAACAATACATTGAGATCATATCAATGTAATACAATTCCATCTTTGTCACCAATAACAATGCACTACTGATCAAAAAAATGATTAGGGGAATTTTAGAAGGACGTTTTGAAAGTAGCATCCAACTGAAATGGACTAAAAAAGTAAAAACCATAAACCCATAGACGAAAAACTCCAAAGGAAGCATTCCAATGTAGTAAAGTGTATCATTATCACTTGTAGTAACCGAAGATTCAAAGAAAAGATGGGCTACAAAAGCCAAAATAAAGGATAAAATAAGTCCCCAAACGTTGTTAAAGATCGATTTAATCATTTCGCTTTAATCCGAATGTACTTGCAGAATATCCTTTTTTGTTAATTGAAATAGATGTTCTAACTGACTTTTTACAATGCGATCTTCGGAAAGTGGTGGCACGGTATTGAGGGCGAACCAATCTGCTCCACGCATGTCAAAGCCAGGGTTTAACTGTCCTCCTGTAACACGGCAGAGAAAAACAAGTTTATAAACGTAGAAGGGCTCCGGTGGATGGGGGTGCATTTTTTTGTCATAAATAGCCAAAAGTCGAATTACCTCAGCATCTAACCCAGTCTCTTCCCTGATCTCTTTAACCACCACTTCTTTGGGAGTACTACCTATATCGGCCCAACCTCCTGGGATACTCCATTTTCCATCTATGCTTTCGCGTGCCATTAAGATCCTATCGTCCTTGTCAAGAACAAAACCCCGTACATCCACTTTTGGGGTGGGATAATCCGTCTGGGGCATAAAGAATTTCTGTAGTTGCGGTGAAGGAATACCGGACTTTTGAGACAAGAGTTTCAGGCTAATTTCCCTTAGTTCCTGATAGCGTTCCTTATCATAACTTCCTTCGGTATAGACCAAGCCTGTTTCGGCGATCGCTTTAATTCGTTTTACCAGATCCAGCTGCTGATTTTCATCCATTATGAAGACGCTTCCAAAAGGGCAATCATAGGTTTTGCCTCCTGCATTCTGGCTTGATCCAAAGCAGTATTCCCTCTTGCATCCTTTACCGATATGTCAGCATTATGGGCCAATAGTAATTCGGCGATGTTTATATTATTGAAGGTCGCCGCATAAATCAAGGCTGTGGCTCCCATGGTATTTTTATGGTTTACATTGGCGCCTGCTTCCAGCAGTAATTTGACTAACGCATCATAACCTTTAAAACAAACCCCCAATAAGGCCGTGTTCCCTGAACCATCTGTTTCATCAATACCGGCCCCTTTATCAAGTAGGAATTGCGTTAGTTCCACATGCCCATAGTAAGAGGCCAAAATTAAAGGTGTAAACCCTCTTTCATCACGAATATTGATCCATTCCGGTTGATTAGATAAGAGTGTGGTTACCCCTCCTATATCTCCTTCTCGAATTTGATCAAAGAAAATCGCTTTATCTCCCATAGCACTAAAATACTCTTTAGTTTGCAAAAACAATGCGGTTCCTGATAAGGTTTGTTGTTTTATCGGGATACTAGGAGCTAATCTTAATTTCTCGATCCCGGAGAAAAGTCCTCCGGCGCATTTTGCGGTAAATTTATTGTACCGGAAGCCCCGGTATCGTTGAAAAGGGTCCACTCCGAAAACAAGTAGGAAGGGTTTGCCTTAGTAACATTACTATTTCGTACGGCTTTACCATCTTCAAACTCATGGTTAGTTCCCGAACCGTCCGCTCCGACTACACCGAAAACGTCGATAACTGTTCCAAAAGGGTCTACTAATTCCAGATTGTCATCGCCATTGGAATCTGCCGGGCTATTACCACCAACGCCTAAATCCGGAGGAAAACCGTACACCGCCTCAAACACTTCGGAATTTGGGGAGATGATAAGGGTACTATTGGGTCCAATTTGCAATCCGGTTAGGTCTATCGTTGAACTAACTGTAGTGTTTGCATTGGTATAGCGCCGAATCGTCCACCCATTTAAATCCAGTGCCTGTTCAGCAGCATTGTATACTTCGATAAAACGTGCATTTGCATTATTATCGGGATCCGCAAGTTCTGAGAAAAATAGGTGATTTGAGGTAAACTCAGTGATTAGCGCTTCACATCTTGTATTTGAAAAATCTACGTCCTCTAAATCCCGAATGGCCAGAAAATACTTTGAACGTTCCTGAAGCAACACCCCCGTTATACTACCATTTCCTGGGGGGAGTGGCTCATTCTGAAAATCGGCAAACCCACTATTGCGTAAAATAAGTTCATTATCCCCGCAGTCCACAAGTCCACGTTCGGTTGCTTCCTCTGCTCGGGCAAATGCACTATCCAATTCCGCTTCGTTAACTTCCATATCTTCAAACCGCACCAAAGTGCTGACCCATGTAGAATCAATAGCTGGAATGGATAGCTTTGCAGGAACTATTGCTATCGGATCATCACAGGAAAGGAGAATATGTTCAGGTATTTTAAGGGCGGGCAAACGCCCTACTGAAACTGTTCCAAAACCGGCAAATGTACCCCCTAGTTGGAACACTCCCCGGCTTTTGCCTAGATATAACCCTTTGAGCTTTATAAAAAGCTTTTTACCCACCGGATAACGTAAATGACTATCTCGCATGTCGATCTCAATTTGAAATCCTTCGGTCGGTGATGTCGGATTTTCCTGAAAATGTAACACTTTAAAGAAGTTACCAGCGCGGTCTGAAGAAACCACATAACCTTCTATACTCCAGTCTTCCTGGATTTGAAGTAATTCTCCGGTATATAAGGCTTTGACCTGAGCATAGGAAACAACCGTTGCCAAGTCTTCTTTACAATCTGATGGTGGGGCGTTAAATTCTCCATCTTTAATACAAGAATGGAAAATACAAGGCAGCCATAGCAATAACAAAGAAATTCTGTACATAAGAACTGGTTTGCACCCAAACTTAACTAGAAGTACTCTCAAAAAATGACAGTGCTCTATCTTCTGCATAGCTAATGTTCCGCCTACCCCAAAACCCTACATGACCGCCAAAATCAGGTACTTCCAAATACAAATTGGGGTTGTTACGGGCTGCCGCATAGGGGTAGCATGGCGCTCCTAAAAAAGAATCATTTTTCGCATTCAGGATGAGTGCAGGTATCGAAACATCAGGTAAAAACTGGTTGCAACTACACCTGGCATAGTAATCCAGGGCATCTCGAAACCCATGAGCAGGGGCCGTATAGACATCATCAAAATCCTTAAGGGTTACTATAGCTTCAATTTCATGCAGGGCAATACGCTCAGGAAAGCGCTGGTGCTTTTCCCTGAGCTTTTCCAATAAATGCCTTTTGAAGCGTTGGGAGTACAAAACGTTTTTGGATTGTAATAACTGGTCACAGGCATTTTTCAGATCACAAGGAACCGAGACCCCTACTATGGCTTTCAGTATTTTAGGAAGGGTATTGCCCTCTCCGGCATATTTTAAGGCTACATTCCCCCCAAGACTGTATCCCCAAACATAAAGTTCCTGATATAGGTCTAATCTGATAATATGATGTATCACTTCTTCAAGGTCTGCACTTGATCCGGAATGATACGAAGCATATAAACGATTGGTTTCTCCACTACATCCTCTAAAGTTCACGGCACAGGTATCATAGCCACTTTGATGTAATCGTTTCGCGCTTCCGGCGATGTAATGCCGTTGGGCATCCCCCTCCAAACCGTGTAAAAGAATGACCACCTTTTGCGTGGTGGTCGGACTCTCACCCCAGTCCAGATCCAGAAAATCACCATCGGGCAATTCTAAGCGCTCCCGTCTTTGAACAACACCACTTATTTTTCTAAATACTCCTGAATAAATGGTCGAAAAGTGTCCGTTTCGGAACAAAAAGGGAGGCCGATAGTTAGACGGTACCAACGGCATAGGTTATAGGTTTTAATCGCTTTGCGTAAAGCTACAGCTTACTTAGGATACTTTAGTAGTAATTTGCTCTGTTCTTCTATGGCTACTTTGAATTCCTGCTTTAGTTGTTCTACAAGTTGATCCACAGGAAGGGTATCTTTAACCAAAGCAGCGCCCTGACCGGCTGACCAAATGGTCTTCCAGGCTTTGGCTTCGGTATCCAATTCCTTTCCGAAATCTATCTTATGGCCTTTTTTTAGCTCTTCTTCTGAGATTCCGGCAGCCTTTAAACTAGCTGTTAGAAAATTGGCGTGCACCCCGGAGATAGCTGCGGTATAGGTCACATCGCTAGCACCGGCTTCAATGATCATTTCCTGATATTCTTCCGGAGCAAGGCTCTCCTTCACATTAATAAATCGGGTGCCCATATACGCCAGATCTGCTCCCATCTGCATGGCTGAGGCTACGTCCCGTCCTGTACTGATGCATCCGGAAAGAATGATAGTACCGTCAAAAAACTGTTGGGTTTCGGCAACCAAGGTCATCGGATTGATCGTGCCAGCATGACCCCCGGCTCCGGCGGCAACTAAAATTAACCCATCAACCCCTGCTTCAGCAGCTTTTTGAGCGTGCCGTTTTTTAATAACGTCGTGAAAGACCAATCCTCCATAGCTATGCACTGCATCTACTACCTGTTTAACAGCTCCCAGCGAAGTAATAATTAAGGGAACCTCGTGCTTTACACAAAGACGTAAATCCGCTTCTAATCTTGGATTAGTAGGATGCACAATAAGATTTACCCCATAAGGAGCTGCCTTTTTCCCAGTGGCTTCCTCCCATTGATTCAATTCCTCCTTGATCGCTACAAGCCATTCTTCAAAACCTTCACTTGTCCGTTGATTTAAGGCAGGAAAGGTCCCAACTATTCCTTGCTTACAACATTCTACCACCAATTCCGGCCCGGAAATTAAAAACATCGGGGCGGCAATAGCAGGTAAGGATAATTCCGGAAGAAAGGCTGCTTTTTGGCTCATGACTTCTATTTTTTGGCTATGAACAATCTATTGCTTTTTAACAATTGTTTTCAAATCTATAGTATTTTTATCAACTATTATGCATGCATAACAAATTTAACGGATGTTTTTAAAGGAATTTGAAATTCGCTGGAGTGACGTAGATGCCAACAAACATTTGGCCAATTCTGCCTATGTCAACTATATGAGCCATACCCGAATCGCTTTTTTAACCGGAATTGGATTTGGGCATAAACAATTTATTCATTACGGAATTGGACCTGTAGTATTCTATGAGCACATCTACTACTTCAAAGAAGTGTTTCCTGGGAAACCTATCAAGGTTTCTTTAGAATTGAAAGGGTTGAGCGAAAATGGTATGTTTTTCGAATTTCATCACAATTTTTACGACGCAAAGGGAAGACATTTGGCCCATTGCGAGATGATGGGTTCCTGGATAGATATGGAACAACGTTCGCTCACTGCGCTTCCGCAAGAAATCCTGGATATCTTTAACGCCCAGGAAAAACCATCGGATTATAAGGTCTTAACCAAAGCGGATACCCGAAAGTTTGCAAAGGTCCCAAGAGATTTGGCATAACTTCTTTAGCTGTAATTTACAACCCACTTCGGCCTCTTGACCGATAAGTCTTTTTTTGGAAAATCCCATTCCCCTCTAGAATTCAGTTGTCTTTGAGATGAGTCGGCTACTGATTCAAAACTGTTCTTCGCTAATTAGAGCAGTTACTTTTTTGATATGCAGGTCTATTCGTTTTGAGTAGGTTTCAAAAGTATGGGCTATTTCGTAATCCGGTAAGAGTCCTCTATTGGTTGTCTTTTGTTTTACGGATTCTGGATATAGAATATGGTACCGCGGTATGCCAACAGTAAGTCCTGTATTTGGCAAATTGATATCTTGGTTTGATCCTGCTGCAAAACCTTCATAACGTGTTCCGGTTTCTGTTCCAATGACCGTCGCATTTCCGTACTCCTTTAGAAATCTGGCTAGGGAACTTCCCGCAGAAAAGGTTTTCCCATTCACCAAAGCATAAATTGAGCCTTTAAAAGCCAATTTTGAAGGGCTGGGCATTTTGTATAGCTTCTCTTTTCCTTCCCACGAAATAGTTTTTTTTACATACTTATCGGTACTAGGAGAACTTAGAATAAAGGGGAGCATATCATCTGCGAATTCATTTCGTCCCCCAGTGTTATCTCTCAGGTCAATGACCAAATGCTGTACTTTTTTATCCTGCAATACTTTAAATATCGTTTTGTAGAGTGTTGTGGACTTTACCTTGAATTTGTTCACCTTCCTAAAATCAAAAGAGGGAAGCTTTAAAAGTGCGTAATCGTCAGTAATCTCTAAAGAATAAAAACTATCCGGTGTTGATGTGTCCTTGCTATCGTTGTTAGGATAGTACTTTTTAAGGTTTTTGATCTGGTCCGAACGCACCAACGCTTTTAGTAGGATTGTTCTTTCCTCTTTGTTTTTGTCCAGAAAGTTTATTTTAAAGGTATCTGGTCGTTCTATATGGAGGTAATACAAGGAATTAAATCTATCTTCAATTTTGCGATAGGCATAGGTCATTATTTCGCCATCTGATGGTGTCAGTTCTAATAACGCATCCAGAACATTTTTTACATTCATCCCATTAATAGCAATAATTTCGTCTCCCCTACGCATTATTTGTTCATCGGAAAAGTCCCCATAAAGGAAAACCCGGCCTGCAACAATTTTCACCTGAATTGGTAAATAAGCGTAGGTATCTTCCGAAATACCTTTGCGAAAGACATCATCCCGATCTCCTATTTTAAAGTGGCCCTCATTTGCAAACGCACAAATCCTACTTACCGCAGAAAAATACGTAAATAAGGAAACTGAATCTTGTGGAACACGCTCGATTACTTGTGTTGACAAACTATCAAATTTTGGGTGGTAATGGGATAGCGCCGGGTTGTATTTGCTGATATGCTCGGCCAAAAAATTGAGGTCTTCTCTTACCGCAACGGCAACTAACTTTTGAGCTATAATTTGAAGGTTTATCAATAGAAAAAATAGGAATAGTAGTTGCTTCATTTGTTGTTTCCAATTGCTTAGAAGACAAAAATAGAAATCATGATGATTTTTTAATTGTTCCCTAATTACTTCACGCTGTAAAAAGTGGTTCGGGTTTGTCAAGTGATTCTCCCCTGGTAAATGAACATCATCGCTAATCAATGATTTTGTAATTTTAGCTTTACAAGTAATAGGTGTAACCATGCCACGCTCCGGAACTGCGGATTTAACCTTGCACGGGGGTCACGTGCCCCCTTGGCTGCTCAATCGAATGAAAGAGTTGGCCCTGCCCATGGTTGAAGCAATTATTCTGGAACATGGAAAATCCGGATTTGTGGAGCGGATGGCCCATCCGTTTTGGTTTCAAAGCTTTGGGACCGTTATCGGTATGGATTGGAATTCTTCGGGAGTGACCACAACGGTGATGAACGTACTCAAACAAGTAGTTACCCCGGTATCCAGGCAGTTGGGAATTTATGTCTGTGGGGGTAAGGGCAAACATTCTTTGAAGACCCCCCAGGAACTTATTAAGGTCGGCATGCAAACGGGCTTGGATGGCAATGCCCTGGCCAAAGCCAGCAAATTGAGCGCTAAAGTAGATAATACAGCACTTCAAGATGGTTTTCAATTGTATATCCATAATTTTTTGGTCACCGATGAAGGCGACTGGTGTGTGGTGCAACAGGGCATGAACAACAAAAACGGCAAGGCACGTCGTTATCACTGGCACTCCGGAACAGTCACCAATTTTGTAAAAGAACCTCATGCCGCGGTATGTGGAGAGCACCAAGGAAAAATTTTAAACTTGGTGCATAAAGAGGCTGAGAACACCCAAAACTCCATTTTGGAAATTACCAAGGAAGATCCTGATAAACTTGCAAAAGAATTACCACACCTTATTGTACCGAGCTATCATACTATTGCGTCTAAAGACGTAGACCTCAAACGAATGGGCAGCATTTTATGGTTAGCTCAGGAAAATGAAACCCAAAAGTTTGAAGAGTTACTGCTTTTAAAAGGCTTGGGGCCACGAACTTTGCAAAGTCTTACTTTGGTTAGTGAGGTGATTTATGGTACGCCTTCCCGCTTCTCGGATCCTGCACGGTTCGCTTTTGCGCACGGCGGGAAAGATGCTACGCCCTTTCCCGTGCCAACTAAAATATATGATGAGACCATTATCTCCATGAAATCGGCCGTAGAGAAGGCAAAAATTGGTCGTACAGATAAGTTAAAGGCGATTCAAAAATTGACCGAAATGTCACAGAAGGCTGAGAAAAATTTTGTCCCCAACCAAAACTTTGAAGCCCTTGTGCAAAAGGAAAATGATAACGCTTACAAATATGGCGGACGAAGTGTTTTTGGCTATGAAAAACCGCCCAGGGGTAAACAATTAAACCTATTTGAAGATCATTCGGATTGAGGACCTGGTTTCTGCCGTTTACTGGCAAGATATACCCCCAAAAGAACCAGGGAAGCTGCTAAGATCTTTATTGTGGTAAGGGTATCCTTCCCGGTTACCAAAGCAAAAAGAATCCCAAAAAGCGGTTGTACATAAATAAAAGCACCAATGGTACTAGCTTTGAGCTCTGTCATCGCAAAAATGTTAAACAGGTAGGTAAGGAAGGTCGTCCCGATGACCACAAAAGCCAGCACTCCGTACGCCCAAAGTGGCATTATTGCCCACTGTATTTCCAAAAACTCGTTTATGGTAACCGGAAAGTTAATGATCACGGCAATCGTAAAAAGCCACTTCATTAAAGTGAACGGATGATATTTGGCAACCAGTTTCTTAGCTACGATCAAATAGCCGGCGTACGCAAAAGAATTCACAATAAATAAGCTATTGCCCAAAGGAATATTTGGGGCGTCGCCTCTTAGCTCAGCACCGAACAGGATCAAGGCCAAAGCCCCTACAAATCCCAGCAGTATCCCCAGGCCTTTGTTTCTGGTAATGCGTTCTTTTAATAAAATCGCACTTAAGATAACGACTACAATGGGGCTTATCGTGATCAATACCGCGCTGTTTATTGGAGTAGATAATTCCAATCCCTTAAAAAAGGAAAGCATATTGATAACCATTCCAAGTAGTGCTGCTACCCCAAGACGCCCCCAATCCCGCATCTCAATTTTCTCCTTTGGGCCAAATAAAGAAATGCCCCAGAAAAGGATAGCCGCTCCTGTTACACGTAAAAAGATAAACCCAAAGGGTTTGATGTAGATGGGCATCACTCCTTTGGCCAGCGTATGATTAATCCCATAGATCGTGGTAGCGCCTATGGCGGCTAACAAGGCCAAAGATCGTTTGCTCATCCGTGTAACACAGCTTTAGCCCCTTCTACCTGCTTTTTGGCGTTACCGATAAAAATTTGATCATTGGCGACTATCACAGGCCGTTTTAAAAAGGTATAATGTTCCAAAATAAGGTTTTTGTAGTCCTCCTCATCCAGTTCCTGGTTATTGAGCCCGCGTTGCCTAAAAAGCATAGCACGACGGCTAAAAAGGGATTCGTACGAATCCGTCAAAGCGCGCATTTCTTCCAGTTCTTCCGGAGTTATCCCTTTCGACTTAATTTCTCTTAATTCAACCCCGTCCAAAGGTTGGAGTTCAGCAAGTATCTTTTGACAGGTTTTACAGGTTTCCAGGTGATAGATCTTTTTCATTGTTGAAGTGTTTTGAAGAAAGTGCAAAGAACGCTAATTCCTAATGAATCCGTTTTAGTTTAATGCAAAATCAACCGCAGCTTTGGAATGGATCATAGTAGTATCAAAAGTAGGGATGGTTACAGCAGCATCGGGAATTAAAATAGGTAATTCCGTACATCCCAGAATTACTCCTTCAACACCTTGTTCCTGAAGCTTTTTGATGATACGTATGCATCGCTCCTTTGCCTCGTTTGGAAACCTACCTTTTACCAATTCATTGTAGATCAAAGCCTGCAAATACTCCTGCTCGTCGGTATTAGGAACTACAACCTCCAAATCAAACTCCCGCTGTAAAATCCCCGTATAAAAATCCTTCTCCATCGTAAAGCGGGTACCCAGCAATCCCACCTTTTTCAGGTCCTTTCCACGAATTGCATTCCCGGTAGCCCTGGCGATATGTAAAAAGGGGATGGTGATGGCGTTTTCGATATGATCTGCCACCAAATGAATGGTATTTGTACCTAGCACGATGATCTCTGCTCCTGCATCTTCCAGTTTTTTGGCTTCCAAAGCCATTTGTTTTCCAATTGCTTCCCAGTTGTCTTCAAAGGACAACTTTTCTATCCCTGAAAAATCAACCGAGCTCATAAGAATTTTGGCGGAATGCGAACCCCCTAATCGTTCTGCAACAAGCAGATTTAAATATTCGTAGTAAAACTTGGAGGACTGCCAACTCATCCCTCCGATAAGGCCAATAGTCTTCATTTTTAATTATTTTGTTTTAGACATTTCTTCCGCTCCCAAAATTCGAATTGCACCGAGTATTCGAAAAAATATGGACTTTTTTTTGCGATCAGTTTTGCTTTTTAAATACGGGACGCTGCAGCAAATTGTATTTTCCATAATATTTAGTTTTCGCTAATTATCGATATGTTGGATCAAAATTTTTATAATTCCAGGGTCAGAGATTTGATGTATTCCCCAATCACCTTCTCATTTCTTTTATAATAGGTCCATTTCCCGTGCCTGGTGGGGATCACCAACTTTGCCTGCTGCATTGTATTTAAGTAGGTTGAAATTGTAGACTGCGAAAGTCCAGCTTTATCCTGAATGTACCCCACGCAAACACCGTCATCAAAATGATCAATTTCCTGATGCGGGGGAAAATTGGCCTCAGGATCTTTCAACCATTTTAAAATCTTTACCCGGGTAGTGTTGGAAAGTACTTTACTAATTTCAACTATATTCACCCTACAAATATACAAAACATATTTACATATTGAGAATATTAGATATGTTTAACATTTTACAGTATGGAACACCTATTTACGATTACCAGACAGAATCGAAAAATTCTGTTTACTTATTTGAAAAACACTCCGGGCGATATGTTGAACAAAATTCCGAAAGGTTTTAATAACAACATTTGGTGGAATATTGCTCACGTGGTGGTAACCCAACAAAAGTTGGTGTATGGCTTAAGCGGACTGCCTTTAAACGTTTCTAAGGAATTAGTTAGCAAATATGAGAAGGGTACTTTCCCCATTGGGGTGCCCAGCGAGGCAGAAGTTAGCGACATCAAAAAAATGGTATTCGATCTTCCGGAGCAAACCGTTCAAGATTATCAAAATAGTTTTTTTACAACTTTTAAACCGTATATGACTACGCCTAAGATCCCCTTGAATTCGGTTGAAGATGCTATTGCTTTCAACGTTTTTCATGAAGGACTACATTTGGGCAGCATCATGGCCCTTACCCGGGCGGTAAAAGTGTAATTTTACATCAGAATTTCGAACAGAGTTTCATGAGTAAAAAAGAACTACAATTTAACAGTAAAACAATTCACGGAGGCCAACAACCCGATACTGCCTATGGTGCGGTAATGCCTCCCATTTATCAAACCTCTACCTATGCGCAAAGCACCCCCGGAGGGCATAAAGGATATGAGTATTCCAGAAGTGCCAACCCCACACGGACCGCTTTGGAGCATTCACTGGCGAGCATTGAAAACGGGAACTATGGCCTGGCGTTTGCCAGTGGTCTTTCCGCTATTGATGCAGTGATAAAACTCTTGAACCCCGGCGACGAAGTGATCTCTACCAATGATCTTTATGGGGGAAGCTATCGCTTATTTCTTCAGGTCTTTGAGAAATTTGGCATAACCTTCCATTTCACCGGTATGCAGCATGTAGATCAGATCGCTGAAAAGATCACTGAAAAAACCAAGCTTATATGGGTAGAAACCCCTACCAACCCTATGATGAATATCATTGATATAAAAGCTATCGCAGCCTTGGCTAAAGAACATCAGTTACTTTTGGCGGTGGATAATACTTTTGCTACACCTTATCTTCAGCGACCCCTGGATTTAGGAGCCGATATCGTTATGCATTCAGCGACTAAATATTTGGGGGGGCATAGCGATGTTGTTGTTGGAGCATTGGTGGTTAAAGACAAAGCTTTGGCGGATAAGTTGTATTTCCTGCAAAATGCCAGTGGAGCCGTTTGTGGCCCAATGGATAGCTTTCTTACCTTACGTGGCATTAAAACCCTCCATGTTCGTATGCAACGCCATTCCGAAAACGGCGCCGCAATTGCCAGGTATCTAAAAAATCATACCAAAGTAGAAAAGGTCTATTGGCCTGGTTTCGAAGATCATCCCAACCACGCTATTGCCAAAGCACAAATGGACGATTTTGGTGGTATGATTTCCTTTGTTCCGAAAGGGAGCAGCTTTGAAGACGCCGTTAAAATCGTGGAAAAGCTTAACGTTTTCACTTTAGCCGAATCTCTTGGAGGCGTGGAAAGCCTTGCGGGTCATCCGGCAAGTATGACCCACGCCAGTATTCCTAAGGAAGAACGGGAAAAAAGCGGAGTTGTAGATGCACTTATACGCTTAAGCGTTGGTATTGAAGACCGCATTGACCTCATTGAAGATCTGGAACAGGCTATTGGATAGGACAAATTGCAAATTTTTCAAAAATTGGCGATTTAATTTTGTAAATAGCATATTTTTGCCCTCAAATTTAAGAATTGACAAAAACAACCCTTTTTTAAGGACCAAAACCAATAATTTATCATTCCCGTATGGAAGCAAAGATCAAAGCCTTTATGGATGAGGTGAAGACCAGGAATGGTCATGAGCCAGAGTTTATTCAAGCGGTGCAAGAAGTAGCAGAAACAGTAATTCCTTATATCGTAACACAAAATATCTATCATGGTAAGAACATTTTATTGCGGATGGTAGAGCCCGAAAGGCTCATCTCGTTCAGGGTGGCCTGGGTAGATGATGATGGGGAGATACATGTAAATCGCGGCTATCGCATCCAAATGAATTCTGCCATTGGCCCTTATAAAGGCGGGTTGCGCTTCCATCCCACGGTAAATGCAAGTGTCTTGAAGTTTTTGGCCTTTGAACAAGTCTTTAAAAATAGCCTGACCACACTACCTATGGGTGGGGGTAAAGGAGGCTCGGATTTTGACCCAAAAGGAAAATCAGACGATGAAGTCATGCGCTTTTGCCATGCCTTTATGACTGAACTATCGCGTCATATTGGGCCTTATACTGATGTTCCTGCGGGAGATATTGGTGTTGGCGCGCGCGAGATCGGATTTCTTTTTGGTAAATACAAAAAGATCAAAAACGAATTTACAGGAGTATTGACAGGGAAAGGACTCTCCTGGGGGGGCTCCTTGATCCGGCCGGAAGCAACCGGATACGGAACGGTGTACTTTGCCGATAGTATGCTCAAAACAAAGGGAGATTCATTTGAGGGTAAAAAAGTGGTCATTTCCGGTTCTGGAAATGTAGCCCAATATGCTGCGGAAAAAGTCATTCACCTGGGTGGAAAAGTGCTTACGCTATCGGACTCCGGTGGTTATGTGATAGATAAGGACGGTATTGATGCTGAAAAATTAGCTTGGGTAATGGATCTGAAGAATAATCGCAGGGGTAGGATATATGAGTATGCGGAGCGTTTCCCTAGTGCCGAATACCATAAGGGACGCGACCCCTGGGAGGTACCTTGCGATGTTGCTTTACCCTGCGCCACTCAAAACGAGTTGGATGGTAATGAAGCTAGAACCCTACTGAAAAACGGCTGTATTGCGGTGGCAGAAGGCGCCAATATGCCCTCTACTCCGGAAGCGATACATGCGTTTCATGAAGCCAAAATCCTTTTTGCTCCGGGGAAAGCCTCTAATGCTGGTGGTGTAGCCACGTCCGGTTTGGAAATGTCACAAAACTCGTTGCGGATCAGTTGGACCCGTGAAGAAGTGGACGATCGCTTAAAGAGCATTATGAACGATATTCATGAGTCTTGTGTTGCCTATGGCAAAGATGAAACTGGCTATTGCAACTACGTAAAAGGAGCGAACATTGCTGGCTTTGTGAAGGTCGCAGATGCTATGTTAGCCCAGGGAGTAGTCTAAAAAGGGGATCCTGTAACAATCGGTTTTGTCCGTTGGACAAAGCGAAATAAATTTACGGTTAGCTATAGCTTCTAGCATCAATTATGACCGTAACAACTAAATCGATTGTCCTTTCCGCTATAAAATACGGAGATACCAGCCTGATTGTAAAGGCATTTACAGCTTCAGATGGGGTAAAGTCTTATCTATTACGAGGGGTGCTTACTTCAAGAAAAGGGAAAGTACGGGCAGGGCTTTTTCAACCTTTGACGCAAATAGAAATTGTAGCCAACCACAAAAACAAGGGGACGTTAGAGCGCATCAGAGAAGCCAAAGTGATGTATCCTTACAAGACATTACATACAGAAATTGTAAAAAACAGTATCGTACTTTTTTTAGCTGAAATTCTAAGTAATGTCATACAGGAAGAAGAGAAGAATATTGCCCTTTTCAATTATCTGGAATATTCGCTGCGTTGGCTGGATACCAGTGAGCAGGTCACAAACTTCCACCTGCTCTTTTTAATACAACTTACCTCCTATTTAGGATTTTATCCAGATGTTACGGATCAGGAATTACCCTATTTTGATCTCCTCGAAGGAGGCTTTATCAATAGGCCTTCCCTAAATCCTATTTTGGATGGCGATCTATTGCACTACTTCAAAAGGTTTTTGGGCATAAATTTTGATGCTGTTTTTTCTATAAAAATGACCAAGCCCCTTCGTCAGCAATTGTTGAAAAAAGTGCTTCTGTATTTTGAGCTACATTTGCACGGTTTTAGAACGCCCAGGTCTCTTGCGATTTTAAATGCAGTTTTTAATTGATATGCGAAACGGAATTGTTTCCTTTTTTTTACTTCTTTTTCTTCAAGTTACTGCACAAAATATTACACTTTTAGATGCGGATTCAGGATTCCCTGTGCCCAACGTTGCCCTATTCAATGTTGATAAATCAAAAACTACCATTTCCGATCTAAACGGAAAATGTGATCTTGGCGCTTTTGATGTTAGCGAGAAAATCATCATACGGCATTTAAGCTATCTTCCGGTTACTACTACAAAGAAACAGCTCCTCAGAAAAGGGAGTCGCGTATATCTGGAGTTACGTCCCGAACAGTTGGAAGAAGTAGTAATGTCCGTTTCTAAATGGGAACAGCAGCGCAAAGATGTACCGCAAAAAATAGCGACGATGACCGCGCGAAGCATTGCGTTTAACAATCCGCAAACTGCTGCAGATCTGCTGCAAAGTAGCGGGCAGGTATTTGTTCAGAAAAGTCAACTGGGTGGTGGAAGCCCAATGATACGAGGATTTGCTACCAACAGAGTGTTGATCTCTGTAGATGGTGTACGCATGAACAACGCTATTTTCAGAGGAGGGAATGTGCAAAATGTGATTTCTATAGACCCATTTAGTATTAAAAACACCGAAGTTATTTTTGGTCCCGGTTCTGTAATTTACGGCAGTGATGCAATTGGTGGTGTAATGAACTTTTTTACAAAAGACCCTCGTTATTCGTATACCGACAGCCTTACTTTTTCTGGGAATACCTTCTATCGCTTTGCTTCTGCCAATAATGAGAATACCGGTCATCTCGATGTTAATCTGGGGCACCAGCATTGGGCCGCTCACACCAGTATCAGTTACAACAATTTTGGAGATCTACGTATGGGTGCTCACGGCCCCGAATCCTACTTGAGAAATAATAGGGTGATCCGGGAAAATGATCAGGACGTGTTGGTCCCCAATAATGATCCAAGAACTCAGGTGCCCTCGGGCTACAATCAAATCAATCTGATGCAAAAATTCAGTTTAAGGCCCAATAATAACTGGGATTATCATATGGGACTCTATTACTCTGAGACTACAGATTTTTCAAGGTTTGACCGCTTGATACGACCTAACAGCGATGGCAGCGGCCTCCGCGCCGCAGAATGGTTTTATGGCCCTCAAAAGTGGTTTATGGGCAATGCCCAAATCCTTCAAAAAGGAAAAAACAGGTTCTACAGTGGCCTAAAATTTACCGCAGCTTATCAATTTTTTGAAGAAAGCAGAAATGAACGGCGGTTCCAGGATCCTGAGCGTTTTACTACCCGGGAAAAATTAGATGCGCTTTCCTTTAACCTGGATTTCGAAAATAAAAAAATTGGAGCACTCAGCCTTTATTATGGAGCAGAATACCTTTTTAACAAAGTGGATTCGGAAGGCACCCAAACCAATATAAACACGGATACAGCCGTTCCCTCTGCTTCCAGATATCCGGATGGTGCAACCTGGCAAACTTTTGCAGGATATGTGAATGGAGAGTATCGTTTTAAACCCAACTTTACCCTGCTTTCCGGTTTGCGCTATAGCCAGGTTTGGGTAGACGCCAAATTTGATGACACCTTCTTTCCATTTCCCTTTACCGAAGCCGATCTAATTACCGGGGCCCTGACGGGAAGCCTAGGGTTTAGTTGGTTTCCCAATGCCAATCTGCAAATAACACTTAACGGATCTACAGCCTTTAGAGCACCAAATATTGATGATATCGGGAAGATATTTGATTCTGAACCTGGTTCGGTGGTGGTCCCAAATCCGCAGCTGGAACCAGAATACGCCTACAGTGCAGACTTTGGAATACGTAAAAATTTTGAAAACAAATTCGTTTTGAAAGCGTCCACCTATTATACCTACCTTGTGGATGCCTTGGTAAGAAGGGACTTCACCTTTGGAGGGCTGAATGAAATAGTATACAACGGTGAGTTGAGCAATGTACAGGCCATACAAAATGCGGCAAGGGCCTATGTATATGGTTTGGAGTTTGGCGTAGAGGCTTTTATGGGAAAAGAATGGTCTTTTTTGGGAAATCTCACCTTAACCGAAGGAATAGAAGAAGATGATGATGGTACCGATTCTCCCGCCCGCCATGTGGCTCCTACCTTTGCTGATGCCCATCTTATTTGGAAAAACGACCGTTTAACCGCAGATTTCTTTTTGAATTACAACGGCGAGATCTCATTTGATGATTTGGCGTTTTCCGAACGTAGTAAGCCTTTTATTTATGCGGAAGACAGTAACGGCAATCCTTTTGCCCCCTCATGGTATACGTTAAATTTCCGTTCGCGTTATCAGTTTTCAAATGCAGTACACGCCAATTTTTCTGTAGAGAACATTACGGATCAACGGTATAGACCGTATTCTTCTGGCATTGTGGCTCCTGGAATCAACCTCATCCTAGGCTTGGGATATTCTTTTTAGTGAAGTAAGTAGTGCTAAGGCCTAGCTTGTAGTACTACCCTTATTTCTTCATACTGTTATCATTTTTACCCTGTTCTTGACTATTCCCCTCCGGTAAAAATCGCGATAATTCGTCCTAAATTTTTAATTTTGCAACCTTTAAAAGCGCAACTTAGGAGTATGAGCCAGTTTGCAGAATATAAAGGGCTTGACCTACCGGAAATGGCCCGGGAAATCCTATCCTTCTGGAAAAGGGAAAACATCTTTGAAAAAAGTGTAACTACCCGGGAAGGTAAGGAGAATTATGTTTTTTACGAAGGCCCTCCTTCCGCTAATGGTATGCCCGGCATTCACCATGCCATGGCGCGTACCATAAAAGACATCTTTCCACGGTATAAGACCATGAAAGGCTATCAGGTAAAGCGAAAGGCGGGATGGGATACCCATGGCCTTCCTATTGAGCTAGGAGTGGAAAAAGAACTGGGGATCACAAAGGAAGATATTGGCACGAAGATTTCCGTAGAAGACTACAATGAAGCCTGCAAAAAAGCAGTAATGCGCTATACCGATGTCTGGAACGAGATGACCGAGCTGTTAGGGTATTGGGTGGATATGGAAGACCCTTATATCACTTACAAACCTAAATATATGGAGTCGGTTTGGTGGCTTCTGAAGCAACTCTATGATAAAGGATTGTTATACAAAGGCTATACTATTCAACCCTATTCCCCCAAAGCAGGTACGGGACTAAGTTCCCATGAGTTGAATCAACCGGGCACCTATCAGGACGTAACGGATACTACTGTTACTGCCCAATTTAAAACCAAGAAAGACAGTTTACCCGACTTTCTAAAGGACCTATCGGGCGATATTTATTTTTTGGCATGGACAACAACACCATGGACCCTACCCTCCAACACAGCATTGACGGTTGGTCCTAAAATTGATTACGTTCTGGTAAAAACCTTTAATCAATATACGTTTGAACCCATACAAGTAATCCTTGCTAAAAACCTAATAGAAAAACAGTTTTCCGGTAAATTCTACAGCGTAGCTTCTGATGAGGATTTTACCAGTTTTACCACCGACAAAAAGAAAATCCCTTTTAAGGTATTGCAGGAATGTAAGGGTAAAGACCTCGTTGGTATTCAGTATGAGCAACTAATCGACTACGTGCAGCCCTACCAAAATCCGGAGAATGCTTTTCGGGTAATTCCAGGAGATTTTGTAACTACGGAAGACGGTACAGGTATCGTACATACGGCACCAACTTTTGGTGCGGATGATGCCCTGGTGGCAAAACAAGCGTCTCCACCAGTTCCACCTATGTTGGTTATGGACGAGAACGATACGCTCGTACCACTGGTAGATCTACAAGGGAGATTCAGGTCAGAATTAAAAGAATTCGGGGGTAAATATGTAAAGAACGAGTACTATGATGAAGGTACAGCACCGGAAAAATCGGTAGATGTTGAGATTGCCATTAAACTAAAAACAGAAAATAAAGCCTTTAAGGTTGAAAAATACCTGCATAGTTACCCAAACTGCTGGCGTACGGACAAGCCTATTTTGTATTATCCATTGGATTCGTGGTTTATAAAGGTAACCGCTATTCGGGATCGTATGTTTGCTTTGAATCAATCCATCAATTGGAAACCAAAATCTACTGGTGACGGGCGTTTTGGCAATTGGCTGGCCAATGCAAATGACTGGAATCTTTCGCGTTCCCGATATTGGGGGGTTCCACTGCCTATCTGGAGAACTGAAGACGGAAAGGAAGAGATGATCGTTGGGTCGGTAGCAGAACTCAAAGCCGCTATGCAACAATCCGTTGCCGCCGGATATATGGACAGCGCTATTTTTTCAGATTTTGTCGATGGGGATATGTCCGAAAAAAACTATGAGAAAGTAGACCTCCATAAAAATATCGTAGATAGTATTACCTTGGTGTCTCCATCAGGAAAACCAATGAAACGGGAATCGGACCTTATCGACGTTTGGTTCGATAGCGGTGCAATGCCCTATGCACAATGGCATTACCCCTTTGAAAACAAGCAAATGATCGATGCGGGCGAAGCCTTTCCTGCAGATTTCATTGCTGAGGGAGTAGATCAAACCCGAGGATGGTTCTACACCTTACATGCCATAGCAACAATGGTTTTTGATTCGGTTGCCTACAAGAATGTTGTTTCCAATGGTTTGGTTTTGGATAAAGCGGGAAAGAAAATGTCCAAGCGTTTAGGAAATGCTGTAGATCCCTTTGAAACCATGAAAACGCATGGGGCAGATGCCACGAGATGGTATATGATTTCCAATGCTAACCCATGGGACAATCTAAAATTTGATATTGACGGTGTCGCGGAGGTCAAACGCAAATTTTTTGGCACACTTTACAACACCTACTCCTTTTTTGCCCTATATGCCAATATTGATGGGTTTACCTACACCGAAGACGACATCCCATTTGAGGATAGGCCAGAATTGGATCAATGGATAGTATCTGAATTAAGTTCGCTGGTAAAAGTAGTAGACACTGCGTATTCCGATTACGAACCAACCAAAGCGGCTAGAGCAATATCAGATTTTGTCCAGGAAAATCTGAGTAATTGGTACGTTCGTTTAAGCAGAAGACGTTTTTGGAAGGGCGACTATCAAAAAGATAAGATCTCTGCCTACCAAACCTTATATGATTGCCTGATTACCGTTGCCAAACTTATGGCGCCTTTAGCGCCTTTTTTTGCAGAACGCATGTACAGAGACCTGGCTGGTGTTGCTTCAAAAGAGCAGTTCGAGAGTGTGCATCTTTCTAATTTTCCAGAGTTTGAACCCAAAGCCGTGAATACGGCGCTGGAAGAAAAGATGCGAATGGCGCAAAATCTCTCCTCCCTGGTACTTTCCATACGACAGAAAGAAAGAATTAAGGTGAGACAACCGCTAAAAAAAATAATGGTTCCAGTGCTCAATGTAAAACAGCGCAACGACATTGAAGCTGTTGCGGATCTTGTAAGGTCTGAGGTGAATGTCAAGGAGATTGAAATTTTAGATGATGCTTCCGGTATTTTGGTGAAACAAATCAAACCTAATTTTAAAGTGTTAGGGCCAAAATATGGGAAAGAGATGAAAGGTATTTCTATCGCTATTGCTAGTTTGGATCAGAGAGATATCCAAAAAATTGAGCAAGAAGGCGAAATAACCCTTTCATTGGAAAATAAAAACATTAACTTACAGTTATCCGATGTAGAGATCACTTCTCAAGATATTGAGGGATGGCTGGTAGCCACCTCTGGACCACTGACCGTAGCTTTAGATATTACAATTGATGAAACGCTGCGAAATGAAGGTATCGCCAGAGAATTGGTAAATCGCATCCAAAACTTACGGAAGGAATCCGGATTGGAAGTTACAGATAGGATAGCTCTTAAGGTTTTAAAAGACGGTCACGTTGAAAAAGCTATAGCGGGTAATGCGGAGTACTTAAAAAGTGAAACGTTAACCGCCGTGCTGGACCTTGAGGAGAAAATGGACGAAGGCACTGAGGTGGTCTTTGATGAAGTACACACCAAACTATTCATTCAAAAACATTAGAAAATGGCACAAGACATTAAAGTAAGATATTCAGATAAAGATTTAACAGAGTTTAAAGAACTCATAGAAGCTAAAATTGAAAAAGCCCAGAAACACCTGGATTTGCTAAAAAGCTCATACATGAATGATGGCAATAATGGCACCGATGACACTTCGCCAACATTCAAAGCGTTCGAAGAAGGCTCCGAAACAATGAGCAAAGAGGCGAATACACAACTGGCTATCCGCCAGGAAAAGTTTATCCGCGATCTAAAAAATGCACTACTACGGATAGAAAATAAGACCTATGGTATTTGCAGAGTAACCGGAAAGCTTATCAACAAAGAACGTCTTAAACTGGTTCCCCACGCAACGCTGAGTATAGAAGCAAAGAATATGCAGAAATAAAGTGGTGGTTAGCCCTTAATCGGTATGGGAAGGATCCTGATCGTATTGGCTATTCTATGGCTGCCCATTACGGCTTTTTGCCAGAAAAAGGTGAGCAAGAAGATTGTTAGTACCGAACAACAATTTATCCGTATAGATGGTACAAATTGTTACATCATTGATCTCCAGACTTCCCCTGGAAACCAGCTCGTTGTAGAGGCTTCTATTGAGGGGGAGTACGCCACAGACCTTGCGCTAAAGTTAGAAGAAGATGGCAATACCATAGTAGTAAGCACCGATTTTTTACCAAGTTTTAAAAACCCGAACGATAAGCTAAGTGCCCACAAGGTGATCTCCATTTCCCTATCGGTTTTGCTCCCGGAGTATGCTCAGGTGCAGCTTTATGGTACGTACAGTAATGTACAAGCTAAAGGCATTTATAATGCCCTTGACATTTCCGTGGCTGATGGCAACTGTCTGGTAGAAGCTCTTGCCGAAAAATCAACGGTTAGGACCCAAACCGGAGAGATACGATTAATGAAGACAAGGGGTATAGTCGCTGCAAAAACGAAATACGGAAAAATACATAAGGGAAATGTTCCTTCTGGAGATTACAATTATAGCCTTCATTCCATAGAAGGTAATATTTGGGTAAATGTCCCCATGAAATATAATTAGCTATTTTTGCCGCCGGTTACTGAGAGAAGATGACTATAAAAAAATCTTTATTAATAATTTTCCTGGTGTTGTTGGTAGATCAAATCAGCAAGGTTTATATAAAAACCAATTTTGTACTGGGAGAATCAGTTGAGGTGTTTTCTTGGTTTAAAATATGGTTTATTGAGAACGAGGGGGCGGCCTGGGGAACCAAATTAAGTGATATTCTCCCTATCTCAGACTCCACAGGAAAACTTTTCCTCACCATTTTTCGGTTGTTTGCTATAACGGGTATAGGCTACTGGTTGTATGATATTATTAAAAAGAACTCCCCTAATGTGCTTATCCTTGCCGTCTCTCTAATATTTGCCGGCGCTGTTGGAAATATTATTGATTCTGTGTTTTATGGTACAATCTTTAACGGTAGTGAAAATCAAGTTGCAGATTTTTTTTCTGAAGAACCGTATGGAAAGTTGTTTTACGGAAAAGTGGTAGACATGCTGTATTTCCCATTAATAGATACTACCTGGCCCGAATGGGTTCCCGGACTGGGTGGTAAGAACTTCCGCTTTTTTGAACCGATTTTCAATATTGCTGATTCGGCTATCAGTGTGGGCGTGGGCATTTTGATTGTCTTCAATAAAAAGGCTTTTGGAAAAAGCTAGCTGGCAACCATCCTAAAACGTGTAGATCTTATCTGGGGTAACACAGTAGTTTAAGGCAACATCATCTTCGTTTACATCTGTAATTTCCTCCTCTGCCTCAAAAAACGAAAGTCCTATTTTAATTACATCGGGCCTGCATTTCTTAAGAAAAACATCGTAATATCCCTTACCATACCCAACACGATGTCCCTTTTTGTCAAATGCAAGCAACGGCACAAAAACGATATCCAGGTCAGTTTCTTTAATGGGAATTCCCTCAACCGGCTCAGGAATATCCAATCGATTCTGTTCTAACCGTGTATTATCTAATAACAAGTAGTGCTCTAACGCGCGATCTTTACCGGTTTTGGGTACTACGATATTCTTATCCTTCCCTTGTAGTATCGTTAAAATATAAGTAGTATCAACTTCCTTGTTCCTCGTGATTGACAAATAAATGTGGAAATAAAAAAAATGCCAGACAGAAACGTTGAGCATCCTGTTGGCAATGGCTGTACTTTTTTCAACTATCGAACTTTGGGTGAGTAGGTTTCTCTTTTCTCGATACGTTATCCTAAGTTCTTTTTTTAACATCTACTTGTCGTAGATTGTTCAATTCGTAGGGGTGTTTGGGGAAATCATTCAAAAATTCGCTGTTAATCCCTTGTGGATACAGCAAAATAGATTTTGAAGAATAACATCAAAATCAAATACATTCCCAACACAATGATATAATTTTCCACGTGTTAACTTTTAGATGACCTAAAGATAAAGAATTTTTCAAGAAAATTCCCATGAAATGTTCCTTTTTGTCGGTGAACTGCGCTTTTTTTACCAAAAATTTAACAAGCGGCCCAAATCATCGTTAGCGATAAACGAGCAAAAAACATCTTTCTAGGGCCTCAACCCTCATCCTCATGAACCCTATTAAAAAGTAAAATATCTGCTCGTTTTGGCAAAAAACATAGTAATTTAAGGCTTCAAAAAAAGACTACATTTCATTTTTGTAGAATGCTCGATATTCCTATTGAAGTTCAGCTTAGTTCCCTTCCTAACAACCCAGGTGTCTATCAGTTTTATGATAAGGATGGTAATTTTCTTTATGTAGGTAAAGCAAAAAATCTTAAAAAGAGGGTAGCTTCTTATTTCACCAAAAATCACGAATACGGAAAAACAAGGGTGATGGTGAAGAAAATTGTAACCATCAAACACATTGTGGTAGCCTCAGAGTCCGACGCCCTATTGTTGGAAAATAGTTTGATAAAAAAGCACCAGCCCCGATATAACGTGATGCTACGGGATGACAAATCCTACCCTTGGATCTGCATAAAAAACGAGCTTTTTCCTAGGATATTCATGACCCGCAATATCGTTAAAGACGGTTCCGAATACTTTGGCCCCTACACAAGCGTAAAGACCGTGAAAACACTAATGGAGCTTATCAAAAACGTTCAACCGCTACGTACATGCCGACATAAACTGACTAAAGAAAAAATACAACAGGGTAAGTTCAAATTTGATCTTGAATACCATTTGGGGAATTGTCAGGGCGCCTGTCAGGGTGAAATATCAGAAGAGGAATACCAAGGCCGAATAGAAAAAGTACGTCAAATTATTAAAGGAAAGTTTAGGGACACCCTGCAGTCCTTCAAAAAGGAAATGCTTTATGAATCGTCTCAAATGAATTTTGAAAAAGCCCAAATAATTAAGGAAAAAATAGAAATTCTTGAGAAATATCAGGCTAAGTCTACGGTAGTGAACCCTAAAATTGATGATGTTGATGTCTTCTCGATTATCGTTGACGAGACCCACGCTTATGTCAATTTCCTACAGGTTACTAATGGCCTTATCGTTCGATCGCACACCTTAGAAATTCAAAAAAAATTGAATGAGACCAAGCAACAACTTCTCCAGTTGGGAATTGTGGAGTTACAACAACGTTTTGGTTCTACATCAAATGAAATGTATTTGCCTTTCCCTGTCTCCACAAACAGGAATATAAAAATAACCATACCTAAAGCCGGAGACAAGAAAAAAATATTGACGCTTTCTGAACGTAATGCCCAATTTTACAGACAAGATCGGTTGAAACAAATCAAGGTAATTGATCCAGACCGGCACGCCAAGCGAATTATGGCACAAATGAAAGCAGACCTAAGGTTATCAGAAGCGCCAAAACACATAGAATGCTTTGACAACTCCAACATGCAAGGTAGCCATCCGGTAGCGGCTTGTGTTGTATTTAGAAATGGTAAGCCTTCAAAAAAAGACTATCGCCATTTCAACATAAAAACAGTGGAAGGTCCTAATGATTTTGCTTCTATGGAAGAAGTTGTTTGGAGAAGGTATAATCGGCTTTTGAATGAGGCGGAATCCTTACCACAACTTATCGTTATTGATGGAGGCAAAGGGCAATTGTCCGCAGCGTTAAAAAGTTTGGAGCTTCTTGGCCTTAGAGGAAAAATTGCTATCATCGGTATTGCAAAAAGGTTGGAAGAAATCTATTTTCCCGAAGATCCCATCCCATTATATCTGGATAAAAAGTCAGAAACCTTAAAGATCATCCAACAATTGCGTAATGAAGCCCATCGTTTTGGCATTACATTTCACAGGAATAAAAGAAGTAAGGCAGCAATAAACTCCGAATTGGAAAGCATTGAAGGTATTGGAGCGCAAACCGCTCGTCAATTGCTTAAAAACTTTAAATCGGTAAAAAGGATCAGGGAAGCTTCAATAGAAAGCTTGGCAAAATCCATTGGCATGGCCAAAGCAAAAAAAGTATATGAATCTTTTCATTAAACGGAATTGGACGAAAAAAACGCTGGTCAGCATAGTTTTACTTCTGCTGTCGCAGTCACTTCTTTCACAAGAGTCGCCAAAAGTTGGTCTGGTATTAAGTGGTGGTGGCGCAAAAGGGTTGGCGCATATTGGTGCTTTAAAAGTTATTGAGGAAGCCGGTGTGGAGATCGATTTTGTGGGGGGTACCAGTATGGGAGCCATAATTGGCGGGCTTTATGCAGCGGGATATTCCGCTAAGGAATTGGATTCCATATTCCGTAACACCAATTTATCTGAGCTGATCCAGGATAATGTGCCCAGAAGTGCCAAGACCTTCTATGAGAAAGAGGATTCCGAAAGATATGCGATTACGCTGCCCTTTGATAATTTTAAAGTATCCTTCCCTCAGGGCATATCCGGAGGGCAAAACATCTATAATGAGTTTGTTCGATTGCTATATCATGTAAAAGACATTCAAGATTTTAACCAACTGCCCATACCTTTCCTTTGTATTGCTACCAATATTGAAACCGGTAAGCCAGTACTACTAGATCAAGGGTATTTGCCAGAGGCTATTATTGCCAGTGGCACCTTACCTTCCTTATTTGAACCTACAGAGGTAAACGGCCAAATTTTAATAGATGGGGGAGTAGTCAATAATTACCCCATTGATGAGATCCGGGCAAAAGGTGCTGACATTATTATCGGAGTAGATGTGCAGGATGCTTTGGCAAAACGTGAGGATCTAGGATCTGCAACAGAGATATTGGTGCAAATAAACAACTATCGCACTGTAAATGATATGGTAAACAAAGTCGGAAAAACAGATATTTATATAAAGCCAAATATTGTTGATTTTTCAGTGATCGATTTTGAAAAGGGCAGCGAAATCATTCAAAGTGGAGAAGTTGCTGCTTTGGAAAACATAGCGGCGCTGCAAACCGTTGCTACCAAACAACAGAATTCCAGCTCAAAACCCACTATCAAGGTTATGGATAGCCTTACCATAAATCGACTGAAAATAGAAGGTAATGATGTTTATACCAGAGCATATATAAAAGGAAAACTAAGGTTCGGATTAGGGGATAGGATATCTTTTGAAAAACTGCGTCAGGGTATTGGGAACTTATCTGCTACAGGAAACTTTAAAGCCATCCGATATCAGCTTGTATCCAATGGGCTGGGTACGGACCTCGTGTTAAAGCTACGTGAAAATGAAACTAAAATGTTCATTAGAATGGGAGCCCACTATGATGATCTTTATAAAAGTGCTGCGCTTATTAACCTTACCCGAAAAAATTTTTTCTTTAAGGATGATGTAGCTTCCTTCGATCTTATTTTGGGAGATCATATTCGATACAATTTTCAGTATTATCTGGACAAAGGGTTTTACTGGAGCTTTGGTGTAAATTCTTCTTTTGCCAATTTTGATGAGGAAATCAACTTTGATGTAATTCGAAGTAATTTTGATGTAGTAGATGACCCTAATATCGGTGAAATCAATTTAGACGTAACCGATCTTACCAATCAGGTGTATCTGGAGACTGTCCTAAGGGAAGAGTTTGCCTTTCGCGCGGGCCTGGAGCACAAATTGTTACGCTACAGTACGCGAACATTAAGTAATCTCCCCCAGGAAGAGAATGCCTCCTTTATGCCAACCGATCAAGGCAGGGTCTTTTTTGAAGACAGCAACTACTTTAGTGCATATGGCACATTGCGCCTGGATACCTATGATAATAGTTACTTCCCTTCAAAAGGGTTATTTTTTGATGGAAATTTTCATGTGTATCTGTTCTCCTCTGATTTTAATGATAATTTTCGTGAGTTTTCTGTAGCTAAAGGCCGTATTGGCACCGCTTTCCAACCCTTCAAAAATCTGTCGCTTAATGTAGAAGCCGAAGGTGGTTTTAAATTGGGAACCTCAGATGTAACTTCTTTTGACTTCGTATTAGGAGGATTTGGTAATACTCTCATTAATAATTTCATTCCCTTTTTTGGTTATGAATTCCTCAGTCTTCCCGGCAATAGTTTTGTTAAGGCCTATGCTCGGTTAGATTACAAGCTAACACCAAAGAATCATCTGCTATTTGCTATTAACGCGGCCAACGTACAGGACGATCTGTTTAGGACAGGAGAATGGTTTACAGCTCCTGATTTCTCCGGCTTTGGAGTAGGCTACGGTCTGGAATCCGTTATCGGACCCATTCAGGTATACTATTCCTGGACACCACAAATAAATGAAGGCAATGTTTTTTTTAGTGTAGGTTACTGGTTTTAACAGCAAAAAAGACTAAATATTAAAGGAATCAAAAATAATTTGCTTGTAAGTTAAAGTTGGTTAAAAACCCTACCTGCTATTGGCTTTGTCCTATCTTTGTTTGTGTAAGGGGTGGTTCCCTTACAACTTTAAGTATTGGTTTTTCATAATTTAAAGTTTGGTTGGTTATTTAGAAAAAGCTCTGATTCTCGAATCGGGGCTTTTTTTATCTAGGGCAATACTTTGGAACAACATTTGTTTAAGTAATTGTAAATCGTATAGAAAAAGCTTTGGTTTTAATAATTTTGACCTCGATATGAAACCTACAAGGAGTGCAATAGTTTTTCTGTTCTTATTTGTTTGCCTGATGTTGAATGCACAAAAGACCCCGGCCTTTAAAGCTGGAGAATGGTTAAAATTTAGGATCCATTATGGCTTTCTAAACGCCAGCTATGCCACCTTGCTACTAAAATCCGAAAAACTGGATACGATCCCTGTATATCATGTTGTTGGAAGAGGAAAAACTACAGGATTTGCCAGTATCTTTTTTAAGGTTGACGATACTTTTGAGAGCTACTTCGACAAATGGACCGGCAGGCCCTACAAGTTTATTCGGGACACCTATGAGGGTGGCTATACAAAAGATATTGAGATAGAGTTCAATTACAACAAGGATGTTGCGCTATTAAAGGATAACAAAAACAAAAAAGAGTATAACATTCCTGTTCATGGAGAAATTCAAGATCTTTTATCCGCAGCATATCATTTAAGAGAGAAGTACAGTTTAGACGATTTTGAACAGGGAGAAGATGTTGCTTTAGACATGCTTTTTGATGATGATGGTGTCTATCAATTTAAGCTTAAGTATCTAGGGAAGGAAGTGCTTCGTACAAAGTTTGGTAAGGTAGAATGTCTTAAATTTAGACCTTACGTACAATCTGGAAGGATTTTTAAGGAACAGGAAAGTTTGACCTTATGGGTTTCCAACGACCTAAATAAAATTCCAATTCGCATAAAAGCGGATTTGGCAGTGGGTTCTTTAAAAGCAGATCTTGACGGCTTCAATGGCCTAAAAAATCAATTCAAAATAATTATGGATTGAATGCGATAATGAAGAAAGATGAGCGAATTACGTCCCAAATCAACAAACTTGAAGAAAAATTTAAGAACTCCGGGCAGGATTTGAGTTCCTATCTGGATGGATTGCTCTATCAACGCTACCTCACCTATTGGGATTATATTCACTTGGATACGCTGCTCAGCCTGCAAGTACCACGTACCTATTTCCCCGATGAGGAAATCTTTATCATGTACCACCAGATTACGGAGTTGTATTTTAAACTTATACTCCATGAACAAAAACAACTGGTAGATGATAAATCTCAAGATGTTGATTTTTTCATTGAACGCACGCATCGAATAAACAGCTATTACAAGGCCTTGATCACCTCCTTCGGTATTATGATCAAAGGAATGGAACGAGAGCAATTCTTGCGCTACCGAATGGCGCTGCTTCCCGCAAGCGGTTTTCAATCCGTGCAGTACCGAATGATTGAACTCTATGCCACCCCATTGGAATGTCTTGTACACCCATCCGAGCGGTCCCATTTTTCTGAGGAGAATAGTATTGAGGAACTCTATGAACATATTTACTGGAAAAAAGGGGCAACTGACCTACAAACCGGTGAAAAGACACTGACCTTAAAACAGTTTGAATATCGATATACGCCAAGATTGATTCGAATTGCAAAGCAGATAAAAGGAAGAACTATTTATCATAAATACAACCATCTTCCTCCGGTTTCACGTAAAAATCCGGAATTGATAAAAGCGCTAAAAACACTTGATCAAAATGCAAATGTCAATTGGCCATTAATGCACCTGGGCTCAGCTTATCGTTATCTGGACCGCGAAGGGGGTTCCGTAAGCGCTACGGGAGGTACCAACTGGAAAGACTTTTTACCCCCTCGTTTCCAGAGAATAATATTTTTCCCAACTTTGCATACCAAAGAGGAGTTAGGGAATTGGGGAAAAGAATGGGTAGAACATACCTTCAACCCGACTCATGATAAAGATTAGTATGCGAAAATATTGGGGCATTTTCTTAGCAATATCGGTTGCAGTATCCTGCAAAGAAGAAAAAAAGCTAGTAGAAAACGTATCGCCTTCCTTACCGGATGAAAAACCAGTGGTTACACAATTTGGTTTCAATTTAGATGAGTATCACGTTGTTAATGATACGGTGCAATGGGGAGATAGCTTTGGCGAACTGATGCTTAAAAACCATGTAGACTATCCTAAGATCGTATCTATCTCTGAAAACTACAAGGATACCTTTGATGTTAAAAAAATCAAAGTTGGAAAACCCTATCTTATTTTAAAGTCCAGGGATAGTTTGCAAAAAGCTCAAGTATTTATTTATCAGAATGATAAGATCAACTACACTGTTGTTGACCTTCGGGATAGCGCTGTAGCGTATAAGGGAAAGAAAAATGTACAATTTAAGGAACGGGAAGTGGCCGGAGTCATTAAAAGTAGTCTTTCCATGACCTTGGATAGCCTGGGTGTGGATTACAGTGTTACGATCAACCTGTCTGAAATCTATGCCTGGACCATCGACTTTTTTAAATTGGATGCAGGAGATAGATTTAAGATCATTTTTGACGAAAAATACATAAACGATACTATTTACGCGGGAAGCGGTTCCATCAAAGCGGCTTATTTTGAGCATAAAGGGAAACCTGTATACGCTTTTCCTTTTGTGACCGATTCTACAAAAAACATATTGGATTACTTTGACCAGAAAGGAAACAACCTTAGGAGCACATTTTTAAGGGCACCCATTAAGTTTGGCTACAGGCTATCCTCAAGATATAATTTAAAACGTCGTATTGCCTATTATGGTTATAAGGTACGGCCGCATAAAGGAACGGACTACGCCGCACCTGTAGGAACCCCCATAATTGCCACGGCAGATGGTACGGTTACCGAATCCACAAGAAGAGGGGGAAATGGAAAATACGTAAAGATTAGACATAACGGCACCTACAGTACCCAATATTTACATATGAGGGCGCAGAAAGTAAAGGTTGGAGAATTTGTACGTCAAGGAGACGTAATAGGTTGGGTGGGAATGACCGGGAATACAGGAGGTCCCCATGTCTGTTACCGTTTTTGGAAAAATGGACGGCAAGTGGACCCATTACGTGAAAAGCTTCCGGAAGCAGACCCCATTGCAGACTCGCTTCGAAATGCATATTTCACACATATCGAGCCGATTAAATTTCAATTGGATTGTTTACATTTCGAGCCCTCAACTACGCCTGACGATAACCTTTTAACCCTCGACAACGACAATGGCATTACCCAAAATTGACCCTACCACCACCACAGCATGGCAACAACTTAACGCCCATTTCGATACTGTCAAAAACCTCCAGTTAACCTCATTATTCCAAGACGATCCAAAAAGGGCGGAAACATTTTCTATTCAATGGGGGAACTTTTTTGTGGATTATTCCAAAAATCGAGTTACCGAGGAAACCTTTAACCTGCTCTTACAACTGGCTCAGGAAACAAATTTGGAAGCAGCAATACACGCCTACTTTTCAGGAGATAGTATCAATGAAACCGAAGGAAGAGCCGTATTGCATACTGCTTTGCGCTCAAAGAAAGACGATACCGTTTTGGTAGCCGGTAAAAATGTGGTTCCGGAAGTATATACGATCCGGGAAAAAATAAAGCAATTTTCAAATGCTGTGATCTCGGGTGAGAAAACAGGGTTTACCAACAAAGCTTTTACAGATATCGTAAATATTGGAATAGGAGGGTCCGATCTGGGTCCCGTTATGGCCACAGAAGGGTTGCAGTATTACAAAAACCATCTTACCACGCATTTTGTAAGCAATGTAGATGGTGATCATGTTCAGGAGATTATAAAAAAATTAGATCCTGAAACCACCTTGTTTGTTGTGGTTTCCAAATCCTTTACTACCCAGGAGACCCAAAGCAATGCCCTTACTTTAAAACAGTGGTTTTTACAGTACGCCCCGGAAGCAGCAACGGCAAAACATTTTGTAGCGGTTTCTACAAATGCCGAGAAGATCCGAGAATTCGGAATCACAGAAGATAACGTTTTCCCCATGTGGGACTGGGTAGGAGGCCGATTTTCCCTTTGGAGCGCTGTAGGCCTTTCTATCGCCCTTGCCGTGGGATACGAAAACTTTGAAGAACTTTTGGATGGCGCAAACGCTATGGATGTCCATTTTAAAGAAACCGAACTCTCCAAAAATATTCCCGTAGTATTGGGGTTATTAACCATCTGGTATAATAATTTCTTCGGGGCAGAGACAGAGGCCATCATTCCCTATACCCAATACCTGCATCGCCTATCTGCCTACCTGCAACAGGGCATCATGGAAAGTAATGGGAAAAGTAGAGCTCGAAATGGAAAGCGAGTGACCTATGAAACGGGTACGATCATCTGGGGGGAACCTGGGACGAATTCGCAACATGCCTTCTTTCAATTGATCCATCAGGGCACAAAGTTGATCCCAACAGATTTTATTGGTTTCAAAAGACCCTTGCATGGCAATCAGGATCACCATAATAAACTGATGGCCAACTTTTTTGCTCAGACAGAAGCATTAATGAACGGAAAAACACCGGAGGCTGTTGAACAAGAACTAAAAAGCGCCGGGCTTTCCGAAGAGGAAGTACAACAACTCCTCCCTTTTAAAATATTTGAAGGGAACAAACCCACCACTACCTTGCTTATTGATAGATTATCCCCAAGAAACTTAGGCGCCTTAATCGCCCTATACGAGCACAAAATATTCGTACAAGGGGTACTATGGAATATTTTTAGCTATGATCAATGGGGGGTTGAATTGGGAAAACAATTGGCGAAAACCATTCTCAATGAACTGGAAAATTCAAAAATTGGGAATCACGATGCATCCACATTACGGCTTATTCAATTTTTTAAAGAATAATTCACATATTAATAAAAATCAGGTTTTTTTTAAATAATTGATAACCAAATTTTTAGAACCTTTTCCTATTCGCTCGCATTCTATTTCTTAACAATTTATTAACCTTATTACCCCGCTTTTAGTTGACTTTTGCAGTGCTATTTTGAACAATTAAACACTGTAAAATGAAAAAACTCTACTTGGCAGTTGCAACCTTTTTCATGGTTGCATTTGCATTTTCTCAAGGGGTCACAACTTCCGCTCTTGGTGGAAAAATAACCGATGCTTCCGGAGAGCCGCTTCCGGGTGCGAGCGTGGTGGCCATTCACGTGCCTACAGGAACTACCTATGGTGCTGCTACAGATTTTGACGGTTTTTACCGTATCTCAGGGATGCGTACCGGAGGACCCTACACAATTACTTTTTCTTATGTAGGATTCAATGATGAAATTAAAGAAGGCGTATTCCTTAGCCTGGGTGCCACAGAACGGATAAGTAGCCAATTAACGGAATCGGCTACTGCTTTAGATGAAGTGGTTGTTACGGCGGTTTCCAGTGGTATCTTTGGTGCCAACAAAACCGGTACCGAGACTAACATTTCACAACGTCAGGTAGCTACTACTCCAGCAGCTTCACGTTCGCTTGCAGATTTTGTACGTCTAACACCTCAAGCGCAGTTAGCTGAAGGAGATGACGGGTTTTCCATTTCTTTAGCGGGCCAGAATAACCGGTATAACGCCATCTACATTGATGGTGCCGTGAACAATGACGTTTTTGGTTTGGCCGGTTCAGGAACTAACGGGGGACAAACCGGTGTTAATCCATTGTCCGTAGACGCGATCGAAACCTTTCAGATTAACATTGCACCTTTTGATGTTCGGCAATCCGGTTTCTCAGGGGGTTCTATCAATGCAATAACACGATCCGGTTCCAATGAATTTCAGGGCTCTGCGTACTATTTCACACGAAATGAATCGATTTCCGGAAAAACACCGCCAGACCTGGTTGGAGATGGAGAGGAAAGACAAAAACTGGCTGAATTTTCCGCAAATACCTATGGTGTTCGTTTAGGGGGGCCACTGATCAAGGACAAACTGTTCTTTTTTGTGAACTATGAAAGAGGGGAGACAGAAATCCCACAGCCTTTTAATTTTAGTAATTACACGGGTCGCTCCACGCAAGCTGATCTGGCCGGTTTAACCGGTTTTCTTCAAAATAACTTTGGTTATGATCCCGGGATCTTTGATAATAATACCCGTACCTTGGAAAGTAATACGCTGGTGGCAAAATTGGATTGGAACATCAATGAGAATCACAACCTTTCTGTTAGGCATAGCTATGTAGGTGCGGAGAACTTGGAAGCAAGAACTTCAGACAATAGGGAAATTGGGTTTCTTAACGGATCCGAGTTTTTTGAGTCCAACACCAACTCTACTGCTTTGGAGTTAAACTCCCGGTTTGGGAATAAATTCAGTAACAATCTGGTTATTGGTTATACTACAGTGCGAGACGACAGGGATCCCTTTGGTGATCCTTTCCCTACAGTAGAGATCCAAGATGGGGATGGGGATATTTTCTTTGGTTCTGAACCCTTTTCTACGGCCAACCTCTTAAATACGGACTACCTGACCATAACCAATAATTTCAATATCTATGCTGGTCGTCATACGATTACCTTGGGGGCTAACCTGGAATTCGCGCAAGTAGAAAACTTATTTTTTGCCTTTAATTTTGGGGCCTATACTTTTGAAGACCAGTTTGATGATGATGGCAATCTGCTTTCTACCGGATTGAATCAATTCCTCACCGATCAGATCTCAGACGTGTATGAACATGGGTATTCCTTAGTAGGAAGTACTGCGATCGGAGACGAATCTGACGGTTCGGCAGATTTTGAAACCGAGCAATATGGATTCTATGTGCAGGATGAAATTGATGTGACCGATAACTTTAGAGTAAGCCTTGGCGCACGTATCGATATTCCTGTTTGGAAAGATGGCCCGGTAAATGACGATTTTAATACCCGTACCGTTGGATTGCTGGAAGCAGCAGGAAAAAACCTCCAGGGAGCGCGTGTAGGGCAGCAGATCAGCAATGCACTTTTTGCTCCTCGTCTTGGGTTTAACTGGGACGTTAATGGTAATCGCACCACACAAATTCGTGGTGGTATTGGCGTATTTACTTCACGTCTTCCTTTGGTTTGGCCCGGTGGTACCTATAACAATAATGGGGTAACAGGTGGATTTACTTTTGATGCTACCTTCTTCGGACCAGGTGCTGGACAACCCTTTGTGGCGGATGTTAATAACCAATTTAAGTCGGTTGCTCCGGGCACAGGCGGATTGGGCGGAAACATTGATTTGATCGCTGAAGATTTTAGATTACCTCAGGTAACGAAGTATAATATTGCAATCGATCAAAAACTACCTTGGTGGGGGTTGGTAGCTTCTGCAGATTTCTTATACACAGACGTTATTACAGATATTTACTACGAGAATCTAAACATTCGTGGCCCGGTAGGATTTTATCAAGGTGCAGACAATCGTCCGTTCTATGACAGGGGCGATGAAATTGATGACACTTATGGCCGAATTATTTTGGCTTCGAATACCGGTGGTGGAGATGCTACAACAGCAACCTTTACCCTAACTAAACCGTATGAAAATGGTTTTGCCGGCTCAGTATCATACTCTTTCAGTGAATCGAACAAAATATTTGATGGTACCTCGTCTCAAAATAGCTCCCAGTGGAGAAATATTCAAACGGTAAATGGTAAAAACTCTAATTTACCTGTAACGCGTTCGGATTTTGCGGGCGGTAGCCGAATATTAGCCAATGTCTCCTACCAATTAGATTGGAATGATAACCTTAGTACCTCTTTAGCCCTATTGTATACCGGCTTTCAAAACCAACCGTATAGCTTTATCTATAACGAAGGAAGCGATTTGCTTAACGACGATTCCCGGGATAATGCTTTGATCTATGTACCAAGAAATTCCAGTGAAATTGTTTTTGCGAATCTTACCGATCCTGCAGGTAATATTATTGCTACTCCGGAAGAGCAGTGGGCGGCCTTAAATACATTTATCGAAAATGACGATTATCTTAGTGAAAGAAGAGGACAATATGCAGAACGCAATGGTTCCCGTGGTCCTTGGAGCCATATTGTTGACTTGAAATTCCTACAGGATTTCAAGATCAATTGGGGCAATACCAAACACACCTTACAGTTTTCTGCGGACATCTTTAACTTTACCAACCTTATTAATAAGGATTGGGGAAAACTTAATGAAGTAAATGAGGGTGAGGTAGCCCCATTGACCACAGTGTCTACAGGCGATACGCCAACCTTTACACTAAATACCGGCGTGGTTGGTTTAGATGGTAGTGCCAATTTTATTGAACTAGACGATGAAGGTATACTGTCTTCTAGATGGCAAATGCAATTAGGATTGCGCTACATTTTCAACTAAAAGAATTCTTACCCTTTTGGGTTTTGAAAAACCCCGCCCGGGCTTCTAAAGGATGAAGCGGGCGGGGTTTTCTATTGGCAAAATTCCTATTTTTGATGGGCAAAGCGTTTACCATGGAAACACTCAAAAATCTGCATTCCTACCTTGCCTACACTGTTTTTCTTGTATTGGTTTTTGCAGTTGCCAATGCGCTAATTGGTTGGGTAAGAAAAAAAGAGTTCCGTTTCGAAAAAGACCTGCGCATAAGCCTTTTTGCACTCATTTTAAGCCACATCCAATTGCTGGTAGGACTGATTGTATACTTTACTTCCGCAAGTGGTATGAATGCCATAGAGGTTGTAGGAATGAAGGGCTTAAATCCAGCTGCTCGACTTTTGGCACTAGAACATCCTTTAATCAATATCTTAGCGGTGGCGCTAATAACCATCGGATGGTCAAGGCATAAACGCAAAGAAGGAGATTCGGCAAAGTTCAAAAGTATTGCTATTTTCTACGGTCTGGGATTACTATTGATCTTAAGTAGAGTTCCCTGGGGGCAATGGCTGAATTAGATCGCAACTATAGCTACTATACACTTCGCTCAATCTGTAGGTTTTAGCAGTAATAAATATACTGGGAAGTGATCGGCATAGCCGCCCTGGTAGGTAGTACCAACAAAGGTTCTAAAAGGATAACCCCTGTAAGGACCGGTAGCAGTTTTTAAATAGTCCGGTGCAAAGATGCCTGCCTTCCAGAAAAAATAGTGTTCGCGATTCGAGATTACGTGGGGCGTTATCAAAAACTGATCAAATAAATTCCACTTGTCTCTATAGGCCAATGTTCCCTGGCCTTTACGATAGAGGGATTCCATCGCATTTACCAAATAAACACTGTCCAATTGCATTGAGCTACCCTGGGTACGTAACACCTTTTTTATACTGATATCTCGGGGGTCATCGTTAAAATCTCCCATGCTAATTATCCGTGCGTCAGGACGTATATGCAATAGGGAATCAATAATACGTTTATTTAAGCGCGCAGCAGCGATTCTGTTCGGTCTACTGCGAAGCGCTCCCCCACTACGGGAAGGCCAGTGATTCACAATAAAATACCAGGGTTCATCTTCAAAAACCCCAGATACCACCAGTTGGTCCCGAGTATAGTCCCGATAGCCCTCTTCATCAAATAGTAGCAGTCGCCGACTTTGAAAAGCAACCGGCAAGAACACCGCCTTTTTATATAACAAGGCTACATCTATGCCCCGTTCATCGGGGGAATCCATATGTATGATACCATATGCCTGATCCCGAAGATTCGGATGATTGACCAAATCGTTCAATACGCTACGGTTTTCTATTTCACACAGACCAATGATATCCGGCGATGTTTTAGTAATTCCAGACCCTATCGCTGATAGCACTTTGCTAATATTGGCTATTTTTCTATGGTAGCGGTTTGAGGTCCATTCATATGCCCCATTCGGAGTTCTTTCATCATCAAAAACCAAAGAATCATTATAAATGTCGAACAAATTCTCAACGTTGTAGAAAGCCACGCATCGAACCGAATACGGCTTTTTAGCTTGTGAAAATGCTATTTTACCAAACAGTAATGATAAAATTAAAGTGAGTTTCATTAGATTTGTTGAGAATTAAAAATTAAATATATAGAATATTTTCTATTTTAAAGTTTTATTCGTAACATTGGATAGATGCAGTACCCATGTTACGCTTTGTATTGTTCTTTGCCCTCTTTCTGTCATTTGGATGGTCCCAATGCCAGCAGAGCACCATTTCCGGAACACTTGTAGACCGACTGACGGGAATTCCCATTACCAACGCGGAGGTGCTACTTGAAGGTGAACAGGGAAAAACTCAGTCAAATTCAGATGGTTTTTTTCGTATTACTTCCAAAACCTTGGGCGAACAAGTGCTGACGATAGCTGTAGCACCCTACAATACACAAAAAATAGTTGTGATAGCGGACGGAAAAACCCTGGCCCTCGGAAAGATCTATTTAGAACCGGATATTACTCTTGAAAAAAAAGACAATCTCATTTCTCTTACGGATACCGACCTATCCGGGGATGTAGAGACCCTAGCTTCTGCCACCGGATTATTGCAAGCTACCCGAGACATCTTTCTTTCTAAGGCTGCATTTGACTTTGGGCAGGCCTTTTTTCGGGTTAGGGGGTATGATTCCAGGGAAGGGAGGGTACATATCAATGGTATATTGATGAACAAATTCTTTGACGGTAGGCCACAATGGAACAACTGGGGTGGTCTTAATGATGTCACCCGGAATCAGGAATTCAACAATGCTCTTCAACGTGCTTCGTTCACTTACGGAGGGATCCTGGGTAACACCAATATTAATATGCGTCCCTCTTCTTTCCGTCCTGGAATGCGCCTTTCCTCCTCCTTTTCTAACCGTACATATGCGGGAAGAGTAATGGCTAGCTATACTTCAAAAACCGCAAAAAACAAGTTGGTCTATACTTTTTCCGGTTCCCGGCGTTGGGCAAAAGAAGGGTTTATAGCAGGTACACTGTATGATGCCTTTTCATTTTTTGGCGCAGTGGAGTATGCCATCAATTCAAAAAACACCTTTACAGCTACGGCAATCCTTGCTAAGAACAGGAGGGGCCGAAGCTCAGCGATCACGGAGGAAGTTTTTGAACTTACAGGAGCAGCATACAATCCCTATTGGGGGCTCCAAGAGGGTACAATCCGAAATGCGCGGGAACGAACTATTTTTGAGCCGGTTTTTATAGGTAATCACTACTATACCTCCAAAAACCTCCGACTTACCACAGGTCTGGCGTATCAAACTGGCAAGCGCAACCGGAGTCGGCTGGGGTATTTCAATGCCCCAAATCCAGACCCCACGTATTTCAGATACTTACCGAGTTTTTACATTAACAATCCCGTAGGTGCCGATTTTACCAATGCAGCTTTGGCCCGCGATGGTTTTTTGAAAAATCCGCAACTGAACTGGCAACAGTTCTACACCGCTAACACTACTCCTGAAAACCTGGGGAAAGCGGCTTATGTATTTTATGATGATGTAGTGGAAGATGCTCAACTTACCCTGACCAGTATTGCAAATATCAACTTCACCCCTAAATTCTCGATGGACATTGGAGGTAGCTATCGCGTGTTTACCTCCAACAATTATGCGCAGATAACGGATCTCCTAGGAGCTGAATTCCATGAAGATATAGATCCTTTTTCCGAAACCAGGAATGACACCGACGGACCAATTGCCAAAACCGAAGGTGATCAATTTAATTACCATTACGATATCACCGCTTCCGAATGGAACATCTTTGCCCAACTTGAAATGAACAAAATGGCATGGAAAGGGTTTGTTTCAGGTACAGCCTCGGGAATTTCGTATCAACGTATTGGTCGGTATCGAAACGAGCGCTTTTTGGAAAGCGCTTTTGGAGAAAGCGAACAACTTCAATTTTCCGATTATGGGCTAAAAGGGGGACTCTCCTACAGGGTTACAGGAAGACATTGGATTTCAGCTAACGCAGGGGTGATACAACGTGCACCTACCCTTCAAAATGTCTTTATTAACCCAAGGGAAAACAACGCCTTTGTTCCCAATATCCAATCCGAGTCCATTAGTACCATAGACGCAAATTATTTCATCCGCCTTCCCGATCTCACAGGTAGACTGACCGGTTTTTCTACCCGATTTCAAAACACTACAGATGTCAATTTCTTTTTTGTAGATGCAGGGGTAGGTTCTGACTTTGTACAGGAGGTCCTCACAGATTTAGACAAACTACATATGGGCATAGAGATGGGTTTGGAGTATCAGGTTTCGCCCCAGGTAAAATTGTCTTTGGCCGGCACTTTAGCAAGATATAGCTATGCCAGTAATCCGAAAGTGACGATCAATTTTGATACTGCAGGTGCAGAAGAGGACCTTATAGCACCGGAAGGTAACCTCAATCTGGGCAATGCTACCATTAAAGACCTCAAGCTCGCTCAAGGACCACAAACCGCAATTGCCTTAGGGGTCGAATATCGTGATCCAAACTACTGGTGGGTGGGGGCGACGGCAAATTACCTGGCCGACAATTATGCCAGTATCTCTACCATCACACGAACCCCAAGCTTTATCCTCAACCCGGACACAGGACTCCCTTTTCCTGAGGCCAGTCCGGAAAACGTAGCTGCGCTGCTCCAGCAAACCCCACTGGATAATTTTTACCTCTTAAATTTGGTAGGCGGCAAGTCCTGGTTACTAGACGGCAAATACATCAGTCTATTTGTAAGCATTAACAACGCCTTTGACAGCGTATTTCGCACCGGGGGATTTGAACAAAACAGAAACGGGAACTTTGGACAACTACAACAAGACAGTCGTAGAGATAATCCCTCCTTTGCGCCAAAATATTGGTTTGGTTTTGGGCGTACCTATTTTCTTAATCTGGCAATTAGTTTTTGATCCTACTACTCCACAATAAACTTTCCCTGCATCACTCCATAGTGTCCGGGAAAGCTACAGATAAAATCGTAGGTGCCAGGAGCAGGTGGATCAAAGGTAATACTAGTGCTTTCGCCTCCACCAATTAGTTTGGTGTACGCCAGGGTTTCGTCGCCCTCGGGGATATATTCCGTATCTCTGGCAACAGCAGCTTTTGCTGCAAAAGCGCCCATATCCGTTCCCTGCTTAAGTAAAACGAAGTTATGACCCATTACCATTTTATCCATTTTACCGGTATGCCGCAACGTTAGCGTAACCGATTTTCCCGCCTTAACTTTCAGTTCCGTTTTATCAAACTGCATCAAATCATTAGACGACAATGCGATACTGTTTTCATCAACTGATGTTTTTTCGGCCGCTTTTTTCCGTTCTACTTGAAAACCGTCTTTTTCCTTTTCCTGCTTTTTCTCTCCACAGCTTAAAATCAGTCCCATGGCTAGGAAGGGAAGGAAGCCTAGTATTCGTTTCATAGTTTGTACCCTTTGTAATTATTTAGAATGAAGATAAATTAATTTGTTCGATTTTTCAGCAAAGCATTCGTTGTATTTTTAATCCTCTGGGCGTAACCTTTGCGAAATCCTGATGAAATGAAAAAACGTATCCTGTTAGCTGTTCTTGGAACATTCATTATGAGCTGCGGCGGAAAAAAAGATGAAAAAAAAGACGGTTTTGAAGTAAATCGTACCAAGAAAATAGAGAAAAAGGAAGTTGTGAGCGGAGGCGTTCCAGTAGATCTAAACAACAAAGGTATAGGTCCCATTACCGAAATGACCTTTCCGGAAGAAATTGATACGGAAATGGCAGCCCGTGGTGAGGCGCAGTTTAATACCATCTGTGTGGCTTGCCACATGGTGGACCAACGTATGATAGGCCCGCCTATGAGAGGCCTCTACGAACGCAGAAGCCCGGAATGGGTCATGAATATGATGCTTAATCCGGATGGTATGCTTAAAGATGATCCTATTGCAAAAGCGTTACTTAAGGAGTACAACAATGCAATTATGCTCAACCAGAACCTTACCGAAGAACAGGCAAGGGAACTGGCGGAATATCTACGTACTTTATAGAATGTAAACCGAGAATTCTTTGAAACGCTATTGTCTTTGACTTCGATACTAGCATTTTTATTGCTTATGGATTTGGAAGCAAACAAGGCCAATGCCATTGCCTTTTATAAAATGGCGTATGAAGGGAATCCCTCTAAGGCTATAGAAAAGTACGTCGGTGCCCGGTACATACAACACAACCCGGATGTAGCGGATGGTCCGAAAGGATTTATCACTTATTTTAAACGGATGCAGCAAGAGTACCCTGAAAAATCTATCGAATTTGTACGGTGTATTGCAGAAGGCGACTTGGTTGCATTGCATACGCATCAGACCTGGCCTGATAATGAGGAATATGTTACGATAGATTTTTTTCGATTTGATAAGAAGGGAAAGATATGTGAACATTGGGATGCGATTCAGCAGATTCCTAAAGCGTCTGCAAATCCAAATACGATGTACTGAAGCAAAATCTGGAATTCATGAGGCTGGCCTCAAATACTACTTTATCTGCTGATACCCTTTGAGCAAATTGGTGAGTTAAGTAAAAGAAAAGGCATGGAATTATTCCAGTAGGAAGATGCGGTATCTATAAAAGCGCTAAACAAAATGTAAGCGCCGTTTAGGGAAAAACAATTGACATTTGAGGCTTTACCATACAATCTGTACATTTACTATTATGAAAAAAATCGCAACCCTAATCGTAGTTCTTACCGCTGTTATCTCAGCCCATTCACAGTCCTTGATCGGAGCCTGGGAAGCCAATGTAGAACGCAATGGAAAACGTCTTAGAAACGTGGTCATCTTTTCGGAAACCCATCAGGTCTCTACATTTTACAATGCAGAAAATGGCGCCTTTTTAAGTACCAATGGTGGAAGTTGGGCAGTAAAAGGCAACACACTTTCGGAGACCGTGGAATTTGATACTGAAAAGCCGGACCGTGTAGGTACCAGTACAAGCTTTGAAATAGAACTTGCTACTAATGCGCTTCGTATTAAAGGAGAAAATACCGTATGGAAACGTGTTGATGATGGGACAGGAGCACTCTCCGGCGCCTGGTTGATTTCGGGGAGAAAACGAAATGGGGAATTGCGCCAGCGCGATACTTCCGGACCGCGAAAGACGATGAAGATCCTTTCCGGTACCAGGTTCCAGTGGATTGCCTACAATACCGAAACCAAAGAATTTATGGGTTCCGGTGGAGGCACATACACCGCAACAGACGGCAAATACACAGAGAACATCGAATTCTTTTCCCGAGATGATTCTCGGGTTGGGGCTACCTTGCAGTTTGACTTTGCCCTAAAAGAAGGGGATTGGCACCACTCGGGGTTAAGCAGCAAAGGCAGCCCTATCTATGAGGTTTGGAGTTTACGGGAATAACTACCACTTCGTTTGTCCTAAGAGTTTCTCTCCTAAAGTTGTTAATTTGGCGGTCTCATATTTATCCCGTTCCCAATTTCTGGGATCTCCGGGAAACGCATAGCCTTCCGGAGCAACCCGGTTTTTCCAGGAATGTACCCGCCAGTTCCGGAGTTCGTCATTATTCTCTTCTGCCGGCATCATAGAAATATATTGTGCAATACGTACTTTGTTACCGGATTTATTTGGACGTATTCCATGCGGTTGCGTACTATTGAAGATCAAGAGATCCCCGGCTTGCAAAGGTACTTTTACAATCTTGTCTTCCAATCCGGTAACATCAGGCTGAAAGTGGTCCCGATCTTCCGGTTGACCCAGTTTCCAGGTGTCATAATTGCGATATAACCAGGGAATACACTGAAACCCTCCCATATTTTCATCCGTCTGATCGGCCAGGGCTAAAACACCCTGAACGTTCTGAGGTCGGGTTTCAGGATCATAATCCCAATGAATAAATCCTTTTTTCTCATGGCCCGGCCTACTGGGGAAATTAAGATTGGCCCGGTCTATGGTTACCCACAGTTTTTCAGTACCCCAAATATCAACAAAAGCATCATATACCCGCTGTTCCTGGCGATTGTTCCATAGCTGTTGGTGGTTATAAACCTCTACCATTCCCGTTCCGGTCAACTCTTTCATTTTCATGGTTGCCCGTGGAGGCGCATACCAGGTCTCGGGATCATTTGGGTCTTTCTCATCAAATTCCCATAAAAATTCTGCAGTTCTTTTTGCCTGTTCTCTGGGAACTGCATTCTTAATTACAATATAACCATTGTGGATCCAAAATTTCCAGTCTTCTTCTGATAGTACTCGCAAAGGAATACCATTAGATCTATCGCTTAACTTTTGCTTGCTGCTTGTAGCCGTGGAAGGATTCCCTGGAATTTCCTCATGTGCCTGATTGGCCATTTCTACGTTTACATCTTGCTTCATACCTATACTTTTAAATTAACGATTTCAAAACTAGTGGGGTCAATGGATCATTTCAAGAAGTATTTTGATAACAATTTTCACTATATTGACATTTTTTGTACTTATTTATTAAGTTTTAAGCTATTTTTATTCAAATGAAGGTGCAATTAGAGAATATTAGATCAGATCAGCAAAGCTCGTTCCGATTGTTACATAACCCCAAGTTGAACGATCTTTTCTTTTGGCATTTTCATCCTGAGTATGAATTGGTATATATAGAAGGTGCGGATGGCACCCGACATGTTGGTGAACATATTTCGACTTTTAATCAAAGTGATTTGGTATTGATTGGCAGTTACATTCCACACCTCAACTTTGACTATGGGATAAAAGGAAATTACCGCAAAGAAGTCGTACACATTACCCCTTCTTTTGATGCCAATGTCCTGGATCATATTAATGAACTTTCCACCGTTACCAAACTCTTGAAGCAGTCGCAATATGGCATTGCATTCAAAGGGGAGATCAAAGCGGAGATAGGGAAGCGTATGAAACAACTACATACCCTGGATAGCTTCGATCGATTTTTAGAGGTATTACGCATTATGAAACTGCTTTCAGAAACCTCTCCCGAGTATTACGATCTCTTACACAACCACCCAGTTTTGAACAATAAGCTAAAAAGTAGGCAATTACGCCTACAAAAAGTATATGCCTTTGTAAGTGAAAATTACACTCGAAAAATCAGTATATCCGAAGCCGCTGGGGTATTAAACCTGGGGAAAGAGGCTTTTTGCCGATATTTTAAAAAGGTTACCGGTACCACCTTCACTGCGTTTTTAAACCAATATCGGATTACCCAGGCGAAGCGATTAATGCTTTCCGGGAAAAACATCAATGAAACCTTTTACGAATCCGGCTTTGAAAGTGTTTCCTACTTCAACAGGGTTTTTAAAAAAGTAACCGGAGAAAACCCTTCGGCCTATATCAAAAAAATCAAGGCCGAAGCAACTTTACTCATGTAACCGGAAGGGCTACTACTACAAAAAATCGCCCCGAGCAAGACACTACAGGGCGATTTCTAACTAAATAACCAACCAAAAAACGTTTATATAGTCGATAAACACTACTTTTCCTTACAACTTACGTTTACGGGATACTGACATCTTAGCATTGTTGGCCTTTTTACGCTCTTTTCGTTCTATCTCCTTCCCTTTCAAAACTTGCAAAAATCCTCTTCCCGTAAATTCATATACTGTTTCGCTAGCTACGTGGTACAGTTCAACAGTACTATCATCAATAACGTAAAGCTCAAAGTAATCATTGCCCAAGTAGTCATAATCCAGTGTTAAAGTTTTGAGCGTTTCATCGTTTGTATCAAAAATCTCGTAATTCCCCTGATAATCCCACTGTATTTTGGAGATAGATGTTCCAATCGGGTCTGCCGAGGATTGAAAATTCCTTCTATTTCCAAAAAAATAAAGAAAATTCTCCTCGTCAAATTCATTTACCGCCCCTTCTGCACTGGTAAAGGTCTTTTCCCAGGCTTCAAATTCCTGCAACAACAAATCAATATTTTCATAGAATAAGCGATCATAATCAAAATTTCCGCGCTGATACCCATTGAGCACATACGTACTATTCGTTCGGGTATTATATAGCTCCAACACATCTGGTCCCAATGCATACACCTCAAAACCCCAGAAACCATCAACATCATGGTCAATATCGACTATGCCGCTAAACGTATCGTATACCCCAACAGCTATCCCAAATCCATTCCCGGTCTTCCCAAGGCCCACAATATTGTTGTTGGCAAAAACGATCCCGTCTACAAAGGATAGGGTAAAAGCTTGTTGTAGAAAAGGAATTTCCCCATTCCCCCTTGAAGCATTGATATCCACGTACCAAAGATCATAGGCCTGCAGGGTTTGATCCGTATTAACAGCAGGCGCTGTTATAAATTCATCTTCCAATATCACTTCCGTATAACAAGAACTCGCCAATACTGCTATTCCTATTAACCCCAAGAGTAGTGTATTTGTTTTCATAGGTTTCCGGCTTTACTTAATTATACTCTTACTTAACCAAGCATCATGCCATATTCCTAATAGCATGATAATCAACACTTAACAAATAGAAAGTGAATTTACATACTTTTGATGCTGCAACGTTTTGAACACTGGTATTTTGAAGATCGCAGTTTTAGGTGGTGGAAGTTGGGCCACAGCCCTGGTGAAGCTTTTCACGGAGCATCTTGATGAAGTACATTGGTATATGCGCAGTGTGTATGCCCTGGAACACATTAAACACGCTGGCCATAATCCCAACTATTTAAGTTCGGTAACCCTGGATACTTCTCGCTTGCACCTAACCAATTCTATAAATGAAGCTGTTTCGAAATCAGATCTACTTCTTTTTGTAATCCCATCGGCATTTTTGGAAAAGGAATTGGATAACCTTACCCAATCGCTAACGGGAAAAACGATCTTCTCCGCCATAAAGGGTATCGTTCCCGAGTCGGGCAAAATAGTAGGGGAGCATTTTCACGACCAGTATGGCATTCCTTATGAAAATATTGGTGTTATTACCGGGCCTTGTCATGCGGAGGAGGTAGCTATGGAGCGTCTATCCTATCTCACCGTTGCCTGTTCCGATGAAGAAAAAGCATCCACCCTCGCAAAACACCTTAGAAATCATTTTATAAGGGTTAAGATCTCAGATGATATTATCGGAACGGAATATGCTGCCATGCTTAAGAACATTTATGCTATTGCAGCTGGTATTGCCCATGGGTTAGGGTATGGCGATAATTTTCAGAGTGTTCTGATGAGCAATGCGATACGAGAAATGAAACGGTTTATAGATCGGGTACATAAAATGAAACGCAACATTAACAATTCTGCCTATCTCGGAGATCTATTGGTTACCGGATATTCGACCTTTAGTAGAAATCGCATGTTTGGGAATATGATGGGAAAAGGCTATACGGTAAAAAGCGCCATGATGGAAATGACCATGGTGGCAGAGGGGTATTACGCTACCAAAAGTGCTTTTTTATTGATGTACCGACTCAATAAGAAAACTAAAATTCCAATTATCACAGCGGTCTATGGAATTCTATATCTCGGAAAGGACCCTAAAAGAATATTTGAAAAGTTGACCGAGAAATTGGACTAATTCTCCAATTAAGAAGAATTGCTTGAGAATTATAGCTTGTAGGCAATTTTAAACATGATTATCCTTGGAATGATAAAGGTGGTCTGGTCACTGATCAAAAAGTCAGAAAACGAATTAGATCTCCTAAACCGAATATCGAATAGGTTGGTGGCTAAAACTTCAAAGCCCCATGGACTGTCGTCCTTTTGATAATATAACGATGCATTGGCCAGATCAAATATATTAGTCAGGTTTTGGCTTTGGTTTTCGTAATCGGTCCTTCGGTAATCCGCTTTTAGGTGAAAGTCTTTTAAGAAAACATAATCTAAACCGGCAAAAAACTCTGTGTTCGTAAATTGATTGCGGTTTACAGACGTTGTAAAAACTGATGGCTCATAAGTATACCCCAATTCCAAATTGGGCCAGTTTTCAAAAAGGGTTTCCATTTTCCCGGTCAGTGAAAGGGAACGTGAAAAATTCTTGGAAACATTAGCATTGACCAGTTGAAAAAATTCACTGTAACTGGTTCGACTATCTAGTCCCAGTTTAACCGTATTCATCCTTTTGCTAAAATTGAAGTTGGCCGATACTGAATTTTCTGGTTCATTAAACATCGTATAGGTAGCAAACTGCTCTATACCATCTAACGCTGTAGTGTTTTTAACGCTCTGACTTTTTCTACTGTAGTTGATTCCGGTGTTTACATTCAGACCACGAAAAAGACTGAATTTATAATAGTTGAGTGAATAATTGTGGATGCGCTCGTTTTGAAGATCAGGATTTCCCAGTAAAACAGAATTAAACGAATTAAGTACAAAATTCCCTGCCAAACGATTTACCGTAGGAAACTGAAGCCGTTGCCTATACCGAAAAAGCAGTTTTTCGCTATTATTAAACTCAGCCTCAGCTTTTACCTCGGGTAATAGCGCTTGAGTCGAATTCGATACGGTCTGTCCTAATTGCTCATTCTCCCAAAAATACATATGGTAGAATACCCCTGATTTGACCGTAAAGATTCCCGTTAAGAATTTATACTCCAATCCAAAAAAAGTATCATTGAATCGATAATCAATGTCATTACCAAAACCATTCAGAGAAAAATCGTTTAAGGTACCATCGGACAGTAGCTGTTCTTCCTGACTTTGGTAGTTTTCAAAGGTCAAATTGGTGCCTAAGGTAGTATATATGTGATTGTAGTTGTTGAGTACCCAGTAGTCCTTTAAAATAGCATCAAATGTGGTGGTGGTCGTTTCTTTTTGTTGTGCTACGTTAATAAGGCCATCTTCCTGTAGGGGTACCAACCCTTCCAGGAAGGGCTCGTCAGTCTGCCAGGTATTCAGAGGCGTACTATTTACATAGGCAAAGGTGGTCTCAAAACTTAGGGTTTGTGCTCTGGAAAAGCGTTTGCTGTATTCCAGATTTTGTTTTAAGTCAATCGCATCCAGAGAATTGGCCGTGTTAAAAAAAGTGCTTTGGTCCAGGCTTTGCGTGAGTAATCTTCCCTGCGTATCATTTTGGGTCACTTTAACAAAGGTATTGGCTGAAAGGTCAACGTTTATTGAGGGTTCATAATCCAAAGTTAATTTCCCCAATACAAAAGAGTTGTCAAGCGTATTCCTTTGATTACGGTCTTCATCAAAAGCTCCCCCTAGCGAATTGTAGGTGTTGAGTGTTTGAACTTCAGTTTCGGTATCGCTGGCATTAACGATGATAAAACTATTAATATCCGTTTTTGTAGAAAGACTTTGCCTAAGGTTAAACGCCCCAAACCGATTAATGTTAGCTGTAAAATCGGTGTTTGACAAAAACTGGGAAAAATCATCATTAGATAATCTAAAAAAACTACCCATATCGGTCATTAATTTACCAAAGCCCCCGTTAAACTCCAGATAGTCATTTAAGGTAAAACTTTGGATACCCAAATTGTTCAGATCCCCAATAAAATTGACATTGGTTTTGGGGCTATAATAAAAAAGATTAGGGTGTAACAGATATCGATCCTCTACTCCTCCTGCCGCCTCAATATCCCCGAAAGCAAACTTTTTTTTATCCCCTTTAAGTTTGATATTTAGTGCCAGGTCATCTGAATCGCGCAAGCCCTTTAAAAAACCAATTTCATTGTAGTTATCCAGCACCTGAACTTGATCCACGGCATCCGCGGGTATGTTGTTAACCGCCAATTTGCTGTTGCCCGTAAAAAAAATTTTGTCCTCTACTAATACCTTGGTCACCTTTTTACCCTGGGCGGTGACATTACCCTCACGGTCTACTTCTATTCCTGGCAATTTTTTAAGTACTTCACGTAGTTTCCGTTCTTCTCCTGTTACAAAAGAATTAGTATTGTAGGTAATCGTATCTTTTTTTGTGATTATGGCAGGTTTATAATTTATGATAATCTCGTCCAACCGCTCCGGGTTTTCTTGAAGTTCAAAGTCTTTTTTTAAGTTTTCATTCGATACGGAGATCCTAAATGTTTGCCTTTTAAATCCAATGTAACTAATCTTGATTTCATAACTTTCATTTGAATTTAGTTTTAAAACATAATTGCCTTTATCATCTGTTATAGCAAAAAGGAGGTTTTTACTATTTTCTGTTGGTATAGCAATTATGTTTGCATTGGGCAAATTATTTTTGAACTTATCCGAGACTTTACCGCTAAGTTCAATAGTTTGTGCATAACAAGAAAATCCTGCTACCACTAGCAGGATTAAACAAAATCTATTTAAACAAAATCTTATCAAACTAATCCATTAACAAAAATCTAATTTTTTGAAATGTTTATCTTACCGGTAAAACTTTGAATTTTTCTTTGATATTCATCATAAGACAAAGACTTTCCCTTAATTCTTTTCATTTCTACAGTTTTTTCATTCAATATTTGAACTTTTTCAACATAAAAAGTAAAATGAGTATCGGTTAACTCCAAGATTAAACCCGGTAAACCGTTATAATCTCTCGGACCAAAACGCACTGGTAATTCTGGAGTGTACCATGCAATTATTTCAAAATCTGTTTTTTTAATGGAGTTTTCAATGGTTTTTTGCTTTAAGGCTTTAAAACATAAAAAATTTCCTATTTTTTTCGTCTCTTTCGTAAGAACCCAATCTGAACTGATACTTATCTCTGAAGAGATTAGGAATTTTTCGCCTAATGTCTCAAATTCTCTTACCACCTCATTTTCTTGAAGATTAGTATAATATTTACCTTTGCTGATTATTGCATTAGCATAAGACATCGCAATTGGAGCATAGTCATTTTCCATGGAACCTTCAACTTCAAAGAAAGACTCAAATCCCTTGAATATTAAAGAAAAACTTATGTTCTCTGCTTGTTTATCTAATTCATTAAAAATTCCATTTAATCCCACATCGTTATTTTCCAGCATATTGGGTTTATACTTATAAGTAATAATTCCTGCTAGGTCAGCACTTGGTTGTGTTCTGGAAAGCTGGATGCTGCCAACTAAGAATATAAATACAAAATAGTGTAAGTATAATTTCATTTGATAAACAAACTTTGACTAATTAATATCATCCATGCTATATCCCGAACATAAGGCATACGAAACGTTCATAAACCAAGTTGCGTCCAGTTCACTGTATCCTGCATTTAAGGCTTGGTGCATCACTATATAAGCTTGATCGAAACAGCTTACGAAGTCTTCTTTAACCATACCTTTAATGCTGGTTAGATTAAAAGATAATAATCCTAAAATCATTAGAACAAATACTTTTTTCTTCATGATTATTAATTGTTTTAAAGTTAATAATTAGTTTTTTCTTACAGTTTTCAAAAAAACTGTAAGATTTTTCCAAACATAGAGTTTTTTTTCGAAAATATATTGTGTATTTACGTTAAAAAAATGAAGGTTTTTGTCTAAATGCCAGAATTTAATCTCTAGGTAAGCTTTTGTTAATGGTCTAAACTAAGGGTTTGATAGTCAAATAAAGGAAAGAATTTACCTATTATAAAAAATAGATATTATTTTCTATACGTGTTTCCACTCTAAGGAAGAATTGGAATGTATTTCCAATTCTTCTTCTATTTTTTCTTTGAATTCCAATAGCTCTAACTCACTGTAGCCAAATGCCTTTCTAAAGTCTTCCAGTAAAGGTTTAAAGTAGTTGTGTATTCCTTCAATATCAAAATACAATCTTCCTACGCAAGGAAGTGAAAATTTCGTGGGTTGCAATACCACCTAACAGGTTAGAACAGATTTCGATTAAGCAAAATAGTTCCAATCTCGTCATTTTTATGTATTCAGATAACCTTTATTGAGTGCTGATCAGTTCCTTAAAAAAGAAAAACCTGCTAGAAACAGCAGGAGGCAAAGAATTCTATTTGTTTTAAGTTTGATTAGCAATCGCCCTTATTCGTTAATTGTTCTTTGCCATCTCATTTATCATAGTATCAAATTCCTCCTGCGTAATTGAGGTTCCTTTGTTTGGCCTAGTGATCTTTGGATTAGCTGTAAAATCCAGTTTAGAAGCTACCAAACTATAGCCTTTTAAATTAAACTCTAAAACGATACCTGGTAAACCTACAGCTTCAAATGGTCCAAATCCCAGAGATAATTCCGGGCAATACCAGGCTGATACCTTGTAAAACGTTTTATTGAACTCTTTATCTGTAGAATATCGTTGTCCTACGGCTTTGAAACAGATATATCCCGAAATGCTTTTTTCCTCAGTAGTAAGTTTCCAATTTTTAATAGAAAGTGATTTTTTGACCAGAAATTGTTTGTTGAGAAAGTCCTTTTGTTCAATCACGTAACCCGACTCTAGGTTAGTATAAAACTTACTCTTTCCACCGTAAAGCGTGATTGCCATTTTTCTATTCATATTATTTTCCTGCAGAGAAATCATCTTTTTGAGTTGGAAAGAAGACTCCCCTTCATTAAAGTCTAATACAAACTCCAATTGCTTTGCATGATGAAAAATACCTGACATCAAATCTTTCCCTTTTGTATCAAGATTGTCCATAAGGTCATTGTCATTCACTACAGCATAGTGTATGGTACCTGAATGCTCTTGTGCAAATAAATTGATAGAAAAAACAAAAAATACGGTATACCAAAAGTACTTTCCCAACAAACTCGTTCTCATTATTTAAATCTCATTTTTTATTCGTTTGTTTCGGTAATAAAATGATCGTAAGCTGCGAAGTATGTGGGCCAATAATCTGCTCCTAACAAATATGTACTTTGAAAAGCTACTCCGGCAGCCCAATCCGAGCAATAGGTAAACAATTCTTCCTCAGCTAAATTATCAGAATTCAATTTAGCATTTGTACTATTAGAAATAGCTAAAAAAATAAAATAATCCCAACGGTTTTTTTCATATTATTCTTTCTTAAAAGTTTATAATTAAT